>CAWKJY010000022.1:0-323546 GCA_963849985.1 uncultured Prolixibacteraceae bacterium | reverse complement strand
GTCACCTTCGGGATCAACAGCCCCCTTGCTGGCAAGAAATTCATACATAACTTTAAAATATGGCTCGGCAGCTTTTGCGTACTTTTCAGCAAAATTTTCGGCAACGGTTGGTTGTAGCATAAGAGAGTAAAAAAGTTTCCAGTGCTGAAGATCCTTTTTAACCATATCAAAACTTTTTTCAATAAATGCGACGAATTCTTCATCAGAAAGAACTCCTTCATGATCGGGAGTCATTAAGAACGTAAACTTCCTGGAATCCTTCGTCGATCACTTCTTTTAAGATGTCGTTTTTGCTTTCAAAATAGTTGTAAATCAAACCTTTGGATATTCGTGCTTTTTTTGCAATCTGGCTAATTGAAGTTGCATGGAATCCATTGGTCTGCAAATAAGCTCCAAAGCAGTGTCCAGAATTAATTTCTTTTTCTGTTTTCTTATTTCGTCAAATTGTTTTGCACTTCGTGGTGACATAATCTTATTTTTATGACTGAACGGTTGGTCAAAAATAAAACCTGTTTTTGAAATTACAATATTTTTCAGGTTAAATAAATGTTAAGAATGACCAATCGGTCAATAAGATATTATTATTAGGTAATGATCTAAAAAGGCTCTTAACCTATTAATATTAAATGAAAATTAGAACAGTAAATAATTGATATTAAACGTAAAAAATTTTACAAATTATCATAAAAAAACCGGAATTAATCTAAATCTCAAGGAACACCATTTGTATCATTTTAATAAGGATGGAAAAAAATTGAATCTATGGCGTACTTCAGTACAAATCATTTTTATGTCTTTAATCAATCTATAAATGATAATTAAACAAAATACGTAATAAAAAAATCATTACATCTTGGTTATTATCGTTAGTATAACCAAAAGATTTATTTTTAAATTTGCAGGCAAAATGCGGGAGTAGCTCAGTGGTAGAGCATCAGCTTCCCAAGCTGAGGGTCGCGGGTTCGATCCCCGTTTCCCGCTCATTTTTTGAAAGAAATATTAAATTCAAAATCTCAAAAATCAAGAAAATAAATTTAAAGTGTCGCCTATTTCTTTCAATTTCGGCATAATAACTTCAAGATTTATAGTTTGTGAATAGGTTTTTCACAGGAGTTCTGGCTTGTGTTTATTACAGGAATTACCTCCTATATTTTTCTTTATATTAAAAATAAATGAAAATTGACTAATAGTGAATCCTTTTTATTCAGTTATTTAAACCGGTTTTTCACCAATTTATAGTTTGGTTTGTAAATTAAAAACTGATCAGAAAAAAGAAAAAAGGAGACTCAATAGCCTCCTTTCAAATGTTAACCCCCAAACACACAATTGGTCAGGATTGACCAATGCACTTCAAAGATACAAAATCTTTATTACACTTTTTAATATTTTATATTAAGAAACTGCGAATAATTCAAAATAAAGAATTAATTCAGTCAAATTTTTAAGTTGCTGTGAATCAATGTTATGTTCACTTTACATAACTTAATTGCAAGTAACAAAGAAAACCATCCAGAAACTGAACGGTTTTGTGACTAAAATTAATAATTAATGCGCCCAAGAGAAATGATTATAGGTATGTAATTAATTAATGATTTGAACCGGACAACCATACAATAATAAATTTTGCAGGTTTAATAACGCTTCTATTGCACAATCAGGTGCAGGATCATTTATTACAATGGTTTTGCCATTTATAGTTTGGCTTTCACCTACTATTGCTTTATTAATTGTCTCCAACATCTCCTCAATAATTTCTGGTGTTTTTGATTTTAACGGTTTATTTCTTTTACTACACCAATTTTGAAGATCTTCAAACTGGTCCTTCAATCCTTGAGGAGCTTCCCAAACTCCTTGAAAATCGCAATATGAAACTTCCATAATAGCATCATATGCACCTGTTAATAATTCGATACATTCACATGGACAACGATAAGATTTGTCTTTAGCATTATTTGTGTCTATCCCAAATGCTATGACAAATAATATTACAAGCATAAGAGATTTGGAAACCATAGCGATAAATTTAAGTTAGACCTATACATGAAAATTTCATATATAGTAAGAATGGTAAATACAGTATGGTTTTTGCGTCCTTCTACTATAAAATTCTGTTTTTGACGGAAAGGTTACCCTTTATTACAATAAAATAGAATGGTGTAAATAATTTCCTGTAAAATCGAATATCTAATAAGGCACCTTAAGTTTGATACGAAAATTGATTGAAATTATTAGAATAAAATATAACAATTATATCGAAGTGCCCGGAACAGGACTCGAACCTGCACAGCCTAACGGCCACTAGTCCCTGAAACTAGCGTGTCTACCAATTCCACCATCCGGGCAATAATTTTTTAGAACTTCAGAACAGTATTTTTGTTTAAATCCCTGTTTTTTTTGCGTCGGCAAATATATAAAAAAACTGTGTCAGTACATTCTTATTTGTTCGTTGCTTGTAATTTTCTCGCAATATTTGCATTTCAGTGAAACCGGTGATTTATCGACCACTTTAAAGCTGGTAGTTATCCGTTCGTTGTTGGTAATGCATTTGGGATTAAAACATTTCACAATACCTGTTATCGTTTCGGGAATCTCCACTACTTTTTTCTCTACAACCTCATAGTCGCGAATTATATTTAACTTTGCATTTGGCGCAATCAATGCAATTTTGTTGATTTCGTCGTCTTCAAAAAACTTATCAGAAACTTTTATAATTGCTTTTGATCCCAGTTTTCCGCTGTCGAGATTAGTTCCAAAGGTTATCTGATTCTCAATTGAATCAAGCCCTAAAATTGTAATTACTTTGAAAAGACTTTGTGCCGGTATATGATCGATTACCGTTCCTTCCTTTATTGCACTTACTTTTAACTTGAGTTTTTTCTTGATATCGTCGCTCATGGTTGTTTTATTTAAGGTTCATGGTGTGGGCAATAATTGCTTCACGGGTAAAAACTCCGTTACGTGCCTGGTCAAAATAGTAAGCTTTTGCACTTTTGTCAACATCAGTATGTATTTCGTTTACACGGGGTAGGGGATGCAAAATCTTAACATTTGGTTTTGTGTTTTTAAGCATTGAATTACGCAGGATATAAACGTTTTTAACTTTTTCATATTCAATAGGATCTGAAAATCGTTCTTTCTGAACACGTGTCATATAAATGATATCTGCTTCGTTTATAATATCAGTAAATTCCATGTGTTCAAAGTATTTTATTCCCTGTTCGCGCAAATACAATTTATATTCTTCCGGCATCTGCAATTCTTTTGGTGCTATAAAATTGAAAATGGGGTTTTCAAATTGTGACAAAGCCATGATTAATGAGTGCACGGTTCTGCCATATTTTAAATCGCCTACCATAAAAATATTAATGTTGTCCAGAGTACCTTGTGTTTTTAGAATGGAATACATATCAAGCAATGTTTGAGTTGGATGCTGGTTAGCCCCATCACCGGCATTAATTACAGGAACCGGTGATATTTCCGCTGCATAACGTGCAGCTCCTTCCAGCGGATGACGCATCACAATAAGATCGGCATAATTGCTAACCATTTTTATTGTATCGTGCAATGTTTCTCCCTTTGTAGCACTTGAACTATCCGGATCGGCAAAGCCAACTATCCGGCCACCAAGTCTGCTGATAGCAGTCTCAAAGCTCAGTCTCGTCCGCGTAGATGGCTCAAAGAAAAGGGATGCAACAACTTTTCCTTTCAGTAAATCCTGATTTGGGTTTGCCTCGAATTCCGCCGCTAAATCCATAATTTTCAGGTATTCATCTTTTGAGTAATCTGTAATTGAAATTAGATCCTTTTTCATTTGTGATTTGTTTAATTGATTTTTTCTGTAAGTACGGGTAGTCGCTTTACGAAGGCAGAACTTAATTTTTGCTGGTTAAACAAAAAATTTGTCGACAGTTTAACTGATGCTCCAATTATACAGCAAAAAAAAACCAACATTTTTTCCGGATGTTGGTTTTTAAATAAATGAAAAGGTTGAAATACCTTTTCATTTCGTGATTTATTTACAAATGTTATAAGTAAACTGACGAAACACTGGAAATTAGCAAATAATGGATCGTAGAAATGAAATGCTTCATTTAAATAAATGAACCGTTTGTTTTTGTGTTTCATCATGATTTCAAAATTAGTTGCTTTGCAAAATATTTTTCGAATATTGAAAGTGTAGTTATCATCATTTTATTAACAAAGGTGCATCATGATACCAATTTTTAATGATCACTTTTCCTGCTGATCTCAACACCATAAAAACTTTGAAATATCTGTTCAATTTTTTCTGATTCTGATTTTCTGACGGAAAAAAGTAATCTGCATTTTTGCTCAAACCATGTCTGAAGAATGTTCAGGTTTTCCTGTTTGATAATTTGCATAACTTCGTTTAACTCATTGTATGTAAAATCGAGAAAATATTCGTTTTCAATAAGCTTTTCGATAATTGAAGCGTTTTTTAATGCTTCGGCAGCAGCAGTACGATAGGCATTAATTAATCCGCTAACTCCAAGTAAGGTGCCTCCAAAATATCGGACAACAACCAATAAAGCCTGTGTTACTTCAAAATTTTGTAATTGTCCAAGAATCGGTTTTCCGGCTGTTGAAGATGGCTCTCCGTCATCGTTGGCCCGATAAGTAATTGTTTCCGTTCCCAAGCGCCAAGCATAACAATGATGTCTTGCGCTGTGATGTTCCTTTTTTATACGGGTTAAAATCTGTTTAATTTCTTCTTCATCATTAACCGGATAAAGAAACGCCTGAAATTTGCTGCCTTTGTCTTTAAAATATCCCTGACTTTCTTTTTCTATGGTTTTATAAATGTCATTCATTTTAATAATAAATATAAGCTGACTATTGCAAGTAGAATGCCTCCCAAATTAATTTTACTTAATTTCTCTTTAAATAAAATTCTTCCCAAAACAGCAGAAAGTGAAACAATTGACATGTTTATTATCGCGAACACAAGTGAACTGCCAATATTACTTTTATTCAATGCATTGATCAGAAAATATAACGAACCAAAATTAACTGTTCCCAGCAAAAGACCCAAAAGCAGGGTAGAGGGTTGTAGTAGGTCTCTCCACGATTTTTTAATGACAACTGGAACAATAGAAACGAAAAATGCAATTAAAAAGACAGTAAAAGTGTAAATTCCTGATTGTTCTTGCGGAATACTGGTTGCCTGTGCATATTTTACCAGTGAGTCAGTAACCCCACCTCCTATAAAAATGATTAATGGCAGCAGAACAAAAACAAGGTTAGTACGATTAATTTCTTTTCGATACAAGGTTAGTCCAACTGCTGTAAAAGCACCGGCAAGTCCTACATAATTAATAAAATCTATTTTTTCGCGAAACCAAATTAAGGAAAACAAAACCGGAAATACCAGTGAAAGTTTATTGGACAAAGTAGTTATTGCAATACCAGCCTTTTGTGATGAATATCCAATAAGCAGGAACAAAACCATAAAAAATGTTCCAAGTATAATTGCATCTATCATCCACGGAGGCGAAGATGGAAAATTGGCTATTTGAAATTTAAGAATAAAAACATACCCGAATAATGCAGCAAACAAATAGTTAAGTGAAATAAGGTTGACCAGTTGACACGAAAATTTTTTTGCCCAACGAAATATAATGAAAATGGAGGTGGAGGATAAAATGCATGCGATGATATAGTACATATAGTCGAAAAAAAAGCATCCGATGAAGGATGCTTTCAAATTACATTTTCAGTTTCTTTTCAATATCTTCCACATACTGCCTGAAATTCTTGTCGGTGTCTTTTAGGTTGTTTACCGTTTTACACGCATGAAGCACAGTAGCATGATCTTTACTTCCTATTTGGGCCCCAATACTGGCCAGCGAATATTTTGTGAGGCTCTTTGAAAAATACATAGCAATCTGCCTTGCCTGAACAATTTCACGTTTTCTTGTTTTTGCTTGTAGTACATCAACCGGCATATTGAAATAATCACACACTACCTTTGAAATATATTCGATAGAAAGCTCTCTTTTTGAATTTTTTACCAGCTTGTTGATAAGCTTGGCAGCCAGTTCAAGCGTAATCTCACGTTTATTTAGCATTGATTGCGCCAACAAGGAAACCAAAGCACCTTCAAGTTCCCGAACATTGTTTGAAACGTGCGATGCAATATATTCCAGAACTTCATCTGAAAGTGTAATTCCATCTTTGTAAACTTTGCGACGCAGAATTTCCATCCTGGTTTCAAAATCGGGTATCTGTAAGTCGGCAGTCAATCCCCATTTGAATCTCGACAAAAGTCGCTGTTCCATTCCTTTCAACTCAATTGGGGGCTTATCAGATGTTAAAATCAATTGTTTCCCCATTTGATGCAAATGGTTAAAAATATGGAAAAATGTTTCCTGTGTTTTTTCTTTACCTGCAAATTCGTGAACATCATCAAGTATTAAGACGTCAATCATTTGATAAAAATGGAGAAAATCATTCCGGTTATTATTCCTGGTTGCTTCCGTATATTGAGTTTGAAACTTATTCGCATTTACATAAAGAACTATTTTATCGGGGAAACGTTCTTTTACCTCTATACCAATAGCCTGTGCCAAATGAGTTTTTCCAAGACCCGAATTACCGTAAATCATTAACGGGTTAAATGCAGTTCCTCCAGGATTCTGCGCTACTGCAAAACCAGCGCTTCTTGCCAAACGGTTACAATCTCCTTCAATAAAATTTTCAAATGTATTATCGGGTTTTAACTGAGGATCGATTTGTAATTTTTGAATCCCGGGAATAACAAACGGATTTTTGATAGTGGTTTTTTCTTCCGACTTAAGTGGAATGGTCAATGGATTGTTTTGAATTTTCGAGTTATTGTTAGTAGGATAACTAACCGTGTAAGGTTCATTTCCGTTTTTGTTTTCCATCACAACGTTATATTCCAGTTTTGCCCCGTTACCTAAAACCATGCGAAGGGTACGCCTTAAGATATCAATAAACTGTTCTTCGAGGTATTCATAAAAGAATGCGCTCGGAACCTGAATGGTAAGAACTTTATCATGAAGTTTTACCGGTTTTATAGGTTCAAACCAAGTTTTAAAGCTACTGCTTGGTACGTTATCTTTAATCACGTTAAGACACTTCTCCCATGCAGATTTGTATTCTTCGCTCATTAAGATTTAAGGTTTTTGAGGTTCTACAAAATATTTCCAAAACTAATTCCCAACAGCAAAAGTTGCGAAAAAAAAGTTAAAAAAAAAATTAAATTTATATTGATTTGTAAAGATAAATTATATTGTTTTCTATTTCAGGCAATTAAAAAATATTAATTTTTAAAAATAATTAAATCATTGATTATCAGTGCAGTAATTTTAAATTATTGAAATTTAATAGAATAACTGGTTGGTAGTGGTGGGTTATTTGTTTTCAAAATAAAATTTATACCAAAAATTAAAGGTTTTACCTTAATGATTTTAGTGCTTTTTCTAATTTTATTAACCTTCCGTTCTTAAATGCTACTATGGTGGCATCAGGAAATTCCTGTCTCGCTTTTTTCTGTATTTCTACAATTTCTGAATAGGAGCTTGTTGCTCCCAACAAATAGGAATATGCCCCACTTGCATAATATTCTTCCACATCTCCCAGACCTTTGAAAATATCTGAATTTAAAGGTATCTGGGTCTCTGTTGAAACAAGATGTACTTTAAATTGAATATTTTTTGCTGTGAGATCACCAGAAGTATTGATATAGTATTCTTTTCCAAAATCGAGAGCTGAGAATTGCAGGTAACGTTTGGGATTTGCCTGAATATCGGTAATTAAATAACTTAAGTTATTTGAAAGTGCAGTTATTGATTCATACAATTTGGTATCACTTAGTAATAATCCTGCTGTACTTTCGTCGCTGTTCAGTTTTTCAAGCGTAGAAAGAATTTCTTCCGATGCTTTTGAAATATTTGTCACGATAGGTGAAATGGAAATCTGCGAGATTGAATCAGAAAACACCGAAAGGTTTTTAATGGTATTGTCCAGTTCATCCTTATTATTTTTTAATAAAGCGGTTATTTCTTCAACATTTTGTACAATTTGTTGTATGCCACCTTTTTCTGTAGAAACAATTTCCTGAAGATCGGCACTCGTTTTTTCAATATTCTCAATGGTTTGATTAATATTCTTAAAACTTTCCGAAAGATTTTTTCTAGCGTCTTCATTAAAAATCACTGTAAGCACTGTTACTGCAGAATCCAGTGTGCTCAACAACTGTTCTGCTTTGTTTTTAAGGGGAAGAACCTGTGCACTAACCTGTTCTTTTAAATCGGCTTCCACTGCTCCCGGAATGGTATCGTTTGAAGTATAATATTCATTTCTTTTGCTCAGCACCATCCGAATCGAACGGGTCCCCATAATATCGCTGCTAATAATTTGTGCTACTGAATTTACTGGAATTTTAAACTTGGAATCCAGAAGCAAAGTAACCAGTAATTTTCCACTATTGTCGGAGGTAAATTGTATTTTTTGAACTTGTCCTACCTGGTAACCATTTAGAGTAACTTTATTTGATTCAAGCAATCCGTCAACGCGGTCATAAATTACAAAGTAACTATCATTACTTGTGAAGAAATCATTTCCTTTTAAATAACTTAAACCCCAAATTAATACGGTTAAAGATGCTACAATCAATAGTCCTAATTTTGTGTATTTTGATATTTTCATCTTTTCTTGACTTTTTGGATTCCGGTGGTTATTAGCTTCTTCTATTTTTGGCCTTTTGCCGATCAGTATTATTTTGTTTAATGGTAAAATTAGGTATTTTGCCTGTTAATTTTAGTTTTCATGTACCATTTTAACAGAAATTAATTCATCATTCCTGAAAGCAACAACAAATGCGTCGGGAAATTTCTTTGCAATTCTTTCTTTTTCGGATACTGCCTCTTCATAAGTATTAAATGATCCTGAAAAGTATTTGTATAAATTTCCGTAATTTTTTCTGAATACATTCTTTTCCTTTTTGAAATTAAAGGCAGTTGGCTTTAATTTTATGCTGGAAGCACTTATCTGAACAGAATAGGTAATATTCTCTTTAGGTTCAATTACTCTGTTATTTTTATTTGTTTGTTTAATTGTGTCTTGTTTGAGTTTCTGTTTTTATTGCAAAGCGGCTTTTGTCTTCAATCCTCTTTTTATACTCGGAAAATGCATTAAAAATTGCATTTGCCAGTTCGTTTTGGCCATTTTCACTTAGCATGAATTTTCTTTCCTCAGCATTACTGATAAAACCTACCTCAACCAAGACACTAGGCATGGTCGTTCTGCGAAGAACGATAAACCCAGCTTGTTTTACACTTCGATCGGCACGATCAGCGATTTCACGAAACTGCTCTTGTATATCAGAAGCGAATGCAACACTTTGTTCCAGGTATTCATCCTGAACCAGCTCAAACATAATGTAAGATTCCGGGGAATTAGGATCAAACCCTTCGTATGTGGTGTTATAATTGTCTTCCAGTAAGATTACAGCGTTTTCCTTTTTTGCCACTTCAAGATTATCTTTGCTTCGGTACTGCCCTAATACAAAAGTTTCGGCTCCTTTTACATAAGTTTGCTCCACATAGTTGACATGAATAGAAATAAAAAGGTCTGCTTTATTTTGGTTAGCAATAGCGGCACGTTCATAGAGAGGAATGAAAACGTCACTTTTCCGGGTGTAAATCAGTTTTACATCTGGAAATGCCGAATTTATTTTTTCACCCAGTTTTAAAGAAATGTCAAGGACGATATCTTTTTCATTTGCTTTACCTACCGAAGCTCCCAGGTCTTTTCCCCCATGTCCCGGGTCAATAACAACAACTGCCACTTGCGAGTCATTTTTATCAGGTGAACTAAAATTTTTGCTAAATAAAGTCGTGCTGCAAATGCAGCTAAAGTAAATAATCAGGAAAATAAATACCAACTTCTTCATTATTCGTTTTCTGTATTCCAAGCAAAAATAGAAATATTAAAATTATTTTACATTTCTTAGCGTTATTGTACAACCCTTATTTTTATTTTTGTCGAGCCTTAAGGCGATTATAATTCAGAAGACATTTTGTACAGGACATTAATAACATATATTCTCGTCGGGATTCCATTTTTTTTATTAGCTCAGGAAAATGAAAAAATTCCTATGCCTCAGCATAATGAACCTGCAATGGAATCTTCTGATGCAGGATTGTCGTTGAACGATATTTTAGCTATTGATACATTTGCTGTTAATACCATTTCGCTTGACACACTCGTGCACGATTCTTTACAGAAACAGGTTATTGAAGCACCGATTGTGTATAATGCAGAAGATTCAATCATCGTTTCGTTAGATGGCCAAGAAGTTTATTTGTACAATAATGCAAAAGTGACTTATCAAGAAATAGAATTGACAGCTTATTATATTGAGCTTAACCTTGAGACAAAAGAAATTTTTGCTAAAGGAATTCAGGACAGTACCGGAACCCTTGTTCAAAAACCTTTTTTTAAGCAAGGTTCTGAAGAGTTTGAATCAGAAACAATGCGTTATAATTTTGACACGCAAAAGGCTTTTATAACTAAAGTGGTTACAGAGCAGGGAGAGGGCCGCATTTTAAGCGATCGTACAAAAAAAATCGATAAGGATGTTTTTATTACTGAAAAAGCTAAATACACAACTTGTGACGCAGAGCACCCACATTTTTATTTGCAACTTTCAAAAGCTAAAGTAATCTCAAATAAAAAAATAATTACGGGTCCTGCTTATATGGTACTTGAAGATTTCCCTATTTATTTTCCTTTTCTGCCATTCGGGTATTTCCCAAATTCGCCTACGTATTCTTCAGGAATTTTAATCCCAACATATGGAGAGGAACAAAACCGCGGATTCTTTTTGCGTGAGGGAGGATATTATTGGGCAGCAAGTGATTATTTTGATCTGGCAGTTCTTAGTGATATATATTCAAAAGGATCCTGGGCAATTCAGGCAAAAACCAATTACCGCAAACGATACAAATTTAGTGGTGTCTTTAATTTTAAATACACGTTGAATAAATATGGGGAAACAGGAACGGATACTTATACGCGATCACCCCAATTTCAAGTATCATGGACTCATAGTCAAGCTCAGGAATCAAATCCAAACCGAACATTTTCTGCCAGTGTGAATCTATCAACCAATGGTTATGACAAGCAAAATTCTTACGCAGGCCAATTTACAAGGGATAATTATTTGCAGACACAAAAATCTTCAAGCATAGCATATACCCGACGTTTTGAAAATACGCCTTTTAATATGTCGATTAACTTACGACATTCACAAAATTCTGTTGACACAACCATTTCTTTGTCGTTACCAGAGTTAACATTTAGTATGGCAAAGATTTACCCATTACGAAAGAAAAACAGAAGCGGCCCGATGAAATTTTACGAGAAATTCGGAATTAATTATACGGTTAACATTAGGAATACAATCGATGCGAAAGAATATGATCTGTTCAAAAAGAAATTTCCGGGAGAATGGAAAAACGGTATAAAATATAACATTCCTATTGCTTTTCCCAGTTTTAACTTATTTAACTACATTAACTTTAGCCCGAGTTTTGGTTATAACGAAAAATGGTACTTTAAAAAATATCGTTACAAATATTACGCGGATGATGTATTTTATGACGAAAGGGGAGTCCCTTCTCACGTTGAAAAAGATACGATTGAAGGGTTAAGCCGCGTTTACGATTATAGTTACTCTTTAAGTGCATCTACAAATATTTACGGAACTTTTGTACCTAAAAATCCAAATTCAAGAATTAAAGGAATCAGGCATAAAATGACTCCAACACTAAGTTTTAATTACCGTCCGGATTTTGGAAAATCAAGATATGGTTACTGGCAACAGGTTCAGGTAAATGATAGCACATTCCAATATTTTGATACCAATGCCGGGGGTATTTATGGGGGATCTCCCTCGCGAGGGGCCTCCGGATCAATTTCATTTGGTTTAAATAATAATTTGGAAATGAAAGTGCTGGACACGAAAGATACCACTAATACCTCCAATGGTCAGCAAAAAACCAAAAAAGTAAAACTAATTGATAATCTTAGTTTGTCTTCATCCTACGATTTAATTGCCGATTCAATGAATTTGTCTACAATTAGTATTCGTGCGAGAACTACTGTTGCCGGTGTAAATGTTAATATGGGAACAATAATCGACCCTTACATGGTTGACGAGAATTACAGACGAATTAACAAATATGTGTGGAATGAAAGAAGTGGATTAGGAAAGCTGGGGAGATTAACCCAGGCCAACCTTTCATTTGGAATGAATTTTAACTCTAAAAGTGGAAAAAATAAAAAACAATCGACTTCAGGTGGAATATCAGATGAACAGAACTTGGAAAAAAATACTAAGCCTTCGATTTATAACGAATATACTGAATTCAATGTTCCCTGGAATGTTAGCTTCGATTATAGTTTTAATTATTCAGGACCTACGAAAAGCGCGCCTAAGGGAAAAATAACACAAACACTTGGCTTAAGAGGCAGCTTAAGTTTAACCTCGAAATGGGATATAACCATGAACACAAATCTGGATATTACGGCGGGTCAGTTTGCTTATACTACGATTAATGTGGGTCGCGATTTACATTGTTGGCAAATGTCTTTTAATTTTGTTCCGTTTGGTTATATGAAAAGTTATAGCTTTACTATAAATGCTAAGGCCTCAATGTTAAAGGATTTGCGTTTGGAAAAACAGCGAAGTTATTATGACAATTTCTAAACAATTTAATTATGAAAAGAATTATAGAAACAATAAAAGCTCCTGAAGCTATTGGGCCTTATAGCCAGGCAGTTGAAGTAAACAATACGCTCTACATTTCCGGACAGATACCACTCAATCCGGAAACTAAAAAAATAGTGGATGGCGGCATTAAAGAACAAACTTTACAGGTAATGAAAAACATTGACGCAATTCTTGAAGCTGCTGGATATTCATTTCCCGATGTGGTTAAATCAACCTGTTTGTTAAGCGATATAAATAACTTTTCAGCAATGAACGAAGTGTACGGACAGTTCTATACAAAAAATTCTCCTGCCCGCGCTACATTTGCCGTAAAAGATTTACCACTGGGTGTTCTAATTGAGATAGAAACCGTTGCTGCCAAATAAAAAGGGTTCCCGAAATTTTCGAAAACCCTTAAAATATTGAGTATTGTTTTATTGATTACTCGGCAACTACCTCAAATTCAATTTCAATAACCACTTCTTTATGAAGTTTAATTTTAGCAGTGTAATTTCCCACTTCTTTGATACTGTCTTCGGGTAGAATAATTTGTTTACGGTCAATCTCAAAACCTTTCTTATTGATTGCTTCCGCTAATTGGATGGTATTAACTGAACCGAAAATTTTTCCTAATGAACTGGTTTTAGCACCAATAGAAATTTTCTTATTTGCCAGTTTTTCAGCAATTTTAGTAGCTTCTTCCTTTAATTTAGCTTCTTTGTGTGCACGTTGCTTAATGTTTTCAGCCAGCACTTTTTTTGCTGAAGCCGTAGCGACAATTGCCTTTTTCTGAGGAATCAGAAAATTAATTGCATAGCCATCTTTTACTGCAACTATATCATCTTTACTTCCTAAACGCTCAACGTCTTGTGTCAATATAATTTCCATTTTTTCTCCTCCTGTTATTTCATCATGTCGGTTACAAACGGCAGTAAAGCAATTTGGCGGGCGCGTTTAATTGCCTGCCCAACTTTACGCTGATATTTCAGTGAAGTACCGGTAATACGGCGAGGTAAAATTCTACCTTGTTCATTCAGGAATTTTTTTAGGAATTCCGGGTCTTTGTAATCAACATATTTAATCCCGTTCTTTTTGAAACGGCAATATTTTTTCTTTTTAATCTCAACTGACGGTGGAGTCAGATACCTGATTTCGCTTGATCCTTGTGCCATTTTTTATCCCTCCTTTTCTGTTTTTTCTTTTTGAATTTTTTTACGTTTTGTACTGTATTCCACGGCATATTTGTCGAGTTTTACGGTCATAAAACGAATAATACGTTCATCACGGCGGAATTCAATTTCCAGCTTGGAAATAAATGAAGGATCGGCTTTAAATTCAAATAGCTGAAAAAAGCCAGTAGATTTCTTTTGAATTGGGTAGGCCAGTTTTTTCATTCCCCAATTCTCTTCATGGAGCATTTCACATTCGTTGGAAGTGATGATGTCCCTGAATTTTTTTACCGCCTCCTTTACCTGTGGCTCAGATAAAACGGGAGTACAAATGAAGACGGTTTCATACTGATTCAACATAATCATCTAATTTTTAAATTATTACTCTAAATATCCAAGTTTTTTGGACGCGCAAAAATATAAATAAATTGTTATTTATCAAATAGTTTGAGGCTTTTTCGCGGAATATTAAATCTCAGATGTACTATGGAACAATTCTCTTGTTAAAGAACGGTTCCTTAATAATAAATTTATAGAACTAAAGGAAGTCATCTTTTGAAAAGAGTATATTCTTCATTTACACAAAATATCATTGTCCATCCGTCTGATAACTAACCAATTATTTCGACCAATAAAATGAACATTTTCTATCATCGGATGTTTTTAGATGATCCGGTCATGGTGTAGCTTAGCCTCTGTGTGTCAGGCTATACCGGCAATTTGATTTTTTATTTATGAATTAAATAGTATTATCATTATGTTCAGAAATTATTTCAAAACCGCCTGGCAGAACTTAAGGAAAAACAAAACCTTTTTTGCCATTAATGTTTTTGGTTTATCTGTCGGGATAGCTGCATTCCTTTTAATTGCGAGTTACCTAAGGTTTGAATATAGCTATGATGATGACCAACCGAATAAAGACCGGATATTTCGCGTACCAATGGTGATTGCGAAAAATGGTGATAAGGATCAAGCTTTAGCCTGTACATATCCCGCCTTATCTCCTGCATTGAAAGAAGATTTTCCTGAAATTGAAGAGGCGGCACGTCTTAGTGGGGGTGAAATTTTAACCTATGGGGATAAAATGATTGGGGAATACTCTTCTAATTATCTCGTAGATCCTTCTTTTTTTCGCATTTTTTCTTTTAAATTTATCAAAGGAAACGCATCAACTGCTTTAAAAGAGTTGAATGATGCAGTTATTACGGAAGAAACCGCGAAAAAATATTTTGGCAATACTGATCCTATTGGTAAAACACTTCATGCCTTGCACGGTTCGGACTATGAAGTAAGTGCCGTTATTGATCTTCCTGCCAATTCACATCTCCATTTTAACGTTCTTCTCAACCTTGATAAACGTACTCAACGGTTTAAAGGATTAAATACCCTTTGGTCCCAGCCTCATTCCTATACCTATGTATTAATGAAATCCGGCACTGATGCAACTTCTTTACAGGCAAAACTACCCTCATTTGCCGAACGTCATATGGGAGCGCGTATGAAGCAAGACGGCAATCAGGTTAATTTCGTTCTGCAGCGCCTAAAGGATATTCATTTACGTTCACCCTATGACTATGAATTGGAGGGCAATGGCAACTTTACTTATCTCAAATACCTGGGAATTGCCGCTTTGCTCATTCTTTTTATCGCATGGATAAATTATATAAACCTTTCTACTGCAATTTCGCTTGACCGTTTCAGAGAAGTAGGTGCAAGAAAGGTGATAGGCGCAACGAAATTTCAGCTTGTACGCCAGTTTCTCACTGAATCGCTGCTCCTGAATGCAACTGCCATACTTCTGGGAATTCTTATTTTTAAACTTACATTGCCTTCATTTTCTGTTCTCTTACAAAGGGAGGTCAGCACATTGAACGCTTCTGACTGGCCATTCTGGATATTTGGTGTAACGCTTCTTTTGCTTGGAACCTTGCTTGCAGCATTTTATCCCGCATTTGTGCTGTCATCATTCAAACCCATTCATGCTATTAAGAATTCGCAAAGTTCTTCCGGATTGACAGGAGACAAAACTGTACTCAGAAAATCACTTGTTATAATCCAATTCACAACTGCAATTATACTGATTGCCGGTGCAATTGGATTTTACAGGCAACTGCGGTTTATGCAAACCCGCGAACTTGGAATTAATATCCGTCAAACACTTGTGTTGCAGATGGCATCAACATACGATAGTTCTTATATCCATGTAAACGCTGCCTTTAAAAATGAGCTCATGTCAAACCCGTCGATTGTTTCGGCTACTGCATCAGGTGGTGTGCCAGGTTCAGGAGGTTCGGGAACAATAAAATTTGCTTTAAAAAATGATAAAGAGGAGAAACTTTGCGGAATGTTAGAAATTGATAAAGAATTCATACCCTCTTATGGACTTACAATTATTGCCGGTAGAAATTTTTATCCAACTGACAGGCGAGGCGTCGATACTTCTTACGTCGAGAGTATTCTCGTAAATGAAACTGCAGCCAAATTATTCGGTTTTAATAAACCTTCAGAGTTTCTGGGTCAAGAAATAACTGGAGCAGGATTTATTCCGTGCAGGGTTGTTGGCGTGGTACAAGATTTTCATCAGAGATCTTTGCAATATGATTTTAATCCAATGATATTTGAACCGGTAGATAAAGCGGCATGGACAAATCTTTCGCTTAAATTAAATACTACAAACCTCGCAAGTGTGATGGATTTTGTAAAGTCAAAATGGTCAGCCTTTTATCCCGGTATGCCGTTTCGATACTTTTTTCTCGATGACCATTTCAATGAACAATATAAAAGTGACCAGATATTTATTACGGTGATTTGGTTATTTACAATCATTGCAATTCTTATTGCTTGTCTCGGATTATTTGCCCTGTCACTTTTTACTATCACAAAAAGAAACAAAGAGATTAGCATTCGGAAAGTTTTGGGTGCGACAGCATCTGAAATTACCCAAACAATTACAAAAGATTACATGAAGTTAGTTGTGTTCGCTACTATTATCGCTTTGCCAATTGCTTTTATCCTTGTAAAAAATTGGCTTAAAAATTATGCTTTTCGCATTAGCATCGGATTGTGGTTTTTCCTTTTACCAGCAATCCTTATCATATTGATAGCATTGGTTACAGTCCTATATCAATCTTTGAAAGCAGCAAATGAAAATCCGGTGAAGAATTTGAGAACAGAGTAAGAATTTCATTTCATTACTGAAGCTGAAACAAGATGCAGTTTGGCAAACTACAAACAGCTTTTAAAGAAGGAAACTGTTTATAAGATTTGTTGGTACAAAGAAATAGAGATTCTGTTTTCACAAAATCTCTATTAGTATTCTGAATATCAATTAAATCTTATTAAAGTGGAATATTCCCATGCTTTTTCGGCGGGTTCGATTTCCTTTTGTTTTGTGTCATTTCCAGCGCCTCAATAATTTTCCTCCTTGTATCTTTCGGATTGATGATTTCATCAACATATCCAAGAGAAGCTGCTTTGTACGGATTGGCAAATTTTTCGCGATATTCCTGAACCGCAGCTGCTTTTTCCACTTCATTAAATTTATTCCTGTAGATAATATTGATGGCGCCTTCCGGTCCCATAACAGCAATCTCTGCAGTAGGATAAGCAAAATTTACATCAGCGCCAATATGTTTGCTTGACATCACATCATATGCACCTCCATATGCTTTCCTGGTAATAACTGTAATTTTTGGAACAGTTGCCTCAGAAAATGCATAGAGTAATTTTGCTCCATGTTTTATGATTCCACCAAATTCCTGGCTTGTTCCCGGTAAAAATCCGGGCACATCAACAAGGGTAACCAGTGGAATATTAAAAGCATCGCAGAACCGTACAAAACGGGCAGCTTTTGTAGAAGAGTTTATATCTAGTACTCCAGCAAGGTGGGCTGGTTGATTGGCAACTAATCCAACAGGCTTGCCACCAAATCGTGCAAAACCAACAATAATATTTTGTGCATATTGTGCTTGTACCTCCAGAAAATGGTTATTGTCAATTACTTTCTGGATGATTTCGTGCATATCATAAGGTTTGTTCGGATCGACCGGGACAATTTCCTGCAGACTTTCCTCCGAACGGTCAGCTGGATCAATTGTGGTTTTAATCGGCGGGTCTTCCAGGTTATTTGACGGGAGGAAACTCAGCAATTCGCGAACCATCACTAAGGTTTGTTCCTCATCGGCACCATTAAAATGTGCCACACCACTTTTGCTGTTATGCGTATTTGCGCCACCCAAATCTTCTTTTGTAACTTCTTCGTGTGTAACTGTTTTTATGACATCCGGTCCGGTAACAAACATGTGGCTTCTCTCATTCACCATAAAAATGAAATCGGTGAGGGCAGGAGAGTACACTGCACCACCGGCACATGGGCCAAGTATGGCAGAAATTTGCGGAATTACTCCGGATGAAATAACATTATTGTAAAAGATATCGGCGTAACCTGCCAGACTTTCAACACCTTCCTGTATTCGTGCTCCGCCAGAGTCGTTTAATCCGACAACCGGTGCGCCCATTTTTAGGGCAAGATTTTGAATTTTTACTATTTTGTCGGCATTGGCACGACTTAAAGAACCTCCAAAAACTGTGAAATCCTGGGCAAAAACATACACTAAACGTCCATTTACTTTCCCATAACCTGAAATTACACCATCGCCCAGTATTTTATTGGTTTCCATACCAAAATCATAACTACGGTGTGTGACCAGTTTGTCAATTTCAGTAAATGTTCCCGGATCAAGCAATTGTAAAATTCTTTCACGTGCTGATTTTTTCCCGGCTGCATGTTGTTTTTCAATACGTTCAATACCACCACCTAACTCGGCTTGTTTATTAAACTCTTCGAGTTGGTTGAATTTTTCTTTTAAATCCATATGTTAAACAGGTTTATTCCAATTCAATTAAAATCTGATTTCCTTCCACAGTGTCGCCATCTTTTACGTGAACTTTTTTCACCTTTCCGGTAATAGGTGCCTTGTATTCACTTTCCATTTTCATAGCTGAAATAATAATGGCAGTCTCACCTTCATTAACGTTATCACCTTCTTTTACTAATACCTTAACAACCTTCCCGGGCATTGGCGAAGTTATTTTGTTATCAGATGTTCCGAATCCGTTTGCTCCCCGGTTCATCAGGTAACGGGCTTCAGCATCAATTACTTCGATATCAAATTCCTGGTATAAGGTATAAGCAGTATAATTTTTCGGATGATGCTTCTTTGGAACCAGTTCGATGTTGTATGAATGCCCCGCCTCAAGGATAGAAAATGTTCCGTCAGCGGTGTGCATTAAGTCAACCTTATATTTTTTGTTGTCAATCATTACTTCGAGCATACTTCCATCCTGACTAATAAGATCCACCCAGGCAATACGTTCTCCGATTTTTATTTCAACAGCCATAATTAAGTTTAAAATTGATTAATGTAGGATGTTTTTTTCCAACGGCTTGGAGCTGTTGTAAATTCCTTGTTGTTTTCTTGTACATTGCTGATTTTCTGCAGGTAATCAATAAAAGCTGCGATAATTACCATATCACTGCAATCTTCACAAGTTTCATTTTTCATCAGATCCTCCTGATTATTCTCGATGAAATGTGTATCATATTTACCTTCAATAAAATTCTTGTTACTCATGATACGTTCCAGGTACTTGATCGATGTTTTTACACCAGTAATCTTGTATTCATACAACGCGCGGCGCATCCTTTTGAGGGATTCTTCCCTGGTTTTTCCCCAGATTATCAGTTTTGATATCATCGGATCATAATAAATAGGTATTTCGTACCCTTCGTAAACATATCCATCAGTGCGAACTCCCAGTCCGAGCGGTTCTGAAATTTTATGGATTTTTCCGGCACTGGGCATAAAGTTATTGTCCGGATCTTCAGCATAAATACGGCATTCAATAGAATGTCCCCTTCTCATTATATCATCCTGACTATAATCCATCGGACGTCCTTCAGCAATTCTTATTTGCTGCCTTACCAGATCGACGCCTGTGATACGCTCCGTAATAGGATGTTCCACCTGCAATCGGGTGTTCATTTCAAGAAAGTAATAGTTCAGATTATTATCTACAAGGAATTCAATTGTTCCGGCTCCGGTGTAGTTAACTGCCTTCGCAGCCTCAACTGCCGAATTCCCCATTTTTTCCCTTAGTTCTTCTGTCATTAAGGGAGATGGGGTTTCTTCTATCATTTTCTGATGACGTCGTTGAACGGAACATTCTCTTTCAAAAAGATGAATCACGTTTCCATGCTGGTCACCCAATATCTGAAATTCGATGTGATGTGGAGACGAAATGTATTTCTCAATATACACAGAATCGTCACCAAAAGCCGACAAAGCCTCAGAGCGTGCAGCCCTGACTGCTGAAACTACTTCTGATTCCTTTTGCACTAACCTCATACCTTTTCCACCTCCTCCTGCAGATGCTTTTATCATTACAGGAAGTTGAATGTTTCTGATGGCTTCAAGAATTTCTGTTTCGCCTGAAACACTGCCTTTAGAGCCAGGAACAATAGGAATTCCGGCTTTAGTCATAGCTTCACGGGCCATAATTTTATCACCCATTTGTACAATTACTTCCGGCTCCGGTCCAATAAAAATAATACCTTCCTGTTTGCATCTTCTTGAAAACTCTGCGTTCTCCGACAGAAAACCGTAACCCGGGTGAATGGCATCAGCACCACATTCTTTGGCAACCTCAATTATTTTTTCAATGTTCAGGTAACTTTCATTGGATGGAGATTTGCCGACATAATAGGCCTCATGAGCATATCTGACATGGAGTGAAGTACGATCAACTTCCGAGTAAATTGCAACTGTTTCAATATCCATTTCTCTGCAGGTCCGCATGATACGTATTGCAATTTCACCACGGTTAGCGATCAGAATCTTTTTAATTTCAGTCATATTTAATCATTAAATCATGGAAAATTCAACTTTAAATAACCCCTTAATTAATAAATTGTTTATTTGTTTTTTTTGACCCGTTGAAATTACTTGATGCCTGGTAATGCACAAATTATTATTTGTTAATAAATACAAAATGTTAGCAACTCCCTATAATTAGGACATCCTTTTTTGAAAAAACAAAACATGTAGTCTAAAATTAAAAACCATTTTAATCAAAAATGTTTTTTTATTTAGACAAAGAATTTATTTTTGCTTTTCTGTTTAATTAACTTATGATAAGAAGTAAACTCCTATTCTCTTTTAGTTTAGTATTAATTGCAATTGCTTCTAAATCTCAGAATTTCAATTATACATTATCTGACGACTCACTTGTAAACAAGTACGCGAGTATCAGACGTGTTTATTATGCTACCCGCACGGAATTAAAACCTAAAATTGACGGCAAGTTAAACGATGAATGTTGGAAATCTGTGGGAACATGGGACGGAGGATTTATTCAGCAGGCACCGAACCAGGCAAAATCGCCGTCCCAGGAAACAGAGATCAAAATTTTATATGATGACAAATACCTTTATGTTGGGATAATTTGTCATGATAATGAACCGGAAAAAATTAGCCCGATTCTGGGGCGTCGTGACGATTATACAGTTGGAGACGTAGCAGGTGTTGCATTTGATTCTTACAATGATAATCAAACTGATTTTGAGTTTGATTTAACTGCTGCGGGACAAAAGCTGGATATGATGTACATGGGCGAAAATGGATGGGATTTTAACTGGGATGCTGTGTGGGACGGAAAAACCTCAATTGGTGATTCTGCCTGGTATGCTGAAATGCGAATTCCATTTACACAACTCCGGTTTTCAAATGTGAAAGAGCAAATTTGGGGGATGCAGGTTTGGCGATGGATACATCGTTTGCAGGAGGAATCACAATGGAAACTTGTCCCTGTTGATGCTCCCGCTACGGTATATCTTTTTGGTGAATTAAAGGGAATAGAGGGAATTCCATACAAACGCAACTTTGAGGTGATGCCCTATATTCGGGGAAAACATATTACAGATATAGAAAACAATAATTCTTTTGGAGCAGGAGTTGACGGAAAAATAGGGCTTACAAGCGATTTTACATTAGATTATACTGTTAATCCCGATTTTGGCCAGGTTGAGGCAGATCCTTCAGTTTTAAACCTTACGTCGTATGAAGTTTTTTATGATGAAAAGAGACCTTTCTTTTTGGAAGGAAACAATATTCTCGAATATAATACTGATAACGACCAACTTTTTTACAGCCGAAGAATAGGTCATGCACCATCATACTTCCCTGCAACTGGCGACGAAGAGGGTTTAATAATGCCTGAAAATACATCGATTATTAATGCTTTAAAATTAACAGGTAAAAATAAGTCTGGTCTGTCACTCGGTATAATTAATAGTGTGACCTCGAAAGAATATGCAACCATAGAAAGTGATAATTATGAAAAGAAAGTTGCAGTAGAACCGTTTACCAACTATTTTGTAGGTAGGATTAAACAGGATTTTAATAAGGGAAGTACAACAATTGGGGCAATTGTAAATTCTACCATTCGTAAAATCGATGATGAACAGCTTGACTTTCTCGGAAAAAATTCTATTGTAGGGGGTTTGGATTTTGAACACAATTGGCTGAACAGGAAATATTTTATTAATGTAAAAAGTTTTGCTTCGCAAGTTAATGGAAGCAAAACGGCGATTTCCCGATTACAGCGTTCATCGCAGCATTTATTTCAGCGTACGGATGCGAATGGTCTTAATTATAACCCTGATCTTACAACACTGGAAGGCTGGGGAGGTGAGCTTAGTGGTGGTAAACGAAGTGGAAAATTCAGGTTGATGGGTGACGTAAACTGGCGTTCGCCGGGAGTTGACTTTAATGATATTGGTTATATGCGTCAGGCTGATTATATCAAGCAGGAATTAACAATGGTTTATAATGTAAACAAACCCAAAGGTATTTTGCTGAGATATTATTTTATGCTGAAGCAGAGACATCAGTGGAGTTTTGAAAAAGAAAATCTGGAAGACAGGTTAAATGCACAACTACAACTCCGATTTAAAAATTACTGGAATTTATCTTTTGACCTGACACGAAAATTTAACGAACTGGATACACGCCAACTGAGAGGAGGGCCGGCACTACGTATTGATGGAAGTACAAGCGCTGGACTGATATTACAATCGAATAATAGTAAACCTTTGTCATTTGCCTCCCGGTTGGATTTTACCCAATTTGATGATAATATATCGTTGAAAAATACTTATGATCTTTTCCCTTACATGGTTAATAAATAACCAAATTACTCTTACAGCAAGTACAGGGTTGATCCAGGAAACGGATAACAGTCAATACATAAAACAACAAACCATTGATGATGAACGACAATATTTTGTCGGGAAAATTGACAGGAAAACATTGTACTCCACACTTCGTGCAGAATATTTTATTACTCCTGAACTGTCGCTGCAATATTATGGAAGTCCTTATGCTTCAACCGGTAAATTTCTTGATTTCAGAAGAGTGGAAAAGTCAAGGTCCCGCAATTTAGATGAACGCTACGCATTTATGAATGTAGTTGAGACTACCGAAGGAAAACAGGTTACAGATGAAAAAGGAAATGTAATTATTGACTTCAATAATTATTCTCCTGATTTTAACTACCAGGAATTCCGATCTAATTTTGTATTACGTTGGGAATATAAGACGGGATCCACATTCTATTTTGTTTGGACCAATACACGTTTCCAGGACGAAGATAAATTCGATCCTTCCATTTGGAACAGCTTCAAAAATATTTCAAAGGTAAAGTCTCAAAACGCTTTTATGATAAAATTAAGTTATTGGTTTTCATTATAAGCTAAAGTATTATTTTTGGCAGCGTGAAAATAAAAGATTACTTGCCGTTTTATAAACGAAATCTCCACCTTGCATTTCCTATTATATTATCGCAAATCGGACAGGTAACCGTATCCCTGGCTGATAATATGATGGTAGGCCACGTTGGAACTCCGGAACTGGCAGCTTCTTCATTCGCAAACAGTATATTTTTAATTGGGATGCTTTTTGGTCTCGGTGTAACTCTTGGAATTACACCATTAGTTGGTAAAGCTTTTGGCAATAATGACCAAATAAATGTTGTGATTTTTTTGAAAAATGGACTTTTAACTCATTTCATAGCAGGACTTTTTTTGACTTTCGTTATGTTCCTTGTCTATTTTCTGCTTCCATCAATGGGGCAATCTGCTGACGTCCTTGAATTAGCAAAACCATATTACTTATTATTGTGTGCTTCGTATTTCCCTTTAATATTATTTTTTTCGATTCGACAATTTTTTGAGGGTATCGGAAATACCAGAATTGCCATGATAATAACATTAACAGCAAACATTATAAATATCGCTGTAAATTATTTATTTATTTACGGAAAGTTTGGTTTCCCTGAAATGGGTTTAAATGGGGCGGGAGTTGGAACCTTTGTATCACGTATTTTTATGCCTGTACTTTTCGCCGTTTTTATCTTAAAAGATACACGGTTCAGGAACTATTTTACAGTTGCAGTCAAACAAAAAATTGATAGGGTTAAAATCATTGCTATTCTAAAAATAGGAATTCCAATTGGTTTTCAAATCGTTGTGGAAATTATAGCGTTTAGTGTTGGTGCTGTTATGATGGGATGGCTGGGAGAAACACCTTTGGCTGCGCATCAGGTTGCAATCGGAATGGCTTCTCTAACTTACATGATTTCGTTGGGAATATCACAGGCAAATACAATCAGGGTGAGTCATCAAATGGGTCTCAAGGATTATAAGTCACTTAAAACGGCAGCAAATGCGTCAACTCATTTGGTTCTCGTGTTTATGTCGCTCATGGGCCTTGTATTCATTTTTGCCCGAAATTTATTGCCTTATTTATTTACCGATGACCATGAAGTAGTCCGAATAGCTTCGGAATTACTGATCATTGCTGCAATTTTCCAGATTTTTGACGGATTGCAGGTCGTAATGTTAAGTTCATTGCGTGGAATGGCAGATGTAAGGACCCCAATGTTTATAGCCTTCTTTTCTTACCTTTTTATAGGAATTCCTACCAGTTATATTTTTACTTTTTTCTTAAATTCTGGTCCGGTTGGAATATGGTATGGTTATCTTCTGGGCTTGGGGACAGCAGGTGTTTTATTTTTTATGCGTTTTAAACACAATTTGAAAATAATGTAAAAAAAAAACGGGTTATCCTTTTTTGATAACCCGACTGTTCATAGTTTAGTTTAGTTAGAACTGAAAACTTATTGGTCTAATAGAGAAAAGGTAGTTATTAAGAATTTCTTAAACTTTTTAAAAATTGCCTTACGAATATAGTATAAAATATAATTAATGCTAAAGCAATCCTGAAAAAATATTAATAATTGTTAATTTTTTTAAGTCTTATCAAAATTAAGTGTTTGATTTTAAGAACCTAAAAAAAAGCAATATGTTATAAAATATTTTTTACAATTTTCGAATATTTATTCAGTTAGTTCAAAAAGAACGAAGATATGACAAAAATCAGTTATTTGAGGTTTACATAAATTATAAAAGGATATTACATTGTCAGGTAAAAATATTAAATAGCACTTTCAATATTTACATTATATGAAACAAGTTGTATTGAAGGGCATTAAAACTATGGAATTAGTTGAGACCCGTAATTCTGAAATAAAAGAAGTTAATGAAGTTAAAATTAAGCTTGCTGCAATCGGTGTTTGTGGTTCCGATATTCACTATTATTCTGAAGGGAGAATTGGTTCCCAGGTCGTTGAATATCCTTTCCCTGTCGGGCACGAATGTTCAGGCTATATTGTTGAAAAGGGAGAAAATGTAACAAAGGTAAAGGTTGGTGATTTAGTTGTTGTAGATCCTTCGGTGCATTGTGGAATCTGTGACCAATGTTTGTCTGGGCGGCCACATACTTGTAGAAATAATCGTTTCCTCGGCTGTCCCGGTCAGTTAGACGGCTGTCTTTCTGAATATATAGTAATGCCGGATTTTACTTGTTTTCCTGTTTCCGGAAAATTAAATGCTGATCAGGCTGCACTAATTGAACCACTTTCCATTGGTGTTTATTCAGTTAAACAGGCGAGGTTGGAGGAAAGTAAAATATCTGTAGGAATATTTGGTGCGGGTCCCATTGGGTTAAGCATCTTATTCAAACTTTTGGCTGACGGAATTACAAATATTACAATGATTGAACCACTGGATTATCGTTTGCAAAAAGCTGGTGAGATAGGTGCGGCTGTTTTAATAAATCCTGATCATAAGAATGTTGAAAGTATAGTAATTCAAAACGAGCCACTTCTGCTTGATGTTGTTTTTGAAGCTAGTGGAGACCAGGTTGCAGTAGATAATTCCATTCAAATTTTAAAACCCGGGGGGAAACTGATGTTGGTCGGAATTCCGGCAGATGCTAAATATATCTTCAATATGGATTTAATGCGCAGAAAGGAATTAACTGTGATTAATGTTCGTCGGCAGAATGGTTGCGTTGAAGAGGCAATTGAATTGGTAGCTTCAGGAAAGATTGATGTTGAAAAGATGGTCACCCATCATTTTACTCTTGAAGAAACACCTGTTGCTTTTGATATTGTTGAAGGATATAAAGATGGCGCTATTAAAGCGATGATAAGTTTATAAGGAAGTTAAATAGGGATGCCATCTTTCTAAAAGATAGCATCCCCAATAATTTATACATTATAAGTTGAAGATGCAGTGTCACCTCCGCGGCCAGTCCAGTTAGTATGGAAAAACTCGCCACGAGGCCTGTCTGTTCTTTCGTAAGTATGTGCCCCGAAATAGTCGCGTTGTGCTTGTAATAAATTGGCAGGTAATCGCTCTGTGCGGAATCCGTCAAAATAACACAAAGCTGACGTTAATGCAGGAACAGGAATTCCGTTTTCCAAAGCAACTGAACAAACCCTTCTCCAACCAGCTTGTGCATGCTCTACTTTTTCTTTAAAGAAAGGATCGAGTAATAGATTTGGTAAGCCGGGATTATTATCAAATGCCTTTTTGATGTCGGCTAAAAACGCTGAACGGATAATACATCCACCACGCCACATTAAAGCAATTCCACCATAATTTAAGTTCCACTTATACTCATTTGCAGCTTCCATCATCAGGTTATAACCCTGGGCATAAGAAATGATTTTTGCTCCGTATAACGCCATTTTCAGATCTTCAATCAGTTGGGTTTTATCGCCGTTAAATTTTGGTGCCGGTCCCGAAATTGCTTTTGAAGCCTGAACACGTAAATCTTTCTGCGCCGATAAACAACGTGCAAAAACCGATTCACCTATAAGTGTAAGTGGAATACCAAGATCCAATGCCGCAACGCCGGTCCATTTTCCGGTGCCCTTCTGTCCGGCAGTATCGAGAATAAAGTCAAGAGTTTCTTCGCCATTTTCATCTTTGTAACCCAAAATATCGCGGGTAATTTCAATCAGATAGCTGTCCAGTTCTTCCTCGTTCCATTTTTTAAAAACGTCATGCATTTCAGTGTTACTCATTCCCAACAGATCTTTCAGCATTTGGTAGGCTTCGTTGATAATTTGCATGTCGCCGTATTCAATACCGTTATGAACCATTTTTACAAAATGACCGGCGCCACCTTCACCAACCCAGTCGCAGCAGGGAGAACCGTCTTCAACTTTAGCTGCGACAGCCTGGAAAATTTCTTTTACATGCCGCCATGCTGATGGTGATCCACCCGGCATCATCGACGGGCCTTTTAAGGCGCCTTCTTCACCACCTGAAACTCCTGTCCCGATGTACAGAAAACCTTTACTTTCAACATATTTTGCACGACGAATTGTATCCGGAAAATGTGAATTTCCTCCGTCAATAATAATGTCACCCGGTTCAAGGTGAGGCATAATCAATTCAATAAAATGGTCAACCGGGTCACCAGCCTTTACCAACATCATTACTTTACGTGGCCGTTCCAGCGACGCACACAATTCTTCAATTGAATGTGTTCCGATAAAATTCTTACCGGCTCCGCGACCGTTGATAAAATGATCTACTTTTTCCACTGTCCGGTTAAAGACGGCAACGGTGTAACCTTTACTTTCCATATTTAATACGAGGTTTTCACCCATTACGGCTAACCCGATTAAACCTATGTCTGCTAATTTTTTCATGTTGTTATTACTAATTATAATTTTTGAATTTCGAATTGTCATTCCTGCATTGGCAGGAATCTCATACAAATCATCAAATAAATCTCTCCATTTCGGATTTACATGATTTATTAATTTATTTTTCCAATCTCTTTTCCACTTTTTTAGTCTTTTTTCTCTTTTTATGGCATCATTTATATAGTTGAAATGTTCAAAATAAACCAGCTTATTTACATTATACTTTGATGCAAAACCTTTTGTAATTTTAGTTTTATGTTCTTCTATCCTTCTTTTTAAATTATTTGTTACTCCAATGTAAAGAACTTTGTTCCATTTGTTTGTAATGATGTAAACATAAAAATCAAAATTCTTCATGTCGATGAAATTGTAAGTTTCCCGCTTTCGCGGGAATGACAGCTACCCTGAAATAGCAAATCCAAGCTTACTTAACTTTTCCAAAGTGCTCCCTGGAATGTTTTTGGCTTTTATTGTATAAGTGTCAAATTCCCGCCGAACAGGATAATCACCTCTTAATTTTTCAAATAAGTGAGGCGATTCACGTAATAATTCATCATCAGTTTCAATGTCATAGGTTGAAAGTACAGCCTCGGCCAGGATTGAATACTCACGCCTTTGGTTCCCATCAATTTCAATTGTTGTACTTTTAGGAAGATCAACATTTGTTGGTTCCCAGTTATCAATACCAAGATTAAAAAAACGACTTACCGCCTGAACACTCATTTTTGTTCCGTTGGCTTTGCCGTCTTTTGAATACCCTGCAATATGAGGGGTCCCGTAATCAACCAGATTAAGCAGTTCCAAATCGATTTCAGGTTCATTTTCCCAGCAATCAATTATTAATCCTGAAATATCGTTAGCTTCCAGCGCATTGTAAACGGCATCTGTTTCAAATACTTCTCCCCGGCAAGAATTAATTAATATAGGCTTTTTTGAGAGGTTTTGCAGAAAATTATCGTCAACCATATGAAAAGTTGCATCCAACCCATTCATATTTAAAGGGACATGAAACGAAATTATATCTGCTTCTTTCTGAATGGTTTCCAATGAAACGAATTTTCCAGAACCTTCTTCTCTTTCTCTTGGTGGATCGTTAAGTAATACCCTCATTCCAACGATTTCGCAAGTTTTAGCAACTCTTGACCCAACATTTCCTACCCCAACAATACCAATTGTTTTACCAGCTAAATCTTCACGTTTTCGCATTGACCATGAAAAGAGGGCAGACGCAATATACTGGTTTACACTTTCGGCATTACAGCCTGGTGCATTTGTCCATTCAATTCCTGCCTTTTTACAATATTCTGTGTCGATATGATCGTAACCAATAGTAGCCGTTGCTATATATTTTACTTTCGATCCTTTTAAAAGTTGTTCGTTACAAATAGTACGTGTTCTTGTAATTAATGCATCAGCATCTTTTACAATCCCGGGTGTAGTTTTACTTCCTGGCAAATAAACAACTTCTGCGACAGGCTCCAGTGCACCTTTTATGTATGGTATTTTATCGTCAATTACAATTTTCATTTCTTAGTCTTTAAATGTAATTTGTTTTGCAATTTTTAATTTACCAGATAATAATTCTTTACCATTTCATCCAGAACCCAACTGGTACGAGCCGCACTATCACCAGTACTTACACATTCAGTATTTCCTCGCAAAGTTTCCACTACCTGCTGCACCAAATTTTGCGAAATATGTTCGGGGTTTCTGAATTCCAATTCAGTGAACCGATGTTCTGTTTTAACTATTACATTACCATGAGAAAAGCATGGCAATGTTATTTTGCCGCTTTCACCAATAATTTCAATTTCATCTTTTACCGAGTTTTTATCAACAACAAAACACCAACTTCCGGAACCCAAAACTCCCGATTTATGTATCCATGTTCCGGTAACAGAATCTTCAGCAGAATAAAATCCACCAATATTCATTGCATTTCCTTTTACATTGGAAACCGGCCCGAAAATAAAATCGAGATAATCCATCTGGTGTGAAGCCAAGTCAAAAAAATGACCACCTCCTCCTATTTCAGGAAATACGTGCCAATGCATTTCTTCCGGTTTTTGATGACGTTCGATAGCTTGTTTGAACAGCTTAATATTTACTATTAAAGGTTTTCCAATTACCCTAAAATCAATCATTTCTTTCACTTTAAGAAACGCAGGCAAAGTTCTTCTATAGTAGGCAACCATCAGTGGCATTCCTGTTTCTCTGGATACCCGGTTCATTTCAATGCATTCCTGATAATTTTTAGCCATTGGCTTTTCTACATAAACCGGTTTCCCGGCTCTCATTGTCTGAATGGCATATTTTGCATGAGAATTTGGAGGAGTAGCCACATAAACAGCATCTACTTCAGGATCGTTAATTAGTTCTGTAGCATCCGAGTACCACTTTGTAATACCATGTCTTTTTGCATAATCGGCAGCTTTCACTAAATCCCGACGCATTACTGCCACTGCACTGGAATGAGCAACTTTATAAAAGGCTGGTCCGCTTTTTACTTCGGTAACATCTCCAACACCAATTATTCCCCAACGAACTGTATTTAGTTTTTTGTTATTCAAAATAATCTCAGAATTCAATTATTATTTTATCGTTCTAACGATGTTTCTCCTTCGTCATCAGTCATTTGCCATTGGTTTAGATCTGTTGACTCAATGACCAATGACTAATATTTAAATCTGTCCCTAAAGGCCCACAAACCAATTGCAGGATTAGAAATATAAAAGATTTCTTCACCATCTGGCATAATGTTAAAACCATCTTCCAATGCAGTCGGATTATATTTTGCTATCATTTCATCGTAATCAGCCCAATTAAAACCAACACTCTCAATTTCTTCCCGGGTAATATTTTTCTCCCCTTTTCCCGGACAATAGGTGATACTAAAACGACCTTCTGAAGAACCATGAATTAAATGTGCAGCAGCTCCAAGATTGTCACGCAGATCTTCATTTTCTTCTACCAGTTTCAACGTGTGCGGTGTTCCATGATAACCATATTTGCGAATTAACTTATCAATCTGTTTATCTTCGCCAAATTCAATCAGGGCAGGAGCGAGGACGATTAATTCTCCACCATCGGCAAGCGCCATTCGCGTACGATAAATACTTTTATTTCCCAGCCATGTACTTTTAAATTCTGAAGGATCGAGCCAGACCACCACTTTTTTCAATGGTTTTTCAACCATTTCGAAATTCACCTGCAATGATAGTTTTGCAGCTTTATCGAAAACGCTAAAATCGTCACCAATAAAAAGGCCGTAAGTTTGCAGTTTTCCCGACTTATTTAATCCAACAACGGTCTGCACATAAACAATAGGCAAATCGGATGAAAATTTTTCTGATGCGTAATTAAATATTTTACGAACGGGAGTATCTGCACGACCCATCATTTTTTCCATTCCATAAGCAGCACCAATAAAATGGCTTTTGTTGATTCCTTCTGAGCCACCGGTTCCAACTAAAACATTTTTATTGTAATTTGCCATTCCAACTACTTCGTGCGGAACAACCTGCCCGATGGAAAGAATAAGATCAAAATTTCCTTCGATAAGCAATTTATTAACCTGTGCCGGCCATTCATATTCAACTGCTCCTTCTGAAACTTCCTTTATAAAGTCTGCAGGAACAATTCCAAGTGTAACCACATCATTTCGCCAGTCGTGATCACGAAATAAATTTCGCGGCGTTTTCCCAAACATGTGACTGATTTGTGCGTCAGTCATTGGAGTGTGCGTTCCCAGCGCAGGTAAAATATCGGTAAGTTTTTCACCATAATATTCCCATGTCATTTCTGTTAATTCACCGGCTCTCGAAGGAAGCCGCGTTGAATCTGGCGGAATAGCCAAGTACTTTGTTTTTTGTGCCAATTTTATTTAATGCTTCAAATAATCCTTCTTTCAAATCCTCTGCAGAAAATGATGTATTTTTTGAACCTTTTTCGTAATAAATCATAGCTCCTCCTAACCTTCTTAAGATGGAGGTAATATTAAATAATTAAATTATTCATTCGTTTATACATATAGCATTATTTAAGTCCCCCATTGTGAGGATTTAGGAGGCTTTATCTTTTCACTCTTGCATTTCCTTTCCAGATGCTCCAAACCATTTCTTCGTCGGCAGGAATTGCATAGTCAGTCATGAAGGTAGTTGCCATTGCACCGGTTGCCCAACCAAACTGCGGCCATTTTTCAGGATCCCAGTTTTTCAGAATTCCGTATAATAATCCACCAACAAATCCATCACCACCACCAATACGGTCGAGTACATGTATTTCGCGTGGTTCGATTACATGCCAGTTTTCACCTTCAAGCATAATTGCTCCCCAGTGATGTTGATTTACGCTGACAACTTCGCGTAACGTAGTTGCAAAAACCTGCGCATTTGGAAATGTTTGCTTAACCCGCATGATCAGACCTTTAAAACCATCAATTTTTGCCTTTAATCCTTCACCACCAGCTGGTGGTCCTTCAATGCCAAAACAAAGCTGAAAATCTTCTTCGTTGCCAATCAGGATGTCAGAGACAGAAGCAATTTCGGTAAAGTTCTCACGCAATTCCTTTTCACGGCCTTTCCAGAATGAAGCCCTGTAATTTAAATCGAATGATATTTTAGTGCCATGTTTTTTTGCTGCCCTGGCAATTTCAAGACAAAACTGACTGGTTTCGGGAGAAAGCGCTGCAATCAGTCCGGAAAGATGAACGATTTGTACTCCTTCTTCACCAAAAATCTTTTCAAGGTCAAAATCTTTTACATTTAAAGTTCTTCCAACTTCGCCCGCACGATCGTTATGTACTCGAGGTCCGCGAGAACCATAACCACTGTCGGCAATATTAAACTGGTGTCGGTATCCCCACGGATCTCCCTGCTCAACTTCCGGCCCCTCAAAATCCATGTGGCGACCTTTCAGATTGTTTTTAATGAATTGTGCAATTGGACTACCTTTTACAAATGTTGTAAGAACTTTAACCGGTAATCCGAGATAGGACGAAATACTTGCCACGTTCGTTTCAGCGCTGGTTGCATACATTGTAAATTTATCGCTGATATGCACAGGCTGGCCATTTTCCGGTGTTATTCTAACTCCCATACTTGTGGGAACAAGCATAGCATATTTGCAGTTATTTTTTAAATCTAATGCCATTTCTATCGTATTTTTTCTGTGTTTCTAATTTTATTTATACTCCCCCAAAAGCACTGTAACCACCGTCGACAGGAATTACAATTCCGGTTATGAACGATGAGATATCCGAAATCAGGAACAAAGTTGTTCCCTGCAAATCTTCCGGTTCACCGAATTTTCCCATTGGAGTATTATTCACAATTTTTTGACCACGAGGGGAGAAGTTTCCTGTTTTTTCGTCAGTAACAAGAAAACGGTTTTGATTGGTAATAAAAAAGCCTGGTGCAATTGCATTGACCCTAATTCCAACTTTTGCCAGATGAACTGACAGCCATTCGGTAAAATTATTGATTGATGCTTTTGCTGCAGAATAAGCCGGAATTTTAGTGAGTGGTTTGTATGAATTCATTGAAGAAATATTCAACACCACACCTTTCCGGTTCTTTAGCATATCTTTGGTAAAAACCATGGTTGGCAACAAAGTTCCTTTAAAATTAAGTGCAAAAACCTTGTCAAATCCCTCCATTTCCAGGCCATAAAAAGTATCTTCAAGATGATCGATATTTTCTTCGAGTATCTGTTCAACCTTGGTAGTTGCCTGCGGACTGTTTCCTCCAGCCCCGTTAATCAGCACATCAATTTCGCCCAGCTTTTCATTGATTTCTGCCTTCGCATTCTCAAGCGAAGCTTTATCCAAAACATTGGCTTCTATTCCAATAACTGTAGCGTTGGATTCAGCAGCAATTTCAGCTGCTACTTTATCAGCAACCTCCTTGTTAATGTCGGCAATTGCAATTTTCATATCCACCGAAGCTAATGCTTTAACCATGGCTGTTCCCAAAACACCGGCGCCACCGGTAATTACACAAACTTTTCCTTTTAGGTCATTGAATGAAATTGGTATCATAACTTTTAGTTGTATTATTTAAATTCTTTGTAATAATCCATGTTTTCCTTTGTAATAATATCAATGGAGGTATAATTTTCCAGCTCAATTTTTCTTTTCTGAACTACATGTCTGAACAATTTATTGACCGCATTGTAACCTTGCTCTTCCGGCCGCTGACAGATTAAAAATTGTACAATATCTTTTTTCAGAAAGATTGCATTTTCAGTTAACAGATCGTGCCCAATTACTTTCAAATCTTTCATCTGAAATTTTTCAATTAGCTGTCCGATATAAAAGACTTTGGAATTGGTTACGAAAATTCCTTTGATATTGTTTTTTTCGATTAGCTGATTAACTTTCATCCATCCACTGTTCGTCTTCAGTATCTGGAACTTCTGTAGTAATTAACTTGATGCGGATTGTTCATGCTTATTTTCAAACCAGTGATAAAATCCTTTTTCACGCTGAACCAGATGGTTTTGGTTGTCCATTTCTTTCGCAAAATGAATCACCAGAATATTTCCATCGGGTAAGATAATGTCCAGTAACTTTCCTGAAACAAGTCCGCTTTGATAGGAGTTTTGACCAATGTAACTGATCTGTCCTGCATCTTTAATTTCCGAATCAATAAAAACAAAAGGTATTTGATTCGTCTTTAGTTCTTCAATTAATTCAAGTGCTTCCTTTTTGAAAAATGGCGCCAAAACAACACCATCAGGTTTGAGTTCAATTATTTTCTGTGCTTCAGATTTAAAACTTTTTGCGTCTGACTGGCTAAATGTAAATGACTCTAATTGAACACCGAATTGCCGCAATTCTGCAATTCTTTTTTGAATTCCAACATAAGGTTTATTCCAGTATCCTTCGTCAGAAGGAGGCTGGGGAAGAAGTGTGGCAAAAATCAGCTGATTTTTTTGAAGCCAGAGTACTTGCCAGAATATTGGGTTTGTAATCCAGTTCTTCAATTATATCAAGTATCTTTTTTCGTGTAGATTCAGCTACCTCGCCTCGGTTATGAATCACGCGATCAACCGTGCCAATTGATACTTTCGCTCTTTTAGCTATATCTTTTATTCGTATTTGACTATTGTTTTCTATAATGATTTGAAATTTAATGGATTAAAAACCGGTGAACGTTATAAGACGGTGCAAAATTACTGATTTTTTTGGTTTTCGTGTTCGTACACGGAAAAATTTTAATCAAAATTATTACTGCATTTTTGTAATTCCAAAATTAAGGATTCAAATTAGAATTTACTCAGGATGATTTTCCAGCAATTCCGGATTTTTTATGTAATGTTTGATGATGCGAAATAATCTTCCTCCATGAGAACCATCTACTACCCGGTGGTCAACGTTGCAGAAAACGCCATAATTCTTCGGACAACAATTTTATCGTTTATAATAACGGGTTTTTTGTTGATGCCTCCCAATAATAAATACCACGGAAACATTTGATGAAGGCAATAATGAACCATATCCGGTATCGAGACCAACGCTACCGATATTTGAAATTACATAAGAACCAAAACTATTGGAATCAAGTCCGATGCCAGGCAATGAAATTCCCCAATTGATGGTTATTGTTCGGTATAGTTAAATACCCAGTTTCTGAAAGGCCATGGAATTTTTGCCAGCACATTTTTCGATTGCATGGTATAGTTTTCATTCACCTTTTCTTGATTTCACATATGTTTTCTTGCAATTTCCTCCGATAACTTCTTCGATTGTCAGCTTGTCGGCATTTTCTACTTTTACCGAACCCATTTGCCCACCAGGTAAAAGCACACTCACTGTAGCATCTACCTGTTCACGCTGGATGATTTTCCCGCGTTTTACATAGGCGTTTAATTCCGGAACTTCCTGTCTGATTGCACGCCCCACAATTAAATGTAAGTATATATGTTAAAGTGGTTTTTACACCTTCTTTACGTTTTTGGGCTTTTACGTATTTTTCCAGTTCAGTTACATCAAGTTCAACTGTATCCGTATATTTTGGAATCAATGGGTTTTCGATAAATGGTCGAGGCAACTTTTCGCCAGTCGGTATTTAAGTTTCGCGAATTTCCGGTCATGGTTAAGTTTAGAATTTGAGGTAAAAGTAACGCATTTCAGGAAATTATTTCAAACGCGCAAGCAAAAGGACAAATGTTACTGGTTCAAAGATTTTGATTCGTTGTCAGAATTACTTTGAGGCTCACTTTTATTGTGCTTTGATTTGTTATGCAAATCGGTCATAAAATCATCCACTTTTTTTATAACCTCTTTGGCCTTATTTTCCGTCTTCTCTACCCAATCATCCACTTTATCAGGAATGTCACTTTTTTTGAACTGTTCAACTTTTTCTTCAATGTATGCACTTGTTTTATCTGCATATTCATTGGCTTTATCCAAAGTACCGTTTTTCTTGAGTTTATCAACCTGATCTTCGATAAAGTCTTCTGTTTTTTCGGCAAACTTTTTCATTTTGTCGTAAAAATCTTCTTTCTTTTCTGTCATTGTATTACCTTTTTTTAATTGTTTTCTGTTCTATAAATGTATAAAACAAATGGTGAAAATTACAGCTTGTGAAAGATTAAATTGAAATCTGATTATTTAGAACCCGTGGCTATAACCATTAATAAAGCGGATATTTCTTCTGATCGGTTTCACGCATCATTTCATACACACTTCTAAATAACCGTTCTACATTTGGTTTTGAGAAATATTCCCCATCAATTCCGTAAGCCGGGCGATGTTCCATTGCAGAAAGTGTACGAGGAGCAGCATCCAGGTAATCAAAAGCTTTTTGCTCTTCCAAAACCTTTTGCATCATATATGCGGTTGCGCCTCCGGGAACATCTTCATCAACAAAAATTATTTTGTTGGTTTTCATAACCGATTCAAGAATAACACCGTTGATATCAAAAGGCAGCAATGTCTGAACATCGATAACTTCGGCTGATATTCCTTTTGAACTTGCCAGCAAACGTGCAGCTTTAACCGCATGGTGCGAATTCCATCCGTAGGTAACAATTGTAACGTCAGTTCCCGACCGCAAAACTTCAGGAACTCCCAATGGTATTTTGTATTCTCCGATATTGGCAGGCATTCTTTCTTTTACATTGTACCCTTTTAAAGGTTCAATTACCAATGCAGGATCATTTCCTTCAAGCAATGTATTGTAAAAACCTGCGGCTTGTGTCATATTACGCGGCACACACAAATAAATACCACGCAACGATCCCAACAGCATTTGCATGGGTGAACCGGCATGCCAGATTCCCTGTAACTGATGCCCACGGGTACGAATAATAACCGGTGCCGCCTGTTTGCCTTTTGTCCGGTATTGCATTGTTGCCAAATCGTCACTTAATTGCGATAATGCATAAATCAGGTAATCGAGGTACTGGATTTCAGCAATTGGACGAAACCCACGCAGCGCCAATCCTATTCCCTGACCAATAATTGTTGCCTCACGGATTCCTGCATCGGAAACACGGTGAACACCAAACTTTTCCTGCATTCCTTTCATGCCCTGGTTAACATCACCCATTTTCCCGGTATCCTGCCCAAAAGTTAAGAGGGTGGGGTATTTCTCAAAAAGAAAATGAAAGTTTTTGCTGATGATTTCGGATCCATTCACTTCCGTTGGATTTTCATCATACAACACCGGAACACCTTTTACATTTAAGGTTGAGTCACGACCGGTACGATAAAGCTTTGTATTGTAAGCGTCATTACTTTTTTCCTCAAATCGTTTAATCCAGTACTTAATATCTTCCCGTTCGTTTACTACATTTTCATTACCGTGTATTCGTAATGAAAGTCCTTTGGCAAAACTTAAGTGATGACGTCTTGTTAAGAAAGTTCTTTGTATAATCTTTATAAAATCATCGTATGTATAAGTGGTGAGCTGCACTTTTTTTTCAATCCTGCGAATGATTTCTTTTAGTTCATCCTGCTCTTCTTTATATCCGTTTGCAAAATCGGACCAGGCTTTTTCACGTGCTGCTTTTGCTTTTTTTGCGGCGCTTTTCTCAATCTCGTCCAACATATCAACATCTGCTATCTCATGGTCAAGCAACCATTTTTTCATCTGACGAATGGCGTCATACTCATTTTCCCATGCCAGCCTTTCTTCTGATTTGTAACGTTCGTGTGATCCGGATGTAGAGTGTCCGAGTGGTTGTGTTAACTCAGTAATATGAAAAACTACCGGAATCTGATTTTTCCTGCAAAATTCAATTCCTTCAGAAAATGTACTGATCAACGCCGGGTAATCCCAGCCTTTTACTTTGTATATTCTAATCCCGTTTGTATCTTTTTCTTTTTGAAAACCTTTCAGGGCTTCCGAGATACTTGCTTTGGTCGTTTGTAACTCAACAGGAACACTTATTCCATAGCCATCGTCGTAAACGGCAACTGCCAATGGAACCTGCAGTACCCCTGCAGCATTTATGGTTTCCCAGAAAATGCCTTCAGAAGTGCTTGCATCTCCAATAGTACCAAATGCAACTTCATTTCCGGTAACATTATTATTCAGAAATTTAGCCATTTCGGGCTTTTCGCGAACAATTTTTGAGGCCTGTGCCAGCCCAAGCAGCCGGGGCATCTGGCCGCTTACTGAAGAAATATCAGAAGCTGAATTATAATGTTTCAGAAGATCTTTTATTTCTCCGCTCTCATCGATATTTTGTGTGCTGAAATGATTATTGAAGTTTCTGCCTACGGTTGAAGGATTTTTCTCATCATCAATATCACCATAGATCATTGAATAAAACTCTTCCGGTTTTAGTAACCCAAGCGCCAGCATAAACGTCTGATCCCGATAATACCCGGAACGCCAGTCACCTTTTTTAAACGCTTTTGCATAGGCAATTTGTGCCACCTCTTTTCCGTCACCAAAAATGCCAAAATGAGCACGACCGTTGTGAACTTCACGCCGACCGAGAATACTTAACTGCCGACTTAAATTTACCAGATAATAATCTTCGAGTGCGTCGTGCGTTTTAATTTTCTGATTTTTAGTCAATTCAGTTCTTTCCAAATACATGTATCTTTAATTATTTCAGACTGTTAAGTCATACAATCGCTAAATAAAACAGATAGGGAAAGTTTTTGTTTATCGATTTCGCTTCATCTGCCTCTTAATAAACGTTAAGAGAAATGAAAACAGTGGATATTAAAAGATTGTCATTTCGAACTGAAAAGAGAAATCTGCAACCTTGAATCAGAGATTTTCTTCTCATCCAAGATTTTAAAGATTCGTAAGAAAATAAAGAGGGACCCGTTTAGAGTCCCTTCTCAATATACTTGTGGCATTATCGCCTTAAAAGACGGTGTAAAACAACCTTAAAACCGTTCTGTAAATTTATGACAGTAAGGCGTTCCGCCATTATTTGCATAATAATCCTGGTGATAATCTTCAGCATCCCAGAAAGTTTCGGCAGGGAAAAGTACTGTTGCCACTTTATATCCTTTCTTTTCCAATTGACCGATCAGCTTTTCAGCTGTTTTTTTCTGTTCCATATTCGTATAGAAAATTTCTGAGCGGTACTGGTATCCAACGTCTGGCCCTTGTCGGTCAACTTCTGTCGGATCGTGGATGTCAAAAAAGAATTTTGCCAAAGCCTCGTACGTTGTTTTCGACGGATCGAAAATAACTCTTACTGTTTCGGCATATCCTGTTGTATGGCTACTGACTTCCTGGTAACTAGGGTTCGGTTTAACACCTCCCATGTATCCTGTTTCAGCAGAAATCACTCCGGGCGCCTGTTCCATGTAATATTCAACACCCCAAAAACACCCGCCGGCAAAATAAGCCGTTTCGGTTTTGGAATCTTTATCCGGCCCGGCAGGCACAAATATCAACGATGTTGAATTTACACAGTGACGTGTGTCCTTGTCTGTAAATCCCTCGCCGGTAAATACATGGCCTAAATGAGCGCCGCAATTGGCACAAGTGATTTCGGTACGCATTCCGTCGGGATCCGGCGTTCTTTTTACTGCACCCGAAATTTCGTCATCAAAACTTGGCCAGCCACAATGCGCATCAAATTTATCTGAAGACCGGTATAATTCGGCTCCGCAGCGTTTACAAACGTAGGTTCCGCTTTCAAAGAATTCATCGTATTTACCTGTGAAAGGCGTTTCAGTTCCCTTATTAACAATCACCCGGGCTTCGGCTGATGTTAACGGGCGATAACCTTCTTTTTGCATTTCCTGCTGTGCGGTTTGTGCGCAACCATTAAATTCCAGCAGAATAAATGCGGTTATATACAAAATCTGTTTCATAGCTTCCTGATTTTTAATTTGTCATTTCTTTCTGTTTATTATAAATGCTTTCAACACTACAAAGGTTCATTTAAAACATCACGAAAGAATAACGGTTTATTCAACTTTTTATAAAATATATTTTGAAAGCTCTATTTTTAGTTGACAAGTGTGCATAATTGGTTGATAAAAAGCAGCTAACATAACGTTCACCTTAATATAAATTATTACTATTTTACAGTGAAAAAATTAAAGCTTAATAACCAGAAAAATCACAGCACATCGTTCCTAGCATTGTATATATAACGATAATAAATAAGGTTTAACAATACACCACTAAATAAAGAGGATATAAAAGATTTATTTTCACAATTTTGCAGGAATAATGAGAATTAAGTTAACGTTACAACTACGTTGTAAGTAATAATCAAATTGTCAATAATAGGGAATCAAAGCTTCTATAACTTGTAAAAATAACTTTCAATATGGCTAAATCATAAGAGCACAGATTGAGATTAATTAATGCTTTGGAAAAACACTTAGGACTTCTTAATGAATATTACGATAGAGCTTTCAACAAAGGGGAAAAAGATTTCTACGGTGAAATTGCATGTAAAATAAGACTACTCGCCATAAAGACTGGACCGAATATTCCCCTTTTAATTGAATTACAAAATGTAACTGGAAATATAATATTAAAATATCACTTATCGACAAATCTATGGAGGAAAAACTGAATTAACTCTAAGTAATATATGAATAGTTTTGGTAGTGTAATTAGGAATAATAATGATGAACTGGTTGAGTTTAAAGAAAAAATATATGATTTCCGATACCCAATTTTATTCTCAACAATTGGAGGGTGTCACGAAGATTGAAAAATAAAGGACGAAATTACATTAAGAATGATTAAATAGTAGTATTGAGATATTTGGGAATCCACCTTTAATAGCACTACTTTGAGCTAGTCTGTAGAACAATATTAAAAATCGGAAATAATTTTGGATTAAATGAAATAAATTAGAATAAATACTTACCGCTAACAATTTGTATATGGCAGTAGCGGGGTTAGGCGGTATGCCACATGGATTCTCGCATCGTAGTTCACTCCTGCCGACAGGAACGCTCTTCGATCCCGCAGCTTCGGACCACGTATTTAAGTGACCGTTGAAAACTCATTTACAATGAAAATAATAACACAAAGATTAGAACTTAAAGAAATTTCGTGGACTGACCTGGAAAATATCCACAACCTTCATTCAATCTTTGAAGTTGATGAATTTAATACAGTTGGAATACCAAAAGATATAGAGGAGACAAGAGAAAAAATAAGACCTTTTATTGACGCGAAAGAGATTGACCCACAATCTAAATATACCTGGAATATTAAAATTAACGAAACGAAGGAATTTATTGGACTTGCCGGAATTAATTTATCACATGACAGGTTTAAAATAGGGGAGATTTTTTACAAACTTTCTCCTGAGTACTGGGGAAAAGGATTTGCTACCGAAGTTGCCGTAAAGCTAATTGAAACAGGGTTTGAGAAATTTAAACTTCACAGAATCCAGGCAGGTTGTGCAGTGAAAAATTTTAAATCCGTGAGAGTACTGGAAAAGGCCGGAATGACAAAAGAAGGAATTTATCGTAAGATTTTACCGATTAGAGGAGAGTGGATTGATAGTTATATTTATTCAATTATCGAAGATGAAAAACACGGGTAAAAACACAAATCGCCGAGAAGGTGTAAATTTTATACCGGAGTTGGCGGTTGTTCATGTGACAGAATTCTCATCGATTTTCCAGTCTTTTCGGTCGGAAAACCACTCTAATCCCGATAACTATCGGGACAATACAAAAACTAGCACTAAATGTTATTCACAAAGCAAAATTAAAGCATGAATGATTCATTACTCTTAACAGAATTCAGGCGCATCGTCGATTTTCCGGACAAGGACTTTTTAAAACTTGTGCCCTTGTTTGATTTTATCCAGGTGAAGAAAAATGAACATTTATTTAAAGCAGGGGATATTTCGCGGAAAGTTTATTTCATCGAAAAGGGATGCCTGCGACAATACCTTATTAACAGCAATGGTGAAGAAAGAAATATTTATTTTAAAATTGAAAACGGCTGGTGTAGCGAACTGGAAAGCTTTTTAAACAATACGCCAACCGATTTAAATCTGCAGGCGCTTGAAGATAGCGACCTTTGGGTAATAAATCAAAAGAACTGGATATATGCTGTTACCCATATCGCGCCATTTACCATGTATTTTATAAAAGCACAACAGGAAACAAATTACGTATTAAAGAAACGATTAGGGGAAGACACGATTGAAACTCCGGAAGAAAAATACAACCGGTTTCTCAAAGAGGAGCCTCAACTTCTATTACGTTTGCCTTTGTTTCAAATTGCTGCCTATTTAGGGATAACACCCGAAACGCTGAGCCGTGTTCGAAAAAAAACAGGCCATAAATGATTTCTTGATTCTAATCAAGGACCTGGTCAACTTATTGACGTAGTTTTGATATATAACAATTAAAGATGTAATATCATGAAAAACGAAACAATTCAAGTTGGGCAGGTATCAATTGATTTTCTACTGGAAACAGCTGATACCAATGGTTCGGTAGCAATGTTTGAATTTAGCGTACCCTCAGGAGCTAAAGTACCTCTTCCTCATTACCATGAACATTATGATGAAACCATATATGGAATAGAAGGAGTGATTACATTTACTGTCGAGGGTAAACCTGTCGATATCGCAAAGGGTGAGTCCTGTTTTATTCCCCGCGGCGCGGTACATGGATTTAATAATTTCGGACAAGAAAATTCAAAGGCACTTGCAGTAATTACTCCTGCACTTCTTGGGCCAAATTTCTTTAGAGAATGTGCCGCAATTGTAAACGCAGGAGGACCTCCTGATGTTGAAAAACTAAAAATGGTAATGAACAGGCATGGCCTGGTTCCCGTAATCCCTAAATAATTCAGGAAGGACTGATAATAGAATTTACGAAAGCTATGAATATAACAAAGGCGATGGTGCATTAAAACACCATCGCCTAAACCGTTAGAAATAGGCTTGAAGAGGCTTCGATCCTATAAAAATATTATTATACATACAAAACACCGGGAAAAATTAATTGAACGAAATACATTGACTTAGATAACTGGAAAAGAAAAGGGCACTTTGAGTTTTTTCACCGGATGGCAGCAAATAAAGGGAAAAAGACGATGCAATAATCTGGGCGGCAAACACAACACAACTGGCAAAAACAATGGGGTTGGGGGGCTATTTTTCCTAATCCAGCAGCAGAAAACGGATTAAACAATGAATGTTTTTTCAGGCAATCCCGGTGTAGTTGCCGGGATTTGCTTTTTACGGGTGGTAGTTATAATAGCTATTTGGTAAGGGTATATTACATTTTGTTGTGAATTGAAAACCATTTAAGAACGAAACTGTTGAATAAGTTGAAAAATTAAAAGGCTTTTATTCAGGAGGCATTTAATTCTTTTGAAAGTTATCACGATTTTTACATGTTTCCTTCTAATTTTAGACATCATAATCTGAAACAGGAAAGCAAGTATATAAAACGAAAATAAATTTTATATGGGACTCCGAATGGTTATCATTTTAAGCATTATTATTCTTGCTGAATATTACAGTTTTACATTAATCAATTCGATGGTACGAAGTCTGCCTGCACTGTGGCGAATTTCTTTGACAACCTTTTATATAATGCTTACAATCCTAATTTGGATGGGGATTCTTTTTTTTAGAAAAATAGCCTGGGACGGAATGCCTAATTTTATTCGTAATATTTATATAACGCTGGTTCTCGGGGTATTTATAGGGAAGATACTAATTATGGCAATCCTGATGATTGATGATCTGCGCAGGCTTTTTACATGGCTGGTATCGTTGTTTGTCACCGGCTCCAACAATGAACCGGGAAATACAGCATTTAATCTGAGCAGGTCGGTATTTTTTAAACGGACAGCTATTTTGTTGGGAGGCTTATCTGTATCAGGTTTTTTGTATGGTATGTCGAACCGGTACAACTACAAAGTAAGAAAAGTAAAAGTGAAGCTTGCTAATTTGCCCGAAGCTTTCAATGGATTTAAAATAGTGCAGATATCTGATATTCATACGGGTAGTTTCGATGACTACGATGCGGTTGCCAAAGGTATCAGTTTGGCAATGGATCAGAAACCTGATTTACTGGTATTTACAGGAGATCTGGTCAATAGCCGCGCCGATGAAGTGGATGAAAAGTACCAGGAGATATTTTCAAAATTAAAAGCGCCAATGGGTGTATATTCCACGCTTGGCAACCACGATTACGGCGACTATGTACACTGGCCCTCTCCGCAGGCAAAAAAAGACAATCTGGAAAAATTAAAAAGCATTCAGGCATCAATGGGCTGGAACTTATTAATGAATGAGCATGTAATTTTGGAAAAAGGAAATGATAAAATAGGATTGATCGGTATTGAAAACTGGAGTGCAAAATCGAATTTTTCCAGGTATGGCAATATGCGAAAGGCTTATGAGGGATTGGCTGAAAAAAATGTTCCCGTAAAAATTCTGCTTTCACATGACCCTTCCCACTGGGATGCACAGGTACGTTCTGAGTATAAAGATGTTAATCTTACACTAAGTGGGCATACACATGGTATGCAAATGGGTGTGGATACAAAATGGTTAAAATGGAGCCCTGTTCAATATATGTACAAAGAGTGGGCGGGAATCTATCAGGGAGACAATCAGTATCTGTATGTTAATTGTGGATTTGGCTTTTTAGGTTATGCCGGTCGATTGGGAATAATGCCTGAGATTACTGTTATAGAACTGGTATAAATATATTACTGCGAACTTCTAATAATCCTTAATTTTAACAGATATAAGAATCTTTAACTTTTTTTATAAAATCAAACGAGGTAATTTTAATTGATGCTAATATTGGCAGAAATATTCAGCTGGATGTCATGATAATTCAGCTGTTTTAAAAGTAAAGGAGGACAAATCATGCGAATGTTATTAAACGTGGAATTCCCGGCAGAACCGTTCAACACCGCAGTTAAAAATGGCACAGTAGGTGCAATTATTGGTAAAATAATGGAAGATATAAAACCAGAGGCTGCCTACTTTACAGACAATAATGGTCACAGGGGTGGTGTTCTTGTTGTAAATGTGGATAAACCTTCTGATGTCCCGTTTTTAGCGGAACCGTGGTTTTTGAAATTTAACGCTGAATGCCAGTTCCATATTGCGATGACACCGGATGATCTTAGACTAGCTGATCTGGAAGAACTGGGAAAAAAATGGAGTTAAGATTTAAAAGCTAACGGTTAAACCGTTAGCTTTTAATATCCTTTCAATTCTTCATTTTTAAAAACAAAATAATCTGTTGATTTTTTATCTGAAACCTCTGTGCAAAAACTTATTTTTTTTGTTAGAACTAATAATTCCTATTCTTATCTTTTAATCGACTTTATTCAGAAATCCAGGTAAAATCTGATAACATCTTATCAATAAGAAAAAATGAATTTATTATTTCTTTGGGCTATACATTAAAACATGTATTTACCTAAACTATCTTTTAAGTACAAAGGTATTTTTCACTTTATTCTGTCTAAATTTACAACCTGTTAGTTTTATCCTGAATATTCTTATTCCGGATAAATACATCAATTATTTAAATTCTGAAAACCGAATGAAAGCAGTAGAAATTATAAAACCAGGTGAGATAAAACTGGTAGAGCGTGAAATGCCACAAATGGGTAAAGATGAAGTACTTCTTAAACTGAAATACGTGGGTTTCTGCGGTTCCGACCTAAGTACATTTCTTGGAAAAAACCCATTGGTTCAATATCCAAGAATTCCGGGTCACGAAATATCAGCAATAATAGAAAAAGTAGGAGAGGACGTCCCCGAATCATTTAAAACAGGACAAAAAGTTACAGTGGTTCCCTATACCAATTGCGGACATTGTACTTCGTGCAAACAGAAACGTTATAATGCTTGTCGTTATAACCAGACACTTGGTGTACAACGAGATGGTGCAATGGCCGAATATATTTCAATACCCTGGCAAAAAGTAATTATCGATAATGAATTAACTGAAATACAACTTGCTTTGGTAGAGCCGATAACTGTTGGGTTCCATGCAATAGATAATGGAAAAATTACCGATTTGGATACGGTTGTTGTATTCGGCTGTGGCATGATTGGAAGTGGTGCAATTATTCGGGCTGCATTGCGCGGTGCAACGGTAATTGCTGTTGATATTGATGATACCAAACTGGAAGTGGCTAAAAAACTGGGAGCCGATTTTATCATCAATTCAAAGGAACAAAACCTGCACGATGAATTGCAAAAATTAACCGATGGAAACGGGCCAAATGTTGTTGTTGAAGCTGCAGGAAATCCGATAACTTATCGTTCTGCCATTGAAGAAGTTGCGTTTGCCGGTCGTGTGGTTTGTATCGGTTATGCCGGTAGCGAAGTGGCTTTCCCAACCAAACTTTGGGTTCAAAAAGAATTGGAAATTATGGGATCGCGGAATGCCAATCCATCCGATTTTGAAGCAGTAATAAAATACCTTAAAACCACCCAGCCGGACGAGAATATTTTTGTGTCGAAAAAAGTAAGTCCTGAAGAAGCGCCGGCAGCCATGAAAAACTGGTCCGAAGCGCCCGGGAAGATTTTAAAAATCCTGGTAAAATTTTAAAGCTTAGGTAAGAAGGTATTGAAACAAAAATAAATATTTATGCAGCATATCATATTATTTTGGTGTACCAAAATATATCCATATTTTCGTGTTCGTACACGGTAAAAATTCTTTATAAATCAAAGAAAAATAAATTTCATGGAATTAGGAAAATACAGCTTTGGAGTAGGCGATCGGTTTAATCATGAAGGTGAAGCCCAGTTAAGCGCACTTATTACAGCCACATTTGAAGGGGTTGAAATTACTCCGGTTTGGAACAAATCAAATCGCGAACATAATATTGTTCACTCAGAACCGGAGCAAACACGAATTGAAGCCGACAACGCTGTCAGTTTTATGGGGTGGGAGGGCCCGTATTTTGTAGATGCTGATCACATTAACCTTACCAACGTTGACCGGTTTATTGAACACTGCGATTTTTTTACGCTCGACGTTGCTATATATATTGGCAATGAGTCGTCACCCGAAGATGTGGCTAAATTTATCCAGGCATGTTCTGTTTTTGGAAGCGAAGTAAAAATTCCAGGTATTGACGAACCAATTGTTATGACGGAAGAGTTGCTTAAATCGGAGGCAAAGAAATTTTTAGCCGCAGTTAAAGAAGCAGGTAAAATATATCGTCATATTGCAGCAATGAAAGGAGTTGGAACATTTGTAACTGAAGTCTCAATGGACGAGGTAGAATCTCCTCAAACACCAGTTGATATGTTTTTTATTCTGAAAATGATAGCGGATGAAAAAATTCCTGCACAAACCATTGCGCCTAAGTTTACAGGAAGATTCAACAAGGGGGTTGATTATGTTGGCGATGTTCAGCAGTTTGCCAAAGAATTCGGACAGGATGTTTTGGTAATTGATTATGCGGTTAAAGAATTTGGTCTGCCGGAAGATTTGAAATTAAGCGTTCATTCAGGTTCCGATAAATTTACTATTTATCCGATTATGGCTGAAATCATAAAAAAATACGATAAGGGAATTCATGTGAAAACGGCCGGTACAACCTGGTTGGAAGAAGTTATAGGACTTGCAATCTCTGGTGATGAAGGTCTGGCGGTGGCTAAAGAAATCTACGTGAAAGCTTTGTCACGAAAAGAAGAACTTTGCGGACCGTATGCCGATGTAATTGATATTGATGATTCAAAGCTTCCTACTCCTGAAGAAGTTGAGACATGGACTGGTGAAAAATTTGGTGATACTCTTCGTCACATTCCAGGACATCCGGATTATAATTCCAATTTCAGGCAACTGATACACGTTGGCTATAAAGTGGCGTCTGAAATGGGAGAGAAATATACATCATTACTGGAAAAATATGCTGAAGTGGTTGGCACCTGTGTAGAAGATAACATTTACGAACGCCATTTAAAAAGGCTGTTCAATTTGGACAGTTTTGAGGATTCTGAATAAGAGTTTGAATTATGAAAAAATTTATGGATGAGAACTTTCTGTTACAGACAGAAACGGCTAAAAAATTATATCATGAGCATGCGGCTAAAATGCCCATTTTCGACTATCACTGTCATATTCCACCAAAGGAAATAGCGGAGAATAAACAATTTGAGAATCTCACTCAAATCTGGTTGTATGGCGACCATTACAAATGGCGGGCGTTGAGAGCTAATGGTATTGATGAGAAATATATAACAGGCGATGCATCCGATTGGGAAAAGTTTGAAAAATGGGCAGAAACCATGCCATTTACTATTAGAAATCCTTTGTATCACTGGACACATTTAGAGTTGCAGCGGTTTTTTGGAATCGATCTATTGTTAAGTCCGTTAACAGCGAAAGAAATCTGGGGAAGGTGTAATGAAAAACTGCAAACACCTGAATATTCTGCACGCGGAATTATAAAAATGGCTAATGTTCATACAATTTGTACGACCGATGACCCGATTGATTCACTGGAATATCATTGCCAGATACAAGAAGATGGCTTTGAAACCGCTGTATTACCAGCGTGGCGCCCTGATAAAGTAATTGCTGTTGAAAATGCGAAAACTTATAATGAGTACATCAATAAGTTAAGCAACGCTGCTGAAATAAATATTTCCACTTTTTCAGATTTAATGACAGCGCTGGATAAACGCCACCAGTTTTTTCATGAAAATGGGTGTCGTTTGTCTGATCACGGACTTGATACATTTGTTGCAGAAGACTATACTGAATCTGAAATCAATTCAATTTTTAATAAAGTAAGAAGTGGGGCAGATTTGAACCAGCAGGAAATGCTGAAATTTAAATCGTGCATGTTTTTTGAATTTGGGGTTATGGACTACAAACGAGGTTGGACGCAGCAATTTCACGTCGGTCCATTACGAAACAACAGTACACGAATGCTTAACAAATTTGGCCCGGATGGCGGTTTCGATTCAATGGGTGATCTTGAAATTGCAAAACCTCTTTCAAAATTTCTCGACAGGCTCGATAAGGAAGGCAAACTAACAAAATCCATTTTTTACAATCTCAATCCAAAAGATAGTGAAATGTTAATTACTATGATTGGTAATTTTCAGGATGGCTCTGTTCCCGGGAAAATGCAGTATGGTTCAGGTTGGTGGTTTCTCGATCAAAAAGATGGAATTGAAAAACAAATCAACACATTATCCAACCATGGTTTGCTTAGCCGGTTTGTTGGAATGCTAACTGATTCAAGGAGTTTTCTTTCATACACTCGTCATGAATATTTCAGAAGAATACTTTGTAACCTGCTGGGAAATGATGTAGAAAACGGAGAAATCCCGAACGACATGAAACTATTGGGCAATATGGTTGAGAACATCTGTTTCAATAATGCGAAAGAGTATTTTAATTTTGGGTGAAAACCGAAATTAGGTTATGAATAAAGTAGTTACCTTTGGAAAAATTATGTTGCGTTTGACAACACCTGATTATCTGCGATTTTCTCAAAGAAATTCTCGCAAATGGAAATTATGATTACATTACGTAAGAAATGTACGGAAACCAGATCAATTATAAAAAATATCAGAAATAATTAAATAAATTCTAAACCAGCATTATGACGGAAAACCAAAAACCTGCGGGAAGATATCGTTACAGAATTCTTGCTTTATTATTTGCAGCAACTTCAATTAACTATTTCGACAGAAGCTTAATGGGTGTTATGTCTCCTGAACTTATTGAATGGTTTGGTTGGACAAAACAGGATTATTCAAACATATTAATTGCATTTCAGATTGCCTATGCATTAGGACTCCTGTCCATGGGGGGAATTATTGATCGTCTGGGGACGAAAAAGGGATACATATTATCTATTGGGATTTGGAGTTTATTTGGTATGCTTCACGCTACTATTGGCAAGGGCTTTAGCTTAATTGGTTTTATGCTGGCCAGGTTTGGTTTGGGCTACGGTGAATCGGGTAACTTTCCTGCAGCTATAAAAACTACTGCAGAATGGTTTCCTAAAAAAGAAAGAGCTTTTGCTACCGGAATATTTAATGCTGCTACCAGTATAGGTGCAATTTCGGCTCCTTTTGTAATTATGGCAATTGTATATTGGAGCGGCGGTTCAAGAGGTCAGGGAGAGCTGGTGAACTGGAGAATACCTTTCCTAATTACCGGTGCATTAAGTGCAATTTGGGTTTTTGTATGGTGGAAAACTTATAAAAGACCTGAGAAACATTCTAGAATTTCAAAAGAGGAATTGGATTATATAAACAGCGATTCAGCTATAGAAAATGAGGAAAAACTACCCTGGATAAAAGTTCTACCCAAAATTCAGACATGGGCCTTTTCCCTGGCTAAAGTTACCGATGCAGTTTGGTGGTTTTATCTGTTTTGGGGCGCCATTTATTTAGCCGATAAATTCCAGATAAATATAAAAGATATGGGCTTGCCATTTCTTATTATTTATGTAATAGCAGATGCCGGAAGTATTTTTGGCGGTTGGTTGTCCAGCTTCTTTATAAAGACAGGTTGGTCAGTCAATAAAGCACGTAAAATAACCTTGTTAATATGTGCTCTATTAATCTTACCAGTTGCTTACGTTGCTTTTACTGAAAACGAGTGGGTAGCTGTTTTTCTGATCGGATTAGGAGCTGCCGGACATCAGGCTTGGTCGGCTAATATTTTTACGCTGGTTTCCGATGTATTTCCTAAAAAGGCAACTGCGTCTGTTGTCGGAATTGGTGGAATGGTAGGGGCAGTATCTGGAATTGTTAGTAATATAATTCTGGGATCAGTGCTCGACAACGCAAATAATTCAGGTTTTTTCTGGGCTTTTCTCGTAGCTGGATCTTTGTATCTGATTATTTTAGGATTAGTCCATTTAATTATGCCTAAAATGACTCCATTGGATGAAAATTTAGAATTGGTTACCAGTTAAAATATCATGGCCGGATTTTCCGGCCTTTTTTTATTGTATTCTACTGAATGAAAATTTTTGTTTTTGATCTTGACTTTACCATTTGGGATGCCGGAGGCAGTTGGTGCGATGTGACTGATCCTCCTTATTACTGGAGAAACGGTAAACTACTTGATCAGTCAAACCGTTGGATTCGCTTGTATCCTGATGTGATTGAAATTCTTGAAAAACTGAAAAGTGAAAATAAGAAAATTGTGGTTGCATCCAGAACTTTTGAACCAACATGGGCAAATGATCTTATAAAATTATTCGATATTGATAGGTTCTTTGATTTTAAAGAGATTTATCCATCCAGTAAAATTCACCATTTTAAAAATATTCAAAATCATTTTCAGGTGCCTTTTTCAGAAATGATATTTTTTGATGATGAATACCGAAATATTGATGAAGTAGGTCAATTAGGTGTTAAAGCAGTGCTGGTGAGAAATGGAGTTAATTTGAAAATAGTGGACCAGTTTCTTCAATAAGAATAAAATATTACTCTGAATATCAGTTAATTGATTGAAATAAGGGCAGGAGAGGGGAGTCTGCCTGTTTAATAAATTTAACCTGATCTTTAAGCAGTTTGACAAAATCATTTTATTATTCACAAGGAAATGTATAACAGACAGTTAAGTATAATTTGATTAATTCTTAAAAAAATGTAAATAAAAAACTTTCATTCTATATCAATGTTATTCCTTAAGAATTTCAATATTTTAGTGTTTCTAAGATCGTGTTGACAATATGAGAAACAGAATGGTTTTTAAAAAATGGGTAATTGGTTTGACTTTACTATTTTCTGAGTGTTTTTCTATTACTGCACAAGAAGTTAAAGTCAGCTTAGAGGATAAATTTCCCATAGAAATTTCAGAGCAAAAAGGGACAAAAAGCGATTTGATCATTTATGTAACCGGAGATGGTGGCTGGAACAAGTTTAGTAGAAATTTTGTTCATGAGTTTGAAAAACTGGGATATGGAGTTGTGTCATTAAATAGTTTTGAATATTTCAGGGAAGGAAAATCGCCGACAAGCTTTGCCCGTGATTTGGGCTTACTTTCCGATCATTATTTAAAGGAATGGAATAAAAGTTCAATCATTATTGTTGGTTATTCATTTGGTGCTGATGTTGCCAGCTTTTTGCCTAATTATCTTACTTCTCAATTAAAGGGGAAAGTTAAAAAAGTGGCTTTGCTTTCTCCATCAGCGAGTACCGATTTTGTAATAAAAATCAGCGATTTACTTGGTTGGGATGATAATAAAAACGGAAAATTTAAAGTTCAGCAGGAAATTGAAAAATCGCAGCTACCAATTGTTTGTATTTTTGGTAAGGAGGAGAAACTGTTGCTGAAAAAGTCCTTAAAAACCGAAAATGAAATATCGGTTTATGAATTACCGGGAGGACATCGCTTCGACGATAATTTTAACGGGTTGGTTCAAATTATTACTTCTTAGTTCAAAATGACATGCGGATAACTTTCGCTATATCCGTGTTCTGCGAATCATATTTTTAAAATCTTTTTAACAATGTTTTCCTTTCCGGATTGGATTTCCAAAAAATACAGCCCTTTTTTAAGTTCCGAAAGATCGATATTAATCTCTGACTGATTATTTAAAAACCTTCCTTCTTTTATAAGTACTTCCTGCCCACTGATATTTTCGATCACTATTTCGACCTGATGCCCGTATGAACGATGGCCCAGGTGAACCTGAACAGATGAAGTAAACGGATTAGGGCTGATAAATACGGGGTCAGAATCCAATTCACCAACCCTGGTATTCACGACATCAATGGTATTTGACTGAGCTGAACAATTAAAATTATCCTGCACCGTAGCATAATAATTGCCATTTTCAGTCACTGTCAATTCATCGCCTGTTGCATTTTCAACAGGAATGTCGTTCAAATACCACTGTACGGAACAAATGCAATTATAGGTAGCCAAAAGCGTTGAATTTTCTTTCGAGATGGTTATCTCCGGCATAATATCAACAGTATCTTTGAAAGCTGTAAGAAACTGACCGGCGTACGCCTGGGTGTAGCAACCAAAAACTGCATTGGAACTGTTCACGATTGTCAGCCCCGATAAATAGACGTAATTATTATCGCCGGCGGTCAATGCTTCTCCTATACTTGTTCCGCTGTTCGAGCCCACTTCTTTGGCAAAAAGATAGTTCCCGGAAGTATCCATTTTGGAAACAAAACCTAATCCGAAACTGTTGGGAAGGACAATTTGATCCCCAAACATAAGGATTCCCCCGTACCTGCCACAGGCATAAATTTCATTGTTGTTAACGTATAAATCGTATGGCTCGATACTCCCCGAAATGAAATTCCTGGCCCATTTAGCATTCCCGTCACCATCAAACTTTGCAATAAAAGTTCCCTCTTTTCCGGTAGCATCGGGTAGGGTATCAGTGCCGAAAGACCAACCACTTCCATAATAAATATCTTCAACATAGGCATTTCCGGAATCATCACCGGCTATCGGAATCGATTTATAGTACGTAAGGCCGAATACACCAAGATATTTGGCAAATACTACCTGTCCCGATTGGTTAATTTTAATTAAGAAGGTATTGTCACCCAATCCCGTTCGGTTGGCGACGACTGTATCTCCACCAATAATAAAACTTGATCCGAATATGCCGGTTGCCAGCACATCATTTTGCCCGGTGATGGCGATATTGGTGAAATAAGCTGCTCCTGAAGACGATGATGGTGACAATGACCATTTTTCATTCCCGTTGGTGTCCATTTCTTTTATGGTTGACCAACCATCAAGATAACAGGCCACACTATCGTTTACAGCCATAAAAAGATTCGGCGCCCCGACAAACCTTGTAGATACAAAATTTCCTTCCGTATCAAAGGTAATGAACTGGTATTCTGTTGAGTTGGTATAAGTTGTATCGCTCATAAATGTAGTTGTGCCGTAAATATCACTTCCTACAATTATTCGGTTGTTACTATGGTCGTACGAAACACTTAATGCTCTGTCGATCCAGTTTCCCCCGAAAACTTTGGCCCATATTACATTTCCCTGCGGGTCCCATTTGGTGAGGAATATATCGGCTGTCCCCGGAGTGATGGGAGAAATGGTGTCCTCCCCGGCATGAACAGCATCGATTAGTGTTGAAACGGTGTACAGGTAACCATTATCATCACGGGTTATTGCTTCTCCGCCGCTTCCCCCGCTGGCATTACCTGAAATGACAGAGGTGAAACTGACCCATTCAAATCGCTGGGCAAAAGCGCTGTTTTCGTTATTGAAAAGCAGAAAAACAACGCAGAAAAAAATCTGTGGTAAATGTTTGATTTTCATACCGGAAGTTTTAATTATGTTAGAAGAAATCAATGACTTAGCAAATCAAAAACAACTTAAATACAGGAATTGTTTATTTCTAAAACCGGCTTATTTTTTGCCTTCTGAAAGTGTATAATTAAAATTCAGTTGGGAGCGATTTTCAGCGCGTGGGCAAAAAGTATTGAAATTCAGAACTTCCTGATACTTTTGTCCTATAATGTGTGCAAGGGTAGGAGTGAATTACTATTTCGAAAAATAATAAAGTTGTGTTTTAATCGACTACAAATGCACTTTGGCAAGAAAATTTGGCGCGGCAAGCGTTGTTCCCAAAATTTCGGGATGGGCGGAAGCATCACCTGCCAACTGGTAGGTGTAAATTTTCCTGAGTTCAGAAATTCCTTCTTCGTGTTTATTTTTCTTATCAAGCTGGAACAAAGCGAAAATCCCGATAAAAGATAAGTACGAAGACACATTTGTAATAATTATGATAAATAGGGTAGGTTTAAAAAATTATTACACTTTTGCCATTGTTTCAATTGTTCAATTCTGTATGTAAATACTTTTTTACGAACGTGAAGATGCCAGGTTGATATAATATATTATCAAATTTAAATTTGATTAACAGGAAAAACCATCATTAGAACTTCAGAACTAAACTTCCTGAGAAATCCTAAGGATTCGTCAAGTGTACACTTCAAATAAATTATAACACGCTGACAATTACATAAAATATTTATTTAGAACAATTATTCGGAGAAACACAATCTAGCAAAAGCTACAAAAATTTGATTCGGGAGCAGAAATAATCTTGAATAATAGGAAAAACTTTTCTGAAGAACTAGGAATAAACTTTTACATAAAATCGTTATCGTTATCGGACTTATCAGCCACGATAACTGATTTTATGCAAACCAGCTGAGCTGGACGTATTTTATGAAGTGCTACCAAATATTAAATAAATACGTTTGTCCTATAATTGATATTATGATAAATAATATATTTAATTAAAAAGGAGAGGATTTACCCCTCCTTCAAATTTATATTAAATCCACTGACCTAGTTTTGTCCTAACTTTTGGAGCACTTCATTGTATTTGTCCATTTTTTGTAACCGATAATACAGGTTCTTTAACGATTCTAATGTGCCTTTATCATCCGGCTGTAATGCCAAACATTTTTCCATGTATGGAAGTGATTTTTCAAATAAATCATCCGCCTTTTTCATTTCGGCAGCATATTTCGTATTTTCTGTGGCCGGAACATCTCTGGCTATGTTAAATTGTTCAACACCTTTATTATAATATATAGCACCTAAATTATAAAGGGCGTTAAAGAAATCAGGATCCAACGAGAGGCATTTCTCATAAGTTGCAATTGCATTATCTTCTTGCCCCATATCTTCATATAACCTTCCTTGTGCAAAGAGGTAACGTGGTACATTTGGTTCTTTTTCAATTGCCATCTGCAAATATTTCATTGCATCATCGGTCTTATTTAAATCAATATAAACCTGAATCATACCTTCCAGGACTGTTTGGTCTCCGGGATATTTTTCATATGCTTCCTTTAAAATATTTAATGCACTTACAGTATCTTTCTTCTCCAAATATGCATTCGAAATCAGTGGATAAGTGCGAGCACCGTTATAACCATATTTGGCAGCCTCGCTGTAATATTTAATGGCCGTATCAAAATCTCCTGCGTTATAGGCAGCAAGTCCGGCATTAAATACAATAACTGTGTCAATCGAATTTGGATCATCGGCTTTAAGAATATTCATATTCTGAATGGCGAGTATTTGCTCAAAAGACGTTAATGCTTTTTTATAATTTTCAGCCTTAAATGCATCAACTGCCTGTGCGGTTAAGTTATTTGTCAGGTTGATAAGTTGCAGTTTAGTACCGTTGGATATCCTATTTTTTGTATCCAGTTCAAGCGCTTTCTTGTATGATTCAAGTGCAGTTGTTAACGGATCGTCGCTTAATTTTTTGACGTTTGGATCTGTCGATTGGCCAATGGCCTGATATATATCACCTCTCATTTCCCACGTTTCCGGCCAATCAATTGTCTTTTCCGACTTTTCATCATTGGGGTCTATTGCCTCATTGATAGTCTGCAAAGCCTGGTCCAGCTTGCCTTCTTCTTTTAATTTTTTTGCAGTTGAAACTTTACTTTTCTGCGCAAAAGTAGCCGAAACAGCAAAAACAACTAAGGTCAGTAAAATCGTTATTTTTTTCATTTTTCGTGATTTAAAATTTGCTACAAAAATATATGTTTACATTTTTTATTCAAACATGAATTACATAATTAAATAATTTATTCTTGTTCTAAGTTATTTTCTTTATTATCAGTATTTTCTTCATCACTAATTTCACCCTCTTCATCATCAATCTCAACCCGAGCAACCGAAGCAATACGATCTTCACCGCGAAGGTTAATTAGTCTGACACCCTGTGTAGCCCTGCCTAATAACGAAATTGAATCTACACTAAGACGAATCGTTAACCCATTTTCCGTAATGATCATCAAATCATTATCGTTGGAAACGTTTTTTACAGCGATTAATTCACCGGTTTTTTCAGTTATATTAATGGTTTTTACGCCTTTCCCTCCCCTATTTGTTATTCGGTAATCATCTATTTTAGAACGCTTTCCATATCCATTTTCGGAAATTACCAATATGTCTTCATTCTCGTCCTGAACACAAACCATGCCAATAACCTCGTCGTTTTTGTGTCCCAGTTTAATTCCGCGCACTCCGGAAGCAGTTCTTCCAATCGGTCTGACAATTTCATCGGGGAAGCGAATTGCCTTCCCTGAGCGGACTGCAATCATAACCTGGCTTTTCCCATTTGTAAGGCGTGCTTCCAATAACTGGTCGCCATCTTTAATGGTAATGGCATTTACACCGTTCTGGCGTGGCCTGGAATAAGCTTCAAGTGTTGTTTTCTTGATAATCCCTTTTTTTGTAGCCAGAATAATATAATTATTATTAATAAAGTCCTGATCTGCAAGCGTTTTTACATTTATGAAAGTAAGCACCTTATCATCAGGTTCAATATTTAAAATATTCTGAATTGCCCTTCCTTTGGATGTTCTCGTTCCTTCTGGAATATCATAAACTTTCAGCCAGTAACACTTTCCATTTTCGGTGAACAACAGCAGTGTATTGTGCATGGAAGCAATAAAAATGTGTTCCAGGAAGTCTTCGTCACGTGTAGCTCCACCTTTTGACCCGACTCCTCCTCTACCCTGTGTTCTGAATTCAGTTAACGGCGTTCTTTTAATGTATCCGAGGTGGGAAATAGTAATTACCATATCTTCGTCAGCATAAAAATCTTCGGGGTTAAATTCTTCTGCATTAGGCACCACTTCCGACCTTCTGGAGTCGCCAAATTTTTCTTTGATTTCCAGCAGTTCATTCTTAATAATTTCCATTCGGAGGGATAGATCAGACAGAATATTTTTATAATATTCAATCATTTTCATGATATCTTCATATTCCTGACGCAACTTGTCTTGTTCCAATCCGGTGAGTTGACGCAGGCGCATTTCAACAATAGCCCTTGCCTGCACATCACTGAGTTCGAATCGTTTAATCAGGCTTTCCCGCGCATCATCGGGTGTTGCCGAAGCCCTGATTAATGCAATTACTTCGTCGATATTATCACTGGCAATAATAAGTCCCTGTAGAATATGTGCCCGCTTCTCTGCCTGCTCCAATTCGTATACGGTGCGACGTGTAACTACATCATGCCGGTGTTCAACAAAATGATGAATCAGATCTTTCAGATTCAGCATTTTGGGTCTTCCGTTAACCAAGGCAATATTATTTACGCTGAAAGAATTTTGCAACTGGGTATATTTGTATAGCTTATTTAAAACTACACTACTCATGGCATCTCGTTTGATGTCATAAACAACGCGCATACCTTCCCTGTCCGATTCGTCGTTTACATTCGAAATACCTTCAATTTTCTTATCGTTAACCAGCTCTGCAGTTTTCTGGATCATTTCTGCCCGGTTAACCATATAAGGAATTTCAGTTACAACAATTTTTTCGCGATTCCCATCATTTTCAATATGTACTTTACCACGTATAACAATTCTTCCGCGTCCTGTTTCATAAGCCTCCTGAACGCCCTGGTAACCATAAATAATTCCTCCTGTAGGAAAATCAGGCGCAATAATTATTTTAATTAAATCCTGAATGTCAATGTCACTGTTATCGATGTAGGCTATAATAGCATCAATTGTATCCGACAGATTATGGGGAGGCATATTTGTAGCCATCCCAACTGCAATTCCTGATGTTCCGTTTATCAGTAGTTGTGGTATTCTGGCTGGTAAAACAGTTGGTTCAGAAAGCGATTCATCAAAATTAGGTTGAAAATTAACCGTGTTTTTATCCAAATCGGCAAGCATGAGTTCGGCAATTTTAGCCATTCTTGCTTCTGTATAACGCATTGCCGCCGGACTGTCGCCATCAACTGACCCATAATTGCCCTGGCCATCGATCATTGGATAACGCATTGACCATTCCTGGGCCATGCGCACCATTGCAAAATAAACAGATGAATCACCATGTGGGTGATACTTTCCTAAAACTTCTCCTACAATTCTTGCTGATTTTTTATATGCCCGGTTGGAATACATTCCCAAATCATTCATTCCGTAAAGAATTCGACGATGAACCGGTTTTAATCCATCCCTAACATCGGGTAATGCACGTGAAACAATTACCGACATCGAATAATCGATGTAGGCCGACTTCATTTGCTCCTCAATGTTTATTCTAATAATCTTTTCACCTTCAATCATTTATATTCTTTTTTATACCAATTTTTCAGAATTCTAAAAAGACGAACAAAAATAATAAAATGATCTGTCAAAAGGGCATTTTTTACATTGAATTAACATCTCCGTAACGAGAAGATATTAACAGTTCAACTGTCAATAATTCAGTTTAAAAACACTTGATTTAATAACTTCTGGCAATTGTGGTCAAAATAAAGCTGAAATTTAAGTAATTTAGTAGTTTGAAATGTTAGGAATAATTTTTGTTACTTGCTATCAAAATTTTTGAAATAATTTTATGGATTCACAATTTTCACCTAGAATAAAAGATATAATCGGTTATAGTCGAGAAGAGGCAATTCGGTTAGGAAATGATTATATCGGCCAGGAACACCTGTTTTTGGGGATTTTGAGGGATGGAGAAGGTATGGCTACCGACATACTGGAAAATCTGGGTATTGTTTTAAATGAAATAAAGGAAATCATTGAAAAAAAGATAAAAACAGACCGTGTTATTGATCAGCGCGCTGATATTGTAATGTTAAAATCGGCTGAAAAAACACTGAAACTGGTTTACCTGGAAGCTCGTTCATTTCAAAGCCCTACAGTAAACAGCGGACACCTGTTACTTGCCATATTAAAAGATCATGACAGTATTATAACACAAATACTGGTTGAGTACGGAGTAAATTATTACGTGGTTCGGGCACAAATTCAGGATTACAAGGAAATAGAAGCCAAATCTGATTTTCCTGAAGGAGAAGATGAAGATGCTGAAGAAGGATATCCAAAAGGTTCTATGGGAGGCGCTTCAGGGGCGAAAAAAAGTATTCCTGCCAAATCGGATACTCCAGTTCTTGATAATTTTGGTATTGATATTACCAAGCTGGCAGAAGAAAACAGTTTGGACCCAATTGTCGGGAGAGAAAGAGAGATAGAACGTTTGGCGCAGATTTTAAGTCGGCGTAAGAAAAACAATCCAATACTTATAGGCGAACCAGGTGTAGGAAAATCAGCAATTGCTGAAGGACTGGCGTTACGTATTGTGAGTAAAACTGTTTCGAGGATATTGTTTGATAAGCGGGTTGTTAGCCTCGATATCGCGTCAATTGTTGCTGGCACAAAATATCGTGGTCAGTTTGAAGAACGTATGAAAGCGATTTTAAATGAGTTGGCTAAAGTAAACAACGTTATTTTGTTTATCGACGAAATTCATACGATAGTTGGTGCAGGTGGAGCAACAGGTTCACTTGATGCAGCCAATATGCTTAAACCAGCATTGGCGCGTGGCGATATACAATGCATTGGCGCTACTACCCTCGATGAATATCGTCAACACATTGAAAAAGACGGAGCGCTTGAAAGACGTTTCCAGAAAGTGATGGTTGATCCGACAACAGTTGAAGAAACCATTGTAATATTGAATAATATTAAAGGAAGATACGAAGATCACCACAACGTAATTTACACACCTGCAGCTATTGAAAGTTGTGTGAAATTAACGGCAAGATATATAACAGATCGTTATTTACCCGATAAGGCTATCGATGCATTGGATGAAGTTGGATCGCGTGTTCATATTTCCAATATAAATGTTCCGGAAAGTATTTTGAAGCTGGAGGAAAAAATTGAAAAAATAAAGGAAGATAAGATCAATGCAGTAAAAAGCCAGAAATTTGAATTGGCTGCCAACTATCGCGACAAAGAAAAAAATTATCTGCAGCTACTTGATAAAGAAAAAGATAACTGGGAAAAAGAGTTGATTAATCATCGGGAAGTTGTGGACGAACATAAGGTTGCTGAAGTAGTTGCTATGATGTCGGGTGTTCCTGTTCAGCGAATTGCACAGGCTGAAGGAAAACGACTGATGAACATGGCCCAGGATCTTAAAGGTAAAGTAATTGGACAGGATGAAGCCATTGCTAAAATTGTTAAGGCCATTCAGCGAAACCGGGCAGGACTTAAAGATCCGAATCGTCCGATTGGATCATTTATTTTTATGGGGCCTACCGGAGTTGGAAAAACACAGCTCGCAAAAGTTCTGGCCATATATCTGTTCGATAGTATTGATTCTTTAATACGAATTGATATGAGTGAGTACATGGAAAAATTCTCGGTTTCCAGAATTGTTGGTGCTCCTCCCGGATATGTTGGTTATGAAGAAGGTGGTCAACTTACTGAAAAAGTACGGAGAAAACCTTATTCTGTAGTTTTGCTTGATGAAATTGAAAAAGCTCATCCGGATGTTTTTCATCTGTTGTTACAATTGCTTGATGAAGGACGTTTAACTGATAGTTTGGGAAGAAATATTGATTTTAAGAATACTATTATTATAATGACTTCTAACATCGGTTCCCGTCAGTTGAAGGATTTTGGACAAGGAGTTGGATTTAATACAAAGAAAACACCTGAGAATGATAATGAGCAAGCGAAGTATATTATTCAGAAAGCATTGAAAAAAGCGTTCGCGCCAGAATTTCTTAATAGAATTGATGATGTGATTATGTTTAACCAGTTAGAGAAACATCAGATTCACAAAATTATTGATATTGAGATTAAGGATCTATACAAACGTGTTGAATCGTTAAATTATAAATTGAAGATTTCAACGGCAGCTAAAGATTTTATAGCAGAAAAAGGTTACGATCCGCAATTTGGTGCACGACCGCTTAAAAGAGCAATTCAGAAGTATCTTGAAGATGAAATGGCAGAAATAATTATTAAAGCTTCTATAACCGAAGGCGATACAATTTCTGTAGGCTTCGATAAGAAGAATGAAAAACTTCAGATGCGCATATTATCGAAGAAAAAAGCATTAAGTGAATAGAAAATGGCCTGTGTTTATCAGGCCTTTTTTTTGCCCTTGAAATTAACAGCCAACATTGTAATATCATCAGTTTGTTTCACCTTCCCCCTGAAATTTTCCAATGTTATTTCCATATTTTCAATCATGTCTTTAGGAGCCAAATGAGATAGTAATTTTAGTTCCTGTTTTAATTGTTGTTTTCCAAAATATTTGTTTTCATCATTCTGTAAATCTGTAACACCATCTGTAAATAGCCAGATTGTATCACCCGGATCTAAACGTAATGAGGCTCCTGTGTATATTCTATCAGTATACAGGCCGAGTGGTAAGCCGTGCGATTGGCTCAATTCAATCACTTCACCACTTGATTTTATAATCACTGTTGAAGTATGCGCAGCATTGCAATAATTTAAACTACCGGTTTTTACATTCAATACGCCCAAAAATAAGGTAAGAAAGAATTGGTGCTGATTAGCAGTAGTTAACTCATTATTAACCCTGAAAACAATTTTCTCCGGATCTTTTAGTTTTGCATTCCCTTTTATAACAGTTTGAGCCACACTCATGAAAAAAGCCGCAGAAATTCCTTTCCCCGAAACATCTCCAATAGAAAAGAACAAATTATCCTTATCCAGAAAAAAGAAGTCGAATAAATCACCACTAACTATTCTTGCCGGCTTATAAACCGCATATAAATCAATATCATTACGATTTTTAAATCCTGAAAAATCAGTGTTTATTAAGCTCATCTGGATTTCGGAAGCTTCCAGTAAATCTTGTTTCCTCTGTGTGTTAAGTTTAGCTTCCTGGAACTGGTCAACTTTAAATTTTTCGTACCATGCTCTAAGATAATTCAGACTCTCAGATACAATTTTAACCTCATTAAGTGTTTTTAATCCTGTTTCTCCTGATAAACTGCTAAATCTCTTAAGTTGAGTTGTTACTTTACTTAATGGCTGAATTAATTTGTTCGAAATGTAAGTAACTATAAAAAATATGACAAGAACACCTAAAACTGCAAAGAATAGCATCCGTAAAATAAGTGAATACAACGGGAAATACAGTTCATCATAAGGAACCAAAACAAGCAGAAACCATCCTGTTTCAACAATTGGAGTATAATGTATCCAACATTTCTTAAACTTTAAATATTCAGGATATCCAATCAATGAACCGGTTAACTTTTCTTTAAATATTTTTTCAAGGTTCGGTTTATCAGAATCAAAACTCTTTTCTGATATGGAGAAAATATTTCGGCTAAATATCCAGTCTTTATTGGGATGCGTAATGTAAGTTCCATTTTCGTTGATCAAAAAAGCAAATCCATTTTTCCTTATTTTTATACTGTTAATAGTATCGTTTAAAGTCTTGAGCGACAACTCACATATAACAGAACCAACTTTTCCGGGAGTTTCGCTATTTACAGTAAGTTTAATTGGAGCATAAAAAGAAATTATCTGATTATCATTTGCACCGCATTGATATGTCTTAGACCACGCCGGTTCGTTTTTTAACTCAAGGGTTCCAAATATATCTTTTTCAATTTCACACTGAAAAATTTTATCATTTCCGCTATTAATCATCAACGAGTCTGAATTCCTGAAAATAAAGTAGTCATTATTTGCTAAAGGAGGTAAATTACTGTTATGGTCGATGCTAATATAAATCGCGTTAAGAAACGGATATTTTTCCATAATGGATTGTAAAAAAAGATTTGCATTTCCATGCTCGGAATAATAAAGAATTTGTTCAGCTAAATTATTAGCTGTCTCTTGTGTTGAATTTAATTGTCGGTGCACATAATTAACCGTTTCTGTACTTATTTTATTGGCCTCGTCTTCTATCGATTTTTTAACAAGACTCTGATTATACATGTAGATTATAATGATGAAGGCAACAAAAACACCAACAACTGCCAGGGAAATAAAAATGCTTAACCGGTAAGCAATTGATCTGTTAAACATAAAAAACGGTTTTAGCCTTAAAATGCATGTACTACAATTTAGGGAATAATTTTGAGACTAAAATCATATTGTTTATCAAAACCATTAATGATTCAATTTTTATTTAATCCTGAGATTTCCTTGATATTGAGTTACGAATATTTCAACTTTTTATAATAGATGACAGGTAATTCTTTAATTCTTAGGTTTTGATGGTTAAACCAAACCGTAATTAGTCGTTCACTAATAAAACCAAAAACCCTTTTTTGATAGTCTTTGTAATTCCTTGTATCAACCCTCGTTTCAAATTCAAACAATATGGGAAAAAGCCATTCCATTAACTTATTAAATTCAGTATTTTTAATAACAAACATGTTATTTGCGTAAAGCCAGTTGCCATTCAAAGTGTTATAAAAAGAATTAAGAAATTCAGGACATTGTGATTTAATTATATCCTCAACAATTTCGAGGTCGTTCAAATCATGATATTTTCTATAATGTTCTTTTAAACTGTACCTGAATGCACGTTTTTTAGGTAGAATTACATCGTAATCCTGCATTATTCCTGCAATTTCAGCTTCATTAAGAATTCTCTTACTGAACTTGTCAATTTTCCTTGCATAAATAATTCCAGTTCTTTTCTTAAAAAACCATGTTCCGGATAAAAGGAATCTCTTTACCTTATAACCCCAAGGGTATTTTTTTGCAGTAAAATAGCGTCTGTAGTGGCAACTTCCCACAATATCCTGACGGGTATTTTTCCATACCCAGTACAGACCAGTCAGTTCACTGTAATAATCATTTTTACCAGAAATTGACTCTCCTGTATCATCACCTATAAAAATTTCATTAATACGTTTTTTATTGTTTCCTGCCATAACAGGAATATAAATTTCATTGGAAATCGGTATTTCGGTTTCTTTATAATAAAAACTATATATCCTAATGATACTATTTCCCTTTTTACTGGTCATCAGAAATGAATAAGGTACATCGGATGAAGTGATTTTTCTCTATTTGACGGCAGTATAAATTGAGCCCCACTATTTAAATTAAAATGTTGAAAGTGAAGCACTGAATCGGGTGACAAATTCAAATCCTTAATCTCATTATATCCAACTTCATCCGTAAAAATCCAATTTCCATTCTTGGCTACAGATTTCATTTCATCATAACCATGAAGCTGAATTGCTTCTGGTTCACTGTAAAAAAACAATTCATACTGACCATATCGGTAATTATAAAGTTTGTCATTTTTTACTGCATTTTCAGAAAAATAACGCGCTGCTTTTGGGGGAGCCTGAAAGCTAAAAATATACGGATAAACATGTAAACTCAGAAGCAGGACAAGACAAAAAAATATGATTGAAGATGGCGCTAAAAGCCGGATTAGTTGATCTTTTACATTTGTAAAAATGTAAAAAGTTGAAAAAGCAGCAATCAAAATTATAACCCAATAATATAATTTTACTCCCGGGAACAGATAGATTGAAATAATAAAAACACCTACCCATAATAATGCAGTCATAACATGTTGTATTGTAATAAAAGTCTTAATTATTCGATGACTTTTCTGTAATGAAAAATAAATCCATTTAGCCATGAGAACTGCCATCAACGGAACAATAGTAAAAATATAGTTTGGCAACTGGCTATCTGAGGCGTTTAGTACAATAAAATAAATCCAGATACCGGTAAATGTAAAGTATTCCGTAGCATGAAATTTATTTATTACAAGCTGTCTAATGTCTATAAAGGCTGTTACCAGGAACAAAATACTCCAGGGAAGTAATTGATAAAACAAGTTGTGAAAATAAAAGAGAGGATCATTTATTGTACTAACATAAGATCCTGTGATTCTTCCTACCATATTTTGCCAGAAAAAGAAATATATACCGTTCCACCCAAACTGGTCCATAAGGCCGATTAGAGCCGGGCTAACCACAATTAAAGCAATTAATATCCCAACATACCAACGGTAATCCAGTATCCGTTTAAAATCTCTTTTAAACAAAAGATGACCAACAACAGCAAAAGCCGGAATTGCTGCTCCAAGCGGTCCCTTGCTCAACATAGAAAGACCAATTGCAACAAAACCCCAAATAAAATGCTTGTTTTTTCCTGTTTTTATAAACTCGTACAGCTGCCACAAGGCAAGTGTAACAAATGCCTGTAATGGTGTATCAGTATGAATATCCATACTGTACAAAGAATAGATAAAAGATGAAAATACAAGAAATGTACTTATTAAACCGACTTTCCTGTTATAAAGACTTTCACCAAGCTTGAATGTCCAGTAAAAACCTGCTAAAACTAAAATAAATACCGGAAATTTAAACCAGAAGTTTGAAATATGACCTACAAAAAAACCTATTGCTCCCAACCAAAAGAGCATGGGTGGTTTTTGGTCATATGCTTCGCCATGTACAGTGAGGTTAATAAAATTACCATGCTGAAAAATTTCCTTAGCGACTGTTGCATATTTTCCAGCATCACGGGTTACATCAATAAAAAGACCGGAAAAATAACTCACTAATCCTACCAACAAAAAAAATACGATAATGACTGTGAGTATTTTATTATTTCGCATCAGTATTAAATAATTAAAAATCAGGTGTTCATGGCACCACAAACTGTAATTACCTGTCCGCTTACATACGACGAAAGATCGGATGCAAGAAATGTAGCAACACCCGCTACTTCTTCAGGAGTTCCTCCCCTTTTCAGCGGAATAGACGCTTCCCAGGCTTTTCGTGCATCTTCCGGAATTTTAGCGGTCATTTCAGTAATTATAAAACCTGGTGCGATCGCATTAGAGCGAATACCCCGGGAGCCCAATTCGCGCGCAATTGACTTGGTAAAGCCAATAATTCCAGCTTTTGACGCCGAATAGTTCGCCTGACCTGCGTTTCCACTTACCCCAACAACTGAACTGAGATTAACGATTGAACCAGATTTCTGTTTTAACATGGTTTTTTGAACCGCTTTTGTAAAATTGAATACTGATTTCAGGTTCACATTGATTACTGCATCCCACTGCTCTTCAGTCATTCTCATAAGCAAGGTATCTTTTGTAATTCCGGCATTATTAACCAGAACATCAACTTGTCCAAAGTCTTCAACTATTTGCGTAACAACTTTGTCAGTATCATCAAATTTACTTGCATCTGATGCATAACCTTTTGCTTTCACACCCAAGGCATTTAACTCTTTTTCAGTAGCTTTCATATTTTCATCATCGAAAAGATCGGTAAAAGCTATGTTACATCCCTCTTGTGCAAATTTAATGGCAATGGCTTTACCTATTCCACGTGATGCACCTGTTACAATCGCTGTTTTTCCTTCCAGAAGTTTCATATTATTTTGAATTTATATTTCCAATTAATTAAACCTGTTCACTTTTATAAAAATACTTGCCTTTTAGGCAGACAGGGAATTTTGCATAATTTTTAAATACTGCACCTCCCGTTTTAAACGTTGCAAAAGTAATAAAATTAAGAAATTATAAATTTATCTTTTTATCGTATAAATTGTAACAGAAAACGAAGAATGCTGTTTCTTTGTATTTGTTCAAAATTATTTATTGATTATGATCGATCAGTCAACTATATGTGCTATTTCAACATCACCCGGAACAGGAGCGATTGCCGTTATACGTCTTTCCGGTGGTGAAGCCATTTCAATTACAGAAAAAATCTTTGCCAGTCCTGAACATAGTAAAAAGCTAAAAAATCAACCCGCAAATACTATCCATTTCGGAAAAATTATTTCTTCGGATAAACAAGTCATCGATGAAGTTGTCGTCGCGTTGTTTAAAGCGCCGCACTCATTTACCGGTGAAGATATTGTAGAAATTTCCTGTCACGGGTCTGTTTATATTCAGCAAAAAATACTTGAATTGTTAGTTGAAAATGGAGCACGAATGGCATTTCCCGGGGAATTTACCCAAAGGGCTTTTTTAAACGGGAAAATGGATCTTTCTCAGGCAGAAGCCGTTGCCGATGTAATTGCATCAACAAATGCAGCAGCCCATAAAATGGCGATTAATCAAATGCGTGGAGGTTTTTCAAAAGAAATTGGGAACCTGCGCGACCAGATGCTCCATTTCACTGCAATGATCGAACTGGAGCTGGATTTTAGTGAAGAAGATGTTGAATTCGCTGACCGAAGTGAGCTGCGAAAATTAACAGAGAGAATAGAGGTTTTATTGAGAAAACTTAAGAATTCATTTCAGTTGGGTAATGTAATTAAAAACGGAATTCCGGTTGCAATTATCGGCGAAACTAATGTAGGAAAATCAACGCTTTTGAATGCCCTTTTAAATGAGGACAAAGCGATTGTTTCTGAAATTCATGGAACAACCCGCGATGTAATTGAAGATGTGGTGAACTATTCATGGAACAGCTTTTCGTTTCTTTGATACCGCAGGAATTCGTGAAACCAATGATCATATTGAAAATCTCGGAATTGAAAGAAGTTATAACAAGCTGGATCAGGCAACAGTAGTTTTGCTGGTAGTTGACACGAACAACCCCTACCCTGTTATTTTTGAACGGATTAATAAAATAAGGAAACGAATAACAGATAATCAAACATTAATCGTTGTTGCAAATAAAATCGACTCCGGATTAAGAAATACCATTCAGAAACTTGAGTTATTGGATTTGACCGATAATGAAAAGATTATATTTATTTCTGCCAAACAAAAGCAGAATCTTGAGGAGTTAATTAATTTAATGATTCTGGCGGTTAATATCGATGCTTCAACTCAGGAAGATGTAATTGTATCCAATGTCCGTCATTATGAGATCCTTAAAAATGCCCACGAAGCTGTCTTGCGCGTTTTATCCGGACTCGATTCCGGCATCACAGGCGATTTTCTTGCGCAGGATATTCGTGAATGCATTCATTATATGGGAGAAATAACCGGTGAAATTACAACGCACGAAATTCTGGGACATATTTTTAAGAATTTCTGTATCGGAAAGTGAATTTATTCTAATTTTTAATGTGTGTTTTAAATGTTTTTGCAACTTAATAAATAAATATAAATGTTCAGGATAAAGATTATTGCGTCTCTTTTGATTTTTTGTTATATTTCAAACATAATGAAAATTTAGGATGGTTGTATCTCAAATTCAATTTAGTAAATGAGTTATCAAAAAAAAAAGACTTTCAAGGGTAAATATAAGGCTAATACGGTGCAAAAAAATCCCTTAAATAAAAAAGTTCTAATTGCAATACTTGTTTTAATAACGATTTTAAGTTTTTCCCCTGTCAAAAATAATGATTTTTTGAATTTTGATGACAGTAGCCTTTTAGTAAAAAACGAAATAGTCTTAGGTAAAATAGAAGGTTCTCAAATATCCGAAGCTTTAAAGCAACAAATTTGGACTCCGTATTATAAACCACTTGTTTATATCTCATGGATTATGGAATATCATCTTTTTGGGATGAATCCCAAAGTTTTCCATTTAGACAATTTATTTATTCATATACTCAATTCATTATTGGTTTTTTTTATCTTAAGTATTATTCTAAACAGAATTTCCATTGATAATTACAAAGGGGCATACATTTCTTTTTTTGCAGCATTGCTTTTTGCTTTACACCCGTTCAAAGTAGAATCTATTGCCTGGGCTGTTGAAAGAAAAGATGTACTGTTTTCTTTCTTTTATTTATTAGGGATGTTGCTTTATTTAAAGTACTTGAAAAAAAAGCAGCTTTTATTATTGCTATTAGTTGGATTATGTTATTTATTTTCCAGTTTGTCAAAATCTCAAGGCATTACGTTAATAGCCATTCTTTTTTTACTTGACTATGTTTGGAAGAGAGTTTGGAACAAAAATATCATTATAGAAAAGTGGCCAATTTATATAGTATTTGGGCTTATAATATTTTTGTTTGGGTTCATTGGAGGGCATTCTGCTGAAAATGTGATTAATACAAATGTTATGAGCTATGTGAAAGATGACGGACTTGTGTATGATCCAAATAATTTAATTTCCCTTCCTGAACCATATAAACTTTTCCTCCTAATGAATTTCAGATTTTGGTTGTTTCTTTTACATTTATTATTCCCAGTAAAAATGGCACTGGTGTATCCTGGATTCAAAATTATACAGGCAGTGGGTTGGACTATTCATTTGTTTCCATTATTATCTATTGCATTATTATATTTTATTATTAAAAATCTTAAAAAATATCCTGTTTATATATTTGCAACCTTATTTTTTGCATTATCTCTTTTTCCTGTTTTGACCTTACCGGGGAAAGGGACTAACTTTCTTTCAGACAGGTATACATATATTTCCTCATTTTCTGTGTTATTTATAATCAGCTATATACTTATTCAAAAACTAAGTTTAAAACGTAGTTTGCTGCTTTTTGGGTTGTTAATTCTTTTTTATTCTGTTTCAACTTATTCAAGAGTCAAATTATGGAAAAATGATGCATTAATCTGGGAGGATAATCTTTCTAAATATGGTGACGACGTTCAGCCTCTAAATAATTTAGCGCGTTATTATGCAGAAAATGTAAATAATTTACCAAAAGCACTAGAATATTTAAATAGATCACTTGCGTACTCTCCAAATAACTTAGGTGCATTATTATTTCGTGGAAATGTTTATGGAATGATGGGCGAATATGATAAATCTATTACGGATTTTGAAAATGTATTAGAAAAGAATCCTGGTAATGAAGAAGCGCTTAATGGTATTTCTGTTGGTTATGCCATTACTGGCAAAAAAGATCTGGCAGTAGATAATTTTTTGAAAATCATTAAGAGACGACCAAATAACGCAACAGCTTTACAGAATTTAGGTATATTGTATTACAATATTGGAAATTATGATGAAGCGATAAAAGTATTAACAAGGTTAGGCCAGCTAGATCAGACTGATGCAAAAACGTATTATTATCTTGCACTATCTTATTTTAATCTTACCGATTATAATAATTCAGTTAATAGTATAAATTCTGCTATAAAAATTAATCCTACGGCGGAAAATTATCTTTTAAAATCAAAAATATTGTTTAATGCCGGGAAATATCAGGAATCTAAATCAATAGTGGAAGATTTATTACGACAAGGAATTACTGTTGATTCAGCTTATTTAAAAATACTTGGATTATAAAACTATGAAATTTAAATGATCAACTAAATTAAGTACTAGAAAATTTTATTGATAATGGATGTACAACTATAGATTTGATTAAAAAAAATCTAGTGTTTTGATCACCTATATAAATTATGTATAAACTACTTTGTAATTTCAGTTTAAATGTTTAATTTTTAACGAACAAAAAAAGACAGAAATTGGTTGTAAATTAAACTTAATTGAATACGAACTTCAAACAAAAATTATGATGAAATTTTACCTGATTAAAAAAATAAAGAAAAGCAGTATAAATCTGAAAATATTAATTTTTGCATTTTTATTTAGTTTTCCATTATTTATATTGGCGCAACCCAGTTATACTTTTTCCTATCCACCACCAGAAACATACTCAAATCTTTCTTTCCCTACAGAGTTATTACCGGTATTTTCTGATGATCAGTTATCAGCATCAGCTCCAATTGGTTTTACCTTCGCTTATAACGGAATTGATACATTTACAACTTTTAAGGTTAGCGCGAATGGATTCGTAAATCTTGGTGGCAATATGCAAAGTAATGGTAATTATAATAATAATTTAAAAAACACCAGTGTAAAACCGATCCTGGCTCCATTTTGGGATGATCTTGAAGTTGATGATACTCCAACGGTTGGAAGTATAGGATATAAACTCACGGGAACTTCAGGGAGCTATATTCTTAAAATTGAATTTAAGGAAATGACTTTTTGGGGTGAATATATAGGTATGAATTATCAGGTTTGGTTGTATGAAGGTACCAATGTAATTGAATTCAGGTATGGAGATATGGGAGACTGGACAGGCATAAATGCAAGTGCCAGCATTGGTATTAATGATGAGTACACCAACGAATTTTTAAGTATTACTCCGGGCTCAACACCATCCAGCAGCTTTTTAACTTCAAACAATTCAATTAGTTCAAATACTTATCTTACTTCAGGGCTTATTTACCGTTTTACACCCGTATCACCCGTTCAATGGGTAGGTACCACCAGCACTGACTGGGGCACAACTTCAAACTGGAATACGGGTATAGTTCCTGTTTCAACGGATAATGTTTTAATACCTACGGGAAAATCAAATTATCCGGTAATTGACGGTAGCGGCGCAATCTGCCAAAAGTTAGTTATAGAATCCGGAGGAGAAATTACGGTTACAACCACCGGCGATCTTACAGTAACAGGGAATCTGCACATTAATGGCAATATGACCGTTAAATCAAGCGAAACAAGTACGAGTTCATTGATTGTTGCGGGTACCTCCAGTGGAAACATGGAATTCCAGCGATTCCTGACAAAAGATCCCAACTGGCATTTAATTTCCTGTCCTGTTCAAGGTCAGACGATAGCAGACTATTACACTTCAAATAGTATTGCTACCAATAGTGGTGAAAAGGCAATTACAACTTACAATGAAGGAATAGATGATTGGAATCCCTACCCAACTGGGGATCCGGGGACTTATTTTACGCCGGGCATCGGATATTCAACTTTAACATCTTCAGACGTTGTGCCAGTTTCGTTTAATGGAACACTAAATTCAGGCGATGTTACAGGAATACCGGTCACCCGAAGTAACATGGGCTGGAACTTAGTGGGCAATCCATATTCTTCGGCAATTAATGCTACTATTAATGCAGACGCGACAAACAACTTTCTTTCTGTCAACAGTGCGGCTATGGATCCAGGGTATGCGGCAATTTATTTATGGGACCCTTCAACTGCACAGTATAAAACCATATCAAATTCAGGAGGCAGTCTTTCTCAGAATTATATTCAATCGGGCCAGGGATTTTTTATCAAGTCAAAAACAGGAGGAGCATCAATTGACTTCACTAAGGCCATGCAAAATCATCAGAATACTGCACCGTTCAAGTCGGAAAACAAATCATGGCCAACTATAAACATCACGGCATTGAACGGTAATAACAAAAGCAGCACTTTAATAAGTTTCAATTCGAAAATGTCACTTGGTCTGGACGTTACCTACGATGCTGGAATGTTCAAAAGTAATCCTGATTTTTCGCTCTATTCCAGGCTTGTTGTGGATAATGGCATCGACTATGCAATTCAGTGCCTTCCTGAAAACTATAACAACCTTGTTATCCCTTTGGGCATCGATGCTCCTGTTGGTACAGAAGTTACGTTTTATGCTGAATTATTTAATCTGCCTGAAGAATGCCAGCCTTATTTGGAAGATAGAATAAAGGGGAAGTTTATCTCTCTCCAAAAACCGGGAAGTTCTTATTCGGTTGTCGTTGATAATCGATACAGTGGGATTGAAGCTCTTTTTCTCCACACCAGTAGTACTTTTGTTACTCAAAGTGAAATTATTGAAGAGTTAAATGAACCATTTAAAGTTGTTACCAATACCACGGATGGATTTATCCGGGTTATTTCTTCGGATGATCAATCGGCTATAGCAAAGGTATATGATGTCTCCGGGCGGATTGTTGCCAGCAGGGAAATTAATTATGGGAATGATAATTTAATCTATATTTCCGGATCAACCAGGAGTATATATTATTCAGATTAATAATGAAAAGCGAAATTTCAGTCAAAAATTGTTGTGGCATAAATAATTGATTTTGAGAAATGTAGAGGTTAACTAGCACAATGATATAGAAAAAAATTGAAAAAAAATAAATTAATAAATCAAATGCTTCAGTAAAACTGAAAGCCATAAGATTTCAAGAAAAGACGCGATTATAAAAGCTGGAAAATATGCTGCCCTGACTGCAGCTAACAACGTTTATTATTTTAAGTCCCAAGCAATCACAGGCATCAAGCACAAGTCCTACGCCTCCGGGATGGGGAACTTAATGTTTTGAACGGTAAATTGAAACAAATATTTATTCTAAAAAAGTTTCAGACTTTCATTGTATTCAATCTAAATTCATCGATTAACGATTGGCTTTTTTCTCAGAACGCTGAGTTCAGCTTTAATGTAATCATTTCTTAAGTACTGTCTAGTAAAATATAGTAATCTCATCGTATTTTTTTAATCCCCCTAAATCCCCCTATTCTTATGAAACAGACAAGGGACTAATATGATTCTGTATATAAAATTATTCCTTTCTAAGTCAAATTAATTATCAACCTCAAATCTAAGGTTCATCAAGGGGAATGAGGTTTCTTCATCCCCCTTTGTTAAAAGGGGGTGCCCCTTTAGGGGCGGGGGATTACAACATATTTTAATATTACAGTCCCCTCAATTCCCTATTCCCTATTACTGTTGAGCGAGATATGAATAGTAAGAATAAAATTAATTTCAAAATAATCAACCCTCCGTCCCGCTGCTGCGGGACACCTCCATTTTAAGGGAGGACGAGATTTTTTTCATCCCTCTTTGATTAAAGGGGGTACCTCTTTAGGGGTAGGGGAATTAAATTGAAGAAAAACTAAAAATAGCACTTGACCCGATTTCACCGGTCCGAAATTATTAGCCAGGCAGGCTTTTCAAGTAAGATGAATTAGTTGTAGCCCTCCTTTCAGGAAAGGAGTGTTCGCTAATCGGGCCAATGGATTTTAACTTATTTGCAAAACCAGAATTCTGGTTATTGAATATTTTTATTCAACAGTATTCAATTTAAATTCTCTTTTTAATGTTCTTCTTACTTCTGATAATTCCAAGAAACACTTTTGCCAGCAATCATATTTTAACTTATTGTCCAATAAAATATAACGCGTTGTGCGGTTTAAATTTAAAGTATTGATTATCAAAGTCACCCTGAGCGTAGTCGAAGTGTGGTACAAACAGCCTTCGACTACGCTCAGGCTGACAATCAGGTAATTACAAAATCAAACCGTACAACAGGTTAAAATATAATCATATTGTATTTTTTCAATCCCACTTTAGTTCCCCCTTCTTTATTACAATTGATTGAGATATGAATAGTAAGAATAAAATCAATTCCAATCCAATCAATCCACCGTCCCGCTGCTGCGGGACACCTCCCTTTCCAGTGAGGACAAGAATTTGTTATTCTCCCCCTAAAAAGTTAACTGATTGTCCACCTTTTCTTTTTGTTGAAAGTTCACAAAATAATTCAGAATTCAAATGCCTCTGCCCCATCGACATCGGACCTTCCCACTTTTGCAGGATTAAGGATGATTTTTCAATACATCTTCTTTTACAATCCCCCTTCATTTCCCCCTTTTTCAAAGGGGGACGAAAAAGAAAAGAGGCTGGTAAAACCAGCCTCTGTTCTTAATAATCAAGGGTCTTCCCTTTTTGAGGTGATAACTATTCCTTCTTGTAAATTAATTTACCGATTTGAATATTACCATTAAGATTTAATCTGTAAATATACATTCCTGATACTTCATCTTTTGGAGTATATTCAACTCTGTTCAGAACTCCACCTTTAATTTGTTGATCCATTAATAGTAGCAACTTTCTGTCCAATATGTTGTTAATTTCAAGAACAGCATGTGCATCAGCACCAGAAGTAAATTCAAATGTTACCTTATCGCTAAATGGATTCGGGTAAACTTTCAGATCACTGGTTGCGGCAAATGGATTTATAATTTCAGCTGATTTTGAGTCACTCCCACAAGTCATAGTGCCTGAATCAGAATAATCCCCGCTACCAGGAGCTTCACTGGCCATACCATGGAATATTAAATTTACAGGTAACCCTCCATTAGCGGAAACATCAAATGTAACTTCCAAAGTACTTACATAATTAAGCGATGGTGAGTTATAATTATATTGCCCCGGCGCTACTGTTTCCTTACCCTTCTGCATTGGATATTTTTGACCATCGCATCCGACATAAATATGAGCACTGGTTAAAGAATAATTTGCAAACATTTCACAGGTTACAATTACTTCGTCTCCAATATAAGAAACGTAAACGGTTCCAACATGTGTGCCTTTGCTAAAATCACACTGTCCGGCACCCATCCAAAGTTCCATTTGATAAGCTTTGGCACCTTGTTGTTGTTGCGGGAATTCAGTTCTCCATCCCCACCTGTTACCTTTACCAGTATAATACGGATCATTTATGAAGCAAACGCTTTCATCAACATCACCATTACCACCGAAATATGCAAATGCAGTTTCGCTTCCGCAAGGCGTTGAAGTAAGAGTAACATCGCAGGTAGTAGTACATCCATGTGCATCCGTAATTGTTACAACGTAAGTACCTGCCATCAAACCGGTAGCCGTAGCTGTAGTCTGCGCGGCCAAATCGTCCCATGAATAACTGTATGGCTCCGTTCCTCCACTGGCAACTACCGTAGCTGAACCATCCGAACCATTGCATAAAGGATTGGTAGATGATGTGATTTCACACATCAGTTCATCCGGCTGAGTTATAGTTACATTACATTCAGTAGTGCAATTATGAGCATCAGTTATTGTAACCGTGTAAGGCCCTGCTGCCAATCCGGTGGCTGTTGCAGTTGTCTGCCCGTCAGACCACAGGTAAGAATATGGAGTTGTGCCCCCTGAAGCTTCAACTGTAGCTGAACCATCGCTTTCACCATAGCACGATACATTCGTCGATCCGGTGATTTCACACATCAGTTCATCCGGCTGAGTTATAGTTACATTACATTCAGTAGTGCAATTATGAGCATCAGTTATTGTAACCGTGTAAGGCCCTGCTGCCAATCCGGTGGCTGTTGCAGTTGTCTGCCCGTCAGACCACAGGTAAGAATATGGAGTTGTGCCCCCTGAAGCTTCAACTGTAGCTGAACCATCGCTTTCACCATAGCACGATACATTCGTCGATCCGGTGATTTCACACATCAGTTCATCCGGCTGAGTTATAGTTACATTACATTCAGTAGTGCAATTATGAGCATCAGTTATTGTAACCGTGTAAGGCCCTGCTGCCAATCCGGTGGCTGTTGCAGTTGTCTGCCCGTCAGACCACAGGTAAGAATATGGAGTTGTGCCCCCTGAAGCTTCAACTGTAGCTGAACCATCGCTTTCACCATAGCACGATACATTCGTCGATCCGGTGATTTCACACATCAGTTCATCCGGCTGAGTTATAGTTACATTACATTCAGTAGTGCAATTATGAGCATCAGTTATTGTAACCGTGTAAGGCCCTGCTGCCAATCCGGTGGCTGTTGCAGTTGTCTGCCCGTCAGACCACAGGTAAGAATATGGAGTTGTGCCCCCTGAAGCTTCAACTGTAGCTGAACCATCGCTTTCACCATAGCACGATACATTCGTCGATCCGGTGATTTCACACATCAGTTCATCCGGCTGAGTTATAGTTACATTACATTCAGTAGTGCAATTATGAGCATCAGTTATTGTAACCGTGTAAGGCCCTGCTGCCAATCCGGTGGCTGTTGCAGTTGTCTGCCCGTCAGACCACAGGTAAGAATATGGAGTTGTGCCCCCTGAAGCTTCAACTGTAGCTGAACCATCGCTTTCACCATAGCACGATACATTCGTCGATCCGGTGATTTCACACATCAGTTCATCCGGCTGAGTTATAGTTACATTACATTCAGTAGTGCAATTATGAGCATCAGTTATTGTAACCGTGTAAGGCCCTGCTGCCAATCCGGTGGCTGTTGCAGTTGTCTGCCCGTCAGACCACAGGTAAGAATATGGAGTTGTGCCCCCTGAAGCCTCAACTGTAGCTGAACCATCGCTTTCACCATAGCACGATACATTCGTCGATCCGGTGATTTCACACATCAGTTCATCCGGCTGAGTTATAGTTACATTACATTCAGTAGTGCAATTATGAGCATCAGTTATTGTAACCGTGTAAGGCCCTGCTGCCAATCCGGTGGCTGTTGCAGTTGTCTGCCCGTCAGACCACAGGTAAGAATATGGAGTTGTGCCCCCTGAAGCCTCAACTGTAGCTGAACCATCGCTTTCACCATAGCACGATACATTCGTCGATCCGGTGATTTCACACATCAGTTCATCCGGCTGAGTTATAGTTACATTACATTCAGTAGTGCAATTATGAGCATCAGTTATTGTAACCGTGTAAGGCCCTGCTGCCAATCCGGTGGCTGTTGCAGTTGTCTGCCCGTCAGACCACAGGTAAGAATATGGAGTTGTGCCCCCTGAAGCCTCAACTGTAGCTGAACCATCGCTTTCACCATAGCACGATACATTCGTCGATCCGGTGATTTCACACATCAGTTCATCCGGCTGAGTTATAGTTACATTACATTCAGTAGTGCAATTATGAGCATCAGTTATTGTAACCGTGTAAGGCCCTGCTGCCAATCCGGTGGCTGTTGCAGTTGTCTGCCCGTCAGACCACAGGTAAGAATATGGAGTTGTGCCCCCTGAAGCCTCAACTGTAGCTGAACCATCGCTTTCACCATAGCACGATACATTCGTCGATCCGGTGATTTCACACATCAGTTCATCCGGCTGAGTTATAGTTACATTACATTCAGTAGTGCAATTATGAGCATCAGTTATTGTAACCGTGTAAGGCCCTGCTGCCAATCCGGTGGCTGTTGCAGTTGTCTGCCCGTCAGACCACAGGTAAGAATATGGAGTTGTGCCCCCTGAAGCCTCAACTGTAGCTGAACCATCGCTTTCACCATAGCACGATACATTCGTCGATCCGGTGATTTCACACATCAGTTCATCCGGCTGAGTTATAGTTACATTACATTCAGTAGTGCAATTATGAGCATCAGTTATTGTAACCGTGTAAGGCCCTGCTGCCAATCCGGTGGCTGTTGCAGTTGTCTGCCCGTCAGACCACAGGTAAGAATATGGAGTTGTGCCCCCTGAAGCTTCAACTGTAGCTGAACCATCGCTTTCACCATAGCACGATACATTCGTCGATCCGGTGATTTCACACATCAGTTCATCCGGCTGAGTTATAGTTACATTACATTCAGTAGTGCAATTATGAGCATCAGTTATTGTAACCGTGTAAGGCCCTGCTGCCAATCCGGTGGCTGTTGCAGTTGTCTGCCCGTCAGACCACAGGTAAGAATATGGAGTTGTGCCCCCTGAAGCCTCAACTGTAGCTGAACCATCGCTTTCACCATAGCACGATACATTCGTCGATCCGGTGATTTCACACATCAGTTCATCCGGCTGAGTTATAGTTACATTACATTCAGTAGTGCAATTATGAGCATCAGTTATTGTAACCGTGTAAGGCCCTGCTGCCAATCCGGTGGCTGTTGCAGTTGTCTGCCCGTCAGACCACAGGTAAGAATATGGAGTTGTGCCCCCTGAAGCTTCAACTGTAGCTGAACCATCGCTTTCACCATAGCACGATACATTCGTCGATCCGGTGATTTCACACATCAGTTCATCCGGCTGAGTTATAGTAGCATCACACTGGCTTGTATTATCTGTCACATCGTTGCCGATATCTATAACATTTAACACATAAAAGTCAGCAGGAAGATTATTCACGGTAACAGGTAAATCTCCAACTGACAATGTATTAGAATACACAACAACTGAATCACCAGCCGGATCTCTTACAAGACTAACCTCGAAATCACCGACGCCAGTTAAAGCAGTTATATCAATACTCCCAGTACTAGAGCCAAAACAGGTTGCGTCAGTAGCTGAGATATTACATGATGGAGCGCTTGGTAACCATAAAACAGTAAAACAACATGTATGGTAACAAATATTACCATCTCCATGGTCTTCAGCTACTGTTAAACAATATTCGCCGTCACTCAACCCGGTAATATTAAGCAGTCCGTCTCCGGCAGGGTATGGCTCTCCATCTTTAGTCCAGGAGTAAGATAGAGTTCCTCCATCGCCTGCAGAAGCAGATGCATGTACTTCCCCTGTGTTATTTGCGTAATTTGTTGAATTAACAACCGATATTTCGCCGCAAGTAGGCAAATTGTAAACCTTAACCTGGACAGGGCCAAACGGACCTGCCATACAATTTAGTTCATTACTTGCCATAACATAATATTCTCCTTCAGGTAGCGGGCTCCAAACTATATCATTTCCTGTGCCTGCCATAGGAGAACCCACAGCAATATCATTACTATCATACAATTGATAATTAACGCCCGTTTCTGACCCAAGCATTGTAACATAGCCTGTAAGTGTGCCTTCTTCATTATTACAACTTACAAACCCTTCTAAATCATGAGGTTCAGGTAATGTTGTGAAATCACCGTTTACAAAATCATCAAGTGATGCAGTAAGTGATTGAGAAGATCTTGTTTCCAGCAAAAATCCTGAATAACATAAATTCACATCCCCTCCTCCTTCAGCTACTATACCAGCTTCAACTAAGGCGTCATTCAGTTCTCCTAAATCAATTTGTCCCTCATAAAACGCGTTTTTAGGATATTGAGGAGTTACGTAATTCCATCCTGAAGGTAAATTTATTGCACCGCTGTTATTTTCAGCAACAGCAGCTGAAGTAATGCCAGATATTGTTGTCAAAGTAACTGCACCACTGGTTGCATTTACAGCTGTTACCACAAGAACAGTAACATTCGCGTTTTTTCCACCACCTGTAAAATCTGCTAAAATTAACAAATCGCCTACCATTCTGAATGGTAAAAATTCGCCAAATTTTGCACCGTCAGCAATAACCGCAGCAGTTCCATTATGGAAAAACCAGAAACCTATCTGGGCATCACCTTCAATTGCCAACCTATCTCCGGCAAAATAAAGAGTATCGTCTACAAGTACAGCAGCGGCATTAACAATGTCGTTCTTGTTTTTAACCTGACTATACGACCATGCCTTAAAATTTTCATCCGTTGATCCTTGTGTAAACTGATTGTCAAGACAAGCTGGAACCGTTCCATCCCAACAGTCCTCCTGGTGCGAATAACTAGAATTACTTTCAATTGCACCACTCCAATCACTTGCAAACCCATCAATAGTAATTTGAGCATTAACTGTTAAACTCAAAACAATTGCACTAAAAAAAAGTAAAAGATACGTGCACCATCTTTTACATCGTAAGTAAGTTTGTTTCATAACCCTTTGATTTTAAGTGAATAAATATTATAATAATTAAGAACATTTATCATCCTAAAATCACCTTCAATACTTTTGCGCTCAAAAGTATTTTCCATTAAAAATACTTACTACTGATTTTGCTTCTATTAGGGGAAGTCTTTAAAACTTTGCATTGTTTTTGCGAAACAACATTACAAGTTACGGTTAAATAAACGAAAATGCAATACGTAATTTTACGTATTTTATACTTTTTTGTGTTTTTTTAATGGTGGGTCTGTAAAAATGTGATAATCAAAGACTAATAAAATTATTTTCAGGCATAATAAAAAATAAGCATTAACGCGTTGTGCGGTATAAATTTAAAGTATTGATTATCAAAGTCACACTGAGCATAGTCGAATTGTGGTACAACCAGCCTTCGACTACGCTCAGGCTGACAATCAGGTAATTACAAAATCAAACCGCAGAACAGGTAAGCATTAAAATCTTATCGTTTTGTGATTTGTTTGACAAAAGCTGAGGTTACGATTCGATCAGTTTTTGTTTTAAGGCGAATTTTGCAAGGTCAACAATGGAATCAAGATTTAACTTGGCAAGAATATTTTTCTTATGCGATTCTACTGTCCTGGGGCTGATATGTAATTCATTGGCAATTGCCTTGTAACTCTTTCCTTCGGCAAATAGTTTTACTACCTCAATTTCACGATTGGATAATACCGAAGAACCATTTGTATTTGTATTCGGCTTCAACTTATAATATGGTGTGAATTTTTTTTCGACTTCAGCTGTTCTTTTGTTTTGCTGATATTCAGGAATATTCAGATAATTTCCGCCGTTAACTGCTTTATTAATGGCTTCCAACAGTTGTTCCGGCGTATTTTCTTTCCGGATTATATTTTTTGCACCATTATTAATACATTCAACAATGAAATCTTCTTCTGCCCCATTAGCCATACATAGAAATGGAATATCCGGAAAATTGTTTTTCAGTTTTTTTGTAATCGAAAGGACCTGGTTTTGTCCTAACATTAAATTAATAAGGATAATTTTCGGTTCTATTTTCGATAAGATGTTAACTAACTGAATTTCGTCTGATGCTTCACCAACAACTTCATAACTTCCGTTATTTTCCAGGATCAGTTTTACACCTTGACGAAATATAGGGGAATTATCGAAAAGTAAAATCGGCGTCTTCATTTTGTGTTTAAAAGCCTGCAAGTTAATAATAAATAAGGCAAAAAATGATTTTAATTTTGTAAAAGACTTTTTTTTAATTAATTGTAAACATATTTGAACTCGTTGATTTTACAAATTTAACGATTGATGCATTAATGATACATTTATTCATTTCATTCAAGTAACTTTTCGATAGCTATCATATCTATTACTAATGTTAGTTTTAGTCTTAATTTACATAAAGTTAGGTAAATTTCATTATTTTCATATTTTAATTATAACAACTTCATTTTTATACATTTTGTTAATTACAAAATAAATTAAAAGAGTCTATTTATCTGATATTATAATAGCTACGTATTAGAATACATTTGTGAATATTTTTTTAAATAAGTATTGCGAACTTGAAATTTATTACTACTTTTACACCGCAAACCAATTAACATAAAATATTTTGAATGACGCATTTATTTCCTACATTTTTAAAAATACGGATATAAAGTTCAAATATTTTATTTATAAAGTATATGTATTGAAGCAGAGGCTTCAATAATAAGACAAGGATTGAAATATTAATTATACAAACCCACTGGTTTATTGTGACACAAACCCTGATAAACCAGCTTATAAATTTTACCATTAAATCAATTTCAAAACTTATGTCATGAAAAATTTTACCCTATTAGGTCATTTGCTGATATTGCTTATTTATCAGTCAAATTTCATTCGGCCAAGGCCAGGACGCGAAATTTAAACTGGAAGGGACCAATCCCAAAACAATTGAGTGGAACGGGGAATATTCTAAATACACAGAAATAACCCCTTTTGATAAAAACATCAACCTGATTTACGGACTCGCAATAAATGCCTCCATCCAGGTGAAAGATCAAAATGATTTTTCCGTGAACATTGTACTGATTGACAACTACGGGAATGAACATCTGATCTATGAGAATAATGATATGATGGCAACTTCAGCTATCATTGAGGTTGACGATCTCTGCGAAGAAACCTGTATTTTAAATGGAGTCAGGCCCGATTTTGTTCAAATAGAAATCAAAAATGCCATCGTTACCATCAACGGTTTTACTTACACCACCGGTGTTAAGGCAGGTTGGAATGTGGATGAAGTCTGGCAGGAGAAAAAACAGGAACAGGATGCGGATAAAATTGCAAGGATCAACCAAAGAATAAAAGAAAAGGGATTGCACTGGGTTGCAGGCCAAACTGAGGTTTCGCAAATGAGTTACTCGGACCGAAAAAAATTGTATGGCCAAAGTACATTTCCGGCAGGATTTGAATTCTATTGTGGTGGTGTGATTTCTACAAGTGACACGGGAACAGAATCTTCTTTAAAATCAGCAACAATAAATAGTCCTTATGTTGATGAATGGGACTGGAGAAATCGGCATGGAAAAAACTGGATGTCTCCGGTAACCAATCAAGGAGCATGTGGTTCTTGTTGGGCTTTTGCAACAACCGGGGCAACAGAAGCTATGGTTAATTTATATTACAACCAACTTCTAAATTTAGATTTATCAGAACAGGATCTACTTTCTTGCAGTGGAGCAGGAAGTTGTGATGGAGGTTTGCCTTCTTTGGCCCTGGATTATATTAAAACTTCAGGTATTGTTGATGAGGGTTAATAACTTTCAACCTGATATTCGGAACAAGATCTAGTTTCATGCATGGTGCAGGATATGAAGGAGGATAACAACCCTGTTGAATTGTATTAAAATAAGTGGAATGAGAGGATATTTCGTATCAACAGATAATATCCTGTAAAACAAAGCTAAAATCCATCAGAATAATTAAAATTGGTGGCAGAATCGATTTTGAATGAATGTCAAGAACGAAGATGATTAAAAAAGTGTTATTGAAAAAGGTCCTTTAAGTGGAGGATTGGTGATTGGAGTCATGCTATGGTTCTTGTTGGATACAAAGTTGTAAAAGAAGGTGATGTATTTTATTATCGGGATCTTGACTTTGGAACGATATTGGAAAACAGTCTCACGCGGGAGATCCTTTAATTGGTAAAACAGTTTGGATTTTTAAAAATAGTTGGGGAAAATATTTTGGAGATGCTGGATATGTCTATGTGGAAACTCGATATATCTAATATTGATTGGACACATGCAGTTAAAACACCAATTACGAGTGTCAGTAAAAATTATAATGTTACTTATGAAGATGCTGATGGTGATGGTTATTACTGGTGGGGACTTGGCCCAAAACCAGCAAATTGCCCGGGACCTGATCAGGCTGATGGTGATGATTCTGATCCGACCAAAGGTCCTTTGGATCAATACGGATATTGTATCCCGCTTGGACCTGTTTCAAGTCCTGTTGCTAATTTTACTGCTAATCCTGTAAATTTAGATGAAGGTAGCACAGTAACTTTACGGATGCTTCAACCAAGTTCCTACTTCGTGGGCATGGACTTTTGAAGGTGGTACTCCGTCAACATCATCGGAAAAGAATCCTGCGGTTAAATTTAACACACCCGGACAATATAATGTATCGTTAACCGTAACGAATTCTGCCGGATCGGACACAAAAAGTATAAACAATTTTATTACTGTCAACAAAACCCCTACTCCACCGGCAGCAGGTTTTGTTGCAGATAATACGATAATAAAAGCCGGGAACGCGGTTCAGTTTACTGATTTATCGACTAATAACCCAACTTCGTGGAGCTGGAGTTTTGAAGGCGGTACACCGGCAACTTCAAGTTCGCAGAATCCATCTGTCACCTATAATAATGCCGGCAATTTTAATGTAACTTTAACCGCAACCAATGCCGACGGATCAAACACAAAAGTTATAGATAATTATATTTTAGTCAACGCTTTAACTCCTCCTAATGTTAACTTCAGTGCCGGCAATACATCAATTAAAGTTGGCAGTTCAGTTCAGTTCACCGATTTAACAACAAATAACCCAACCACATGGAGCTGGACTTTTGAAGGTGGTACTCCTGCCACATCAACGGCACAAAATCCATCGGTAACATATAACAGTGCCGGTGATTTTAAAGTAATACTGACTGCTACAAATGCGGATGGATCGAATACAAAAACCGTTGATAATTATATTTCGGTAAACGTATCAACACCACCTGCAGCTGATTTTACAGCGAACAATACTTCCATTACTGAAGGTGAATCTGTAACTTTCAGTGACTTGTCAACCAACGATCCAACTTCATGGTCATGGAGTTTTTCAGGTGGTACTCCTGCAACCTCAAATGGAAGCAACCCAACGATTACTTATTCAACTGCCGGTGTTTACAATGTAACTTTAACCGTTCAAAACGCTGACGGAACCGATACAGAATCCAAAACCGGTTATATTGTGGTTAATGTTGTTCCGGCTCCGATAGCAGATTTCATAGCAGACAATACTTCAGTTGATGCAGGTGGATCAGTTACATTCAGTGATCAGTCAAGTAATAGTCCGGTTAGCTGGTATTGGGAATTTGACGGAGGAAGCCCTGCAACTTCAACGGCTAAAAATCCTAAAGTAACTTATGCCAATGCAAATAGTTACAAGGTAAAACTGACGGTTACCAACCCGGGTGGTTCAAATACAAAAATTAAAGAAAACTATGTACAGGTTAACCCGGTTATTGTTGTTCCATCCTATTGTAGTTCCAATGGAACTGCAAGTGCTGAATGGATTGCAGGTGTTAAGGTTGACAGTAAATCACACAACTCCGGAGCAGGAGATTATGAAGATTTTACATCTACCATTTTTACAATGGAGACGGGTAAAACTTATCCTGTTGCATTAACCCCAGGATTTGTCTCCAGATCAGGCTTTGAATACTGGTCGGTATGGATAGATCTCAATAATGATTTTGATTTCGATGACGCTGGTGAAATGGTGTTTAGTTCAAACAAATCAAGGAACGCAGTAAGCGGTTATATTACTATTCCTGGCGGTATGTCAGCAACAACTACCAGAATGAGGGTTTCGATGGCGTCGCAGGCGCCTGAAGCTTGCGGGTATATTGGTGATGGTGAAGTGGAAGACTATACCGTAAAAATTACGGAACCGGTACCACAGCCACCGGTAGCTGATTTTACATCGAATTATTCTTCCGTTCAGGTTGGGGGAAGTGTTTCCTTTACTGATTTGTCATTAAATGAACCTGATCAATATCAATGGACTTTTGAAGGCGGAACACCTTCAACAAGTACGCAACAAAATCCTGTAGTTGTATATAATGTAATCGGAAATCACCAGGTAACACTGACAGTTTCTAAGAGTGGATTTACTTCCAGTACTAAAACAGGTACGATTTCAGTAACTGAAACTACTCCTGTTTATTATTGTACACCCACACAGATAAACAGTTCATCAAATTATATACAAAAAATTGTTGTGGGTAGTTTTATTAATAATAACACTGGCGCTGATGGTTATTCTCTCCAAACCAGCGTAGTTTCAATGACTGCCGGAAGTACTTACAGTGTGGCGTTAGTACCGAACAATTCGTCTGCAAGGAATTTCTGGCGCATCTGGATTGACTTTAATGGCGATAAAGATTTTGATGATTCAGATGAGACGCTGGCTGTTCTTAATAATAAGAAAGGTAGTGTGGCAACTACCATTACTATTCCCAACTACGTTTCCGGATCAACAAGAATGAGAATTTCAATGAAGAATGGATCATCACCTGCCACTTGCGATGATGCTTTCGACGGCGAAGTTGAAGATTACCTGGTTTCTTTCGGACCTGCTTTGCCACAATCAATGATGGCTTCCGCAGGCGCACCGGATTATACAACCAATTACAATTTAGTGATATATCCTAATCCAATTAATGAAACGCTGAATATAAGAGTAAATGATTTTGAAACGGGAGATTACTATTCCATTTTTAATGTTAACGGAGAAAAAGTTAAAGGTAATTCGATCACCGGAGATATTACAAAATTAGATATGTCAGATGTCCCGGCAGGACTATATCTGATAACAGTATTTAATAATAATCAGACTTTCCATAATAAGATAATTAAGCGATAGTAAGTTTCTGTAATTAATTTTTTGGTAGAAAAGGCATCAGAATTAAATTTCTGGTGCCTTTCATTTTTTTCAATTACAAATTTAGAAATGCTATAAAATAAGTTTTTAATTTGCAATCACTGCATTTACTTCTCTCAGAATTGCTTTTTTTGTTTTTACGCCAATAATTCTACCAGCCTCTACCCCATCTTTAAAAATAAGTAATGTAGGAATACTCCTTATTTTGTATTTATTAGCAATTGCCTGATTGTTGTCAACATTTATCTTCCCAATTGTAATATCGTTCTGGGTTTCGGCAATGTCATTTAAAATGGGAGCCACCATTTTGCACGGGCCACACCAGGGCGCCCAGAAATCAATTAAAATAATTTTTTTACGCAAGGCCAGTTTAAAATTTTTGTTGTTTAGCGTTACAATTTTTTTGCTTGTTTCAACCGGTTTAGCATTCTTCATCCGGAAATGATTTACGGTAATTAATCCGATTAATCCGGCGACTACTACCAAAATTACAATAAGTGTTGTTGACATTTTTTTGTTTTTTATTCCGTTATTCGTATTTCTGAAGTTATTTCAAATGCTTTTCGATACGTTGCACTTACTCCACAATATCTTTCTTCCGATAAATTAACAGCCTTTTGAATTTTGTCCAAAGGTAAATTTTTCCCTTTAAAAGCATAAATAACATGCATTTTTGTGAATTGTTTTGGGTGTTCTTCGGTTAAATCACCTTCAACAGAGACACTGAAATCTTCGAATTCAAGCCTCATTTTTTTCAGTATCGAAACAACATCAATTCCGGTGCAACCCGCTAATGCAGCTAACATTAATGGTTTAGGCCTTGGGCCGCGGTTTTCTCCGCCAACCTGTTCTCCCGCATCTATTATTAACTCATGTCCATGAACATCGGCTTTAAAAGCCATATTTTCAAGCCAGGTGATTTCAACCTTTTCTTTTGTCATCTTTTTAATTTTTTGTTTTTGTCAACTTCGTAAATATTCTGACGCGCTTAATGCAGCAATAGTTCCTTCTGCAACGGCAGTAGTTACTTGCCTGTATTTTTTATTTATACAGTCACCCGCAGCAAAAACTCCTTTTACATTTGTATTCATGTCGCTGTCAACTACAATTTCATTACGACTATTTAATTCAACAACTCCTTTCAAGTCAGCTGTATTTGGCTGATAACCAATAAAAATAAATGTTCCGTCCGTTTGCAGTTCTGTCCTGTTTCCGGTTGACAAATGTTCAATGCTAACTTTCTGCAATTGCCCATTTCCATAAAATCCACGAAGCTCCGATTCCATAACAAACTCAATTTTGGGATTTTTTTCCGCTTCTTCAATAGCATGCTTAAAAGCCTGGAAATGGTCGAACTGATGTACAATCGTAACTTTGGTGGCATAATTTGTTAGTGCAACTGCTTCTTCCAATGCTGAATTTCCACCTCCAACTACTACAACTTCCTTTCCGGTAAAGAAATCACCATCGCAGGTAGCACAATATGAAATCCCCTTCCCCTTAAACTCGTCTTCTCCTTCAATATTGAGCGAACGAGGCCTTCCCCCGGGTGTTAAAATAATCGTTCTGCCTTTGAATGTGCGTCCATCTTCAAGTTCAATTGTTTTAATTTCACTATCGAGATCGTATTTTGAAATTTTGATGTTCGATTTTATTTTACACCCAAAGCTTTTTGCCTGAACTTTCATATTGTCAGCAAGAATATAACCTTTGATAACCGGTACTCCCGGGTAATTGGCAATTTCTTCCGTCAAAACCATTTGTCCTCCAATAGCGCCTTCATTTAAAATAAGCGTAGAAAGTTTTGCACGTGAAGTGTAAATTCCCGCGGTTAATCCCGCAGCTCCTGCACCAATTATTATCGTATCAAATATCTCATCCATCGTGATTGTATATCTAGTTTTTGATTTTTTTTTATGTCATTCCCACGTTATGGAAATCTCATGGTTTCTGATAATTCCCGTATGAATGGGAATGACAACAAATAGAAATAGTTTGATTAAGCACCTAATTTCTCGTTGAGAATGGAAGTAACCTGTTGTAAATTCTGAATGCTGCTGGTCGCATGTGCTACCTCACCATTTTTGTAGTACATAGTGAAAGGCAATCCCATAAATCCTCGACATTCAGGTGCATTTCGAATTACCGCAGCTTCCGGATTATCAAATGCCATTACAGCAAATTTAACGTCAGTACGTTCATCTTCCAGCTCTTCCATAATATTGTAAACCGGAATACACATGGGTCCCATTCTTCCACAGCACACCATCACATTTCCATTTTCATTGATAAATTTTTGCAGTTCTGCTGCAGTTTCAAATTCGTGTAATCCTGTACGTAATAATTTCATGATATTTTAATTTAACCGTTAATAAATGAATATATTAATTGTCTCTTTGTGTTAATTCAGCTATTATCTTTTTATCCGATTCAAGTTTTCCGTTTAAATAATCATCAATAAGCTTTTCCGGATTTTTTTGCGAGACGCCTACAAACAAATTCACTTTTTTTGAAGCGAATAGTGAAATGATCTGACGGTTCACTTTGTAAGCAATTACATCAGTAACCCCCTGCTTCTCTAACCAGCCGGGCAAATCGGTTGCAACAATACCATCTGGCATTTCAATCCGTTTTTTGTTTAATATTTTATTATCGATCTCAAATATTTGGTAGTGATTACACTCACCGAAATATTCACTTAATTGATCGTTAAAAATTGGTATTGCTACTCGTTTCATCACATTAAATCGTTTGTTTCATTTGCATTCGATGTAACTCTCGATGAATTTTTAAATGCTTGTTTGAATATTTTAGCATTTAAAAAATTCATGTTCGTTTCATTTTTTCAAATTAAATCTGAAACAAAATTACGTGTTATAAATTTGAGGTACCAGAAAAGTGCATTTAAGTATGCAGGAATGAAAGCTGTCATTTTTTAGTTTTTTTTCTATTAAATGCCAGTTATTGTATTTTAATTTCAAACAAAAAAGCCTTTTCAATTGGATTGAAATGATAATTTTGCATTTTGGATTTGAATCCTTCTTAAACGATAAATTATTCAGAATGAACCTGGAACAACAGTTTCCCGAAGAATTGGAAATACTTCAACAACACAAAACCCGTATTACTTATCTGAAAGGTGAGAATATTTTTAAACAGGGGGCTTTTGCACCATACGTGCTTTATGTTGTTAGTGGTTTGGTAAAAGTTTATTTACAAACCGGTTACGACAAACAGATTAATGTAAGCCTTGCACGCTCTGGAGATTTTCTGGCTTTTTCATCCATTTTTGGAGAGAATATTCATACTTATTCCACCCAGGCGATTAAAGATTCAGAAATATGTATGATTGAAAAGGAAAGTTTAAAGGAAGCCCTGTTGAAACATCCTGACTTTGCATTAAAAGTTACTTCGAAAAACTATCGTAACGAGCGGCATTTACTTGAGATTATTAAAAACGTTTCATACAAACAAATGCGTGGGAAACTGGCTTCTAGTATCTTGTATCTTTCGCAGGAAGAGTTTTTGGAAGAAGATATTTTCAACTATCTCACCCGACAGGACATTGCTGATTTTGCTTCCATTTCAACGGAAAGCGCCATTAAATTTCTGAAAGAATTTGAAAAGGAAAAAATGCTAAAGCTGAAAGGTAAAGACATCAAAATATTGAATTACGAACTTCTTGAATCGATCAGCAAAAATGGTTAACAATGAAGCTGTCAGAAGAACGAAAAAGTCAATTAACAAGCGAATTACTGTTTTCTGCATCACGAAGCAGCGGGCCTGGCGGGCAAAATGTTAACAAGGTAAACACCCGCGTTGAGCTTCGTTTTTCGATTTCAAAATCGGAGGTATTAACCTTTGCAGAAAAGGAACGTTCATTCATAAAATTAAAAAACCGAATAAATTCTGAAGGAGAATTGATTTTAAACTCACAATCAGAGCGGTCGCAACTGGCAAACAAGGAAAGCGTAAAAGAGCTATTTTTTTTACTTATTGAAAAGGCGCTTACTGTTCCCCGGAAAAGGAAAAAGACCGCACCAACTGCAGCTTCCCGAATTAAAAGACTGGAATCAAAAAAAATAACTGCATTAAAAAAACATCTTCGAAAACCACCTGAAATTTAATTCTGTGCTTTATTTTTGAATATCATTTTAAAATTGTTTCTTTACTTTCATATTTCAGAACAGCAGCTTTTTCATGAGTCGATTTTTTGCAAATATTCAAAACCAGATCATCAGGATAATCGATTGGTTCTATTTTCCATTTTTACATTTTATTCCGCGAGAAGTATTTCGGTATGCTATCACAGGCGGGCTAAATATGATTTTCGATCTGTGCCTCTATTTTATCTTTTACAACTACCTTCTCGATAAACAGGTTGTAGAACTTGGATTTTTAGCTATTAGCCCTCACATTGCTGCATTTTTAATTGTTTTTCCAATAACGTTTACTACCGGTTTTTTATTAGCTAAATACATCACTTTTACAGCTTCTGAATTGCGCGGACGTATTCAGCTTTTTCGTTACGGATTAACTGTTGCCGGATCTATTCTCCTTAATTACATTTTCCTGAAGCTTTTTGTCGAATATTTTGATTGGTACGCTACTTTCTCAAAAGGTGTAACCACCATAATTGTAATTATTTACAGCTACATATTTCAACGCTATTTTTCTTTTAAAACAGGTACGCTTTTAATTCAGCAAAAAGTAACCGATTAATACCCGGTTAAAAGGATTGTCAGATACGCTTCTTTTATTTGTTGAGAAACAAAATTTGACTGTTATAAGTTTTTATTGCGATGAATGAAATAAAACAAAAATATTACCCAACTGTACTTCAGGCAATTCACCTGGTAATTTTATATATTTTCATTCAAAGCATTGTCGATTTTCCGTTAGCCCTGATCGACTATTTTCATGACAGCGAGTACCTATACAACCCGGTAAAAAAAGTCGTACTTGGCGTTGGCTCAACGTTATTCATTTTAATTTACGGTTTCAAAAAATCAAAAGCTCCCCTGTTTAGTGTTTTTCCGGTGAAATTTTTCAATCCGTTAGTTATTGTTCCAATCATCACCTTTTTCTGGGGAGCACAAAATTTAATGGAAATACCCTTAACATTACTCGACAAATATCTTCCGCCACCTTTCTGGTTTAATGAAATGTTTAACCGTATTTTTGAAGGGGATTATGGATGGGTCGGAGCTTTTATGAAAGTTGTTGTTATTGCACCTGTTGTGGAAGAACTAATTTTTAGGGGATTAATCTTACAGGGATTTCGCAGAAATTATAACGCATTTGTTGCCGTTTTTATGTCGGCGTTGTTATTTGCACTTTTCCATTTAAATCCCTGGCAATTCCCGGCAACATTTGTTCTTGGCCTGTTGCTCGGTTGGATTGTTGTCCGTACTAACAGCATCATTTTATCCATTATTGGTCATTCAATTAATAACTTGCTGGTTCTTTTATATATCACTTATTTTGAACAAATACATTCTCATCCTATTTATCTGCTTGAGAAAAATCAGCTTTATTATATCAGTTCTCTGGTCGTATTCTTATCTCTGATTTTGATTTATTTTCTCACTTTTAAATGGTTCAGAAAAACAAAACCGAATTAAATCAGTTATCTATTAAGTGATTTGTTCTTTTGGTTAGGTACAAATCTTTCCCTTTTAACAAATAAATGTCACTCGAACTATGGATTATGTATTGATTGCCCTTGGTATTATACTCATGATTGCAGGTCTGGTGGGTTGTGTCTTACCTATTCTCCCGGGGCCACCATTGAGTTTTCTTGGCTTATTAATGTTACATTTCACTTCGAGACATGAATTTTCGGGTAGTTTCCTGGTTTTATGGGGACTTGTTACAGCTTTTGTGTATGGACTCGATTACGTAATTCCTGCATGGGGAGCTAAAAAATTCGGTGGCAGTAAAAGAGGGATTTATGGAAGCATTATTGGAATGTTTATAGGTTTTATCTTATTCCCTCCCGTAGGAATTATTCTTGGGCCATTTTTTGGAGCTATAATAGGTGAATTCTCTGCAAGCAAAGATTCTGTAGCAGCCTTCAAATCCGGGATTGGCACATTCATTGGGTTTTTTGCCGGAACCATTTTCAAGATTATCGCTTCAGGAACTATGATGTTTTATTTTGGGCGGGAACTTTTTCTTGGTTAATTTTTTCAATAATTTCTTTATTCCCCAGGATATGATTTTGAAATATAAATCGTTTATGTAATAATTTTGCGCAGATTAAAAAATTGTGGCTAAGAAGAAATTAAATAATGTAAAAGGAAGTAAGCCTTCAAACAGGAAAAAAGCCTCAAATAAAAAGGTTTCAACCAGCAGAAAAATATTGGTGTTTACAGCAAAAATTGTTACAATATTATTTTTGCTTGGAAGTTTGTTTTTTATAATGGTTTTTCTTGGTGTTCTAGGACCAGTTCCGTCTAAAAAACAACTGCATGTGATTAATAATCCGGTAGCCTCTGAAGTTTATTCATCTGATGGTAAAATATTGGGGCGTTATTATATTGAAAACCGAAGCAATGTTTCATACGAAGAAATATCACCTAATGTAATTAATGCTTTGATCGCAACTGAAGATGCACGCTTTTATGAACATCGTGGCATTGATGAAATTGCTCTTTTAAGAGTACTGGTAAAATCAATTCTTTTACAAAAAAGTAGTTCAGGAGGAGGAAGTACTTTAAGTCAGCAAATTGCCAAAAATCTTTTTCCTCGCGGTAATTACGGGCCTTTATCAATGCCTGTAAATAAAGTGAGGGAATCTATTATTGCCTATCGTTTAGAGCGAATTTATTCAAAGGAACAGATTCTGGCATTGTATTTAAATACAGTTCCGTTTGCTGAAAATGTTTATGGAATTGAAGTTGCAGCCGAACGTTTTTTTTCAAAATCTCCAAAAAATCTTGACGTTGATGAAGCTGCAGTATTAATCGGGATGTTAAAAGCAAACAACTACTATAACCCGCGAACAAATCCCGAACGATCAAAAAGCAGGCGTGATGTGGTTATCGACCAGATGGCCAAATACAATTATATAAGTGCGGAACAAGCGGAAAAGTATAAGGAGAAACCGCTCAAATTGAAATACAGGGTAATTTCGTATAATCAGGGACCTGCACCCTATTTACTTGAAAAGTTACGTCCGCAATTGTTGAAATGGTGCGACAATCATAAGAATGCTGATGGCGAAAACTACAATTTATATACAGATGGCTTAAAAATTAATACAACAATAGATTATAATTTACAGTACTATGCTGAACTATCGGTCAAAGAGTACATGAAGAACCTTCAAAAGGTGTTCGATAATCACTGGAAAAACAGGGATTTGTTTAAAGAAGATCCTGCGATTATAGGAAGTGCCGTGGCAAGGTTGGATGGTGCAAATGCAACTCCTGAAAAACTGAAGGAGAAAGTACATGCACAGCTTTTTAGCTGGGATGGAATTGAAAATACTACTATTACCCGACTTGACTCGCTCAAATATTACCTGAAGCTTTTAAATGCAGGTTTTGTGGCCATGCAACCAAAAACAGGTGAACTAAAAGCTTATGTTGGAGGAATTGATTTTCGCTACTTTAAGTTTGATCATGCCACAGCACCGCGACAGACAGGCTCTGCATTTAAGCCGCTGGTTTATCTGGCTGCACTGGAAAATGGTGTTGCTCCTGACCAATATTTCGTAAACGAGTACAAAATTTACGAAGATTACCAGGACTGGGCGCCACGCAATTCGCACGATGAATATGGAGGTTATTATACAATGAAAGGAGCGCTTGCCAAATCGCTAAATACCGTTTCTGTGGAGGTACTGCTTGAAGCCGGAATTTCAAATACCATCGATTTGGCAAGAAATTTCGGTATTACTGCCGATTTACCTGATTATCCGTCGCTGGCACTTGGAGTGGCATCAATTTCTCTTGAAGAAATGGTTGAAGCTTATGCCGGAATTGCAAATGGAGGGACTCCTGTAAAAGAACATTGCCTCGTTGATATTTCAGATAGCGAAGGGAAACAATTGGAATCGTTTGATTATGAAAATGAAGATGAACCGGTGGCTTCTCCTGAAAACTGCAGGGCGGTTATTCACATGATGGAAGCAGTTGTTGATAACGGAACAGGAAACGGAATTCGTACAGTTTACGGATTGTATAACGATTTCGCAGGGAAAACTGGTACAACGCAGAACAATTCGGATGGCTGGTTTATTGGAGTAACGCCCAATTTAGTTGCCGGTTGTTGGGTTGGAGCAGATGATCCACGGGTTCATTTCAGAACAACAACTTACGGACAAGGAGCCTATATGGCACTTCCTATTGTTGGTAAATTTTACAGTAAAATGTATTCCGATCCAAAATTTACCTCTTCAAAATACGACACTTTTAGTGAACCAGAACCGGAATTGCTGGCTATGCTAGATATTCCAGAATATCGAGAGGTTTTGGATATTGAAAAACGCTCGTTTAACCTTGCCGATATTTTCCGAAAGAAATCAGATAATGGGAATTTAAGTAATTCCGATAGAAGCGCAGATCAAAACAAAGACAATAAGGGAGTTCCTATTTGGGAGCGAATAAAATCCATTTTCAAAAAGAAAGAAAAGTAGCGGATTTTTAGAAAATCATAGTTCTGTTTTTTGAAAAAAGGTTAATTTTGGGGCACTTTAAAAATCGGGGTGTAGCGCAGCCAGGCTAGCGCACTACGTTCGGGACGTAGGGGTCGGAGGTTCGAATCCTCTCACCCCGACAAACAAAAGGCCTTTTCGCTTCAGCGAAAGGGCTTTTTAATTTTTGTTCGAATAGAAAATTTATCATCAAAGAAGAATAAATATTAAATCATTAGATTAAATATAAACATTACTTTTTGTTAAGTTTGTAGAACAACTTAATCTAAATTATTGTGGCCAATTAAAATCAATTCTAAACCAGCTATTATGAAAAAGAAAAGCCGTTTTATCGTCATTCTAACACTAGTCTTCATTTCTTCCAGTCGTAACAATGATGATGATATCAACATCTTGCACAGAAAAGAATGTACCCCCCAGACCAGAAGGACCAGGTGATATCTATACCGCAGCTGGTTATCCATGTGAGACTGCACACAGTACAACACGTGCTTTATTTGCATCATATAATGGTCCGTTGTACCAGGTAAAACGTCAGTCGGATGGTAAAACGTTAGACATCGGCGTTGTTCGGCCTTCCAGTGGGGATCCAGGTGGATATGCCGATGCAGCCTCTCAGGATAAATTCTGTAAAAATACGGTTTGCTGGATCACTACCATATATGATCAGTCAGGAAACGAAAACCATCTATATCAAGCTCCTCCCGGAACATTTGTCGGTCCTGCAAAGGGCGGGTTTAATGAATTACCAATCGCAGATATGGCACCTATCACAATCATGGGGCATAAAGTTTATGGTACCTACATTATACCTGGCATGGGTTTACGAAACAATGATGCCACAGGCCTGGGAATTAATGATGAACCAGAGGGATTTACGAGGTTCTTGACGGCACACATTTCGACAGCGGCTGTTGTTTTAATTATGGGAACACATCTGCAAACAGTCGGGCGGTTGGAAGAGCAACCATGTCAACCGTTTACTTTGGTACTTCTACTGCATGGGGAAGTGGCTCCGGCACAGGTCCATGGATCATGTCCGATATGGAGGCTGGCTTATTCTCTGGCTATAATACCAAACAGAATCCTGAAAATCCAACTATTGACTCCTGGCGTTTTGTAACCGGAATGGTTAACGGTGGTGGCGGAAATCAATGGGAAATAAGAGGTGGAAATGCTCAGGGAGGTGATTTATCGATCTTTTACAAAGGAGTTCGTCCTCAATCCCGGGAGAATAGCAACTACTATCCGATGCACAAAAAAGGATCCGTTCAGCTGGGAAATGGCGGCGATAACGGAAATGGCTCAGCCGGTACATTTTATGAAGGCATAATGACTAAAGGTTATCCATCTGATGATGCTATAAATGCTGTTCAGAAAAATATTGTAGCTGCAAAATACGATGTTCCCTGTGTTAGTTTGTCGAGGGCTACTACCTTTACTCCGGAATCAACACAAAAAGTTGCATTAACTTATACAAACATAACGGGCTCATCTGTGTCTGATGTTAAATTGAGTATTGATCTTCCATCAGGTTGGTCTGCAGTAGTAGCCGAAACCAACGAAAAATCAAAAAAGTTTTCTGAGTCAATTGCTGCTGGTGAAACGGTAAATGTGACTTTCAATATTACTTCTCCAACATCAACAGGTTCTGGGTACATGACAGGAAAAGCAGAATGGAAAAGCGAACAAAGCAGAGGAAAACAATCCGTAACGAATGCTCAGAGGATAAGAAATGTATTTCCTGTAAAAATTAACGAAGTTCGTTTTAATACTTCCTCCAATCCGACCAATCAATTTATTGAACTATACAATGCTTCTGAAAATGAAGTTGATATTTCGAACTGGACGATAATTAATACAAAAAGTGAATGGGCTCCTGTTAAGCTGGCCACAATTCCATCAGGAACAAAACTTGCTGCCAACGATTTTTATCTTCTTGGGTTAGCCAATTCTGGTCTTGCATCAGCATGCAGTAAAGGATCAACAACAATAAACGTATTAAATACCTCAGGTTTCGAAGTCGGGCAGCAGATTAAGGTTGGTGGTGAAGAACACAAAATTAAAAGTGTTGGCACTCCTGCTTCTGAAATGACAATGATTTTTGTTCCGGTATCGACTGGACCATGGATTACAATACCTGTCGGATCAACAAATATTCCGGTTATAAATACCTCCGGTTTTGTTGTGGACCAGAAAATGGCAATTGATATCGGTGGCAATTTTGAAGAAGTTACTGTAACCGAAATAGGTAAAGCTTCAACGTTAACAAATTTAGCATTAGAAGCAAAAGTCGGTGATACCACCATAAAGGTTACTGCTAATTCGAATATGACCGTTGGAGATGTGCTTACCATAGGAACAGGTGCTCGTAAAGAAACAGCAGAAATCAAACGAATTATTAATGTTGTTGAAGCTCCGGTTCGCAGAGGGTTTGGTCAAGGCGGAAATACCAATAACGGACCCGGAGAAGTTGAACTGACCGCACCATTAAAATTTGATCATATGTTGGATGTTGATGTTTCAGATCGCGGAACTGGTATCAGTTTTTCACCGGCCACAAAATATGAACACAAAAGTGGAGAAGCAGTGCAAGCTCTTGGAAGTGGCATTGAGCTTGAAAGCCAACTTGAAAAAAATTACGATTTGGGAACAGCTGTAGTTAATTCAACAATCACAACAACAGGTTATCAGGGAGCCGTTGCTCCTGACCAATGGTACGGAGGGCCACTATCTTCCGCAGCCGGATCAATTGCATTGATGGACGCCAGTGGTAAAGATGTTGTTGACGCGATGGTGTATGGAACCCAGCAAACTAATTCAGGTGCTAATGGTACAGTAACTACTCCTGCAATTGCAACCCTGGAAGGTGATCAAAGTCAGGGAGGTTGCATTGTAGTGGCCTCAAATACAAGAAGGGGATTTGGAGCGTCAACCTCTACAGGAGAATCTAATAAGAGTCACGGTTTGTTTCCTGATGGCGCCGATAATGATGATAATTGCAGGGATTTTAAAGTGCAGAATACAATAATGTTATTAGCTCCCGCGTCTGCAGGTTCAGATAATATAAAAACAAGTAGTGTCGCTAATTTAAGAGTTGACCAGAATATTATTATAGATGCCGGTTCAAACAGTGAAACCGTGAAAATTGCCAATATTGGCACTGCTGGGTTCACCACTTCGGGGATAAAAGCTAAAGTTGGAACCACCGTTATTCCTGTATATAGCAGCGAGGGCTTTAGCGCCGGTCAAAATATTACCATCGATAGTGGAACAAAACAGGAAACTGCAGTTGTTGAGTCAGTTGCTGCTGGACGTCGCCGCTTTGGTATGAATACCAGTAGCCCGACAGATACGCTTAGATTGGCTGCTCCTTTAAAACTAGCGCACACATCCGGTATTCAGATTTCGGGGAGCGGTATCACGCTTGCAAAACCTTTAACAATGGATCATGAAAGCGGAACACAGATTGCAAGCGGTGTCCCGACGCCTGGTAAACCAAATCAATATTAATAATAATGAAGCCACTAATAAAATACACTAATCTGGAGAAATTAGGAGGCAAATGTTTAATCCTAATCTTTGCCCTTTCAATTTTTGTAGCATGTCAACAACATGATCAAATTGAACTTGGAAGTATGCAAAACGGAGTAACAGTAACTTTTGTACGCGATTCAACGGGATTTTGGGGTATTGAAATATCAGGTGGCACCTTTCCACTTCTCATGCAGCAAAATCCTGCACAGATAGAAGTGTTTAAAGGCCAGAATGATGTCCATAAACTGGCAGCTGGTTACCAATCTGTTGTAAAAGATGGAAACAACATAATTGCTAAAGGAAATATAACCGACGCAGACGGTGCAGTTTTTAACTTTGAAGATCAATGGAGTATTTCCGGTAGTATAATTTCTCTCAGCCGAAAGGTAAATGTTGAAGGGACAGAGGAAAATGCAGGTTTTTATTCGACTATTAATCTATCGACTGCACCAACCTTCAAATGGAGTGATGCAGAATATATGGCACCGGGTTTGCTATATGGTGATCCGACTTATGGCGGTGGTTCTTCTCCGGGCGGTACTATGAATTACGACGCCAAACGATTTTCCTTCAGAGAAGACTTGTTATCAGCTCCGTTGTTCACTGTTTCATTTGAGAACGGAGACTGGGTTGCTGTGTTAGATCCCACTCCAAATGGTGCTACTACCTCTGAGGAAAGTAATGCTCCGGCGACTACCCCTGTGATTGATGAACGCATTCAGTTCGGTGCACTCGGGGCTCATGAAGTTGAAGGAGAAGGAGTCAAATTTGGTTTTTGGCTACCAGGCACCACCGATGAATTTAGCAGGGGGTTTGGCGGAGGAAACGAAGCTCCGATCATAAGACGCCGTTATCATCCAGTCAAAGATGGATTATCCCAACATTACCGGGTTCAATTTCTGTTTGGAAAAGGAGATACATTCCACGATATGGAACGCGATTCCTGGAGATGGGCATGGCAAAGCCTGAATCCTAAGGTTTATCCTGTCGATATGGATATTGTGCGCAAAGTACTTATCGACCATCTTGAAGACCATGTTCTTGTTGTTAAGGATATGGCAGGTGTCCCTTTTCTTTTTGATGCTGTTACGGGAAATCCGGGTTCATATCGAAACAGGGACAGACAACCAATACCTGCAAGTACGCAAACAAATCGCCCGGCCGTTGCCCGACGGGGTCAATTCGATTTAACAATTGAAGGAGTTGCAGAACTGGCCAAATGGGCAAAAAAACAGGGGGTTTATGTTGATCCCGAGGCAAATGAACTGGCACGGTGGCCGCAGATACTAATGGGCTTTGTTTGTAAAGGAATTGAGTCTGCTGAACAGCTTTTACTGGAAGCTGATCGCGATCCAAGCCCGCGTGGACAACAAATGAGAGAACATGGATTAATGATAATCAATAGTTTTGTTCGCATTGTACCAATGTTTCCACCTGCCGGAACAGGTTTTAACATGATGACAGGTAAGCCCGATTGCCAGGCCGATAATGCAGTTACAATCAGGGAACCATCGGAAGGGATGCGTACCTTAATCGATATTATTCGCCGGGAGAGAAAAAAAGGAAATGAACATCCTGAATGGCTGGCCTGGTGCACGCAATTTGGAGACTGGCTCTTATCACAACAACGCGACGATGGCTCTTTCCCCCGTAGTTGGAATGCCGGAAAAGGAACAATTCATGAAGAATCGGGAACCAGCACTTATAATCCCGTACCATTACTGGTGAAACTGACCGAAGAAACCGGTGAACAGAAATATCTGGATGCTGCAGTTCGTGCGGCAGATTATGTATGGACAAGCTTTGGAAGTAAAGGTATTTTTATTGGAGGTGCCACCGACAATCCAAACATTGTTGACAAAGAAGCCGGAATGCTTTCATTAAATGCTTTTTTAAGTCTTTATGAAAACACTAAAGATACAAAGTGGCTTGAACGGGCAATAACTGCAGGAAATTATGCTGAAACATGGATCAGGATATGGAATATACCGATGCCTATTGGAGCTAACGACTCCACATTAAACTGGAAGCGTGGTGTTCCCACAACAGGAGTACAAGGCATAACTGCATTAGCAGCGGGTGGTGTGGATCAGTACATGGCCTGGTCCGTTCCTGACTATGCCAAATTATATAAATACACCAATGACGTGCATTATCTTGATGTCGCCCGTATTCTTTTAGTGGACACTAAAGCTATGCTGGCCATACCGGGACGTACGTTCGACTTATTAGGCCCGGGTTGGCAACAGGAACACTGGAGTATGGGACCACGAAGGGGTTATGGAGGACACCGCAGCTGGTTACCATGGGTTTCTGTAAACCATTTGCATGGAATTACTGGTTTACAGGAGTTTGATTCCGATTTGTATAAACAATTAACTACAGGAAATTAAAGTTTAAATTTAATTTTTAAGTGACCTGATTAAATAGATAACATTAGTAATTATAGTCAATAATAAATTTTTTTAAAACAATTCATAATGAAAAAGAAAAGTCGTTTTTTTGTCATTCTTTCACTGGCATTCATACTTCCTGTAACCACAATCCTGGTGATCACGATATTAGTGGCAGGATGCAATACCAGTTCTTCCAGGCCGGAAGGGCCTTGTGATATTTATGCTGCTGACGGCAATCCTTGTGTTGCTGCTCATAGTAGTACACGTGCGCTATACGCGTCTTACAATGGCCCGCTATATCAGGTTATGCGCCAGTCGGATGGTAAGACCCTGGATATAGGTGTGGTCAAGCCCAGTAAGGGCGATCCGGGTGGTTATGCCGACGCTGCTGCGCAGGATGAATTCTGCGCTAATACATACTGTTGGATTACAACATTATATGACCAGTCAGGGAAAGGAAACCACCTCACACAGGCACCACGCGGTGGATTTAGCGGACCTGCCATGGGAGGTTTTAATAATATTCCTATTGCCGATATGGCGCCGGTAACCATTATGGGGCATAAAGTTTATGGTGTGTTTATCGAGCCGGGAATGGGTCTTCGCGACGACAATCCGGTTGGTACCGCTGTTGACGATCAGGCGGAAGGCCAGTATTGGGTTATTAACGGTCATCATTACAATTCCGGTTGCTGTTTCGACTATGGAAACGCAGAGACAGACAGTCGTGACGACGGTGACGGTACTATGGAAACCACATATTATGGCAACGCCAACGCCTGGTATCATGGTCAGGAACCCGGTCCATGGGTTATGACTGATCAGGAGAACAATTTGGTAGGTTGCGTAAATCCATCCCCAAACGATAAATATTGCGCTGATCTTCCTACAATTACATGGCGCTTTGTAACTGCAATGGCCGATGGAGAACCACACCACTGGAGATCTATGGGCGGAGATGCTCAGCAAGGCGATCTTCAAGTCATGTACGACGGCTCCCGGGTTATCAATGACAGAAACAGTTATGATCCGATGCGCAAGCAGGGAGCAATTCTTTTGGGTAACGGCGGCGATAATAGTAATGGTTCTCACGGCACCTTTTATGAAGGTGCCATGACAGCTGCCGGAACTTTCCCATCAAAGGAAACAAACCAAAAGATTCAGGCTAACGTTATTGCAGCAAGGTACGACGTGGCCCAGGTAAGTATAGCGCCGGCATCAGCCGTTGATACTCCTCCGGGACTTCAGACTTTTTCACCGGGTTCCTCACAAAATACTACTGTAGCATTCACTAATTCCACAGGCGCACCTGTAAATGATGTAACATTAAGCGTTTCTGTGCCCAAGGGATGGAATTCAGTTGTTTTAAATTCAAGTGAAACTTCGCAGAAAATCACTGATCCGGTAGCACCAGGCGCAAGTGTAAGCGCAACTTTTACGATTACTTCCGGATCATCAGCTTTAAACGGCGATTTAATCGGTAATGCATCCTGGAAAAATTCATCAAACAATAATCAATCAGAAATTGCAATTGAAAAGGTGAGGAATGTAAGCCCGGTTAAAATTAATGAATTTGCTATTAGCTCAGGCACTCCGTCAAATTCGACCAATTCATTTATTGAACTTTACAATGCTGGCAGCAATGAAATCGATATATCGAACTGGACATTGACTCAACATCCAACCCAGTTACCCATCTTTTCATCAGTGAAAATTCCTGCCGGAACAAAGCTAGCTTCAAATGGCTTTCTACTTATTAGGTCTTTCTAATTCCGGACTGGCCGTTCCTGCTAGTAAAGGTGAATCCAATATTTATGTCAGAAGTACAACCGGTATGTCGGTTGGAGATATGATTGAAATTGGCACTGGCTCAACGGTGGAAACACGAAAGATCGCAAGCATCACTGCTCCAGCTCCTGTACCTGAAGAAAATCCGGCTCAGTTCCGCTTTGGCCGCCGGGGTGCACCGGGTGGTGCAACAACAATTTGGCAGCCACTTCCTGAAGGTCCGATAATTACGATTCCGGCGGGTTCGACCAATATTCCCGTTACAGATATCAGCGAATTTGCCGTTGGCCAGAAAATGGCCATCGGTTATGGGGCTACCTACCCTTCTGTTTCGCAAACAATTGAAAAATATGAGGTAGTAACAATAACTGAGGTTGGAAAACAAGGTACTCAGGCATGGCTCTCAGTGGATGCAAAAGCCGGTGATACAAACATTAAAGTATCTTCCGTCGAAAATATTTCAGTTGGAGACAAAATCGTACTTGACATCGATAGTAAAGATCATGGCATAGAGACTGTCACCGTAACACGCGTTGGTACACAATCCTCTCGAAGCTCATCCCGCGGTCCTTTAACTGCTTCTGAAGATGCAGGCACAGGACTCGACCTTGCCGAACCGCTGAAGTTCAATCATTCGTCGAACATACCTTTTAGCGTTAGGGGAACGGGAATCAGTTTCGAACCAGCAACAGCTTTCGCTCACTCAAGTAATGAGCCTGTTTTACCACTTATTCATAGTATCGCACTCGATCAACCTCTCGCTAACAGTCATGATATTGACGCAGTAGTGCGTGATGCAAAAGTGACAACTGAGGGTTACCAGTGGAAACAAAAACCCGACCAGTGGTTTGGAGGTCCTGCCCTCTCATCCAGCGCCGGTAACATGGTACTGCGCGATGCAAATGGAAATATTGTTGACGGTCTCAACTATGGAGGTCTTGTTGATCCTTATGCTGCTGAAGGATATCAGGCTGCTTCAGGTGCAGGTGCAAGCGGTTGCAGTGTAACTTCCCCCGGGGGCTTTAGCAGAGGTTTCAGGTTTTCTTCTGCACCTGTAAGTCAGCCCAACAGAAGTGCAGGACGTTTCCCTGATGGTGTTGATAATGATAGTAATTGCCAGGACTTCAAGTTGCAGAACACCTTTAATTTGGCTGCAACATCATTAGCTGGTTCAAATAACATTAAAGTGAATAGTGTATCAGGTTTAAACAATGGACAGGAGATAATCATCGGTGCTGAAAGAAACAGCGAAACTGCAGTTATTGCAACGATTGGTACTACCGGTGGCACCACAACAGCAAGTGCCACTAAAGCGAAAGCTACAGTAATTCTTGTTCCCAGTGTTGAAGGTTTTAGCGCCGGTCAAACCATCACTATTGACAGTGGCAATAAAAAAGAAACAGCTGTAGTTGCTTCTGTTGCCGCTACCCGTCGTCGTTTTGGCCGGGGCAATACGAATGCTCAAACCGATACGATTAATGTGACGATGCCTCTGAAATTAGCCCATGTTTCAGAAGTACAGGTTTCAGGGAGTGGTATAACGCTTGCTTCGCCTTTGAAAATGGCGCATGAAAATGGTACTCCGGTTACAAGTAGCATTCCTACGCCAGGTGAACCCAATAAATATTAAAAACAAATTGAGAATTTTAAATTAATTTTGTTGAAACGTTAATAAAACTCCGCGGCCAGACGGAAATTTGTAACGCCGCGGGGTTTTTTCATTTTAAATTGCAGAAGTAATAATTATGGCGACCGACAAGGAAAATATGCAAATAAAAGGGAACTGGCCTGCTTGGCGATGGATTTTGACCGGATTGAATTTATTTGCCCTCATAATGAGTATTATTTTAAGCTGGCATTCAATAAAAGGCGGATCGATGATTGGATGTGGAGGCGGAAGTCCGTGCGACCTTGTACTTAGTAGTAAGTGGTCGAAACTGGCGGGGATTTTACCTATTAGCAGTTTGGCCGTTGGGATTTATCTTGTAATGCTGGTTGCCGGTTTTTTTATTGCTCCTGCTACGGAAGCATCAATCAGACGCCTCGCCTGGAAAGTGATGGTAATACTTGCCGGATTGGTTGCCGGAAGCGCCATATGGTTTACCCTTTTGCAGAAATATGTAATTGGTAGTTTTTGTCCCTATTGCATGACTACGCACATCACCGGAATGCTTTTGGCATTGTTAATTATTTGGCGTGCGATTTCGGGTTCCCGGGAACGCATTTTTCGTCCTTTACCAGCATTGGGTTTGGCTCTGATTGGAATAACCCTGGCAGGTTTTCTGGCAACGGGACAGGTAATCCTTAATCCATCAACTGAATATATTGAAGGTGAGTCACAAAATGATAATATGCCAGCGTTTGATTACGAAGATGCGCCAGTGGTTGGTTATAAAAATGCCCCTTACGTTGTTACTGTGCTTTTCGATTATAATTGTCCGCATTGCCAGCGATTGCATTTAATGTTTGATGAGGCCATTCGCCGTTACGATGGAAGATTGGCCTTTGTACTTTGTCCGGCGCCATTAAGTCCTGAATGTAATCCTTACATACCACAAGTTGTCGAGGAGTATAAAAATTCATGTGATCTGGCAAAAATTGGTCTGGCGGTATGGTTAGCGGATCATGATGCATTTCACGAATTCGATAACTGGATGTTTACGTTTGAATCAGGTGACCTCTGGCGCCCAAGAAGTTCAGAAGCTGCTCAGGCAAAAGCGGTTGAACTAATTGGACAGGAGAAGTTTGATGCTGCTTTGGCTGATCCGTGGATTGGACAATATATTCAAACCTCTGTTGATTTGTACGGTAAAGCAAGCGCCGGCGGCAATGGCGGTGTACCTAAACTACTTTATGGTTCGCGTTGGGTTATTCCCCAGCCATATAACGTTGATGAACTTGTACAGATTATGCAGGAGAGGCTTGAATTGCCTAAGCCTTGATTTTGTAATACCTGGTTGAAAAATAAAAAATTGGAATTTAGTGTTGTCTGGGTAGCGTACTTTGTTCGTGATGAAGGGGTTGCAGGTTCAAATCCTGTCATCCCGACAAAAATAAAATCATTTGTGATCAGAAACCAAAATTAATTATGCCTTATCAGGCGGATTTTACTCTTTGTCTTACCACAAAGAGTAAACAGAAAAGTCAAGGCTGCTTTTCATTCTCAACCTACATCTTTATGAAACCTAAGTTCGAGCGGGTGATTTCCTCGATTCCTCGGAACTTCCCGTTCTCTCTAAAGTTTCATCTTGATTTCGGCCTCAATTAAAAGTGGCCATTCTGATGCAGTTAAACAAAAATTATATTTTATTTAAACAAAGTAAATCAAGTATTATGTTTTCAGCATCCAAACGACTCTATATTCACAATTTGGAAAATCCCGACAGTGAGTAAAGGCGGTTGAATTGACCGCCTTATTTTATGCTCCTGAGTTTTATTGGTTTTTTTTTTGACAACTCTCTGGCAACCAGAAACCTTTGCAACGCGTTTTTCAAAAAGATTTTTTTAATTTCGCAATAATAATGAGTTAACCTAACGACATTAATAATCAAGCAATACATTGAGATGATACAAATCATTAATTTTTTTTCGAACATAACTACTGAAACATGGCAAGATGTGGTACTAAGTTCATTGTTTATTCCCTTTATATTTTACATGGCCACAAAGTTAAGAACTTGGTTAGTATTGTTGCGACCACTCAATCGGCTACTTGCGGGCTATAGAAAAAGTAAAAGTGATATTCTAATTTTTCTTTCACAACTCTCAGGGTCAACTAATCAACACCAATTGAATCCGAATCAAACGTATATTACACACTTCCCTCAACCTCTCCCACAAAATAAAAATAATTTAGCATTGCAAAAATATTATAATATCGATCCAGTATGGTCTCAATCCGATGGGCAATGTGCTGCGGAAGTGTTTAATATATTAGGGCAAATAAATAAGTATAAAGGTTTCAGAATTGCAGATACAATTAGAGATTGGAATAAACACTCTAATCCAGTGTTTACTATCGGATTTAACCCAAAGACCCGTGATTTATTAACTTACTGTAATCCCATTAATTATAATTTGACAAATAATGACATGAATCTTTCAATTGACGGACATGCATTAGTTCTCGGCGCAAATTATCCAGATGATGCAGGAATTTTACAAAAAACATTTAGAAAAAATACCAATATACCAGTCTTTATCCTTGCAGGACTTGGCACCACTGGTACAGAAGTGGCAGGTCAAGTATTAAATCAGAACAGCATAGCCTTAGGTAAACTTTATGGGAATAACCCCTTTTGCGCTTTATTTAAAACGGATATTACAAAAGGAGGTAGTTATTATGAAATAAAAGGAATATTTCCTAACCCTTCATTTTTTCGAGCATTCTGGTATCCGATTACTTATTTTAAGTGGTTTCATAAAAAAGTATTTCCTGATAGCTAAATCATAGCAATCCGCCACATCACCACCCCATCCTAACTCCTCAAAAGCTACTTTCGTAGCTAAAGAAATTCATGCCAATGAAAAGTGTATCAAATGCGTTGGTGCCATCTGTGCGATGCTCAAGATGACCTCTTTAGACTCGGCTAATTTTTCTTCTGATTTGTCTTGTTGGAAACCATGAGAGCCAACCCTCACACCGGTTATTGTTGGGCAACACAAATGCTTCACTGTTAGGCTGGTTAATTTATTCAATCAATTCAAACTATCCAAATTCCTGTATTTCAGTCGCTCCATCCATTCGGTTTCAATGCAGTAAAAACCATATTCCTCCACCACTTTTCCTTTTATGTGATAATATCCGGGGCCGGTAAACGGATTTTTTCTGCTTGCATTTGGAAAATGAACCGTATCCAGCCACTGTCCGTCCAGATCGAGCCAGGTGCCAAAATACATACGATCACCATTTTTTGTAGCAGTTGGTTTTCGATGAACAAAATAGCCGGTAATTTCAATCGTCTTTCCCACCAAATTTGGTAGTTCTGCCGCTTTCACATTCGACTGAACAGGTTTTTCAAGCAGGTTAACCGGCGTATGAACCGGAAATCCCAGCAGTTCAATTTCATCAAATGTATCTTCCAGCTTATGTTTCCATAATTCAGGCAATTTAAATTCTTTTGGATTTGTATTAAAAAGCGTCCGCTCCGATGTTGTCTTTTTTGAGTATCCCAGCAAATAGTGGGCATCCCAAAGCAGTTCCTTTTTGGTTTTCCCGGTAAACCGGAAAGCGCCCGCCCGGACAAGGATAATCAACTGCTCCAGTGAGATTTTCACCCGGTTTACAAAGTTGGCTAAACTTTTATATTTTCCGTTCATAAAACGCTCTTTTAAAAAGCGCTCTGCCACATCATGTTCCAGTTCGTGCAGAATATAAAAACCAATAAAAATAGTTTCAGAATAAATGGTATTCAGCCATTCGCTGGTATTAATGCAGGGCATTTCAATTTTGGCGCCATGCAATTTTGCCTCATGAAAATAGAGTTCTGAAGAATAAAAGCCCCCGCCATTGTTCAACGTAGCAACCATGTATTCACGCGGATAATAGGCTTTTAAATACAACGCCTGAAAACTTTCAACGGCGTAACTGGCTGAGTGCCCTTTTGAAAAGGCATAATTGGCAAAGCTTTCAATCTGTGTCCAGATGTCGGCAATTGTTTTTTCTGCATATCCCTTTTCGCGGCAGTTACTAAAAAACGTGTCCTTTATTTTCCAGAATTCGTTTCGTTCCCTGAATTTCCACGACATTCCGCGACGCAGAACATCGGCTTCGGCAAGCGTGAGACCGGCAAAATAATGCGCTACTTTTATTACGTCTTCCTGGTAAACCATTACGCCGTAAGTTTCTTTCAGAATCTCATATAATTCAGGCAATTCCTGCTGCGCTTTTTTCCGGCGCTTTTCATCCTGAAACCGGAGGATATATTCACGCATCATTCCGCTTTGAGCCACACCCGGGCGGATAATGGAACTGGCGGCCACCAAACCTTTGTAATCATCGGCTTTTAGCTTAGTCAGTAACATTCGCATGCCCGGCGATTCCACATAAAAACAGGCAATAGCTTTTCCGGTTTTTAGCAGGTGTTTTACTTTCGGGTCGTTTTTAAATTGGTTAACTTTATTAATATCAATGGTTTTGTTCCGGTTCCTTTTAATGATTTCAAGTGCGTCTTTTATTTTTCCCAACCCACGCTGGCTCAAAATATCAAATTTGTAAAGTCCTACATCTGCTGCTATTTGCATATCAAAATGAGTGGTTGGATATCCTTTGGGCAAGATATGAGTGGCTGTGTAACAACTGATTGGTTTCTCCGAAATCAGGATTCCGCTGGCGTGGATACTTAAATGACTGGGCATTCCGGCAATAAGTTTACTGTATTGCAACACCCACTTTCCGTACTGGTCGTTTTCCTGCGAAATAGGATTTTTTTGCAGCCGGGTAATTTCATCGGCGGGCAAACCAAAAACTTTTCCGATTTCCCGTAAAGCCGATTTCTTTTCAAAAGTGATGTAAGAGCCAAGTAGCGCTGTATTTTCCCATCCATATTTTTCGAAAATATATCGGGTAATATCATCACGGTCGGTCCACGAAAAATCAACATCAAAATCGGGCGGATTGGTTCGCGCCGGATTGATAAACCGCTCAAAGTAAAGGTCGAGTTCAATGGGATCAACATTTGTAATTTGCAGTAAATAAGCCACCATGCTGTTGGCGCCACTTCCCCGCCCTACGTAGTAATAATCCTTGCTTCGGGCGTACCGCACAATATCCCAGTTAATCAGAAAATACGAGCTGTACCCAAAATCATCAATCAGTTTCAGCTCTTTTTCCATTCGCTCCAATCACCTGCTGCGACGGCTTTCCAAACCGGTATTTCAATCCTTTTTTACATTCCGAACGCAAAAGTTTGATGTCCTCTTCATGCGAGTTGGTAAAGAATTTCTTGTTTTTATTTTTATTGAATTCGAATTCAATAGAACATGCTGCCAGTAATTTTCGGGTGTTTTCAATAATTTCAGGATATTCCTGAAAAGCTTTCAGTCAATTCTGTTTTTCCAATCAGCATTTCATCGGGTGAAGTTTGTTCGGAAAGCGGCAACCGACTTAAAAGTGTATTGTTTTCAATAGCCCGCAGCAACCGGTGAATGTTATAATCGCGTTTGTTTCTGAAAGTTGCAGGTTGCAAAATCACCAGTTTATCCAAATGGTTTTTCCACTCGGAAAAAGGAAGTTTTATCAGTTCCAGCGATTTGATTCCAACAAACTCATTTTCTTTTAAAGGCCCGTATTTACGGTTTTTAAACGGATAAATAATAAATGTATTTTCCATTTCCGGAGCCTGGTTTTCAAACGCTGTTTTATCCTGAAGAAATTGTGTAAGATGTTCGTTTATCGCACGAAATCCTTCGTTATTTTTAGCCAGTACAACATATTTTTGCTCAATCCCGTTTCTGAAATCGATGCCCAAAACCGGCCTGATATTGTATTTTTGGGCTAACCGAACAAATTCAATGCTCGCCGAAGTATTATTAATATCAGTCAATGCAAAGTCTGAATAACCTCTGACTGATAATTCCTCCAGCAATTTTTCCGGTTTTATTGCACCATACCGTAAACTAAAATATGAATGACAATTGATTAGCATAGATTAAGGATTAAAGATGAAGGATTAATTGTGAATGGATGAATGAGTAATTGCGTAAGTGAGTAAGTTGGGAATTTTAATGTGAGTACTTTCTTCATTTTTTTACTGTTTAAACTGAATACTGAATACTGCGACTGATCACTAATCCACTGCTAACTCCTATTCGTAAGCCCGTTAAACGGATTAAAGTTGCTGCTGATATTACCCACTCCCATGGTCACCGCACGTTGTATTGCTTTGTTTCCGTAACGGTTTCTAACCTTGTCCATCGACTGGTAAAGTCGGATTAGTTTTTCCGAGTCTTCGAACAACCGCATCTGGTAGCTGCCTCCAATTAAATGACTGAAGCGCACCCCAATCAAGCGTATTAAAACCCGCCGCTGATAAAGCGATTCAAATAAATCGAGCGTGGTTTGTATTAATGTACTGTCGAGCGAAGTGTAATTTATTTTTCGCTGTTTACTGTAAGTCTGAAAATCCGAATACCTGATTTTTATGGAAACGCAAGCCGTGAGTTTATTTTCGGCACGTAACTGGTACGCCAGCTTTTCGGCCATCGAAATAAGAATGCTTTTCATTTGATGAATATCGGTTGAATCCTGTTCGAAAGTACGTTCCATGGAAATGGATTTTCGCTCCTGCCACGGTACTACCGGCGAATTATCAATACCCTGTGCTTTTTTCCACAACACAATTCCGTTTTTTCCCAGTACGCGTTCCATCAGTTCCATGGGCATTTCCTGAACGGTTTTTACCTTTTCCACGCCCATACTCCGTAAAAGGTGATAGGTTTGGTCGCCAACCATCGGAATTTTTTTTACTGAAAGCGGCGCCAGAAAACTTTTTTCCTCGCCATCGGGAATCGTTTTGTAATTGTTTGGTTTGGCTTCACTGGTTCCAACTTTTGATACGGTTTTATTAATGGAAAGCCCAAGAGAAATGGGAAGCATGGTTTCATGAATAATTTTTTCACGCAGTTCTTTTGCCCACTGAAAACATCCGTAAAATTTGTCCATTCCCGAAACATCAATGTAAAATTCATCGATGGACGATTTTTCAAAAAGCGGCGCCTGTTCTTTTATAATTTCGGTTATCATATCAGAGAATTTAGAGTACACCAAACTGTTTCCCCTGATGATAATTGCCTGCGGACATAAAATGCGGGCCATTTTCATGGGCATCCCCGAATGAACTCCGTACTGGCGTGTTTCGTAACTGCACGATGCCACCACTCCCCTGTCACTGATCCCTCCGATAAGTACAGGCATACCTTTTAATTTTTTGTCCATCAACCGCTCACATGATACAAAAAAGGTATCCAAATCCATGTGTACAATGTGCCTCTCCATGATATGATAATATTATTATCAACATATTCGATATTAATATAATCAAAATTTGGGATATTGTTTGGAGTTGATGGTAAATTTTGTTTTGCGATTTTCCTGATAATTATTTCAATATTATATTAAAGGCTAAAGCCATCTTTGGGAATTTTTTTAGTTCACCAAGCTAAAGCATGGTGTAAAAAAAGTAGTGACAAATTAATGTATGAGATTAAAACAGTTTATATTAAAACAAATATTACACCGTGGCTTCAGCCCGGTGGCCACAAAACAAGTAAAACCCGGCTTTAGCCGTTAATATAAAGAAAGATTTCTCCCCGTCAGGCAGCGGATATAAATAACAATATTGCAAATATTTGAAGGGTAAAAAAATTAAAGAAAATCAGGTTTTGAAAATTAACACATAAAAAAGCCGGTTAAAACCGGCTCTATATTATTAGTTGTCAAGATCATCAATTACACGAATTTTGTCTTTAAGCGTTTCGATTTTTTGTTTTGTTATCTCAATCTTCTTTTCCACATCTGCAATCAGCGATTCGGCATTTTTCGATTTGGCAAAGAACCCGACGTTATTGTCCAACAAAACGAGGTCGTTTTCCAACTGCTTTAGCTTATTCATGTATTTTTCGCGTTCCATGCGCATTTTGTTCTGTCCCCTGTTCGATTCAGAGAACGATGCCATTTTGCTCTTGAATTTCAATAAATTGCGTTTGTCTTCATCAATATTCAGTTCATCAAATAATTTATTGATGGCTTCACGGAAGCGACTTTGTACTTCATCTTTCTTTTTAAAAGGAACATGCCCGATTTCTGTCCAGCGACGTTGAAAACTTTTCAATGTCTTCAGATTTTCGTCCACATTTCCTTTTGATTTGAAGTTGATTACTTCTTCAATCAAATCTTCTTTTAGTTTCAAATTGTCTACCTGTTCTGAATCAATATCGGAGAAATGTTCCGATTTTTTCTCAAAGAAAAAGTCACAGGCCGCACGAAAACGTTTCCAAACTACATCGGAATGCTTGCGCGGAACCGGGCCAATTTCTTTCCATTGTTTTTGAATATTGATCAGATCCTGTGTTGTCTTTTTCCAGTCATCACTATCTCTTAGCGCTTCAGCCTGAAGACACAGATCAATTTTCATTTGCAGGTTGTTTTGTTGTATTTCTTTATTCTTGGAATAAAATTCCCGCTTTTTGTTAAAGAACTCGTCACAGGCAGTTCGAAACCGGTCATAAATTTTTGTGTTATCCTTTTTTGGGGCAAACCCGATAGTTCTCCAAATTTTTTGAAGTTCAATCAATTCTCTCGATTTTTCATCCCACTCTTTGTAGTTTTCCATTTCCATCGAATTGATTTCCTCTACTTTTTCACAAAGTGCTGCTTTGGCTTCCAGATTTTTCTTTTGCTCTTCTTTGCGACCCTCAAAAAAATCCTGGTGCTTTTTATTGATTTTTGCCGTTACAGTTTTAAATCTTTCCCAAATATCATCTTTGTTTTCACGCGGAACAGGACCTATCTCACGCCACTGCTCATGGTACTTCTGAAGCATATTAAAGGCCTTGATGATTGATGGCTCAACCAACAATTCTTCTGCATTCTCACAAAGATTAATTTTCATTTCCAGATTCTTCTTCAAATCCAGATCGCGAAGTTCACGATTAATTTTAATGTAATCGTAAAAATTTTCTACATGAAAATGGTAAAGATCCCAAAGATTCTTCATTTTTGATTGAGGAACAAGACCAATCTCACGCCATTCGCGCTGCAAATCACGGAACTCATTAAACGTTTTATTAATGGATTCCTCATTATTAATCAGTCCCTTAATTTTCTCAATAACTTCGTATTTTCTTTTAAGGTTTTCTTCTTTTTCCTGATCGAGATTCTTATTATGTTCAATGCGGATTCTTTTAAATCTTCTTAGCAAATCCTTTATATCGTTTTCATAAGGATCTTCCTCTGCTTCAAAATCCTCCTCAATGCCGCCTCCCTCAACAAACTCTTTTTTTGCCTGTTCAATATTTTCGTTACGCTTTTTATAAAAAGCCGATTTGATGGTATCGATTTCGGCTTTCAGGTCTTCATGATCGTCAGGATTGTCAAGAACTTCGCGCAAAGCGTTTACAAGTTCAACCTGCGTATATTTTGTTAAATCTACTGTTATTTTCTTCTCCGGTTTAGCTTTGGGTACTTTGATCTGTTCTGACGTTTCGGGTGCACCCTCTTTTTTAACTTCCGTTGTTTCTTTTTCTTCTTTCGCTTCTTTTGATCCTTCGGCAGTTGTTTCAGTAGCCTCCTCTTTTAATTCACTTTCTGAAGTTTTCTCTTCTTGTATTGATTTTTCTTCAACTTCAACAACAGGTTCTTCCTTTTTCTTTGCCTCCGGTTTCTTTTTGCTCTCCTCCTTTTCTGCTGTAACTTCTGTAGCCACCTTCTTAGTTTTAGGTGTTTTTTTCTCAGAGGTTACAACTTCATTTTCACCTGGCAATTTTTTAGAAACAGGCTCTTTTTTGGCAGCTGTTTTTTCTATCTTTTCTTTTTTTGTGGCCGGTTTTTTATCCGCCACCGGTTCATCAGATGAAGCAATTTCGTTTTCCGCAGTTACTTCATTATTTTCATTTGTTTCTTCATTTTCAGAAGATTCTGATTCACCTTTTTCCAGGGGTTCCTCTTTTGAAGCTTTTGTTTTCCTACTTTTTGGATTCTCTTTTTCAGAAACAATGGCTTCTTCATTTTTCGAATCAACCGTTTTTTCCGGTTTGTCAGCATCAGGCTGAGCAGTGCTTTTTAACTCTTCCGAGTTTTTGAGATCTTTAGGTTCCATTTGTACATTTTTTTAACCATTAACCAATGGTGTGCATAAATTCAGAACTACGAAAATAGATATTACAGCCTTAATACTCAAAGAATTTAAACAAAATAAATTTCGTCCCTTCTATTCCAAAATGTATTCTGTTTCAGACATTCGTTTTATGCCGTTCTGATTGCACTATTAAACATTTAAAAATGAAAAAGTTAATAAAAAAATATTGCGTTTCCCATAATTTTTAAAGTGTTTTAACATTGAATCACGCTTGAAAACTTTTTGCGCGTTTTATTCTGATGCAGCATAATTATCCTAAGTTATGTTGAATAACATGCGTAAGTTATTCATATTCAGCCCAAGTATGAGAATATTTTATTTTAAATCAACTTCCTTTTACCTAAATTAGAACGCTTAAAAAAATCAACTAATGGGGTAAGAATTTTCTTTCTAAGCAATCAGAATTCATGTCGAAGCCAAATGGCCGAGGCTATACTTCGCAGTTATGATCCAACACTTGAAATTTATTCAGCAGGGATAGAACCTGTGGATCATATTAGTCCGGTAGCCATTGAAGCGCTGGCAGAAATCGGTATTGAATTAAAGCCAAATGTTCCTGTACATTACTCAAAATTCAGTGATATTGAATTTGATTACCTGATTACCGTTGGCGATGGTACAACTGAACAATTAAAAATACCGCCAATTAAATACAAACGTAAATTACACCTGGGATTTCATAATCCGTACAGAAATTTTCGTGACAGAAATGAATTGCTTCAGAAGTGCCGGGAGATACGGGATGAAATAAGAACTGAGATGGATTATTTTTATCATAAAATTATCTCAACCTAAATAGCAGTATGAAAAGATTTTAACTTCCTACAATATTTTCAACATCTTCAGGATTTATTGGCACTCTCTCTCCCAGGATTTCACTCCCGGTTTCTGTAACAAGAATATCGTCTTCCAGTCTTATTCCACCAAAGTCCCTGTATTCATTTACTTTTTCAAAGTTGATGAAATCTGCGTTTATTTTTTCGTTTTGCCATTTATCAATTAACGCCGGAATAAAATAAATACCCGGTTCATTGGTAATCACAAAACCGGATTGTAATCTTCGTCCCATCCTCAAATAAGCTGTTCCAAACTGATCAACCGGTCGGGTTTCATCATCGTAACCAACATATATTTGTCCAAGATCTTCCATGTCATGAACGTCAAGTCCCATCATGTGTCCAAGGCCATGCGGGAAAAACATGGCATGAGCACCATTTTTAACCGCTTCTTTTACATCGCCTTTCATCAAACCCAAATCCTTCAATCCTGAAGTTATCACTTCGGCAGCAGCTAAATGAACTGATAAATAGGTCACCCCTGGTTTTGTTAACGATGTAGCTTTATTATTTGCGGCCAGCACAATCTCGTATATTTCGCGCTGTTTTTGTGTAAACTTTCCGCCAACCGGAGTTGTACGTGTAAAATCGGAGGCATAATGCCCCAATGATTCTGCTCCGGCATCACAAACCATTAATTTTCCTTTTTGAAGTATTTGGGAATGATCATGATTATGTAGTGTTTCGCCATGCTGACTGAGAATTGTTGCGAACGATGTCATACCTCCACCCGCAAGTGCAATTCCTTCAATAGTGCCCGCAATTTTCTGCTCCAAAACGCCTGGCAAAGCCATTTTCATTGCAGTTACATGCATTTCGTAACCGGTTGCACAAGCTTTTTTAATTTCAACTATTTCTTCAGGACCTTTTACTGAACGTAAATCGATGACAGCTTTAATCAACTCCAGAGAAACATATTGCGGAATTTGTTTAACTGAAATATTGAGCAACTCAGCCAATAAGATTTTGTTCTCGCCACGGTAAGGCGGCAATAGGTGCAGTTTTCTTCCTTTACCTATAATCTCAGAAATAAAATCATTTAGTTTTGAAAAAGGGACTGTTTTGGAAATCCCAACTTTTGCAGCATTTTCACTTACCGGAACCTGCGGCCCCATCCAGACTATATCTGCAATATCCACATCATTTCCAAAAATAAATTCTTCTCCACTATCAAAATCGATTACTCCGGCCAAACCCTGAAAATCAAGTCCAAAAAAATAAAGAAAAGTACTATCCTGTCTGAAATGGAACTGGTTATCCAAATAATTCATTGGAGAATCAACATTACCTAAAAACAACGCAACACCTTTTAATCCTTTACTTTTTAATGCATCTCTCCGGTTCGTATAAATTTTCTTTTCAAACATAATTCTGACTTTATTTTTTATTATAAATTGTACCGGCTATCTTACATTCGAGAAAGTTTAAATAAATCCTTAAAACTAATATAAAACCATTTTATTGTTGATGATCAAAGTCAGCTAATCCTTGTATGCTAAATCAACCTTAATTAAACATAACAATTAAAAAAATAAATCGTATAGAATTAAAAAAATAATTATGAGAAATTCGTTATTGATCTATCTGAATAAACGGTTACTTGGGCAGGAACCAAATAAAAAGAAATCGATGGAAGCCGGCCCGGTAATTACAATTTCGAGGGAAGTAGGTTGCAACGGATTAAAACTTGCACGACTTCTTGCCACTCGACTGAACACACACAAATTATCGGCAGAATGGAGGGTCCTCAGCAAAGAGGTTTTCAACGAAAGCGCCCGGGAATTAAACATGGATCCTGAACGAGTAAGAAAAACGTTTAAACATGCTGATAAATATACTTTCGATGAAATTCTGAAAGCATTTAATGACAGGAGTTACAAGAGCGAACGTAAAATTGCAAAAACTGTCTCTGATGTTATTCTTAGTTTTGCTGCTGATGGGTTTTGCATTATAGTGGGCCGGGCCAGCCATATTATTGCAAAAGACATAAAAAATTCTCTACATCTCAGATTAGTTGCCCCACTGGAATACCGAATAAACACTATTATGAATAATAAACAACTAAAGCGGGATGAAGCGATTAATTTCATTCACAGGATTGAAACAGAAAGAGAAGCATTTAGAAATTTGGTTTGCAAGGACAAGAACACTGACGATATGTTTGATCTGACGATTAACCGCGACAAATTTACGGATGAAGAAATTGTAGACATTGTTGAATATGCCGTGAACAAAAAGAAAATTCAGGAGGGATATAAAAACGCAATGGAATTTATTTGATTCAATTCAAAATTCAATATCGCAAGAGGTTTTGTTTTAGATGCCTATTACAAATATTCACCGCTCAATTTTACGAAGAAATTTCAAATTTATCCTGTGGATTATCTGCTTTATAACTGAAAACGGACAATATTATCAGTAATACAACCAGTCCTAAAATAGTGAAACCGTAACTACCGAATTTTGAAGCTGATAAACTAAACAAAATTGGTCCTAATGCACTTGAAAATACAATAATAGACATAACAAAACCCGTAATCCTTCCAAGGTTTTCTCTTCCGTAAAAACGAGGCCAGACCACTGCCATTAATACATTATAAATTCCGCTGACAATGCCATTTCCGGCAATAAAACCGTAATAGTAAATTCCGTCGTTTAACCGCGAAAGACAGAATAAAGCCACTATTTGCGCAGCCAGGTTAAGATACAAAAGATACTTCAACCGGATTTTATCACTAATGTAACCGCCAACCAGGGAAACTGTAACTGAAATTACTGAACTGGGAATAAAAACAGCCAATGCCTTTTCCCGCGGCAAATTTGCATGTTCAAAGATAGATACCAAATGAAAAGTGAAACCTGTAATATACAAGGCATAAATTCCAAGCGGAATAGAAAACAACCAAAAAGCAGGTGTCTTTCTGGCTTCCAATAAAGAAAATTGCTTAAACGGTTTTATAATAATATTTCGCTCCTTGTTGGCATGTTTTTCTCCATCGGGAACTAAGTCAAGATCTTCCGGATTATCGCGAAAGAAAATGAATGCAAAAATCGTAAAAAATACTCCTATTGCAAGCGCCATTAACAGCCAGGCAAACCGCCATGATGTTCCCTGTATCAGCATGTCAAATGTTAAAGGAGCAACTGAAAAACCAAGAGCTACAAAAACCGAAGATATTCCGTTTACTAATCCTCTTCGTGCAACAAACCATTTCATCAGCATGTTTCGGGAAACCATGGTTAAAACCCCCTGTCCTGAAAAGCGTAAAGCAAAAAACAGGATTACCAGTACGGCAACAGCAAATCCGATGTAGATTGACGATTTGGAATCTGAAACAAACAGATGTATAATCCGGTCTGACTGGCTTAATAATACAAGAACGATTGCCAGGAAAACAGAAGTAATCATAACAACCCAGCGTGCTCCGTACTTATCATACATTTTACCGGCAAATGTCAAAATAAGAGAACTTCCGATTGTTCCAATCATATATGCAGTGCTCAGTTGATTCCGGCTGATATGAATGGCATCCAACAAGTAATCGGTAAAAGTTGAAACTCCCATGGTTTGTCCGGGAGCGCTGGCCAGCAAACCAATTGTAGCAGCAAATAAAATTACCCAACCGTAAAAGAATGGTGTTTTCGACGGATTAAAAGGAAAATTGTTATGCTGCTGTTTTATATTCATTCTCTGAATTTTACCGCAAAACTAACGAACTTAACCTATTTGCCGGCATCCTTTATTAAAGCATAATGAAATAGTAAGATTTGTATCAACCTGTAAATAAAAAGCCACCAGTAATAAATACAAATGGCTTTTTATATTTTAAAATGTATTCAGATGATAGATGAATTACATAAACTGGTGCAACTCTGCCAATGTTTGATTTAGTTCTTTCTCAATTTCGTGCATATTATTTACGCTTTCATAATACACGGTAAGTTCCATGATATAATCAATCATTGAAATTTCGCCGGCCTCAAGCGCCTTTCCGGCGAGCTCAGTGTTATTACATGATTGCAACTCTCTATGGTAATCCTCCAGACTGTTTTGCAACTGTACTGCTTTGGCATGCAACGCTTTTAAATGATTATAAAACCAAACTTTATTATCCAGTACAACAGCTTCCGAAGCATCGGTAGTTGCACGAGCTTGTTTGACTTTATTTTTGTTTTCCCACAATGGAATTGCAAGTCCGACTGTTATTCCCTGAAATTGCTGTTCCACCTCTTTTTCACTCATATATCCCGCTTGAAATTTGGGCAATGAAAGTGCTGAATTAAGCTTTTCATTTTTACGACTGACTTCCGTTTCAAGTTTAAGCCACTGCAATACAGGATTATTTTGCTCTGCCTGAGCATACCAATTATCAAAATCAGCAGGAACAGGTATTACCGGAAAAATCGTATCATCAAAAGAAATTGTTTTTCCACCATTTAGCCGGATTAGTTCTGCCAACTTTTCATTTCGACTTATTTTTAATGATTCCGCTTTTTTACTTACATCAAGCAAACCTAATTTGGCTTTGTTGTAATCGAGAACATTTGATTCGCCTTTTTCAAACTTCGATTTGTACAAATTAACCAGATGATTTGCATTTTCTATTCTTTGTGAATATTCACTTAACAATGCATTCAACCAGATCAGTTCGTTGCAAACCTTACGGGTTTCAAGTAAAATCGTTTTACGTTGTTTTTCATATTCCAGCGCCACCTGTTCATTTTTCAAATCAGAAATCTGGTTTTTATAACTGTAAGCTGTTGGAAAATCAAAACCCTGTGTCACGCGAACGTCCGTTCTGTTTCCAATAGTTGTCGGACTCCCAAATAAATAGTTAAACTCAACTTCGGGGTTCTGAAGATAGATTCCTGTTTTATTCCCTGCTTTTTCAGCTTCAACTCTTAAACGTAAAGCTGAAAGTGTGGTATTATTTTGTTCCACTTCCTGTAAAACCCGTTCAACCGAAGACTGGGCAAGTAACCCGGTTGTAGAAAGAACGATGCTAAAAATCAGTATTATAATTCGTTTCATGATTTTTCTGTTTTAAATAATTCCACGCTTTTTCAATGACACTGTAAAATACCGGCACCATGTAAATATTCAGTAACGTTGATGTTAACAATCCTCCAAGTATTACTTTTGCCATCGGGCTCTGAATTTCATTGCCGGATAAATCGCCCCGAAGCGCCAGTGGAATTAAGGCAAGCGCTGCCGTTAATGCAGTCATTAAAATTGCATTTAACCGATCGGAAGATCCTTTTATTACGATTTCTTCCAGCGGTATATTTTGCCGGTCAAGTTTCTGGTAATTTGAAATCAACAGGATTCCGTTTCTGGTGGCAATTCCAAAAAGTGTGATAAATCCGATTATTGCAGGAATACTCAAAATTCCCGAGGTGAAATAAATGGAAAAAACACCGCCAATTAAAGCAAGCGGCAGGTTTACCAATACAATTCCGGCAAGATTGAAGTCCTTGAATTCCTGAAACAACAAAATAAAAATAAGAATGATGGCAATTATTGAAGCCAATAACAGTGTTCGCGTAGCGCTGGCCTCACTTTCAAACTGTCCGCCATATTCGATCCGGTAACCTTCCGGCAAGAACAATATTCTTATTTACACTTTCTTTGATATCGTTTACAACACCACGTAAATCACGTCCGGCAACGTTGGCAGAAATAACCACTTTACGTTGTACATTTTCTCTTTGTATTGAACTTGGTCCGGTAACTGAAGCAACTTCCGCAACCTGTTCAAGCGGAACTTTTTTGCCGTCGCCGGTGTCAATTAACGCTGAACGTATTCCGTCAATGGTCTCCGTATAATCTTTATTGAAACGCAAAATCAGATCGAAATTTCGTTGTCCTTCATAAATATCAGCCTGCTTTTCGCCACCAAAAGCCACATCCACAAACTGGTTAAACCGTTCCATCGAAATGCCGTATTCTGCCAGCATGTCTCTGTTTGGTCTAATCTGGATTTGCGGAATTTCCACCTGCTGATCTACATTTACGTCAACCAGTCCTTCAATTCCAACAATAGCGGCTTTCACCTGATTTCCAATGGCAAACATCCGGTTTAAATCTGTTCCGAAAAGTTTAATGGCGATGTTGGCGCGGGTTCCGGAAAGCATGTGATCGATCCGGTGCCCAAGTGGTTGACCAACGGTAAAAGCAATTCCGGGCACCTCCGAAAGTTTTTCACGAACATCAGCAAGAAATAGTTCACTTTCACGATCCTGCAAATTGAATTTTACATCAATTTCCGCACTGTTTGTTGTTTGTGAATGTTCATCCAGTTCTCCCCTTCCGGTTCTGCGCGCAGTATGTGTGATTTCCGGCACCGATAAAAGTTGAGCTTCTACCAGATTGCCAATTTTATTGCTTTCATCAAGTGAAGTTCCTGGTTTCGTTACCACTGAAATAGTCAGAGAACCTTCATTAAAATCAGGCAAAAAACTACGTCCCAATCTTGTAAAAGCAATCACCGAAATGATAACCAAAACAAGTGTTGTAATATTGATAACACGTTTATGATCAAGCGTCCAGCGCAATGATTTTTCATAATAAAATGTGAGTTTTCTAACCAACCATTTTTCCCGTTTATTTCTATTCAAATATTTCTCATTCGTCAGCAGCATTTTCGACAAAAGCGGTGTTAATGTCATTGCAACCAACAGCGAAACAAAAAGTGAAACAATAAAGGAAATTCCCAGTGGTTTCAGCATTCTGCCTTCCATTCCGGAAAGAAAAAACAGTGGTAAAAACGCCACCATAATAATTAAAGTTGCATTTAAAATGGAAGCCCTGATTTCTTTTGATGCCTCAAAAACTACTGTAAATGAAGACAGTCTTTCTTCTCTTGGTTTCAGGTTATTCTGCCGGAGGCGTTTATGTACATTTTCAACATCGATAATGGCATCGTCAACCAGTGAGCCAATGGCAATTGCCATACCACCCAAACTCATGGTGTTAATGTTCAGTCCCAAAACTTTCATAACCAAAATGGCTCCTAAAAGCGATAACGGAATGGCAACCAGTGAAATAAGTGTTGTGCGAAAACTTCCAAGGAAAAGGAACAAAATTATTACGACCAGAATACCACCTTCAAGTAGTGCATCCTGCACATTATGCACCGAAGTTTCGATAAAATCAGACTGACGAAAAATTCCGGTATCAAGTTTCACATCGGGAGGCATGGTTTTTTGCAAAACTTTCAGGTTTTCTTCAATTCGCTTTGTTACCTCCAGCGTATTTGCATTTGGTTGTTTCGAAATAGAAATGATTACTGCGGGTTTTGTATTTTCAGAGGCATATCCCATTTTAACGGCACTGCCTGATTTTTACCTCCGCTACATCACGCAAACGAACCGGTTTTCCATTGTTATCTTTTACAAAAGTATTACCAAGCAGTTCAATATCTGAAGTACGACCAATTCCACGAACCACATATTCATTTCCGTACTCGCGAACTACACTTCCGGTAGAATTCTGGCTTATTCCCTGGCAGGTTTCTGCCAGTTCATTCAATGAAACGTTATAAAAGTTCATTTTTGCCGGATCGGCCAAAACCTGGTATTGTTTGAAATCTCCGCCGATAATGGTTACCTGCGAAACTCCGCCTGTAGCCAGAACCAGTGGTTTTACATTCCATTCTGCAATGGTTCGCAAATCCATCATACTGGTACTGTCGGCCTGCATTCCGATAAAAAAGATCTCTCCCATAACACTCGACTGCGGCGCCAGCATTGGCTGACCAACTCCAAGCGGCATTTGAGATGTAACACTGATCAGTTTCTCGCTGACAATTTGCCTTGCCTTGAAAACATCAGTTCCCCAGTCGAATTCAACCCAGACAAATGAAAAACCATAAGCCGAAGTAGATCTTACACGACGTACACCTGTAGCGCCGTTTACAGCTGTTTCAATAGGAAAAGTTACCAGTCGTTCAACTTCTTCCGAAGCCATTCCGTGAGCATCTGTCATAACGACAACCGTTGGAGCCGTTAAATCAGGAAAAACATCCACATCCATTTTTATAGCGGTTCTGACTCCAACAACAATCAGCGCCACGGAACAAAAAAGGATGAAGTATTTATTGTTGAGTGAAAATTTGATAATATTATTCAACATGATACTAATCTTTTAATGAACGTGACCTGCATGCGGATCAAGCGCTCCGGTGGCCTGAGAAAGTTTAATAAACATTGCACCACGGGAAACAATTCTTTCATCCGGCGAAATTCCCGAAACAATTTCTGTTCTGAGACCATCACTGTTTCCGATTTTTACTTCCCGTTTTTCAAACAATTCAGGTGTCTTTTGAACATACACAAAATAGTATCCCTGTTCTTCCAGCAATGCTGAATTAGGGACAGTTAGCTTATTTTCTGTTGATGAAGTTTTGAGGTACAGGTTCACAAATTCACCGGGAATAAATTCTTCTGATTTATTCATTTCCAAATGCACAGGAATCAGAAAATTATCGCCCCAGGTGCTTTTTCCATAAGAAAGCATTTTACCGTCCAGCTCTTTTAATGTGTAGGCTTGCTTACTTTCCATCGTTTGAATAACAGCATCAGAGAAGTTTTTCAGCAGCGGCTCGTATTTAGGCTGAACCTCAGCGTGTAAAAGCAACTTCTTATTTTGAGCAATTCGAACCAAAGGTTGTCCCTGCTCAATATATTTGCCATTTTCAACAAAGACCTGACTGATATAACCGTTAACCGGACTTTTAACTAGTTCACCTTCATTATTGAAATTGCGTTCAAGATTCTCGTAAACTGCTTTTGCATTCTCAAATTTGTTTTGCGATTCCAGCAAATCTCTTTCCGACACAATTTTATCTTTTGCCAATTCTTTTTTGCGCTCATACTCCATCTTTGCCGTTTCGTAATTATTCTGAGCTTCGGTAAAAAGTACCGATGAATTATTAGTGGCGAGTTGATTTCCGGAAACTGAAAATAATGCAGTACCCGCAGTAACTGTTTTCCCTTCAACAAAATTCTCGTTTAAAAAGCGTACTACCCCGTTTGTTTTAGCAGAAATCATTCGTTCGTCTGAAGGATTAGCTTTTATTTGGGCAACCGTTTTAATTACCTGTCCAAATGGCTCGCTAACCGGCAATTCTGTTCTGAAATCAATTTTCCATGACTGTTCTTTTGTAAAAACAGAGGTATTGGTTTTTGAAATCTCAGCAGTTTCTGCGGCTTCATCGTCCGGCTTCCTCTGTTTCGAAATACTGTAATGTCAGGAACTACAACCTGGTAATTCCCTGCAGGACTGGAAATCTCATATAAAAGCTGTCCTTTCCCTGAAGTTTCAGGTTTTATGTTGAAACTGTAAATTCCCGGATGATCCGTATTTTTAAGGGTTTCAGATATTTCTTTACCATTTACCTGAAGTTTTAATGTTATCACGGGCATCTTTCAATGGTTTGAAATTTTCCAGCCTGGTAAAGTGCGAAAGAATGTTACATTCCTCCCCTTTTACCAATGGGTCAGCTTCAGCAAAAAATTCAAATCGTTTGTATAAACTGTATATTGAAATTTTACTTCTTCCTGTTCATGTTCGTGTTCGGATTCTGTTGCTTTTTTCTCATTGCAACCCGCCATAAAAATTACTGCGATCGCAATAAAAAACATTTTTGTTTTCATTCGAATTTTATTAGAGTTAATGAAATGAATGATGGTGATCTGATTAAAGATCAAACCAATAAAAAAGAATAGATGATACCGGAATAAGATTATTTAAAAAGCGTTTATTTTTCCGGCAGTTAAGAATAAAACGGGGGTGCACGTAATCCGAAAGCCCTGCAGGCAAAAGTAAAATAATTGGGTTTATGATTGTGTGAAACAATTTCCAGAAAATAATCGGGATTGGAAAGTGCATTTTTTTCCTGTTTCAAAATCGATAAAACAGACACTTTCTTAAAAAGATCATGTGAATTGATGATCCCTTTTAAGTTTTGTTTTATCTCACCATTAGAAAGCGCAACAATATTTTGAAGGAAACAATGATCAGCATTATCATTACCCGAATTTTCACCTTTTTTACTACCATGTGGTTCACAGTAATTATCAGCTATAGTATTTTCAGAAGAAAATGTATCGAAACAAAGATCTCTATCGTGATGGTGGTGAGGAATAACGGCATGTACAAACAAAACCAAGTTGGCCAGTACAATAAAAAATGCCGATGTTAATTTTTTCTTCACCACAATATTTTAGGGCAATATACATATTTTCTTTTATTTCCCTGATCGATATATATCAATGGTCAAGCAAATCATTTTCGCAAAAGAAAAATGGGCAGATATTTTGATTTTCTTAATACTGCTTATAACCCAAGTACTTCTGGTCCTTGTTCAAAAACAATATCGCGCGGAATACCGGCAGCTCCAATCCTGTCAAGGTCCTTTTGAAGTTCTTCGCGAATAGATCCCTCCTCTTGAATTAATTTTCCGGCAGCAGCATAATCACCCTCGCCCTGAATTTTCAATATCAATTCAGACAAAGAAAGCATTGCTTCTTTCATTTTATCAAAGTTAACACGATAAGTTCCGGTTTCAGCATCACGTTCAAAAGCGCCGGCTTCTTCAAAATAATTAAACCGTATCATATTTGCTTTTCCGTGTGCACTTGCATCACCAAAGCGAACAGAACGAAATATTCCGGCCATGAAAGTCACAAAATTATCCATCATATCTTTTTCGCCCAGTTCGGCCATTTCATTCAATTTGTAAACACACCACAAGCCAAGTATATCCGCTTTCCCTTCTTCCATTGCGGTATAATTTTCTTTTAAAGCTTCGCGAACAGTATTGCTTTTATCAACCGTATTTCCCAATCCAAGTCCGTGAGCCACTTCATGAAACATCGTATTTTCAAAAAAGGCATCGAATTTTACATGTTCCCGTTGATCTTCTGCTATAAGTAAATCTGCAATCGGCATCAAAATTTTATCAAACTTAGCCTTCATTGCGTTTTTAAGCTGCAGTTTTCTACTTCCTTTTGATTCTCTTACTTTTTCGTCGTTAGGTAAATTAATGGCTATCGTTTTACTTCCGGCATTACAATCGCCGGCATAATAAATGGCATCATAAGCATTAAGGTCAGAATCGCTGCCCGGAGTTTCGTCTTTATATTTCTGTTCACAGGGTAAATCTTTTTGAAGATCAGGTAATAAAGCTGCATATTTTACCAATCTGTTACTCCAGTCTTTGTCTTTTATTAAAATGTAAGCTTCGTGCGATGCTTTGTAGCCAAACAATTTGTCTTCATAGCTTTCAATCGGACCAACAACAAAATCAATGGTATTATTTTTCATTTCCATCCAGGCAACATCACTATCATAATATTCATCAGTTAACAGCGCCTGCGCCCTTTTTTCAAGATAGTTTTTTAACCCGGCATCTTCTGCCAGTTCTGCAGACTGCTGTAACAATCCGGCAGCTTTGTTTATTTCGTCTTCAAATGCAATATGATAAGGAACGGATTTCAAATCACCGTTTTCATCTCTTCTGATTAATGTGTATAAGCTGGTTTTTGTATCGTTATTCCATGCTTCAAATTCTTTCTTGGTCATGTCTTTTGGATAAAAATTTGCTCCTGCTGGTTTTGCTCCCACTCCAGGTAAAAACGGTTTATTATCATCAAGTCTTTCCCATGGACCATAATTGATATTAAGGAATTTTACCGTGTATTCATCCATCTCTGGTTTGAACAATTCATCTTTATTGCCGTAAGCTTCCTGCCAAAATATATCATCCATAATTTTTGCTGCTTCGAACAATAATGGCAACATTTGTTTTTCCTTTTCTGTTAAAACACTTAAATCGGTTGTTAATTTGAATGATACAAATTCATCGGCTTTCTTTTTTATTTCCTGGTTCACTTCCATTTTATTTTCTTTTTTCGACGATGTTCCGCAACTGGCGAAAACCAATGCAATAGCAACTAGTGCTACTATATTTCTCATTTTAGTTCAATTTAGAATTTAGGCTAAAACTACAAAATGTAAATTACAAATATGACTATGATAAATTTTTGGACATAATAAAAGGCCAGATTCCTCTGACCTTAAAATTCTTGGTACCCCGGACGGGATTCGAACCCATGACCTACTGCTTAGAAGGCAGTTGCTCTATCCAGCTGAGCTACCGGGGCATCCTTATTTTGCGCTGCAAAAGTAAAAATCAATTTTCAAACTCCAAATAAATTAAAAGTTATAAATGAGAAATGAGAAATTGAATTTTTGAATTAACGCACTGTCCTTACCGATTGATTTTTATAACAAGTGTATTCCGTTTACCTTGCATTTCTCGATCATTTCCAAAGGCCACAGGCTCGACTGGATTTCACCAATATGCGCCTTTCGTAAAAAGTACATGCAAAGCCGCGACTGGCCAATTCCGCCTCCTACCGTCAAAGGAAGCTGATCATTTAATAGCATTTTGTGCCACATCAGTTCTTTCCTTTCTTCAAGACCTCTTAATTTTAATTGTTCCAGTAATCCTTTTTTGTTTACCCTGATGCCCATTGAGGATAATTCGAACGAACGCTGCAATACATTATTCCAAACTAATATATCGCCGTTTAATCCTTTGTATCCATTAACGGTTGGAGTATTCCAGTCATCGTAGTCGGGAGCCCGCCCATCATGAGTTTCTCCGTTTGGCATTTCGCCTCCAATACCAATGACAAAGATTGCCCCGTGTTTTTTAGCCTCCATATCTTCGCGTTCCCGTGGCGATAAATCCGGATATTTGGCTGCCATTTCTTCAGCATGAACAAACGTAATTTGTTCCGGTAATTCAGGTTCAATTTCCAGGTAATTTTCCGATACAAAATATTCAGTTCGTATTAATGAGGCATATACTTTTTTAACAATATATTTCAGAAAATCAAGACTTCTGTCATTTTCATTTATAACACGTTCCCAATCCCACTGATCGACATAAAGCGAATGAACATTATCTAATTCTTCATCTGGTCTTATGGCATTCATATCTGTATAAATACCAAATCCTTCCTGAATATCAAGGTCGGCTAATGCAAGTCGTTTCCATTTAGCCAGCGATTGTACAATTTCTGCAACTTCATCGTTCAGGTCTTTTACCGGAAAGGAAACCGGTCGTTCTACGCCATTCAAATCATCATTCACACCTGTTCCCCGTTTTACAAATAAAGGCGCTGTAACACGTCTTAATCTGAGTTCTGAAGACAAGTTTAATTGAAAAAAATCTCTGATCTGCTTTATAGCCTGCTCTGTTTGATTTACATCCAGTATTGATTTGTAATTTTTCGGTATGAATAAATTCATTGTATTAAATTTTAGTTCTGAACCGCAAATATATAATTCTGCCTTTATTTAAAACATGAAATTTTAAAATACAAATGGGTTTTATAAAATTATTGTTTCTAAATTGTTACGAAACTTAGCCACGAACTATCTTCTTCATAATTATCAATAACCTGCCTTTCGTTTTTAAAAGAAAATACAGATATCAACCCGGATATTTCCTGTTGAAGCATTGTAATTCCTCCTTTAGCCAAATCTTCACGGAATCCTTTATCTTTTATTTTCAAAACCTGGTTCATGGAAATCACCCGGCCAATTATTTTTCCCAATCCAACCAGATTGCGTTGAGGCATCTGGAAATTAACATCAAAATTGATATGCTCTTTTATAAAACCTGCTGCCTGACTGGTGAGATCGAAATTTTTTAAAAATTGAAAGAGGTTATTTTCTTTTGCACGTTTCATCAATTTAACAAGTGATTCTGAAATTTGGGCATAAAGAATATCATTTGAACCTTCAAAAATTTGAAATGGCCTACTATCGGCAGTACCTCGACCTGCTATGTGATTTAATTTATAAGCTTTTGCACCTATGAGCTGCAATAACGACTGGGCAGCATCCTGCATTAAATCGGTAACCACACTCTTAACGGCATTTGCTTCCATTCCATGAGGGACAAGATCAACTTCAATACCTGCTTTTTCACTACTGTTTGCACACATCGCCGAACAAATGGTATATGATGCCTGTAATTTTGATAATCGTTCTTGCACCTGGTCGTAGCTAAATAAACTTTTGCCGCCTACAAATCGCTGTTTACAATGTGCAAGTGCTTCGTCGAGCATTCGTTTTATAAACCCCATCCCCATTCCCGGAAATTGCATCCGGCTACGATGCAACAAATCCAGCATCATTTTTACCCCGGTAGTATGAGGTTCTAATTTTTGAATTGCCGGAATTTTTACGTCAATATGATTTCGACCATAAGGAATCATATACAAACCAAGGTTCTCAAAAATTTCTTCTACCTTGATTTTTTGACCAGGTGCATTTACATCGCAAATAAAAAAATCGATATCACGCTGCAAGTTGCCAGAACCGGATTGTTGACGTGCAGTCAACAACCAAAAGTCAGCCCATCCTGTTAATCCAGCCCAATGTTTTTTCCCTTTTATGTAATAATTGTCCTTTTCTTCAGTATAGTACGTTTGCATATTTAAAGCATCGCTGCCAAAATCAGGCTCTGTAATCATTAAACCCCCCATATTGTTTTCTTCGATAAAACGCTTAAAAACCGATGATTTCACTTCATCTTTTGCATATTTGGCCACGGGTTGTAAAAACAACGCTGAATTAATTCCAAATGTTAACGATAGCGACAATGATTCATACGAAGCTGCGGACAAAACCGCAATATTTTCATGCATCAATCCGCCACGTCCGCCATATTTCTTTGGTATTCCAACCGAAAGCGGATTTGCTGACATGATTTCCTGAAATGCCTTCTGCGGAAGGCCGCGTTTAAGGCTGAATTTATTGATATCATCACTTTCATGAAATGCTAGTTTCATTTTAAGTTTCAGCGTATCAAGGAATTCCGACAAAGATGGAATGTTGTTTTTTGTTTTAATGTTTGTGGTAGTTATTTCTGGTTTTAATAAATTACGTCATAAGATTTTTACTTTTTAATGAAACTCCTGATTATGGAGAACATTAATATTTACAAAAAGTCAAACATTTAATTGTTGTTAATGTTTGTAAAGTGGTATTTTATATTTTAGAAGTTAACTAAAAAGCGTGTTCTGAAAACTACTTTCTTTTGTTCTGAATGAAACAATATATTTTTGTGATAAAATTCGGATTTTGGCAAATTTCAATAAAAATATAACTCGTTTATACCTGATTAAAATCTCGAAATGGTTTAACATGGTTATGCCAATAGTTGTCTTGTTTTATCAGGATAACGGCATGGGTATGCATGAAATATTTCAATTGAAGGCAATATACTCGGTTGCCATTGTCGCCATGGAAATTCCATCGGGTTGGATGGCTGATGTTTGGGGTCGTAAAAAAACACTGTTATTGGGCAGTATTCTTGGAAGTGCGGGTTTCCTTATTTATAGTTTCTCTTATGGTTTCTGGGCTTTCGCTGTTGCTGAAATAATTCTGGGGGTTGGTCATTCTTTTATTTCCGGAGCCGACTCGGCTTTACTTTTTGATAGTTTAAAGGCATCAGGAAGAACAGACCAATATGTAAAGCAGGAGGGACGAATTACCTCAGCGGGAAATTTTGCAGAAGCAATTGCCGGAGTTGCCGGAGGATTTTTGGCTGCCATCAGTTTACGAACACCTTTTTATTTTCAGTTTTTTGTTGCTGCAATGGCAATTCCAGCTTCGTTAACATTGGCAGAGCCTAAAATTCACGTCGCTGAACATATTCATTCAATCCGAAAGCTTGCAATTAATATTGCTAGAATTCTGAAAACTGATCAAAATCTTCGAATTGCGATTTTATTTTCGTCAATAACCGGAACAGCAACGCTAACATTTGCCTGGTTGGTACAACCTTTTTTTAAAGCTGTTAATTTGCCGGTTGAATTGTTTGGCGTTCTTTGGACAGCACTAAATTTGACAGTTGGATTTTCATCGGTTTTTGCTCATTGGGTTGAAAATTTATTGGGTAAGCGATATACGTTACTTTTTATTATTCTGCTACTTTCCGCCGGATATTTATTTTCAGGTATTTACATCAGCTATTGGGGAATGATATTCTTATTCCTGTTCTACCTTGTTCGTGGAATAGCTACTCCGGTTTTAAAAAATCATATTAACATGTTTACTCCCGGAGAAGTCCGAGCAACTATGCTTTCTGTAAGAAATTTTATCATACGGATTATTTTTGCCGGAATCGGACCTTTTCTTGGTTGGTTAACTGATAATATCAGTCTGGAATCAGCATTTATATGTGCGGGGTTGTTTTATCTTATTTCTACATTTATAGTGGTTTTCCCCTGGCTGAGAAAAAGTAAAATAATAGTTGATTAATATAATGTCCTTTAAATTACTTAATACACAATCACTCATTCACCCACTTACTCAATCACTCAATCACTATTTTAAGTCCGTCATAACCAATAAAAACATTTTCCGGTAATTCTGATTGTATTTTGTCATGAAGTCCGAATGTGTGGCTCAAATGGGTCAAATAAGCCTTTTCCGGCTGAACCTGCCTGATCACTTCCAAGGCTTCTTCCAGGCTAAAATGCGAAATATGTTTTTCTTTTCGAAGTGCATTAATAATAAGGATGCGCGTGCCCATTATTTTCTCCATTTCTACAGGAGGTATAAAATTGGTATCGGTAATATAGGTTAAGTCACCGGTACGAAAACCTAAAACCGGCAATTTGTGATGAAAACAACGAACGGGAATAAATTTCACACCATCGATGGAAAAAGTTCTTTTTCCTATGGAATGTAATTTCATGCTTGGTATTCCCGGGTACTTAAAATTTGCAAAAACATAATGGAATATTCTTTTAACAGCCTCCTGTACACGGGGTTCAGCATAAATATCAGTAGCATGTTTTTGCAGCCAGTTGAATGAACGGATGTCATCGAGTCCAAATACATGATCAACATGTTCGTGGGTAAGAAGGATGGCGTGTAATGATGTAACTTTTTCACGTAACATTTGCTGCCTGAAATCAGGACCAGCATCAATTACAAAGTTCATCCCGTCAATTTTTAATAGTAAGGATGAACGCAGTCGTTTATCTTTTGGATTTACAGATTGACAAACTTCACAATCGCAGGCAATTACAGGCACTCCCTGTGAAGTTCCTGTTCCAAGAAAAACAGCTTCTATTTTTTTCTTTATCGTTTCCGACATCGCGCAAATTTAACAAAAGCATCGCTGAAACCGCGAATATTGATATTTTTACAAAAAATTTTAAGATGGCAAAGTTGTTTCTTGTACCGAATGTCTTAAGTGAAAGTAACTGGCAAAATGTACTTCCCGCGCAAATACTTCCGATTTTAACAAAAACAAAACATTATATTGTTGAGAATGTACGGACTGCACGGCGGTTTATGAAGCAGGTAAACCAGGAAATTAATATTGATGAATGTACTTTTTATGAACTAAATAAACGAACAAAATTTTCGGAGATCCCCACCTTTCTTAAGCCCATTGAAAGCGGTTTTGATGTTGCTGTTATTTCTGAAGCCGGATGTCCGGGTATTGCAGATCCTGGTGCAGATGTGGTAAAAATAGCACATCAAAAAGGATTCAAAGTTGTTCCGCTGGTAGGGCCATCGTCGATTTTACTTGCATTAATGGCTTCAGGTTTAAATGGACAAAATTTTGCATTTAATGGCTATTTGCCTGTAAAACAAAACGAACGCGTGAGGATGATTTCAGAACTTGAAAAAAAGGCTAAAAATGATCAACAAACTCAGATTTTCATTGAAACCCCATACAGAAATAACCAGTTGGTTGAGGATATTTTAAAAACTTGTTTGCCAACAACCTTCTTTTGTATTGCAGCTAATATAACCGGGGAAAATGAGTTTATAAAAACTAAAAGCATAAACGAATGGAAAGGAAAAGCTCCGGATTTGCACAAGCAACCTGCAATATTTTTAATAGGATAACGGGATCTGCAGTTTCTGACTGCAGAATAAAGGAAAGTTGAAAACTTCCGATTACGATTCACTAAATTAATTTTAATTCTTTAAGTAAAATAAATTCATACTCAAAATTCCCTGTAAAAACTCCCTGCCCTAGCTGGTTTTCAATTTGTTTTTTTGTCCAAAACCGGGCTTCATCCACTTCATCTGATTGAATATTATAATTTCTGTAATCGTAAGTAACAAACATATAAACCAGCTCAGATTCTATTTCGGAATTCCATGAATAAGTTTTTAGCAATTTTGCTGAAAAATCAGTTAACCCAATTTCTTCCCACGCTTCCTTTTTTAAAGCTTGCTCAAGTGTTTCTCCAAATGAAATATGTCCTCCAACGGCAACGTCCCATTTCCCTGGTTCAATTAGTTTTGATTCAGAACGTTTTTGTAACAGAATTGCTCTGTTGGAACTGATCACGTGCATATGAACAACCGGGTGAAATAATTTACTTCCATTATGTGCCTGACTTCTCGGCACCTGCCCAATAATGTTTCCATTTTCATTCACAAGTGGTAATATTTCTTCCGTTGGCAGAATTTGTTTTTTCCTACGTTGCCGAACATATTCAAAAAGAAAATAAATCCCGAATAAGATATAAAAGAGACCTCCACTTATAAATGCCCATGCTTCTTTGCTCATAAAAAATGTGGCATAAAAAACCAGGATTGTATGAGCTGTAAAAATGTAGAAAAGTACCTTCATACTTTTACGCATCTGCAATTCCTGGGCATCGGTAAATTTTGTTCCTTTTAGGTAGCGCTGTCCCATTAAACCAACAATATTCATCGATGAAAATGCCGAAACGGCTAAAATGGCAACAAGGATCAATTCAATAAGCCCGGGCTTTAATTTGAAAAAGATATCGTTGTTAAGAATAATAGACGTTGCCCCAAGAATAACCAATAACAATGTATCGAACAGGATGAACTTATCAAATCGTTTTTCTTTATATGCGACCCAACCCATTTCGAGCAATCCAACACCAATGGCTACATATAATCCGGTTTTTGTTCCCCAGATTTCATCAGCTGCAATAAATACAAAAAGAGGAATAAAACCAGGCAACAACTTTTTCAGAAGTTCAGCCCTGTTCATTTAAATAGTGAATATTCACATTGAAATTAATAACTACCTGACTTTAATATTTTATAGACTTCTACCTGCATTAAAAGCGTTGTAAAGCCTGGAACTCCGTTACCTCCATTTTGTCCGTAAGCCAATTCCGAAGGAATAACTAAATTGGCTACTGTTCCTTGTTGCATATAAGTTGCAGCTTCATCAAGACCTAAAATTGCACTACCAGATCCTACTGTAAATTCATAAGGTTCATACCTGTATCCGTCAATGTACCCAGTTGTTTCGTCAAGTTGGATACTATCGATCGACCAGGTAGCGTAAAATATTTGTACACGATCACCAATTTTAGCAGAATCTCCGGTTCCTTTTGTTTCCTCTATATAATATAATCCTGAAGGTTTTGGTTGTACGTTCGGATAGTTTGTGTTAATATAAGCATCAAGCAATGCCAGTTCCTGTTTTCTTAACCTTTCCGGATTATTGTCTTTACAAGAGAAAAATGCAATGGCGGTTGCAATTGCTGCTACTGCTATCAAGGAAAATCTTTTCATTATCAACGTTTTTTTTTGTTTCTTAATTTCTGATTGTTTAATTGTCAATAGAACATTCAAATATAAATTAATTTCAAATTATTGTTTCCTGTAGTTGATGTTTATACTGCGGCAAAAGTTGCGCAAAAAGTTCAATTGTTTTTTTAAGAGAAAGGTTTGTTTCACCGCCTGCAGCATTTAAATGTCCTCCTCCTCCAAAATGGCTTTTTGAGAAAAAGTTAACCGGGAAATTACCTTTTGACCGGAATGAAGCTTTTATCCAACCATCTTTTTCAATAAACAACGCACTAAAAACAATATTATTTATCGACAGTGGATAATTTACAAATCCTTCTGTGTCTCCGCTTTTGTAATTAAATTCTTCCAGTTCCTTTTTTGTTATAGTGATTATTGCTGCACGATATTCAGGAAAGACCTGCATTTTTTGTTTCAGGCAAAAACCGAGTAATCGCATCCGGTCAGCAGAAAAATTGTGATAAACTTCTGATTGAATTTTTTGCGTATCAACACCGAAGGCTATTAACTCCGAAGCCACTTTAAATGTATTTGGATCAGAAGTATTATGACTAAAAGACCCTGTATCAGTTAATACGCCTGTGTATAATCCTTCAGCTGCATTTAAATTTATAAATTTATTTAAACCAGTTTCTTTTGCCAAATCATAAATAAGTTCTGCTGTTGAACTGTAATGCGGCTCTGAAATAATGAAATCACAAAATTCGGTTGGATGCGGGTGATGATCGATTAGTATTTTTGTTTTGCTAAACTGCTCCACCCTTTTTTTCAATTTCCCGGCACGGGAAATCTCATTGAAATCAACACAAATAAGTAAGTCTGTATTTTCAATAAATTCTGTAATTCTTCTTTTTGTTTTTGGGTAAATTATTATTTCAACCTGTGTTTTCATCCACTTTAGGAAGTCTGGATAATCGGTTGGAAAAACAACAAGCAACTGATGTCCTGCTTCAGCAAGAATTTCGGCAAGACCAAGCGCTGATCCGACAGCATCACCGTCAGGGTTTTCATGTGGAATAATGATAATCTGCTTTTTTTCTCCTTTCAGAATTTCCCCAACTGATGTAATAATCTGTTTGTCAGTAGTTTTCAAAATCAATTAAATTTGAATGGGCAAATATACGAAATCTGTGTACGGGGCAATGGTTAAATAATTCAAATTTTTATATTATTGCGGAATAATAATATAATCAATTTTAATAAAAATGGCAGGAAAACAAACTTTTACAATGATCAAGCCAACGGCGTTCAAAAACAATCATTCAGGCGCAATCCTGAGAATGATAAATGAAGCTGGATTTATTCTTAAAGCAATGAAAATAACCCGTTTAAGTGCCGAACAAGCCGGGGCGTTTTATGCAGTTCATAAAGAACGGCCTTTTTATACATCGTTGGTGGAATATATGAGTTCAGGTCCGATTGTAGCTGCTATCCTTGAAAAAGATAATGCAGTTGAAGACTATAGAAAATTAATTGGAGCTACTAATCCGGAACAGGCAGCTGAAGGAACAATAAGAAAATTGTATGCAACTAATTTGCAGCAAAATGCGGTTCATGGTTCTGACTCGGATGAAAATGCAATTATTGAAGCTGATTTTTTCTTTTCGAAAACTGAAAGATTTTAAACTAATATATAGCACAAGATTAAAAAGCTGTTTCTATAATAATTTAGAAACAGCTTATTAATTAAATATTATTGTTTTAATCAGCTCCTCTCCTGCTCTTTCATTCAATTTTTGACGTATCTCTTCACGCATCATAAAAAGTTCGTTTTTTACAACCGAGGAAGTAATTTCAACTACCAAAACCTTGTTTTTCAATGAAATACTTTTTGTATAACCGGCAATTGTTTTTCCAAGTAATTCTTCCCACGATTGCACAGCATCCGTTTCTTTCAGTTTTCTTTCAATACTGCTTCCTTTTACAAATTCGCGGATAACTTCACTTAAAGATTGTGTATTATTTCTTCTCATTTTGCCAATTTAACTGTTCCTGATTCAACATTAAAAATGCTAAAATCAGTATCCATTTTCTTTATTATTGAATCCAAATGACTGCGATTAGTGTCAGTTATGAAAATCTGGCCAAATTGTTCGCCCGCCACTACTTTGATAATTTGTTCTACCCTGAATTCATCCAGTTTATCAAAAATATCATCAAGCAACAATATCGGTTTCAAACCTGAAACTTCTTTTACGAAATCAAACTGTGCCAGTTTCAATGCTACCAAATAAGTTTTCATTTGTCCCTGTGAACCCAGTTTTTTCATTTGATGTTCACCGATATAAAACATCAGGTCATCCTTATGGCTTCCCTGACTTGTGAACTGAATAGCCCTGTCTTTTTGTATTGAATCTTTGAGCAAAACTTCCAGACTTTCATCATATAATGCTGATTGATGACCCAGGCTAACCTTTTCATTATCCTGCGAAATAAAAGAATAATAATGCTGAAAAACAGGGATTAGCTTCTCCACAAATTCTTTTCGTTGATCATGAATTCTTGTTCCAAACTCTATCAGTTGAAAATTCCAGATGTCAAGCAAATCAGGATCAAAAAAATGATCAGTTGCAAATTGTTTTAACAGGTTATTGCGTTGCAGCAGAGCACGATTATATTTAATAAGATCATTCAGGTATTGTTGGTTATATTGAGAAATTACACCATCCATAAATTTGCGGCGTTCATCACTTCCCCCCGAAATTAAATCTACATCGCTTGGTGTAATCATTACCAGTGGCAACAACCCAATATGTTCAACTAATTTTTTATATATTTTTGAATTTCTTTTGAATTGCTTTTTATGCCCCCTTTTTAGCCCACAAGAAATGTTTTCGTTAGATTTCGCCCGCAGATAATTCCCGTTAAGCATAAAAAAGTTTTCTTCATGATTGATGTTGAGAAGGTCGATGGAATTGGAAAAACTTTTACAAAACGAAAGATAATAAATGGCATCCAGTATGTTCGTTTTTCCTGATCCGTTTCTCCCAATAAAACAGTTCAGTTTAGGCGAAAATTCAACACTAACTTCCTTAAGGTTTTTGAAATTTACAATGGAAATATCATCAATGTACATACTTTTTACTTTTCCTCCGGTTTACAAAACTAATGAAAAAGAGAAGAAGAAACTTTGCATAATTAAAAAACCGCTAATAACAGCTTCATGTTGATTAAAAAAGAAAATTATACTCCTATTAATCATTCAGTTTTGAAAAAAAAACTATTTTTGCGGCACAATTCGAATACGATAAAAAATGGCTAAGAAGAAAAATCAACAAGAAGATAATTTGCAGGAACTTGAAAGCGCGCTAACCAGAACGGAGCAGTTTATTGAAGATAACCAGAAAATTATTAGCTATATTGTTGGGGGTATCATTCTCGTAGTAATCGGTTACCTTGGATTTAATCGATTCTATTTACATCCTAAAGAAGACGAAGCTGTATCGCAAATGTTTATGGCCGAAGATTATTTTGAAAAAGATTCTTTCAATCTGGCTATTAATGGAGACGGTAATTATCTCGGCTTTCTTGACATTATTGATGATTACGGAATTACAAAAGCTGCTAACAGGGCAAAATATTACGTTGGGATATCTTATCTGCATTTGGGACAATATGAAGATGCAATTGATTATCTGAATAAATTTGATACTGACGATATGTTACTTGCGCCTGTGAAAGAAGGTGCAATTGGTGATGCCTACCTTGAACTGGGGAACCAGGATGAAGCACTTAAATATTACAAAAAAGCCTATTCATACAGCGATAATGAACTTACTACGCCAATTTATAAAATGAAGGCAGCTGAATTACTTGAATCGATGAATGAATATGATAAAGCATTGGCGTTATATGAGCAGATAAAAAAAGATTATCCTAACTCATCTGAGGGTACCAGTATTGATAAATACATTGCAAGGGTAAAACTAAAAATGAGCTAAATAGCTTTAATTCACCCCTCTAATGAGGGGTTTTTTATTTTCAGATATGGCAACAAAAGATCTTTCAAAATACGATATAAATGCTATTCCATCAGCCGAAAATATGAAATTTGGCATTGTAGTAGCTGAATGGAATTTTAAAATCACTTCTGCTTTGGCAAACGGTGCTGTTGAAACCTTAAAACGTCACGGTGCCAAAGATGAAAACATTATAGTAAAATATGTTCCGGGAAGTTTTGAATTACCATTGGGAGGCCAGTTTTTTGCAGAGCATGAAAATGTGGAGGCAGTAATTTTACTCGGCTGTGTTATTCAAGGCGAAACAAAACATTTCGATTATATATGCGATGGCGTTACAAAAGGTACAGTTGATTTAAACCTTAAATATAATAAGCCATTTATTTTTGGAGTGCTAACAACAGATAATGAACAACAGGCCTTAGATCGTGCAGGTGGTAAACATGGTAATAAAGGTGATGAAGCGGCCATAACTGCGATAAAGATGGTTCAGCTTAAAAATACATTTTAAAATTAAAGGGATTGTATTTCTACAATCCCTTTACATCAAACTAAACTAACTATCGAAACCAAATAAATGATTAATTCGGGCGTCCGCCACCGCCTGGTCCACCTCTTCGTGCTCTATTTTCTTCCTGCCATTTTTGGTATTTAGTCCACTGGTCAGCAGTTAAAATAGCTTTCATTTTTTTGTCTTGTTCTTCACGCATTGAAGTCATTTTTGTACGCATGGCTTCAAAATCGCCACCACCACCTTGCATATCTTCACGCATTTTAGCCATTTGTTTTCCTGATTCAAGGTTCAGATCATAAACTTTTTTCTCCTGATCAGCGTTTAGACCTACTGCTTCTTTAATTTGAGCGGTTTGTTGTTTTGCTCTATCTTCGGGAGACATTTGTTGACCACCTCCACCAAAGCCTTGAGCCATACTCATTGTAGAAACTGCAAGCATAACAATAAATAAAATTCCAAATTTTTTCATGTTTACCAATTTTAGTTAAACGAATCGTACTATTAATAACTGTAGTTCGACGAATCAACTTAAAAAAGGTTTAATGGGATAAGTGAAAGAATTTTTTTAAATTGATCATTATGCTAATTACAAAGTATCATTCCTTTCCTGACTGCAAATAAAGATGTATTTTAAGCCTGAAATCAATTTTTTTTTTTAGGCTTTTGCAAAAAAATAGGATCACAATCAAATGTAATCCTATTAAATATTTTGATTTAATTTTTTACCTTTTCCTTGTTGGTTGAACTCCTCTTTGCTTAGCCATATCTTCCAATCGTTTCTGAAAATTCGATTTTTTAGCGGGTTTCTTTTTGTTTGCCTGCAACTGTGTCCTAATTTTTTCTTCGTCCACAAACGAGCGAATTACATAAGTTTGCGCAATTGTAATCACATTTGCCAAAAAGTAGTAATAACTCAACCCTGCAGAATAGTTATTCAAAATAAACAAAAACATAACCGGCATAATATACATCATCGTTTTCATTCCTGGCATTCCCTGACTTGTTGCCGCCTGCTGGTTTAAACTAGTTGATATGATGGTTGTTACAGTCATTAACAAACAGAATAAACTTACATGGTCACCATATGCGGGGATATTAAATGGCAAATTTATTATGGAATCATAAGTAGATAAATCATGTGCCCAAAGAAAACTCTGCTGCCTCAATTCTATCGATGTCGGAAAGAAAAAGAACATGGCAATTAGAATTGGGAATTGAAGTAACATGGGCAAACACCCTCCCATTGGATTTACACCCGCCTTTTTATAAAGCGCCATGGTTGCCTGTTGCTTTTCCATTGCTTTATCCTTCCCGTATTTTGCGTTTAGTTCATCAATCTCAGGTTTTAAGGCACGCATTTTTGCCTGAGACATATACGATTTATAGGTGAATGGAAATAACAAAGTTTTGATGAAAATTGTCAATAATAAAATGATAATACCAAAATTGTTGATATAATTTCGAAGGAAATTAAATACTGGTATAATCAAATATTTATTAACCGGTCTGACAATAGCATAACCAAGATATATTTGACGCTCCAACCCAATGTCATACTGCTGTAACGTTTGATAGTGATTAGGGCCAAAATAAAATCGCATCCCAATATTTTCTTTTTCTTTACCTTCATATGGTAATGCGATGTCAGATGAAAAGTTGGCAAGATATTTAGGATCATCTTTAATCTTTTTCTGATTTATCATTGCATTTGGAAACGATTCATTTGCAATAATTGTAGAGTTAAAAAACAATTGTTTAAACCCAATCCATTTAACTTTGGTCGATAAATTTTTCTCTTCCGATTTACTTTGCGAAAGATTGTTAACGTCATCATCAAAAAACTTATAAAAGATATTGGTGTAGCGGTCCTCACCGTATTTCGACATTTTTTCCTGCCGGGGAACTTCATAACCCCATGAGAAATCAAGATAAGGTTGGTTAGAAGCAATATAATCATTCATTCCCTGAAGATTAATATTAAACCCAACCATATAGGAATTATATCCTAATGTATAAACATACTCGATAAATTTCCCGGGAGAAACTTCTAACTTAAAAGCAATGGAATCTTTTTCTCCGGGATTTTCCTTATTAAATTTGATTTTCCCTTCACTTCCCTTTTTTACAACAGGGCCTGTTATAACTATATCTTTATTTGTTGTATTCACATTGAAAAAGAGTTCCTCAGTATTAATAGACCTGTTTTGAGCGAAAAAATTAAGTCCAAATAATGTTTCAGGCCCGCTAAATAAAATTAATGGTAAGGAATCGTGTGTTTTATATTTCTTTAATTCTATTGAAGTAATTTTTCCTCCTTTGTTGCTAAAGGTAATTTTCATCAAATTATTTTCAACAACATACAATTCTTCGTCACCAATTGCTGCATTTCCAAAAACTCCCAGCAAATCTGTTTTTTTCTTTAACTTATCTGCGGAATTTGCTATTGAATCGGTTATTACTTCTTCAGCCTTTTCTTCCTTTGCTGCCTGTTGTTGTGCTAATGCATTATTCGCTTCAACTTGTGCAATGGAATCTGTTTTATGTTTTGCTGCCTCAATTTGTTCTTGTGAAGGCTTATTAATGATTGAGAATACAACCAAAATGGCAAAAATGAGTACTATTCCAATGATCGATTTTTTATCCATTCTTTATTTCTTCAGCTAACGAGTTTTTAATAAAATCAACAAAAAGAGGGTGAGGATTTAAAACTGTACTTCTATATTCCGGGTGAAACTGAACCCCTACAAACCATTTATGTTTTGGAATTTCTACGATCTCAACAAGATCCGTTTCCGGATTTACTCCAACCGGAATCATTCCTTCCTCAATAAATTTTTCCCGATAAGCATCGTTAAATTCGTAGCGATGCCTATGCCTTTCATAAATGGTTAATTTATTGTAAGCCTTGCAGGCGTTAGAATCTTTTTCAATAATACGACATTCAAATGCACCTAAACGCATTGTTCCACCATAATTAGTAATTCCTTTTTGCTGCTCCATTAAATCGATAACCGGATTCAATGCTTTCGGCGTCATCTCAGAAGAATCTACATCTTCCAGTTTTAATACATTACGGGCAAATTCAATTACTGCTACCTGCATTCCAAGACAAATGCCGAAATAAGGAATATTATTTTCACGGGCGTACTGAGCGGTTAAAATTTTACCTTTCATGCCTCTGTGCCCAAATCCAGGGGCAACGATTATACCGTTTAACTTTGAAAGTTTTTGATCAACATTGGTTGAATTAATCACCTCGGAATGAATCCAATGTATATTTACTTTTGCCCTGTTTACCGCCCCTGCGTGAAGCAACGCTTCCGCAATTGATTTATAAGCATCATGCAATTCAACATATTTTCCAACCAATCCTATTTCAACTGTTTGGGTTGGATTTTTAAGGCGAGCCAGAAAATCATTCCAGGCACCCAAATCAATTTTTTCGTTAATAGGTAGGTTTAATTTTTTTAGAACGGTAAGATCAAGCTTTTCATCCAACATTTTAAGTGGCACTTCGTAAATTGTGGGAACGTTGATTGACTGCACTACTGCATCGAGTTCAACATTACAAAATAGCGCCACTTTTTTTCGTACTGAAAGTTCAATATCGTGTTCTGTTCTTAAAACCAATACATCAGGCTGTACTCCTTCTTCCAACAATTGTTTTACTGAGTGCTGAGTTGGTTTTGTTTTTAATTCGCCTGTTGCAGCAAGATATGGCACAAGAGTTAAATGAATTACAACAACGCGGGAACCCAACTCCCATTTTAACTGCCTCACAGATTCAATGTATGGCAAAGACTCAATGTCACCAACCGTACCGCCTATTTCTGTAATTACAATATCATATTTGCCTTTTGAACCTAGTATTTTAATTCGTCTCTTTATTTCATCAGTAATATGTGGAATTATTTGCACCGTTTTGCCAAGATAATCGCCTTTTCTTTCCTTGCTGATTACTGATTGATAGATTCTTCCGGTAGTTACATTATTTGCCTGAGAAGTAGCTTCATTCAGAAAACGTTCATAGTGCCCCAAATCAAGATCTGTTTCTGCACCATCTTCAGTAACAAAACATTCCCCGTGTTCATACGGATTCAGGGTTCCCGGGTCAACATTAATGTAAGGATCAAGTTTTTGAATGGTAACTTTATAACCTCTGGCTTGCAGCAATTTTGCCAATGAAGATGCCAAAATGCCTTTACCTAATGATGATGTAACTCCTCCGGTAACAAATATGTATCTTGTTTCAGGCAATTTTTTCAAGTTTTAAAATTAAAGCCACAAAATTAATTAATTAAACGTTTCTGAAAACTAAACCGAAAGGTAAATTGAAAATTTATGTCGATAAGTTAATAACGTTTTGATGTTAATTAAGAATTTAAGATTGATAGAAACCTTTTTTTGATATGGAAAATTTTATCAAAAAGAGGATGAAGAAATATTACAATACACAAATATTCAATAATACATTTGTAAATAATCATCTTGATTGTTATACGTTCGCTTTTAAAATAGTCAACCAATTAACTGTATGTAAACACATTAATTTTTTTACACAAAAGTAAACAAACAAAAAAGGTTACACTTAAGTGGTAACCTTTTACAAACTATTTAAAAGTAAATTATTTTAATTCTTTTTTCAATTGGGTCACCCATTTTTCAACTCTCGATTGTGTTAATCTGGCCTGATTCTCCTGATCTAAAGGTAATCCTAAAAACTGATTGCCTCTCACAGCACGAGAAGATTCAAAAGTATATCCTTCTGCGGGAATCTTTCCAACGATAGCAGCCCCACACTTTTCAAGAATCTCAACTATAATACCGATTGCATCACAGAAATTTTCAGAGTATCCTTTCTGATCACCTAACCCAAAAACAGCAAAAGTTTTATTTTTAAGGTCCATATCTTCCAATTCAGGTACAAATTCATCCCAGTAATTGGGTAATTCTCCATCGAACCAGGTAGGTGCACTCAAAATAAAATTGTCATTCTTTTCAAATACTTCAGCTGTGAGATCTTCTGCATTTACGACAGTTATTTTGTCCTTTCCAAAAGCATCAATTATTTTCTCAGCTACTTTTTTTGATTTCTGGGTATGAAAACTATATATAATAACCGTTTTACTCATAACAACTTTTTTAATATTCAACCAATTCTTTTGCAGCTACATAAATCCGATTGGCATCAGGCAAAATAGCTTTTTCAAGGATACGGTTAAATCCAACCGGCGTAAATGTTGAACCAACTCTTTTAATTGGCGCATCCAAATATTCAAAAGCTTCTTCAGTAATAATTGCAGCTAACTCTCCTCCAAAACCTCCATGTACTTTATCTTCATGTGCAATTAAAACCTTATTTGTTTTTTTAACAGAATTCAGAATTGTCTCTTTATCCAAAGGAATCAAACTGCGAAGATCAATTACCTCCACACTTACCCCTTCTTCACCAAGTTTTTTTGCAGCATCAAGACTTAAATGAGTCGCATTACCAAATGTAAGTATTGTTAAATCAGTTCCTTCTTTTCTAACTCTTGCTTTTCCAAACGGAACCTCAAAATCATCGGGAATTACAGTCGCAGCTTTGGGATCCTGATAAAGAGCCTTTGGTTCCAGAAATAAGGTTAATCCCCTTGAACGTATTGCAGTTCTCAACAAACCCGCAGCATCGTCAGCAAACGATGGATAAACTATTCTAACACCAGGAATCGCCGCCAAAGACCCCTCAATTGTTTGCGAATGATACATTCCGCCACCAATATACCCGCCAGACGCCAGCCTTATCACTATGTTTGGTGAAAACTTGCCATTAGATCGCCAATAGTCGTGGCTAGTATCAATATATTGTTCCATTGCAGGCCAGAAATAGTCTGCAAACTCGGCACCCTCAACCACTACCCTTATCTTATCGTTGTACCTCGACATTCCGTTTGCAGTACCCATAATAAAATCCTCGGCAATTGGAGCGTTAAAAACTCTCTTATCACCGAATTCTTGCTGCATTCCTTTAGAAACGTTAAATATTCCGCCTTTGTCCTTATTTGCCATATCCTGTCCCCATATAAAAGTATCAGGATTATGCCTAAACTCAGCTTTTAATGTCTCATTTAAACCTGTAATAAGTTTTTTCTTATTTCCCTCTTCATTATGAATTCCATCTTTGTATTTCTGAGGTTGATAAGGTTCAGGAATAACAAAATCAAAAATTGTTGCCGGATCAGGGTCAGGTGCACTCATTGCAGCTTTATGGGCTGCCTTTAATTCAATTTTAGCTTCCTGTTCAACTTCCTGAATTTCTTCTTCAGTGAACCGTTTATAACGGATAAGCATTCTTCTAAACTTTGCCAGCGGATCATATTCCTCTACATAATTTCTTTCTGACTGATTTCTGTACAACAAATGATCATCAGAGTTGGAATGTGAGTGTATACGAACGCAATTTGCCTGAACTATTACCGGTTTTGATTCTTCTATTGCAAATCGTTTGGCTTCGATCATTGCATTCATTGAATCAAAAACATCTTTTCCATTACAATGAATGATCCGGGTATTTTTTAGCCCAATAAAATTATTTGCTACTTTCCTGTTGGCTGTCTGATCTTTTTTAGGAACCGATATACCATAACCGTTATCCTGAATTACGAATATAACAGGGAGCTGCTCATTATCCGCACCGTTAAAGGCTTCGTAAACATATCCCTCACTCACGGAAGATTCTCCCTGTCCACTAATTGCAACCGCCTTTTCACCATAATATTTTATTGCCCGGGCAACTCCTACTGCGTGAAGTACGTGATTTCCGGTTGAAGACGAAACGGTGTGAATATTCCATTCAGGTTTAGCGAAGTGGTTTGACATGTGACGGCCTCCACTGGCCGGATCAGTTGCTTTGGAAATTCCGTTTAAAATAATTTCTTCCGCAGTAATACCACATGACATGGCTGACAACATTTCGCGATAATATAAAAAGATATGATCTTTATTTTTTTCAAAAACCTGCCCTTCTGCCAATTGGATACCATCATGTCCGGCGTAAGGTGCGTGATATGACCATCCGATAGCTTGTTTTAAATAATTTGGAGCTTTATCATCGATGGCACGACCAAGAGTCATTAGATAAAACCACTTTTTAAGGGTCTCTTTATCTGTCTTTTTTATTGAATGTATCTTTGGTACTTCTATCTCTTTCATAATTACATTTAATAATTAGAATTTAAACTGAACGGTTTATGTCAAATTGTTCAAGATTATCAGCTATTTTTCTTAGAAATGCACCGCCAAGCGCACCATCAATAATACGATGATCGTAAGATAGCGAAAGAAACATTTTGTGACGAATAACAATTGCATCCCCAGTTGGAGTTTCCATGACAGCTGGTTTCTTTTCAATACTTCCTGTTGCCAGAATTGCCACCTGTGGCTGATTTATAATTGGTGTTCCAATTAAGTTACGAAAGGTTCCGAAATTTGTAATTGTAAATGTACCTCCCTGAATTTCTTCAACCATAAGTTTGTTGTTTCTAGCCGCATTGGCCAACCTGTTTAATTCTTTCGTAAGACCAACCAAATTTCTCTGTTCTGCCCTTTTAATAACAGGTACTATTAAATTACCATCGGGTTTTGCCACTGCAATTCCTATATTGATATCTTTTTTAATTATTATTTTATCACCATCAACCGATGAATTTAGTAATGGAAATTGTGCAATAGCAGCTGCAACTGCCTCCGTAAAAATTGGCATGTAAGTAATGTTCTCTCCATATTTTTCCTGGAAACCCGCTTTGTTTCTATTTCTCCAGAAAACGATTTCAGTTACATCAGCTTCTACAACTGAAGTGACATGAGGCGAAACTTGTTTTGACATTACCATGTGCTCCGCTATCATTTTTCGAACACGATCCATTTCAATAATCTGATCATTAGCTCCAACAGATACAGGCATGGAAACAACTGGTTTTCTTTCAGCAGATGTTTTTGAAGCCGGTGTTGAAACAGCTTTATTTATACCTCCCCGGCTTTCAAGATATTGCAGAATATCTTTTTTCTGAACCCTTCCGTTAGCACCAGACCCTTCAATAGTTTCCAATTCCTCTAACGAAATGTTTTCTTTTTTTGCAATGGTACGAACCAAAGGAGAATAAAACCGGTTGGATAATTCCCGTGCATTTTCAATGCTTTCCGAGACAGGAGATTCAGTAACCTTCTCTTCTGAAACAAATCCCTCATTTTTCTCCCCGACTCCTTCTGCAGTTTCTTCTTCAGATACAGCTTCACCTCCCATATTGATGATCGCCAAAACCTCACCGACAGGAACAAGACTTTCTTCGGGAAACAAAATCTTTGTTACTATTCCATCAACCGGTGAAGGGATTTCAGAGTCGACTTTATCTGTTGCCACTTCGAAAAGGACATCATCTTCCTCTACGGTATCTCCCTCTTTTACAAACCATTTGGTTATTGTGCCCTCCTGGATACTTTCTCCCAGTTTTGGCATTACAATTTTAAAATCCGACATAATAACTATAGGTTTTTATCTATTATTTGCAATTTACGGTTTAAACAACAAGACAAAAATTGAAATGTTCACATTACAATTTCTTTTTTAACATTATTTAATTACGCGCTATAAAACTGATTCTGCTAACAATTAAATAAATTACAAAAAGTAAATTAAGTTTGAAAGTTTTAGTTTGAATTAGTAGTAATATAATTTAGAGTTAAAGATAGATAAAACAACAATTTCTCATTTAATAATCAATCCTCCAGTTATTTCTGAAACAGAATTTAATTTGTGCCGTTTCATGTAATCTTCAATTCCATCAATAATTTTCAACGGAATAAAAGGATCTTTGAAAATAGCCGTTCCAACCTGAATAGCCGTTGCACCCGCAAGCATAAATTCAATGGCATCCGCAGCATTCATAATTCCGCCCATTCCAATTACAGGTATTTTTACAGCATTGTAAACCTGCCAAACCATTCGTAGAGCAATAGGTTTTATTGCAGGTCCGGATAATCCACCTGTAATGGTTGACAATAGCGGCACGCGTTTTTCTGCATCGATTGCCATTCCTAAAAAAGTGTTTACCAGGGAAACACTGTCAGCTCCCTGCCCTTCTACTGCCTTGGCAATTTCAGTTATATCTGTCACATTAGGCGATAGTTTTACTATCAATGGTTTTGTGCATACTTTCCTTACTTCACGTGTAACTGCCTCGGCACTTGGACAACTAATCCCAAAAGCCATACCGCCCTCTTTTACATTTGGACAGGAAATATTCAATTCTACGGCAGCAATATTTTCCAACTCATCGATTTTCTCCGTCAGCTCAATGTACTCTTCAACTGTTGAGCCGTTTACATTAGCAATAAGCGGAGTTCCCAAATGCACAATTCTTGGATAAATATTCTTTGAAAAAAATTCAACTCCTTTATTTTGAAGACCAACAGCATTTAACATTCCTGACGGAGTTTCAGCCATTCTTGGATACAGATTTCCGTCCCTGTTTTTTAGAGTTGTTCCTTTTAACAAGATTGCACCTAACTTTGAAACATCATAAAAATCTGTTAATTCTTCAGCAAAACCTGAAGTTCCGGAAGCAGTCATCACCGGATTTTTAAATTCAAGATCACGTATTTTTACCCGTAAATCTACCATTTCAATTCATTTATATTAAATACAGGACCCTCGGTGCAAACACACAAATTTCCCCGATCTGTTGGTTCAATACAGCAAAGACATACACCAAATCCACATGCCATAAGGTTTTCAAGCGATACTTCACAGAAAATACCTGCTGCTTTAGCTTCCCGTGCAACTGCCTTCATCATTCCATCGGGACCACAAGCATATATTTTATCGTACTCTTTAAGATTATTTTTAAACATTGAATGTTGTGTAACAAAACCTCTCTCCCCCAAAGAACCATCTTCACTTGCAAAATGTAAAGTTCCGTAAGTGGAATATTGATTAGCATTTATATGATCTTCCTTTGATTTTGCACCCAGTAAAATGTCGACTTGTTCAATTTTTAGTTCCGATTCTTTTGCCAGGAATAACACAGGAGCTACTCCACTTCCTCCGCCGACAAGCAATACTTTATCATCAGCTTTTGGCTTAGAAAATCCTATTCCTAAAGGATAAATGATGCTGATTGATTCTCCGATTTCAATTTCAGTTAATATTTTTGATCCTCTTCCTAAAATTTTAACTAGCAATGAAATGGTATTTTTATTGTAATCAACTTCAAATATAGAAAATGGCCTTCGCAGAAAAATTTCATTTGATTTTTTTATTTCAACATTTGCAAATTGACCAGGAAGCATTTCAGGTAAAGAAATATCAGACTGCAGCGTTATAAGAAAATTAGTTAAATTCAAAGGAGTATTTTCGATAACCCGCAAATCCTGAACAAATTTTTTAACCATCATCATTAATTTAGCGACAAAGATAATGATAATTCTATTTTTATTATTTTGATAAAACAGAAACAAAATGAATTAAAACAAAAAAGGCCGTTTAAAAACGGCCTTAGTAACTCTGTACTTTATGAACTAAACTAAACTAATCGAGATTGTAAATCATCTTACATTTTCAAAATAACGCTTAAATAACGATACAAATGTAATATCTTATTTTAAACTACCAAAACATTTGTAAATTTATTTGTTAACATTATTCAACTAAGTGAATTTAATCATATAAAAATATTGTTCACATAGTTGAAACCTAAGAATCTTTTTAATACATCAAATGCCATTAATTAAACATGGGAACATTATTAAATGAAGAAAGGCCGCCAATTCTGACGACCTCTTCTACTCTGTATTTACCTTGAACTAACTTAAAATGGGCTTGTAAATTTCTTTAAGGTATCACTTTCATATTTTTGTATCATTGATAATCTAATAACAATACAAATGTAAATACAATATTTTACATACGCAATACATTTGTGAATTATTTTTTACTTATTTTCATTTTGTGTTTATACACTAGTATATTTTGGTTGAATTATTAATACATTTTGTATAATTATAATTTTGTATGCAATAGATCTGTATTGCTTATATAATCTTATTTACTAAAGAGAAAACTTTGCGGCCTTTTATGTATATAACAATCAGATATTGTATAGAAGAACGATGTTAAAATGTTTTGATGTATATCTTCCGTTTTTATGCATCGATTCAAGAATTGAACTATTTGTTTATCTAGCATGAATGCATACACTATCGAAATTTATATGGTATTATGTTTTAAGATTAGTGTTACATTAAGGATTATATAAAAAAAAGAACCATTACAATTGTAACGGTTCCTTAAATGCTCCATTTTGGAGTCTGTAAGTCATCAATCATTTATAACTATTTCTTATTATAATCTTCAAATGTTCCATCATCGTACAACAACACTATTTTGCTTAAAGGTTTTTCTTCCTTTTTAGTTGCTTTTGACTGATCATCTTTTTTTACCTCCTCCACAACCTTTTTCGGTTCTTCTACCTTTTTAACCGGAGGTACTTCAACATTCCTGATTAAAGGCATCTCCTTTTTCTCTATCATTTCTCCTTCGCCAGTCAGTAACCACCTGGCATTCAAATCAGGAAAACTTAATAAAAACTTTTCGATGAACGCAGCACCTGGTTTGTTTCTACCATTTAATATGTGCGAAATATTGGATCTTTGTACATCAAGTAATGCAGCCAATTCACCAGCCGTTATACTTTTGTAATCCATATATTGTTGTATTCGGTTTTTCATTATATATGAACATTACTCATCATAAATAAATTCCCAGTTTGTTCATCGTCCAAAGAAAAGAGTGTACGAATGTAATATTTTTTTATTCAATATTCAAACTAGTTATTATGATAATTTTTTAGAAAAGCTCTAAAAATCGCATTTTTATGATTTAAATACGCTTTAGTTGAAATGATTTAAAGTACTGGTCTACAAATTATTATACATCAATTTATTTATATTTGTAAAAATCATTTTACATTTTTCAATTTATAATTCATCTAAGTTATAATATAATATAAATTAAACGACTGAATTACTGAAAGATATACACATAAATATTTTAAAGATATTTTTAAGTCAAAATAAATAAACTAAGTTACAAGATGTCAAAATTATGTTGTTTGTATTATGATAAATTCAATTTTTAATTCGACATTAATTCTGATCTTTTCAAAAGCTTAGTTGTATAATTTTTTGAATTTGTACATTGTTAATTTGTAAAATATCAGATTTGTGAATATTTGGGCATTGAATACTAAAATGATATTTACTTTTGTTTGCTTAGCATTTTTGTTATAATGTGAACTGAGTTCTCATATTTATTTGGATGAAGGACTACCCTATAATATATAAAAATCCAAACTAACATTTTTGAATTTAAAACAGATTGTTAATGGGAATAATTCGAAATTGAACTTTCATAATTTCTCAATGCATTATGGTTACTTTTTTTTACGCTCTATTATAATATTATTCAACTATAGTTTATCTAATAACTAAATTTCATCACTAAACGTTAATTTTACTGTGATGTTTGTGAATAGCATTACAACTTTTTATAAATATTGCATTCTGAATGCCGTAAAATCACGAAAAATATTGTTCAAATAAAAGATAATTAAATACTTATAGAGAATTTACTGAATAATTCAAATCATATTAATTGGATGAAATACTATGAGATCTTATCAGTTATTTTACTTGTTGATTTTCATATTGTTTTATGTGTTTATAACTATTGGAACATGTAAATCAGTTACCAGAATATTAAAAAGAAATAAAAAGATAATTCAAAGGATCATCTATTTATATTCCCTTTTGATTATTTTAAGTTTTGTATTAGTCTTCATTTGGCCGGATCATACCGGAAGTAAGGGGGAATATGGCATTATGCTAATTTTTAATGCTTTTTTATCTGCTGATTTTATTTTTAAGATTCCACAAGCCCTCACATTTTTGATTGGATTTATATTTTCTAAGCAAATTAAAATCATTGTTTCATGGGCAGGTTTATTAATAGCAATAGGATTAAGCGGCAATATATTTTATGCCAGTATATTTGAAAGACATCGTGTAACATTAAAACAAGTTGAATTAACTTTTGATAATCTGCCACCCGATTTTGAAGGATATAAGATTATGCAGATTTCTGATCTGCATCTTGGCAGTTTCATGCATTCAAAAAAAATTTTAGATGAAACTAACCGTCTGGTTCATAAATTAAGTCCTGATGCGCTTTTTTTCACCGGTGATCTTGTAAATAATTATTCAAGTGAATTAGAGGGTTGGGCTGATGTTTTTAAGGCGATGAATAAAGAAACAATAAGCATCTCAATTCTAGGTAATCACGATTACGGTAATTATAGTCAATGGAAAACTAAATTCCTTAAAGAAGAAAATTTTGAGAAGATTGTTGAAGCACATAAAAGGTTTGGATTTCATCTTTTACGAAACGAAAATACTGTTTTAACGAAGGGAAAAGATTCAATTTATATTATTGGTGTTGAAAACTGGGGGCTTCCACCTTTTCCACAATATGCTGATCTCGGCAAAGCATTAAGGAATGTTCCTGAAAATGCTTTTAAAATCCTTTTATCGCACGATCCCGCACATTGGGACTCGGTAGTCAAATATATGGATGGTATTAGTTTAACGCTTTCAGGACACACACATGGAATGCAATGGGGAATTAAAAAAGCTGGCATCACTTTTAGCCCGATGTATTTTGTACGGCACGAATGGGGCGGCTTATATAATTACGATAAATCTTTACTTTATGTAAATACCGGATTAGGAACTATTGGCGTTCCGTGGAGAATAGATATGCCAGGTGAAGTAACTCTAATTACCTTAAAGCGAACTGAAGTCAATTGAAAACAAAAACTCAAAATAAACACTCTTTGTTTCAGGCAGATAAGATCCTCTTCCACCTATTTCAACAGGGGCATAAAACCGTAAGAGATTTGCATCGCCCGTTAATTCTATACCATAAGAAGATATATTGGTGTTAAAAGTTCCTTCTACATTTCCATTTTTGTAAAGATTCCCACTCAAATTGGCATAATCGGCAAAAAGCGACGCTTTAACTCTTTTAAGATAAATAAGACTGCTAATATTCCAATCAGGATAAAACAGCGGTAATTTATATTCAATGCCAAAACTATAAGCTTCTTTTGTATCGATTTTTCCCCAGCCTCTTGGATATCGGATTCGATCTGAAAGACTATATTTTGGACCAGATTGTTTAATCTGGACACCTGTAAATATTCGTATTCCATGATTCGGCATGAATCCCGGAAGAAACAAATAGGTTTGTTCCAATAATAAATTTCCAAAATTTACATTTCCGGTTGGCGAGTGCTGAAAAATTAAATCTCCTGTAAAACCAAAATTAGGAAAAACATCCTGGTAACTTTTTCGCAACAACTGCTGATAATATAACCGGTAAGAAAACAACTGGTAATTTCCTTTAAAAAACTTTTCCGGGGTTGATAAATCATGTCCATAAAATGTGTACTCGTATTTAATTTCAGGTTGGAAAAAACTTGTAAACTTCCCTCCAGACAGATCAAGTGGCAACCTGACATCCAAACTTGCTTTGGTTTCATTCCAGGTAAATCGCTTTAAAACTGTATCCTGACGTACAATTTCCCCGAATATATTTTTTGTTTGTTCAATTTGCATATAATGCGAAGCACTTTTTCCAGTTGTAGCTTCAAGATCGAAAACCGGATACCATCCTTTAAAAGTATATTTCCCATAAAACACACCTGTCTTTTCATCGCTCTTCCATTTATACCCCAAATTAATATCAGCAGTTCCTAATTTATTCTGAGATAAAAAACTAACTCCAGGAGTAAATGTATAGTTATCTGAATTTACAGCAACCGGGGCCCAACTATGAAAATGAATCAAATGAGCAATTTTGCTATATTTTTCGGAAGGATAATTTGGGTAATTGATAGAATCAAAGTTAATAACTCCAGACTCTTGTTTTGCTACTTCACTGGCCAGCAAATAATTCTTCTTTTCAATCCTACTTACGGGCAACGGTTCTATGTTGTCTTTACCTATTTCGATGATACGAAATCCGTCTGATGTATAATCGCTGGCAATTATTTTTTCCCCATCGGGAGAAACATCTGTACTTTCAGCACCAAAACGAGGCTCATAAATTTGCTGAATGGATTTATCGCCCATTTCCATCTTATAAATGGCATTTTTACCGGACAAACTTGCTGTAAAAAACAGCTCGTTGTTTACTACCTTCAGATTTTTAATTTCTCCCAAATCTTTTTCTGAAAGGAGTTCCATATGATCGTTTTCCATATTGATCTTCACTAACCGTTTTCCCTCCGGAAGCAGCACTGCAACAACAACTTCACTATTATTTAGCCAGTCGGGAGAAAAAAAATAGTCGTTGTTTTTTGTCTGGAAACGGTGCAGTAACTTACCATCTACTATTCTGTACGTGGAAAGATAATACCGGCTCGAGAAATCGGACTCAACCACAATCAATTTTTCTCTGTCAAATGAAATGGAAGGAGCAGATGCAGTATATTCAGTATAAAAACCGTACATGGCCCCAGTTTCAGCATTTAATACCCTAATCTTTGATTTGCCGCTGTGTTGCCACCGCGGATCAGGGATTTGTTCAGACCATACAATCCACGGGCCCCTGTAATTTACTGATTCTTTAAAGATATTTCCAGGTACATGTATTTCCTTCTCAGTCCCATTTGGCTTAATTTTAACAAAAGAAGGTATTTTGTTTAAAGCCGTTTTATAGGAGATAATTACAGAATCATTCAGAAAATGATTATACCTATAATTTGACCATGTTTTGTTTTTAGGAGAGACTACTCTATAAGCAGATGAATGATATTGTTTATCCTGGGTTATCCAATCGTTTCTCAAACTGTCAAATATTGATTTATAGAGCTGCACAGTAGACAAGCCGGTGTAATTCTTAATACTTTTATTAAATGGAACGAGTGAAAAAGGTTCTTTTCCTACCCGATCTAAAACCGAATTCCATAATTCAGCTCCATATCTTGAACGCGCTGAACCTACCATAAAATAACCTAATTGATAGTGATCGGGAACATAATCACGATACGAAGAATTGTAAGCTTTATCATATTTGTAAAATCCTTTTTCAACAGCTAGCGCTTTTTGTTCCATTAAAAAGGAAGGAAACCTTCCACGTCCCGAATGACTTAGTGCCGTTTCCATTACAACCGCATCGCCTTCGGTAAACCACCACGGAACGTAGGCTCCAAATACCAATGCTGTTCCCTGCTGACCTAATAACAGCTTAATAATCTTCGGTAATTCTGAATTTATTTTATCAATTTGAACAACATGCCTGAATTCATGAATTGCTAACTGCTCAATCCATTTCTGAGAATAAATATCCTGGGAAGGAATAGTATAAAATTCGGCACGTTTTGGCGCCCAGGCAACCAAGCCGTTCGATTGTACAGTTTGTGTATGGAGAATAACCGATATTTTTTTAGGGCGATAATTTAATGTTATCCCGTCCTCCTGATACACTTTTTCCATTACAGAAGCAAGTTTCTGTGCCTGTTCTTCATAATAATCTGGATAAATAATCTGAAAATTTTCGGTATTTATCTGGCGCCACTTTATTGAAGCCGGATCCTGTCCGGTCTGAAAATACTGCGCTTTTGAAATAATAAAACTTATACTAAGAATTAAGATAAGAACAAGCCGCTTCATTGAATTATATTTGGGTTTCCAAAATACATAAAGAAGTTAATAAACAAACAAAAAGCCCGGAAAATTTTCCGGGCTGATATTTTTATTTTCAATTATTTGTTACGCCTCATTAACTCCCAAAATCGGTATTGGGTTATCAGAATCATCGGAACCGGAAATTGAGTAATACAAAGCGGCAAAAGCACCGTGAATCCACATTATTGAAACAATTGCTCCAACGATAAAACAAATAACTCCGCCAATAAAAACAAGAATGGAAATTAATGCCATACCAAAAATTGTCCAGCCATAACCTCGGGTCATCTGCCAGCTTTTTTCTACGGCTTTCATTGCATCCATATTTTTATCCATAACCAGATAGGTTACGAATGAAAGCCGACATGCAATAATAATTCCAGGAATGATAAGCATTACAAAACCTATTAGAAACAATGCAGTTACTATTAAATTAGCTAAAACAATATTTAAATATTGTTTTCTGAATCCTTCAAATAGAAACTTGAGATCAACCTCTTCGTTTCTCATGGCTTTCAGAAAAATATACTGTTCACCAAATTTTATAACAGGTAAAAACATAAATGTATAAGCTAATCCAAACAAGGCGAATGGTAAAAAGAATAAAGACACAAATGAAAAGTGATCATGCATTTTCCAGTTTGCCCCGCCTACCGGGCCATTCAGCAATCCGGTAATAATAACCGCAACCAACAACATTAAAAATGCGTTACCAAAAATTTTTCCCCAGGCATAACCAAAACTTCCTCCTGCTGTCGGAATTAGTGATTGTTGTTTTGTCGTTTCCATTTTAATTGAATTAAGTTGATAAATTCTGAACATTGTCGATTCGAAAGTACGCGAATTAAAAAAAATATCCTTCCTACTTTGGTAGGATTTTTATTATTTACTACTTTGGTAGTTCTTGCAAATCAGAACATCTGGTAATTTTACACCTGACTATTAAGTACCATCTTATGTGGCTTGAAACTGTATCGTATATGATCACCTTCATTATTTCGGCTGGCTGTGCCGTAATGGGAATCATGATAGCGCAACAGTTGCACCAAATACATCAAAAACCCGTTTTTCAAATTCTATTGTTTCAGCAAATATTTTTAATGTCGTTTTATATATACGGAATTTGGGGTGACCTTGCTTTAAAAGAGATTATTCCTGAGTTAAATCTGACGGACGAAATTAATGCAAAACTAGCCGTTTTTATTCCTTTAATCGGGATACCGTTTTTGTTCGTAAGTTGGTTTATGTTGCTTCGTTTTTCTTACACTTTAAACGGTTATCAAATTTCAACTGGATTTGCCGTAATATTCTTTCCTCTTCTTTTTATAACTGTAATCGCATTTTTATTTCTGATTCAAAAAGAGATCATTCCAATGCCGACAAATCCCGATATATACATCGTGCGGTTACTCGTAATTTTAAATTTAATTATGCACCTGGTTTTTATCATGGCATTCCTCATTCCGAAAAAATATGCTCCCATATTAAAAGAAACAGGTTTTTCAAAAAAATGGGCATTTGTATTCTTTTCCATTACAATTATTTATTCAGCTGCACTTTTTTTCTTTGATATATTTGGTATTTTTTCTACTTGTATCTCCATTATACTGCTGTTTGTTGCCAGCATATTTATACCGGTAATTTTAAAAACCGGTGGTAAATTTCGTATTAGTGAAAGGCAATCAGAAGACGATGATTTTGAATCTTTTTGCCGGCAATATGAAATTTCGAAACGGGAAGCGGAAATTATTATGGAAATTTGCAGCGGTAAAACCAATAAAGCTATTTCGGAAAAATTGTTTATTACGCTGCAAACAGTAAAAGATCACAATCACCGCATATTCACAAAAACAGGGGTTAAAACCAGGGTTCAGCTAGCCAATTTAATTCGCGAAAAAAACGGATCTCAATAAACTTCCTATTCATTCATAAACATTTCTTCTTTTATCTTTGTAATCCGGTCAAGGGCATAATCCGTATTATGTGCACTTTCTCCGGCCTCTTTAAGATAAAGACGATAATATGTGAGCGCCAACGTTTTATTGTTATTATATTCTTCGTAAGTAGTAGCTATATCAAATAGTACCTCATAGTCTTTTGGGGCAAGTTCGTTCGCTTTTTTTAGTGCAGCTATTGATTCTTCAAATTTTCGGTCGAGACCATAAATTTGTCCCAGGTGATGATAGAATTTAGCCAAATATTCAGGATATGATACCTCAATGGCCCATTTCAAATATTTTTCGGCTTCCGGCAAATTATTCATCTGTTTGTAACACAGCGCCATATAAAATTGGACTAACGGATCGTTAGGATTAGCGCGGAAGAGGTCTTCTAATGCCCCTAAGCGCTTTATTTTCATCGCCTGAAAAATAAATACAAACAGCATAATTCAAATATAAATCATAGATTGTGTCGCCCTGGGCTAAAAAATAATTTTCAAAATCGTCCCTGGCATCGCTATACTTTTTAAATTTTAAGTAAAAATTTGCCCTTTCCAGAAATAATTCATTATTATCAGGAAATTGTTCAAGTCCCTTGTCGATAGTAGCAAGTATGCTGTCTCCCTCATTTTTCCAACTGTAAGCATGAATTAAATTGATATAAGTTGTATAATCACGGGGATTTGCCTCAAGCACCTTTTCATACAAACGAACTGCCTGTAATCTTTTTTGGGTATGATATGAACAATAAGCCAGTTGTTTATTCCAGTAAACATTTGAAGAATCTATAGCATATATTTCAGAAAATATACCGTAAGCCGCATTCATCTTTTTCTGGTTGATATAAACCCGACCTAATTTTGCTTTCAGAGTCAGGTTTTCAGGATCAATCTGAATGGCTTTTTTATAAAATTCTTCAGCATCTTGCTGATTTCCAAGCGTCGCCAGATTATCTGCCATTTCAGAAAGAATCTCCACACTATTCGGTTCAAGAAGTAAAGCTTCAGAAAAAGCGTTTAATGCTTCCTGATAATTTTGAAGGTTACTATAAACAATTCCTTTCTTAAAATACAGATTTGCATTGGGCGTGATTACGAGACGATTATTAATTGTCTGAATAGCTTGTTCATAGTCTTTATTCAAAATCAATAAGTCGATCTCTTCCTGTGAAAAGGAAACGGATGAAATTCCCGATAGGGAAAAAATAATAAGAAAATATTTTATTGTTTTCATAACCCTTTAAATAAAAAGAGAATCGTCATCCCCTGAAATAAAATTATTGAGTTAGGTTTCTAATTCCGGGGACAACGATTTTTTTATTTTCTATTGCAAAACAAAATTGATCGGAACTGTATATTGAACATTAACAGCCTCACCTCTTTGGTATCCTGGTTTCCATTTGGGCAGCGTATTAACTACACGTAGTGCCTCTTTGTCAAGAATTGGATCAACTCCCCGGATAACTTTTGCTTCAGTTACTGATCCCTCTTTGGTTACCACAAAAGACACATAAACTTTCCCCTGGATTCCTTTTGACTGTGCAATTTCAGGATATTGTATTGTATTGGAAATATATTGTCGCAAAGCCAGCTCTCCACCAGGGAATTCCGGCATATCTTCAACAATAAAAAAGATTTGTTCACCACTGGCTAATTGGGCAGGTGCTGTTACAGCCTTTTTCTCCAGAAAAGTATTCCCCATATCATCAGTTACAACATTAAGCCCCCCGGGGCTGTTTAATATGTTTTTCAAACGTGCAACCTGTTCGGGCGTAGCAACAATCTGTACTTTGTCGTCGATAAAAGATAGTTTCAGTGTATTATCCGCCGCCTTAACTAATTCATTTGTTTCAATGGTTTCTTTTTGCTCACATGCAAAAGCGATAATAAGCGCAGTGGCCATAATAATTCCAAACAATAGTTTTGAAATGGCCAATTTTGAAGATTTCATTTTTGACATCATTTTTATTCGTTTTTTTATAAGTGAATAATTAAAATTATTGGCAATAACCAACTGGTTATCAACAAATTGGTTTAAAAGTAGTTTTTTATAATAGCCAAGGCTAATACCTGAAGTAAGCACAGCCTGATCGGCAATATACTCGTGATTTTCACGAATGGATCGGCGAAGTATCCACATAAATGGATTAAACCATTGGAAAATAGTTAAGACCTCCAGGAAAATTACATCGAAAGAATGTCCTTGTTTTACGTGTTCTACTTCGTGCATCAGCATCCTGTCGTAACCATCCTGGTTTTGGTTACTTTTCCCTATAAACACATAATTCATAAATGAAAACGGACTGATTTCTTTTTCCAGAATAACCAATTTAAAAAATCCTTCATTTTTAATATCGTTTTTACGGATCATTACTATCAACTGAATAACACGATAAAAAAACCGAAACAGGAAAAATAACATCCCCGCCAAATAGGCTATGATTAATAAATTGGTAGAAAGTACCGCATGTTCAACGGTCCCAGTGAAATCATGACTGTAAATGGTCACAGCTTCCAATAGGTTACGGTAAGGTGTTACTGTAATTTCTGAAAGCATCACCGATTTTGGATCATAAATTCTGAACTTCAGAAAAGGCAGGATTACTGAGAAAAGAATAGAACCAAGCAAAAATAGCCGGTTAAGTTTGAAGAAAGTTTCTTTTCTTAATAGTAATAAGTAAATGGATGCCAGCAAGGCTAAACTAACGCCAGACTCTAACAAAAAATTTACAGTACTACTCATGGCTTTACATATTTTCGTTTTCCAGATCGCGTTTTACATCTTCAATTAATTCATCCAGTTCCGATACGCTCATGTTATCTTCGCGGGCGAAAAAGGAAACCATTTCCTGGAAAGATCCACTGAAATAGTTACGGATAAACGATTTCATATACGAGCGTGTATAATCTTTTCGTGAAACCAACGGATAATATTCATGGGTTTTCCCATAAGCATTATGCCCGACAAAACCTTTCTTTTCTAGAATACGGATGATTGTTGAAACCGTATTGTATGCAGGTTTTGGGTCCGGCATTAAATCAACAATTTCTTTAACAAACGCCTTTTCCTGCTCCCACAACAACTGCATAATCTGCTCCTCTGCTTTTGTAAGTTCTTTCATTTTTTCAAAAATTAATTCAGATCAATAATTTATTTTAACAAAAATAATGCCTAAAACTAATCATTTAGTTTTTAAACTACAAATTTAGTTGAAGTTATTTTTGAAATAATGTAAATGATAAAAAGCGGGTTAAATTTATCTTTTACTGAAGTACAAAATTAATTGGAGCCACAAAATAAACTTTTACTGCTTTTCCATGTTGTCTTCCCGGCTTAAACTTTGGGAGGGTTTTAATAACACGCAATGCCTCTTTATCCAGGTTCATATCAACTGACCTTATTATTTCTGCATTTGTTGCGTTTCCCTGTTCATCAACAATAAATTTTACCAACACCTTTCCCTGAACTCCGTTTTCTCTCGCAATCATTGGATAATCCACATGATCGCTGATATATTTATATAATGCCAGATCCCCACCGGGAAACTCAGCTGGTTCCTCAACAATATTAACAAAAACTTCATCTTTTTTTACTTCTTCTTCTTTAGTAGTAAGCACCGGGACAATATTAATTAGTGTTTGATCTGTTGCTTCACTTTCCTCCATTTCCAGTTCGTCGACAATTTCTTTATTATTATCAACAATGTTTATTATCTCAATAGCAGTAGGTGGTGGTGGTGGTGGTGTAACTTCCGGTTCCCGGATAATTGGAATAAATTCATCTTCAACCGTTTGCGATTGAAGATCACCTAATGATTCAACTTTACTTGGTTTCGATTTCCATTCAAAAGCCAAAAGAACAGTAGCTAAGGCAATAACCAAACCGAACATAAAAAAAACATTCTTTTTGTTTTCCAGTTCGGCATCCGACGTTTTTTTTGTTTCCATAATTTTTAAATTTAAAGTTCGACATTCGCATTTTTGCCGTTCGATTAGTTTGCTCTGCCTGTTTTGTACTCTACAAATAATTAGGAACCAAATATTACAACAAATATAAAACTAATTATTTAGTTATAAAACTAACGAATTAGTTTATTTGAATAGTAGCCTGAAATTTTTCATAATTTCAATTATGGAACTAATGATGAAGCGCAAAAAATATGCCATTAAGCATTGGGGATAAAATATTGGAATTATCGCTTAATTAGCTAATAAACAGAAATAACAATCAGCTAAATTATATTGATCACAGAATATTGAATTCATCCCTATCGTTAAGTACTGGAAAGTTGTTTCGGAAATTATACAATTCGGAATAAGAAATTTCAAATGTTTTTGTCGTTTCGTTTTCACCCATAAATTCTGCAAATCCTTTTGGTGAAACCATTGCCGAATTTCCAAGATAATTTAAACCAGCCCCGTCATTACCTGTCCGGTTAACGCCAACACAATACGACTGGTTTTCAATAGCTCGGGCCACTACCAAATTTTTCCAAACATGATGACGTGAAGAAGGCCAGTTGGCCATATAAATAAGTACATCATAATTCTCACTATTTCTACTCCAAACGGGAAAACGAAGATCATAGCAAATAAGCGGGCAAAATTTCCACCCACGGAACTCTACAATTATTTTCTCATCTCCTGCAGCATAATGTAGGGGCTCCTCTCCCATGCTAAATAAGTGACGTTTATCATAAAACGTTAATTTTCCGTCAGGAAAAACCCAAATTGCTCTATTCCAAATTTTCCCCTTGTCTTCAACAATCAGGCTCCCAATTACTGAAGCATCTTTTTTCTTCGCCAGTTTTTTCATCCACGATACGGAAAGACCATCCATTGTTTCCTTTAGTTTTTCAGATTCCATTGAAAAGCCGGTTGTAAACATTTCCGGTAAAATAATCAACATCAGTTTGCCTGGTATTTTCAAGCATTTTTAAATACTTGTCAAGGTTCGCATTTATATCTTCCCAAATTATATCGGGCTGAACTATCGTTATTTTCAGGTTTTCCATATTATTATTTCTTTGTAAACATCATGCCGAACTCGTTTCGGCATCTTTTTAATTTACCGATTCATTACTATTTAGAAGAATTTACCTTTCATTTTAATAGATACTGAAACTAGTTCAGGATGACGTTGTCAGATTCTTTCCAATTAAAATCTATTTATAACTGTAACACCCAAATTCTCAAATTTATCCATATTAACGAGTGCCTGCGGTGCTTCTTCCAATGAGATGGTTTTTCCTACCAACATTTCAGGTTTTAATTTTCCCAAAGCAATCATTTCAAACATGTCAGCATATCGAAATGCCTGCATTCCGTGACTTCCAAAAATTTCAAGTTCATGAGCTACAACCCTGTCCATTGGAATTTTTGGGTGTTGATGATCGCCGGTCATTAATCCAACCTGGATGTGTTTCCCCCTTTTTCGCAAACTCGAAATGGAATTTAAGCAAGTTTCCTCGCTTCCCAATGCATCGATGGAAACATGCACTCCCCGATCAGTTATTTCCCTTATTTTTTCAGAAACATTTTTTGTACTTCTGGCATTGATCAGAATATTTGCACCCACTTTTTTAGCCAGTTCCAGTTTCTTATCATCAATGTCAATAGCAACAACGTTGGCGCCGGCTGCCGCTGCAATCATAATGGCAGAAAGGCCTACTCCACCGCATCCATGTACCGCAACCCACTGTCCGGCCGTAACTTTTCCCTGGTCAATTACTGCACGGAATGATGTGATAAACCGGCAACCCAAACTTGCAGCAGTTACAAAATCAATTTCCTTGGGCAGTTTTACCATATTAATATCGGCATATTTTATCTCCACAAATTCAGCAAATGAGCCCCATGCTGTAAATCCAGGCTGAAACTGGTTGTCGCAAACCTGGTGGTTTCCCGAAACGCACTCGGGACAATGACCGCATCCACCTACAAACGGAACCGTTACACGGTCGCCAATATTGAATTTTTTTATTTCCGAACCCTTTTCAATTATTACGCCCGCTAACTCATGTCCCGGAACATGCGGAAGAATAATATCCTGATCATGTCCCATCCAACCGTGCCAGTCACTACGGCACAAACCGGTTGCTTCTACTTTAACAATAACACTGGCAGCAGAAACTTTTGGTGACGAAACATCTCTAATTTCAACCGGTCCCTGAAATTTATTGTAATAAACGGCTTTCATCTATTTTGCTGATTTATAAGCATTCAAAGGTACTAAAAACGTTGCCACACAATTTATGGTTGCAAACTTTTTGATAAATTAGTATCTTTTAAATATTTACGAATAATTACTACCTGATTATTCTTATAAAATGTAATTTATTGTGTTTTTAATAAAGTTCAATAAGTTTAAATTAAAATAAATATAGGTAGTCATAAAATACTTATTATGCAATTCTTTAGAAGAATCAGGCAACTGTTAATTGCTGAAAATAAATTCAGCAAATATCTAATTTATGCGAGTGGTGAGATAATTCTAGTGGTGATCGGAATACTACTTGCGTTACAAATCAATAGTTGGAAGATAGCTGCAGACAACAGAAAATTAGCGAAAAATACGTTATATAAAATCAGGAAAGACCTGCAAGACGATATTGCGAATCTACAAATGGTGGAAAGATTTAAAACCAATCAAAAGGAGGCTTGTACCAGGCTTATTAGGTTCTTTGTAAATCTATCTGATCCTGTAGAAGATACAATACAATTCATTAATGACATACAGCAGACTCTTTATTTCGTTCTCCCAAGTTCAAATGAAACTGCTTTTGATATGGCTAAAAGTAACGGGTATTTAAACATAATCCCCAATGATAGTTTAGAGGAACAATTAGCAAAATACTATTCTGATATTACACTGACACAGCATGTAACTGATACAAAGAGATATACAAATAGTATTAATGAATCAGTATTTGAGAAAAAATATATGCTCTTTTCAGGAAATATCAATCTTTTTGATGGAAATGGCAGATCCTATCAGCTTGAATGGTACAAAGATGATAAAAGGAATTTGTTTCGAATTGATAAATTCCGACATGATATAGAAGTTGAAAATTACCTTAATGATTTATATATACGATTGACTATTGGGATCGATTATTTAAGAAATAAGGGAAAAGTTGCTGAACAGTTGATTGAAAGTATTGATAAAAATATTGAAAAACTTAATTAATCAAAAAGCCTACCAATAAAATATGAACAGCATTGCAAGTGGTTTTAGAATTGTATGAATGGCTTGTATTTACAATCAGTACAACAGTAAAATACAAAGATTTTTACAATAATATTAAACTTAAGATTTATCCTAATTATGCTCCAACTCACTAAATGAAAAGAATAATTGTGAAATATGCGAAATATGTAGCGCATTTTATTGGTTAGAAACAGCATAAATCATTATTTAAATAGAAGAGACATGACTAAAAAGCGAATATTTTTTACAGGGGGATCGGGAAAGGCAGGCAGGCACGTAATTCCCTATCTCCTTGACCAGGGACATAGAGTGATGAATGTTGATCTGGTGCCTTTGGACCATCCGGGAGTTGATAATCTGGTAGCGGATATTACAGATTCAGGACAAATGTTTAATGCAATGAGTTCATACGCCGGCTTAGATGAATTGGAATCGGGTAACGGTGTGCCAAAATTTGACGCTGTTGTACATTTTGCTGCAGTAGCCAGAATCTTAATCAAACCAGATAATGAAACGTTTCGGGTCAACACTATTGGTACTTACAATGTGATTGAAGCGGCTGTTAAACTTGGAATCAGAAAGATTATTATTGCTTCATCAGAAACCACTTATGGTATCTGTTTTTCAGATGGAAAGACCGATCCCAAAGTACTGCCTCTGGAGGAGGATTATGACGTTGATCCCATGGATAGCTACGGAATATCGAAAGTTGTAAATGAAAAAACAGCACGGGGTTTCCAGCGGCGATCAGGTTTTGATATTTATGCACTTCGTATCGGAAATGTGATTGAACCTCACGAGTACACGGAACTGTTTCCATATTATTTAAAAAACCCTGAAGTGCGCCGCAGAAATGCATTCTGTTATATAGATGCGCGTGACCTGGGACAGATTGTGGATTTATGTTTAAAAAAAGATGGCCTTGGATTTCAGATTTTCAATGCTGGAAATGATCACAACGGTGCTATTATTCCCAGTAAAGAATTGGCTGAAAAGTTCTTTCCTAACGTGCCAATTATTCGCGAAATGGGAGAACATGAAGCGTTGTTTTCAAATCGCAAAATCCGTGAAGTTTTGGGATTCAAAGAACAACATAATTGGAGGAAATACCTGGAATGGGAATAAATTAAAGTATAATATGAAACATCAATATGTAGTTTATAAAATAAGTGACATACTTCTATAATGAAACAAAAACTAATCTTGTTGATTTTAGTCTTATTTACGGTTGCCAAAGTAAATGGGCAGATAACTTCGAAGAAATATTACGATATTTCAAATGTTCAGCCTTCTGACACTTTATTCAGGATTTATAATGGTGATCGATATGAGTTAGGAGTTCCAAGCGGTTATGTCAATCAAAAAGGTGATACGGTTATTTCGATTGGTAAATATTTTTATTGTTTTCTTGATACAGTCATAACATATGCAATTGTAGCTGATACCGGGAAAGATAATTCAGTACCATATGCAATTGACCAAAATGGAAACAGATTGTATGAAGTTTATTGGGTTGATAATGGACCGGATATAATTGAAGAAGGTCTTTTCAGAATAAAAAGAAATGGAAAGATCGGGTTTGCAAATACAAAAGGAGAAATTGTTATTCCACCTCAGTTTGATTGTGCAGAACAATTTAAAAATGGCAAAGCAAAAGTAACCTATGATTGCGTTCTTATTAAAGAAGGTGAACATACTTTAATGAAAAGCAACAGTTGGTTTTATATTAATAAAACCGGCCGAAAAATGTAATTTTTTAAAGAACTTTTCTTAAAAAAGAATGAACTTAAAAGAATTGACTTTTGGGAACCAACATAAATAATGTAGTGAATTTTAAAAAAGTAATTCAAGTTCTTAGTTACTCAAAATCAGGCAGATACAACCAAAACTTACAAAATTTAATAACCTCAGGCAACCTTTTTTCGCCTAATCACATCTACTGACCGAACAAAACCTTAAAAAAATTAACTGTGAAAAACTTTTTTAATTTATTAGCCTTAATAGCTATTTCATCCATGCTTGTAGTTACATCGTGTAATAAGGAAAAATCTGACAACGAGTGTTATGAATCAAACCCCGTTGAGGAATTAACCTGGTTAAAAACAATGATTAATGATATGTCGGATTATGATTATATTATGAGTGCAAAATACCATGGATGAAACCGTTTTTTACAACGGGAACTGTAATCCGTTAGCAAATTATATATCATCAGTATATAACTGCAATGGAGATTTTGTTGGTTACACAAATGATATTCAGGCTGAATTATCTGATGTTTCACTTGTATGGAAATCTGAAAATTCAAATTGTAATTTCAATGATTAGTTAAAAATCGTTGTTCTTAATTAATTTTTGTTGCATTTACCCCATTATTTTTGAAACAGAACATTTTGAAGTATATATTTGCGGGCGTTTTGGTAATCTGTTTTTAAATTATTATGATTACTAAAGTTTTGATTTATTGTTTTTTGTGCTGAAAAATACACTTATCGGGGACAGAAATAATAAAGAATTAAATAAAAAAAACATTTGAACAACAAAGTTCGACACGGAGAAAGAAATGGGAAGATTTGAATTTTTGTATCAAATGGGGTTGGTTTTAGTAGCTATTCCATTTGCATCAGTTCTGTACGGCGTAACGAAGGGGAAATTCAACTACCGTGTGATACGGGAAAAAATAAATTTCGGGCATCTTCCAAAATCATTTAAAGGATTGAAAATTGTTCAGATATCGGATATGCATCTGGGTAGTTTTAATAAAAAATTTGATCAGATTGATAAAGCCATTGAACTAATAAACGAACAGGAACCCGATTTGATACTGTTTACGGGCGACCTGGTAAATAACTTTGCCGAAGAAACCGATGGCTGGGCCCCGGTACTTTCAAAAATGAAAGCTAAAATCGGGAAATACTCCATACTTGGCAATCACGATTACGGAGACTATTCAGAATGGGATTCGCCGGAAGCCAAAGAAAAAAATCTGATAGCCATAAAGAAATTCCATAAAAAGATAGGTTTCCGGTTACTGCTAAACGAATCTGAAACCATTGTTATTAATGGTGAAGAAATAGTTTTAATTGGTGTAGAAAACTGGGGCAAACCACCTTTCCCTCAACATGGCGATTTGAAGAAGGCAAGTGAAAATGCAAAGCCGCAGCATTTTAAAATACTGATGAGCCACGATCCTTCGCACTGGAATGCTAAAGTATTACCCGACAGCGACATCGATCTAACTTTCTCGGGACACACACATGGTATGCAGTTCGGAATTGAGCGTGCAGGCATCAAATGGAGTCCGATCCAGTACAAATACCCTCAATGGGGCGGTTTATACCGTGAAGGAAATCAATACCTCTATGTGAACCGGGGATTTGGATATCTCGGATTCCCCGGAAGAATAGGTATGTCCCCTGAAATAACGGTGGTTGAGCTAGTGTGACGACTGATTGTTTGGGTAATAAAATACTTTTTTAAAGATAATTAGAACAATTGTTATTTAAATAAAAGAACCGTTCTCTCGAAAAGAACGGTTCTTTTATATCTTGAGATAATCATGAATCTGTTACAAAGCTTCAAAAAAATCATTCCCTTTGTCATCGACAATGATGAAGGCCGGGAAATTTTCCACTTTAATTTTCCGAACAGCTTCCATTCCCAATTCAGGGAAATCAATTACTTCCACTGATTTTATACTGTGTTTTGCAAGAATTGCAGCCGGTCCGCCAATCGATCCCAAATAAAATCCACCATGTTTTTTACAGGCATCGGTAACTGCTTTGGAGCGGTTTCCTTTTGCAAGCATAACCATTGAGCCACCATGATCCTGGAATTCATCCACATACGGATCCATGCGTCCGGCGGTTGTTGGACCGAAGCTACCAGAAGCCATTCCTTTTGGTGTTTTTGCCGGCCCAGCATAATATACCGGGTGATTTTTAAAATACTCCGGCATTGGCTTTCCTTCGTCAAGCATTTTTTTAATTTGCGCATGTGCAATGTCCCGGGCCACAATCAACGTACCTTTTAAGCTCAAACGGGTTTTTATCGGGTATTTTGACAGTTCCTTTAAAATATTTTCCATGGGTTGATCCAGATCAATTTCTACAGCTGGTTCCATGTGCGGCGCTTCTTTTGGTAAAAATCGTATCGGGTTCTTTTCCAGTTCTTCAAGGAAAATCCCCTCTTCCGTAATTTTTGCTTTAATATTTCTGTCGGCACTACAGCTAACTCCAAGTCCAACCGGACAGGAAGCTGCATGACGCGGCAGGCGAACTACGCGAACATCGTGCACAAAATATTTTCCACCAAACTGGGCACCTACTCCACTCTCCCGACAAATCTTTTCGACTTTTTCTTCCCATTCCAGATCACGGAAAGCCTGACCACCTTCGTTTCCTTCTGTTGGCAAATGATCGTAATACCCGGCAGATACTTTTTTAACTGCTGCCAAAGTAGCTTCGGCTGAAGTTCCACCAATTACCAGCGCCAAATGATATGGAGGACAAGCTGATGTTCCAAGGTCGCGAATTTTATCTTTCACAAACTTTGCAAGGTTCTCTTCGGTCAGCAGTGACTTGGTTTGTTGGTATAAATAAGTCTTATTTCCCGAACCTCCACCTTTTGTAATAAAAAGAAACTCATATTTGTTTCCCGGTTCAGCATAAATATCAATTTGTGCCGGAAGATTTGTGCCGGTATTTTTTTCTTCAAACATTGAAAACGGAACAACCTGCGAGTACCGTAAATTTTTATCCTGATAAGTATCGTAAATCCCTTGCGACAAATGTTCAGCATCATTTACACCGGTATAAACATCTTCGCCTTTTTTCCCGATTACGATTGCTGTTCCCGTGTCCTGGCAAGTTGGAAGTTCGCCTTCTGAAGAAATAACCTGGTTCAACAACATGGTGTGTGCAACAAACCGGTCATTATCGGTTGCTTCCGGGTCTTTCAAAATATCAGCCAGTTTTTGCAGATGACCGGGACGCAGATAAAACGATACATCTGTAAAAGCTTCTCTTGCAAGCAGTTTTAATCCTTCAGGATCGACCTTCAATATTTTTCTTCCGTCAAATTCAACCGTTGAAACATACTTATTGGTTAATAAACGATATGGTGTGTCATCTTTTAAAATCGGGAAAGGTTTTTGATATTTAAATGTCATCGTGTAATTTTTTTGATTTTAAACTTTAAACAAAGATAAAATTATTCATTGGTTTACTCTTTTGAATTTACTAAATGGTTTGCATGACTTGACCAATTTCTTTACAAATTTCAATATTTGTATTAGATACTTTTCTATTTTTAAGCCTGTTCTGAAACCACTTTTAAATACCGAAAAATGAAACTAAAAGCCGTATTATTCTCTTTGATTGCATTTTGTACCTTACATGTTTTCTCGCAAACAAATGCACTTAAGGTAATTACAAATATTGATGCCTCATTAAAAAATAATTTTAAGTCAAATGGCAGAATATTTTTATTTGTAAGTAGCGGTCAGGGTGGCGAGCCACGATTCAACACCTGGCCAAATAGTTCAAACAAGATTTTCGCAACAAATATTGAAAACTGGAAACCGGGAGAAACATTTGTTTTTGACGATGCCAAATCATTAGTTAAAACGGTAGAAGTTTCACTCAATAAACTCCCGGCTGGTAATTACCGGATTCAGGTTTTATGGGATCAGGACAAAAATGAATCGAGAATTAATGCTCCCGGAAATCTATACAGCGAGGCTGTTTCGGTTCAGTTGGATAATGATAAAACGATAGAGTTACCATTGACTAGATTAATTGAACCTACAAAACTGCAGGAGAATAAATATTTAAAGGAAGTTGATTTTATCAGCCCTGTACTTTCAAAATGGTGGGGAAAAGAGATGCATGTTAAAGCTGCTGTATTACTTCCGGGTAGTTATTTTGAAAATCCGGATGAAAAATATCCGGTGAGATATGATGTTGCCGGTTACGGAGGAAGATATACCCGTGCAAGCCGATATGCGCAAAATAAAAGTTTTATGGATTGGTGGGCATCGAAAGATGCACCTCAAATATTGACCGTTTTTCTGGACGGAGAAGGGCCTTTCGGCGACAGTTACCAGTTAAATTCTGAGAATAGTGGTCCTTATGGAACAATGCTCACGGAAGAACTCATTCCTTCCATTGAAAAAAAATTCAGGGGGATTGGTACACCTGAATCACGGTTTGTGGAAGGTTGCAGCACAGGCGGATGGGTTTCGCTGGCACTCCAGCTCTTTTATCCTGATTTTTTTAATGGATGCTTTTCGTACAGTCCTGATCCGGTGGATTTTGAGAATTTTCAATTGGTAAATATCTACAGGGATGAAAATGCATTCTACAATGAATATAATTACCTGCGACCATTAATGCGTGATGTAACGGGAGAACCGGTAATTTCTCAAAAAGATTTTGTACAGTACGAAAATGTATTGGGATGGTCTGATACTTATGTTACTTCGGGAGAGCAGTTTAGTGCATTTACTGCACTTTTTAGCCCGAAAGGTGATGATGGATTGCCGGAACCTTTGTTTGATCCGAATACCGGTAAAATCGATCGTGAAGTTGCACAATACTGGAGAAAGCATGATCTTAAAGATTATGTTCAAAAGAACTGGAGTACGCTGGGTCCCAAAATAGCCGGCAAAATTTGGGTTTGGGGAGCAGATATGGATAATTATTACCTGAACCCCGCATTACGAACTTTCGACAGAATGTTAAAGCAAACCAAAAATCCGACATCAGATGCAACCATTACTTTTACCCCAATGGAAGGACATTGCCAGGAGTATGATTTCAAAAAACTGTATGATCAGATTGAGGAAAAATTAAAGTAGAGTTGGATTAAAATCCGCTTGAGAAAATATTATCCAGCTATCTGAATCTCGAAAGTATAATCATCATTTATTTATTGTAGCATAATAAATAATCTTGGAAGAATCATTAGGTAAAATTTTAATTATTAAATTTGGTTTGTATTACAAACTTGTTTAATTTTACAAACAGAATCAATAACTTTTATACCATGGAAATAGTAAATGAAAGTGATGCTTCTTTTGATGAAAAGAAATCACTTGAAATAATGAAAGCTGCCATTGCAACTTCAAAACGTGCATTAATGAACGACGGGCTGTTACTCCTGTTATGGGGCGCAGGGCTGTCAATCAGCAATTTTTACAACTACTATAAATCAGCTTATTTAACGGCTTGGTGGATGCGAAACCTAATGGACATTATACAAATTCTAATGGGAGTTAGCATTCTTGGTATAACCACTTATTTTATTTTCAGGAAACGCAAGGTAACCACTTTTGCTGCCATTTCAACTCGTTATGTTTGGATTGGCGTAATTTTGGCTCACAATATCGTAATAATGATCACCAAGGTGATTTTGACTGAAATCGATTTTGAATTACTACAACCACTACAAATGGTACTTATTGGATTTGCATTGTTTGTTTCCGGAGGTATTTATCGTTACTATCCATTAGTGCTTGGAGGTGTTATTATGTGGATTGCAGCATCGGTCGGCGCAAGATTCGATTTAACACATCAGTATCTTATTCGGGCGATTGCTGAAGTTATATGCTTTATTGTTCCGGGCACATTAATGTATTCGGCGCGGGAAAAAACAAATTAATATGTTCAGGAATTTAGATCCGTTGCTTCACTCACAGGTTCGGCTGGCAATTATGTCAATTCTTATCGGGGTCAGTTCGGCTGAATTTTCATTCTTGCTTGAGAATATTGAAACAACCAAAGGAAACCTGAGTTTTCAGCTTGGAAAACTTAAAGATGCCGGGTATCTTCAAATAAAAAAATCTTTTCGTGGAAACTATCCCCTGACCACAGTTAAAATCACATCTGCCGGCATAGATGCTTACGAAAAATATGTTGATGATATTTCCGGTTATTTTATAAGTCTGAATAAAAAATAATTCACGCAAGAATTTCGAAATGCAAATGCTTTTCCCTGGTAAAAATTAATTCATATAACACAATTTATTTATCAATAAAAAGTTGATAATAAAATTGGTTTGTTAGATTTGTGCCAATGATGAAAACCAGACTTTTTTCACTTATCATATTTACCTTTTTTCTCTGTTATGTGGCTTCCGGACAGAGTAATAATGCGACGCTTAAAGGCGTGGTTACCGATCAGGATGGAAACCCACTTGATATGGTAAACGTTGCCCTGAAAGATTATGTTTTGGGAACCAATTCCAATCGGGAAGGAAAATTTACTTTGCGCATTCCGGCACAAAAACAGATTATTGTAATTTACTCATCCCTTGGATATAATGCAGTAGCTGATACTGTTTTTGCCAAAAGTGAAGAAAGTGTTTTCAGAACGATAAAATTAAGCGTAAAAAATTTAAAACTGGCAGAAGTAACGGTATCTGGTCAGCGTAAAAGTGGAACTAACATGGTTCGGCTCGATCCGAAAATTACCGAAAATATGATCAATATGGGAACCGGCGCTGTTGAAGCGATCTTGAAAACACAGCCCGGCGTTTCATCGAATAATGAACTAAGTTCACAATATACGGTGCGTGGTGGCAATTTTGATGAAAACCTGGTTTATGTCAACGATATTGAAATTTACCGGCCATTTCTGATTCGTTCAGGACAACAGGAAGGTTTGAGTTTTATAAACAGTGATATGGTTTCCACCATTGAGTTTTCTGCTGGAGGTTTTGATGCGAAATATGGCGATAAAATGTCTTCTGTGCTCGATATTAAATATCGTAAACCAAGTGAATTCAGGGGATCAGCTTCAGGAAGTTTGCTTGGTGGAAGTGCTCATTTTGAAGATGTTACATTAAAAGGGAAACTGTCGCATATTTCAGGAATTAGATATAAAACAAACCGGTACTTATTAGGTAGTCTCGATGAACACGGAGAGTATGATCCTCAATTTCTTGATTTTCAGACTTATATTACGTACCAACTTTCTCAAAATATTGATATTTCTTTCCTGGGGAATATTTCGCAAAATAAATATCGTTTTATTCCCCAAACCCGAACAACTACATTTGGAACCTGGCAAGCTCCGTTAAATACAAAAATCTATTTTGACGGTCAGGAAGTGGATAATTTTAAAACCTATCTGGGGGCGCTTTCGGTAAACTATCATCCAAATGTTGACCTAAATATGAAATTTATTGCATCGGCTTATTATGCAACGGAAAGTGAAACGTATGATATTTCAGGAGATTATTATTTAAATCAATTGGAAAGAAATCTGGATACAAAAGAATTTGGAGATAGTATATTGAATCTTGGAGTTGGTTCATTCATTAACCATGCACGAAATTACCTCGATGCCACAGTTTACAATTTCACATACAGGGGCGCTTACAATTCTGAAAGTCAACTGTTAAACTGGGGGTTAAAATATCAGCATGAAGCCATTAACAATGATATAAATGAATGGATTTTTCGCGATTCAACCGGGTATTCGATCCCCTATTCTGACAAAAGAGTTCAGCTTTATTATACATTAAAAAGCAAAAATTCGATTAGCTCAAATCGGGTCACTGGATTTATTCAAGACACATGGAATATTCCTGTTACGAGTGGTGATTTGTATTTTACCGGAGGAATCAGGTTTAATTACTGGGATTTTAATAACGAATTTCTGTTAAGTCCAAGAATAAATGTAAATTATTATCCTGATTGGGAAAAGAAGATTTCATTTCGTTTATCTGCAGGGACATACTATCAAACAGCATTCTTTAAAGAGTTAATGTTTACTGATGGCTCAATAAATTATAATACAAAAGCGCAGCGTTCTTACCAGGTTGTTGCTGGTACCGATTTACTTTTCACCGCATGGGACCGTCCGTTCAGATTTACTTCTGAAGCATATTATAAATTCATGGACCGACTAATCCCTTACCAGGTAGACAACGTAAGAATTCGGTATTTGCCCGAACAGAGAGCCGTTGGATATGCAACAGGAATTGACATGAAAGTTAACGGGGAGTTTGTGAGTGGACTACAATCTTGGGCCAGTTTATCAATTATGTCAACCCAGGAAAATATTCATAATGATGACCATTGGGGTCTGTTCGTAAAAGATAATGAAATCTATACAAAATGGGTACGACAGGGATATATTCCACGCCCAACTGATCAGCGGGTTAATTTCAGCCTCTTTTTCCAGGATTACTTACCCGGAAATCCAACATGGAAAATGCAACTTGCCGGTTTTTACGGGTCACGGCTTACCAACTGGTCCTCCTGAATTCAAAACGATACCAGGATACATTCAGAATGCCGGCCTACCGAAGAATTGACCTTGCATTTTCAAAAGTTATCCTAAGCGCTTCAAATAAAATCGATCATGGTTTTTTTCAGCACGTAAACGACATGTGGGTAAGCCTTGAAGTTTTTAACTTACTGGATATAAACAACACCATTTCCTATTTTTGGGTCTCCAGTATTTACGGCGATCAGTTTGCAGTTCCCAACTATCTTACTGGAAGAAGGGTTAACCTGAAATTTACCGTGAAATTTTAATAAAGTATCAATGGCATTACAAATCTATCAGGTTGATGCTTTTGCATCTAGTATTTTTGAAGGCAACCCGGCAGCAGTCGTACCGCTTGAAAAATGGCTTCCTAACGAAACAATGCAAAAAATTTCACTGGAAAATAATCTTTCTGAGACAGCCTTTTTCGTGCAAAAAGACAACAGATTTCATATTCGCTGGTTCACTCCTTTGTCAGAAGTCGATTTATGTGGTCATGCCACGCTGGCAACCGCTCACGTACTATTTCATCATTTAAATTATAATAAAAAGGAAATTCATTTTGAATCCCGGAGCGGAATTCTTAATGTTAAACATGAAAATGATTTACTATATCTTAACTTTCCTGCATCAGATTTAATTGAGATTGAAGTGCCCGAAAACCTGAAAAATGCTTTTCGGGTTCAACCATTGAAATGTTTAAAAGGGCGCGATGATTATATGCTGATTTTTAAAAGTGAAAATGAGATTTTGAACCTGAATCCTGATTTTCACCAACTGGCAAAATCAAAAACAAGAGGAATAATTGCAACTTCAATATCTAATAAATTTGATTTTGTTTCCCGTTTTTTTGCGCCGGCGGTTGGAGTTAATGAAGATCCTGTAACCGGCTCAGCGCACACCATGTTAATTCCTTACTGGGCAAAAGTTTTTGGCAAGAATGAATTAATTGCCAGACAAATTTCAAACCGCGGTGGAATCCTTCACTGTAAAAATTTAGGCGAAAGGGTTGAAATCGGTGGAAAAGCTGTTACTTATTTAATTGGCGAAATTTTTATTTAGCAGAAATATTATAAACCATTAAAGCATTGCCATGCCGGACTATTAAATTTCTGTTGGAAATTACCGGATGTGCCCAATTTTCGCCATCTCCTAAAGGAACTTTAAAACTACTGATAAAATTAAAATGATCGGACGCACCATCTGCTAAAGCAATTACTCCATCATGTTCAGGATAACAATAAAATAACCCATCAGCCAGAATAATTGCGCCACCACCAAAATCTTTGTTCTGAACCAGCATTTCTCCTGTATTCCAGCTAAGCACTTCCCAATCATTCTTTAAATAAGCCGAACTGTAAATGCAGGTATCAATTCGAATCTGACCTCCCATAAAACTTCTTAACTTACGATTCCGCCAAACTTCTTTAACGCTTCTGCAATCATTTGAAAGTTGGAGCTGAACCATTCCTGATGTCTCAGTCGGGTCGGCACTGGCAACTACGATCTTTCCGTCATAATAAATCGGGGTATTTGCATGAATATTATTCTGCTGGGTGTGTTCGAACCTCCAGTACTTTTCGCCCGTTTTTGCATCAATTCCTAAAATAGAACTGGCTGTCATCGCTACAACCAATTTGTGTCCGTTATAATTAATCAAAATGGGTGAACTATAAGTTGCTATCTCCCTGTTTCCTTCACAACTCCATACTTTTTCCCCAGTGAACCGGTCAAGAGCAACCACATTATTTTCTTTTCCGCCTGGAACACAAATCAAATTGTCCCCATCAATCAGAACGGATTCAGCAAAACCAAATTGAATCACAGAATCAATTCCAAAATCTTTAATAAAATCAGTTGCCCAGACTTGATTTCCTGTTTCAGTATTCAGACAGAAAATTTTTCCAACTCCACTTTCAATGTAAATAAGGCTGTCGACAACAACCGGTGTAGAACGCGTTCCATGATAACTTGAAGTAAAATCAGGTCCGTATTGTTTTTCCCACATTAAATTTCCTGCCCTGTCAAATACAGAAAGAGTCCCCTGCGAAGCGATTGTATCCTTTATTCCTGTTACAAAAATCCTGTCGCTGGTAACGGCAGCGCTACTGTGACCAAAGCCAAGTCCTTCATACGACCAAAGCAAATCGGGGCCATTTTCAGGCCAATGTTTCAAAAGATTATTTTCCTTGTAAATACCATTGCGATTTGGCCCGCGCCAATCAGAATATTCGTGTTTGGCTGATGTTTCAGAATTTGAATTGCAACCAATAAAAAAAATCGCTGATATCAGTGCAAAAATATGCCATCGAATCATAATCAAAGCAGTTTAAGGTTAAAGTTGACAAAGCTCCAAAAATAGAAAAAATTAATCTTAACTTCGTACTTAATAAATTCAGTTATGAACGATCCGTTTGGAGAAGCAATCCACGACTATTTTGAAAAGGGGAAAGCTCCCAAAATAAATGTTAACAGCAATTATACTGAAAACGAAGAAATTCAACCTTCCTATTTTTTTCGGACAGAAAAAGAAATGCCCCGATTGGAACAAAAAGCATTGAAACTCTGTAAAGGAAGGGTTTTGGATGTTGGCGCTGCAGCCGGTTGTCATTCGCTGATATTGCAGAAGAAAGGTTTTAGTGTCACCGCACTTGAAAAATCATCACTTGCTTCGGAAACGTTGATGAAAAGAGGGATACAACGAGTTATTAATAAAGATATTTATCAATTTTCTGAGGAAAACTTTGACACTATACTTCTTTTAATGAACGGAGCGGGAATCGGTGAAACAATTGACGGACTAACTCATTTACTAAAACATTTAAAAACACTTCTCACAAAAAAAGGACAAATACTTATTGATTCTTCTGATATTTCTTATTTGTTTAAAGAAGATGACGGTTCATTGTGGACAGATGTAGCAAATCCTGATTATTACGGAGAAATGACATATAACGTTAGGTATAAAAAATCGGCTACACAATTTAAATGGCTCTTTGTGGATCAAGACAAACTTAAACAAGTAGCAGAAAACGCCGGATTAAACTATATATTGATTCAAATTGGCGACCATTACGACTTTCTGGCCCGCTTAACGTTATAATTCAAATACAATTCAAAATAATTTTTGTTTCATTAAATGACGCTGCTCCTTTAGCAGAGTATATTCTGATATTCGCAGAAAAATTGCTGTGGTTCGCAGATAATGTTTCGCTGTTTACTGGTAATTCCATAATTTGGTTCCTGATTTAAGTTCAAAAAACAAAATAGGAAACTGCCCATGAAAGCAATTATTCTAATCACCGCCATATTTTATATACTTGGATTAAAAATCAGTCATAAAATTGACGTTATAGAACGATCTGGCAGTGTTGATAAAGTTATTATGGTAAAACCGGGATCAAACACAGAAAAATCAAAATCGATATCATTGCATGAAGATCTAAATCTTGTTGAGCCAAAAGATTCAGTACAAAAAAAGGGACTTGAAGGTGATCCTTTCTTAAGATCACGATAGTAGAATTCAATTGCACCTAAAAGAATAGATTAATTAAACAGCGAAGGAGACCAAATATCTGGTTTCCTTTTTTTGTTTTTATTAATTTAGTAGAAAAAACATCTTGAACGTTGACTATGAATTGTAACATAACATCAAACGATATTGTAATTGAAAGCTGGTCACAATTAATTGACGAAGTTTACCAGGATTCCTGGAGACCACAACTTGGCCGGTTTAGAAGTGATTATGCATTTCGTGGATTATCAGATGCAAATTACTGTCTTGAAAACAGTTTTCTGCGAAATTGCGGCGAGCGCCCTGACCTGGAATATCATCTTTTGCGGAATTTCAGAAAATATGCCCGAACCAGCGAGCCTAATCTTACCAATACACAACTACGTTCGTTAGTATTGGCACAGCATCACGGCCTACCAACCCGTTTGCTCGACTGGACCTACTCGCCTTTTATTGCAATGCACTTTGCCACAGCGAATACCGAAAAATTTAATATCGATGGTGTGATCTGGAAAATTGATTTTGTCAAAGTAAACAGTTTAATTCCGGAGCCATTAAAAAATCTTTTGTCGAAAGAGGAATGCAATGCGTTTACCGTTGAAATGCTTGAATCTGAATCTTCAAATCTGCAAAAGTTCGATGAAATAATCGGGAAAGGACATGTTCTGTTTTTTGAGCCACCTTCAATTGACGACCGAATTGTCAACCAATTCGCCCTCTTTTCAATAATGACTGATGCAATTTCAGTACTTGATCACTGGCTTGTACAACATCCGGAAGTTTATCGGAGAATTATTATTCCATCAAATATAAAGTGGGAAATTCGCGACAAACTGGACCAGGCTAATATAACAGAACGAGTATTGTTTCCGGGGCTCGACGGTTTGGCTCGATGGCTTAAAAGACACTACCAACCAGTTAATCATTAATTTTATTTTGAGTGCTTCAAAAGTCGGTCAAAATAATCGATTGTTTTAATCAATCCATCTTTTAATGAAACAGTCGGTTCCCGGCCATTCAATTTTTCTTTTGCCAGAGAAATATCAGATTGACGCTGTTTTGGATTATCTTTTGGCAACTACAAATAGGTGTTTGTATGCCATCACCCAAAATTGTAATATCCTTTTCGCAGTGATTCTGAAATTTTAATGTTTAATGGCAAATATTTATCTTAGCAGCGCATTGAAAAAAAAAGCAGATTCATAAAATCACTTATTTAATCGAACAAGCGGGGTATGAAAAAAATTATTAGGGAGAACAGGTATTTTCTAATTCCTTATATTCTACTGTTTTTGTTCGCTATAATTTTGCTTCTTTTCTATTCAAAAGCTGAACTACATATTGCATCAAACGAAGTTAATAACGCGTTCTTCGATACCTTTTTTAAATACGCCACCAATTTGGGCAATGGATGGATGATTGCCATTCTTTTTATTGGTCTTTTAATGATAAAATACCGTTATGCATTTGCCTTTTTATCCGGTAGTTTAATTACTTCATTAATAGTAAATGTGTTGAAAAAACTGGTATTTCACGATATGTACCGTCCCTCAAAATACTTTGAACTCTATGAAAGTTATAAACTTCATTTTGTTGAAGGCGTAAAACTATATCAATTACAAAGTTTTCCTTCCGGTCATTCCGCTACTGCTTTTAATGTCTTTCTAACTTTAGCGATACTTGTAAAAAGTAATACTTTAAAATTCATCTTTCTTTTACTGGCTTTTTTTGTAGCGTATTCAAGAATATATCTTTCACAGCATTTTTTAATTGATATTACAGTGGGCTCACTAATAGGAACCAGCTGCATTCTCTTCAGTTTCATCTGGTTTTCTAATATGAAATCCCCATGGTTGAATAGCTCCGTAATAAATCGAAAATGAATAAGTACAACCCGATAAAAATACAGGTGATAATTGTGGTTCTGGCTGCAATGGCATTTATCCCTTTTCTTGGCAGTGTTCATCTGTTCGACTGGGATGAAATTAACTTTGCCGAAGCCGCCCGCGAAATGATCGTCACCAAAAACTTCCTGACGGTGCAGATCAATTTTCTGCCCTTCTGGGAAAAACCTCCTCTTTTTATTTGGATGCAGGTATTATCGATGAAACTGTTTGGTATTAATGAATTTGCAGCTCGATTACCCAATGCAGTTTGTGGAATAACAACTTTATTGATTGTATTTAATATTGGCAGGAAATTACGCGACAATATTTTTGGAGTATTGTGGGTACTGGCTTTTGCCGGTGCGGTTCTCCCTTTTTTCTACTTTAAATCCGGAATTATTGATCCCTGGTTTAACCTGTTTATTTTTCTCGGAGTTTATTTTCTGATGCTCTATTCATTTCCTGATAATAAAAATAAGTTGTGGAATATTACTTTTTCAGCCGTTTTTGCCGGCCTCGCTTTCTTAACCAAAGGACCGGTAGGATTTTTATTGATAGCATTAACCGGCGGTGTTTACTTAATACTGATCAGATTCAGGATTAAAGTAAAAGTTTCGGAAGTGGTTGCCTATTTTCTTGTTTTTTTTGTAGTTGGTGGTTCCTGGTTTATCCTTCAGATTCTTAATGGAAATATTGACACAATCAAAGAATTTGTGGTTTATCAGATCAGGTTATTTACTACAAAAGATGCCGGTCACGGGGGATTTTTAGGATACCATTTTGTGGTGCTGTTTTTTGGAGCATTTCCAACCTCCATCATTGCGATAAAATCCTTTAAAAAGGAAATGCTGGAAGACAATTTTACCGCATTAATGAAAAAATGGATGATCATTTTATTCTGGGTTGTATTGATCCTTTTCACGATCGTAAAAACTAAAATTATTCATTATTCTTCGCTTGCCTATTTCCCGTTAACTTTTTTAGCTGCAAACTCTATTTATCAGATTAAAGAAGGGAAACAAACCTGGAGCCGGTGGCAAAGTATTTTAATTGTAACCATTTCTGTAATTCTTTCCGTTGTATTAATTTCATTGCAGTTTATTGACAAATTCAAATCAGTAATCATCGAAAAGAATTTTATTCACGATCAATTTACTGTTGGAAATTTACAGGCAAATGGAGGATGGACAGGTTTTGAATTTCTACCTGGATTGATCTTTTTGATCGCCGTGGTTCTTATTTTTGTTCTACTGAAAAAGAAGCAGGCTTTTGAACGTGCGATATGGCTTTGGACAGCGGTTTTAATATTCACTTTCTCAATCATGTCAGTTATTGTTCCTCGGGTTGAAAAATATACTCAAGGTGCACTAGTTGAGTTTTTTCAATCGCTACAGGGGAAAGATGTATACATCAAAAATGTCTATTTTAAATCGTACGCCACTTATTTTTATGGAAAAACACAACCGCCTGATAATAAGAATTTTTATGATGATAACTGGCTTTTAAGAGGCGACATCGATAAGGATGTTTATTTTGTAACCAAAATTCACCGTGCACAACTTTTAGATGAGTATTCGGATATTAAAAAGATAGGAGAGAAAAATGGATTTGCATTTTACGTACGGCGCGCCAAAACAAGGAATCTAAATAATCAGCCGAAGTAGTTACGAATGGTTTAATTTAAATACTTTTCGTAAGATTTTGCCTTGTCCTTATCGCCAAAACGTGCATAAATATTAGCCAGATAACTGGCATATTTTTTACCGGGTTCCATCTTCCACAATTTCTCAAAGTAGGTCAAAGCTTTCTTAAAATCTGCTGTTGAAAGATCGAGTTCTTTTAAAAGAATTCTGTATTGTTTATTGGTTTTATTCTTGTTATACTTTTCCATTTCGCGTTCGTACCGGTTTTCACCCAACCAATAATATCTAAAGGCATTCCATTCTAATGCATTAACCTGGGTTGGATTTAATTTAAGTAGCACTTTTGAAACTGAATCACAAACAAGCGTATCGTTTTGTGATTTTTCAAGGTCGAAAAAAAGTAGCAAATTATTTTCTTCACCTTTTGCGGTCTGATCCATATTTTTCCAGACCTGAAGCGCTTTATCAGGCTCTTTAATTTCATTATAAATCTCAAAAAGACGTGTTTCTATTTTGTCTGTTTGTTCAGGAAAATGATCTTTTATATACTCAAGAGCTGTAAGTTCTTTTGAAATATTTGATTGTTTTTTAGCTATTTCTGCCAGAATCTGATACATCTCGAAATCGCTGTAATTTTTATACCGTGCCTGATCAAACCAACTAACCGCCTGATCTGAATTACCATTTTTATAAGCAGCTTTTGCGGCCGACGCAAAATCAGAACCGGTTACATTTTCAACAGGCGTTTTCTGAAAATACTGTTCCCAGGCTTGCACCGCAGCAGCATAATTTCCCTGAGAAACTGCGGCTTCAGCACTCTGTTTGTCAGAAACAAAAACTTTGGGTCCGCCACACGAAGCAAGAATAATTAATAGTGTTGAAAAATAAATAATCTGCCTTAACCTCATAATTTTCGATATTAAGCGGGCAAAACTAAACAAATAATCGGGAGCTTCAAATTTACAGAAACAATAATATTTTCCTTTTTGTAATCAAGATTTAGCTATTTCCTTTATTCAATTACACCCTGTTTTCTTTGAAATCTTAGAGATTGTTTGTATTTTATGGTAAAACACCTTTCAGAACAAATTTTTCAAATTTTAATTCCATGAACGTCACGAACACCGTATTTATTGCAGGAATAAGAGTTGATGAACCTGTTGTTACCATCACCGATTTACTTGTTTCATTCCTCTGTTTTTACTTTTCATATCAATTGCATCGATCAGGTAAAACGGAAAAGACTTTTCAGTACTTTAAAATCTATTTTTTTGCCATGGGAGTTGCCACCTTTTTTGGGGGAATTATTGGTCATGCTTTTTTATATGCATTTAATTTTTACTGGAAACTACCGGGCTGGATAATAAGTATGATTTCAATTATGTTTGTTGAAAGAGCCGCTATTGAACACACGAGAATATGGCTGAACGAATCAATAATTAAAATTTTTAAAGTAATTAACATAGTTGAATTTCTAACTTTTCTTACACTTACCATTAGCACGCTGAATTTCTTCTTTGTGGAGTTTCATTCCGGTTATGGGTTAATGTTTGTGGTTCTGTCTTTAGAAACATTCCTTTTTATAAAAACACGGAATAAAGCGGGAAAGTACCTGTTAACTGCAATTGGTTTTGCTGCGCTCGCTGCCCTGTTTTTTATGAATAAAATCTCTCCACATCAATGGTTTAATTATATTGCTACCAGTCATGTTTTTATGGCCATTGCAGCAACATTTTTTTATTTGGGTACCAAAAAAATTGATATGTCCGTTATCAGAAAGTGACAATGGAGGGGCTGTTTCCAGTTGACACTCCAGGAGGGTATCATAGTTTTATTGTGGCTTTCGAATTTGCAGATTCACCTTCAAAAATTCACACTCTATTTCAAGAAATATACACTGGAAGTATTGAGAAAAATAAGTATCGGCAATTATTTTGACTTTGGCTTTTTATTCTCATATTCTTCATCCCTGATATTATATTTTTTCGGATAAAAAAATAGTAAATAAAAAGGGCCGTTGAAATCAACAGCCCCTGTAAATTACTTTATGAAAATTAATTCGGTAATTCCATGATATTTCCTGTTAGTTCTATTCTGCCCGAAACTGCCTTTGCATTTGGGTCGTCAGGCTGGCCACCTCCAATTGATATCGTAAACCAACCTGGTTCGATCACCCTTTTATCGTCTGTCCCTATCATTGAAAACTGGCGCGGTGTTAATTCAAATTCTACCTCTTTTGATTCGCCTGCATTAATTTGAACCCGTTTAAATCCTTCAAGTTGAACTTTTGGACGTGGTGTTGAGGCTTCTTCGTCTTTTAAATAGAGTTGAACCACTTCTTCGCCATCCCGTTTCCCTGTATTGGTAACTGTAACTTTTACATTAATATTTTCGCCAATTTTTCCCTCTTTGGCTAAAACCGGAGACGAATATTTAAACGTTGTATAACTTAATCCGTAACCGAACGGATAAAGCGGTTCACCTTCAAAATAACGGTAAGTTCTGCCCTCCATATCATAATCTTCAAATGGCGGTAACTGATCAACTGACTTATAATAAGTAACCGGCAAACGACCTGCTGGATTATAATCACCAAACAATACATCAGCAACAGCTGTTCCTCCTTCCTGTCCTGGATATCCTGCAGAAATTATGGCGTCAATATTTTGATTTTCCCAATTTATTGCAAGCGCACTACCATTCATTAAAACCAGAATTACCGGCTTTCCTGTTGCTTTAATCACTTTTACCAAATCCTCTTGTGTTTTAGGCAATTTTAAGCTAGTTCTGTCACCTCCGGAAAATCCATCTACCTGAATAGGCATCTCTTCACCTTCCAACCGTTGCGACAAGCCGAGAACAACAACAACTGCATCTGCTTTTTTAACCAGCTCAACCGCATCTTTTTGCATGTTGGGATCAGGAACAGACCAAAGTAATTTGGCATCTCCGTCACCGTAATATTTTGAGTATTCATACACAACTTTATATTTTTTCCCTGCTTCCATTTGAACCGCTTTTTCGCGATAAAATCCGTGATGTTCAGAACTGTATGAAAGTATTTTTTCACCTTCAAACCAAATATCCAACTGTGGCATTCCCCAGCACCCAATACTGTACTCACCCGAAACAGAAGGCACAATATAACCTGTCCAGCGAATACTAAAATTATCGTCAGGAAGTTCCGGCGCAGGCGAACCTGATTCCCAGTAAAAATTTATATTTGAATCTACGCGGGTAAATGCTGGTTCCCCTTCTAGTTTTGAATTCGCAAAGTATTCTCCAACCACTCCTGGTTTTCCATCTTCTGTTACAAGATTACTAGTTGGAATTGGATGAAGATTGTTAACTCCATCTGCCAGATTTGAACCTTCAGCAAAAAGAATTTGAGTATTTTTTAGTTTATTTTTCAGTCCTGTCAGCACCGTAACCGGATTTTTTGGCATTCCGTTGTAATTTCCTACCAGTGCCTCCCAATTATCAGCATTTGGCCCTATAACGGCAAGTGTCTTAATATTTTTTGAAAGCGGTAGAATATTGTTCTTGTTTTTTAACAGAACTATACTTTTTCTCGCAGCTTCGAGAGCCAGTTCATCATTCTCTTCTGAACAGTTTACTGAGAACGGAATTTTTGAGTAAGGATCTTTATCGCCATCGAACATTCCCAGTTTAAACCGGGCTGTAAACAACCTTTTTACGGCTACATCCAATTCATCTTCCGTTATTAATCCTTTTTTGTAAGCTTCAGCAAGATGCGGATAAGAATCGCCACAATTCAGGTCGGTGCCGGTTTTAACAGCAATCGCCGCGGCTTCTGCAGCATCATTTGAAAAACCCTGGTAACGATAAAAATCTGAAACGGCCCAGCAATCGGAAACCATGTAACCTTTAAATCCCCATTCACCTCTCAAAATGCCCATCAACTCAGGATTTGCACAACAAGGATAATCGCGAAACCGGTTATAAGCTCCCATTATCGAATAAACGCCAGCATCTACAACTAAATCCCGGAAAGCAGGTAAATATGTTTCACGTAGATCACGTTCGCTGACTTTTGCATTAAACTGGTGACGTAAAGGTTCAGGTCCTGAATGAACTGCAAAATGCTTGGCAGTTGCTACAACTTTTAAATAATTTGGATCATCGCCCTGAAGACCTTCTACAAACTGAACTCCCATCTGTCCTGTCAGGTAGGGGTCCTCACCGTAAGTTTCATGTCCTCTTCCCCATCTCGGATCACGAAATATATTGATATTTGGCGACCAGAAAGTGAGCCCTTCGTAAATGCCCCGTTTTCCACGTCGCACAAATTCGTTGTGTTTTGCCCTTGCTTCGTCAGAAATCGCTGTAGCTTCACGATGCAACAGATCGGTATCCCACGAAGCTGCCACAGTAATCGATTGCGGAAAGACTGTTGCATATCCGGCTCTTGCAACGCCATGAAGACATTCATTCCACCAATTGTATGCAGGTACATTTAACCGGTCGATTGCCTTCGCTGTATAAACCATCTGGTCTATTTTTTCCTGAACAGTCATTTGCGAAACAAGCATATCTACGCGTTCATCAACAGGTAAATTGGTATCCATAAAATCAAAATTCTCCTTGGATTGTTGGTTACAGGATACTATGCTTAAAAAGATTAAAATCAGGATGGTAATAGCTTTTTTCATTTTTAATTGATTTTTTTATATCGATCTAATTTGCTAAAAATAATATTAAGATTTCATTTGTGATAAAAATTAATGTAATTTACTGATAAATTTTTTCTAAAATGAATGCTAAACAAAAGGCAATTTCACAAAAATATGATCTACTTGTAAATGAAATTGATACTAAAGTTGAGCATTTGAGCAAAATACATTCCGATCATCTTCAATGTAAAAAAGGATGCGACTTATGCTGCATGGATTACAAAATTTTTCCTGTTGAGTTTTATTCAATCTTAAAAAAATTGAAATCTACCAGCATATCCCTGAGACGTAGTAAAAAGGCTGTCAATTCCTGTGTTTTCCTTAAAGATCATGCATGTACGATTTATGAACACAGGCCTATAATTTGCCGAACACACGGATTGCCTTTAATTTATATGAATGACGACAACGTATGGGAACTTTCGAATTGCGAACTTAATTTCAGGGATTTTGATTTTGAACAGTTTACATTCGATAATACATTTCCACAAGATAAATTCAACAGCAAATTATTTATGTTGAATAAAGAGTTTATTTCAGGATTTGATGAAGAGGATTTTAATGAGACTGATCTGATTCCTCTAAAAAACCTTGCAAATAAATAGGAACACAACGTTCACCTATTAAGAACTTAAATATTAAATGATGAAAACTTACACCTTAATTATGCTGCTATTTTTTAGTTTTGGGAAAATAGTTGCACAAAATCAAAACGTAATGAAGGAAGATAATTCAGATAAACTTGCCGTTCTTTGGACCAGTGGCGATCCTGATGTTGCTGAAAAAATGTGTTTTATGTACACATACAATGCTAAGAAACAGGGTTGGTTTAACGAAGTGGTTCTTATTGTTTGGGGACCATCAGCAAAACTGCTGACAGAAAACAAAATGCTTCAGGATTATGTCAAAAAAATGCAGGAAGCCGGAGTAAAGGTAGAAGCTTGTATGTCCTGTGCGAGTATGTACGATGTTGTGGAGCCGTTACAGAAGATGGGCATTGATGTTAAAGGGATGGGTATTCCATTGTCAAATTATTTAAAAGATGGCTGGAAAACATTGAGTTTGTAAACAGATTCTGTTTCTCTAAGAAACATTAAATTAATTAATAGAAACTGCATTAATAATACCACTTCAACTTGCAAAAACAAAAAAGCACCTGCGGCTGGCAGATGCTTTTTGTATCGTTTACAATACCCCCTTAATATTCATCTTCATTAAAAAAGAAATCATCTTTGCTCGGGTAGTCTGGCCAGATATCTTCTATACTTTCGTACATCTCTCCTTCATCCTCAATCTCCTGAAGGTTTTCAATAACTTCCAGCGGAGCGCCTGAACGAATTGCAAAGTCAATCAACTCATCTTTTGTTGCCGGCCACGGAGCGTCTTCTAATTTTGATGCCAATTCCAGAGTCCAATACATTTCGTTAGTTTTAAAAGTGATTTAACTCATTTTAACAATGGCGCGAATATAATAAAAAATTGAAATTTACAAACAAAATAAACGGTGGGTTTTCAAAATAATTCTATTTGATTTTTTCAAGGTCGGGATATACGAATTAAAGCATTGTAAATAAATTAAAATCAAATACTTACAAATATACATTAAAATTCAATGTATATTGATTATTTAATTCCAATTAGTCTTTTTTCCATTTAACTTCGGCAGAATTTTTATCATATGCTATTTTCCTTGCCAATACAAACAAAAAATCGGAAAGTCGATTCACATAAATGATGATTTCAGGTTGAACCGGCTCTTTTTCGGCAAATTCCAAAATTCTTCGTTCTGCGCGTCTGCAAATTGTACGAGCAACATGACATTGAGCTGAGACCATTTCACCACCTGGCAATACAAAATGTTTAATTTCTGGCAGTTGCTCTTCGAATTTATCGATAGCACTTTCTAACTCTTCAATATGTTTACCGGATATTGATAAATCGGCTGTAAAAGCGTTGCCTTTTTCATCGGATGCCAAACGTGAACCGATATTAAACAATTTATTCTGAATACGTATGAGCAGATTTATAATTTCATCAGGTAAATCATTCGACCTGATTAACCCAATTGCTGCATTAAGTTCATCAATAGTTCCGTAAGCTTCCAACCGTAAATCATATTTTTTCACCCGGGTTCCCCCCACTAAACCCGTAGTTCCGTCATCGCCGGTTTTAGTATATAATTTTGCGTTTTTTGCCACTTTAATAAACAGGATTTGGATTTATTTCGTCTGATTCAACTTCACCATCTTTTAAATGAATTATCCGGTGTGCATGCCGGGCAATATCTGCCTCATGCGTTACCATAATCAGCGTATTCCCTTTTTTATGAATCTCAGAAAATAATCGCATTATCTCTTCAGAAATAACCGAATCAAGGTTTCCTGTAGGTTCATCAGCAAGCAAAATAGCAGGACTGTTAACCAAAGCCCTTGCAATGGCAACCCTCTGTCGCTGACCACCGGAAAGTTCATTTGGCCGGTGAGTCATCCGATCTTCCAACCCAACATCAGTCAATGTTTTTTCTGCCTGCTCCTTACGTTCATGTTTTCGTTTGCCTGCATAAATTAGAGGTAACATTACATTCTCGAGAGCTGTATTTCGTGGTAAAAGGTTAAATACCTGGAAAACAAAACCAATTTCTGAATTTCTGATCTCAGCTAATTTATCATCCGACATTCGACTAACATCAGTTCCATTCAGTACATAACTACCACTGGTTGGAGTATCAAGACAACCAAGAATATTCATCAAAGTTGATTTTCCCGAGCCTGAAGCTCCCATAATGGCCACATACTCACCTTTGTAAATGTCGAGTGAAACGGAACGCAAGGCACGAACAATTTGGGTTCCAACTTTGTAATTTTTAACGATTGATTCTAAGTGAATTATTTTTTCTTTCATTAAGTAAGTTTTTTAATCTGTAACCGGAAGTTTGAATATATTACAAATTCACTGTCCGCAAAAATCATCCCAAGATTTTAAAACGAATATTTGATTAATATTATTTTAAAGTTTTGTACGATAACGATATAAATTGAGTAAAGCGAATGTAAAGGAAAAAGCGTGTAATCAAAAATATTAGTAACGGATTTAACAAAAGTTATAAAATAAAAATATCATGGTATATTTTCAGGCTCTGAGTATATTTGTTTTATGGCTGAGTTTCTTGATCAGGAATTAAAATATCTTCCGGGAGTTGGACCCAAAAGGGCTGAACTCTTGCACAAAGAACTGAATATAAATACGTTCAGAGATTTGATATATTATTTCCCGTTTAAGTACATTGATCGAACCAAATTTTATAAGATATCCGAGATTCACTCCCAAATGCCCTACATCCAGGTGAAAGGAACAATCAATTCAGTTCAAGTTGTTGGAAGTGGAAATAAACAACGATTAAGCGCGCGTCTTATTGATGATACCGGAAGCATCGAATTGGTTTGGTTTAGAGGTATTAAATGGCAAAAAGAAAATCTGAAACTGAATAAGGAGTATATTGTTTTTGGAAAACCTTCGGATTTTAACGGAGTAATGAATGTGGTACATCCTGAATTAGAGACAGAAGACGAAAAACTTCTAATACCTTCCGGCTTGTTTCAAGGATATTATATTACTTCTGAAGGCATGAAAAATGCCTACATTAACTCAAAAACCATTAACAAATTACAACTCACCCTAAGTAATATTGTAAAAGGTAAAATCCCTGAAACGTTGCCTGAAAATCTTATAAATAAATTAAAACTTGTTTCACTTGAGGAAGCTTTAATCACAATTCATAAACCAGAAAATACTTTTGATTTACGAAATGCAACTTTTCGGTTAAAGTTTGAAGAGTTGTTTTATATTCAACTAAAGATTCTTGCATTAAAACACAACAGAGAGAATAAGTTTAAGGGTTATCGGTTTGAAAATATTGGGTATAATTTCAATACTTTTTATAAAGATTTTCTGCCTTTTGAATTGACAGATGCACAGAAAAGAGTAATCAAGGAGATCCGAAAAGATGTTAACCGAAACATTCAGATGAACCGGCTTTTGCAGGGAGATGTAGGCAGTGGAAAAACATTGGTGGCGTTAATGATTATGCTGATGGCCCTGGATAATGAATTTCAGTGTGCTTTAATGGCTCCCACCGAAATTCTGGCCCAGCAACATTTTCAGTCAATTACCAGCTTTTTAAATGGCATGAATGTTTCAGTTGGATTACTTACTGGTTCAACAAAAAAAAGTGAAAGAACCCAGCTTCACGAAGATTTAGAATCGGGTAAACTTCAAATTTTGATTGGAACTCATGCTTTAATTGAAGACAGGGTAAACTTCAAAAATCTCGGATTAGTGGTGATTGATGAACAGCATCGGTTTGGCGTTGCACAACGCGCAAAGCTTTGGCAAAAAAATGATTTAATTCCACCGCATGTTTTGGTAATGACGGCAACGCCAATTCCGCGAACATTGGCTATGACTGTTTATGGTGACCTTGATGTTTCTGTTATTGATGAACTTCCTCCCGGAAGGAAACCTATTCAAACCTGGCATTTTTTTGAGAACAAGCGGAATACAGGTTTACGGATTTCTAAAGCAACAACTTGAAAAAGGAACTCAAATTTATATTGTTTATCCATTGATTACGGAATCAGAAAAAATGGATTTGAAGAACCTTGAAGAAGGATACAGACAAATTACCGAGGCTTTTCCTGATGTGAAAGTCAGCATGGTTCACGGAAAAATGAAACCCGCTATAAAAGAAAATGCCATGCAGGCTTTTAAAAATGGTGAAACTAAAATTATGGTTGCAACAACCGTTATCGAAGTAGGTGTTGATGTTCCAAATGCTGCTGTAATGGTTATTGAAAGTGCTGAACGATTTGGACTTTCCCAACTTCATCAATTGCGCGGCAGGGTTGGGCGAGGCGCAGAACAATCTTTCTGCATCTTAATGTCTTCGTACAAAATTGGAAACGAAAGCAGAAAACGATTGGAAACTATGGTCAGAACCAATGATGGCTTTGAAATTGCCGAGGTTGATATGAAACTTCGTGGCCCGGGCGACATCGAAGGGACACAGCAAAGTGGTATCGGGTTTGATTTGAAAATCGCTAATCTTGGAAAAGATGGGAAAATACTTCAATTGGCGCGCGATGTTGCCATCGAAATACTTGAAAATGACCCTACAGCGATCTTCTCAGAAAGAAGAAAATTAATGCTTCGTAAAAATCTACTTGCTTCTAAATCAACAGTTTTGAGTGGAGTTCGATTAGCTGATTTCTTTGTATTTGGGTTACCACATTTGCGGGATACAGGAGTATTTTATGATACTTGTTTGGTCGATCGTAATATCTCACCGTTTTTAGGGTTTTATGCTGTATAAAGTTATTAAACCTTCAGGGTTTTGGAAACCCTGAAGGTTTGGTTATTGAGATTGATTTATCGTTTTATGATTAACTGTTTGGTTGCGTTTATTTTGCCATTACTGATTTTTACAAAATAATTCCCGTCTATAAGGCTGTTTACGGGTACAGTAAACTTTTTGCCATAGTATTTTTTCTGGATTTTCGCTACGCCGTAAATATCAAGTATGGTAACCGTATATTCATCATCGGATGACTGGCTTTCGCTTTTCATTCCTTCCTCTGGCCAGCATTGATGGTTATTTCAACTTCAGTCGATGCCGGGTTAGGGCTCATTAAAAGTTCATATACATAAAAATCATAGATATATGCAGGGGTGCCAGGCCACATTCATTTACGTTATAAGCCCAGATATCATAAATACCAGGTCCATCAAAACAAATAGTGGCATATCCACCCCCAAGATCCGTTAATTCAGCAGGAGCGGATAGACACCCCAAACAATACTGTCATAATCATAAACTGGAGTTACATAGAAAGCATAAGTATACAACATGCCTCTTCCTTCACAGTAAAGTTCCAAATCATGCGGTTCGCCTGCCCAAACATCTTTAGAACGGTTGAAAGTTTGTCCATGGCTGTTTTTAATGGTAGCTGTAACAGTACCTTCACCATTATATCCATAACTTACCGTATCTGTTGGATTTGTATTAACCCCTACCTGGCTTACTGCTCCGGTTCTACTCCATACAACACTCGCGGTGGAAGGTATAGTAACAGAATACGACTCATTTGATGATGAACAAACTTCATCTGCCCCCGTAAGTCCCGAACATGCATCTAAAATTGGTTCTGCACCAAAGATTCCTCCCTGACCCTCTGTATAGTTAATACCATTGGGATTGAGTGAACCTAGGCTATAAAATGTACTCATATACAAACCTGAATAACCCCAATTACAATGGAATGTATTGTTTACATCATAACCATCAATAACCCACGAATGTCCATAACTATAAGTTGAATCTATTCCCCCATAAAAAACAGGCCGACCGGCATTAATTTCGTTTTTTAGCATGCCTATCCATACGTTATCAGCAAATTGATCTTTCCATTTTACACCTAATGTTTGAAAGCCAAAATAGTTTTTCATAGCTGATTCTGCATCGGAAATCGTTCCCCCAGTCAAACTATCCGTATAATCTACTCCTATAGCTACACCACAATGGTATATTAACTCAACATTATCAGCATCTGCAGAAGTATGATTCATGGCATCCCAATCATAATCCTGATCATAAAAATTAACTGTAAGGGAATTTGTAAAATTTTTCGGGGTATAAGTTTTTGTACCGTCAGGGAATACTTTACAGCCCCAATAGTGTAATATTTGCGCTAAGGAAACAGCAGTACAACCTGCAACACATATATTATTTGTATTTGGATCGCGTGGACAATCTGATGCATACGCATTATCTTGTCCCCATGTTGTATTCATTAAAGGAAGACCAATAGAATAACTCTTTAATGACAAATACTGCGAAGAAGAATATCGTTCCCATTTCGAAGTGATAATACTATCCGCTTTTAGTTGTTTTGTTATAATACTTGCCATCTCTTTTTTGTACCCGTCCATCAGGAACAATAATGCCAGCGCGCATTTTCGAAACTAAAATTACAATCAAGCCCATAACCCAATAATGGTTCCGAATTATCGTCAGCAGCGATAATAATGTATCCGGTAGGGGTAAAATTAAAAATGCGGTAAACAAGCGTGCCCTTCTGTTCAACAGGTATGACTTCCTTTATTTGAACTGCGTTTTTTGATGATCCCGAATTCTCCGAAAAGTAATTCAGCGCAACCTGGGTTGCTGTTTTCAGGGTAATGTTTTTAGCTGATAAAGTTATAGAGAAGAGAAGAGAAGAGAAGAGAAGAGAAGAGAAGAGAAAAAAAAATGAATCTTTTGTAATTTGTGTTCAATATAGATTTCATGTTATAAAATTTAAAGGTTAATTTATTTTAATTTGGTAAAAACGGTTTCAAGTGTACCATTCTCAATCATATCATTGATTTCACCAAGTGTAAAATTTATAGGCACCTTATTTAAACCGTTATAAAAATAAAATTCAGAGAACGGATCCAAATCAATAATACGATCATAATACTTATCCATGGTCCAATAGCCAGGTCCAATTGTCGTGAATTTATTAACCATTTCATTAATTGTGATATTGGTAAAAGCCCGATTTAAAGAAATATCTTCTAAGATATATCCTGATTTAAGAAAGTGTCTATTCAATAATAAATAATTACCGTTTTTATCTTTTTTTACAACTAGAGTGTCATCTCCAAACAAAGGTGTACAAGTAATATTATTATCTGAATCAATACAAACCGGAAGATAATCCTTATAATCTTTATTAGTCTTATAAATTGATATTCCAGGTAATGAAGAGATCTCTAAGCTTTCATCATCATAATTAATTTCATCTTTTTGGCAGCTTGCCCCTAAAAATAACAGGAGCAAAAGCAAAGTACTTAGTTTTAAAATTTTTGGTTTCATTTTGTTTTGATTTTTGTTGTTTTTTTGCCCAAAGCAAAAACTGCAAGGGCCTTAAAAATTTATTTTTCGTATTCAGGGTAACAGTGGTTTCCGGGTAGAAGAGCGAATGTAGAAGTGTTTGTCTGGCGGGTTCCGTGGCGGTTCAATTAATTTGATGTCGCGGGATTTTTGGGTTTTCGTTAATTGGTTTTTTTCATATTTGGTTTTCTATGTTAGTATTCTGGTTTATTGATGCTGCAAGGTAAAAAATGGTTGCGTAATAATCAAACTAATTTAAACTTTTGTTGGCTTTGGATGGTATTAAAAACCAAACATTCAGGGTTTTGGAAACCCTGAAGGTTTGGTTAAATGTAAATCTTTTTAGTACATTTTTTTAACGTTTTATGATAAACCATAATAAAACCAGGCAGAAGAAGAGTACAAAACTAACCGGTTTCGACTGGAGTTTTATTAGTTAAAGAAATTTCAGGTTATACTTTTTCAAAAAATTTTTGCTGCAATTAATCGGGTAACTTCGCCACCGTGCTCCGTTACCAATAATTTTATCATCAACCTGAATAACCGGTGTTATTTCGCTTCCTGTCCCTGCAATAATAATCTCATCCATTTCAAGAAGTTCTTTTTCCAAAATCATCTTTTCTTCAATAAGGAATATTATTTTCCCGACAAATTTCCATTACAACTTTTCTGGTAATTCCTGGTAATATTAAATTTGATAACATATGAGTTAATACAACTCCATTTTTCACCATCAAAACACTGGAATGAGTGGCTTCTGTAACAATTCCGTCCCTAATAAGAATGGTTTCACCTGCTCCATTTTTTACTGCTTTGTTATATAACATTGTATTTGGCAACAACGAAACCGATTTAATATCACAACGTTTCCAGCGAATATCTTCATGAGTAATTACTTTAATTCCATTTTCAAGATTTTCTTTATTTGACGGTAATTCAAATGCATAAGCATAAATCAGTTGGCTGTAATATTTTGCGGAAAATGATGAACTCTTTTATTTACTCCACGAGTAATTTGCACATAAACTCCTGCATGTTTGTCAGTTATATTATTTTTAATAATCAATGACTGAAAAATAGCTTCTAAATCAGCAACTCCTGAATATTTTATTTCCAGTTCATTCAGACTTCTTTTAAGACGTTGTAAATGGTCATCCAAACGAAACGGTTTTCCATTGTAATATTTTACCACTTCGTAAACACCATCGGCAAAAATAAATCCACGATCATTCGGAGAAATCAGGGCATTTTCCTCATTTAAAAATTGCCCGTTTAAATAAACGATGTTGCTCATTTCTGCATTTTTTTCAGGAGGTCAATTTCTTTGGGCCAAAGTTCATCATTTGGTGTTTCCAGAATCAATGGAATTCCATCAAAACGACTGTCATTCATGATAAATTCAAACGGAGCAAGGCCGAGCGTTCCGATACCCAAACTGTCGTGACGGTCAACACGCGAACCAAATTCTTTTTTGGAATCGTTTAGATGCATTCCTTTTAAGATATTCAAATCCTATAATTTCTTCAAATTCCTTAAAAACTTTTTCGAAACCCTCTTTTGTTTTTATATCATAACCTGCTGAATAAGCATGGCAAGTGTCAATGCACACTCCTACCCGTTTTTTATCATTTACCTGATCGATCATTTTTTTTAGTTGTTGAAAAGAAAATCCAACATTTGATCCCTGGCCTGCAGTATTTTCAATAACAGCAATTACTCCTGAAGTTTGTTCTAATGTCCGGTTAATTGAATCTGCAATAATCGAAATACACTCATCTTCCGATATTTTATTTAAATGGCTACCCGGGTGAAAATTCAAACGGTCGAGGCCAAGTTGTTCACAACGCTGCATTTCGTCTAAAAAGGCATTTCTCGATTTTTGAAGCGCTTCTTTTTCCGGATTTCCAAGGTTAATTAAATAGCTGTCGTGTGGTAAAATTTGGTGCGGTTTGAAACCATACTTTTCACAATTTGCTTTAAATGAACTGATGCTTTCTTCACTAAGTGGATTTGCCACCCACTGGCGCTGGTTTTTAGTAAATAAGGCAAAAGCAGTTGCACCTATTTCATGCGCGTTAACCGGTGCATTTTCCACACCTCCTGATGCACTTACATGGGCTCCGATATATTTCATTATTGATCGTTTTTAAGTGAATAAATTCTTACGGTTACATTTTCTAACAACAGTACCGAAATTAAGACTAAAATATTCAATAATAAAATAATGTTCATAGGATTTTTATCAGCTGTGAAAAATGGTTAAATGTGAAACTCTTTAGCATGCAGTTCGTTATATTTGCAGAACGTACTAAAATCTGTATGCAGATTTGCTAAAAAATATTGAAGGCCATGAAAAATATATTCATAATTTTATTAATTGTATTTGCCGTAATTACAGCAAATGCACAGGAAACGACAAAAAAATCGAAGAAAGAACTGAAGGCAGAAAAACTTTCTTTGCAAAAAGAAACAGTAAAGAAACTAATCGAAAGTAAATCATTTGTTTTTGATGCAAGGACCGCATTTTCTGCAACCATGGGAAATGTTATTATAACATATCCGTATAATGTAAAAGTAAATGAAGATTCAATCTATTCTTTTCTACCTTATTACGGCAGGGCGTATAACGTTGAATATGGAAGTACTGAATCGCCGATGGTTTTTAATTTACCAATTGAAGAATTGACTATTGCTAAAAAAACAAAAAAAGGTTATGAGGTTAATTTGAAGGTGAAAAAAGGAATGGATTATATTGATTTCTATTTTGATATTTCAGAAACCGGTTTGACCACACTCACAGTTAACAGTTCCAACAGAGAGGCTATTACTTACTTTGGCGATTTAACTGCAAAAAAGGAAGAAGATAACAGCTAATTCTTTTTTGAAATCAAATTTCGACCTGTAATTTTTCTTTCAATTCAATTCCTTTCGGAGAAACTTTTGCCCGGACAGCGAATATTTCAACTCCTGCCTCAACAGCCATTTTAAGAGCAATGGCATAATCAGGATCAATTTCTTTAGCCGGTGCAAAAATATCAACATCGCTTCGTTGAACAACATAAAACATAACCGCCCTTATTCCGACAGATTTTACCTCAATAAGCGTACGCAGATGTTTTTGACCACGTGTTGTGACCGAATCAGGAAATAATGCATAATTTCCCTCTTTTAGGGTTACATTTTTCACTTCTATAAAACATTTTTCTGATTCATTTTCAGCATAAACATCAAACCTCGAATCTCCAAATTTCACTTCGCGCTGCACTTTTGTATAACCGTTCAACCCTTCAATTTCTCCTTTAGTAACAGCCTCATAAACCAATCTGATTTGGATTTGAGGTATTAATTCCAACCCAGTCGTCGTTAATTTTGATCATTTCCCAGGTAAATCTGGTTTTTCTTTTTGGATCATTGACAGGAGTAAGATAAACTTCTGCCCCATCTTCAAGGCAGCTTTTCATCGATCCTGAATTGGTACAGTGTGCAATAACCACTGAGCCATCATCTAATTCTATATCGGCAAGAAAACGTTTGTAACGCTTAATTAATGTCCCGTGAACCAGTTTCTGCGTAAACTCCATTTTCAATTACAACATTGTACGGGCAAACGGAACCACATTTTGTCCAACAAATTCATTGTTTAAATATTTGTAATAACCGGTTATTGCAATCATGGCCGCATTGTCCATGGTGTATTCAAATTTGGGGATAATAAGATTCCAGTGAAATTTCTTTGCATTTTGCTGCAATGCATTTCTTAAACCTGAATTGGCTGAAACTCCACCAGCAACTGTGATTTCTCTAATTCCGGTTTCACGGGCTGCCTTTTTAAATTTATTTAAAAGAATTTCAATAATTGTGTACTGCAACGAAGCGCACAAATCATTTAAGTTTTCCTCAATAAAATTTTGATTTATCTTCAAATTATCGCGAAGAAAGTACAGAAAATTGGTTTTCAATCCGCTAAAACTGTAATCAAGATTTTGAATTCGTGGTTTTGAAAATTCAAACCGTTTTGGATCGCCTAATTTTGCAAGTCGGTCAACATGAGGACCGCCCGGATAAGGAAGCCCCATAACTTTGGCACATTTATCAAATGCCTCGCCGGCTGCGTCATCAATTGTTTGCCCGATTACTTCCATATCTAAATAATCGCGGACCAGAATTATTTGAGAATTTCCACCAGAAACGAGTAAGCACAAAAAAGGAAATTTTGGCGGATTAAATTCTCCTTCCCTCTCACGAATAAAAAGCGCAAGTACATGTCCCTGCAAATGATTTATTTCAATAAGTGGGATTCCTGCCGCCAACGAAAATCCCTTAGCAAAAGATGTTCCTACCAAAAGAGAACCGAGCAATCCCGGACCACGGGTAAATGCAACTGCAGATATTTCTTCCTTTGAAATTCCTGCTCTTTTTATAGCCAAATCAACCACTGGGAATAATATTTTGCTGATGTGCCCTTGAAGCTAATTCAGGAACAACACCACCATATTCTTCATGAACTTTTTGATTGGCTACAACATTTGACAAAATCACCCCATCCTTAATAATTGCGGCAGAAGTATCGTCACAGGAAGATTCAATTCCAAGAATAATAATATTTTCAGGTTTCATATATTTTTCTATTCTTATATACGTTGTTTAAACAGCAAGCAAACATTATGGTTTACGAAAAGATTTTATTAAACTCTCTTCGTTAACAAAATTTGCAACCTGCTTATTTTTTTATTGTATAAAAAGTTTAAGTTCGTTTTTTTAAAAAGTCAAAATTATCAAAAAAGGGTGGAAAATACTGATCATTCTGGTAGCACTGCTAATTGCATTGCTGGGAGCTTCTTATATTCTTATTCAAAGACCTAATGTACAAACCTGGATTATCAATAAAATTACCGCACAACTTTCGCGAAAATCAGATGCCAAAATAAGTATCGGTAAAGTTGATATTGCATTTTTCAAAAGGATTATTCTTGAAGATGTATTGATTGCCAGTGCAGATAATGATACCATTTTATACTCGCAATGGATTTCGGCCAAAATTGATAGTTTAAACTTTAAAAAGCACAGGATTAAAATAGGCGAATTTGATATCGAGGAAAATCAGATGAATATTGTTCGTGACTCCGCGAATCATTTTAATTTTAGTTTCATTCTTGACTCCTTAAGAACAGAAAAAGATACCTTATCAAAAGATTTTTGGAAGATCAGTTGCAGCAGGTTTAACTTAAAGAACACTAAAATAATGTATCAGAACGGATTATCTGATTCAAAGAATAAGATTTTTATTCATCAGTTAAATACAAATATTACCGATTTTTCAAATTACAAGGATTCTGTTAGGTTTAATCTCGATGAAATTGGCCTCTTTTTTGGCGAAAACTTTAAGGTTGACAGCAAATCGGCTGAATTTATAGCAACAAAAAAAGATTTAACGATAAAAAACCTGAACATCAAAACACGAAAATCGGAAATAAACCATCTGAACTTAATTTTAAAATTTCCTGAAAATGATACCTTAAGCAAAGCATTTCCTGATTTTGATCTTCAATTAGCCCCGTCAATCATAGATTTCACTGAATTATCAGGTTTTGTTTCTTCTTTGAAAGGAATGAATCAAGTGATTGAATGTTCAGGACAGATTTCTGGCAATGCCAATGATTTAAAAGGGAAAAACGTAATTATAAAAACCGGCAATAGTACCAGTGCCAGGCTCGATTTCTCAATTAATGGGTTGAATAATCCTGAAACCATGTACCTTTTTCTTGATCTAAAAAAACTTGAAACTACGTTCGACGATATTAGTTCATTTAATTTTCCCTTACAATCCAAAATTAGTAATCTTGAATTTCCTGAATCTTTTTACGAAGCCGGACTACTACAATTCAATGGAAATTTCAGTGGTTTTCTCTCCGATTTCGTGACTTATGGGACACTTAAAAGTTCCCTTGGAACTATTAATACTGACCTCTCGGTGGTCCCAAAGAAAAATAAAACATTTCATTATAATGGCAGTTTGTCAACTAACGAATTTGCGCTTGGCAAGATTTTGGATAATAAGGATATTGGTAAAATCAGTTTAAACGCTGAAGTGGACGGAAATTACGTAATAAATACAGAAGCTTTTGAGGGTCTGTTCAAAGGTGATATTTCGAAGCTGGAAGCTCATAATTATACATACCGAAATGTTAAACTTGACGGGCTTTTCACTGAAAAAATGTTTGACGGAATGATCAGCATGAACGATTCAAATCTTCAGTTTACATTTCTTGGAGATATGAATTTGAACGGGGAACTGCCGCAATTCGATTTTAATCTGAACGTAGATAAAATATTACCGGCAAAGTTAAACCTGATAGAGAATTTCCCGAAATCAGAACTGGGCTTTAAAATGAAAGCAAAATTTTCAGGGAATAAACTCGATAATCTTAAAGGAGCCATAATTGTTGATGACGGCTATTACAAAAACAGGTACGGCAATTTTAGTCTGAAAGGAATGCAACTAATATCGATACCGGGAGAAACATCATCTGAATTAACTTTCAACTCCGAATATTTTGATGTCGAAATTAAAGGAGACTACCATTTTCAGGATATCGAGTACGCATTTCAGAAAAATATTGACCAGTTTCTTCCTGCATTTAACTTTGAATCACAGGATATTTCAGCTCCTAATATTTTTGATTTTAAAATAAATGCGAAAAACCTAAATCCACTTGCAGAAGTTTTTGTCCCGAAGTTAAAGTTTGAAGAACCTTTTTTTCTTTACGGTAAAATGAATTCAGAAAACGCGGATTTTAGTCTCGAGGGAAGTATTCCTGAATTTCAGTATAACAAACTAACATTTAAAAATATTTTTATTGGGAATAAAATTGTTGGCAATCATTATGCGTCTAAGTTTAATCTTGCAGAAATTGATCATGCTAACGGAACAAGTATTTATGACCTTACAATGGATTCAGAAATAGCGGACAACATTTTGAAAAATGAGATAAACTGGAGAAACGAAAAAGGTTCAACTAAATATAGTTTAATTAAGACCCAAACAAAGTTTACATCCAATCCTTCTTCGATCTATCCTACTATTGACATTGAGTTCCTGCCTACCGAGCTTCTTCTTAATAAATCTATATGGCAGTTTGAAACATTCAATGCAACCATTGATTCTTCAGATATTGTCATAAATAATTTTAATCTGCACAGAAATGGACAAAGTCTGGCCATAAATGGAAAAATTTCGAGAGACAGTACCAATGTGCTGACAATAGATATCAAAAATATTGACCTCGACAAATTATTAAGCAATGAAGATATTGAACGCTCTTTAGATGGAACATTGAACGGCAAAATAAATATTTCAAATATCTATAAAACTCCTGTAATTATTGCTGATGCTGATATTCAAGATATGGAATTTAATAATCAGAAAATTGGTACTATATTATTATCAAGTTATTGGGATCAGGTTAATTCTTCAGTTAATACCTCGTTAGAAATTGTAAACAATAGTCATAGAAGCTTAAATGCAAGCGGATATTATATCCCTCAAAATGGAAATTTAAATTATACAGCAACAGCTGACAGTCTTCCAATTAAATTACTTGAAACAGTTTTAAATTCCGGATTTTCAGATTTCACGGGAACGGCATCAGGAACCGTGAAGATTGGAGGAAATCTTTCGAAAATTAGCATGAACGGTGCTTTAAAAGCCTCTAATGCCGGAATAAAAATAGATTATACACAGGTAAAATATTTTCTTGATGACAGTGTATATTTTAAAAACGATACAATTTTGTTTAATAACATTGCAATTCATGATTCTAAAAATAACACCGGTAATTTCTATGGAACACTGGTCCATGATAATTTTTCTAATATGAAATATAATATCAGGGTCAGTTCTCCTGATATTCAAGTTCTTAATACCACATATAAAGATAACCAGGTTTTTTACGGAGATGGTTATGCAAATTGTAAGCTTGATGTTACCGGACAAGGAAATGCTGTATATCTCAGTGGTTATGCTACTACTCTTGCAGGAACCAACCTAAACATTAACATGGAGTACAAAAGTGAATTGGAACAGTATGATTTTATTGAGTTTATTAACAATCCAGAATCACAGGATGAAAATTATACTATTGAAAAAAACGTTAATTCAGATTTCAATCTTGGTTTAACAGTTGAGGCTACACCTGACGCCAAAGTGCAACTCATTTACAATTCACAAATTGGAGATATTATTAAAGCAGAGGGAGAAGGAATTCTATTATTCAATATGAATAAAGACGGTGACATTACACTTTCAGGTAACTATACAATTACAAAGGGAGATTACTTGTTTACATTGCAAAATGTAATAAACAAACGTTTTACGATTGCATCTGGTGGAACCATTGTTTGGTCTGGCAATCCGTATAATGCCAATATAGACCTGAAAGCCATATATAAATTAAAAGCTTCTCTTGGTGATTTACCCATAAATGGGAGTTCTTTTGGCAACAACAATCTTTACACGCGAATCTCTGTTGAGTGTATTTTTCATTTTACTGAAGAACTTACAAATCCTGTAATTGAATTAGATATTAACTTTCCAGATGAAAATGAAAGTGCAAAAAGTGAACTTCTCCAGTTTTTTAACACTACCGAGGAAAAAAATAAACAAATCTTTTCACTTATCGTATTGGGGAAATTCTACACCCCTGAATACGTGCGGGGACAATATGAAGCGCAAAACCCTAATATGATTGGAACAACTGCCAGCGAGTTATTTTCAAACCAGTTGAGTAACTGGCTTTCACAAATAAGCAACAACGTGGATATTGGTTTTAATTACCGGCCGGGCAACAGCATTACAAACGACGAATTACAACTGGCTCTCAGCACCCAAATATTTAACGATAGGGTGACTTTAAACGGTAATATAGGAAATAATGTAAACCCGGAATCAAACAATGGCAGCCAGATTGTGGGCGACTTCGATATCAGGGTAAAACTCGTCCCAAGTGGTAATATTCAATTCAAGGCATATAATCATTCCAATAACAATTTAATTTATGAAACAGCCCCTTACACACAAGGAATCGGGTTATCATTTAAAGAGGAATATAATACCTTTCACGGATTAATGAGAAAAATTGGCTCGTTGTTTAAAAAGAAGAGATAATAAAAACTTTATAACCAGTAACTGAATATTTTTCTTTTGTTAAATCGGTTAATAAATGATTTTCAATATAAAATTCTATAAGATTTATTACTAATATTGAATTTGACTTATACTTTTTAAATCAAAAAACTGAATAAATTAAATCTAATAAAATTCTGAAACTATGTTTATTTTAATGGTAGTTGTTTTTGTTTTGGGGTATGTGGCTATTGCCCTTGAACATCCGCTAAAAGTTGACAAGGCTGCATCTGCCCTTTTACTTGGGGTACTTGTCTGGACGATACTTATTCTTGATGTATCCGGTATTCTTAACCTGGGATATAGTCAGGCATGGGAAAATTTTAAAAATAGTTCATTGCTTACCGATTTCATTAATAATAACCCCGAGGCAAGCTTGCTCGAACAGATGAAATACTTCATCGTTGATAATCAAATCATTGAACATCTTGGTGATATTTCTGAAATTTTATTCTTTTTGCTCGGGGCTATGACAATTGTGGAAACAGTTGATCAACACGAAGGTTTTAAAATTATAACCGATAGAATTACAACTACCAACAAAGTCAAACTTCTGTGGATCATTAGTGTATTAACATTCTTTATGTCGGCGCTGTTAGACAATCTGACCACTACTATTGTTATGGTTGCTTTATTGCGTAAGCTTATTGAAGATAAAAAGTCACGGTGGTTTTTTGCCAGTATGATCGTAATTGCTGCCAATGCAGGTGGTGCCTGGTCTCCCATAGGCGATGTCACTACAATAATGCTTTGGATAGGAAAACAGATCACTGCCGGAAACATTATTGCAATGGTCTTTTTACCCAGTCTGTTCAATATGATATTCCCATTGCTAATTGTGTCTGTTTACATGAGAGGGCATGTTGAAAAACCTCAGACAAATGATGAAGATGCTGAAAATTTCACCACTCCGTTTGAAAGAAAACTAATGCTTGTTATGGGAATTGGAGCTCTTTTATTTGTACCGATTTTCAAAACAACAACGCATTTACCACCTTATATGGGAATGTTATTTGGCTTAGGAATTTTGTGGGTTACAACTGAAATTATGCATCGCAATAAAAGTCACGAAGATAAAAGAAAGTTAGCTATTGTAGGTGTATTAAGAAGAGTTGACGTTCCTACCATATTTTTCTTTTTGGGCATTTTATCAGCAGTTGCGGCTTTACAGGTTGCCGGCCATCTGCATTTATTAGCCGGATTTCTCGATGAAAATGTACATAATATTTATGGTATTAATGCAGCAATTGGCGTTTTATCAGCAATTGTTGATAACGTTCCTCTTACTGCCGGGGCTATGGGAATGTATCCGGTAATGACCGAAGTAATGGTTCATGCTTCAATTGAGCCGTCTTATATGCATCACTTTGTTCAGGACGGTGCTTTTTGGGAATTACTTGCATACGCAGCTGGTACCGGTGGTAGTATTCTGATTATCGGGTCGGCAGCAGGTGTTGCCGCTATGGGACTTGAAAAAATTGACTTTATCTGGTATATGAAAAAAATAAGTTGGCTGGCAATAATTGGATATTTTGGAGGTATTTTTATTTACTGGTTTCAGGAACTAATTATTTTCAAAATGTAAGATTGAGAAGGATCATTGATCGTATAATTTGAAAAATAACAAAAACGCAATAATATTTCAATAACCAGTTGTTCATAACTCGGCTAACGGTCAGAGTTATTTAGCTGTAAGTGCTTTAAAATATTAGTTATTTTAGCGAGGTATAATATTTAATGTTATACCTCGTTTTGTTTTATGTAAAAAAGGAAAATTTATAAATGCTCATGTTGAACTTATTAATGATCCAGTCGGACCTCCCAGCAGGGATGGATGCACTGGCAAAAGAACCTGAAGGAATTTCTACCAAGTTTATCGATTTGGCGCTAAAAGGCGGATGGATTATGATCCCCATTTTACTACTCTCAGTAATTGGAGTTTATATCTTTTTCGATCGTTATTTTGCCATCAAAAAGGCAGGAAAGTTTGATAGCGGCCTGCTCGAAAAAGTAAAAGTTTATATTACTGGTGGAAAGATTGATGCAGCCCTGGCACTTTGCAGGAGTAATTCAACACCGGCTGCAAAAATGCTGGAAAAAGGCATTAGCAGAATTGGGAGACCACTCAACGATGTAAATGCAGCCATTGAAAACGTGGGAAACCTTGAGATCTCAAAACTTGAAAAAGGACTCCCGGTTTTGGCATCGGTAGCTGGCGGGGCTCCTATGCTCGGCTTCCTTGGAACAGTTATGGGAATGATACAGGCATTTTATGATATGTCGAATGCAGGAAACAATATTGATGTAACATTACTTTCAACAGGTATTTACCAGGCAATGGTTACTACGGTTGCAGGTCTTATTGTTGGTATTATTACCTATTTTGCCTATAACATTCTTGTTTCAAATGTCGAGAAAGTTGTATTCAAAATGGAAGCGACAACATCAGATTTTATGGATTTACTGAACGAACCTGTTTAAGTACTAAAAAATGGCATTAAAACATCGAAATAAAGTTAATGCATCATTTAGTATGTCATCAATGACGGATATTGTTTTTTTGCTGTTAATATTCTTCATGGTAACATCAACATTGATAGCACCGAATGCTTTAAAACTATTATTACCTGAAAGCAATAATCAAACTTCAGCAAAACCCATCACAACGATTTCCATAACTCGTGATTTGAAATACTATGTTAATGATAACGGAGCACAAAAAAGATTGGCCTTCCAGGAAATAGAACCATTTCTCAAAATCGCGATACGGAACAGGTAATGGTGACATCTATATTTCATTACATGCAGATAAGGCAGTTCAGTGGGATGAGATTGTTAAGATAATGAACATTGCCCGAAAAAATAAGTATAAACTGATAGCAGCTACTGCACCTGAAAATTAGGTCATTTGCTCCACAGAATATTTGGGAAAGGGAAACAGAATTTAAATGGGAGAATACATCAGGAAACATAAACGTGGAATTATTGGTACGATTATTTTTCATACCGTTATAATACTATTGCTTATTTTTCTCGGTTTTTTCACACCTCTACCTTTACCAGGAGAAGAGGGAATTCTTGTGAACTTTGGAACTAGTGATAACGGTTTAGGTGCAATTGAACCAAGTCCTGCAAGAAACAATCCGGCACCTGAGAAACCAGTTCAGAAAGAAGAAAAAAAAGAAGTTCCACCACCTCCTCCATCACAACCTAAAACCAGTCAACCAAAAGCAGCAAAAGAAGTTGCAATGACTCAGGATTATGAAAAAACAGCTGCCGTTGAAGCGGCTGAGACAAAAAAACGCGAAGAAGACAAAAAGCTGCAACAACAACTTGAAGAACAAAGAAAACAACAACAATTAGAAAATGAGCGCAAGAAAGCAGAAGCAACTGAACGTCTTCGCATACAACAAGAAGAAGCTGAACGTGTCAGAAAAGAGGAAGAAGCAAGAAAAGCAAAAGAAGAACAGGATCGTAAAATAAACGAAATAAACTCTCGTGTTCAAGGTGCTTTTAGTAATTCAAACGGTACTGGAACAGGTGGCGAAGGAAAAAGCGACGGGAAGAGCCAGGGGGCTACATTTCCCGGTGGCAACCAGGGATCTCCGACCGGTGATCCCAACGCTAATAATTATGGACAAGGAGGCAGCGGATCAGGAAATCAAGGGAGTGGAATTTCTTATGATTTAGGCGGTCGTAATGCAACTTCATTGGCAAAGCCAAATTATCCTGGAGACGATGAAGGGATCGTTGTCGTGAAAATTACTGTAGACAAATATGGTAAGGTTACCGGTGCTGAACCAGGTGCACAGGGAACTACAATTATGAACGAACGTTTCTGGAATGAAGCAAAACAGGCTGCATTAAAAACAAAATTTAATGCCGATGACAAAGCTCCTGCTTTTCAACAGGGTATCATTAGATATCGTTTTGTGCTTGACTGATCTTATTTAATCTACTTTCAATTATTACCCTTTTTCACTGATAATTATCACTGATTATTTCTTCAATTTTTATGTGATTTGCAGAAATATCTGAAAGTATGTCATTCATTACAAAAGAACGGATCTTTAGCAAAAAGTGGTTTACTGACTATTCGCTGATTATTACCGGATCGTTTATTCTAGCAGTCGGATTTGTATATTTTATAACACCGCACAAAATTGTTCCGGGAGGTGTTTATGGTATTGCAATTGTGGTTCATTATCTTACTGCAGGTATATTTTCATTCTCACCTGATGGATTTCCAATAGGATTATTTGGCTTGTTGTTAAATATTCCTTTAACCATTGCCGGAATTAAAATTCTTGGACCGCGATTTGGAATAAAAACAATTATTGGCTTTGTGCTTACATCAGTTTTTATTGATGGGATAACTTATTTACGCCCAAATGGTGATGCACCACTGGTTGACGATGTGCTTCTTTCCTGCGTTTTTGGAGGTGTACTCATTGGCTTTGGACTTGGACTGATTTTCAAATCAAGAGCTACTTCAGGAGGTTCAGATATTATTGCCATGATTATTGCCAAATATACCCGCCTGCAGTTAGGAAGATTGATGATTTATGTTGATTCCACCATTGTTTTACTATCATTGCTGGCCTTTAAAGACTGGCATATTCCATTCTATTCATGGATTGTTATTTACATTACCGGCCGTGCAATCGACTTAACACTGGAGGGAGCAGATTATCACAAAGCCATGCTGATTATTTCAATAAAGCATGAAGAAATTAAGCATAAACTGTTAGTAGAACTGGAACGTGGAGGAACATATCTCGACGGAGAAGGAATGTACACTGGAGAAAAAAAACGTGTTATATACACAGTTGTCAGTCGCCGCGAAGTTGCCATTCTGGAGGAATTTATAAGCAAAATTGATCCTGATGCCTTTATAACCATAATGGACGCTAAAGAAATATTGGGAGAAGGGTTCCAAAGTTTAAAATTAAAGATGAGCAATGATTAACAGTTGGTCTTTAATGAACAAATGTATTCTGCTATTCGCCGGTAAAATTTAGCAGCTAACAAAAAACAAACTTTTGTACGTTTCAATTTTCGTAATTTTGAATTTGTTCAGATGAACCAAATTCAAACCATGGCATGAATAAATCATTACTCCTTTGCATATATATTGTCCTTTCGGGAGTGATAACTAACGCACAGTCGGTTGGACTGGTTTTAAGTGGAGGTGGCGCCAAAGGTCTTGCACACATTGGTGTTATAAGAGTTCTGGAAGAAAATAATATTCCTATTGACTACATCGGTGGAACTTCCATTGGTGCAATTGTCGCCGGATTATATGCAGCTGGCTATACCACTGATGAAATGGAAGAATTATTCAAATCAGATGAATTTTATTTCTGGTCAACCGGGAAAATTCAAAAAGAGTATCGCTATTATTTTATGAAGCAAGAGGAAGATCCGGCATGGATTGATTTAAGAGTTGAGCGAAAAGAAGATAAGGTGAAAGTGCTTCCCCCTACTAATCTTATTCCTGAAGATCAGATGGATTTTGCATTTATGGAATTAATGTCGACCACAAACGCAGCCTGTAATTATAATTTTGACAGCTTGATGGTTCCCTATTTTTGTGTTGCAGCCGACATGTTCAACAATCAACCAGTAGTTCTGAGAAAAGGAGATCTTGGTTCTGCAATGCGAGCTTCCATGACTGTTCCTTTGGTTTTCAAACCTATTACCATTGATGGAAAACTTTTGTTCGACGGAGGAATTTTAAATAACTTTCCTACGGATATAATGAAAAAAACATTTAATCCGGATATCATTATAGGGCATAAAGTTGCAGATGACACAAAAAAAGCCGATTCTGATGATTTGTTACAACAGGTTTCAAACCTGGTTATGCGACCCACTAATTTCAAGATTTCACCCAATGACGGAATATTACTGGAATCTAACTTTAAAAATGTGGGGCTGCTCGATTTTAACAAAATTGACTTTATTATAGACGAGGGAATCGAAACCGCTAATAATGATATCGATAGCATTAAGAACCTGGTTCACAGACGAGTTTCTTCCGATGTAGTGCAAAAGAAAAGAGCCGAATTCAATGGGAAAAAGCCAGAACTCTATTTTCAGAATATACAGGTTGAAGGTATTAAAGATCCGATGCAGCGCAAATTCATTATACAATCATTTAAACACAAGTACTGATGTAATTACATTGGAATCATTAAAAAAAGAATATTTCAAACTAATTGCTGACGAGCATATTAAATCCATTTTGCCAATAGCAAGATATAATCAGTGAAACCGGTTATTTTGATCTGAATTTGAAGGTTGAACCAAATAAAAAAGTAGAAGTCAATGTAGGTGGAAATATTTCAACCAAACCTATTAATCAGGGTTTTGCCAGCTTTAATTACAGAAATTATAAAAGCCGGGCCTATACATTAACATCCAATATCTACTTTGGAAGATTTTACAGTTCATTTAAAGTCGGAGGCAGGATTGATTATCCAACTACACTACCTCTTTACCTGGCAGGCTATTCTACTTTTAACCGATGGGATTTTTTCACTTCAAGCAGTGAACTCTTTTTTGAGGATGTCCGGCCACCATATATTATCCAGGACGAATATAATTATCGCATTGAATCAGGATTCCCAATAGGATTGCACGGCAGAACTTACGGTGGAATGGCTTATTCCAGTGCAAAAGATGAATATTATTTAACCGATGTGTTTAATAAAGCTGATCAACCAGATAAGACAATATTCAATGCAATTGTCAGCCAAATTGGTGTTGATTATAATTCACTAAACTACAAGCAATTTGCTACTGAGGGAGCTTACCGGTACGTTACAGCGAAATATATTAACGGACGTGAGACAAATATTCCGGGATCAACATCGCAGGAAATTAAAAAATCAAAGTCAAATCATAGCTATTTTTTGTTGGAAGCACATACAACAAGATATTTTAAAATGGCACGCCCGTTTACTTTAGGTGTAGACGCGGAAGCTGTATTCAGCAACAAAAAATTATTTAAAAACTACCGGTCAACCTTATTAGCTGCCCCGGGATATTATCCTACTCCGCATAGCAAATCGTTGTTTATTGAACAATTTCATGCAAATAATTATCTGGCGGGAGGGCTTAGTACAATTATCCTTTTTAGTCCTTCTCTGAATTTAAGACTTGAAGGTTATGGATTTGTTCCAATAAAACAAATACAACTTGACCAAAATAATGTGACTACTTCCGATAAATACTTTAATAATTATTATTTGCAGGGAGAGGCAGCTTTAGTTTATCAAACAGGTGTAGGGCCTCTTAGTTTAGCGTTGAATTATTACGAAAAAGATAATACCAGGTTGTATTTTTCCTTGAATTTTGGATACATTTTGTTTAATAAACGAGGATTCTGAATGCCTTAATAAATGTTGTCAGCAAGATTCTGGATTATATTAAAACCAAGCATTGTGGTGATTAATAGACAATAAATGAATCATATTTTACGATAGCATTTCACCCAATCTGCTTCAAATGTTGCCGGTAATTGAGAACCCGGCACTTCATCAACAAGTAAAAGAGAAGCATTTAAATGGAGTTTCCCTTTTATTGATGTATTTTGCATGCGAAATACTTCCGATTCATTAATCTTCCAGACAATATTGCTTCCCTCTTTTTCGACAGTAAAAATATACCACTGATCTTTTTTGAGGTTAGAAATATCAAGTCCAACAACATCTGTTTTACCATTTGCAGATGAGATTACCCCTACCCTGTTTTTGGCTCCGATTTCAAGAAGATTTATCCTTGGCATATTTTGTTCACCCGATAAATACATTGAGCCCACCGTTTGTTTTAATGGTGCAAATTTTATTTTAGCTTCAAAAATTCCATCTTCCTGCCAAAAAGAAGGCCAGGAGGATACAACACCTGAAGTGTAATCCAGTTCAACAGGCAAAAAACCTGAAGATAGCTGCCATACTTTTCCTGTTTTTTTCTCTTTGCGAGCCTCAATTACCAATTTATCAATGGTTTTTACATTTGCTCCGTCGGTATAAACCTGCAAATCACCTGCCAGTGAATAATTGTCTCCAAGCATTTTATCGGCAATATATGTTTTCCCCGACCATTTATCTTTATTCAGTTTTGACGCCTTAAAATCATCCTCAAACGAAACTTCCCATTTCTTAAAGAAATCAAACGCATTACCTCCCTTGTAAGAAAAATATTTCATTAAGTGAGGTAATTTTTTCATCGAAAGATATTCCTGTTGCTTTGCATACTCCTCGGTCTTCTGCCATTTATTTTTATCTTCCAGGTAAACTTTTCTTTGTTTGAATTCTTCCGATTTAACAAATCTCTCCAGTTCATCATAACGTTTTAGGTCACTAGAGACTTTTACATCGAGATAATTTTTATACAATGAAGATTTATTGAACTTCAAAAAGAATTTTATATCTCCATCGTTTTTGATTTGCTTAAACCGCAAATGTTTTTTGTAAGCTTCGCTGTCCTTCAAACTTAGCTTTTTCCTTTTTCGATTTTTGCGCTGATTTAAATTCACTTTTATCTTTTGCAAACTGCCCCTTTTTCACATAGTCAAAAAGAACGTTGTAATCTTTTACTTTTTGTGAGTCTTTGAGGGCATCAAATTTCTTTAAATCTGCGGAGTTAGCAATTTTAAAATAGTTTTTAATCCTCTTAGACTTTGCAAGTTTTTCAAATTCTTTTAATGAATTAAATTCCGTGCTGCCTTTAAATTGAAGGGATTCTATTTCCGATTTTTTCTTTTTGAATTCATCAGAATTCACCCACTTTTCCAATTCCAGGTATTTCTTCAGTTCTTCGGAATTTTCTACCTTATTAAACTCTTCAAAATCATCGAGAAGTGATTTACGCTTTTTCTCAATGGATTCGGTTGGTTTTATTTTTCCAAAAAGTTGTTGAGAGAAGATTTTAAATGACATAAGTTTGAGTTTCGTTTATTTTCCTCAAAAATAAAAATTTAACCCATTAAATAATAATCAAAACGTTATTTTGATTTATGTGGTATTCAAACTTAAACTATTTTTCACTGAAAATATTTTAGAGTTTTAAACAATTTTTAGGATACAGTCAATTTTTTAAATCCTTGACTGTTAATATTTTCCCCAATTTAAAATTGGCTATTGTCCTTATTTTGAATAGTTTTGGTCAAGTCTTATAAATACAAATGATTCCACATTCAGAACTTATATTAAATAACGACGGTACAATTTTTCATTTGCATTTAAAACCGGAGAACGTTGCCAGCCAGGTGATACTTGTTGGCGATCCGGAAAGAGTGGATACAATTGCATCCTATTTCAACAGCATTGAATTTGCAGTTCAAAATCGTGAGTTCAAGACTGTTACAGGAACTTACAATAAGAAAAGATTGACCGTTATTTCTACAGGAATCGGTACCGACAATATTGACATTGTAATGAATGAATTGGACGCACTTGTCAATATTGATTTGAATTCAAGGACTGTGAAAAGTAAACTAACTTCATTAAATATAGTTAGAATTGGTACCTCTGGTGGATTACAACTTGATTTACCGGTAAACTCATTTGTTGTTTCACAAAAATCGATTGGATTCGATGGAATGCTTAATTATTATGCAAACCTGGAGCAGTATTCTGATCTGGTTTTTGAAAAAGCATTTAAAAATTTCACAAATTGGAATAAGTCATTACCAACTATATACGTTGTTGATGCTTCGAAAGAACTGATGTCCAGATTTAAAAATAATAATTTTCATTTTGGTGTAACCATATCGGCACCGGGTTTTTATGGCCCACAAGGACGTGTGTTGAGGTTACCGCTTGCCGTTCCTGAACTAAACAGTCAAATCGAGGCATTTGATTTTGAAGGATTAAAGATATCCAACTTTGAAATGGAAAGTTCAGCAATTTATGGTTTGTCTAAAATGCTTGGACATAAAGCCCTTACAGTTTGTCTGATTATAGCAAACAGAGTTAGTAAAAAAGCAAATGAGAATTACAGGGATGAAATGAAAAAGCTGATAAAAATTGTTTTGGATCAATTAACGAATTAAAAGCCCTTATGAAAAAAAGCAAACTAAATGCTTTAATTGAGCTGCTCGATGATCCTGATCAAATGGTTTACAAGATCGTGGAAAAAGAACTTCTTAAGGAAAAGAATAATATTATTCCTGCCCTGGAAGAAAAATGGGAAACCAGTTTTGATGGATATTCGCAGGAAAGAATTGAAAATATTATTCAAAACCTGCAGTTCAATGAAACAAAAAAGATGCTTGAGTCTTGGCTCATTACTGATGCTGATGAGCGCAATCTTCTTTCAGGCTTCCTCACTATCGACCGTTTTCAGTATCCCGATCTGAATCCTGAAATGATTCAGCTAAAAATTGAAAATATAAGAAAGAAAATATGGCTCGAATTAAACAACTCATTAACATTACTCGAAAAGGCAACAATTTTAAATCATTTTTTATACAACATCAACGGTTTTACAATTAACCATAAGAATGTTCACTCTCCTCAGAATTGCTTTGTGAACCAGCTACTTGACACAAAAAAAGGAAATCCCGTTTCAATTTGTATTCTTTATACAATTATTGCACGGCAGCTTGAACTGCCTGCTCAATTTATCGATTTTCCTAAAAATCCACTGGTAGCTATTGTTGATCCAAAACTGGCGCGAAAAGTACATGGAGAAAACACAAAATCGGATGTTCTGTTTTATATTAATCCGGCCAACCGCGGAGCAATTACCAGCATAAAAGAAATCGAATTTCATCTTAAAACAAACGATTATTTGCCGGTTCGTAATTATACTGAACCTAAGTCTGATGTTTATTTAATACGACTTTTACTGGAAACACTGGAAGTGTCTTACAACTCAATGAATTATATTGATAAGAAGGAACGCATTCAAAAATTACTTGAATTGTTTTAAAAGAAAAAGCCTTCCGTTGAGAAGGCTTTTATTTTTCACTATATTTTCATTTTCTATTTGGCATAACTAACAGCACGAGTTTCTCTAATCACGGTTATTTTAATTTGTCCCGGATAGGTCATTTCATCTTGAATTCGTTTTGAAATATCGTAAGATAACTGCTCGGTTTCCTGATCACTCATTTTATCAGCACCAACAATTACCCTTAGCTCGCGTCCTGCCTGAATAGCATAAGTTTTCATAACTCCAGGATAAGAAAGCGCCAGATCTTCAAGATCTTTCAACCTCTTAATGTACGATTCTACCACTTCACGACGAGCGCCAGGACGAGCACCCGAAATAGCGTCACACACCTGAACAATTGGTGCAAAAAGCGACTGCATTTCAACTTCATCGTGGTGTGCACCTATTGCATTAGTAATATCCGGCTTTTCCTTGTATTTTTCAGCCAGTTTCATTCCTAAAACAGCATGTGGTAATTCCGGCTCATCATCCGGTACTTTTCCTATATCATGCAGTAATCCAGCGCGTTTTGCCTTTTTTGGATTAAGGCCTAGCTCAGAAGCCATAATAGCTGATAAATTAGCAACTTCGCGTGAATGTTGTAATAGATTTTGTCCGTAAGAAGAACGGTACTTCATTTTCCCAATTAACCGAACTAACTCCGGGTGTAATCCATGAATTCCAAGATCGATCGTTGTACGTTTTCCCGTTTCTATAATTTCTTCTTCAATCTGCTTTTTAACTTTTGCTACAACCTCTTCAATTCGGGCAGGATGAATACGGCCATCGGTTACCAACTGGTGCAAAGCCAACCGTGCAATTTCACGGCGAACCGGATCAAATGCTGAAAGGACAATAGCTTCCGGCGTATCGTCAACAACAATTTCTACTCCTGTTGCTGCTTCCAACGCACGAATGTTTCGTCCTTCTCGACCAATAATCCGGCCTTTTATTTCATCGCTTTCAATATGGAAAATTGTTACCGCATTTTCAATGGCTGTTTCAGTAGCTACTCGCTGAATGGATTTAACCACAATTTTCTTAGCTTCCTTATTCGCTGTTAATTTGGCTTCATCCATAATTTCGTTAATATACGAAATGGCTTCCGTTTTGGCCTCTTCCTGCAGTGATTCTACCAACTGCGCTTTAGCTTCATCGGCCGAAAAACCTGAAATTTGTTCCAGTTTTTCAAGGTTCTGGCGATGCATTTTATCCAACTCTTCGCTTTTGTGCTCAAGTCGTTGCATCTGTGCATTCAGGTTTTCACGAATAATTTCAACATCGCGTTTCGAAGTTTCAAACTCCTTGACCTTACGTTGTAATTCATCCCTTCGTTGATTGACAACAGCATCCTTTTGTTTAATACGGTTTTCAAAATTATTGATTTCCGAATTCTTCTCCTGGATGTATCTTTCATGATCAGATTTTAGCTGAAGAAATTTCTCTTTGGCCTGAAGTATTTTATCCTTTTTTATGACATCACCTTCTGCCTGTGCTTCAGCTATTATGCCGTTTTTCTTTTTGGTCAGCGCTTTGTTCCAAATTACATAAGACAAAGCACCTCCTCCAATAAAACCGGCTGCAATTCCTATTAATAAATTTATCATATGTCTCTTTTAATTGTTAATACTAAAAAGCCCGTAAGAAATCGCTTTAAACAAAAAAGTTAAAACGATTTTATACGGGCTTTGAAAAATATAATTACACAAATAATGCTATTTCTTTTGTCGTTCTTTTACAAAATCTGAAATATCATCATTTAAGTTTCTCAATTCTTCCATGAAGAGATTATCATTTTCGCGTTGTTGCATTTCTGCACTGCCAAGTGCAACCTGAAAAGCAGTCATTGCCAAAATATCCGTCGATTCCATATCACGATACAATTCCCGGTATTTCCGAACTGTTTCGTTTACAATTTTTGCAGCTAAACGGTATTTCTCCTCATCATTTCGGTCAATTTGCAACGGATAATTCCGTCCATCGATCCTAATATTTATTCTAAAACTATTGTCGCCTGTCATTACTTATTGAGTAATGCAATACATTTGTCAATTTCCCGTACTAATTTATTTAATTTCTGTCTGGCTTCCTTATTTTCATCAACACCTGATAAAAGATGGGTTGCCAGTTTCAGTTGTTTTATCTTTTGACTTAATTCAGAATTTTCCTGTTTCCGTGTTTCTATTTCTCCGTTAAGTGCAATTACATGTTTTTCAAGTTGTTCTTTTTCCGATTCCAGCTCGTTAATTTCATAAAACAACTTTTGTGTATTCAACTTTAAATCAATCAGAAACAATCGCTCTTCGTCAGTCATTGTAGCTGCATTTCACTGACAAAGTTAATATTTTTAACCTATTGTAAAAGCAATTGGAAATTATTGAAAAGAAATATTGCAAACAAACCACTGTTCAATCAGTGACTAAAAGTTTAAATTTGTCGTTTTTGTTAATATCACAGATTCTGATTTGATGAAAAAACTTTTAATAATAATTTCGATACTTAACTTTCTCGAAAGTTCGGCACAGGAAAAATATTTTTCTGCACCTTTAAAAATCCCACTGCTTTTAAGTGGAAGTTTTGCTGAATTGCGAAGTAATCACTTTCATTCGGGGATGGATATAAAAACGCAGGGAGTAACAGGGCAGACTGTTTCTGCAGCTGCAGCAGGTTATATTTCCAGAATTTCAATTTCATCCACCGGATTTGGCAATGCTTTATATATTGATCATCCAAACGGAACAACCACACTTTATGGCCACTTACTAAAATTCAGAGACGATATTCAACAATACATAAGAAATATTCAATATGAAAAACAATCTTTTCAGGTCGATGTGAAATTATTACCGGGAATATTTCCAGTAGAAAAAGATGAATGGATCGCGTTAAGTGGAAATACCGGTAGTTCAGGAGGTCCTCATTTACATTTTGAAATAAGAGATACTCAAACAGAAGAGCCACTTAATCCGTTGGATTTTGGTTTTAATATTGTTGATAAAACACCGCCAACTTTTAGTGGACTACAAATAACTCCGTTATCCGAAAGTTCACAGGTTGATTTTAAGCCATACAAAAAAATATACCAATTAGTATCTTATGATAGTAAATATCATATTGTGAATGATCCGATAATTCCGGTTTACGGCGATATTGGTTTTGCATTCGAAGCGTACGATTATTTTGATGGTTCACCAAACCGATGCGGTGTCAGCTCCATTCAGCTAAAAATTGATGGTGAAATTTATTTTTCAATGAACTTGCATCGATTTTCTTACGGTGAAACAAGATATATCAACAGTTTTATCGATTATGAAGATTTAATTGATAAAAAAAGAAAGTTTCAAAAAACATATATTGATCCTGGAAACCAGTTAAGTATGTATGATTTCAATAAGAACAATGGTGTATTCTCAGCAACTGACAACAAAGTTCACAATGTTGATATTGAAACTGAGGATGCTTATGGAAATCGTTCGATACTTACCTTCAAAATTGAAAGTAAACACGGAGAAGACCCAATAATCTCTGATAAAGGGATAACGCGTCTCTACTGGGATAAACAAAATTATTTTTCGGATGATGATGTTGAACTTGAAATCCCAAAAGGAAACTTATTTGACTCATTTAATTTTCATTATCAAAAATTTCCGCCTGAAAAAGGTTATTTGTCTGATCTTTATCAGTTAGATGAAAATACTATTCCGCTTTTTTCAGGAGCTCATTTAAAGATAAAACCTGTTAATTTGAATGAAAACCTAAAGGACAAAGCATTAATTGTGACCATTGATCCACTTTCCGGAAAAAACTGGTCCCTTGGCGGCAAATATGAAAATGGCTGGATTAGCTCCGAAATAAACGTATTAGGACTTTTTGCAGTACGCGTTGATACCATTGCACCAGTTATAAAATCATTAAGTATAGCCAATAAAAATACACTCACTGAAAAAAACAGAATTCGCTTCATTATTACTGATGACCTTTCGGGAATAAATAAAATTGAAGGATACCTTGATGGAAAATGGGCATTATTTGAGTATGATCAAAAGAATAATTTAATCACGCATAATTTTGATGCTGAAAGATTTGAGATGAACAAACAACATCAGTTAAAACTTAAGATTACTGATAATAAAAATAATGTGTCGATTTACGAAGCTACATTTCGAAAATAAATTCTCAACCTTCCTCTTCAGGACAAAAATCATAATCCTAAAAACGGAATTGTTTATCTTTGTCAACTTTGAAAAATAAAATCTTTAATAATGAACAGAAAGATATCGGCTATTACAGTACTTTTTATTGTATTAATTCTGGCAAATTACCAGGTTTCCAACGGATGCACCAATTTTTTAATATCAAAAGGAGCAACAGTTGATGGCTCAACGATGATAACCTATGCAGCGGACTCGCACACACTATATGGAGAATTGTATTACCAGCCGGCGCAGGATTATCCTGCAGGCGCTATGCGTGATATTTATGAATGGGATACCGGTAAACATCTTGGGCAAATACCGCAGCTTTCGCATACTTACAGTGTTATTGGCAATATGAACGAGTTTCAGGTAGCTATTGGCGAAACAACTTTTGGAGGCAGAAGTGAACTGCAAAGTCAGAAAGGCGCTATTATGGATTACGGTAGTTTAATTTATGTAGCATTGCAGCGGGCAAAAACGGCTCGTGAGGCAATTGAGGTGATGACAAATCTGGTAAAAGAATACGGATATTACAGTGAAGGTGAATCATTTTCAATTTCCGATGCAAATGAAGTTTGGATTATGGAATTGATTGGTAAAGGCGAAAATGAAAAAGGAGCTGTTTGGGTAGCTATGAGAGTACCGGACGGATATATTTGCGGACATGCCAACCAAGCCAGAATTACCACTTTCCAGAAAGATGATCCTGACAATTGTCTTTATGCAGAAGATGTGATATCCTTTGCGCGAAAAAAAGGATGGTACAACGGAACGGACAAGGATTTTAGTTTTTCTGATGTTTATGCTCCGGTTGATTTTGAAGGTGCACGTTTTTGTGAAGCCCGTGTTTGGTCGGGTTTTAGAAAAGTAGCCACTGGAATGGACAAATACACAGAATATATTGAAGGCAATGTAAAACATGGTGGTGCAAATAATTTTGCAACTAATCGTATGCCTCTGTGGGTAAAAGTGGATAAAAAACTTACTGTTCAGGATGTGATGGGAATGATGCGTGACCATTTTGAAGGAACAGAACTTGATATGACCAAGGATTTAGGTGCCGGCCCCTTTCATTTGCCTTACCGTTGGCGTGATCTGACATGGGAAGTTGATTCGGTTGAATATTGCAACGAAAGGGCAATTTCAACTCAGCAAACCGGATTTTCTTTTGTAGCACAAAGCAGGAACTGGTTGCCTAACCCAATTGGCGGAATTTTTTGGTTTGGCGTTGATGATACATACAGTACCTGTTACGTTCCTATGTATTGCGGAATTACCGAAATTCCGGAATGTTTTCAGGTTGGTAACGGAGATATGCTAACTTACAGTGAAACATCAGCATTCTGGACCTTTAACCAGGTTTCAAACTTTGCTTATTTACGATATGATGATATGATTAAAGACGTACAAAAAGTGCAGCATGAACTGGAAAATAAATTTGTTACTTATGTACCGGCTATTGATAAAGCGGCTCAGGATCTTTATGAACAAACCGGTCGAGGAACAAGCCCGAAAGTTTTTATCAGAATTTTCAGTAAATGAAGCAAATAATATGACCAAACGATGGAAGCAACTCGGGCAATATTTATTGGTGAAATATATGGATGGTAACATCAAAAAAGAAAAGAATGGTCAGTTTGAACGTACAGAAACGGGAATGGCACCCTCTCCTATTTTTGCCGGCTACCCTGAATGGTGGTACAAAGCCATTGTAAAAAGTACCGGAGATCATTTTAAAGTAATTGGCGGTGCAGAACAATAATTCAATTTGCTTCTGTGAATCAATAAACTAATTTTAATTTGAAGTTCTTTTTCGTTTGGTTATTCATATTTTTTGTTATTTTTGCGCGACTTTTAAGCAATCTCTTATCAGTTAATTGACTGATTACATTGCCAACTAAAAAATACTGAGATGGAAGATTTAATTAAAATTGTTGAGAAAGAATTTACTGCAGAGAATGAACTCCCAAAGTTTGCTGCAGGTGATACAGTAACAGTAAGTTATAAAATTAGAGAAGGAAACAAGGAACGTATCCAGAATTTCCGTGGAGTAGTAATCCAGATTCGTGGCAGGGAAGCCACAAAAACATTTACTGTTCGTAAAATGTCGGGTAATATTGGTGTGGAAAGAATTTTTCCAATTTGTTCTCCTTTTATTGACGGTATAGAAATAAATAAACGAGGTAAAGTTCGCAGAAAAAGATTATTTTATTTGCGTGAGCTTACTGGTAAAAAAGCCCGTATCAAAGAAAAAAGAATCTAACTGTTATTTTGGTAAAAATATAAGGTCTCTGTTCAGGGGCCTTTTTTTTGCAATTAACTGATTGGAAATCAAAAGCTAGTTTTCGAATAATTCCCTGGCTGCTTTTAAAATAGACTCGGTAACATTCTCCCCACCAACCATTTTGGCAAGCTCTTCAACACGTTCATTTTCATGAAGACGCCTGATTGAAGTATAAGTTTTACCTTCCGATTCATATTTGTAAACAACAAAATGTGCATCTCCTTTAGCAGCAATTTGAGGTAGGTGTGTAATATTAATGATTTGTGTTGTTGTTGAGAATGATTTAATAATTGCACCCATTTTTAATGCAATCTCTCCGGAAACACCCGAATCAATCTCATCAAAAATAACGGTTGGCAATGACTTAGATTTTCTTAAAAGATTTTTAATTGCCAGCATCACCCGAGACATCTCTCCGCCTGACGCAATTCTCGAGATCTCTGCAGGCTGAACATCATTATTTGCAGAAAACAAAAATGAAACAGAATCTCTCCCACTTAGGGCGTAATCATCCAACTCCTGGTGCCGAATAGTAAACTTTGATTTATTCATCCCCAACTGCATCAAATCTGAAACAATTGCTTTTTCAATTTCAGGGAAAATATTTTTACGAACTTTGCTCAGCACTAATGATTTCTGCTTCATTTGATCAAAGCACTGTGCTAATTCTTTTTCAATTTGCTGTATTTCATCCGCATATCCTACAACCTGAGAAATTTTGTCTTCAATTGAGTTTCTTAATTCAATCAATTCATAAACACTCGCAACATGATGTTTCTGCTGAAGACTAAATATCAAATTAAGCCTATCGTTTATTTGCTCAATTCTTGAAGGATTATATTCTACATTCTCTGCCTGTATCTCAACTTCATTTAAAATATCCTTTATTTCCAAAAGACAACCTTGCAATCGATCTGAGATTCCAGGTGCACCAGAAATATAATTTCTGATTTTCTCCATTGTTTTCTGGCTTTCCTTAAGATTTTGGATAACCGAAAAGCGTTCATTCTCGAGAAGTTCATGAACTTGATTCAAGGCGCTCTTTATTTCTTCTGAGTGAGTAAGAACCTCCAATTCTGCCTCCAACTCCTCCTGTTCGTCTGGTTGTAAAGCAGCTTCTTCCAATTGGTTAAACTGAAACTGAAAATAATCAAGATCTGCATTAGCTTTTTCCGCCATTTCATGTAGTTCCTGAAGTTCTTTTGAAATGCGCTGGTAATTTTTATACGTTTTTTGGTAATCGTTTAGAAGATCCAACGAACCGGAAACAGTATCAACAAAACTAAGTTGAAATTTTTGATTTGAAAGTTCCAAATTCTGGTGCTGCGAATGAATATCGATAAGTTTTAATGCCAGTTCCTGTAATATTTTCAAATTAACCGGTGTGTCATTAATAAAAGCTCTTGATTTTCCTGATGGCGTTATTTCACGCCGTACAATTGAAGTATTTTCATAATCCAGATCATTTTCTTCAAAAAATGAAAGGAGATTATAATTTTTAATTTCAAAAATACCTTCAACAATACACTTTTTATCTTTCTCTTTTAAAACCGATAAATCAGCCCGATTTCCGAGAATCAATCCAAGTGCCCCAAGAATAATTGATTTTCCTGCCCCTGTTTCACCGGTTACTGTATTTAAACCGGCATCAAAATCAACCGTAAGTTGTTCGATTAAAGCATAGTTGGAAATGGATAATCGGGTGAGCATATTTGAACTCCTCAGTTATTATTTTACAACACGAAAATCGTGTAAAATTCTCAGAATTCAAATTTGATTAATGAAATTAAATAAACAATTATTTTGCATCAAAATAAAAACCAGACTTTACTAATTCGTTTGGGATTCAGAATCAGTAGAATTGGCGATAGTTTTGTATTTGTTTCCGTTTGAAGGATCTATTTCATTCAGAATAGCCAAAACACGGGTTTGTTCATCGGGGAATGATTTTGAGAATATATTTACCAATTCTGCTGATTTTGCATCGAAAAACATCTGCAAAATATACAACGAAGGTTTGCGCCGAAATACTTTTTGTAAATCACGCAAAGATGTTGCAATATTTGCCCTTCCCTCTTCAACACGGTCAGACATCAAATCTAACCCATCACGGTGGTATTCGTACATGCACTTACGAAAATCGGAATATGATTTGTTAAGGATGTTTTCCACCAACCAGTAACGATTTCTTTCACTTTCAAATGATTTCCATCCTTTTTCCACCGCATTTTGTGAGTTATTTACAATTGCCTGCGCTTTTTGAAAATAAGGTGTTCCGCCCTCGGGAGAAAAAGTATCGTAATCGAATCCTAATATAATATAGGCATAATAAGCCAAAACGTTAGTGAGGTTATCGCGGTTAGATGTCTCATTAAATTCAAGAGGTTGGTATTCAACATACTTACAACGAAAATCATTGTCATTAATATTCAAAATTGTTGTTTCATATGTAGAATTAAAAACAGGTCGAACCAACTGTACACGAATAGACCCCTGGAATTCATCAGCAGAAAGTTGTTCATCAAGAATAATTGTGATATTGCATTTAATTCTTTCATCGTAACTGTATACATTGTCTGTCCATTTTCGGTTGTTCATAAATTCATAGATATCCGATCTCATTGTATTGAAAAGGGTTTGGTTTGCTCCTCGTATTTTTGAATGCGAAACGGAAACATTACAACGCAGCTCCTGGGCCAGAGCACTTTGAATAATGACAAATATCGAAAATATACTAATAAAAAGATATTTCATAACCATGGTAACAGACCTAAAAGAAACTATTTAAACAACCAACAGTCTTATCACATCAATAAGATAATTTTTTGCACAATATCATGCGCAACTTCCTTCTTAGACTTTAACTCAAAATCTTCCTGATTATTGTTCTTATCTATAATGGTAATTTTATTGGTATCAACCCCAAATCCTGCCCCAACATCATTCAACGAATTTAATACGATAAAATCGAGATTCTTCGATTTAAGTTTTTTCCAGGCATTTTCTTTTTCATTCATCGTCTCAAGTGCAAAGCCGGCAAGAATCTGATTCTCCCTCTTTAGCTCGCCCAGTTTTCGCGCAATATCCTGAGTAGGTTTCAAACTCAATTCCCAATTTATTTTTCCCCGCTTTGTTTTTTGATCTTCTACTTTTGAAGGTGTAAAATCTGCTACCGCAGCGCTCATCATTGCACCATCAACTTTTGGAAACAGTTTTACAGATTCTGAATACATTTCTGATGCTGATTCAACCGGTATCAAATCAATATTTTTCTTATTTGTTGAAACTGAAACAGGACCGGAAATTAAAATTACACGAGCACCTTCATCTGCTAAAGTTTCTGCAATGGCGTAACCCATTTTCCCTGAAGAATAGTTACCAATAAAACGCACAGGGTCAATTTTCTCGTAAGTTGGACCGGCTGTTACGAGAAATGTCTTATTCAGAAGTTTTTTTTTTCTGTTAAAGTGCTCGACAATTATTTCAACTATATTTTCTGGTTCTTCCATTCTTCCTTTTCCTTCGAGACCACTTGCCAGTTCTCCTAAAGCAGGATCAATGATTGAATTTCCGAATTCTTTTAGTATAGAGATATTCTTTTGTGTCGAAGGATGGGAGAACATATCGAGATCCATTGCAGGTGCAACAAAAACAGGACATTTTGCTGATAAATATGTTGTTACAAGCATATTATCAGCTATTCCATTTGCCATTTTTCCAATTGTTGAAGCCGTGGCTGGAGCCACAAGCATCAGATCGGCCCACAAACCGAGATCAACATGACTATTCCATGTCCCGTCGCTTGTTCCAAAAAATTGGCTGATTACAGGCTTTCCGGACAATGCAGAAAGCGTAACGGGAGTAATAAATTGCTTGCCAGATTCAGTTATAACAACCTGAACTTCGGCTCCTTCCTTTATCATTAAACGCAAAAGCACAGCCGACTTATAGGCAGCTATGCTTCCGGTAATTCCCAATATTATTTTTTTGTTCTCAAGCCTCATGGGCTTAATTTTTTAAACGCGTTTGCTTTCCCTGTTAGGGTTTCGATGATAAATTTCACCGTCTTTTAATTCTTCAAAAGCAATTAATGTTGGCTTTGGAAGACGTTCGTAAAATTTTGATATCTCAATTTGTTCACGATTTTCAAAGATTTCTTCCAGGTTATCTGTATATGAAGCAAATTCCTGCAATTTCTGATTTAATTCTTCCTTAAGTTCAGATGATATCTGGTTTGCTCTTTTTGCCAGAATCATTACAGTTTCATAAATATTTCCTGTTTCCTCTGTCAGCACTTCCAAATCACGTGGGATAGTTGTCTGCGCTGCTTTTGTTTTTTTATAATCCATTTGTTAATTTATATTTGTTTCTTCAGCTTTATAATTTAACAACTCTGAAGTTGTTTTGTAAAATTTATCCGCTTCTTTTCTGTATTTACTTTCGGGAAATTCATCAACAAAAGTAAAATATTCATCCAGAGCATTTGAAAGCCTGTCCTGTTTTTTTTCAGAAATACTATTCATAGCCAGTAAGTATTTCGATTTCAATAACATATACATTAGTTCTTCTCTGTACTTGGTATCAGGATATTTGTTTAAACTGTTTGTTAGAGCAACTACTGCCGCTTTGTAATTCTCAAAATCGTAATATAATTTGGCATTCAAATATGATTTGTATTCTAATTTATCACTTAATTCATCGATCAATCGGTTTGCTTCGTCAACCTTATCACTGAATGGATAAAGGTTAATGTATAATTGTAACGCATCAATAGCTTCATGTGTTACAGTTTGGTCAAGCCTCGCACTTGGCGATAATAAATAATCACAGTACCCTATCATAAAATACGATTCCTGGGCATATTCACTGCCCGGAAATTCCTTTACAAGAGTTTTAAAATAATGACCCGCCATCAAATAATCTTTCTGCCCGATCATACTTTTTGCATAATAATAATAAACTTCAGCTGCACGGGAAGTTCCACGGAAAATGCTAATAAGTTCCTGGAGTAGTGTTCCTGCTTTTACATATTCTCCATCGTCATAATATTCAACCGCTTTTTTATATTTAAAAACAGAATCTGTACTTTTTAAAATTTTATTATAATCTCCACACGAACTTAAAAGCAGGGTTCCACAAAGTACTATTCCAAGACTAAAATTTCTCATTTTCATTAACATGGCGCAAAAATATACTTTTTTTACATTCCTGTAACTAAAAGGAAGATTAAATTTCAACGTATTTATTATTAAAATGTTTTTGTACTTTATTCATTTTGAGTTTTATACAGTTTTCGTAAATCAAAACAAGAATGCGAATTTAACCGTAAAAACAAACAGTACAATATCTAATTAGAATAATTTAACTCATTTGGGGACAATTTAAAAAAGTTTACATTTGCACATTAAATAAACTTAAATCAAAAAGCGTGGATATATTTGAAAAATTCAGGACAAACAAGGGTGATATCGGGAAGTGGATGGATCAGGTACATGGATATTTCACGTTCCCAAAACTTGAAGGTGAAATTTCTGCAAGAATGAAATTCAGAGGGAAAGAGGTATTAACCTGGAGTTTGAATAACTACCTTGGATTGGGGAATCATCCAGAGGTAAGAAAGGTAGATGCTGAAGCAGCAGCACAATACGGTTTGGCTTACCCAATGGGAGCTCGCATGATGTCGGGACAAACTGTTAAGCACGAACAGCTTGAGCGGGAATTGGCGGAATTTGTTGGTAAACCTGACGCATTTCTGTTAAACTATGGTTACCAGGGAATGGTGTCGGTTATTGATGCAATTGCAAGTCGCAATGATGTAATTGTTTATGATTCAGAATCACATGCTTGTATCATGGACGGAGTATTCCTTCATAAAGCAAAAGGTGGAAAGAGTTTTGTTTACTCACACAATGATATTGATAAATGCCGTAAAATGTTAGGTTTTGCAAAAAATCGCGCAGCAGAAAACAATGGTGGAATTCTGGTTATAACTGAAGGTGTTTTTGGGATGACCGGTCAGGCTGGTAAACTTGATGAAATTGTAGCTCTTAAAAAGGAATTCGATTTTCGTCTGCTGGTTGATGATGCGCATGGATTCGGAACAATGGGACCAACCGGTGCAGGTGTTCCTGAACATTTTGGCGTTGCCAGCGGTGTTGACCTGCACTTTGGTACTTTTGCAAAGGCAATGGCCGGAATCGGTGGTTTTATTGCGTGCGATACTGATGTTTGTTACTACCTTCGCTATAATATGCGTTCACAGACTTATGCAAAATCGTTGCCAATGGCAATGACAATTGGTGCATTAAAACGTTTGGATATGATACGTACAATGCCTGAACTTCGTGAAAGGCTTTGGACTGTTGTTAATGCCCTCCAAAAAGGGCTAAAGGAAGCTGGTTTTGATTTAGGGAAAACAAATACTCAAGTTACCCCGGTTTATATGAAAGGTGGAGAAGCTGAAGCTACCAACATGGTTTACGATTTGCGTGAAAACTATGGAATTTTCTGCTCAATGGTAGTTTATCCTGTTATTCCTAAAGGAGAAATTCTTTTACGTTTAATTCCCACGGCGATGCACACATTAGAAGATGTTGAATACACTTTAAAAGCATTTAAGAAATTACACAAAAAATTAGCGGATGGTAAGTATAAAAGTGAAACCCTTGCAAAAGTAGATGTAGATAAATAATTTGGTTTTAAATTACAAAATAAAAAAGGGAGCCTAAAAGGTTCCCTTTTTGTATGTATAAAACTTCACTTTATCCGTTCTTTTCTGAAAGATACCGTTCTGCGTCGATTGCTGCCATACAGCCTGAACCTGCTGCCGTAACCGCTTGTCTGTATATCGGATCCTGAACATCGCCGCAAGCAAATACTCCCTCTACTTTTGTTTTGGAAGTTCCAGGTATGGTTTTTATATATCCGACATTATCGGTGTCAATATATTCTTTAAAAATCTCGGAATTTGGTGTGTGTCCAATTGCCAGGAAAAAACCATCAATTTTAATTTTAACTTCTTCCTCCCCTTCTTCTCCTTTATTTTTCACCAAAGTAGCACCTTCAACTACACCGCTATCACCCAACAAACCTTTTGTCTGATGTTTCCAGAGAATTTCAATATTTGGAGTTTTCATTACTCTTTCTGCCATTACCTTTGAAGCACGAAGTTCATCACGTCGGACAATCAAATATACTTTTCGGCACAATCCAGCCAAATACATGGCTTCTTCAGCAGCAGTATCACCACCGCCAACAACGGCAACGTCTTTTCCACGATAGAAAAATCCATCGCATGTTGCACATGCAGAGACACCTCCTCCTGCGTATTTTTTTTCATCTTCCAAACCAAGGTATTTGGCAGTTGCACCAGTAGCAATAATAACCGTCTCAGCTTCAATAAGTTTACCATCATCTATCCAAACTTTATGAATACCACCTGAGAAATCTGCTTTAGTGGCCATTCCCCAACGTACATCAGTACCGAATCGTTCTGCCTGTTTTTTAAAATCTTCCATCATAACCGGGCCGGTAACCCCCTCAGGATATCCGGGATAGTTTTCAACTTCAGTAGTAATGGTTAACTGTCCCCCAGGTTGTAATCCTTCATACATTACCGGATTAAGATTTGCCCTCGCCGCATAAACAGCAGCTGTATAACCTGCAGGTCCTGAACCAATAATCAAACATTTTACTTTTTCAACTTCTGTGGGATCAAGATTAGTCTTTTCTTCGCTTTCTTTTATATTAAGTGATTTAAACATAACTATTTAAAATTTTGGTGCACAAATGTACAAAACATCTTTAATCCGTCACCAATTAAACTATCAATAATAACTAATTAAGAATAGACAAAAACTATGTATCAAATTTATCGTTAACCTGAAATCAAAAAAAAAGTTTTGTAAATGAAGAATCAACTGTTACATTTGCAGGCGCAAACGTACTTACAGCAAGTATAATCGGGGTGTGGCGCAGTTGGCTAGCGTGCCAGCATGGGGTGCTGGTGGTCGTCCGTTCGAGTCGGATCACCCCGACAAATTGAAGATCTTTTCTTAATTAAGGAAAGGTCTTCTTTCAATTTAAAAACCCACTTTAACTATAACAAATCCTCTGAAGAATCTACATGCTATTTTCACGCCTAAGAAATAGATATTCAAGTATGAATTCACAACATTCGGGTTGTAATTGAATCAATATATCAAACATTTGTTCTTTTTTATAAATAATAAATCAAATAAATTAAGTACATTTGCGCATACATTCTATTCAAATTAAAAACTTCTAATAACAATTTATTATGAACAAAAAAATTGCAATTCCAATAAATGAAAACGAAATACTTGAAGGTCATTTTGGACAAACAAAAGCCTTTGCTATTTACAAAGTTGAAAACAACAAAATTACGGCCAAAGAAATATTAACTCCTCCACCCCATGCTCCCGGAGTTTTACCAAAATGGATAAACGAAAACGGGGTAAATGAATTATTGGTTTCAACAATGGGTGAACGTGCAAAAAAAATTCTTGATTATTTTAATGTTGCGGTATATTTAGGAAGTCCGGCAATGACTGCAGATGAATTGATGGCAAAGTTTTTAGCAGGGGAATTGGAATTTGATCCGCAGCTATGCGATCATCATCATGATCACGACCATGAACATGAGCATGATCATCACCATCATAATCATAATTAATATTTCAAATAGGTATCATTTTTTGATATCTTTTTCGCTATAGTCTAAAGTTTATAAATCAGGCATGAGGCTTACAGTTTTAACTGAAAATAATGCAGGAGACTTATTTCTTGCAGAACATGGCCTTTCCTACCTGATCGGGATTGATAATGAAAAAATACTTTTCGATACCGGGCATTCTGATGTATTCATAAAGAATGCTGAAAAAATGGGAATCTCCCCACAAAATGAGATTGAAAAAGTTATTTTAAGTCATGGACATTGGGATCACGGAAATGGATTGGTTCATTTAAAAAATAAAACGCTGGTTACCCATCCATCTTCATTTATAAAACGCTACAAAAAAAGGGACAATTCGGAAATCGGGATAAAACTTACACTTGAAGATATCAGTTCAAAGTTTGATTTGGTTACTACAAAAGAGCCATTGCAGATTACAACAAATCTTATCTATTTAGGTGAGATTCCCAGGCTCAATGATTTTGAAGCTCAAACAACTTCTTTTATGGATGAATTTGGAAATGACGATTTCGTTCCTGATGATTCTGCGCTGGCTGCTGTTTTGGGGAAACAGATTGTTATCATTACGGGGTGCTCCCACTCAGGCATTTGCAACATCTGTGAGTATGCAAAAAAAGTAACCGGAAAAAACCAGGTTAAGGCTGTTATTGGTGGCTTTCATTTAAAAGAGAATGATCTTCAAACAAGAAAAACTATTGAATATTTCAAAAAAAATCATGTCGAAAAGTTACAACCGTCACATTGCACAGAGCTACCTGCATTGGCTGAATTCTATCGGGAGTTTAAGACCGATACTGTTAAAACAGGAATGACTTTTTCGTTTTCTTAAAAAGAATAATCCAATTAAAAATTACAATGCCTGCTGAAACACAATTTCACTAATCCCGGCTGCCATTTTGTTTTCCGGATCAATATAAATTCGAACAGTTAAACTTCCATCGCGTACTTTTACAATCTTTTCAGGTGTCCATTCATACTGCGCTTTTGCAAACGAAAATTCACCTGCACTTATGTTTTCAAATTCCACCTTTTGCCAGGTTGCCATCTCAACATCACCAATCTTTGCCCTTATCCGGTAAGTCCCGTTTTTTACCGTAATTTCATAATCATAATAATTTTCAGGGTTAACAGATTCTGCACGCGTATCCTTAAAGAGAACTTTGTATAATCTTATGTTTCCCTGATCTCCTTTCATTGCAAACGGAACCTTATTAAAAACATTCCAACAGCCCAACAACCATCCTTTACCTGCATATTCTTCAAACGGTAGGTTATTTAAATCACCGCCGTTAGTGTTATTTTTTTGACCAAACACAATATTCCCTTTTGAAAATAACTTTGAAAAATTAAACGACTTATTATAATATAGCTCAAACATCTGCGGAAAGAAATTAAGCACATTTGAACCCACATCTTTTACGTCAGGAATTGTATCGCTTCTCAAAACACTAAAATGAACCAGCCCCCATTTTTTTTCGCCTGACACAGTTCCAATCAATTCGCCACGTATCAGTTTTTGCCTTTCACGTACTTCAATATCTCGTTTATAAAGGTTTCCATAATAATAGTAAATGCCTGGCTGCGAATCACTCTCCAGTAAAACATCAATATAATTATGGTTCTCGTCATCGTTGTTTTCTTTTATCCAGACAACTTTGCTATTTTCAATGGCAACCATCCAATGATTATTTGTTCCATTATCATTATATAAATCAAAGTCTATCCCATTACTTATTCTGAATTTTTTCGCACCATTATCGGCTTGCATTAATGAAAATACATGATTATCTTCTCCTATATTCCATATAAAACCTTCATTAAAATTTACCGGAAAAACGTAATTGTTTTCATTCAGAAGCGAATGAGATAAAATGCTAACAGCTACTAGTGCATCTTTTTTCAAAAGTCCGTGAATTGTTGTATTGTTCGTTAAAAATTTAAGTCTTTTATTATCAGCAATATAAATTCTTAAACCACCAATATTTACTGGAAGTGAATATTGACTTATCTTGATGGTAACCGTATCTTTGTCAACTTTTAGTGTGTTACATTGATTATTTACCGATAACAGTGTTATTTCTTTTTGAAGATACCTTATGCTTTCTCCTATGCTTAAATTGAAATATACTGTGTTTCCCCACGTAAAATCAGGGGTGTTGTCGGTCTGTGCATTTAAACAAACGGCACTCAAAAGGAGAAACCATATGGCGATCACTATTTTCTTCAATGCCAATACATTAAATTTTCAGGAAACAAGTTTTGAAATAATTTCTGAAAAAAGAAATAATGTTTTCTGTTCTTTATTTAACCTTTTAACAATTAACGAAAATACGATTTTGCATTAGATTTTCCGATATTTACCCATTCATTATGATTGTTAAAATAATAATATCAGTTTATTTTCTTGGGGTCTTAATAATTGGCCTGATTTCGTATTTTGGAATTAAATCTCCTGCCGATTATTATGTTGCAGGGAAAAAGGCCGGGTTAACTGCAGTTGCTGGAAGTTTACTGGCAACTATCCTTGGGGGCTCTGCTATTCTTGGTACCATTGAATTAAGTTGGAAAGAAGGTTGGCCCGCTTTATGGTTTTTGTGTAGCGCTGCTTTTGGACTGGCAGCTCTCGTTCCTCTCTCGAAATATGTTAAACGATTTGGAAACTACACATTACCTGAAATGCTGGGAACCTTTTACGGGAAAAAAGCTGAAATTATTTCTTCAGTTATAATTCCTGTAGCATGGACAGGTATTGTAGCAGCGCAAATTATTGCAGCGGCAAAAATACTCCAGGGACTTGGATTTGTGAGTTATAACCAGGGTGCAATATTGAGTGGAATGGTGTTTATTATATACACTTTAATTGGTGGACAATTGAGCATTCTTAAAACCGACCGTATTCAGGCATTAATAATAATTTCCGGAATAATTATTCTTTCCATTTTTTCATTGAACAGTAATATCAATCAAAAAATTCCTTCGTTGACACCTAACGCGCTTTTCAATGAGACTTTCACAATTACTGACCTGGTAATTTTGATTCTTACCTACTCAGTGACTTTTGTTGTTGGCCCCGACATTTATTCGCGTATTTTTTGTGCAAAAGATGAAAAAACAGCAAAACACAGTATAATAATTGTTGCTATTATTCTTATTCCTGTTTCATTTGCACTAACATGGCTGGGCATATCTTCGCTTAAAAGTGGTTCGCCAGGAATAACCGGTTTTGCAGAACAGTTACTACCTGAATGGGGTTATGGTTTGTTTATTGCTGCTTTATTATCAGCTGTAATGTCGTCGGCTGATACAACACTATTAACCTCCTCCATTATTTTGAGTGAATTATCCGGTGGGGATATGAATCACAAAAATGCATTAAAAAGAACCCGTTTATATATTGTTATCGGAGGTATATTTAGCATACTAATCGCAATGTTTATTACATCTATAGTTCAGTCGTTGTTATTTGCATTAACCGTATTTTCTGGAGCATTTGTAGTTCCTGTTTTTGCTGGATTATTGAGACAAAATGTTGTAAAAGAAAGGGTTATTGTTGCAATTATTACTGGTGGCCTCGTTTCATTAACCGGGAAAATTATCCATGATTTCTATCAGGAACAAGCTGGAAATATTATTATTATAACAGCTTACCTTTTTTCAATAGCATTGCTTTTTGTCTCAAGATCAAAAAATAACAAAGAGAAATTCTATGTAAAATAGTATCTCAATCTCAAAATATTGTTTTAAATTTGCTTTGGAACCATTAAATAATCCCATGGACGAATTAACTTATTTCTGTTATTCTCAGGAAGGAAAGTATTTAATTCCATTAATGGAGACATTAAAAAAAAGGTACAAAAATGAGGCTAACTATTATTTCACCAGTGAAAAAGACTCATTATTGTATTCCATTAAAAAGTACATTAATTCTTGTACTGAGTTGATTATAATAAATGTTAAGGATGACAGCCTGGATAACGTCAGACTGATTAATACTGTCAATGAATTAGCTCCTTTAACTGTAAAACTAATTATTTCTAAAGCAGAAAAATTACTTTCATTACAATCTCAAATTATTAAAAAGGAATCTTTTCTTTTTTTAACTGATTCATGGAGCAAGCAGGAACTTGAATTAGCCATCAATTCTGCCAAGGACCACTCAGGATTACTGAAAAAAACTTTTGTTAATGATAATGCGACTTACTTAATTCAAAAAGTAGAGGAAGAAGTTGCGCTACGTTTTCATAAACTCATTGATGCCAACGTTGCTAAGGATAAATTTTTATCCGTAATTGCTCACGACTTAAAAAGCCCGTTCCTTGGACTCCTTGGAGTTGCAGATATGTTGCTAAACGAGTGGAATGAGTTAGATGAAGCAGAAAAAATCGGACTTATTTCTGATACAAGAAAAACGTCATTGGAAACACTGAAATTACTTGAAGATTTATTGGACTGGACAAAATGTCAAAGGGAAAAACTGGAAACTTCAATTGAAGAGATCAAAGTTCATAATCTGGTTGATACCAGTATAAAGGTACAAGAAAATTGCGCGGTTCCTAAAGGCATAAAAGTCCAAAATAAAATTAATGCCGAGTTGAAAATTAATGCCGATGAGCACATGATTGCAACTGTTTTCAGAAACCTGATATCGAATGCAGTAAAATTTACCCGGCCAGGTGGAAATGTGAAGATTACAGCAAAAGAAAACAAAGACTACTTTACATTCTGTGTTGCTGACGATGGGATGGGAATTGACAAACCACAAATCCTTGATATGTTTAATAACGGGAACTCACACAAAAATAAAAATGTGAAGTTGCCTGACAAGAAAAATGGTAAAGCTGATCGCACGGGATTAGGATTATTACTTTGCAAGGATTTTGTTGAACGCAGCGGAGGTAAAATATGGCTCGAAACTCAAAAAGATGTTGGAAGTAAATTTTTCTTTACTCTTCCCAGCTAGCCTAAATTTCTGAGGTTAATTTATCTAAAAAAGCATGTAACTCAATTTTTAAAGCAGGTTTTAAAATTCTGTTTACTTTTCTGTGATATTCATTTAGCCAGTTTTTTTCACCTTCAGTTAAAAGATCAATACTTATCAGTGTTGTATCAATCGGACAAACTGTGAGTGTTTCAAATCCATAAAATGAACCATAATCTGTAGTTTTCTTCTCTACACATAAAATCATGTTTTCTGTTCTGATCCCGTATTTTCCTTCCCGATAAAGTCCGGGTTCATTTGACACCACCATTCCCGGTTCGATTGCATTGTCATTATATTCCTGTCGAATTGCCATCGGCCCTTCATGAACATTCAGAAAATGCCCTACTCCATGCCCTGTTCCATGTCCATAATTAAGTCCGCGTTCCCACAATGCTTTTCTGGCCAGAATATCAAGATGACAACCTTTAGTTCCAGCAGGGAAAACAGCATTAGTAAGCGATATCATTCCCTTTAACACCAACGTATAATTAACTTTTTGTTCTTCAGCAACTTCCCCCAATGCAATCGTTCGGGTAATATCTGTTGTTCCTTCAAGGTATTGTCCGCCGGAATCAAATAATAATATTCCTTCAGGCTGTAACTCAAGAGCATCATCAACACCTACGCTTAGGTGAACAATCGCACCATGATTTTTATACCCAACAATTGGATCAAAACTTTCACCCATAAATTCGGGTTGTTTCGAACGAAATTCTTTCAACTTTTTTCCGGCAGTATATTCAGTAATTCTTTCCTTCCCCAATTGCTTATTAAGCCAGGCAAGAAATTCAATAAGAGCTACACCATCTTTCAACATTGCTTTTTTAAAACCCTCTATCTCTACAATATTTTTTCTTGCCTTTAAATGAGAAATAACAGATGTTCCTTCAATAATTTCATTTTCAGACCTTAGCGTATTGAAAATGGAATATGAAGTTGTTCCTGAGTCCAGAAAAATTTTTTTCTTATTTACCGTTTTCAAAAAGGTGTAAAATTCTTTATACCCTTGTATTTCCACGCCATCATCAATCAGGCTTTCTTTTACCTGAACCGTTATTTTACTTTCTTCAACAAAAAGAATTGTTCTGTTTTTTTCAAGCCAGCCAAAACCAGTAAAAACGGGATTATATTCAATGTCCGATCCGCGGAGATTTAGCAGCCATGCCAACTCATCAAGCATAGTAATCAAATGAACATCAGCTCCTTTTTTCACCAAATTACTCATCACCTTGCTCACGCTTTTCTTTCCTTGATATCCCAGTAATATCAAGTGATAATTCAAAAACCGGATTTTGAGAAAGCTGCGGACGATCATCCCAGAACAGGATCAAGCAAATCAGGTACTTCAACAAAAGAAATATTTTTTTCAATTAAAATATTCTGAAATAATCGAAATGAAGCAATTGAAACGGTTTGGGCATCAACTCCAACGCGGTTCCCGGAATTAAGATTTTCTAATAACCATTGTTCAGGAGAAACAGCACCCGGAACACGCAGTTTTTGCATTTGTATTCCGGTTCCCCTTAATTGATCTTCGGCCTGAAGAAAATATCTTGTATCCGTCCATAATAATGCTGTGTCGCGGGTTACAATCACCACTCCATATGAGCCGGTAAATCCGGTAATAAATTTTCGCGTTTCCCATCTTTCAGGTAAATATTCACTTGCATGCGGATCGGTTCCAGAAATGTAATAAGCATCGAGATGAAATTTTTCCATTTCAATGCGGAGTGCTGCTAATCTTTGCTGTATTTCTTTCATCGTTTAAAAAAATCTTTTACAAATTTTCGAATCGAAGAAGCCGGAATATCTTCATAATCAATTTCCTCTTCGCTATAAAACCGATAACCAAGTATATCATCCATAGGTTTTAATCCTGTTAAAGTTTCAGGAATAACTTCGAAAGCCAGATCGAGTGTAAAAACGCTGTATCCGGAAAAAATATACTCATTTGGCGCTGAATCAATATATTTTAATGACTTAACCTTCATTCCCAGTTCTTCAAAAAGCTCTCTTTTTACTGCATTTTCGGCAGATTCGCCAGGATCAATAAATCCACCCGGCAAGTCAAGCTTCCCGTAATCAGGTTCCACCCCACGAATAACCAGCATCAACTTCCTATCTCCATCGGTAACCAAAGCTGCTACCGCGGCAGATGAATTAATATACAAATGAAATCCGCACGACTTACACTTTAACGACCGATCTCCTGAAATTTCAAATTGAGATGAGCCGCACTTTGGGCAAAATTTTAATACTTTTAGCGGGTGAGTTTCCTGCATCTAATCAACTATTTTCATTGCTTTTAGCCAATTACAAAACAAGTCAGGCCACTCATCTTCAGGCAGGTTATTCTTTCTTATTCCAAAACCATGCCCCCCCTGCCGGAAAATATGCATTTCAGCTGGCACTTTATTTTCTTTGAGCGCCAGGTAAAATTCAACAGAATTTTTTGGTGGAACTGTAGTGTCATCATCGGCCAAAACCAGGAATGTCGGGGGAGTTTCGGGCGTAACATGCAATTCGTTACTGTATTCTTCTACCAGTTTCCAGTTATGCGTCTGGCCAACAAGATTATCGCGAGAGCCCATATGGCCAAAAGATTCCCTAAAGGTAATCACAGGGTAGAGCAACAACATAAAATCAGGACGACAGCTTAACTGTTCCAGCGGATCGTTGCTGTTTTTATCGCCATAATCGAAATGTGTACCAACGGTTGAAGCCAGATGACCTCCTGCTGAAGAACCTGCAATACCAACTTTATCCGGATTAATCCCCCACTCTTTTGCATGGCTGCGAACAATTCGAATAGCTCTTTTTAGATCGCTCGCAGGCACTTCACGATGACCATACGGAAGTCTGTATTTTAAAACGATTCCTGCAATACCTTTTCCCTTTAGCCAGCTGGCAATATCATAACCTTCATGATCCATTGCTTCAATAACGTAACCTCCCCCCGGGCAAATAATTACAGCTGCCCCGCTTTCATTTTTTTCAGGAAGATAAACATACAATTCTGCTTCAGAAACATTTCGAACCCATACACCATTGTATTTTTCTTCGGGTTGTGTCATTCCATTATCATTTGGAGCGCCATCGGGCCACACTTTTAATGTTTTATCCTGGGCCATTGTAGTTATAGAAGCCAAAGCCAGGATAAAAAGCAATTCCAATCGTTTCATTTTATTTTGATTTAACTCCTACAAAATAATGATCCTTTTCTGAAAAAAGTACATTAAATGTTGTTAATGAACCATAAATCCGGGTAATATACTGCTGCAAGTCCACTTTCTCTTCATCAGTAAGTGCAGAGTGACTGTTAATATTTTGCTCCAGCACTCTCAAACGGTCACGCAACATTACAATTTTATGAAAGAAAGCTTCAATTGGAATTTCCTTGGGTTTTAGCTCCGGGTTGGAGGGCTGTAAAATCATTGTTCCGCCCATCCACTTATCGCCAAGTGGCACAATTTCAGATAATGCACCATATTGATCCAGTACGTAAGTAATTACTTTTTCAATATCTTTAACAGAAATGCCTGACTTTGGTGCATCTTCATTTTTTTTAATTACAGTAAGATCAGTATTTCTTTTGGTTATCTCGATTTTTCCGCCACGTTCAAAAAAAATTTCATACGCCGTAATATTATTTTTGCTGATAATTCCCTCACCGTAACGAGGATGATCCACTCTCGTTCCTACTGTTAATTCTTCCATTTTATATATGCATTTAAATTGTTTTTATGAATTGAATTCAAATTGACTTTTGAGAATGACTTTATCAAATTAAATAAAGAATTAAAACTAACTATTTTTAAGTGGAGAATCAGGTTCACTGGCAAACACCCGATACAGCACCTGATCTACAAACCATGCCCATAATTTGGCAACCAGGACCACCACTTTACCATCCCAGAATGAGATAATCATTTTTCGTTTTCTTCTCTTAATAGCCCCATAAATGATCGCCGCACATTTTTCTGCTGACATCATTTTGCTTTCATCACGCGGAGTTAAACCCTGTTTATCGCCATTGGCTTTTAATGCTGTCTTCCTTATTTCGGATGCGGTAAACCCAGGAGCAGTGACTAATACGTTTAATCCCGATCTTAAATATTCAATCCGTACCGTATCAAGAAATCCGCGAACCGCAAATTTAGAAGCAGAATATCCGGTTCTTCCCGGTAAGCCAATATATCCACCTGTTGAAATAACACCTACCAACGATCCTTTGCTTTTCAAAAGGTAAGGCAAGGCATATTTGGTGCAATAAACTGTCCCCCAGTAATTGACGTCCATCAACCGTCGCAAAACGTCGAGTTCAACATCTTCAAAAGATGCACGCATGGAAATACCCGCGTTGTTAATCAAAACATCAATGCGTCCGAATCGATCAATTGTTTGTTCAATGAGATTTTTACAGTCCGTTTCCTGCGTGACGTCGGTTTTTACAGACAATATTACATCATTGCTAAATTGTTCTTCCAGTGCCTTCAACCTTTCCAACCTTCTGGCTGCCACCACGACATTCCATCCTTCCGATACATATTTTTCGGCCAGCGCCTTTCCTATGCCCGACGAAGCCCCGGTGATAATTACAACCTTTTTAAGCATAAATTTTACCCGTAGCACATTATTTAACAAAAACCAAAATTAGGGAAAAGATAGGAGTTAACAAGCTAAAAAAAGACAAATGAAATATTTTATAACAAGCCCTGTTACTTAAAAATATTCTTCAACCCTTTTCCAATTTGATCAAGTGTATTTTTTAGTTGTCCTTTAGTAGCATCAATTATTGTTTTGCGTGTATCGGTCAAATCTATTTTGACTTCAGGTTTATCAACAGGGCCTTCAATTATTACACCTGCCGGCACAACTGTAATTTTTTCATTTCCGGGAAGAATACTTAAAATATTTTGAATATCAGATCCGAAAGCATCACGTTTTATTTTAAAATCCAGTCTCATGTTCAACAGGTTTTCAGCACTTAGTGAGCCATAAATAGTAGCTTCCTGATCAGCAACCTTTGTTTTAAACGGTCTTAAATCCATATTGCCATTATTAACAGTGAATGCAGCCGTGAAATCATCAATTTTTACATTTTGAAGTTCTTCCGATTTCAAAATTCCTTTTAACTGGTTAAATAATGGTGAATTATTGATTTTCAAATTTGTACTGCTAAAATTGCCCTGACCATTTAACGAACGACCAATAATTAGAAGATCGGGTGTTAATTGACCCGAAATATTTAATTTACTGCTAATCTCTCCCGAGCTGTTACCCGCAATTGGAGCAATTTTCCTTAATACGCTAAGTGTCTGATAGGCTGTAGCGATATCCATATTTCTGATATCAAAACCAACCTCGAATAAAGGCTTGTTTTGCTCTGTGTCTTGATATGACCCTTTCAACTTTGTTGTTCCGCCAAGCATATCCATGTTCAACTCATTCAGGTTTAATTTTGCGTTTCTTAAAGTAATTAAACCGTTCATATTAGAAATCGGAATCTTATTAACTACAGCCTTTTGAACCGATGAATTAAAAACCAGATCAATGTTCTTAGGTATATTAATCGCCAGTTCCTCCTCTTTTTCTTTCTTTTCATCGGAACTAAATGATATGGGAAAAAATGAAGCGGTATTCATTTTTGCCGGACGGGGTTCTGTTTTTGGTTCCGATTTCTTTAAACGCAACAATTCGTCGAGATTTAAAAACCTTGAATTCAACTGGATTTCACCTTTCAATGTTCCATCTTTTAGAAAATAATTGAGATAATTCCCTAACTGTCCTTTAAAATTGAAATCACTTTGCCCAATTTTTACCGAACATTCTTTTAACGATATATTCCGAGGCGTAAATTCAAGTCTGCCTGAAGGTACTGAAACCGGCTGGGTTAAATCTGCCGTTTGAAAAACAAACTGATCAAGTAGCACTACTCCATCCGCTTTTATCAGATCATAAGCTTCATTCACGACCGATGAATAATTTCCTTTTAAAACCAGATTGGCATCGACCGTCCCTGAAAGATTTATACTATCCATTGGAAGCGCATTTTTGAGGTCACTGAAATTGACTTTACCAACAAATAAACCGTCAAAATAAGCATCAGAAAAAAGGTTGGAAAGTTTTAGCGTTAAATCCACCGGGTTATTTCTTACTTCTGCATGAGCCTCTTTTATATTTACAGTTGACAAAGAAAGACCACCCTGCGGCTTGTTTACCAATATCTGTGCTTTTATATTCGATATCTTTTCAGGCAAACCATTTATTTTAAATGAGCCATTTTGCACGTTTGCATTCAAATCAAATCCTGGGTAATCCTCTCCAAAATAATAGCCTTTCAATTTTCCGCTCAAGGAAGCAGTTCCATCAACAGTAACGCCTTTCAAATAACTTTCATAAACAGGCGGAATCAATGCCATAAAACTGGCAAAGTCTGATGTATTGGTTTCATAAGCCAAATCAAAAAAGATTGAGTCATTGGGCATTTCTATTTTGCCGGTAAACTCTAATGGCAACTGGTTAATAAAAAACTCATTCTTATTGATCGAGAAAACCATCTTTTCATAATTCATTTCAAGTTGCGAACGGGTCTCCAATGATAGATGAGAAACAAGGTCTGCCCCATTGTAATTAAACAGAAAGTCATTTACTTTTCCATCCAGTTCAAGATTAGCAGAAGTGCCATACATATTTCCGTTAACGTCAAAATTTACTCCGGAAAGAGTCAGCTTCATTGGTGCTGATTTATCTTCATAAACGATTTGTCCGTTTTCTATCTTTATTTTATCGAGCCGCAATTCGAAAACCTCCTTATTTCCTGACTTTGTAATATTAGAAGGTTGTTGTTGAGGCGGAGAAAACAATACCTTCTCAATTTTCCAGTTTTCTTCACCTGATTTTCCTACAATGAAATTCAGACGCGGATTTACAATGATAAGTTCATTTATACCTTTTCCTTTCTTTTTAAAAAGCGAAAATAAATTCATTTTTGCCTGAATCAAGGAAACGTCAAATAAAGTATCTTTAGCGAACTCTTCTTTTCCAATAACAGTTAAGTTCTGAAGTTCAAGACTGATTTTTGGGAAATGTCTGAAAAATGAAATATTCAAATCATCAAAATATATCTCCGCTTTCAACTCCTTGTTTAAGGTATTTCGGGTTATTTCCAGCAATGCAGGTTTAAAGAAAACCGGAATGGCAATCAAAGCCCCGATAATCAGGACAATTATAACGACTACGATTATGATAATCTTTTTCATTTTTCTGTTTTCGTAAATATAAACAAACCGGATATTAAAGGATGTTGAATTTGCTTAAATAGTGTTACCGTCATGGTTATAAACGCTACTCTTCCATCAATATTACCCGGCGGAGCAATTGCAATGCTGTTTGTCCTGAACGAATAATATTCCTTTCGCGGTCGTTACCAAAAACAAATTTTTTAGCAATGGTTTTATGTGGACCGGCAACTGCAATCCAAACGGTTCCCACCGGTTTTTCGTCAGTGCCTCCTGAAGGTCCCGCTATTCCAGTTGTAGCCACTGAATAATCGGCATTTAGAATGCTTTTTGCCCCTTCCGCCATTTCACGTACAACTTCTTCACTTACTGCTCCAAACTTTTCAAGAGTTTCGGTTTTTACACCGAGTAAATTGTGTTTAGTTTCGTTGGAATAGGAAGTTACTGATCCCTGATAATATTCCGAACTTCCGGGAATTGATGTAATCTGATGAGAAATAAAACCTCCGGTACAGCTCTCGGCAACTGCCAGCTTTTTATTTTGTGCTTTTAATAATCTCCCAATAACCTCTGCCATGGTATCGTTATCATAACCATAAATGTATTGAGGAATGATTTTTTGAAGTTTATGAATTTCCTCTTCAACAATCTTCTCCAAAGCTGATTTATTCGTTCCAATAGCTGACAGCCTGAGCCTCACTGACATTGGATTGGGCAGATAAGCCAACTTAATATTAGCAGGCAAAGCATCTTCCCATTCTTCCAGTTTCATGGCCAGCATCGATTCCGGAATTCCCTGTGTCAACACTGTTTTATGAACTATAGCCTTTGTTCTTCCGGTTTCCACCAGTCTGGGAATAATCTCAAATTCAACCAAATATTCCATTTCAAATGGAACACCGGGAACTGAAATAAAAATGGTATCATTTTTTTCGAACCACATTCCAGGAGCCGTGCCCAACTTATTAAAAATTACAGTAGCATTTTTTGGAACCAATGCCTGGTCGCGGTTCAATTTATTAATATCAATATTTCGCAGTTTAAACCTATCTATGATGTGATCAAAGGTTGGTTGATGAAAAACCAGTTCAGTCTGAAAATAGTCGCAAAGCGCATTTTTTGTAATGTCGTCTTTTGTTGGGCCGAGACCGCCGGTAATCAGCACAAGGTCAACTTTTTCGGCTGCCTTATCCAGCGCCTCAATAATTTGGTTCTTTTCATCGTGTACTGAAGTAATCTGGTAAACTTCAATGCCATTCAGGTTTAACTGCTCTGCAATCCACGCTGAATTAGTATCTACAATTTGCCCGATTAAAATTTCGTCGCCAATAGTAATTATTTCTGCTTTCATGTACTTCTCAATTCAAAAATTAAAAGGATAAAGTCAAAAGCCAAAAACAAAATTATTCATTCTCAAATTGCTTTAAATGCGCTAAACGCTGCAGTAATGGCGGATGAGAATAGTGAAAAAACACATAGGTTTTATGCGGTGTAAGATTACTCAGGTTTTTCACCGAAAGCTTCTTTAAAGCAGAGGCCAGCGCGGCGGATTTATAATTTACCGCAGCAAATTCATCGGCCTGATATTCATTCTTGCGCGAAAGAATATTCATAAAAATTCCCAACACAAACGAAACCGGAGAATATAATATTCCAAAAGCTACCAACCCAATATGAAAGTTGGGTTGTTCCACTCCCAACGCTTCACTGAGATTTGGGTTTCCAATAAGGAGCGAAAATATGTACAATACAATTCCGGTTTGAATAATTGAAATTACCAATCCCTGAATAACGTGTTTCTTTTTGTAATGACCAATTTCGTGTGCAAGTACCGCCACCAGTTCCTCGGTAGTCATATCCTCAATCAGTGTATCGTACAAAACAATACGTTTTTTGGCTCCCAGCCCGGTAAAATAAGCATTGGCTTTTGTTGATCGTTTTGAGCCGTTAATAACAAAAATATTGTTGAGTTTGAATCCGACCTTGTTCGCAAATTTCTCAATGGCATCACGCAGTTCACCTTTTTCAAGGAGCGTTTGTTTATTGAACAACGGAACAATAATGCTGGAATAAAACATCGACATAAAAATGGTAAAGACCGTTACCAGTAACCACGCATAAATCCAAAACATGTTTTGTGTTTTCTGGTAAATAAAAATAATAAGCGCCAGCAAACCACCGCCGATGATTGCACCTATCATCCAGCCCTTCAGTTTATCAAATACAAAAGTTTTAGGTGTTGTTTTATTAAATCCGTATTTTTCCTCGATAATAAAAATATCGTAGATTGAGAATGGCGTTTGAATCAAATCGGAGGCAAACATAAGGATGCCAAAGAAAATAAGCGCAGTCAAAATGGAACTGGAGGTAAAACTCCATGCCCAGCTGTTGACAAGTGCAAAACCATAAAACAGGAACATACACAGTGTTACAATAAAACTAAAGCTGCCGGAAATCATTCCAAAACGGTTATTTTCACGTTGGTACGACTGCTGCTTTTTGTACTTTTCCTCGTCGTAAATACCTTTTACCTCTTGGGGAATAACATCACTCATGGTGGTAGTATTCAGGTAATCGAGGTATTTTTCAAATAAAAAATCGATAACGATTATACCGATTATAACCCAAAACAAAATGACGTGCATAATTTAAATTTAAAACAGAAGAACAAAGATAATGAAAGTTAGTTGAGAGAAGTGAGTCAAAACACTCGAGTTGTGAGTTGTGAGATATGCAGTTTAAGTTGCAGGATTCAGGTTACTGATTACCAGTTACCAGTTTATTGCCTTAGAGTTTAGAGCCTCCCTGCCTGCCCAACGACAACTGTCTGTCGGGAAAGACTCAGTTGAGCCGGATCAGGGTTAAATGTTCAAAGAAAACTTGAAGCTTGGGGCTCCTTATTCCTAAATCATGTGTCATGATACTTGCGGCTTAAACTACTTCTTCAGCTTTACATCTTTTGCTTTAATGCCTTTCAAGCCTTTTTCGGTATCAAATTCAACCAGATTACCGTTTTTTACAGGTTCTTCACAGTCATTGACATGAAAAAATATCGACTCCTTGGTGTTTAAATCCAAAATAAACCCATATCCTTTTGATTCGTCAAATTTTGTAATTGTTCCCTGGCGGGGGATATTATCATCCCGAAACTCTTTTTTGGGAATTCCAATTTCAATGGTGCTGGCATCAATCTCTTCTCTTTGCGATAAATCAGGTGGTGTTGAGCTAATTAAACCGTTATCATCTACATAGGCAATCATGTCATCCAGGCTTTGCTTACCTTGTTCTTTTTTCTCGATTTTGCGCTTCTCTTTATCCTTGCGCTTTTTCATTCTTTTGTTCCGAACTTCTTTTTTCCCAAATGTTTCTTTCGATCTCCCCATTCAATAATGTTTTAAGTTACATGTCGTTTTGGAAAAGGGTTTTTCCCGACAATAATTTTTTTAATTTCAGTAAGGCAGAACTCCTTATCTGTCTAATCCTTTCATTCGTTAGCTTCATTATGTCCGCTATTTCATTCAAACTGCACACCTTGTTATTATTCAACCCGTAAGTTAACGATAAAATGTCATATTCCCGCCTACTCAGCTTATTTATGGCACGTAATAAATCTATTCTGGTTGATTCATCAATCAGTTCATTATCAGGAATTACTGTATTTTCAGACTGAATCAGGTCATACAATGTAAAATCACTTTCCCCGTTAAATGACATTGGTTTATCGAATGAAATATGACGATGTTTTATCGCATTACTTGTTTCAATTTGTTCTATACTCACTTCCAGATAGTCGGCCAGTTCGCTGTTTGTGGGTTCCCGTTCGTATTTTTGTTCAAGGTAAGGAATAGCTTTTGCCATTTTATTGATATACGACAACCGGTTCAAAGGTAACCTCACTATTCGTGTTTGTTCTGAAATAGCCTGCATAATCGACTGGCGTATCCACCATACAGCGTAAGAAATAAACTTAAATCCACGTGTTGAATCAAATTTGCCGGCAGCTTTAACTAACCCTACATTCCCCTCATTAATAAGATCAACAAAAGATAAGCCCTGGTTTTGGTACTGTTTAGCAACAGAAATCACAAAACGCAGATTTGCTTCAACTAATTTGTGCATCGCCATATCATCGCCATGGCTGATTTTTATGGCCAGTTCAACTTCTTCTTCAGGCGAAACCATTGGATATTTACTTACTTCCTGAAGATAAAGGACCACCGAATTTTCGTTACGATGAGTAATTTGTTTGTTTATTTTGAGTTGGCGCATTTTATCTCGTGAAGTTTTAATAATATGATTTGTATACTGAAATTGATTTCAGAAAGAAATAAGAAATTGTTTAAATAAATCTGTTTATTCTGACAACAAAAATAATTTAGAAATTCAGGCAAAACTGAATTTTCTCCCCTATTTTAACTATCCATGCTAATGTCTATGCCACATAAATAAGAACATATCAATTCCTATTCCACATAAAAATGCTAACAGGAATTGATATATCCATGGCTATTAGAAATCTTACTTTTATTTTACGTTAAACGCAACATCGCCCTTATCTCCCTGTTTGACATCGAAAACAACCTTTTGTCCTTCAGCAAGTCCGCTATAAGGACTTATTAACCCTGAACGATGAACAAACACATCTTTTCCATCATCTGTTTCTATAAAACCAAACCCTTTGGTTTCGTTATACCATTTTACTTTACCGCTTGTCATATCAGAATTGTTTTCTCGGGCGTGCTTCGTTTACAACAAGTGCTCTGTCTTCCAGAGTAGTACCATTTAATTCGCTAATAGCTTTGTTTGCTATTGTAGTGTCTTCGATTACAACGAATCCAAAACCTTTGCTTCTCCCAGTGTATTTATCGGTTATGATTTTTGCCTCAGCAACAGTACCATAATCTTCAAAAATACCCTTCAGGTCATTTTCATCAACCTTGAAATCAAGGTTTCCAACATAAATATTCATATCAAATTTATTGTAGGCTGCTTAAACTGCAACATTGCCGTTTAATTTTACCTGATTATTAACTTGTAGCAAGTGAGATAAGAAATTGAAAAGTAACATTATGTTTCTTCTTTTCCAGCCTAGAAGCTACCTATTTAAATACCAATTAGAAAAAACGTCGTTATTACTTTACGGAAATAATAATTTTAATTTGATTCTAATCAAGAGGTTCAAAGGTACTACTTTTTTTCGTATGGTAAAATGAGTACATTTACAGGAGAAGTAATTTAGAAATCTTTATATTTCCGCTTTTTAAAACAATATATCAAAATTATTTCTTAATCGATGATCTTCCTTTTTTTTGCATACCACGTTTTTGGCCAATCACAAAAAGAAAAAATAGATGTTCAAATAGCAGATGGTGTTCGTAATCATGACTGGAAACAAACTACCTTCCCCGTGAAAACCATTATAGAAAAGAGTGGCTTATTTAGTATTGACGTTTCGACAAAATCATCGGAGCCTGATAATAAGACCACCTGGTAGAGCTGGATAATAATAATCAGAATTAAACACATTATCATGAAATTCAAATATTTTACTTTATGTTACATCTGTCTGATATTTGGAATTATGCAATTTCAGGCAAACGGTCAGACAACCGTTGATGAAGAATTTTTTCCGGGGTTTGAACCATTCAATATTGAAACTTCAGGAGCAACCATTTACGGTCTTAAAAAAGGTAATGGGCCTGCAATACTATTGCTTCACGGTTACCCTGAAACGCACTTGGAATGGCGGGAAATTGCGCCGAAGCTGGCAGAAAATTATACTGTTGTTGTAACAGACCTTAGAGGATACGGAAATAGCAGTAAACCCGAAGATGGCGTTAATCATTCAGGATACTCAAAACGTGAAATGGCAAAAGACCAGGTTGAGGTGATGCAAAAACTGGGGTTCAATCAATTTATGGTTGTGGCTCACGATCGCGGCGCACGCGTTGCACACCGAATGGCGCTTGATTATCCAGAAAATGTAACAAAACTGGTTGCGCTGGACATCGTGCCTACTTACGATTTATATTCAACTACCGACAAAGCATTTGCTTCAATGTACTGGCATTGGTTCTTTCTTATTCAACCAGCACCTCTTCCTGAAACACTTTTGTCAAATAATGCCGAATTCATGCTTGGAGAACGCACTTTCCGGGGAATGGTTCCTAACCTCATTCCTGAACGTGTTTATGGCGAATATCTGAAAAACTTTAAAAATCCTGCTGCATTGCATGCTATGTGCGAGGATTATCGCGCCGGAGCTACTATCGATATGGAAAATGATGAAGCCGATTTAAATAAAAAAGTAAAATGCCCTATGCTCGTTCTCTGGGGCGCCAGGGGAGCGATGGAAGGAAGGTATGATGTTTTGGGCATCTGGAGAAAAAGAGCCTCGACCGTCGTGGGTCATTCTTTGCCTGGAGGTCACTGGTTGCCGGAACAGGTACCTGATCTGGTTTATGAAGAAGTCACTAATTTCATAAAAGAATAAAAATATCTTTAACGCAGGACAAACAGCTTAAATGAAAAATATTTTAGATAAAATTAGAGCTGAGCTCAAAAAGAATATTGATGAAAAGACGCTAGTAAGTGAAAAAAACTTCTTTAAAGAGGAGATGAAATTGTATGGTGTAAAAGTTCCAACCGTGCACAAAATCAGCAAAGAATTATTTAAACTGGTAAATTCCAAAACAAAACAGGAAATATTTGACATTTGTGAAATATTATGGAAATCGGGCTACATTGAAGAATCGTTTGTAGCCTGCGACTGGTCGTATTATGTTTGCAAACAATACAAATCAAATGATTTTCGAACCTTTGAAAGATGGATAAGTAACTATGTAAGCAACTGGGCTTCATGCGATACCCTTTGCAATCATACCGTTGGAGAATTTATAGAAATGTATCCTGACTACCTTCCTGAGTTAAAAAGATTTGCAAAATCTGATAACCGTTGGATGCGACGTGCATCAGCTGTAACTTTAATCATCCCGGCAAGGAAAGGTAAATTTCTTGAAGATATTCTCGAAATAGCTGATATTCTTCTACTTGACAAGGACGATCTGGTACAAAAAGGCTATGGTTGGTTGCTGAAAGCTGCAAGCGAAACTAATCAGCAGGAAATTTTTAATTTTGTAATGAAAAACAAAGTTGTAATGCCTCGCACTTCTCTTCGCTACGCAATAGAAAAAATGCCAAAAGACATGAAGGCCAAGGCAATGGAGAAATAAATAAACCAAATCAATAAACAAAAAATAACCATGAAAAACAGAATTGAAAAGGAACTTCTTGATCGAATGCATAAAGACCCAAGTAACTGGAGAGGAACATTTTACGTTAACCGAAAAGATCCAAGGTTAATTGTTCCAAAAATAAATTCACTTGGGATGACTTTAAATTTTGCCAGTCCATATTCTTATGTATTTATAATCCTAGTGGTGGCAATAATTATTGCTTCGCAATATTTGTTAAAATAAATTGAAAAAATGTCTTTCTGAAAGTCATTCGGTGATTCCTGGCAATAACTATATAATTAAAAGAATTTTTTCATATTAGGACTATTTTTCAAGCCAACCCATAAAATCTTCCAGAATCTTTTGGTGGTCAAAAGCAAGTTCAGGAATACTATTCAATGAAAACCAATCCGCCTGAACTGCGTCATCACCACCTTCCACTTCCACCCTATCATTCAGTTCAGCTGTAAATACTACCGAAATTGTTCTATAACGTGGATCACGATCGATCTCATCATAAGTTTTAAATTGAGTCATTTTTCCCACTTTAATCCCCGTCTCCTCAAGCAATTCGCGTTTACAGGCTTCTTCCAGCAATTCACCCATTTCAATAAAACCGCCGGGTAGTGCCCATTTATTTTTAAACGGTTCTTTCCCACGCCGTATAAGTAAAACTAAAGTTTCATTAATTATTCCATCGTTATTTTTGTTGTCAGCCAACACCGGAATTCTCTCCCTGACGAAAACAATTGCATCAACCGTTAAAGCAGCCCTTGGATATGGATAAGTGTACATTTCAGGTTTAAAGTTTAATGTAAAAAGGCAAAAGTAAAATCAATTGTTGTCTTTGCTGAATACTACTCACCCTTTTCTGCCGGTTTTCCAGTATTTCAGCACAAGGAGAACCAAAACAACAAAAATGGCAATATAGATTAATAACTCAGTGCGTTCCATTTGAAGCAATAATTTTTTTCATTACACGCATTTTATGGGTATAACGTTGCGTGTCGATATTAAAAATACCAAACTGGTCCACATTATCGATTCGTACTTTCCCTGATGCATGGATAATTTTGTTTCGTTTCCAAATAATTCCAACATGAACAATATTTCCTTCTTCATCATCAAAAAAAGCCAGGTCGCCAGGTTCAGCTTCATCGACAAAACTCATTGCCATGCCCATCTTTACCTGTTGACTGGCATCACGCGGCAATTTAATCCCGATCATCTTGTATATGATCTGTGTTAATCCGCTACAATCAATTCCAAATGGAGTTCGCCCACCCCACAAATAAGGTGCATTAAAATATTTCAGTGCTTGTCTTATTGCCAGTTCCCTTGGATTTTCGATATCACCGTAACTTACTTCGCCACTTGCAGAATAAGTTTCTTTTCCCACGGAAAATTCCTTCAGATATGGGCGCCAAACAGGTAATGTACTACCGGCAACAAGCATTAGGTTTTGCTCCTCATTTACTGGTATAATTGTAATCACATCTGTTGTTACCGCTGTAGGGTTATTACTTATTTTATTAACGGAACGATCATGAATTGGTGTTATCATTTTTGAATCGACCCAACCTTCATATCCATCGTACTCAAGTTTTACATTAGTCCAGCCAACCATCTGTTCTCGTAATTCAAAATATTCCCCAAATAAAATCTGGGTTACCATTTCACTTTTTTCCGAAGGATCTTTTCTGACCGGAATAATACTGAGATTCGAAATTCCGTAGTTCATCAAAATAAATTCTTAATTTTATCGAAAAAGAAATTTTATGCAATACGTGCCCGTATCTGCAAAACTATGAAAAAAATGGAGTTAGAAAAATGCTGAGTTCATCTAAATTTGCAAGATTATTCAGAATAGAATACAGGAACCTTATCATAATTAAGAATGTCTTTTTAAATACATTGATTTATGGTTGAAAATTTTAAAAACAGGCTAAAAAAATATACCCGGATTTTTTACTGGATTTTTATTTTTCTTGTTACTGCAACTTTACTGTTTCTTATCCTTCCCGGAGAACCTAAATTTAAATATGAATATCAGAAAGGAATGCCATGGCGTCACGAGAACCTGGTTGCTCCTTTTGATTTTGCAATTTTAAAAACACCTGCTGAACTTGAAAAGGAAAAAGCAGAACAATTAAAAACCGTAATCCCCTATTTCATTTATGACACAACCGCGGTAAAAATACACCTGAACCAACTGGAGGCAGATTTAAATATCGCTGCCGATTCATCCAATGCAAAAAAGGCAAAAGCATTCAGGATGATAAAGGACAAACTTTCCGAAATCTATCAAAACGGAATATTGCCGCGTTCAATTGATTCTTATGAAGAATTAACCGGAAAAACGGAAATAAAAAAACGCATTGGTACTAATGTTACAAAAGTTGCAATCGCCAATCTGCATTCTGAAAAAACTGCTTACAATGAGTTAATCAGTGTATTTCAGGAGGCCGAAGAAATTGGCCCGGGAGTAAAAAAATGGCTTCAACCCATATTGCCCGAAAAATACATTGCTTCCAACCTTGAATATGATAAAGCAACCACAGAAAAGGAAATGGAGGAGGTAACTGCTGGTATTTTACCAAGTCGGGGAATGGTACAATTGGGAGAACGTATTATTCTACAAGGTGAAATTGTTGATGCAGAAAAATTCCAGATGCTCGAATCATTAAAAGCCAGCTATGCCATGGAGCGTGGAAAAGGAATCAGACAATATACGGTTTCGTTCGGAAAAGCATTATTAATTCTTTCGATGTTAACACTCATTTTTACATTTTTATACATCTACCGGCACGATGTACTAAAACAATTGAGAAAGCTCACTTTCCTGATGCTCTTTTTGACCGGTACAGTTTTTATCGCCAGCTTTATAAATACCTTCCCTAACCTGCATATTTACCTTGTTCCATTGGCAATTTTTCCGATAATAGTCCGCACATTTTTTGATTCACGGACGGCTATTTTTATGCTGATTATAACGACTATTCTTATTGGTTTTTATGCGCCAAATAATTACGAATTCATAATATTAGAAGTCTCTGCTGGAATTGTTGCTGTATTTAGTTTGAATAAAATGCACCGTCGGGTTCATCTTATACTTGCTACAATGTGGGTACTGTTTACTTATCTCATTGTTTACACTGCCCTGAACCTAATACATGAGGGGTCCACATTTACTTTCAGTTTCGAAATGTATAAATGGTTTATTATCAGCAGTGCACTTTTGTTAACTGTTTACCCTTTGATTTACATTTTTGAAAAAATATTTGGTTTTATTTCGGATGTTACTCTTATTGAAATTTCAGACAGTAACCAGCCACTGTTAAGAAAGCTGGCAGAAGAAGCACCGGGTACATTCCAGCACTCAATGCAAATAGCAAACCTGGCGGAAGAGGTGATTTTAAAAATTGGAGGAAATCCTTTCCTGGTACGCGCCGGAGCATTGTACCATGATATTGGTAAAATTTCAAAACCAAACTTTTTTATCGAAAATCAGGTGGCCGGGTTAAACCCCCACGATGAAATAAGCTATATGAAAAGTGCCGAGATAATTATTGACCATGTAAAAAATGGTGTAAAAATGGCCCAGAAACATAAACTCCCTGAGCCAATTATCGAATTTATAGCCACTCATCACGGTACTACAAAAGCCAACTATTTTTACATAAAACAGTCTCAGGAAAATCCGAATACCAAAATAGATGAAAATTCGTTCATATATCCGGGGCCGTTACCGAGGTCGAAAGAAGCAGCAGTAGTGATGCTGGTTGATGGTATTGAAGCAGCCTCACGCAGCTTGCCGGAAAAAACGTATGATAAGCTGAAAGAGCTGATTGACAACATGATTGATAATAAAATTAAACTGAAACAGCTGGATCAATCGGCGTTAACATTTAGTGACATAAATATTATAAAGGAAACCTTGTTACAAAAATTAATTAATATCTACCACATTAGAATTGAATACCCTAAAGAAGAAAAGTAGGGAAATATTATTAATTTTAAATCGATTTCTACGCTACAAACTCTTAATAAAATGAAAACACATAGTAAATTAATCCTTCTTCTTTTTGCTTTGGCACTAACCTTTTCTGGTTGCAAAAAAGAAGATCCCATTCCCAAAGTCGATGATTCAACCTTAAAGGTTAACCAGTTCATTAAAGATGCTATGGATAATTGGTATCTATGGAACAAACAAATGCCTAATATTGATATCCGCTACGAAGAAGATCCATTTGCTTATTTTGATAAATTATTATATAAAATTGATAAATGGTCGTTTGTAACTGACAACATTCAGGCATTTGAAAATAGTTTACAAGGTAAAGAACTAACTTTTGGCTGGTCACTGGGATTTGGAAAATTTAAAGATACAGGACAAATATTTGCACTCGTTGAATTCGTTTATCCGGATACACCTGCTGAAAGTGCAGGACTTAAACGGGGAGACTTGATCTTTAAGATAAACAATGCAGATATTACAGAAAATAATTATACTGATTTACTATATGCCACAAACATAGCCTGTACCTATGGGCAATATAATTTTGATGCTAAAAATATTGATAATCCAAAAACGGTGGATATGGTTTCTCAGGAAATGGAACTTGACCCGGTTCTCTTTCCAAAAATTATTGAAGAAGGTGGGCATAAAATCGGGTATTTTATGTATGCCCAGTTTATCGGTAATTTCAATAATAGTATAGATACAGTTCTTCAACATTTTGTTGATGAAGGAATTAAGGATGTAATTATTGATTTACGTTATAATCCGGGAGGGACAACAGATGCAGCACAACATTTGTGTAGTTCCCTGGCACCTCTAAGTGATGTGGAAAGTGGCAATATTATAGTAAATTTTCAATGGAATGATCAGTGGCAGCAATATTATGACCAGCATGGCATATTGAGCCAGATTGAGCTAAGATTTATTAGCAGCACTGTTCCGGTTAAAATGGGCCTTAATAAAGTTTACTTTTTAACTGCAAATGGAACCGCCTCTGCCTCTGAATTATCAATTACCGGACTAATGCCGTATATGGAGGTTAAAACGGTAGGCGATACAACATTCGGGAAATATACGGCTTCACGAACCTATAAACCGGAAGATATATATACAAACGAAAGCGATTATATTGATATAAACAATTGGGGTGTACAACCAATTATAGCAAGGTATTATAATTCAGAACACTTTACTGATTTTATAAATGGTTTATATCCTGACATACAGGTTGCAGATGATCCGTCCTCTCCTATTCCGCTTGGCGATGTTAACGAGCCCTTATTAAAAGCTGCCATTGAAGATATTACAGGAACTGTAATTGTTGCTAAAAAAAGAGCAACAATAAAACCTTATACGATTTTCGACCGTGGATTTTCGAGGTTTGACGCCAACAAAAGAGAGGTAATTATTAACCAGCCGGACATCAAATTTATGACACAATAAGTGATTTAAACAACTATAAAAAAAGACAGGTACTATTAATTACCTGTCTTTTTTTATTGATTCAATACATTAATCCCGTTTTACAGAGCCCAGTCCATCGATATATTGCGTAACTTTAGGATCGCCCTTGTACCTTATCTTTCCAACACCTTCGATTCTGGCATTTAGCTCCTTCACTGCATGTACGCTTCCTGTTCCAAATCCTTCAATTCTGAAATCAACATTTTGCGCTTTTAAATCATCTGCATCTACATGCCCGGCACCCGATATTTTAACTTCTAAATTTTTAGTCACGCCCTCAAGATCAAATAAAAAACCACCCTCGCCGGCAATTTCAATATCGTCTGCTTTTAAATCCATTTCAATTTTGGCGCCGCCTTCCACACTCATTGAAAAATTGTGAAGATCAATATATCCCTTTGTTTTTAGGTTTACTCCACCTTCAATCTCCATTTGCTCCAACTGATTGAAAGTAATATAAAGATTAACCCTGTTGAAATGAAAGAATTCACGATCCAATTTAATACGGAGTTTACCATTTTCATTGCTTGCAATCAAATCGTCAAAAACATCTTCATTCGTCGTTTTTACTATCAATCCACAATCACTGCCCTGAATCAGGTAAACCTTAAATGCGCCTTCAAGGTAAATTTTAGTAAACTTTCCCAATTCATATTTTTTTGTATCCCAATCGTCATCTTCCTGAGCAACCGCTGTGGTTGTAATAACAAAAGCAAAAAATATCAATAAAATAGCTGATTTCTTCATTTTACCTTTTTTAAGTTTTAATGCTAAAGTTAGAAAATGTTCGGATTAGCCACCTCCTATATTCGATAAATCGCCTGATTTTATAGACAAATAAAAATCGACCGACAAGTTTGTAAAACCTGACCTTACTATTTAATCATGTAATTTTTTCATGTAGATTAACCCATACATTACAAAGCCGAATAATACAACCACAATAAAAACATCCATGAAAACCAGGTTTTTATATGTAGCCAGCTTTATTGCAGCATAAACTGCAGCCAATCCTTGGATAGTAAAAAGCAAATTGATTGCTAACTTTTTTACGGATTTAAAAAACGAAAATGAAGCTAAATTCCAAACAATACCAGCCAAAACAAAACCTACTCCTTCTGCCAGATTATGTCGATAAATTTCCCAAACGCCCCAAACAATCATTATTGCACCCAGAAATAACAACGATCTGGTCATGCTTTTTCTAAGTTTAAAACGACTAACCTCATTCTCAATATTTGGGAAAAGTGAAAATCTTAGTGGTTCTACCCGATATTCCTCAGCAAAAAGATCCTGCTCCGAATGAATCAATCCCCGATTAATTGCTTCATTAATAGCTGCATTTGCAGCCTCTTCCTGGTAGTGTTTTCTTTTTTTTAATACTTCCTTAATTTCAAGATCGGAAGAACTTTCAAACATTTTTTTAAAGTCGATGTCGGAACTGTTTTCTTTTGATTTTCCCGCCATTTGAAATACCTTTGCTTTCTATTATTGCGATTTAATTTTCAGAATACAAATAAAAACCAAATCAACAACAATGTATAATTTTGAATACAAAAATCCAACGAAAATTATTTTTGGAAAAAATACAATCATCAAAGTTGCTAAGGAAATTCCTGCAAACGCTAAAGTATTATTAACCTATGGAGGAGGAAGTATAAAACGTACCAGGATTTATGACCAGGTAAAAAAAGCTTTAGCTGGTTTTGATATACTTGAATTTGGAGGAATCGAGGCAAATCCACATTACGAAACCTGCATGAAAGCCGTTGATATAGTTCATCAGGAAAACATCGATTTTCTATTGTCTGTTGGTGGTGGATCGGTACTGGATGCTACCAAATTTGTTGCTGCAGCTGCTCGCTATAAAAAAGGTGATCCCTGGGATATTCTTGCAAAAGGTGAAAGAGTGGACGATGCTGTTCCACTGGGTGATGTTTTAACACTGCCGGCTACTGGATCAGAGATGAACGGAAATGCCGTAATTTCAAGAGTTTCTACAAGCGAAAAGCTTGCCTTTGGTTCTTCCAAAGTTATGCCTAAATTCTCAATTCTTGATCCTGAATGTGTTTTTACGCTACCAAATCGTCAGGTTGCAAATGGCATAGTAGATGCGTTTGTTCACGTTATGGAGCAATACCTTACCTTTCCCGTTAATTCACCGATTCAGGATCGGTTTGCCGAAAGTATCCTGGTTACATTAATTGAAGAAGGCCCCAAAGTGCTTGCTGATCGCACCGATTATGATTCTGCTGCAAACTTTATGTGGAGTGCAACAATGGCATTAAATGGGTTGATTGGAACAGGCGTTCCGCAGGATTGGTCAACTCATCGGATCGGGCATGAACTAACTGCTTTCCATGGAATAGACCATGCAAGAACTCTGGCTGTTGTGCTACCTGGAGTAATGAATAAAATGAGAACAGGTAAAAAGGAAAAAATAATTCAATATGGCTCACGGGTTTGGGGAATCAAAAATGGAACTGAAAACGAACAAATAGATACCGCAATTCAAAAAACCATAAATTTCTTTGAATCAGTTGGAATACAAACAAAATTATCTGATTACCAGGTTCCACAGGAAACCATTGAAATTATTAAGAATCGATTCAAAATAAAAAGAACCAGGCTTGGCGAAAATAATGATATCGACTACATAGTTACAAAGGAAATATTAGAAAGTAGAATATAGAAATTCAATATTAATAATGAAGGGCACTTTTTAATTCCCCTAAAGTGCCTTTTATCTTGCAGAAACGTATTCTTCTATCAGGTTATCAAATGCTTTTATCAATTTTTGTATAAGAAAATTCATTGGTTTGAAATTTAATTCACCAACTTGTTTTACAGGTAAAATTTTGGGAGAAGTTCCGGTGATAAACGCAGCCTCAAATGACGCTAATTCATGTAGATAAATACTTCGTTCTTCAACCTCAATATTTAATTTCTGTGCCAGTGAAATGGTTTCGTTACGTGTAATCCCCGGAAGTACTTCACTGACAGGAGGGGTTATAATTTTATTTTCCCCGACAAAAAACACATTACTACTACTACCTTCGGTAATCTTTTTCAAATGATCAACCAGAAGAACTTCATAAAAATCATTTGCTAATTTCATTTCATCTGCCTGCTGACGAACGGTGGTTTGAAATACTTTTGCATTCGGATTTTGACGTTCGGCATGCAGTATTCCCATGTTAATTCCATTCTCGTACAATATTTGTCCCGGATATTTATGCGGAATAAAAAAGGCAATTAAACTTTCTTTGCAGGAAATCAGTATATTACCTTCTGAAACTTTATTAGCCTGAATTAATTGAGAAAGAGACTCTTCAATTTCTTTTTCCGAAAACCTGATTTCGAGTTGAGCCAATTTTGTGGAATTAAACAAACGTTTCAGATGATCGCCAAGAAACAAAGGAACGCCACGTATTATGCGCAAAACTTCGTAAACACTATCCTTATTTTCACTGGGTTGATAATTATTTACTAGTTCAAGTTCATTATTGAGTATATAGTAATTGTGAATCGGAAAAAGTGCCATCCTAAAATTTTCACGCAAAAGTATTCAAAGAAACAGTAACTATATCATTCCTGGTTAAAAAGTTTCCATCTAATATAATCTATCCAGCAACATTCCCTTTAAATTGTAAGGCTTCCAGTACTATGTTTTTATAACTTCTACCAATAAGAAGTTCTTTCCCGGGAACTTTAATACTGTGTACAATAAACGCTTCAACTTTTGCCAACGATGCAATATAAAAGTCATGAATTCGCAAGAACCATCGGAAGTTTTTCTTCCATTTTGATCAAGCTGGCTTTAGTAATTATCTTTTTCTTCCCGGTATAAATTTGTACATATTCGCTTTGACCCTCTATATAAATAATTTCACTTAAATGAACTTTAATCACCCGTTTGATTTCTCTTATATAAATGAAATATTTTTTCGCTTGGACCGGGATCACTGACGAAGCAGCTGAAGTTATTTCTTCTTGTGGTATCTGGTAATATTTATTAACTGATTTCAGAAAACGCTTAAATGTTCCCGGTTTTAATAAATAGTCAACAACATCAAGTTCAAATCCTTCAAGGGCATATTCACGATAGTTGAATTAATTGGGGCAAATTGAATCTGTTATTATTTTAGTTTCTGGGATTCTATTCAGAAGTATGTAACCCACATTCTTTACCAGAGTTTTGCTCCCACCACCATCGACCGGCACGAAAATCCTCACCAGGGCGAATTGGACGGGTACAAGGTTCACAGCCAATACTTACAAAGCCTTTATCGTGAAGTACATTGTAAGGAACATTATTTTGGCTGACATAAACTTTCACATCATCAAGACTCCAGTTAAGTAGCGGATTATATTTTATGATTTCGTTTCCAGCGTCCCATTCGAAGAAATTGAGGTCGCTGCGGTTTTCCGATTGTGATGCCCGTAACCCAGTTATCCAAATTTCATTTCCTTTTAAGGCTCTTTTTAAAGGAATTACTTTCCGGATAAAACAACACTCTTTACGATTTTCAATTGACTCATAAAAGCTGAACGGTCCTTTTTTCAGTAATAGCTCTTCCACTTTATCTGCAGGTGGGAAGTAAGCTTTTATTGGCTTTTTATATTTTTCAAGCGTACTGCGATATACTTTATAGGTTTCAGGAAACAGACGTCCAGTGTCCAATGTAATTACCTCAATTTCAATATTATTTCTGAAAATCATATCTGTAATTACCTGGTCTTCGTAACCAAAACTGGAGGTAAAAATAACTTTCCCTGCATGGTTTTCTACCAAATTATTTAATGTTTCAACAATTGATTTTTCTGCAAATTCCTTGTTTAACTGATCAATTAATCCCTTCTTACTCATTACTTTCCTTTCTTTATTATTCCACATATAAAACCAGTCCTTTCAGGTACTCACTCTCCGGGTGATAAATATTTACCGGATGGTCTGTTGGCTGCGACAATTGGTGCAATATGCGAACATTTCGTCCTGAAATTGCAGCTGCCGAAAAAACCGCTTCCCTGAATTTATCTTTCGAAACCACTTGCGAACAGGAGAATGTAAACAAAACTCCTCCACTTCTGATTTGTTCAAAAGCACGCGTATTAATTCGTTTATATCCTTTTAAAGCCTGCGGCAACGTATCGCGGTGCTTGGCAAATGCAGGTGGATCAAGAATAATAAAATCGTATTTATCTTTTATATCTTTCAGATATTCAAAACCATCGGCAACAAAAGCTTCGTGTCTTGTATCATTAGCAAAATTTAATGTTACATTTTCATTGGTTAAATCAATAGCTTTTGCCGATGCATCAACCGAATGAACCAACTTTGCCCCACCTTTCATGGCATAAAAAGAAAAGCCGCCGGTATAACAAAACATATTCAATACATAGCGTCCGGCAGCATATTGCTGCACCAGTCGCCGGTTTTCCCTCTGATCAATAAAAAAGCCGGTTTTTTGACCTTCTTCCCAGTCAACTTTGAATGTTAATCCATATTCAAGAACTTCGGTTTGCGTCTCTCCCCGACCAAATAAAAAACTGTCTTCAGGATTGATATTCGCTTTAAAAGGCAATGTTTTAGCGCTCTTATCATAAACCGATTTCAGTTTATCACCCAAAACTTCTTTTAACGCTTTTACCAACTCTTCCCTAATCAGATACATTCCAACCGAATGCATTTGCATTACTGCCGTTCCATTATAATAATCAACAATTAATCCGGGCATTCCATCGCCTTCAGCATGAATAAGACGAAAGACGTTGGTTTCTGTATTTTTATCAAACCCAAGATTTTTTCTGTAGTTCCAGGCTTTCTCAATTTTACTTTTCCAGAAATCATAATCCGGATCAACTTTTTCAAATGAAACGATCCGAATTGCAATTGAACCAACCTGGTAGTGTCCAATTCCTAAAAATTCGTCCTGATTGGAAAATACCTCAACCAAATCACCTTCTTCCAATACTCCATACGCTTTTTTAATGGCGCCTGAAAAAATCCAGGGATGAAACCGTTTTACCGACTGATCCTTCCCTGATTTCAACACTATTTTCGTATAGCTTTTTGACATTTCAATTGTCAGAAAAATTTAAATAGATTTCAAGCGCAGCCCATGCGTCGGTAGCTGCATAAATTTGTTGGGCCTCGGTTAATTTCTCCGCTTCCCAATTGGAAAGTTGTTGCCCTTTTGAAATGCGAAAACCACAGGCAATAGCTGTCAGTTTCTTTAAACTGAAGTTCAAAATACCCATTCCTTTTGCATGTTCCTGCAATTCCACAAATCCGGCAGGTTTAAAATCGTTCAGATTTCTTAATATTTTAATGTCATCGTGAATAGCAACCCCCGATTTCAATATGTTCGGATTTGCCAGCAATTCCCTGATTTTATTTGGAAGACCTATTTTGTTCAACCTAAATAGAAATGCGTGATTTCTTGTTGACAATTGCAATAGTGCAACCTGATTGTTAACACCTTTTTTAAAGGATGGTTTTGTTTCGGTATCAAAACCAATAACCGCTTCTTTTCGAAGTATTTTTACCGCACTATTTATTTGCTCCAATGAATCTACTACAATAATTTTCCCTTCGAACCATCGCAACGGTAAGTCAGTAAGTTCCTCTCTTGTAATACTTTCCTTAAACATTTTCTAAATCTTCATCCGTCCCCCAAAATTGATCAAGCCACTTTGGATTTCCTCTTCCGGGTTGAATATCGTTATTTTTTTTGTTTTCACTAAAATCGATGTCACTGTAAACCAGCATGTGGATCGCCCGTAAAACATTCACTAACTGTTGTCCCCAAAATTCCTCGAAATGCAGGACACATTCATAAAGTGCATCGTTCATTACCTCCTCATTTCCAATGCTGTATGAAATAAGAAAGTTTTTCAGATCCTGATAAATATCCATCAGGTTTTCTGAAGCACTGGCTGTCACCGTTTCCTGTCCAAACTGAATGTTGGGATCAAACACTTCATAAAAATCATCATTTTCATTTAACAGTTGCAACCATTTTTGATGGATAACATTGTAATCCAACTCAGTTACATATCTTTCCAGTTCATCTTCAAGTACTTGTTCAGTTTTTGGCAACAACGTTGCCTTAAGGTATAACAGTGGCAGGATTTTTTGAAGTTTTTGCAAAATTTCACGAGCAGATGATTTTGCAACCTGTTCAACCAATGTACAATATTCATTGGCAACAGTTACAAATTCAACTACATTTTTGGAATAAACTATTTCCCTTGTTTCCATATATCTACCCGTTAACGCGACAAAAGTAACAAAAGATTTTCAAGTTAAAGGATAGAAAATTAAAAACGCTGGCATATCTCCCGATAAGGGCAGTAACTACAGTTTTCAACGTTTTGCGTCTGCGAGAAAGTACTTTTTTCACTATAGATTTCAGTAACCAGTTCCATCAAATTCGCTTCAAATTCAGTTTTTATTTCATGAAATTTAAACTCGCCCCTGTTAAACTTAATATATGGATTGAATTTATCGTTAAAGAAATTACGTAGTCCATAAATTCCGGGAACAATATTTTTCCCGCTCGTTTGCTGATTAAAAATCCATGAATAAATTAATGCCTGCAAAATCTCCTTTTTTACTTCTTTGGGTTGGCGTTCAAAAAGTTCTTCAACAGTTGAAAAACCATTGTATTTTACATTTCCTGTTTTATAATCTATAATTCTCAGATTTCCATCTACCGAATCCATTCGGTCAACAATTCCGCCAATATAAATCGTGGAAGTTTTCCCATTCTCTTCAATTTCCAGTTTGGAAATGTATTGCTGTTCCAAACTTTCCAGTTTGAATGGCACAATTTCCATGTCAATAGTAAACAACCGGGTAAGGTATGTTTTAAGGTTTTCCTTGATTAAAAGTGTTTTTCCTTCCAAAACAACCTTTTTTATTTCATTTTCTTTTTCTCTGAAATAGTGTTTGGCAATCTTTTTTGTTACCTCATTTTCAATGAGTATTTTATCCTTTTTCAACTTTTCGAGATCAGATTTATTGATCGTTTTTCCCACAAATGGATGATAAATGGTATCAACAACATCGTGAAAAATAGACCCAAAAATCCTCCCATCAATCTCTTCGCTAATTTCATCCTGTTCAGGTAAATCGGCCACATAACGAAAATAAAAACGTAAACTACAGGTCAGGTAAGCATTTATAGCGCTGGGAGATAACGGATGCTCCTTTGAATTTCGCTCCAATAGTTTTTTCACAATTAATTCTGAACTATTAATTGCAATGGAAGATGCGGGGTCATTGGCGAATCGAAAATCGAGATTCAGTTTTTGTGGTTTCTGATCTGAATCATATAACAGTTGGTAACCGTAGCGACTCAGCTCTCCTGTACTTATCCCTTCTTTGATTACACTGTAAGTTGCAGTCACATTTTTAGCACGCTGGATTAACCGGTAAAAATAATACGCGTACATGGAATCCTGCTCATCAATTCCTGGCAATCCAAACCCGCGACGAATATTTACCGGAATAAACGAGGGCGCCGTAAAAGTACGTGGCCAGCGGTTTTCATTTAATCCTAAAATAATCAGGTTTTTGAAATCAAGACAACGTGTTTCCAATATTCCCATCACCTGGATACCGCTTAAAGGCTCACCTTCAAACGATACGGAAACACCGGCCAGATATTGCGAAAAAAGCCTGAAAAATATCGCATCGCTAATTTCACGGCCCTGAACTGATTGTAGTTCTTTTACGACCGAATTTAGCTTTTCAACCGACTGATAAATTCCGTATAAAATTTCGAGAAGCATTTTATTCTCCACATCCGGGACATTTAATTTCCGATAGATTTCACCCAGAATTTGCAAAAAGTAAGTTCCGTATTCAGAAACACCCTTTGGCGCATTAAAAATAAGTTTATGAAAGGACGAAAAATTAATGTCAGACAAAGAAACAGTAATTCGGTTCCTAACCTGAACTTCCTGCAAAAAAGTTTTATTCTTTTTATCCTCCCACCCAGCCATTAACTGGTGGCTCAAAATATCGGTTACATAGCGGTAATATACATGAATACCGCGTTTCTCGTCACGTTTTACATTTTTGATTAAACCGACAATCAGCATCAAAAAACCATAAATTACTGAGTTTTTTACTGGGTATCCCATCGTTACATTAATCGTTCCCCACTCCGGCGAAATCGCACCTAAAGTGGACATTAACAGTGATTCATCTGCCAGAACTATTGCCGTATTATCAAAATTATTTTGTGAATTATCGGCTTCAGTTAAAAACTTCGGTACCTGTTGGGCTTGCCCAAAATTAGAAGATACTGCAACCAATTGAATTTTCTTTTTGATTTCGAAATTTTGATCGTTGAATGTAAAATCCTCAGGAGGTGGAAAAAATTGCAAATTTCGACGCATAAATTTACCTGCTTCATTAAAGTTGTCGTCAAGGTAAAATTTATCAAAATCCCACAGGAACACCGCTTTTTGTTGTTTTTGAAGAAACTGAAAATACTTCTCTTCGCAGGCATTTAGTGCATTCAACCCTATAAAATAAACTTTCTGAAATGAGAATTTGGGAGGTTCAGTTTCCAGAGTTTCAACAATATTTCGGTCAATCATTCCCGGATAAGCAAGATCCCTATTTTTCAGTTCTTCTTTAAAATCCCTGTAAACAGGATAAAGTTTTTCCCAAATCAGCAAATGCTTTTGTTGAAATTCTTTCTTTCCTTCCCCGTTTACAGTTCCCCAAAAAAAGCTAATTGCCTCTTTTTGTTCAGGAGTTAAATAATCAAAAACGGTTTCAATTTCCTTTATATCCAATATATTTCGGAAAAGGTCTTTTGCGTTAACCAGATACCGATCGATGTCATTAAAATCAGCCAGCAAGATTTCACCCCAAAAATAGAATTCGTCGAAAGTTTCATTTGTGTGAGTGTGTTTTCTAAAAGCATCATACAAAATCGAAATAAGGTGCAGCTTGTCCCCCATTTTCCATTTTGCATTCCGCGATATAAATTGTCCAATAGTAGTAATTTCCGGTCCAATTACTACATGTTCGATTTGATTCTGCAAATAAGATGTAAAAAATACCCCCGACCTGCGATTAGGAAAAACCAGGCAAATATCTTTTAATTCACCTGCATGTTTTTTATATATGTAGGTCGCACATTGGGCAAGAAAACGCTCCATCATAAAAAATTTTACCGAAGATAATGATTAGGGATTACATTTACTTTTTAAATCTAAAATTGCTTGTTAATAAATAATAAAAGTGTAAACCGATTATCACAACCAATTGGTAAACACGTTATATTTACGGCCAAATTTTAGTCACAGACAGTTTTATATATGATATTAAGACAGTTACAAAAAACATTTATCGCGATTATATTTTTGGTATTAGCAATTCCGGCTTTTTCAAAAGCACCTCAATTAACGCTTCAGCAAATAAAAAATCCTCCTCCGAGAATTATTCGGGTATGTTGTGGTTTTGGTGCCGATATCGGTTATGCAGGTATTCCTTTTTTAAAACGCAATGATATTACTTCAATTGAGGTGATTGGTCCGCATAAATACTTAGAAGGTCGCGATGAAAATAACGGCCTTATCTATACCCATCGAGGAGGCTTTCTTGATCTGGGGCATTTACGCGATTGCGCTGACTGGACAGCTTACATTTATAGTCTGATCCAAGCCAGCAAAGACGATTCCACACTTACAAATATTCGTCTTGGCTTTGAAGGCGGGACAAAAACTCTTCAACTAAAAGTACCTAAGGATATATGTGATGATGAAGTTGCGGAATTGGCTGCAAAAATAGCCTACGATATTTCCGTATGGCATGAAATATCAACCTGGTTTGGTGCACGTTACGTGCCTTTTTTACCCGAGAGGTATTCAAGTTTCTCCCCGGAAGATATTTATTCTAACCTGATGGGAACTCACCTTGCTATACAGGCAATTGAAAGTGACATGAATTACGATGAAGCGATGACATTTTATCTCGATAAGATGTTGAAAGAACTTGAAGCAGTGTCAACCTGGGATGACACATTCAATGCTTTGGAAAAAGTAAATAAACTTTGGTTTGACGGAGATAAACGATACCCAAATAAAAAAGTTACTATTAGACGGTTTTTAGATTCGGGAAATGAATTAAGTCCCTGGCTTATTCCTGAAGACGATGGCGTTTATGATCCTTACGTTTTAAACAAACCTGATAATGCTTATTCTGATTATTACGAATTACAAATAAAGCTCAATTATCATTTCCCTGTGAAATCCATTTTTGCAGATTTAAATGATCGTACCGTTACCCAAAAAGATTTTCCGGTAATGATCAACAGGATACATTCGGATTTGAATAAACTGGATCAAAAAGAAGAAAAGCAGGAGCTAAAATCAGAAGAAAGAAAAGAAAAAAGATTGAACACTAAAGTTGGAAGTAATATGTAATTAGCCACTATCAGATAAGTGATGGCAGCTAATAATTTTAAGCTTCATGTACAGTTTCTACTATCTCCTGCCCTTTTCTAATTGCATCGAGGTTTAAAGGAATCAGTTTGTGATACCTTTCCGGCAGTGATTTTTCCAATCCTCTTTCGACATTGTCCAATGCCAGAATCGGTTTTACTTTTAGAAAACTCCCAAAAACAATCATATTGAAAACTTTTGGATTTCCCATTTCAACAGCAGTTTTTGTAGCTTCAACTTTATAAATATTTATATCGGTTCTTTTCGGAGGATGAACAATTCCATTTGGATCATAAACCAGTGTTCCACCTGGTTTTACAGCTTCTTCGAACTTATCCATGCTTTGCTGGTTGAGAATAATTGCAGTATCAAAATGTTTTAAAATGGGTGAACTAATACGTGTATCACTCAAAATAACGGTAACGTTAGCAGTACCACCGCGCATTTCAGGTCCGTAAGAAGGAAACCAGGTGACTTCCTTATCTTCCATAATTCCTGAGTAAGCCAGAATTTTTCCCATGGAAAGCACTCCCTGTCCACCAAAACCGGCAATAATTATTTCTTCTGTCATAACGTGTCAATTAATTTTCTGATACAAGTTCCCCTTTTATACTGTCTTTTAAATCACCTAAAGGATAATATGGAATCATATTTTCATCCATCCATTTATTTGCCGCAACCGGTGTCATTTTCCAACCCGAATTACAGGTAGAAACTACTTCAATAAATGATGTTCCTTTTTTATCCAACACATTCTGAACCGCCTTTTTTATGGAACGTTTACACTTTCGAACGGCACCTGCTGTATGAACCGCCTGACGAGTTACATAAGAAGTTCCTGGCAACTGTGCAATAAGATTTGTTATCTTCATTGGATAACCATTCAAATCCACATTTCTTCCGTTTGGAGTAGTTGCCGTAACCATTCCCTCCAGTGTGGTTGGCGCCATTTGTCCGCCGGTCATTCCGTAGATTCCATTATTTATAAATATTACCAGTATGTTTTCACCACGGTTGCAAGCATGCATAATTTCACCAGCTCCAATCGAGGCAAGGTCACCATCGCCCTGGTAGGTAAATACGAAGTTATCAGGGTTTAACCTTGAGATTCCTGTTGCCACAGCCGGAGCACGGCCATGAGCGGCTTCCTGCCAGTCAATATCAATATAATTATAGGCAAACACCGAACAACCAACCGGCGCAATCCCAATTGTTTTTTCCTGAATTCCCATCTCGTCAATTACCTCTGCAAGAATTTTATGTACTACACCATGCGAACATCCCGGGCAATAATGCATAATAACATCTTCCTGCAACTTCGACTTTTCATAAACCAGATTTTCAGGTTTAATAAGATCTTTTAACTCCATAACTCAATTCCCATGAAAATTTTTCTTCTAATGCCTCAACCACCTCTTCAGGGGTTGGAATAATACCGCCCATTCTTCCAAAATAGTTTACACGAGCGTTACTACCGGCCTCATAAACAGCCAGTTTAATATCTTCAACCATTTGTCCTGCATTCATTTCTACCGACATAAATCCGATAGCTTTGGACACAAGATCCTTAATTGCTGCCTTCGGAAACGGAAACAATGTAATTGGCCGCAATAATCCAACTTTAAGTCCTTTACTACGAGCCAGTTCCACCGATTTCAGACAAACTCTTGAAGAAGTTCCAAAAGCAACCAAAATAAATTCAGCATCATCGCAAGCAATAAGTTCATAACGGGCTTCCTCCTCCTCCATTTTTTTGTATTTCTCCTGAAAACGAAGATTATTTAACTCCATTTCAGCTGAATCCAGAACAAGCGATGTTACAACATTTTTCTTACGATTTGCATTTTTTCCGGTGGTGGCCCATTTACCCCATTTTTGTTCAACTTCTTCGCTCGTCCACCGAGGTTTATAATCAGAAAGTTCAACTTTTTCCATCATCTGACCAAGAGCTCCGTCAGCCAAAATCATCGCAGGATTACGGTATTTAAATGCAAGCTCAAAGGCAAGATCAATAAAATCGTTCATTTCCTGTACCGATGATGGTGCCAGAACAATCAGTTTATAATCTCCATGACCACCTCCCTTTACAGCCTGAAAATAATCGGCCTGCGAAGGTTGAATGGTTCCCAGTCCGGGTCCGCCACGTTGAACATTAATAATTAAACAAGGAAGTTCAGCTCCCGCTATATACGAAATGCCTTCTGTCATTAAGCTGATACCCGGGCTTGAAGAAGATGTCATCACCTTTTTCCCTGAACCTGCAGCACCATAAAGCATATTAATAGCCGCAACTTCGCTTTCTGCCTGTAATACAACCATACCAGTTTCATTCCAGGGTTCCCTTGCCATTAATGTTTCCATTACTTCAGACTGAGGTGTAATCGGATAGCCGAAATAACCATCGCATCCACAGCGAATAGCTGCTTCAGCAAGCACCTCATTTCCTTTCATTAACCTTAATTCTCCCATATATTATCTTTGTTTTATAATGGTCAATCTGTATAAATCTAAACTATCGGATAAGGAATAAGAAACTTTGTTAAATTGTTACCCTGTAAATTGTAAGACAAGTGTCAGGACAAACCACACCGCAGTTTGAACAACCAATGCAAGCTTCGGGATTTTTCATATATGAGAAATGATACCCCCTGCTATTCACTTCCATATTAAGTGCAAGCACATCTTCAGGACATGCAACAACGCATAACTCACATCCTTTACAACCCTCTTTATCAACTACAACTGCTCCTCTTACTTTTGCCATTTTTATTCAAATTTTTTATAAAACTAATAAGTCAAAATTTAAAAAAAGGTCATAAAAATCAGGTATTTGCAGAAATTTTAAAGACAATTAAAATTTGTAAAACAAAGTCCCGATTTACTTTCAGTTTATAGGTTTCTCTTTGAAATTTATTAATGATTGATTTCACAATGCAAAACTATTTCTTCAGGGATGGAAGAAATGCAACATAAGTTGCGATTTTACCAGAAACTCTAGTTTATTCTCATTCTAAATTCCGAAATAATAATGAACCTAGTTTAAAAAAGTGAGAACAAATTTGTGGAAACAGTAAATTTAAATTTTATAAAGGAATCTGGTTAAAATGTTTCTGTGGATTCCCAGATATGAAGCAATGTGTTGACGCTGAAGTTTCGTACCTAATTCAGGATTTTCAGCAAAAAATTTTCGAATACGCTGTTCTGCGTCCAGCGACTGAAATGAATGAATACGATCCATTGCCTGAATGTAACTTTCTTCTGCTAAAATTCGCACTGTCCTTTCAAACATGGGATCGGTATCAAGCAGCGTTTTAAACTCTTCTTTATCAAAATATATCAACTCTGAATCTTCATAAGCTTTTATTGATTCTGTTGAATCTTTTCCAGTATAAAACCCTCTATGATTACTTACAATGAAATTATTGGGTGGAAAAAAGAACCGGGAAATCCACTCGGCGCCACTCTCCGAAATATATGTGGCATATAAAAGTCCACTGATTAAAATACCGATCTTATTTGTCTGCTCTCCGTAATCGAGAAATACCCCCCCCTTTTTTAGGATTACAGGTTCATGATTCAGATTTAATTTTGATATTAATTCAAGTGTGAGGTTATATCGGGATATGACTTTATTCTTATCCATCCACTTATTTTTTGCCTTTATTTAGCTGAAAAGTTTTGGTGAAATGCTTTTAATCTTTCTTCCAGTTCTGCAAACTGGTTACGCTGGACAAAAGAGACACATGCTCGAATTCCCTCCTCTTCACTTCCGGTATTATCAAGCGCGATGGCACTAATTCCATAATACAGCAAATTGGCTATTAATTCATTTCCGGTCATTCCGGGATAAGAAATTGTAAAATAAAACCCGTCAGCAATGGGCACACCCAAATCCGTTTTATAAACAATATCGAATCCGTTTTCTAGGAATAATTGTTTCATTACTTTTGCTTTTTCACCATATTCCTTAACACCTTCAACAAAATCGAATTCTCCATCGTTGGCAGCTTTTAACATGGCTGCAAGCGCCCATTGCGCCGAATGACTGGTTCCTGAGGAAAAAGCATACAAAAGCCGCAGTGTAACAATATTTCCAAAAGATGAGCTCATTACAAACCGCTGCTGAAGATCGGGATAATCCCGCTCAAACAGTTCATCTGAAATTGCCATTATTCCGATACGCTGACCAGCGTAAGAAAATATTTTAGAACTTGAAATAAAGAGAATATAATTGTTGGTATAGCGGGCAACTGTTGGCTGAAACGGCGCTACTCCCGGTTTCGACATATTTTTTCGGAAATCCATGCCAAAATAAGCCAGGTCTTCCATTACGATTACATCATATTTGCCGGCCAATTCACCAATAATTTTCAATTCCTCTTCTGTAAAACAAATCCACGCCGGGTTGTTTGGACTTGAATAAATAATTGAATTGATATTTCCTTTTGAAAGAAAACTTTCCAACTTTAAGCGAAGCTTCTCACCCCTAAAATTAAAAATATCAAACGCTTCATATTTCAGCCCGAGAACCATCATTTGTTGCTTTTGTACCGGAAATCCCGGATCAATAAACAAGGCTGTATCTTTTTTCCTGTCGATATTTGCTGCTGTCAAAAAAGCCGAAAATGTACCCTGCATTGAACCAACTGTCGGAATACAACCTTTGGCACTAACGTCAACATTCATGAAATTCTTTATAAATCTGGAAGCTTCAGTTTTTAACGGTTTAATTCCGTCAACCATTGGATAAATTGAAGCCACTCCCTTTTTTAAAGCTTCAATTTCAGCATCTACTCCAACTTTTGCAGGTGGCAATCCGGGAACTCCCATCTCCATTCTGATGTACTTCAATCCTGTTTCTTCTTCCACAAGATTAACCAGTGCCACAATCTCACGAATAGAAGCTTTTCCAACATCCGGAATTCGAAGTTGTTTTACTTTTTCGTCAACAATATTTTGGGGTATTGGAGAATTATTCATTTCCAAAAATTAAAATAAAGTCGTCATTTCGAAAATAAGCATAACTGAGAATGCACTCATTTGGTAAAAGATTTCTCCTCCAAAGTCGTTGAAATGACAAATGCATAGTGAGATAAAAATTTAAAACCCGAAAGCAGGCTTAATTTGAGCTACCCATTTCTCAACCCTTTTGTCGGTTAGTTCCGGTTCAAAATCTTCATCGACTGGCAAACCAAGAAATTTACCGTCTTCCAAAGCATCCGATCCTTCAAACTCATAATCATCGGCAGGAACTTTTCCAACCAATTCTGCCCCATTTTCCATCAATTCGTGCGCAAGCAACCCAATATGATCAACAAAAGTAGCGGTATAAGTAACATGGTCACCCAGCCCAAAAACAGCAATGGTTTTACCTTCGTACCTGGTTTTTGAAATTTCAGGAAGAAACTCAGCCCAATCGACATTTGAATAAGTTGAATGCCAGGTTTCCTTTCCAACAGTAGAAATCCCGAATATGATTTTATCGTATTTTTCAAGATCGGCCACGGTGGCGTCTTTAACCGGAACCATCACAACTTTATCCTCACCAATGGCATCTTTAATTTTATCGGCCACCCGGTTAACGGCACCTTTCAGAGGGCCAAAGAATATTGCTATTTTACTCATTTTAATGCGGTTTTTTAAAATTAATTTATGTTTATGATATATCTAGTTCTCCTCGTACATACTCACCCAATATTGATAAACTGGATGCACTTTTCAATACCATGTGTATTGCGTGGTCATAGTTGTGCAAATCTTCCCACTCAATATCCACATGTATGGTATATTCATTTGGCTTACCTAAAATAGGAACCGATTGAATTTTATTCAGGTTTATTTTGTTCTCAGCAAAAATATTCAACACACGGGCAAGTGCCCCATAATAATGACCGACTTCAAAACAAATTGAAGCCTTATTACTTTTTTCGCTCGGGTTTGAATGTTTTGAAAGGATCCAAAAACGCGTATAATTCTTTTTATTGGTTTCAACACCTTTATCAATCACTTGCAAACCGTAAAGTTCTGCTGATCGAAGATTGCTGATCGCAGCTGCATATTCAATTTTTTCGGTACTAATAATCTTTGCAACTTTTGCATTGTCGCCCAATTCTTTTCTCTCTGCCTTTGGAAAATATTTCTCGAGGTATTCGTTGCATTGAAGAAAAGAAACCGGATGCGAGTAAATTTCCTTAATATCTTTCCTTTTCACTCCTGGTAAAACCATCAGGTTCATCTGAATGTGAATATAGATTTCACCAATAATTCGCAAGTGGTAATCCCTTATCAACGAGTAATTTTGAAGCAGGCTGCCTGCAATTGAATTTTCTATCGCCATAACGGCAATATCAACTTTATCAGCATCGATCAAATCGCAAACACTCTGAAACGACCGGCATTCAACGATTTCAATCTCTTCGTTGTTAAAATATTTTCTTGCAGCATCTTCATGAAATGACCCGGCTATTCCTTGTATTGCAACACGCTTCATACTTTCGTTTTTAGAGAATCCAAAGATAAGAATTATGAAATAAGATTCCAGTTTTACCCTGATTTATGAAATTTAAATTCATTACATATGGTAATCATCGTCGGTGTAAAGAAATTCATCTTTATGTTTTAAAAGAACATCAACACATCGCTGAATGTTTGTTGGCCTGATCGCAATTACCGCAAATTCCTCGCCCATAGAAAACGCATACATGTATTCAATGAAAACTTCTTCTTTATTCAGCACCTCCAACATTGTTGATAAACCACCTGGTTTATTCGGACTTTTTGCTAAAACAACACTTGTGATTTGTACCGAAAAGTCGTTTTCCTTTAACACCTTGTAAGCCTTATCCGGATCGGATAATATTAAACGCAAAATTCCGAATTCAGAAGTATCGGCTATGGTAAATGCTGAAATATTTATTTTGGCTTCACCTAAAATCCGAGTTACTTCATTTAACCTTCCCGATTTATTTTCAAGAAAAACAGAAACTTGTTTCGTTATCATTTTTTAGATTTTACGGTTATCGATAACACGTTTTGCCTTGCCAGCCGTTCTTTCAATGGTTTTAGGTTCAACTAACTTAACCTCCACCGAAATACCTAAAGTGCCTTGAATATTATGTGTAATTTTTTTCTTTAACGCTTCCAATTCCTTAATCTCATCTGAGAAAAATTGTTCCTGAACTTCAACCATCAGTTTTAAAACATCAAGTGTACCTTCACGTTCAACAATCAACAAATAATGTGGTTCAGTTTCACTCATTTCAAGTAATACACTTTCAATCTGCGACGGAAAAACATTCACTCCCCTTATAATAAGCATATCATCGCTTCTTCCCATACATTTTTCCATGCGAACCAACGTTCTTCCACATTCGCATTTATCATAAATCAAACGCGTTAAATCCCGGGTTCGGTAACGGATAATTGGAATGCCCTCTTTAGTAATAGTAGTAAAAACCAGCTCTCCTATTTCTCCCGGAGCAATCGGTTCCAACGTTTCAGGATGAATAATTTCAGGATAAAAATGATCTTCATTTACATGCATTCCTGCCTGGTGTTCACATTCGCAAGAAACGCCCGGCCCAACAACCTCGCTTAATCCGTAAATATCGATTGCCTTTATTTTTAGTTTACCTTCAATCTCCTTTCGCATACTTTCACTCCAGGGTTCTGCACCAAATATACCAACGCGTAATTTCAACAATTCCGGATCAATTCCCATTTCTTTCATCACTTCGGCCAGAAATAATGCATAAGAAGGTGTACAAGCGATTACAGTACTTCCAAAATCCACCATTAACTGAATCTGTTTTTGGGTATTTCCACCAGAAATAGGAATTACTGTTGCCCCAAGATTTTCGGCACCGTAATGCAATCCTAAACCTCCTGTAAAAAGGCCGTAACCGTAAGCAACCTGTACAATATCATTTTTATGAACTCCGGCCATACAAAGCGAACGCGTTACCGATTCTGACCACATTTGCAAATCATTCCGAGTGTAACCAACAACAGTCGGTTTTCCGGTTGTTCCCGAACTGGCGTGTATTCGTACAATTTCGCTCATCGGAACGGTAAACATGCCAAACGGATAATTATCACGAAGATCGGTCTTATTTGTAAACGGAAGTTTGGTTATTTCTTCTATGCTTTTTATATCACCCGGAACAAGTCCTTTTTCCTGCATTTTTGCCCGGTAACTGGGTATGTTGTGATAAATTCTTTGTACAGTTTTTACTAATCTCTCTGATTGAATGGCTGCCATTTCATCACGTGAAGCACATTCAATTTTCTCATTCCAAATCATCAAAAAAATATATTTTATAAATTCCTAATCGTTTTTATTCTCCATAAACTAACTTATCTGAAAGCGTAAGAATCTTATTATCCTCCAGTTTTCTTTTTGCTTCCAACACATCCTGAACTTCAACGATAAGTATGGCCATTTTATCTTTCTCAATAACACGGCTGTATGCACTTTCGATATGAATTCCGGCTCTTGAAATTTGTAACAGCAACTCATCAAGACCTCCGGCTTTGTCTTTCATTTCCAAAGCAATAACTTCACGCATCGACACAGAATTACCTGTCTCTGAAAGGATATGATATGCTTTTTCAGGATCATCAACAAGAAGATTTAACACGCCCCAGCCATGATAAATATTGTTCAGCATTAACGAACGAATATTTATTTTAGCATCACGCAGGTGTCGCGTAATTTCCTCGAAATGGGCAATTTTATTTTCGAGAAAAACAGAAATTTCAAAAGCCATGAAAAGTTGTTTTTAGTTCAGTTTTTTGTTGATTCAGCAAATTTAATCTAAACCTCGCCAAAACCGACTAAAAACTTTATTTCTTTTTAAAAATAATAAGCAACAGAAATCATACTTCTGAAATTACTAACCTGATCGTCTTTGTTTACAATTACTTTTGCTTTGTTTGTATAATCCGGAGAACCATAGGCGACAGTTGTATAACTTAATTCAACACCAAACATAAAATTCTTATACGTATAAATTAATTGTGGTGAGAATTTAGAAATCATATCAATCCCGGAAGCATAAGTCATACCGTAAAACGGGCTGTTTGTTATAGGATTTTTTGAAGTCCCCAGATTTTTCAAGTAACCAATGTACATGCCAAATTTCAAGGTATTTCCGTAGGTAATATTAACCCAATTATAAATGTGGTTAAGCGGTGTATAAGTTTCAGCACCTGTTGCAGTATTTGAAGATGCCACGAAGTAACCACTTGGAAGTAAATGTTCACAAACGTTCTGACCATACATCGACTTAGCCATAAAAACTAATTTATCATTTGTGTATTTCAAATAAGCCAATGCCGCAATCGTATTCAGTTTTTCCGATGTTTTAAACGTCCCATTAGTTCCCGTTGTTGAAATTCTTGGTCGGATAGATTTAAAATCCAATGCTGCTCCGAGAATCCAGTTTTCATTATAAAACTGCAGTTGTCCGCTTAAATCGGGAACAATTCCATCCCGTTGGTACTGATATGTTTTTCCACTTGGTCCTGAATTACTGTAATCATATTGATAAACAGCCGCCAAAATCATATCCAGATTTTTGGCGAGTGTGTGCGTAAACCGTACCTGTGGGCTCCGGTTAAAAACCTGGAATGGCAGGCCGGTATTTTCATTCAAAGTTGCCGGATATACCTTTTCAATAAAGAGTGGATGCCACGTTCTTCCGATGAGCAATTTTGACGATGGCCACGCAATCTGCGTATAAGCATGCCGCAAACGCAAAGTCGGCGTCATCGTACTACCTGTAAAATCAAATTCAATGTATCCGCCGATTTTGGTTTTTCCGATTTCCAACCCGGTAAAACGAGTACCCACCCTTGAAAAAGTGTTTAAGAACTTGGCGCTGGGGGCCGCGTTTAAATCTTTACCGTTGTTGTCCAAATCCGGTTTCAGCGGATATAGTTCAAATAAATCATCGCACGCACCTAAATTGCGCCTTGAATCAAAAATAAAATCGTTCCTTACAAAACCTGTAAAATCCATTTGTATTCCCTTTACTGTAAGGAATCCCTGAGCCTGGCCACCTAGCCATAATAGAAGAAATAAAAATGAAAGTAGTGTTTTCATAGTCCTGTAGTTGTAATGGTTTTTGTCGAAATTATCAGATTGCAGTTTGAATAAATTGCAATCTTCACATATCAAAATTAGCAAAATAGTGCTGAACCAACATATCAAAATGGTTGCTAAAAAACATAGTTTGCTTATTTATTTTGGTTATAAATAATGATTGTTTTAATTCTGAAATCAATCATTCAGATTGTAACATCTGTTACAATATATCCATTCAATATTGTCCATTTTTGAAGTGAAAAACCAGGGAGGATTTATTTGATGAGGAAGAATCGATTTCTTAAGCTGCTCAAAAAACTGCATAAATGGCCGGCAATAATTATTGCTTTTTTTGCTATTCTATTTGCAACATCGGGAATTGTGATGAACCACCGTGAATTATTCTCTTCTGTTGATGTTTCGAGGAATTTGTTACCCAAAAATTACAGCTACAATAACTGGAATCTTGCAGCAGTCAGAGGATCGGAAGATTTTGGAGCCGACAAATTTATATATGGAAACATTGGTATTTGGAAAACCGATGAGAATTTCAGTTCTTTTTCCGATTTTAACCAGGGATTTCCAAAAGGAAATGATAATCGGAAAATCTATTCCATGAAAACGCTAGGAAATTCACTTTTTGCTGGAACTCACCTCGGTTTATATAAACGCGTAGCTGATAACGGCGTTTGGGAAAAAGTTAATCTGCCGGTGGAAGAGGACCGAATTGCTGATCTTGGAATAAAACAAGACACACTATTAGTTTTAACACGAAACTATTTGTCTAAAACCACAGATGGAGAACATTTTGAAACCATTCAACTTCCTGCCCCGAAAGGATACGTCAGAAATACAGGTTTGTTCGACACTTTCTGGCAATTGCATAGTGGCGAATTATGGGGACTACCCGGAAAACTTATTGTCGATTTGATTGGGTTCGTAACAATCCTGCTTTCAATTACAGGATTAATTCATTTCTTTTTCCCAAAAATTATTAAAAAGCGAAAGAAAAAGGAAAAAGCAGTTGCGACGCTTGTTTCCGCAAAAAAGAAGAACCTGCACTGGCACAATGTAGTTGGTTATGTATTCGCCATATTTCTAATAATAAATACGTTCTCAGGAATTCATTTAAGACCTCCTTTGTTAATTGCCATAGCAACAAAAAAGGTTGGGATTATTCCCGGAACTCACCTCGACGATCCAAATCCCTGGTTTGATAAATTACGACGAGTTCAATGGGACGAAGATTTAAACCGATACATTTTTTCAACCTCAGAAGGATTTTACTTTGCCACTGAAAATTTAAATGATACCTTACAACCTGCATATTATCAACCTCCTGTAAGTGTAATGGGCTGCAATGTTCTAACACCACTGGGCAATGGAAACTATTTGGTAGGATCCTTCAGTGGAATGTTTTTATGGAACATTAAAACCGGTTCAGTTATCGACTTTTTTGATCATTCGCCCTATGTAAAACCTGAAGGAATGCAAAAGCCAATTGCGGATAATATGGCTGCAGGGTTTGTTGAAGGAAACAGTTCGACATTTTGGTTCGATTATAACCGAGGAGCATTAATAATGACGTCCCTTGAAAGGAGTCCATCATTAAATTTCCCGGAAATGCCGGAAGAAATTAAGGAAGCTTCACCAATGTCATTATGGAATAGTGCGTTGGAAGTTCATACCGGACGAATTTTTGAAAATATTTTAGGTCCGTTTTACATTTTGTATGTTCCGCTGGCCGGAATTTGTATTTTGCTTGTGCTAATTAGTGGCGTTTTGGTTTGGTGGAAAGTGTTTAGAAAAAGAGGGTGACACGGTTTTCAACTGCGTGACTTTCCGCAAAAACCGGAAGTTGGAAACTTCCACACCTATTGTAGTCAATGTTTAAACACCACTTTTAGGAAAAGATTTCTCTCCCGCTTCGCGGGATTCGAAATGACAAAATAAAACTGAAAACTGAACACTGAATACTGCTCACTTTTCAATCCTCACTCGTGCATCAACAGCAAGAATCTCGTTTTCATTTCCTAACAACGGATTAATATCAATTTCTTTGATTTCGGTTGCAAAACGGAGTAAACTGGAAAGCCGTACCAAAATATCTGCAAACTTTTTAATATTAATTCCGGGTTGCTTTCTGAAACCTTTTAAAATTGGATAAGACCGTAAACTTTTAATCATTAAAAAAGCATCTTCATGTGAAAGTGGTGCAAGTCCCGAAGCAACGTCTTTTAATACTTCAACATATATTCCTCCTAATCCGCATACAACAACATGCCCAAACTTATCTTCGTAAGTAGCACCAAGAAACAGCTCAGTCCCCGAAGCCATTTGAGCAATCAATACACCTTCGGCTCCATTTATTTCATTTAAATGATGGAACACTTTCCGAACCTGATCAATGTTCCGAATATTTAATACCACCCCCCCTACTTCGGTTTTATGAATCAGTCCGACAACTTTCATTACAAGCGGAAAACCGATTTTCATTGCAGCCAAAACAGCCTCTGTTTCTGACTTTGCAACGATTTCTCTGACGCGTGGAATACCTGCGGCATCAAACAACTGGTGAATTGTTTCAGGTTGTTGATACCCGTTTGCAGATTTATCTATTATTGTTCGAATTTCATCAATATTTATTCCATCAAGGTAAACTTCACTTTTCGACGGACGACGGCGTGTTCATCACCTTTGTAAGCGCCCGCCCCAACAAGACTTCATCCGGGAAATTCACATTTCCATGAGCTATAAATTCCGTAACATCTTCTTTTACATTAATAAGCGATGGCAATATCGTGTAAATTGGCTTTTTACAGGTTTTCATTTTGACGTTTAGCAGGTCATAAACGTCACCAATAGGAAATAAACCCGGACTTCCGAAAATAACTGCCATTCCATCAATATCGAAATGATGTTCACAGGCATCAATAATTTCACCCAATTGCTCCGCTGTTCCAGTCGCCAGAAAATCGATCGGGTTCTCCACTGATGATCCCTGAAATAATTTTTCTTTTAAAGCTTCTTTTTCAGGAGAATCTGTGATACGTGGAATTTTTAAGCCCCCATCTTCCAATGCATCTGTTAACATTACTCCCGGGCCACCGGCATGTGTTATTATGGCCAGCTTTCGTCCTTTAAGTTCGTTGCACATAAATATACCGGCAACAGTCGTTAACTCTTCACGCCCGTAACAACGAACTATTCCTGCTTTTCGGAAAAGTGCATCAACTGCTGTATCCGATGAAGTTAATGCACCGGTATGAGAAGAAGCAGCCCGGCTACCTGCCGATGAACTTCCTGCTTTTATTGCAGCTATTTTGCATCCCTTTTCAATCAATGATGCGGCGTGAAACAACAATTTATCCGGGTTTGCAATATTCTCGATATAAAGCAATTTCACTTTCGGACTTATTTTGTCTTCATAGATTTCATCGAGATATTCGAGAATATCTTCCACACCGGTTTGGGCGCTGTTCCCAACAGAAAAAACGTTGGCAAAACGCAGTCCCTTCGGAATTCCTGACTCCATAATAAAAACGGCAGTAGCACCTGATCCTGAAATAAAATCACATCCTTTATCAGAAAGTTCAGGAATAGGAGTTGTAAAAACGCTGGTATGATAAGGAGTCATTACTCCTATTGAATTTGGGCCAATCAACGTGCCACCACAACTATTTACAATTTCTGCGATCTCCTTTTCAAGTTGTTTTCCATTTTCATCAATCTCGCCAAAACCAGCAGAAATGATTACAAATGCCTTTGTATTTTTTTGTTCGGCAAGAATTTTTACTTCCGAAAGGCAAAACTTTGCTGGAATGGCAAGTACTGCCAAATCAGTTTCAGGAAGTTCATTTGTGCTTCTGTATGCTTTAATCCCCTGAACGCTTTTATAATTCGGATTTACCGGATAAAGATTGCCTTTAAAACGATGATCAATCAGGTTTTTAAGAATTTTGCCACCCGGCTTCGAAATATTATTTGAAGCGCCAATTATCGCTATACTTTCCGGTTGTAACAGTTTCTTATGAATCATTCACCCGATTTTTGGTGGTCTAAAATTAGACAAATTTGAACCAACGATTACTGATTTAATTCAATTTCTGAAAAAATGGTTAGTTTTAAAAAAAGTTTTTGAATGGGCAAAATCAAAGCGCAGAAAGTTGTAGTGATTTTATCGTTAAATGAATCTGACCATGTATTAATCGAAAACGGAATCAGGTTGGCTACCATTTTTAAGAAAGAACTTTGCCTGGTGGTTCAAACCCGTGAAAAATATAAAAAATCAAATGAACAATTGAACCAGAAACTGGAAAATCACAAAAAAAATATTCAGCATAAAAATCTCAACCTAAATGTTTCGAATATTCTATTTACCGGATCAAAAAAAAGCCTTCCAGAAACTTTAGCCGACGATGATGAAGCAATTCTTATTGTTGTACCGACATCATCATTTTCTGATTATTCCAGTGCATTAGCTGTAAGTCCGGTACCATTTCTTTTTGTTGATGAAAACAGCACAGAGATTTCAACTTTCAACAAAATAATACTTGGTATTGATTTACGCACTGAGAATAAAGACAGTGCGCTCTGGAGTTCTTACTTTGGCCGATTTAATAATGCAGATATCGTAATTGTATGCAGCCAACGACCGTTCAAAAGAAGGACAAAATAATGTAGCAAGGAATTTAGTTTTTGCAAAACGATTGTATAAAAAATTTAAACTCAATCATAAAATCTTTAAAGGAACAAAATCGAGTTTGGGAAATTCTTTTGAAGCACTTGATCTGGCACATTCATCAGGAAGCAACCTGTTAATTATACTGGGAAGTTCAACCATTACCCCACTTGATTGGCTGGTTGGTTTGCCCGAACGAAAAATCGTTAAAAAAGCCGGAAATTTGCCGATTCTTATTGTTAATCCAAGAAAAGACAATTATATTTTATGCGACTAAAATTTAGTTCTCAGTCGCAGTTAACAGTTTTCAGCTATTTTATTACTTTCGCGAATGAAAATCCGACTCATGAAAAAATCATTATTAATACTGTTTGTTTTAATTGCTTTTGTGGCGAAATCACAGAATTTTGAATACCAGGTTTTATTTGAAGGAATTGGTGATAACCGTGAATATTCGCACAGCAACAAAGCTGAATCGCAGAGTATTCTGGGTAGTCGCGGAGCATTTGAAATCGGATTGAAAGACGACAATCATCGTATTCGTATAGGTTTGAGTCATTTACTGGAATTTGGAAGCGATATTGACGCCCAAAAACCGAAACTAACTTTATATTACCAATATAGCGACGAGAAAAAAGACTTTCTTTTCGGCGCGTTTCCACGTCGTGGAAGAATCAATTTTCCACTGGCCATGTTAACTGATACTTTGTTGTATTACCGGCCAAATATAGAAGGAATGTTTGGTGAGGTTCGCTGGGATTGGGGCCATGAAAATGGTTTTGTAGACTGGGTGAGCCGCCAGACCGCTGTTAAACGCGAAAATTTTATTGTCGGCTTTTCCGGCAAAATTTCTCATAAAAATCTATTTATCGACAATTATCTGCTTATGTTTCATGATGCCGGACCAGCTGTTGGCATTCCGGGCGACAATGTTAAAGATTACCTTGGTTATGCTGTTCAGGCCGGAATAAAAACCAACGGCAATACTACTATTAATGGATACATTAAGGCCGGTGTTTTGGGCTCTTCGTATCGGGAACGTAGAGTTACCAATGGATTTGAAAATGGGAACAGCCTTTTTGCCGAGGCCAAGGCCAGGTATAGGAATTTTGGTGTAAAATCTGTTTTAAGCTCCGGAGAAGGGCATAAATTCAAATATGGCGACCGTTTTTACCAGGTAAAAAACTATTGGCGTACCGATGCAATCTGGTATTTTATTAATCACGAGCACGTAAAAGGAACTTTCAATTTATCGTTTCATCTCATCGACTGGAAATACCTGGATCAACAGCAGCAACTTTCTATCATTTATGTTTTTGGGAAATAGGTTATTGAACATAGTTTTAAAATTTTAAGCCTTTCTCCTTCCATTTTTCTTAACATTTATTTATATTTATAAAGCTATTATCCAATGGATAACGGAAATAGCCGGAAAGATAAAAAAACCAAAATAGTGTTTAACCGTTAACCAGATGGGAAAATCAAACATTCTTTAATAATATTTTTATTGTTAAATGTTTTCCGTTTTGTTAACCTAACAACTAACTATATGAAAACCTTTTTAACCATTCTTGCAATCTTTATTCTTTGGAGCTTTTCAAATGCCCAGGAAAATGGCGGCCCCTACACCCCCGACGGAAATACAGTTTTATTAATGCATTTCGATGGAAATACTACTAACTCTGCCAATGTAGGGAACAACGGAATTGCTCATGGATCTGGAGTTTCTTATGCAACTGACGGTGTTCATGGGACAATGTCTCCGGCTAGACAATTCAACTTTCGACAAGCAAAGCTGGATTGAAGTTCCGTTCTATAATGAACTAAATTTTACCGAAGAATTTTCAATTGAATGTTGGTTCAAAATCAATTCGTGGGGAGAAAATCAAACCGGAGGGCGTGAGCTATTTAAAAAGGAAGGAATTAACGGGAATTCTGAATATGAAGTAGTATTTACCCCTGAAGGAAAATCACTTCACGCAAACCTTGATTGCGTTGATGATGAAAATGGAGAATGGGGCGCTAGTACAAAATCGGCGGACCTTTTGGAATTAAGTAAATGGTACCATATTGCCATCTATTACAATCATGCACATAAATTCTTGTATTGTTTAATCCGCGACGAAAACTACCAGGAAATTTATGCCAGCAGAGACTATTCAGAAACACCACCTGTCAATAGTGAAGGAAAATTGATGATTGGATATGGAGGTTGGTATGAATCTGGTTTTGATGGATGGATTGATGAATTCAGAATCAGCAACAAATACAGGAAATACCGTGATGATGTATTGAAAGATGTAGATGTCAGTAATTTCAAAGACGAAGTTCTTCTGCCGTTAAAAGATGGTTGGACAGTTTATCAATGGCCTCTTGGAGAATTGTACCCGGTAGATAAGGTTTCGGGTGAAATATACAGGGGAAATTCCTGTGGCCCTACGATGTTGATGCGTACCATTCACTTTTGGGAATATCCCCGGTTTCCGTCCGGAATAATGCAGTACACATCAGGAAATATTGATTGGTATGCTGATTTTGATAATACTGAATATTTATGGGACCAAATTCCGAAAACTTTTCCTTCAGGAACAACTGAAGAAGATTATGCTCCGGCAGCAACATTATCTGCACAGGTTGGCACCGCATCAATGAAATTTTTCGATTATATGTATTGTATGCCGAAATTTTTAAAAGAAAATTTTCATTTCTCGCAGAAGACCAGGGTACTTTTCGAAGAAGAATACACCAAAGAAGAATGGGAAAATATATTTAAAAATGAACTGAACCACGGACGGCCAATTATGATTGGTGGAGTTACCGAAAGAACGGCAACAGGCGGTAGCGGCCATTATTATATCTGTAATGGGTACAACGATAAAAATGATTTTTTTACGGACTATTCATTTAACGATAATTACTGGAATAAACTTGATGAGTTTGTTTATGGCATTTCACAGGATATAATCATTTTTATGGAACCCGATTGGGGGAATAAAACATTAACGCTAAACAACCCTATCGAAAGTGGAGTTTACAAAGCCGGAAGCGAACTGGATATTACGTGGGACAGCTGACAATATCACCAACCTAATTCTTGAATATTCAGCTGATGCAGGATTTAACTGGCATACCATAGCCGATAATGTTGATGCCTCGGCTGGAAATTACAAATGGACAGTACCGGTAGATTTGTCGGATAATTATAAAATCCGGATTTCGGATAAAGAAGATTTGAACGTTTATTGTAAAACCGGCAAATTCTCCGTTTTCAATCAAAAGCAATTTTCTTTTACCTACCCCAATCAGAATTCAACACTGTCAGGAGTATTGCAAAATCCAATTTATTGGGAATCTGACAGGAATTTTGGCCTTTAAACTGGAATATTCTTATGATGACCAGAATTGGATAACAATGAGTGATTCTATTCATAGTAAAGACCATTTTGAGTTTGATTTTCCGGATGAAAGCAAGGAAAATGTATTTTTACGAGCAACCGATTTGTCAGATAATAGTCTCACTTTTCAATCTGACCCATTTATTATTTCTACAGCCCAAAATAATACCTTTCAACATCCCGCTGATGAAAGCACGGTACTTCTAATGCATTTTGAAGATAATTTAGTAAATGCAGCCAATAATGAATTAAAACCAATTGAAGCAATGCCCTTAGGATATTATGGGAATAACTTCAATTTAAATCTCGGGAAAACTTTTAGGTTTGTAAATGATGATGAAACACCCATTGATCACAACGTATGGATTTACAATTCCAATAATCTTGATTTAGGTAATAACTGGAGCATAGAAACATGGGTGAATATAAATAGTATTGGCGATAATAAAACCGGCTATTTCCCAATTATTATCGAAAAAGCCGAATCGTTCGGAATATTTGTCTATCAGGATTATTATAATAGTGCAAATGGATTCCATAGTTTTATTAATTTCAGTAACGGGTCAAAAATAGAATTTTTTCAGCTTCAAAAACTTGAATTGAACAAATGGTACCATGTTGCCATGATTAGCGATGCCAGTACCGAAAAAGTCAGTTTTTTTGTACACGATGAAAACCGAAATTTAATTTATGAAGAATCTAAATCCTTCCCTGCTGGTAGTAATGGTGAAATCAAACAGAATGAAAACATTTTAAATATCGGTGGATGGCCAATTAACAGTAACAGGCAATTTGATGGCTGGCTCGATGAGCTTCGGATCAGTAAAACTTCTTATTTATTGGAATATAAACCGATTCAATATGCAGAACTTCCTTTTTATGACGATTTCAGCAACGACTATGCAAAACCTGGACAACCTACTCTGCCGTTGGCAACGACCTATGGCACATTTCACCCGATGATGGAATCAATGGCAGCAAATGCGCCAGGTTTTATGTCACCTCAAATCCTCTGCAAGCAAATGATGACTGGTTGATAACACCTTTGTTTAATACGGAAAATGTTTCTATAATAAAAGTTTCTTTTAGTTATTTATATGCCGGGAATGGGATAAAACCAGAGTTTTATTATACCGATTCATTATACGCGAATCCAGTTAATTCGGAATGGAAGCAAATCAATAATAGTTTTCTAGGTCTGAGATGGCCCTTGGAATAATGCGAATATTGAAATCACCGACCATACTGATAAATTTGCATTTGCCATACGCTATCAATCTTCAATCAATAATTCATATTATTATTTGATGGATAATATCAAAATAGAGGGAATTACAACAAATTCGAAAATAATTCAATTAAATAAAACAGATTTCAAAATCTACCCTAACCCAATTACCAATGAATCAATCATCTCATTCCAGACTAAAACGAATGACAATGTCAACCTTTCGATTTTCGATATCCAGGGACGAAAAATTTGCACCTTATTAGATGAAAGATTAATTGCGGGCACACACACAATTCCATTTGGAAATCAAATAAAAACCAACGGAGTTTACCTGTGTAAACTGGCAACTTCGGGAGGAGTTTCAACGCTAAAATTTGTGATAAATAACCAGTAACCAATTATCTTAAAATGGTCAAATTATTAGTTGTTTTATAAATCCTTTCATTTATAATAATTTATTTGCAGATTGACTTATTTAATCAGAAATTGCCAAAAAATCAGGTATGAGTTTCTATCGGGAAATCATTTTTAAAAAATATATTCCGCTCGTTATTTTCGCGGTAGCAATGGGCTTATTGGAAGCCATAGTTGTTGTTTATGTACGAGAACTTTATTATCCTGAAGGATTTAACTTTCCACTAAAACCAATGCCTGGCTGGCTTATTACAGTAGAAATTGTACGTGAACTTTGCACCCTTTTAATGTTAGGAACGGTAGCCTGGATTTCAGGGAAAGTGTTTCTCCGGCGTCTTGCAGTTTTTCTTTTCCTGTTTGGCATTTGGGACATTTTGTATTACGTTGGGCTGAAAATTTTCCTCGATTGGCCCGGATCATTATTGACATGGGATATCCTCTTTTTGATTCCAATAACATGGATCGGACCGGTTCTGGCCCCGGTGATTTGTTCCATAATAATGATTATAATGGCAGTGTTTTTTGAATGGGCATATTATCATAAAAAAATTGAACGAATTAAACGAATTGAATTATTACTGTTTGTTGTCGGTGCCAGCGTAATTCTATTCACATTTATCTATGATTTTGGCACATTAATTATAAAAGGTAATTTTCTGAAAAAATTAATCACTTTACCAGAAGACCCTGACTTTATCTCCGTGCTAACCAAGTATGTTCCAACTCATTATATGTGGGGTCTTTTTTCAATCGGGTTAATCATAATACTGTTTTCATTAACAATAATAATAAGGCGTTCGTTTAATACGGAAATTCATTAAAAATCCCATTATAAAATATATATTGTTATGATCAATAAAATGCACTGCCATACGCTGATTATGTTTTATTTTTATTTATTCTCAATTGAAATCAGAGAGTTATTAACAATTTGACAATCTGTTTTTTAAAGTAAGTGAGTACTTTACACAAAATCGTTGATTTTTCTTAATAATTGATACATACTATTTACTTTTTTTTCGAAATTTTTCATTTATATTTAGACCAACTATTAGATCATTATTTTCATTAAAAATGCTTTATCATTATACAACTGGTAGTTTAATACAATTTGTAACGGTAATTTTTGCATTTATTACTATCGGATTACTCTGGAAATTTAGAAAATTGCCAGAGGTGAAATATTTGATTTACCTCGAATTTTTCGTATCGATTTGGGCATTTACTTATTGTATGGAATTTGCCACACACGATTTGGTTACCAAAATCTTTTGGTCGAAAATGTCTTATTTGGGAATCGCATTTTTGCCCGTTTTCTATTTTCTATTCACAACTGCCTACAGCCAAAAATCCAAATTCATACAATCGCAGAACCTCTTTCTGCTATTTATAATACCGCTTATTACAATCTTTCTGATATTTACCAACGACACGCATCATTTAGTATGGACCAATGTTTATGCTGATCCTGTAAAAAATCTGGCGCACTATGTACACGGTCCCTGGTTCTGGGTATTTTTTGCCTATACCGAAATCCTGATTTTTATTGGTCTATACAATCTTGTGCATTCCATTTATAAATTTACTGCCTATTATAAATCACAAATCGGGGTGCTGCTGGTGGCTTCACTTTTTCCAATTTTTGGAAACCTTATGTATGTTACTGGTATTAATCCGTACCCTGGATTTGACTGGACACCGGTTTCATTCGTATTAACCGGTTTAATTATTGCACTTGGAATTGTGCGTTTCCGAATGTTTGATCTGGTTCCGCTTGCAAAGGCCAAATTGCTCGACATAATGAATGACGGGGTAATTGTTGTCAATTCCGATGGTTTCATCGAAGACTGTAATCCGGCTATCTATAAAATATTTAACCGGCAATACCAAACACTTTTAAGGGCTTCTTTTAATCAGGCTTTTAAGGATTATAAGGAACTTACCCATGGACTTGAAAGAAAGTTTGCCAGTGTTCATCTCGAAATTGCATTTAACAAAATTTCAAGTTATTATCAAGTTAACATCTCTCCTATTTACAGAAACCGGAAATATTCAGGAAGTTTGTTATTATTTCATGATATAACTTCTGTTCGTAAAGCTGAAGAGGAATTAAAACACACCAACAAACAGTTAATGTATGAAATCGAGAAACGTGAAAAACTGATTGATGAACTGGACGCATTTGCGCATACTGTTGCCCACGACCTTCGAAATTCATTAGGCTCCATTTTCTCTGCCAGCGAAATTATGGAAGAAATAATTAAACAAAACGATAAAAACCTTCTTTTTGAACTTTCAAGCCTGATTAATGATTCAGCAGGAAAATCGATACAAATTACTAAAGAGTTATTACTGTTGGCAACAACAGATAAGCAGGATATTGATATTCATAAACTGAAGATGAATGAGATTTTGCCCCATGCATTAAAACAATTATCAGAGCTTATTAGAAAATCAGAAGCTGAAATTATTTTTCCCTCTGAATGGCCTGACACTGTTGGATATTCTCCGTGGGTTGAGGAAATTTGGACAAATTATATTAGCAACGCTATAAAGTATGGGGGAACACCTCCAAAAGTTGAGATTGGCACGCAAAAATTAAAAGGCGGAGAAGTCATGTTTTGGGTAAAAGACAATGGGAAAGGATTGACGCCTGAAGATCAAGCAAAGTTGTTTAATAATTTCGTCCGATTGGAACCAAGAAAAGCTGAAGGTTACGGATTAGGGCTTACCATAGTGAAAAAGATAGTTGAAAAACTAAATGGAAAAGTGGGCATTGAAAGTAAAGGAGATGGGGATGGTTCAAAGTTCTATTTTATTCTTCCTGCTTCTGATACAACATACAAATCTTCTCAAGCAGAAAAAAGTTCACTTCAAAAAATCACCCTGAATTAGTTTATTAACCAGGAAATCATCTATTTTGAAAAGTCACATAACGTGATATTTAGTTTCTTCTTTAAGTTAAATGGTTTATAATAATTCTTATAAAGTTAAAGCTTAACAAGATTTTAAAAGTGGTTTAACGCTTTTTGTATCCTCGCCTGCCTGTCCCCCTATTTTTTCAAAATCAGTTGAAATTACTGAAATACCACCGTCAACTAATTGTTTCAAATTAAAATGAAAATTATTTTTTGTATTTATTCTAGTTTTATTTTTTCAGACCGAATATTAAATCTAAAACAGGGTATCCCAATAATTGATATTTTATTTGTTAACAGAGCGGCACAGCATTATTCTTCCATTTTGAATTAATTTTCAAATCCTTTCCTTACTTTTGCGCCGATTTTGAAAACTACATATATGACCTTTCTTGAAGAGATAAAACGCAGGCGGACATTTGGAATTGTAAGTCACCCCGACGCAGGGAAAACTACGCTTACGGAGAAACTTCTACTGTTTGGAGGGGCCATTCGCGTGGCAGGTGCTGTAAAAAACAATAAGATTAAGAAAAGTACGACTTCCGATTTTATGGAGATCGAAAGGCAACGTGGTATTTCCGTGGCGACTTCGGTTATGGGCTTTGAATATGATGGATACAAAGTCAATATTCTGGACACTCCCGGTCACCAGGATTTTCAGGAAGATACCTTTCGCACCCTTACTGCCGTTGATAGCGTAATTATTGTTATCGATGCTGCAAAAGGTGTTGAACCGCAAACAGAAAAGCTTATGAACGTTTGTCGGATGCGTAAAACACCTGTAATTGTTTTCATTAATAAAATGGACCGGCCTGCACAAGATCCTTTTTCACTGCTTGATGAAATTGAAGATCAACTAAAAATAAAAGTTCGTCCATTAAGTTGGCCAATAAATAACGGGCCCGATTTTAAAGGTGTTTACAATATTTTCAATAAAAACCTGAAACTGTTTAATCCTGACATCCAGGAAATTCAGGAAAGAATAAAATTTGAAGATCTCTCCGATCCGCAACTGGAAATATACATTGGAAGAGACGCAGATGTACTTCGCGAAGAACTGGAACTAATTGAAGGGGTCTATTCTGAATTTGATACTAACTCCTATTTAGCCGGCGACCTTGCTCCTGTTTTTTTTGGAAGTGCATTGTATAATTTCGGCGTTCAGGAATTGCTCGATTCGTTTGTAAGAATTGCTCCGCCACCAAAACCAAGCATTGCCGAAGAAGGCGAAGTAAAACCAGATGAATCAGGTTTCAGCGGATTTGTTTTTAAAATTCATGCCAACATCGATCCTAATCACAGAAGCCGGATTGCCTTTGTTAAGATTTGTTCCGGCAAATTCGTTAGAAACAACGTTTACAAACATATTCGTTCAGGAAAAGCAATTCGTATTTCAAGTCCTACTGCCTTTATGGCTTCGCAAAAAGAAATTGTTGATGAAGCTTTTCCCGGCGACATAATTGGAGTACCTGATAACGGTAATTTGATTATTGGCGACACAATTACCGAAGGAGAAGAAATTCATTACAAAGGATTACCCAGCTTTTCACCTGAACTTTTCAGATATGTTGAGAATGCGGATCCAATGAAATCGAAACAATTGGCAAAAGGCATCGATCAATTGATGGACGAAGGCGTGGCGCAGCTATTTACCAGCCAGTTTAACGGGAGAAAAATCATTGGCACTGTGGGACAATTGCAATTTGAAGTTATTCAGTTCAGGCTGGAGCATGAATACGGTGCTAAATGTCGTTTTGAGCCTATACAAATGCACAAAGCCTGCTGGATTCAATCGGATAATAAAAAAATGCTGGAAGAATTCAAAAAAAGAAAGCATCAGAAAATGGCCAAAGATAAGTTTGGAAGGGATGTTTTTATGGCTGATTCTCCTTTTATTTTGCAGATGGCGCAGGATGAATTCAAAGAAATCAAATTTCATTTTACCTCTGAATTTTAATACCTTTAATATAAAAAATGTACTTACTGAATACTTTTTACGAAAGTGCAACATTTACCTATTTTGTACTCCCATTTCTAATTTTTTTATCCCGTATTGTTGATGTTTCCCTGGGAACTGTCAGAATCGTAATGGTTTCGAAGGGACAAAAAATATGGGCACCAATTCTTGGGTTTTTTGAAGTCTTTATCTGGCTAATTGCCATTTCCCGTATTTTTGAAAATCTGGATAACTGGGTTTGCTATTTTGCTTATGCACTTGGTTATGCAACGGGTAATTATGTAGGATTGAAACTGGAAGAAATGCTGGCCATGGGAATTGTCAGGATCCAAATTATTACACGTAAAACAGCTAAGGAACTTATCGAGAATATGAAAGCCTTAGGATACGGATTAACATACCACGATGCCAAAGGTGGTAGCGAAGATGTTAGCATAATATATTCCATAATTAAACGAAACGAACTACACAAAGTGGTCGAACAAATAAAAGCTTACAATCCGAATGCTTTCTATTCCATTGAAGATGTTCGGTTTGTTAGTCACGGCATTTTACACGAAAAAAGCGTGGCAAGACGATTGAGAAAAAGTAAATAATAAATAATCTATAAATGCGCTTCTTTAAATTCCCGAATTATAGATTCAAAGGTTTCTTTTACCGAAATAATTTTAGTTGATTTAAACGCATTTGCACCAGCAAAAGCATATCCGTTAAAAAAATTACCTTTCATGGCGCTCATTAAAGCAGCAAAAATGCAATACGGAGTTTTACTAATATCACAGGTTTTTAAGCATTTGTACGGGCATTTTACAGGCTTCTTTTCTCCCCGGTTAATCTTATCAATAAATTCGTTACGAATAGCTCTTCCCGGCATTCCAACAGGACTCTGAATAATTTCCATATCACTTTCTACCGAGTTGATATACGTTTGTTTAAACTCGTCAGATGCATCGCATTCATTAGTGGTTACAAAACGGGTTCCCATTTGAACACCTGAAGCACCCATATCCAGAAAATTTTTGATATCAGATCCGGTGTAGATGCCTCCGGCAGCAATAACCGGAATTCGCACATTATACTGCTCTTCAAAAGGTTTTACATGGGTAATAACGTCTGGAACCAGTTTTTCAAGGGCAAAATCAGGATTGTCAATCTGATCGCGTTTAAAGCCAAGATGTCCACCAGCTTTTGGACCTTCAACTACAAATGCATCGGGTAAATAATTATAAAGTTGTTTCCATTTTTTGCATAATATTTCGGCTGCCCTGCCGGAAGAAACAATTGGAACCAACTTTGTTTTAGCTCCTTCAACAAGATATTCCGGTAAATTCATCGGAAGTCCGGCACCTGAAAAAATAATATCAACTTTTTCTGCAATAGCTGTTTTTACCAAATCTGAAAAATTGGTAAGCGCCACCATTATATTAACGCCAATTATACCGCTTGTTTTTTCCCTTGCAGTCTGAATCTCACGTTTTAAAGCTCTTAGATTCGCTTCTAAAAAATTTTTGGTAAAATCTTTTTCAAACATGCCTAACCCCACTGCAGCAATAACGCCAACTCCTCCCTCATTTGCAACTGCCGAAGCCAATTGCGACATTGAAATACCAATCCCCATTCCTCCCTGAATAATCGGAAGCCTAATCTCCAAATCCCCAATCTGCAATGCTTTCATTAATTAAATTTTGAAAAATAACCCACGAAGATAGCCTAAATAATTCCGAAAAAACGGGAATCTGCAATTTAGACACATTCCATAAAATTTATTAAAATGCAAAGTCATTCAAAATGAGATACATGGAAGGTATAATGTGATTTCATAAAAAAGATTAATTTAATCATAATATAAACTGAGAATGCAATTTAGTCTGCAAAATTACACAAGCAATCATTATTAATCCGGCAAGTAATCTTGAACTGAAGTCCCCATTGAGCCTCACAAAGAAAGCATATTTTATTGTTTAAAAGGCTGAATTTTAAAATGTGTCAGTAGGTTGTTTTATTGATGTAACCATAAATCGCAGGATGATCATTTACTCACCAAATATATTTTTTATTTCAACAATTAAGCAGAAAATAAAAACTACTTTATATCTAGTTGTTTTTTATCATAATACTCAAAAAATTCAATAATTTTACCTCCGCTTAACCTGTATTTTTGTCATTTCTGAACTATATGTCGAAAGTAATCATCGGAATTCACGGGCTGGGAAACAAGCCACCAAAATCATTGCTTGAAAAGTGGTGGAAAGCATCCATTGACGAAGGATTGCAAAAAACCGGAGCCAAAAGCTTTAATTACCATTTTGAATTGGTTTACTGGGCTGATATTCTGCACAAAGAACCATTGGATGAAAACGTCTCTGATCAAAAAAATCCTCTATACCTGAAAGAAAAGTATGTGCCTGGAAATAAAGATTTTATTCCAGAAAATCATTCAATGCGCAAAAAAATTATCGATTTTTTATCAGAGGAGGTTGACTCTCTATTCCTTAATAAAGATTTTACCCTGAATTATTCGTTCATAACAAATACCATTTTAAAACGCTGGTTTGCAGATCTTGATATTTATTACAAGGAAAAGGATGAGCGTGTGGAAAACAGCGCTGCAAAGGAAATGATACGCAAACGTGTTGCTGAAATGATTTTGAAATACCGGAAAGATGAAATCCTGGTGATAGGGCATTCAATGGGTTCAATTATTGCTTACGATGTTATGGCTTTTGATTTGAAAAAATTGGAAGTGGATACATTTATCACTATAGGTTCGGCTCTGGGACTTCCAATAGTAAAAAGTAAAATAGCCGCCGAACGACTGTTAAATCACATCAACACACGGCATCTGTCATCGCCGTCAATAGTTTCAAGACGCTGGTATAATTTTTCTGACCTTGAAGACAAAGTGGCTTTAAATTATAAACTTTCGGATGATTACTCCATTAACCGACATCTGGTAAAACCAATCGATTATATCGTGAACAACGATTATGAAATTAACGGTCAACCGAATCCACATAAATCGTTCGGATATTTACGGACACCCGAAGTTTCAGCTAAAATTATTGAATTTCTGGAATACAGAAAACTTCCTCGCTGGAAACATAAGTTGAAAAAAACATTTAAAAATTTAAAATGATTAAACTGGAATTCCAAACAGGTCATAGTCTTCGGAACCTGTAATTTTAACGTCTACAAAATCACCTTTTTTAAATTCTTCTTCGGTAGTTATCAAAACTTCGCCATCCACTTCCGGTGAATCAAATTCGGTGCGTCCAATATAAAAATCACCTTCTTTTCGATCAATGATTACTTTAAATGTCTGTCCTATTTTTTGCCGGTTCAGTTCTGCTGAAATTTGCTGCTGCAGTTCCATTATTTCATCGGCACGTTGCTGTTTTACTCCATCGGGAACATCATCTTCAAACATTTTCCAGGCATAAGTTCCTTCCTCATGGGAATACGGAAATACGCCCAAACGCTCAAATTTAGTTTCAGCAATAAATGACTTTAGTTCTTCAAAATCTTCTTCCGTCTCACCCGGAAAACCAACGAGCATTGTTGTACGAAGCACCGCGTCTGGTACCTCATTTTTTATTCTTCGGATAAGCGCCTCGGTCTCTTCACGGGTTACATGACGCATCATATTTTTAAGCACCGGATTTGCAATGTGCTGCAACGGCATATCAATGTATTTACACACTTTTGGGTTTTCGCGCATCACCGGCAAAATATCAAACGGGAATTTAGTCGGGTACAAATAATGGAGCCTGATCCATTCAATTCCTTCAATTTCTGAAATCAGATTTACTAATTCTGCCAATCGTGATTTTCCATAAATATCGGTTCCGTAATACGACAATTCCTGAGCAATTAACAGAATTTCCTTCACCCCTTTTTTAGCAAGATATCGCGCTTCAAGAAGCAAGACTTTCCATTGTTCTGGATTTATGCCTGCCTGTCATCATCGGAATGGCGCAAAATGCACAAGACCGGTTACAACCTTCAGCCAATTTCAGGTAAGCGAAATGAGAAGGGGTAGTAATTTTACGTTCATAAATGTATTCCGGATTGTATGTTACTTTTAGTTCATCAACCATTGCTTTCAGGTCAAACTTGCCAAAGTAGCGATCCACTTCAGGTATTTCTTCTTCCAACTCTTTTTGATAACGCTCTGAAAGGCATCCCATCACATAGAGTTTGCCAATATCACCACGCTTTTTAGCTTCGGCGTAATCCAATATCATGTTGATGGATTCCTGTTTTGCATCGTGAATAAATCCACAGGTATTTACAAAAACAGCATCAAAATCGGTATCGTTTGAATCGTGCATCACCTCGAATTTCCCCTGCTCCAGTTGATTTAGCAAAACTTCTGAATCAACAAGGTTTTTGGAACATCCCATCGTCACCACATTTACCCGCTTCTTTTCCATCATCAAAATTTTGTTTTATTTATTTTTTCTGCATTGATGTACAAAGAAAAGGAATTTTTGTTAGTTACGAGTTTCGCGCCGTGAGTGGCGAGATATTCTAATAAATTATGAAATATTATTGAAATTCATTCTATATTTATTGTTTTTCAATAAATAATTATTGATATTTGTATATCATAATTTTAAAGACACAAAAAATGAAACCAAAAATGAAAACTGAAATAGTTCTAACCGTTATGAAAATACTCGTATGGTTTGCATTACTTTTTTATTCCATTTTCTGCGTTTTGTATGTGATTTTATATGTTGATAGCTTGTTTAATGATCATCCATTCAGCAATATTTATTTGGGGCTGGATTTACTTAAACTGAAAGAATACAGCTTTCTAAAGTACAGTACTTCATTAGCAAGCTTAATCGTTCTGGCTGCACTCAAAGCAAATGTCTGGTACCGTGTCACTCGAATTATCCAGAATATAAAAATGGAAAATCCTTTTACGATGGAAGTAACCCGTCATTTGGAAAAAATCAGTTATATTTTATTAAATATCTGGATATTAGGATTTATTGGAAGCACATTTTCTTTCTGGCTGACAAACCAAAGTGAAATGGCTAAAAGTTTACAAGAAGCATTAGGTTACAAGGGATTTCTTTTTATGGCGGGTCTCCTTTTCATCGTATCGCAAATTTTTAGACGTGGTGTTGAGCTTCAATCGGAAAATGATTTAACAGTTTAGTAATGGCAATTATAGTTAATCTGGATGTAATGATGGCCCGGCGAAAAATGTCGTTAAACGAGCTTTCGGAAAAAGTAAATATAACGCTTGCCAATCTTTCGATTTTAAAAACAGGAAAAGCAAAAGCCATTCGTTTTAGCACGCTGGAAGCCATTTGCGAGGCTCTTAATTGTCAGCCGGGGGATATTCTGGAATACACAAATGATTGACAACTAATATCGGTGAATATTGTTTTCGATATTTCTCACAAATCCTTTTTAAAATAAGACATTTGATTTGTCACTCAAAGTATAATATAAAAAAAGTTGCGATGAACATTTATACTTACTTTTGAAAACAACAATGAGTGTATGCTGTTATTTTAGGTAAAATACTAAAGTTTGTAGATATCATGGAATACAAGGTAAAAATAAAAGATAAAAACTGGCTCACTCACGATGTAATTCAATTCACCCTTAAAAAACCTGAAGGCTTTTCCTACACTGCGGGACAGGCAATTGAAGCTACACTCGATGATCCAAAGTTCAAAGGAGATTGGGCGCCGTTCACTTTGACAAGCCTCAACAGCGATAATTTTTTACAGTTCACTATAAAGATTTATACCGCTCACAATGGAATGACCCGGGCATTATCGAAATTAAATGTAGAAGACAGCTTTATTATTACTGATCCATGGGATTCATTTATAAACAAAGGACCTGGGGTATTTATTGCTGGCGGAACAGGAATTACACCCTTTATTGCACTTTTGCGGCAAATGTACGTTGACGGCACAGTTGGCAACAGTACTTTGCTTTTTTCAAATAAAACGGAAGCGGATATTTTTCTTGCTGATGAATTCAAAAAAATTCTGGGGGATAATTTTATCAATATTATTACCCGCGACGAAAAGAGTCCTTTTTATGAGGGCAGGATTAATAAGAAATTGCTTCAAAAATATGTTTCAAATTTTAACCAACCTTTTTATTTGTGCGGGCCTGATAATTTTGCAAATGATATCAAAGGGGCTTTAATAGAACTTGGGGCAGGCGATGATCTGGTAAATATCAGCCTTTAAAATATTTCTTCTCAATATCATCTATTTTGTTTGAACGCCTTACATGCCTTTCTTCTTCTGAAGTTTCGGCACGGAGAAAAACGCCGGCCAATTCCTTTGCCAGCTCTACCCCAACTATACGCGCTCCAAGGCAAAGTACATTCATACGGTCGTGTTCCACTCCCTGGTGTGCCGAGTAGTAGTCGTGACAAATGGCAGCACGCACTCCCGGAAACTTATTTGCAGCTACAGCCACACCCACTCCGCTGCCACAAACAAGTATTCCGCGATCCGCCTTTCCGCACATAATGGATTGCGCCATAACTTCGGCAGCATCCGGATAATCATCGAAAGCAATATCGGGAGTCGACAATAACCAACTCGTAACCATTTTTTATTACTTCGTTTTTAAGGGCTGCTGCAAGATTTCCTCCGGCATGATCGCAAACTACGCTCACTCTCATTACTTTTCATTTTAGATTATCGGGCAATTGCTAAATTACGAATAATTAGCATGCTGAGAGCAAAGCGCATGGAGCTAAGTTGCAAAAAGGATAAAGGATAAAAAGTAACTGCCTTTAATTGGAATCTGGTTATTGTTTCCTGGGTTCAGCTACCAGTCGAAACCCGATAGAAAATCCCCAGGTAGCTGGATCATGTGTTCTTCGGTGAGATGAAGTTGCGTTGTCGGCGCCAAAATAAAAGCTGCCACCCCGAATCACTTTTTCAGAGCCATTTTCCGGACCTTTTGGATCAACAACAGAATCTGAGGAAAAGGGCGCATACCAGTCGCTAACCCACTCCCAAACGTTTCCATGCATATCATACAAACCCCAGGAATTAGGTGAATAACTTCCCACCTTCACCGGATGCCCAATATTCTTTCCCGGCATCGAAAACACTGAAGCGATCTCAGCATTGTAATTGGCTTGTGAATCAATGATGGCATCACCAAAATAAAAACGAGTAATTGTTCCTGCTCGACAGGCATATTCCCACTCAGCTTCTGTGGGCAGCCTGAAATTGTATTTTGTTGAAAGTTGATTTAGCTTTTGAAGAAAAACCTGAATATCATTGTAGGAAATACTTACGATCGGATATTGAGGATCGTCATTCGCGAACGGATTTGCTTTTTCCTGATGCAGCTCTTTTTTATCCATGATTTTTTGCCACTGTCCCAGTGTAATCTCGTATTTCGATAACCAAAAGTCACTGGTTAGCGTCACTTTGTGCTGAACATTTATTGCGTCGTTATCCTGACCACCCATTATAAAAGTTCCGGCAGGAATTGCAACAAATTCAATTCCCAGAACCGGTTCTTTTATCGATTTAATTTCAGCATGCAAATTGATCGGACAACAATAGAAGATCGTCCAAAAACACAAAATGATATATTGTTTTACGAAGATCATTTCAGAATACCAGAATGAAAATGCCAAAATATCGTGCCCTGTTTTCATCCAGGGCACCATCTTAATTAACTTTACTCTGAATTTCCTCCAGCCGCTTTAAAACATCAGCATCGCCGGGCCGTAATTCCAACGCTTTTTTATACCAGAAACGTGCTACGCTATAATTTCCCTGTTCAAATGCTTTGGATGCTTTTGCAACATTATCATCAAATTGCTGTCCCGATTGTCCCGCTAATCGTTCTGCAATTTTATTCTCAATCTCTTTTAACTGATCTTTCGGATAATTTTCATCGGCTTTCACACCCAGCGCACGGTTATACCAACCACGTGCTACTGCATATTCATTGTCCCTGAAAGTTGAATCGGCCAGATCGATAAACTGCTGATAATCTCGATCACGCTGGCTCGATAAAAAACCTTCCAACAACTTATTTATAGCATTAATACGCTGAGGAGGATATGTTTCATCAGGTTTTACATCCCAGGCTTTATAGTACCATGCACGGGATACATTATATAGTTTCCCATCAAAATAAGTATCGGCTTGTTTAATATACTGATTGTAAAGATCTTTTAATTCGGCTTCACTTTCAACACCACTTGTCTCTATTTCCTGATTTATTCGGTCAATTTCCTCTTTCCTTTGCTGTAAATTGTCAGCAGTCTGTTTTTCAGCTAAAATACGTTGCTGCTCTTTTTGCAGAATATCGTCAATCTTTGCAATTTGATTTTTAGGATAAGTTTCATTGGGTTTTACCGCCAGTGCATTAGTATATTCCGCTTTTGACTGAAGATATTTTTCCGTTTTGAAAAATCCGTCAGCAGCAACAATTATAGAACGGTATTTTTCGTCCATTGCCTGTTGTTCCAGAATTTTGTCAATTTCTGAAATACGTCCTTTCGGGTATGATTCATCCGGTTTCAATCCCAGTGCATCATTATATTTTGTTTTCGACTGACCATAATTTTTAGCTGTAAAGAAACGATCGGCCTGTGCAATCAAATCATTATAATTTTTATCCAGGAGTTCTTTTGCTTTTCTTTCCTGTTCCAGTTGCGCCAGCAACGTTCCGATCTCGTCAATACGTTGTTGTGGATAGGTTTCTCCCGGTTTGATCGTTAATGCATCCCGGTATGCTGTCCTTGAATTTTCATAATCCTTTTGGTTGAAAAGGTTATCGCCTTTTGCAATCGCATCATTGTAATTCTTATCCTTTTCAGCCTGAAGTGCAGCTAATCGCGCTGCTTCGGCGGCGGCGGCCTCTTCTGCAAGTCGTGCCCGCGTTGTTACGATAGAATCGATTTTTGCCAGCTTTCATCCGGGTAGGTTTCATCGGGTTTGGCTGATTTGGCATCGTTGTAAGCTGTTTTTGCTGCGTCAAATCCTTCGCGGTTAAATTCACGGTCGCCTCTCGTAATGGCATCTTCATACGCTTTTTGTGCTGCTGAGAGTTGCGCCAGCAAAGTCCCGATCTCGTCAATTCTTTGTTGTGGATAAGTTTCTCCCGGTTTGATCGTTAATGCATTCCGGTATTCTGTCCTTGAATTTTCATAATCCTTTTGGTTGAAAAGGTTATCGCCTTTTGCAATCGCATCGCTGTAATTCTTATCCTTTTCTGCCTGAAGTGCAGCTAATCGCGCTGCTTCGGCGGCGGCAGCTTCTTCTGCAAGTCGTGCCCGCGTTGTTACAATCGAATCAATTTTTGCCAGCTGTTCATCCGGGTAGGTTTCATCGGGTTTGGCTGTTTTGGCATCGTTGTAAGCTGTTTTTGCTGCGTCAAATCCTTCGCGGTTAAATTCGCGGTCGCCTCTCGTAATGGCATCTTCATAGGCTTTTTGTGCTGCAGATAATTGCGCCAGTAAAGTCCCGATCTCGTCAATACGTTGTTGTGGATAAGTTTCTCCCGGTTTAATGGTTAAAGCATCCCGGTATGCTGTCCTTGAATTTTCATAATCCTTTTGGTTGAAAAGGTTATCACCTTTTGCAATCGCATCGCTGTAATTCTTATCCTTTTCTGCCTGAAGTGCAGCTAATCGCGCTGCTTCGGCGGCTGCAGCTTCTTCTGCCAGTCGTGCCCGTGTTGTTACAATCGAATCAATTTTTGCCAGCTGTTCATCCGGGTAGGTTTCATCGGGTTTGGCTGTTTTGGCATCGTTGTAAGCTGTTTTTGCTGCGTCAAATCCTTCGCGGTTAAATTCGCGGTCACCTCTCGTAATGGCATCTTCATAGGCTTTTTGTGCTGCAGATAATTGCGCCAGTAAAGTCCCGATCTCATCAATTTTTTGTTGAGGATAAGTTTCTCCCGGTTTAATGGTTAAAGCATCCCGGTATGCTGTCCTTGAATTTTCATAATCCTTTTGGTTGAAAAGGTTATCGCCTTTTGCAATCGCATCGCTGTAATTCTTATCCTTTTCTGCCTGAAGTGCTGCCAATCGCGCTGCTTCGGCCGCGGCAGCTTCTTCTGCAAGTCGTGCCCGCGTTGTTACAATCGAATCAATTTTTGCCAGCTGTTCATCCGGGTAGGTTTCATCGGGTTTGGCTGTTTTGGCATCGTTGTATGCTGTTTTTGCTGCGTCAAATCCTTCACGGTTAAATTCACGGTCACCTCTCGTAATGGCATCTTCATACGCTTTTTGTGCCGCTGACAGTTGTGCCAGCAACGTTCCGATCTCGTCAATACGTTGTTGTGGATAAGTTTCTCCCGGTTTAATGGTTAAAGCATCCCGGTATGCTGTCCTTGAATTTTCATAATCCTTTTGGTTGAAAAGGTTATCACCTTTTGCAATCGCATCGCTGTAATTCTTATCCTTTTCTGCCTGAAATGCTGCCAATCGCGCTGCTTCGGCCGCGGCAGCTTCTTCTGCAAGTCGTGCCCGCGTTGTTACAATCGAATCAATTTTTGCCAGCTGTTCATCCGGGTAGGTTTCATCGGGTTTGGCCGTTTTGGCATCGTTGTATGCTGTTTTTGCTGCGTCAAAGCCTTCACGGTTAAATTCACGGTCGCCTCTCGTAATGGCATCTTCATACGCTTTTTGTGCTGCTGACAGTTGTGCCAGCAACGTTCCTATCTCGTCAATACGTTGTTGTGGATAAGTTTCTCCCGGTTTGATCGTTAATGCATTCCGGTATGCTGTCCTTGAATTTTCATAATCCTTCTGGTTGAAAAGGTTATCGCCTTTTGCAATCGCATCGCTGTAATTCTTATCCTTTTCTGCCTGAAGTGCAGCTAACCGGGCTGCTTCCGCAGCGGCTGCCTCTTCTGCCAGTCGTTTTTGTTCCGCAATGAGACCATCGATTTTTGTAATCATTTCCGGAGGATAGGATTCCTGCGGTTTAATGTTACCGGCATTAGCATATTCCCTTCTTGCATTTTCATAGTTCTTTTGTTGAAATAAACCATCTGCCTTTGCAATTGCTTGTTGATAATCCTGATCAGTTTTTGCTAACTGCTGTAAAATTCCATCGATTTCATTTATTTTATCCCTTGGATATTTTTCCCTGGGTTTTACCGTCAACGCTTCATTATAACTGTTCTTTGCATTTTGGTAATCTTTCCCGTTAAAACGATTATCGGCCTGTGCAATTAAATCATCATATTTGCTATCCAGATTTTTATTTGCCAGAATTCCGTCAATTTCTTTTATCCTGTCCTGCGAATGTTTATCGTCATTTTTTATCTCCAGCGCTTTTTGATATAAGGATTTTGATGCATCGTAATTTTCATTGATAAACTGGTTGTCGGCTTTAAATACCAGATCTGCAAAACTTTCTACCAGTTGCAAAATTTGATTGATTTCGTCAATTTGTTTGTTAACATAAGCATCGTCAGGCAAAATGGTTGCCGCTTCTGAATAATCAGCCAAAGCTTCTTGATAAGCTTTTTTCTTATATGATTTATCGGCAGATTTAACCAGTTCATCAAACCTCATTTTATCTGCCGTTTCCTTCATTATCCTTCGCACATCGGCGATTTTATTTGTAGCTGCTTCATCACCGGGAACGAATTTCAAAGCATTTTCATAGGACGACAATGCTTTATCATAAAATTGTTTTTCAAACATGGTATTTCCCTGTAACATAGCTTCCTTATAACTTGCCTGTTTTTCTACATCTTTTGCTTGTTTTGCAATAATGCCATTGATTTCTTCCAGTTTACTTTTTGGATAAGCTTCATTCGGCTTAATCTTCAGCGCCTCACTAAAACGGTTAATTGCATCATCGTATAACAGTTGATTCATCGAGTTGTCACCCTGTGCAATCAAATCATTATATTGTTCATCCTGCAATTGTTTTCGCAATATATCGCCGATAGTTTTTAACTGTTCGGTTGCATGCGGATCGGTTGGTTTAATGGAAAGTGCACGATTGTATGAATTGCGTGCCAACTGGTATTGCTTCTGACCAAATTGCTGGTCGGCCTCGACTATTAAGGCATTAAAACGATCAAGCTTTGCCTTGTCAAGTTCGGCTGCAGCCATCATTAATCCAAGCAAATCATTTATTTCAGCAATCCGGTCCTTGGGAAACTGTTCTTTGGGAAAAATCTGGCTGGCAGCTTTGTACCCATCCAATGCAGCAAGAAATTTTTCATTACTATAATCTTTTCCGGCATCTTCCAAAAGCTGATTATATTCTCTTCTAAGTTCTGCCTGTTCCGCCCGTGTTAGTTTTGACAGATAATCTGATTCTTTATCCAGCATCTGCGACTGCAATTTTGCCTGTTCAATTAATTTGGCAATTTGCGCATCGTTGTAATAAATTTCAGAAATAAAATTATCGACATTAGGACTGTAATAAATTTTTAAAACCGTATTTTCAGAAAATGATTTATCAATCCCCGGAATTTCAGTAAACAAGTTAACATTCAAAGGAAAAGGAGGAAATTTTGGATCACTGGCAAGAATATTTTTTGGAACTGCTGACTCTACTACAATTTTTTGAGGGAAATTATCTTTACGCACAAAAATCAGTTCGTATTTATGGTTATAGGTAAGTTCAACTTTGTAATTTCCATCGGAGCCAACTCCATAATCGTCTAATCGTTTACCATCAAGATACATCTGAATAACAGCCCCGTCAACCGATCCCTGCTGTACCGATATCTTCCCCTCGACAGTAATGCCATTGCTTCGCTGGGCAACCGATGGAGAAATCAAAATAAATGATAAAATTACTACACTTATGAACTTCAGATAAAATAGCCTCATAAAACCCTTTTTTCCGTTTTAAAGAAACGAAGATAAAAACAATAAATTATAGCACTTTGTAAAGAAAAATAAATTGAACAGGCGGAACAAATTAATTTCAAATTATAATCAAATTCAATTTTTAAATATTAGTTTGCATTTTTTTCATCATTTTTGAATTCTGTTTATTAAAAGGAGCCGATTAATTAAATATCAGTTTAATAATTATTTAAAAGCGCATCATTGAAAATCAAAAATAATAACCAAAAAAAACGCAATGCAACACTGGCTGAAGCATTTTTACCCATCATTGTTTTAGTTATTTTGTTAACCTGCAATGTTTACATTTTTGATGATACTTTAGGAGGCGCCAATCAAATTGCACTGTTACTTGCAGCTGCCATTGCGAGTGTTATTTCAATAAGGCTGGGACTGAACTGGGAAAAAATACGCGAAAATATTGTCTCGACTATCGGTTCGGCAATGCCCGCCATACTAATCCTACTACTCATTGGCTCACTCGCCGGCACATGGATGCTTAGCGGTGTTGTCCCTGCCCTGATCTATTACGGGCTGGATATTATCAATCCCAAAATGTTTTTATTCACCGCTGTGGTTGTATGTGCTATCGTTAGTGTTGCTACGGGAAGTTCCTGGTCAACCATTGCAACCATTGGCGTAGCATTGATTGGTATCGGCAAAGCAATTGGAATCAATGAAGCGATGTGTGCAGGTGCCATTGTGAGCGGAGCTTATTTTGGCGACAAGGTTTCACCGTTAAGTGATACAACCAACCTGGCACCGGCAATGGCCGGAACTGATTTGTTTACCCATGTAAAATACATGATGTACACCACGGTTCCCTCCATGACAATAACACTTAATCATATTTTTAATTATCGGGTTTAATTATGATTTCTCAGGTTCGGTTGGAGATGTAGAAAATGTAAAAATTGCCATTGGTGAAACATTCAATACAAGTCCGCTTTTATTTCTTGTTCCAGCCATTCTTTTTACAATAATACTTCTGAAAGTTCCGCCGGTACCTACACTGTTTATCGGTGTTTTGCTCGGAGGAATTTTTGCCATTATTTTTCAACCCGGTATAATTGAAAAAGTTTCCGGCGTTACCGGTAATTACCTGAAAGCATCGTACATAACGGTAATGCAATCGATGTTTGGCGATGTTTCAATTACTACTCCTGACGCAAGTGTTAATGAACTGCTAACCACAACCGGAATGCGTGGAATGCTGGATACAGTCTGGCTGATTCTGTCGGCAATGGTTTTTGGTGGCGTAATGGAGTCGGCAGGACTGCTTAAAAGGATTACACAACCCATTGCCAAGTATGCCAAAAGTACCGGTGGACTTGTTGCATCAACTGTCGGAACCTGTATATTTTTCAATGCAACCGCATCAGATCAATACATTGCAATTGTTGTTCCGGGGAGGATGTACCGAAAAACTTTTGAAGAAAGAGGGCTGAAACCGGAAGTATTAAGCCGTTCCCTTGAAGACAGCGCAACAGTTACATCGGTTTTGATTCCGTGGAACACTGGAGGAGCCACGCAGGCCAGAGTGTTGGGGGTTCCCACGGTTGATTATGCAGTTTATGCTTTTTTTAATCTGATTAGTCCGTTTATGAGCATTTTGTTTGCTTATCTGAATATTCGAATCAGACGTTTTACAGATGATAAAAAAGCAGAAATAAAAGCATGATAATAATTCTATAGTTTTAGATAAATTTTTTATTTTAGGCCGTAAGTACTACTTTTCAAAAAAATCCAAAATTAAACCAGAATATTTATTTCAAGTCTTATAAGAAAATAACAACAAAAAACTAAATAACGATGAAACTCAAATCAATTATTCACTCCGCTTTTTTACTAGCCTTTTTAATTACGAATGTAAAAACAGCCTCCAGTCAGGATGCAATGGACTACTGGCCGCAGTGGCGCGGACCACTAGCTACCGGTGCTGCAGTTAAAGGAAATCCTCCTACCGTTTTTAGCGAAACAAAAAACCTGAAATGGAAAACCCCGATTCCGGGAAAAGGACATGCCACACCTATTGTTTGGGGTGATAAAATAATTATTGAAACAGCCACGCCCCATGATGCGAATGCAGATATGGAAAGTTTCAGACAATCAAAATCAACAGATCTGGTTCTGGATTATAAAGTGATTTTAGTAAATCTGAACGATGGAAAAATTTTATGGGAAACTACAGTAGCTACCGAAAAGCCACAGGAAGCCACCCATGAACTGGGAAGCTGGGCATCTAACTCGCCCTGCACCGATGGTAAAAACATTTACGCCTATTTTGGGTCACGCGGACTTTACTGCCTTGATTTTGACGGGAAAATTATTTGGAAAAAGGATTTTGGCCAGATGGAAAAAAAGATGAATTTTGGTGAAGGAAGTTCTCCCTATTTGTATAAAGATAAAATTTTCATTCAGTGGGATCATGAAGGCGATTCTTATATTTTTGCCATTGACACAAAAACCGGAAATGAGGTATGGAAACAAAAACGTGATGAAGCTACTTCATGGGCAACGCCTCTTGTTGTTGAAGTTAACGGAAAACCACAGGTAATTACAGATGCAACCGGAAAAATAAGAAGTTACGATTTTAATACAGGTGAAATTATCTGGACATGCACCGGGTTAACAGACAATGTTATTCCAAATCCTAAATATGCAAATGGCATTTTATATGCAATAAGCGGTTTCCGCGGAAATGCGTTACTGGCTATCGACCTGGCAAAAGCAAAAGGCGACATTTCAGGAAGCATGTTATTCTTTGGACATATAATCAGGATTGCCCTTATACTCCCGATGATTTGCTTTTAAACGGAAGAATATATTTTCTGCGCGCCAATAATGGTGAATTAACCTGCCTTGATGCAAAAACCGGAGCGATTAAATATTCAAAAGCCAGATTGGAAGGAATCAGGGATTTATATTCTTCTCCATCAGGTGTTGGAGATAAAATTTATATTGCCGCTGAAAATATTTGTCTAATAATTAAAGCCGGCGACACTTATGAATTACTTTCTTCCAATAAGTTGGATGATAATTTTCATGCTTCTCCTGTAATTGTGGGGAATGATCTGATTTTAAAAGGTTTTCATTCATTGTATTGTTTCGAAGAAAAATAGAAGTCTGGAAAAGATGAAGAAACTTCTTCTTTCTTTTTTGCTGATCTTACTCTCTGTTTTCATCTGCATTTGCGCAAACCATTATTAATCGTGATGCTGAAATTGAAAATATGGTACAGGAAATTTCACGTGACCGGATTGAACAGGATATTCGTACGCTAGTCGGTTTTCATACGCGACATAATTTAAGTGAACAGGATAACCCAAAACAGGGAATCGGCGCAGCATGGAACTGGGTAAAAGCCGAAATGGAAAAGTCAGTTCCGCAATCAAACGGACGACTTTCAGTAGCTTTTGAACCTTATACAGCTGGAGGAAAAGGGGAAAGTATTAGCCATAAAGTTGACTTAAAAAATGTGGTTGCAACCTTAAAAGGTACAAATCCAAACGACGATCGGATTTTTGTTGTCAGCGCCCATATTGATTCACGCGTTGAGGGAATTAACGACAGTACTTCGTTTGCTCCGGGTGCCGATGATGACGGCTCGGGTGTGGCAGCTATTCTTGGAAATGGTTCGAATCATGTCGAAACATGAATTCTCAGGAACCATTGTTTTTATGGTTGTTTCGGGTGAGGAACACGGATTGTACGGAGCAGCTCACATGGCACAAAAAGCCAAAGATGAAAACTGGAACCTTGTTGCCATGCTGAATAACGATATGATCGGGAACAGCAGTTCAAGTGAAACAGAGCTCAGGGATAATATGCGCGTACGGATTTTTAGCGAAGGTGTTCCGGCGTATGAAACCGAACAAATGGCGCGGCTGAGGGAACTCACTTCCGGTGAAAACGATGGAAAAGCGCGTCAGTTGGCACGATATATTAAGGAAGTTGGCGAACGATATGTCGATCAGTTAACCGTATCGTTGATTTACCGTAACGACAGGTTTAGCCGCAGCGGCGATCACACTCCCTTTTGCGAACAGGGTTTTACCGCAGTGAGAATTACCGAATACAATGAAAATTACGATCACACTCACAAAGTTCCGCGCCTGGAAAATGGCGTTCAATACGGCGATTTGCCCGATTATGTGGACTTTGAATACGTACGGAAAAACACAGGAATAAACGTTGCAACACTGGCTAATCTGGCTTCCGCACCTTACGAACCGCAAAATGTAGGACTCGTTGTTCGCGGATTAACAAACAAAACCACCATTCGCTGGAACAATCCGGAGAAAGGGATAAAACCAGCCGGTTATTATATTTTAATGCGGGAAACCAGCCAGTCCATGTGGGAACGAAAAATCCTGGTAACCGGAACGGAAGCCACACTACCCTATTCAAAAGACAATTACTTTTTTGCGGTTCAATCGGTGGATGATAAAGGCCATGAAAGCCTGCCGGTTTTTCCAGGGGTTGCGAGAGGAAGATAAAGCCCGGTTAAATTGAAATTAGCTTTTAATTTTTGAAAAATTGAGGTGAATTGTTCGAGTAGTGACAGATTACGACTTACTTTCCTGTCAATCCGTAATGAAACTTGTGCAGGCTACAAACGCTGATATGAAATATGTACTTTTATGGCTCGTTTTATTATCCTGATTTATGTATAATCTTACTAACATCAACTCCTAAATTTGAACCTTTTAATTTACTTTTTGAAATTACTATAGCATAATTCCACCAATTATTAACAGCCATATTTAAATCTCTACTTCTGTAATATCTGTTTTCACCTTTTAGTGTACCATTGCTATATTTCTCACCACAACTATATGGATCATAGACCTCATAATACATTTCCCTATCAACAATTTTATAACCTTTGATAACAATATAATGCCCCCAACCCTGGCTGTTTGTACTATAAAATTTATCTACATGCCATATGTTTTTTGCCTGATATCTGATATAATACATATCAAGACAAAGAATTACAATATTTCCCATAGAAATCTGACTTTTTATAGAATCAATTTGTGGAATACTAATAGTATAATTATTTATCGAATTTAGATTTAAGTAATTAATTATATCCATCGTATTCCACCCACTTATACTTGAACTATACACATTTCTAGCATCTTCAGGTGTTTTATTAAAATCCTGGTTTACCCATTTTATAACCATTGTCGCCGTTGTGGGCCCACAATTCATCCAAGAATTAGGACCAGTATTCTTTTGGTCATAATACCAATTATAATTTACATTATTACTATGTTCATCTTCTAAAACTCTTCCAAGACCATAAAGCCTTTCTAATGTTTTTGGGGGTAATGTAATTTTCTTAATTAAAGAATCTGATAAATACCCATCATTAACAATAAGTTTAATATTCAGTTGTGCAGTATCCAATAATCCGGGGAGATTAATATATGCTAAAGAAGAATAAGGATTGATTATTTTAATTGTATCGCACATAGAAACCCATTTACATGTCAAAATATTTCCATCAATATCTTTGGAAGTATTTTTTAATTCAAAATGGTCAATCATATCCGAGAAAGTAAAATCAACTTTTAATTTAGAATTAATATTTTCTTCCTCTTTAGAACAAGAGAATAGTATCAAAATAATAATTAATAATTGTATAAATATTTCATGTGTTTTGTTTTGCATAATTATATATTAAAGCTAAACTATTCAGAAAATTATATGATTAAAAATAATTGATTTTATATCACAAATCTATCAAACCTACAAACTTTTATATGTATTTATTTACTGACTACCAAACAGTTGTTTAAATGAGCCATAACTTATTTGGAATGACACATTTATGCACGTTATTTTCTATATGTTTTATAAAATGTGTCGTTTCCAATAAATATAGTATTGTAAAAATAATATTTTATACTCTGCCTGTAGTTAATTTCAGGAAATTTCAGGTTGCATCCTTCTCTGTGAATCTTTTTTGTGGTATCGGGTTTTCGGTAAGCAGATTTAGCAATTGTAGTTAATTTTCAAAATATTGGAATGCTATTCCTTTAAGGGATGGCATCCCTTAAAAATTACCTCGCATTTTACTTTCAGTAGCACTCTCTGTTTTACCTTAAATATGTTACTAAATACTAAAGCCCTTAAGTTTTACGATCACTCATAAATTACTTCCTATTCGTTCTTTTTCATTTCACTAAAATTTTACGAGCTCAGGCTACATTAATTTATTCTATAATCGTTCATTAAACTATCCATTCTATTTAGCATTTATCCATCCTTGAGCTATATTCTTAAACATTCGATATGCAGTTTAGAGTAAATTCTATTGCATATCCGTTTTACTTCTTTTTCTGTTTCTTTGACGCACCCCTTTGAGCCCTCTTACTGTTATTTGGCGTTGTTTTTTCTGCAGAATTAGTACGCCGGTTATTTCAGAAGGATTAACTTCTTTGCGTCGTTCCTGTCTTTGTCTCTTGATGTCAGGTCTCTGCGTAGATTTTGTAGGCTTTTGCTGTTCCCTCATAATATTATTCCGACGCGGTTTCGTGATCTCAGGAGACCGCCCGTAGATCTTTCCGGAGAACGTCTTATTTCCTTCAGCTTATATACTTTTGAGCGTTCAGGCATTCGTTGTTGATCCGTATTCCGTCTGATTTCCCGACGGTAAATGCTCAAACGATTATTTCTCAGTTTTTGTCCGCGATGTTCATTTTCATTGTTGCTAACCGTATTTATACGTCTGCCTGTTAGCCGTTGTACATCGTCTCTGGAAGGACCGGAAACATAAGTAACATTACTTCTGCTGTCGTTATAAGTTTCCCGAATGATACGTGATTTTTGCTATCTGCTTTCATTGGCAGATCGTCGGGCTATATATCGTTGTACATGCGATCTTTCAATATCCCCGTATCTGACAAAGGTCCAGGAGCTGTTATTTGTAATGTAGTTACGGCTAAAACTTAAGCTGATACTCACACCCGGTTCCATTAGTCGCCAACCATAATAACCGTCTCCACTGGCCCATTCTACCCAGCAGGGCCCCCATTCAGTATCAGGCACCCAAATCCATCCATAATAATCGTCTTACATATTTAATCTCCTTCTATCCTTTTGTTTTTTCGTCCTGGTCGCTGTGTTCTTTCTTTTTCTTGTTTTGTGGTTTTGTTGCGTTTTTTTTTTTCGTTTTGTCTTCGTTTTTTTTTTTGTTCTTAGTAGTTGTTTTTGTTTTATCTTTCTTTTTTTCTTTTTTGTAGTTTTTAGTTTTTCGTTTTCGCTATATTCTCGATTCCTTTTTGTTTTTCAGTTTCCTTTGTTTCTTTTTTCTTCTTTTTCTTTTCTTTTTTTTTTTCTTTTTTTTTCTTTTTCTTCCCCTTTTTTTTCTTTTTTTCTTCTTTTTTTTTTTTCTTTCTTTCTTTTTTTTTTTTCTCTTTCTCTCTTTTTTTTTCTTTTTCCCCTTTCTTCTTTCTCCTCTTTTTCCTTTCTTTTTTTTTTTTTTTTTTTCTCTTTTTTTTCTCTTTCTCTCTTTCTTTTTTTTTTCTTCTTTTTTTCTTTTTTTCTTTTTTCTTTTATTTTCGAAAATCTGCCGGTATTTCCAGGAGTAGCAAACGGAAGATAAAGCTTCGTTTACTTTTGATTTGTTTCCGAACTTTTCCCGTTGTCTTTGCTCATTTCCGTTAAAACAGCTTTCATTCCTGCAGCTCTTTTCCATAATTGGCCCAGTCGTTTTGTTTCAAATACGCATTGGCTTTATTATAATGGTCAAGCGCCTCCTGAGCTTTAGATGAAAGTGAAGTATTAACAATATTTTCGATGCCTTTTATTTGTTGTACCATAGTAGTATCCTGAGAACCGGAACTGTTAAAAATCGCCTGAAGCGACTCTTCCAGCGTACTTCTCATCTCAATCTGTTCATTATAGGCAACAATTACCCTTTTCAATTCAGGAATTTGTCCCTGTTCCGATTGCAGATAAACAGGTTCCACATACAGAAAGGCATTTTTTATTGGAATTATAAGCTGGTTTCCCTTAAAAACCTGTGACCCCTGTTGTCCCCAAAGTGTGAGTTCAGAAGAGATGTCGGGTTGCTGATTGATCCTTGCCTCAACCTGCATCGGTCCATATATCAATTTATCTTTAGGAAGCGAATAAACAATCAGATCGCCATAATTGGGCGCGTCGCAACGGGCGCACATCCAGGCGATCATATTGTCCTTTTTCGATGGCGTAAGCGGCAACATCAGAATACATTCTTCCTGCTTCGATTCGGGCAAACGCATAATAATGTAATAAGGGAACATTTGCTCTTGAGAATTATTATAGTTCTCGTTGGGTACCTGCCAATAATCTTCCTGGTTATAAAATACCTTCGGATCAGTCATATGATATACATTGTACAACTGAGTTTGAATATTAAACAGGTCCGTGGGATACCGGATGTGTGCTTTCAGAAACTCAGGCATTTCACTGAATGGCTTGAAAAGTTTCGGATATATTTTCTGATAAGTCTGAATAAGCGGATCATCGGGATTGATCACATAATAGGAAACATCACCGTTATAAGCATTGATGACCACTTTCACCGAATTATTGATGTAATTGAAACCACGTCCGCCAAAGCTCTGTGAAACCGGCTCCGAGTAAGGGAACATATTGCTTGTGGTGTAGGCATCGTGTATCCAGTAAAGTTGTCCGTCGTCGCCAACAACAAGGTATGGCATGCTGTCGTAGGAAAGAAACGGTGCGATGGTTCTGTCCCGCTCCGAGATATTCCGGTGAAACATGATTCGGCTTTGGTCAGTCAGGTAATCGGTAAGAAGTATTTTAATGTCGGAAAAGTTCCATGCATAAACCAGCCGTTTAAACAAACCGGAAATACGGACGCCCCCTTTGCCGGTGTAACTGGTATAAACATTATCGTCGCCTTTGGGGTAATCAAACTCTTTGGCGGTTGTGTTAACCAACACAAACTGATCTGATTCTTCCCCGTAATAAATCCCCATCTGTTTTAAATTAAGTGATGTGGTGGTGGTCGGCGGAATATCCTGAACAATTAAATTGGGCATCCCATTGGGCGCTATTTCATTCACCGGATTCATCACCACTCCATATCCGTGGGTAAAAATCAGATGTTCGTTTACCCATGTTTTTGCGCGGTCAGGTATTTGCGAAACAGGCAGTTCCCTGGCTGCTATCGCCACTTCGGTATATTTATCGAAATGATAACGATCTACCTGCACACTGTTAAAGTCGTAATAAAGACGTATTTCCTGCAATTGTTTATAGGTTTGGATCAAAGGCCGGCGATCCCATAAACGAATGTTTGCGATGGTGTTATGGTTTTCCTGAATGTCTTTATAAGTAATCGCCTGATCAACGGGAAATGACTCGGCCTTAATTTTATTTAAACCGTAAGCTTCGCGGGTTAATTTAATGTTGTTCAGAATATAAGGTGTCTCTTTTTGCAGTTCATTCGGTTTCACAACATATTGTTCGATAAGACCCGGGATAATTCCGTTTATAACGATCAAAACCAACACCCAAAGCCCGGCGAAATACAAAATAATTTTCTTTTTTCTGAAAACCCGCGATAAGAATAAAATTACGGTGATAACAATGCTCAATATAAAAATGATCCAGTAAGCCGGAATTCGGGCATGTACATCTGCATACGACGCGCCGTAAGCCGCCCCGCTTGAGGAATATAAAATATCATACAGTTTCAGAAAATAGAATGCCGAAATTCCCAGCACAAAGAATCCGGCCAGGCTAAGTAAATGTCTTCTTACCAGTTTGGGAACCTGAGAAATTTTGCCAACAGACGAAACGGCATTATCGAGGTTATATGAAATTAGCACAGCGATGAAAGTAAGTACTACCATAAAAATATACCAGCCGGTGATAAACTGGTAAACAGGAAGTTTGAAGATATAAAACCCGGCATCCTTCCCAAATACCGGCTCCTGAATACCAAAAGAAGAAGCATGGATGAATTGCAGGAATTTGCTCCATTGATCGACTGCAGCAGAACCCCTGAAAACACCAAGCAATAAAATCACCACTGCCCACAACCAGAAAACTGCCTTTCCCTTGTAGATCTCAAGAATAAATTGCCGCGGATCGTCAGCAGAAAAACTCATGGCCTCCCTGGTTAACGCTCCCCTTTTGCGCGCAATACGAACGTGAATGCTAAAAAACACCACAAAAATCAAGAAGAACACTGTAAATGAAATGGCCTTTGCAATAATCATGGTATTAAAAACCGATCCATACTCGAGGTTATTAAACCAAAGCCAGTCGCCATAATAATTTGAAAACAGGTTTAACAGGTAAAAACCCACAATAATGACGGGGATGATGATAAGTACCTTTTTATTCTTTTTCATTGATTTTTCTTTTGATGTATAAATGAAAATGATGAATACATTTCGTAGCTAATGTCTGTTCACGTGAAATTACACATTATTTTATGAATCTACCGGAATCAAAGGAATAAATGGAAATCAATGTTGTTTAGTTAAGGAATAAAATAAGAGAAGATGAATATACAGAATGGATTAAATGTAAATAAATGCTAACCATCTCATTTACGATTATAGCAGTAAATTGGGATTTTGGCTGGCGAAGACTTTCAACTACTAAAGAATTATTTGAACAGTAGAGGCGCTACATCGCGAAGGTAGCGTCTCCAAACCCTCCAGTGATGCTCACCTTCAGTGGGGTGAAAGGTGTGTTCGATACCAATCTTGTTGAGATTATCAGATAGCGACTTGGCCCCACTAAACGCAAAATCTTGCTGACCGCAGCCAATCCACAACAGGTCTATCTGTTCATTTGCTTTCTCAGGATTTGCAGCCAGAGTTTTAAGAGGTTCAGTGTCCGTTCCACCACCAAGTCCGGCGCTCATAATCCCAATGTAGCTAAATGTGTTCAGATTGCCTAAACCGATACTTCCAGCCTGACCACCACCCATTGAGAAACCAATGATTGCCCGATGTGTGCGATCAGCTATTGTTCGATACTTTCCGTCTATCATGGGGATGATGTCCTCCAGGATGTCGCGCTCATATAAATCAGCATCTCCGCCGAGTCTGCCTGCCCGTTCAGGCGGCAGTCCGGTTCCGTCTCCATTGACACGGGCACCGCCGTAGCCCAAAGGCATAACGACAAGGAACGGTTCAATTGATCCTTTTGCAAGCAGGTTATCGAGAATGTCATTGGCCCTGCCGTAACGATGCCATGAATTTTGATCGTTTGCAAATCCATGGAGAAGATAAAGCACGGGATAGTGTTTATCAGGGCTTTCGTCATAACCCGGTGGAACATAAACTGTTAATTCCCTGACAACGCCGTTCGATTTTGACTTGTACAGGAGCGTTCGAATCTCCCCGTGAGGAACATCCTGCACATCGTAAAAAGCAGGTTCCTGTGTTGGTACGTTCAGCAGGCTGGTTGTAGTGCTGGTAACATATCCTATTTTTACCCGTGGATTGTAAGGGTCAAGCAGTCTCACACTATCAAGAAGATAATAATAAACATACTCTTCCGGTTGCAGAGGCCCGACAGTTACGCTCCACACCCCGTTTTCACCTTTTTTCATTTTTGCATCGGGTCCGAAATCACCGGATACCGTAACCGAAGAAGCTTTCGGTGCCTTCAGGCGAAATGTTACATGACCATCCACTGACACCTCAGGTGAAACAATATTATTTCCGCTTTGTCTTCCTACCTGAGCAAAAGCAGAAGATATGATCAAAGCACTGAGGAAAAATGTAAACAGGAAAGATTTCATAAGATTTAGTTTTAATATGCAACGATATTACAAAAAAACCGGATGATTCACAATTTTTATATTGCCTTTATTTTTGTATCCGTCTTATAATCAGTTTTTTTGGAACTTCAGATGAAAAGATTAAGGATGACCACTATAGGATTAGTAAAGCTTTTAAAAAAGCCCATTTGTTAATAAAATAACCAGGTTTACATATTTCCCTCGTTAATTAAAATTCTTAGATGCTTCTCAATCTTCCATTAACCTCTTTTTTAACGCCGGCAACTGGTTTTTCAGGAGTTGTGGGTTGAAGGTAAATAGTGTAAACATTGAAATAGCTGGTAATTTTTGAAGGTTTTGAACGGTGAGTACAAGAATAGTAGCCGATTACGGGCTTCATCTCTGTCAAGTTATAAGAAAATTGAAACGGGCTACAACTCTTGAATTTACAGCTGTTCCGGTTATTATTTTTAAACATTGTTCTCAGCATTTTTTGTCAACATTGTTCAATTCTCACCTAGCTCAAATCTTTATAATCTTTTTTGCTAATCTTTTGGAGTTTCTCCTAGATTTACTCGTGCCCATATAGGGGAAAAAGAATATACTAAAATTGGATAGTCGCCACCCACGATTAATTTGCTGGGATCTGTACCTCCGGAGACGTTTAATATACCTTTATAAGGGCCAGATATATTTGCAATTGCCTGAATTCGCTTTATTACTATTTTGCCGTTGTGACTTTTATGATAAACGATATGATTGATACCTACTATGCTAGCAGAGTCAATTGCACTTGCCAGCCCTCCGTCTGATTTCTCAGATGATACTTTCCATGAGTAACTAAGCTCGTCGGAATAAACTACCTTTCCCCCCCGATTATCTCCACTAATCTCCAAAGTGATGTTTTCTATATTTTCTGGTGATGTTAACGATTTTTTTCTTGCCTCATAGTCCCTGGGATTTGTAGAAGCTGCTGACAGGGAAAACCAGGTCATTGTAGGCAAAGTCTTTTCCGCACCAATGACGGGTAATATTTCATTCTCAGCCTCTAATCTTACCCATACATGAGCGTGTTGGTTTGTTCCGAGATTCACCCCATCCACCCAGTACTGCGAACAATCCTGAACAATAATAGCCACCACAGCCTTTCCGTCATCAAGAAACAAAGGAAAATCCGGGCCAACAAATTTTTGGATAGCCTTGGGCTCTACCCGGAAACTGAGAGCATTTTCAAGGCATTCCTTGAATAAATAGTTTGTAGATTGTTCAGATTGTCCGAAGATTGTTCCGTACGTTAATAATAAAATTGCAAATTGTAAATATTTCATTTCATTAAATTTATAATAAATTAATCAGCTAATTCACATTAATAATCAATTGCTGAGATCGGTTTGGCTATGGCAAGTGCGGGATGTTAAAGGCGATTTTTTGTCCGCCTACCGTTAATTTATTTGGTTGTAATATCTTTATTTTTGAGTATTCATTCCGTATTTGTTATAGCCGATGTTATCAGTTGGATTTCTTATCTTCTTAACTTTAATTTAATAGTCATTTAACTTTCAAAAGTACAAACCAAACCTTAAATTTAAAGATTCGCTGATGTGGTTTTTCCCAAGTTGAAATGAATGTTAGACAATGTTTGGTTATTAATTATAACCATACTTAATTTAACTGTGAGATGAAACCAAGTTGTTGATTCAGACTTAATAGATCTGGGATGAGCCATTGTTCACAATTTTGCCATCAACAATTCGAAAGATTGACATTTCATTGATCTCAATTGGTTTTCCAGTTGGTGCATTACCCTGGAAACTACCTTCATTAGTTCCTCTTGATACATAATGAATTGAAACATAATCTCCTTCAGCGACAATATGCTTAATCTCTTCAGTCCAATCCGGGAAGGCTTCTCTGTGTTTTCGAACATGTTCTTGTAAGCTGTCAAGTCCAATTGTCTCAGACCCTGATGGAAGGAAATGCCACACAAAGTTAGGAGAGTATAACTCGTCTATTATTTCAAGATTACCCTTGTTCCAGACTTCTTCGTCCATACGGCGAACAAGTTCTTTGTTACGCTCCAAATAGCTCTCTTGGCCCGATGTACACCCTGCAATAATGAATAACACTATAAATATTTGCATTACGATTTGGATTCTTTTTTCATTTCTCTTCATAATGAAATTAAGTTATTACTGTTTTGACTTTTAATATAAATTACTTCCAAACTAAAAAATCCCAAAAAAAATCTTACTGATAACGTATGTGTAATAAAACATTTGTGCACTTTATTTTTTCTATATCTGTGACAAAATGTATTGTTTCCAATAAAATAATAGTAGTGTATATAAAACATTCTATGTTTTATATCTATTTGATTTTGAAATCCCGAAGTGGCATCCATGCCTACCGTTCGGCAGTTTGGGTGTCCTTCGCTGCGGTTCTTTCTGCGTGTCACCGGGTTTTCATAAACAAATTTAGTAATTCTGGTTCATTTTCAAAATAGAGGGAGAACATTAACAATGCATACGCTTTGCAGCACACCGCTTCCTTACTCCTGATTTTTCAGGAGTATCCTTGTGAAAATTAATTATCAATAATGGTAATAATATAAAAAGTCGGTTATGCCGGTCTTAATTCTATTTATTGGTCAACATCTTTTAAAGAGATGGCATCCCTAAATTGAATATTTCTATATCTCTAATTTTGTCTTGCGCTGAGGGCGCCGTCGGGCACGGTAAAGATTAAGTTGTCAATTATTAAACTGAAGGTTTGATATTCTGGTTCAGCCGAAACAGATTAGCAGGATCATATTTATTTTTTAATGCAACCAATCGCTCATATCTTTTCGTATCGTAAGCTGCTTTTACATGTACAGCCCTTCATCTCCCAGAAAGTTAAGATATTTCTGCCCCGTAGAATAAGGTTGAATGTGCCTGCGAAAAGTTACGTGTCCAGGCAATGTGTTTATCGGCATTCTCCTGTTCCATCCAAAGGCCAATGATATTCATAACATAGTTCGCATCCCGGTGAGCAAACGCAGTTGCATCTTTATCCGACACGATTAACCGCGCCTCCCCAGTGATGTAAATGGACCGCTGCAAAGTGTGAAAGCGATTTCATTTTTTCGGTTTGCTCAACCAAAACATTAATCGCATCGTCGCTTAAGTCGCTAAAATTTTCAGTCTTCCAGTAGGCGTGAATCCCTTTCGGCGCAGATCGCATCGAACATGGTTTGCAGACCAAGATAAGGATGCAGTCCGATCACATCAATTTCCGGCTGCATAAAAGCGCGAAGTGGCTTGACTGCCTGCTCACCATCTTCCGCCGATCCGGCATAGCAAAGAGCCAACGCTATCATTGGTTTCCCAACCAGCTCTTTAGGAACGAAAGGCTCCGGCGGCGCAGTGATGAACGCGATCATCGTGGAGAGTTCGTCAGGCATTGTCGGTGTCCAATCGCGATAAAACTTCAATAGCTCCCTGGCTTTTTCTACAGGGTAAAACGCAGCACCACCATATACAATAGGCCCAACATTATGAAGGCGGTATTGAAATGAAATAACCACACCAAAGTTTCCACCACCGCCACACACACCCCAGAAGAGATCTGCATTCTCCAACGGGCTGGCAGTCACCCGTTGCCCATTTGCCAGGACCATATCTACTGAAAGCAGGTTATCCACGGTCAATCCATACTTTCGTACGAGCCACCCAAAGCCACCCCCGAGTGTGAAACCGGCAATACCGGTTGTACTCACAAGGCCGCCAGTAGTTGCCAAATTATAAGCCTGGGTCGCTTTATCAAATTCGGCCCATGTCAGGCCGGCCTGAGCATGTGCAGTTCGATTCGCTGCATCAATTTCAATCTTTTTCATTTGCGACAAATCGATTACTATTCCGTCTTCGCAAGTACCAAAACCGGCTACATTATGGCCACCGCCTCTTACGGCAACAAGCAGTTTTTGTGTGCGGGCAAAATTAACGGCACTAACTACATCAGCTTCATCAGCACAACGAACAATCAGTGCAGGGTGTTTGTCTATCATCCCGTTCCACACCTTGCGGGCTTCATCATATTCAGCATCATCTGGCTGAATAAGCTGACCATTCAAGCCTGATCTGAATCTATCTACTAGTGTTTTTTCGATCATAATGTCCACCTTTTAGTGATTGTTCTTTTTCAATATGAGATCAATAGAATAAAAACTATTTGGCGAATAACCCAACCTACCAAAATTACTATGTATGGTTTGAAATTCTTACCATGTTTTTTGTCAAGAAGTATTAATCCTATTAATATAATATATACAAGTATGTAAACAGCACTGTCCGATGTTTTAGCGTGCCATCCTATTAAATAAACACCAATTCTTCCGATTGTTGGTCCCAAAAAAGAAAATGCGGTTCCAATCATGTAACGCATATGAATGGGCATATTCTTCCTGTTGTAAACTGCCAGTGAATAAAAGAGAATTAATAAAATACTATTTGATATTGTACCGTAGGCCCGAATAGGATGGTCAGATTTTAATATATTTAATATTAATGGAATAAATGAAAGTATCAGCAATGGAAAAATAAAGTATGAAATCTTCCCCGTCTTTTTGTGGATTTTATATTTCCCGGAACGAATTAAAAGTGGTTGAACAATAAGTAACAAAATCCATAATGAAGCCAAGATTGCATGCAAATGATGAAATATCGTAATATTACCTCTGGTTATTGCTGTTACTTCACTAAAATCGAAGAAATGGCTGAAATAAGTTTTGTAGAATCCTAAAAACGCAATTGCAATTAGAAGCAACATAAAATACCCCGTATTCTTATAAGCTTTTTCCATCTTTATAATTATTTAGATTTTGTTCAGTTCTTACCATATAAGACACTGATTATCTATAACATAACCATCATTAGCTTTTTAGATGTTATAAAGCTAAACATGGTTATTTGAATTTATTGTTCTTAAAAGTTCAATTTTTTTACTTTAAAGATAATGTTGCCCTTTTTTGTAAAATCATGCAGCGGCTATTTGTTTTTTTCTAAACTGAAGCGGAGATAAACCAAATTTTTCTTTAAAAATCCGGCTAAAATGTGAGACATTTTCGAAACCGGAATTAAATGCAATTTCAGAAATACTTTGGTTTGTTGTTTTTAATAACAATTTGGCATGCTTAAGTCGTTTACCTGTCAACCATTTCCCGGGTGTCGTACCATAATATTCGAAAAACTCCCTTTTAAATGCCGCCAGGCTGCGACTTGAAATTCGGGCATATTCTTTTAGGGTTAAATTATACATATAATTACTTTCCATTACCTGCCAAATCGGGATTTTAATATCGTCTTTCAGATGTAGAATATACGCCAGCAATTTTTTATTTGAAGGAATGGATAAAACATTTAAGAGCAGCTCTTTAAATTTTAATTCAAGTAATTTTTCTGATGGTGGTACTTTTTGTGTAAAATAGGGTAGCAAACTGTAAAAATAACTTTTTGTAGTCTCATTAAGGTCAACTTTAATAAACAAATCTGTTGTTAACTCTGGTAATTTTCCGGTCGATAAATTATCCATGAATTCGTTGGCAAACTGTATTAAAAATTCATCCGGAATGTGGAAAACAAGCACTTCCCAACCCTCTGGATTAGATACTTCCTGAACATAGGCAGTCTTACGCTGAAAATAGGATGTTTGGGGTGTTACTCTCCATGATTTTTCCCCCTGATGTAAAATCCGTTCTCCTTTCAATGAAAAAGTAAATTGGTTGTAATGATTATATAACTGCTCTAATCTTTTTATTTGCGGACACCTGTAATGCACAAAAAGTAAATCCCTTACGGAGAGCTGTTTAAAATATTCAGGGTGAGCTTTTATGTCATCGTGAGTATTAATCATTTTTGGGAAGTTTAAAAAAT
>CAWKJY010000021.1:0-231002 GCA_963849985.1 uncultured Prolixibacteraceae bacterium | reverse complement strand
GCAATATGGCCTGAAAGGGATTGCGGAATACGTCACTATCAAGATACAATGAAATTGATGCAGGTGATGAACTTCGCATACTATTAATGCCCTTTTTGGCTATATTGCATGTTAGCGGCTGGTTTACTTTCTTCTGGCGTTGCATTTTTCCATGTTTATTCTTCTAATTCTTTACCGTCTGGACTTATTTTAAAATATGCAGTAGATACAGGAAGATACAGTAACACAGAAACTATAATTAACAGAACAATGTGTGTTATCATTTCAGATGTTGAATGGAATGCACTTAGTAAGATATGGTAAAGCAACCATACAATTGCAAGCCACCTTGCCCAGTTAACTTTTAAGAATAGAAGGAGCCCACAAACAACGGCTAAGATTCGTAGCAAGAGAACCCAAACTAATTCATATTGTTTGATATTGGGTTCAAAGAATTCTTTAACATGATAAATAAATCCAATACACCCTGTAAGAATAAACAGAATGGAAACAATAATAACTGGAATAGGTCGATTTTTCATTTCATAAATATATTTAGATTTTCATTTCAATCATCCATTGATGTCAGAATGGATCGCGAATATTACCCTGTCGGTAACCATAATCGTAGTCTTGAGCAGGATTCAAAAGCGTTGCTCCGGCTTGCAGAGCATTATTCATCACCGAATCAACATCTTCAACAAAAAGACCTATAAGCGTTGTGACACCTTTTACTCTATTTGGTTCAAGTTGCCCTTTCTGAGGGCGTTCCTCATGTAGATGAAAAATTGTTCCATTAATAGAAAGTTCAGCAACATGAACGCTGCCATCATCATTTCGTCATGGCTTAATTTCAACTGCACCGAATGCTTTGAAATAAAACGAAACGTCTGTGACACCACTTGGAATAAAAAGTTGTGGTGCGAAAAATGTTTTGTTGTTTGTTGTTGTCATGCCAGTTAATATTTATTTTATCTTATCGTTTCAATGTTAGCAGTGTCCCTAACTTGCCGCTAACGTATGTGTAATAAAACATTTATGCACATTATTTTTTCTATATCTGTGACAAAATGTGTTGTTTCCAATAAAATAGTATTGTAAATAGAACATTCTATGTTTTATATCTATTTCATTTTGAAATCCCGAAGTGGCGTCCATGCTTACCGTTCGGCAGTTCGGGTGTCCTTCGCTGCGGTTCTTTCTCTCGCCTGAGGCGAGACCGGGTTTTCGTAAACAAATTTAGCAGAAAACGAATGACAATTAAAAATTAGAAATGAAAAACTATTGGAGCTGTGAGTCACGAGTCACGTGCTGGCACCTCCCGAACAATCGAGATGCAATTGGGGGCTTAGCTATTTTTTGCTTTTCAGCCGAGACACGGGCCAAAGATCCGCTTCCGGAGTGGGTTTCTGTAATTATAACTGTGCCCTGGGTTTGGGGTGCACAATACAGAGTAAATTGCCATGCAATTAAGCTGAAGGTTCGATATTCTGGTTCAGCCGAAACAGATTGGTCGGATCATACTTGTTCTTCAATGCCACTAACCGCCCGTACATTTTTTCGTCATAAGCTGCTTTCACGCTATCCGCGCCTTCATCGCCAAGAAAGTTAAGATATTTCTGCCCCATAGAATAAGGTTGAATTGCCTGCGAAAAGTTACGTGTCCAGGCAATGTGTTTATCGGCATTCTCCTGTTCCATCCAAAGGCCGATGATATTCATAACATAGTTCGCATCCCGGTGAGCAAACGCAGTTGCATCTTTATCCACACGTTTAACCGCGCCTCCCCAGTGATGTAAATGGACCGCTGCAAAGTGTGAAAGCGATTTCATTTTTTCGGTTTGCTCAACCAAGACATTAATCGCGTCGTCGCTTAAGTTGCTAAAATTTTCAGTCTTCCAGTAGGCATGAATCCCTTTTGGAGCAGATGCATCGAACATGGTTTGCAGACCAAGATAAGGGTGCATTCCGATTATATCAATTTCCGGCTGTGTAAAGGTACGAAGCGGTTGAATAGCCAGCTGAGCATCTTCTGCTGGCCCGGCATAACAAAGAGCCAGTACAATCATTGGTGTCCCAACCAGCTCTTTGGGAACGAAAGGCTCCGGCGGCGCAGTGATGAACGCGATCATGGTGGAAAGTTCGTTGGGCATTGTCGGTGTCCATTCGCGGTAAAACTTCAATAGTTCCCTTGCTTTTTTTACAGGGTAAAACGCAGCTCCACCATATATATCAGGCCCAACATTATGAAGGCGGTATTGAAATGAAGTTACTATACCGAAGTTTCCTCCGCCCCCGCACACACCCCAGAAGAGATCTGCATTCTCCGATGGGCTGGCAGTCAGACGTTGGCCATTTGCCAGTACCATATTCACTGAAAGCAGGTTATCCACTGTAAGCCCGTACTTTCGTACAAGCCATCCAAAGCCACCGCCAAGAGTAAAGCCGGCGATACCGGTTGTGCTAACGAGGCCGCCTGTTGTTGCCAGGTTATGTGCCTGAGTCGCTTTGTCAAATTCGCCCCACGTCAAACCCGGTTGAGCGCGTGCAGTTCGTTTCACGGTGTCAACCTCAATTTTCTTCATTTGCGAAAGGTCAATCACGATACCGTCATCGCAAGTACCAAAGCCGGCAACATTATGCCCTCCACCCCGAACGGCCACAAGCAGTTTCTGTGTCCGCGCAAAGTTAACGGCACTAATTACATCGGTTTCATCAACACAACGAACGATCAGCTTAGGACGCTTATTTATCATCCCGTTCCACACTTTGCGGGCTTCATCATAGTCCGCTTCGCCCGGCAAAATAAGCTGGCCGTGCAAACCTGCCTTGAATTTTTCCACGATTGCTTTTTCGATCATAATTTTCGTTTAAGATAATGTAAAGTGAGAGTTTCGCTCATTGCGAAGCCCTCACTTTTCAATTCATTATTTAGCTTAACATATTAGTTATACTATTTATTATAAATGTTCTTAAAGGAAAGTCATCCGTGGAAATCGTCCAAAGAGAACTTTCATACCAAAGTAATTTCGGTAATATTTAGAATAACAATGAAACTGACAATCCCTTATAATTTTATCGTCAATTAGTTAAATTCAACTTTAAGAATTTGCCCGGGTACGTTAGCGATTGGTGGGGGTCCGAAACCAGTGTTCGAAATATATAATGCACCGTCAGGACCAAATGTCATTCCTGTTGGGAAGAACAGATTGTCAACAATCACATCTCTCGAATTATCATTATTTACGCGAACTACCCTTCCTTCATTCGGTGCAGGTCCATAATCCACCGCAGAGGTTTCCAGAACATACATCCTGTTTTGGGCGTCAAAGGCAACACCTAAAACACCGGTAAAACCTTCTGCCCAAATCTTAACATCTCCTCCTGGTGTTACTTTGTAAATATTTGAACTGCCTTTACGCAAGGGGAATGTTCTTAAGTTTCCAACATAGAAATTACCGTGGAAAGCCATTGCCGTAGGTACGATATGGCCATAGTGGGCAGAAAAATCAAGAACGCGGGAAATCATTCCATCTGTGGTTATTTTCATTAATTCTCCATGGTTTGGCTCAATCGCATACAGGTTCCCCCTTACATTTATCAGGCTGTAAGGAGAACCGTCTGGTTCAAAATCATCTTCTTCCGGGGCGGCAACCGGGTTATTCGCCAGATAATCGCTGATATCGGCTATCACAGACCAGGTTCCATCGTTATTTACCTTGATAACTGATGCTGGATAATCAGGATTGCCATGCGAACATCCTGCATTCAGCAATGCATAAAGCTGATCTCCGACAAATGCAATATCTGCTACGCCCATGGTAAAACCAAGTGCATTAATGTCGGAAGGCAAATTATCAGCGACTGTCGAAACATCTCCTTCTGGAGAAATTTTTATAATCGATGATGTATTTCCACCCATATAAGGTCCAACAGGCGGAATAACCTGTGTGCATGAAGTAGTGGTGCTTCCACCAATACCGGCAGTTGCAACATAAAGATATCCGTCAGGACCGAATTTAATTCCGCGCGGATACATGAAGCCCGTTGCAAATTCAGAAACGGTGACATTTACATTTCCTTTTTTATCTGTAGGAATTTTTCCGTGTGATGAGGCACTCTTTAGTGTAGGTTGATCAACTACACTGTCATCTTTGCTACAGGACACAAAAAGAGATAAAAAAAGAACAAAAGCTACAAGATAAAGTGTACTTCTCTTTTTCATTTTAACCTCCTTTTTAAATTGTTTAAATACTGGAATAACCTTTATTCTTCGATATTTATGATCAATAAATGATTATAAATAACTGGTTAATAACATTTTTATATACTTTCAATGTTTACAAAGTTACTGTGGTTCAAATGACTATTTTTATCTTAAAAGCTCAATTTTTTATCTTTTAAGACATTTTAGTCTTTTTTTTAAAAAGGAATTATGCAGCGGTGGTCTGTTTTTTTCTATACTGAAGGGGTGAAGTACCAAATTTTTCTTTAAAAATCCTGCTAAAGTGCGGTAAGCTTTCGAATCCGGAATTAAATGCAATTTCAGAAATACTTTGATTTGTGGTTTTTAACAACATCCCGGCATGTTTAAGTCGTTTGTCGGTTAACCATTTACCGGGGGTTGTATGGTAATATTCAAAAAAATCCCTTTTAAATGCAGCCAGACTGCGACTTGAAATCCTGGCATATTCTTTAAGGGACAAATTGTAGGTGTAATTTTTTTCCATTATCTGCCAGATTGGGGCCTTAGTACTATCGTTCAGGTGTAGAATATACGCCAGCAACTGTTTGTTTGAAGGATTTGATATTATATCTAAAAGAAGTTCCTTAAATTTTAATTCAAGTAATTTTTCTGAAGGCGGTATTTTTTGGGTGAAATAGGGAATCATACTATAAAAATAGCTCCTTGTTATATCATTTAAATCTATTTTAATAAACATATCGTTTGTTAATTCCGGTAAATTTTTAACCGACAAATTATCCATGAATTCATTGACAAATTGTACCAAAAATTCATCCGGAATATGAAAGACGAGAACTTCCCAACCTTCTGCATCAATTAACTCCTGAACATAGGCAGTTTTACGCTGAAAATAGGATGTGTGGGTCGTCACTTTCCAGGATTTCCCCCCACAGTGCAAAATCCGTTCTCCTTTCAATGAAATTGTAAATTGATTGTAATGATTATATAACTGCTCTAACCTCTTTATTTGTGGACACCTGTAATGCACAAAAAGTAAATCCCTCACTGCAAGCTGCCTGAAAGTCTCCGGGTGGGCTATTTGTTCATCATAAGTATTAATCATTGCCAGAAAGTTTTTGAACAAATACAAGTTAATGAAATATAATAAGGCATACAAGTATTTTATAATTAACACCTAATCTGAAAAATATGAATATATTTTAAGATAAAAATTTAGCAAAAAGATTGGTCTATGTCTCATCAACTGAATACTTGCCAAATCCGCGTTATTTGATTAATATTGTGGTAATGCTTCGTGCAAAATGTAAAGAACCTAATCCAACAAAAGCCCGTGTCTTATGAATAAAAAATTATTGCTGAAATCGTTGGTTATCCTGTTGATCGTTTTCACAGGTTGCACCAAAAACAGAACTCCTGAAATTTCCATTGTAATTGGCGATAAAATCGGAACACCTGCAATGTATGGAGTAGATAAAATAACTGCAGCTCTTGATGCAAAAAAAATACACTACGAAAAGGCAGCCACCCTTGACGAGGCAAAAGGAAATTCGATCCTTTATATTCATTCGGGAAACAACGATACGCAGGTTGCACAGTTGTTAAATAATAATGATGAACTACCGCAGGTTCCGGAAGCGCTGTCAATACAAAAGACAAACCGACAGGATAAAACAGTTTGGGTAGTCAGAGGTTATGACGACCGGGGATTGATGTACGCCCTGCTCGATATTGCCGACCGGATTAACTGGAGCAAAGACAAAAAATCGCCTTTGAGCGAGGTAAAGGAAATAACAGAAAAACCGGATGTAAAAACACGGTCAGTCTCCATTTACACCATGAACAGGGCGTATTGGGAAAGCCGGTTTTACGATGAAGCCTACTGGGAAGAATACCTCGACATGCTGGCAAAAAACCGGTTTAATTCACTGCTTGTAATTTTTGGGTACGAAAACGGAGGATTTCTGGCTCCCTGTTATCCGTACTTTTTTAACGTAGATGGATTTCCGGATGTAAAAATGGGTGAGATAACACCGGAAGAACAACAAAAAAACCTGGATGCTTTAAACCGGTTAATCGAAATGGCCCACGAGCATGGAATCCGGTTTTCGGTTGGAATCTGGGACCATATTTACCGGGGAGGCGTTCAGCGGGGCGGAATACCGGAAACAGCAAGTGAAACAGAAAAACTTAAATCTGTCCTTGTTACGGGTTTAAATGAAGATAACCTGATTCCCTACACATTAAAAGCATTGGAAGAGTTTGTAAATAAAGTACACGGCCTTGATGGGATTCAGTTCAGGATGCACAATGAATCGGGTTTAAGAAGGAGTGAAATGAGTACATTCTGGTACGACGTTTTTAAGAAAATGGAAGAAGTCACGCCCGGACTTCGGTTTGATCTCAGGGCAAAAGAACTGCCCGAATCAGTTATCCAAAGCGCCATCGATTTGAAACTGAATTTCAGGATTGACACCAAATACTGGATGGAACAGGCTGGGTTGCCTTTTCACCCAACACATATTAACCGCGAAAATCAGTCGGAACGCCGGCACGGTTATGCGGATATGCTTTATTATCCGAAGCAATATGATATGTTCTGGAGACTTTGGACAGGCGGAACCATGCGCATTCTTCTCTGGGGCGACCCGGAATATGCACGGCGCTTTTCAGCATCGACACACCTTTACAACGGCGAAGGTTTTGAAGTGAACGAACCGCTGGCAACAAAAATGGAAGCGCAACCGCATGATGAAAAACCGTTCGAACTGCTGAATAAAAAATATCAATATTACGATTACGAGTTTGAGCGGTATTGGTATTTTTTCAAGGTTTTCGGAAGAATCGGATACGGTCCGGAAACAACACCCGAAGTATTTCAAAAAGAATTTGAATTGCGCTTTGGAGAAAAAGCTGCGCCCATTGTAAAAGAAGCTCTGGAAAAGGCGAGCCAGGTACTACCGCGCATCGTGGCATCCTGTATTCCTTACGGAGGTTTTCCTACTACACGCGGATGGCCCGAAAAACAGCGACTGGGCGATTTGCCGCAATATGCAATTGCCGAGGGAAGCGACATTCAGCAATTTGCCGGTTTCGATACGGAGGCGAAACTGTTAATCGAAGGTGGTGAAACGGCAAAAATAAAACCTTCGGAAACCAGTCTGTGGTTTAAACAGACTTCGGATGATATAAATCAGTTAATTGAAGTATCGGAACAAGCTGCCGGAAATAATAAAAGCAAGGAATTTGTGTCAACCATGACAGATTTGCGGATACTTTCAAACCTTGCACTTTATCATTCGCGGAGAATTCCGGCTGCCGTCAGCTATCGGATATTTCAGCGCACACACGATATTTCAGCGCTTGATGAGGCAATTAAATATGAAAAAAATGCCATCGTAGCGTGGCAGCAAATTGTAGATGCTGCCGGTGATGTTTATACAAGTGATATAAAAATGGGCGTAAAATCTGCTGATTTCGAAGGTATTGACCATCGCCTCACCGGGCATTGGAAAGATGAATTATCTTATCTTGAAACCGGACTGGAGAATTTGAATAAGGAACGTGAAAACTATCAACCACAGGGAACGGTTGTAACCGCTCCCAAATATAAAGAAGCAGCATTGCCGGATAACAGCTCGCTGTTCCAGGTTGAACATACTCCGGTTACGGAAGCAGTTGAAGGAAAACCTATAAAAATAGATGTAAAAGCTACTGCAACTGCTGGCATAAAATGGATACGGCTTCGTTACCGGAATGTAAACCAGACGCTGGATTATCAATCGATGGACATGCAACCAACCGGGGAAGAAAATACTTATAGTGCAACTGTACCTCCTGAAAATTTCAGTCCAAGATGGGATTTTATGTACTTTATCGAAATCATGGATAATAATGGGAATGGTACTATTTACCCTTATTTAAATAAAGAGACGCCTTATATTATTACAAAATTGATCAGGGAATAAACGTGATTTATTTATTTCAGTCCAACATAAGACTATGCCATTCAGATTGTGATTACCTGCAATATTTTTGCAGCACTTTCACCTGAATAATACAATTTTGCGTGAATTTTTAAATAACTGTAACCCTTGATAAATCGGCATTCATGCCTTTAAGAGTGGCATAAGTTAACTTATCCATCGAGGCGCCATCAAAGCAAATGGTTTTTATTGCCAGGTAATATTTGTTGGTTACAGCAAGCAGCGAACGGAAAGATACGTTTTTGAGTGTCGCACCTCTAAAAGATACTTCGTTCAGACCAGCGCCATCAAACTTTACTCCGGTAAAGGTCTGGCCATCCAGACACAATCCCCTCAGGTCGGAATGTTTAAAATCAACACCGTTGAATGAACATCCTTTAAAGATCGTTTTTCTCAGGTCGCATGCAAATAAGTTGACGTCGGTAAGTTTAATATCCGTGAATTTTGTCCCTGACAACTCCAACTTGCTAAATTCGGTACGCACCAGGATTGGCTGATGAAAGCTTGCACCCTTTAAAACAAGAGTGGTGAATTTGCAATCTGTCAGGTTTGCACCATCAAAGTTGGCGTCACGCAAATCACTGCTTGTAAATTTGCTACCAGTCAGATCTGCGCCCGTAAAGTCGGAGCCTTGCAAAGCACTACTTTCAAATTTTCCTTTGTGTAAAGTCACTCCTGCAAAGTCACTCTCTGTCAGGTTACTTGCACTGAAATTTGTGAGTATCTGCTCCCGGTCGCCCGACTGTTTAGTATCGTCCTGTTCTGATTTCTCAGTATTTTCTGTACTATCAACGGCAGTTTTTAAAGCCGTTTCGTCGTCCCCTGACTGGAAGTTTTCTGAAAAATAGTTCAGGTCAACACCCAGAATTTCCGCAAGACGGCTAAAAGTAGTTATGTCCGGCATTGACTCTCCCCGCTCCCACTTTCCAACAGCCTGTGGACTAATAAACAGACGATCAGCAATCTGGGCTTGAGAAATATTAATTTTCTTTCGTGCCTCGGCAATCTTTTTGCCAATAATTTTAGTATTAAACATCGGTACTATTTTTAATTTTTCAACACCACAAAGCTATTCGGATTCCGCTTCGGAATCAAAAAAATACAGCTACGAATGGTTGTATTTACGCTACATATAGTTGTAAAACAATATCTGCTTGTAGTTTTATCAAATATACAATTATACACCAACCCGTAAATTAACTCTTCTTGTTATCTCAAGCCTAAAGGGAGCTGAATGATTTATTCGTTTATTTCAATTAACTCTTATCCCTAATCCCCATTCCTCCCTACTTCACACACCAACTTTTCCTCATACACATACTTTTAAATCTTACCCCTCTTTTATACTTCATGATTCACATAATAATAGAAGCTCTACATTCCGAAATTCGTATTTGACCTATTTTTTTGTTATTTCAGAATATTGAATACCAACATAAAAAGCCGAATTTTGTTACAATCACTACACAACGGAATAATTCTTTATGAAAAACGAACTGATAACCGTCACCGATGTTAAAAAGAGTTTTGGTAATGTCAAGGCCGTAAAAGGTGTGAATTTCAAGTTGGAAAAAGCCGAATATGTTGCATTACTCGGACCAAACGGTGCCGGAAAAACAACGCTTGTTGAGATGATTGAAGGGATCAGGCATCCCGATTCAGGTGAAATTCTTATCAAGGGGAAGAAATTGCAGGAGAATAAAGATGAACTATACAATATTCTGGGTATTTCCTTTCAGGAAACAAAATTTTTTGAGAAGATCACAGTAGCAGAAACGCTTCGCATGTTTGCCAGCTTTTACGGAATGACGGATGAAAAGGTCAATGAAGTAATGGATATTGTTGGACTTACCGAAAAGGAAAAAGCATTCACGAAAAATCTTTCCGGCGGACAGCGGCAAAGGCTTGCGCTGGGAGTTGCCATCCTAAATGAACCGGAAATTCTCATTCTCGATGAACCGACTACAGGTTTGGATCCAACTGCCAGACACGAGATATGGGAAATTCTTATGAACCTGAAACGTGACCAAAAAGCCTCGCTCATCCTTACCACGCATTACATGGAAGAAGCTGCCTACCTATGCGACAGGATAATCATCATGGATCATGGCGAAATTATTATGGAAGGAACATTGGATGAATTACTTGCACAGGAAAATATTCACCATGTGGCTGAGTTTTCTATTTTGGAGAATATTCCCGTGTTGCTGAAAAACCGGCATAATGGACTGGAAATTAAATGGGATGAAAATTTCAACAGGGGAACATGCGAACTTACTGACGTCACTCGTGACCTCCCCCATCTTTTTAATCTTTTTGAACAGAATCAACTTACATTACATGATTTTGAATTAAGAAAACCAACGCTCGATGACCTTTTCCTTCGAAAAACCGGTCGTCGCCTGGTAACCTGAATACGATAAAAATACTATTATGCTGAGAAAAGAACTTTGGACTCTTATTATCATCCATCTTAAAGAACTGATCCGCGAACCGGAAGTAATCTTCTGGGGAGTCGGATTTCCAATCCTAATGGCCTTTGGTTTAGGAATCGCTTTCAATAAGAAGCCGGATGTCATTCAGGATGTAGCTTTTATACAGTCAGCCGATCAATCCAAATTAATGAGTTTTCTTGACAGGAATGCAAATGTTTCCAACACTTCCGATTTTGCAAAAACCTATAATATAACTGTTAAGGACAGCGTTTTTGGCAAAACCACTTTCCAATTTATTCCGGTCACTGTTAATGAAGCTATCCGTGGAATTAAACAGGGTCAGTTTCAGCTTTATCTGGAAAATTCAGGTGACAGGATTGTTTATCACCTCGACCCTGCCAATCCGGATGCACGGACTATTCAACTTCAACTTTCACAACTTTTCAACTCGAATAAACAATATCCTATGAACCAGTCATCCATTGTTCCCATGAAACTACAGGGAACCAGATATGTAGATTTCCTGGTGCCCGGCCTGCTATCCCTTTCAGTAATGATGGCGTGTATGTGGGGAATCAGTTATACGATTATTGAGCGCCGTAAAGGAAACATTTTAAGACGGATGGTGGCCACGCCAATGCACAAGGGAAATCTGCTGGTAGCCCATTTAACAGCGCGTCTGTCAATCACCTTTCTTGAATCTGCCCTGTTGCTTTTATTCACCTGGTTGTATTTCGGCATTCAAATTCAAGGTAGCTTGATTGCTCTTTTTCTTGTGTTTATTGCCGGGAATATTGCTTTTACAGGTATCGCTGTTCTTTTTTCGTCGAGGACATCAAAAACTGAAGTCGGTAATGCAATAATCAATGTAGTTACAATGCCGATGATGATTCTTTCCGGCATTTTCTTTAGTTACCGGAATTTTCCGGAATGGACAATCCCGATTATTAGAAAACTCCCATTAACCATGGTTGCAGACAGTTTCCGGAGCATCATCAATGAAGGGGTCGGCATTACGCAAGTTCTCGGAAATACTTTGATTTTGGGAGCTATTGGTGTAATTACATTGATTGCAGGAATGAAGATCTTCAAATGGTATTGATGCACAAACAGTCTCCCAAAGCAGTTTCCTACTGTGTTCAAGTTAATCGCTATCAGCGCTTTTTTGGTTTTATCTATGCTTTCCTGCTTGTCAGAAATCCAATTAATGTATAAACAGCACCAATGATAAGAAGATTATAAACAAAGTTTATTAGCGTGTCGCTTGCGGAATGTGATCTGCTGTCGATGTCGATAAAAACATAAACAGCATAAGCAAGCCCGGCGACGAAAATAGTCCATCCTAAAAAAGTTTTTGGGATAAACAATATTCCGTAGCGTTTGAACCAAGGTAAATGCATTGTATAATTATTTTAGAGTAAATAAATTAAAATGATGATGATTGAGGTAATTATTATGAGCAAATTAAACCACACATCTTTCAAAAAGTTGACTGTTTTCGGACTTCCCGAAAGAAAATAAATCTTTCTGATACTCAAAACATTTATGATGATGAAAACAATTGGCACAACAAGAAAGAATAAAATGGAACCGTACTTTTCTTTGCTCATAAGATCATGAAGGTTGGAACCGAATGTAGTGGAAGGCATAAACAAACTCTTCATTAAAAGTGCAGCAAGAATATAAAGCGGAATACTTAACCACCACCAACTTAACACTGATTTGTCTTTTGCGTTTATAATTGCTTTTTCCAGCATATCCTGATGTTTTAGTTCCGAAATTTCCGGTTTTGTCATTTCAAGCAATTCCATTTCAAAGTTTTTAGTTTCCATAACCAATAATGCTAACGATTAAATTTGGTTGCACTTTTCACGAAGTTTTTGCACCCCCCTGGACAAAAGTGATTTTAATGTTCCTTCATTAATGTCCAGTATTTCAACAATTTCCTTATTGTCTTTTCCTTCAAAGTATCTTAAAGCAATTACTTCTGATATTTAACCGGCAATGTTTTTAATGCATTTTGAACGGTAAGAAATTGTCGGTGTTTTTGAAGTTCTAGCTTCCAGTTCTTCCCTGTCCTGATTCAGATAATTTTTGAATTGTTCACGGTTTTCAAAGTCAACTTTGTCAAGAAGAGAATTACGTTTTTGTTTGATCCGGAAAAATTGGTTCACTTCATTGGTGGCAATACGGTAAAGCCAGACTTTTATTGAAATGCCTTTGTAAGAAAAATTCCGGATGTGTGTAAATGCTTTGAAAAAAGTGTCGGCTGCAATGTCGGCTGTATCATCAAAGTTACCCGTCCTTCGAAATATATAGCTAAAAATAGGCTTGTACCAGATTTTAAAAACTTCAGAAAACTCTGCCGGGTGATCCTTGATCTTATTTAGAAGCTCCAACTCAGTCATTATACCGATAAATATACTTTATTCTATAATGCAAAAGTGTTGTTTTAGTTGCATTTTATATTTGCCGATAACAAAAATGTCTGGATGAAAAAATCCTTTTAGTAATTGCCTTTAATTCTCAAAAAATAAAAAAGGTCAACCAATTTACAGGTGACCTATTCTAATCTATTTTAAAGAGATACTGAAACTAGTTCAGGATGACGTTAATAATCAAACTCAATAAACTTACCGAACTTTGTATATTTTTCGTAAAGTGCTTTGTATTTTTCAACATTCTCGGGAATTGGATGATATTCCTTTTCAATTCCACCACCCATATTTTTTTGCGCTTCTGAAGTGTTTGCATAAACTCCGGCAACAACTGCTGCTGCCATTGCAGAGCCCAGTGCACAAGCCTGTTCCGAGCGAGCAATTTTTATTGGCATGTCGAGGACATCAGCAACGATTTGCATTACAAACGGTGATTTTTTTGCAACACCGCCCAAAGCAATTACACCATCGATTCGAACACCTTCAGAAATAAAACGGTCGTTAATGGCACGCGAGCCAAAAGCCGTTGCTTCAACCAATGCGCGGAAAATACGTGGTGCATCTGATCCCAGATTTAATCCGGCAATCGCACCTTTCAGGTTCTGATTTGCATCCGGCGTACGACGGCCATTCATCCAGTCGAGTGCTACAACTCCGCTTTCGCCAATCGGAATTTTAGCTGCCTCCTCGCTTAGTTTTGCAATAATTTTATCTGAAGTTTCCTGCATTACCTTTTGCTTGGTTTGCTCGTCCAGCAATTGTGATTCAGCAAGAATATTTTCCAATGGCCATTCCAATACTTTTTTAAACCAGGCATAAATATCACCAAAAGCCGACTGACCAGCTTCCAGTCCCATCATTCCCGGAATTATTGAGCCATCAACCTGTCCGCAGATTCCGTTAACCAGCTTATCTCCCACTTCTTCCATCGGTGCAATCAACATATCGCAAGTTGAAGTTCCCATCACTTTTGAAAGATAATAAGGTTCAATTTCCGCTCCTACTGCGCCAAGGTGAGCATCAAAAGCGCCAACGCCAACAACAACGCTTGTTGAAAGTCCTAATTTTTCAGCCCACTCTTTTGTCAATTTTCCTGCCGAAACATCGCATGTAAACGTTTCTTTATAAAGTCGATCTCTTCAATCCACTTAACATTGGATCAAGAGCTCACCAAAAATTCTTCAGCAGGCAAACCACCAAAGGCTTCGTGCCACATGGCTTTATGACCAGCAGCACAACGACTACGTTTTAATGTTTTCGGATTTGTATTTCCGGTAAGAATTGCCGGAATCCAGTCACAATGTTCAACCCACGAATAGGCGGCCCTGTAAACACCAGCATCTTCGCGAATTACATGTAACAATTTTGCCCAAAACCATTCTGATGAATAAATTCCACCTTCAAATTTGGTGAAATCAATTTCCCATTTTTTTGCCAGTTGATTGATTTCATCGGCTTCTTTTACAGCCGTGTGGTCCTTCCACAAAACAAACATGGCATTTGGATTTTCCTCGAAACCAGCTGTAAATGATAACGGAATTCCTTTCTCATCCACTGCTATCGGCGTAGAACCTGTTGTATCCACCGAAATACCAACTACATTTTCAGCCACTCCGGCCGGAGCCTGTTTTAACGCTTCAATAATCGTATATTCCAGACCTTCAAGGTAATCTTTCGGATGTTGACGAAAACGGTTGTTGGGAGCATCACAGTACATTCCTTTTTTCCAGCGCGGATAATTAAAAACAACACTGGCCACTTCTTCGCCAGTTTCAACATTTACAATTAACGAACGAACCGAATCCGTTCCATAATCCAATCCAATAGTATATTTTGCCATTTGAGTTTTGTTATTGATTTATTTTATTGATTTTTTCTCAGTTATACTTTTTCGTCATTCCGAACTTGTTTCGGAATCTTTATCAACCAGATGCTGAAATAAATTCAGCATGACGATATTATTTTACTGTCCATAATAAGCATTTGCCCCGTGCTTACGAAGAAAATGTTTATCCAGCAACACCTGATCCATTGTTGTTTCAGGGTTTAGTTGCAACGATCGGAAAGTCATTTTTGCCACTTCTTCCATCACCACTGCGTTATGAACAGCATTGTCTGCATCTGTTCCCCATGCAAAAGGCCCGTGATTATTTACCAGCACACCGGGAACCTGATCAGGATTAATATCTTTGAACGTTTCGATAATTACTTTTCCGGTTTCCAACTCATATTCACCCTGAATTTCCTCTTTCGTCATTTTACGCGTACATGGAATTTCGCCATAAAAATAATCGGCATGCGTTGTTCCAATTGCCGGAATACTTTTTCCTGCCTGCGCCCATGAGGTAGCCCACTCGGAATGGGTATGAACAACTCCACCAATATTCAGAAACTGACGATATAAAATAAGGTGTGTAGGTGCATCGCTCGATGGTTTCAGATTTCCTTCCACAACTTTTCCATACAGGTTCATCACAACCATATCTTTTGGCTTCATTTTACTGTACGAAACCCCACTTGGTTTAATAACAACCATCCCACTGCTGCGGTCAATACCACTGACATTTCCCCAGGTAAAAACTACCAGGTTGTGTTTAACCAGATCGAGGTTTGCCTGACAAACCTGCTCTTTTAATTTTTCAAGCATATATTAATGTTTCAGATTATTATAAACAAAGCTTTATAAAAGCGTAAAATTAACACTTATGTTGTTTCGGCAAAACAAAACCCATGAACTAAAAACAAAAAGGCCGGATTAATAATCCCGACCTTTAACCTATCTTTCAATTAACCTCAATTATGAAATCCTGATCGCAACGGGTTCTTTTTCCAACGCTTCTTCTTTCTTTGGTAAAAGAATACTTAAAATCCCATTATCGAAATTGGCATCAATTTTTTCGTTTTCTACTGTATTCGGAACTGTAAATTTCTTTTCAAAGTTGTACATTCCGAATTCACGATGAGCATATTTTACACTTTCATCATTCTTTTCCTTAAGCTCTTCTTTATCAACTTTTACAGTCAATAAATTTTTATGATAGTTAATTTGAACGTCTTCCTTTTTGAAACCCGGAAGCATCAATTCAATTTTAAATTCTTTTTCCGTTTCCAAAACATTGGTTGCAGGTTGAGTACAGTTCTTCACGTAATTTTCGTGATAATCGTTTCTCCAGAAGTTGTCAAACAGGTCATCAACTAAGTTTCTGTTCACACTGTAATACGGATTTTTAAATCTAACAAGGTTCATAATTTTTTCCTCCTTTATTTAATTGTTTATAGTTTTAAAAAATTCTGATCTCGCTTTTTCAATTCCTGTTCCAACAACAGAATTAATGACAATTTCAAAAATATCATTAATTTTTCAAGCCATATAGTCAGTTTTAACAAAATTACAATGCCTATATGACATCTTATTTAATTTAATAGATATGTTTCCACTATGATTTTGTTCTGATTAAATCTTTACATTTGCATAAAAATCGGCAGAAATGAGAATAGATATTCTAACTGTTTTACCTGAAATATTGGAAAGCCCGCTTAATTATTCTATTATAAAAAGGGCGAAAGAAAAAGGTTTAGCTGAAATCCATATTCATAATCTTCGTGATTTTTCAGAAGACAAACACCGCAGGGTTGATGATTACTCGTTTGGAAAGGGCGCTGGAATGGTTATGGCCATTCAACCAATTGAAAAAGCAATTGATACACTAAAAAGCCAGCGCGATTACGATGAAATTATTTTTACAACTCCCGATGGCAATTTGTTTAACCAACAAGAAGCAAATTCTCTTTCGCTGAAAAAAAACATCATCATACTTTGCGGACATTACAAAGGAATTGACCAAAGAATTCGCGATTACTACATTACAAAAGAAATTTCAATAGGAGATTATGTTTTAACCGGAGGCGAACTTGCTGCTACAATAATTTCAGATAGCATTATTCGCCTTTTACCCGGGGTTCTTTCAGATGAGACTTCTGCCCTCACCGATTCGTTTCAGGACAACTTATTAAGTCCACCTGTTTATACCCGCCCGGCAGAATACAAAGGCATGAAAGTTCCTGAAATTCTACTAAGCGGAAATGATAAATTAGTTGATGACTGGAATCACGAACAGGCTGTTAAACGAACCAAAAAGATGCGCCCTGATTTATACAAAAAATATCTTGAGGAATAATATAACATGGATTGATGGACTGAAAACTGAAGACTGTACACTGCGACTGCCAACTACTTCCCTTTCCATTCCAATTTGTTATCAATGCGATAAATGATTTTTTCGTTGTCGAGCAGCCATTTAATTACCTGACGCATTTTTTGCTGATCGCCTTTTAGTTTAAGTAACAGTTTTTCGTAAGTGCAGGGAGTTTCAAGTATTTTACAAACATCTTCTCCAATTTTTTCAAATTCATAAGATGTTATCGCCAAATCTTCCATCGATTTGCAAACATCGCAAGTTCCGCAGGGTGGCGAATCAGTTTCACCAAAATAATCAAGCAGCAATTGGCTGCGACATCTGGTTGTGCCAGTGGCATAATTAATTACAGCGTCAACACGTTCTGCCAATTCTTTTTTTCGCAAATCATAATTTTCTTTTGAAATTTTTAGCCGTTCAGCCGAAATCCGTTCTTTGCTGAAATAAATAAAAGGTGACCGGTTTTGCGGAACATAATCAATAATATTTTGCTGCCTTAAATGTTTCAAATACTGATAAACCTGATCGCGGCTAATTCTTGCCCGACTTGCCAGTAAATCTTCGTCGATATTCACATAGCCACTGAAAAGCCCTGTATAAGAGCGCAATATTAGTTTCAGAAATCCATCAAACTCTGCATTTGCCACCTGAAATCGATACAAATCATCGCGTGATACCATAAAATATATCCGTGAAGGATTGTCAATTTCTTCGGTAAATTCCAAGTAACCTTCACGCTGAAGTATTTTCAGGCTGTTATAAACCGTTGCCTGTTGCAATTTAAAGGCTTGGGAAAAGCTTTGCAAACTGAATTCAAAGACTTGTGACTTTCCAAAACCTTCTGCAACCTGCAAATAGTTGCACAAAGAGTGATAAATGCGTTTTATGGCAGCAATTTCGGGGAAAGCAACTGAAATCTGTTTTTTCAGTCTTGCCTTATCGGCATTATTAAAAAGCAATACAGCTGCAGCCTTTTTCCCGTCACGCCCTGCCCTACCGGCTTCCTGGAAATAAGCTTCCAAAGAATCGGGAGGATGAATATGAATTACAAAACGAACATCAGGTTTATCGATTCCCATTCCAAAAGCATTAGTGGCAACAATTACACGTGTTTTTCCTTCAATCCAGTTATCCTGCTTTTTACTTCGGGCCGGATTACTTAAACCTGCATGGTAAAAATCTGCACTGATTTTGTTTTTTTTCAGTTCTTCGGTTATCTCGCGTGTTGCCTTTCTGCTCCGAACATAAATAATCCCCGATCCTTTTACTTTTTGCAGTGTATCAAGTAAATAGCCGGTTTTGTTTTCGAGATGTCTGACAAGGTAGTTAAGGTTTTCGCGTTGAAATGAAACTTTTAGTACATTCTTCTCTTTAAATTCCAGTTTTTCCTGAATATCATCTACAACTTTAGCGGTTGCAGTTGCCGTTAATGCCAGTAAATTAATATCAGGTTTTATTTTTCTGATCTGCGCAATATTCAGATAACTTGGCCTGAAATCGTAGCCCCACTGTGAAATACAGTGAGCTTCATCCACCACCACCAAATTTACATCCATCTGTCCCAAACGTTCGGAAAATCGTTCAGAATTAAGTCGTTCAGGAGAAATGTAAAGAAATTTATAATCGCCCCAAACAGCATTATCAATGGTTATTTTCATTTCCATTACAGACATTCCACTGTGTATGGCTAAAGCTTTTATTCCCAGAAAGTTCAGTTTCTCCACCTGATCTTTCATGAGAGCGATCAGAGGTGTAATAACAATGCAAATACCTTTCTTTGAAAGCGAATATACCTGGAAAGTAACCGATTTTCCTCCACCAGTTGGCATTAAACCAAGCGTATCTTTTCCTGCATCAACCGATTCAATTATATCGCGCTGTAAAGGACGAAAATCGGGATATCCCCAGTATTTGGTTAATATTTGCCTGAAGTCTGACATTTATATTTTTATCGCTTCGAAATTTATCGTTTCTTTTTCATTTTTTAAAAGCCTGATTATCTCAATAAAAATTCTGTTAATACAAATTAAGAAATCATTTCCATGCTTTAACAAATTTTATCGTTGAAAACGCTGCCAGTAATCAAAATAACACATTTAGTCTGCTATTTTTTTGTAGTTTTGCGAATTATTTAAAAACGCTAAAAAAGTATAACATGTCGTTTCTGATTGACAAAGTTGAATTCGAAGGATTAACCTTTGATGATGTGCTTTTACTTCCTGCCTATTCTGAGATTTTGCCCCGTGAAGTTGACTTATCATCGAAGTTCACACGATCGATAACCATAAATACTCCAGTAGTAACGGCTGCAATGGATACGGTTACCGATTCTAAAATGGCAATTGCAATTGCGCGTGAAGGTGGGATTGGAGTTATTCATAAAAATATGGATATTGAGGAACAGGCACACCAGATAACCTCTGTTAAAAGAGCTGAAAACGGGATGATTTACGACCCAATAACTATTACTCCCGACAAAAAAGTAAGCGATGCGCTCGATTTCATGGCAAACTACAAAATCGGGGGAATTCCGGTAGTCGATAAAAATGGAATTCTTGTGGGTATTGTAACTAACCGTGACCTTCGCTTTGAAAAGAATATGAACCGACCGATTTATGAGGTAATGACCAAAGAAAACCTGATTTCTACGACCGAATCAACCAACCTGGAAAAAGCGGCAGATATTCTTCAGAAATATAAAATTGAAAAACTACCGGTTGTCGATAAAAACAACAAGTTGATTGGACTGGTAACCTATAAAGATATTACAAAGGCAAAAGACAAACCGTTTGCGTGCAAAGATGAAAAAGGCCGTTTACGTGTTGCTGCAGGTATTGGCATTGCCGGAGATACAATGGAACGCGTAGATGAACTCATTAAAGCACAAGTTGACGCCCTGGTAATTGACACAGCGCATGGTCATTCAAAAGGCGTACTCGAATTGCTGAAAAAGATAAAAGCCAAATACCCTGAAAAAGATATTGTTGCCGGAAATATTGGAACGGCTGAAGCTGCCATTGACCTAGTAAAAGCTGGTGCAGATGCAGTAAAAGTCGGTATCGGGCCGGGATCGATTTGTACAACACGTGTGATTGCAGGAGTTGGAATTCCCCAATTATCAGCGATTTACAGCGTCTCGAAAGCCATTAAAGGTTCAGGAATACCTGTAATTGCAGATGGTGGTATTCGTTACTCAGGCGATATTGTAAAGGCAATCGCAGCAGGTGCACATTCAGTAATGGCCGGTGGGCTTTTTGCCGGAGTTGAAGAATCACCAGGAGAAACTATCCTTTTCCAGGGTAGGAAATTTAAATCGTATCGTGGAATGGGATCTATTGAAGCTATGCAAAAAGGTTCGAAAGACCGTTATTTTCAAGACATGGAAGAAGATATTAAGAAACTTGTTCCTGAAGGAATTGCTGCACGTGTACCTTACAAAGGAACGCTTTATGAAGTATTATATCAACTTATTGGAGGGTTACGCGCAGGTATGGGCTATTGTGGTGCTGGCAATATTGAAAAATTACAGGAAGCCAGGTTTACGCGCATATCCAATGCAGGGGTGCTGGAAAGTCATCCGCATGACGTGACCATAACGCGCGAGGCACCGAATTACAGTGCACCACAGTAAAACTAATTTACTAACTGATTTATTCTTATGAGTAGTAGCAATAAAAACTTACTATTCATGTTAAAAAGTTGTTTAAACCAAAAGAATTAAAAAAATGAATCGCATTTTCATTTCATTCTTCTTTGCATTTATTCTTTACCTGTATGGGTTTTCACAAGATAATGAAACGCTTATTACGATTGATGACACTAAAATAAGCAAAGCAGAGTTTGAACGCATTTATCAAAAGAACAACAGTAATTTGTATAACGAATCTGATATTAAAACACCAAAAGAGTATCTTGATCTCTTTATTAATTTTAAACTGAAAGTTATTGAGGCCGAAGACCTTAAAATGGATACCAGCGCTGCTTTTATAAATGAACTTAACGGGTATCGAAAAGAATTGGCAGCACCTTATTTAACTGACGTAAAGTATGACGAAAAACTGGTACATGATCTTTATAACAGAATGACTAAAACAATTAATGCAAGTCACCTGCTACTTAAACTAGATGCTAACGCCACCCAGAAACAGGAACAGGAGGTTCTGAATAGAATAAAAAAAATACGTCAGGAAATTATAGATGGCGAAAATTTCGAAGATGCTGCATATAAATATTCTGAAGACCCTTCAGCCAAACAAAATAAGGGAGTAATAGGTTACTTCACGGCTTTCCAAATGGTGACTCCTTTCGAAAATGCAGCATATAGTACACCGGTGGGCGAAGTTTCACAGCCTATTCGAACACAATATGGTTATCATCTTATTAAAGTTAATGATGTTGCTGAAAATAAGGGTGAAATTCATGTGGCTCACATCATGAAAACTTTTCCGCCAAATATGACACCGGAAATAAAGAAAAAATTAAAAGTTGAAATCGACTCAATATACCAGGAGTTGCAGAACGGAGCTGATTTTGCTGAACTGGCAAAAACTAAATCCGATGATAAATCGTCAGCTGAACAGGGCGGAGTTCAACCTTGGTTTAGTGTTGGGAAAATGATTCCCGAATTTGCGGTCCCGGCTTTTGCCCTTGAAAAAGATGGTGACTATACAAAACCTATTGAAACACCTTACGGTTACCATATCATTAAAAGACTGGCTCTCCGGCCAATTCCTTCTTTTGAAGAATCGAAAAAAGATATCGAAGACCGTATAAAGAGGGATCCTGAACGGGCAGAAAACAGCAAAATAGCTTTTGTTGAGAAGTTAAAAAAAGAATATGGCTTTTCTGAAAACCGTGATGGTATTATGAAAATGAAGGATCTAAATATTGAAAATGGTCCTTTTATCTTCAATTTTATCTTATTTACAATTGGCGGCAAAGAGTTTGATTTAAATGAATTCACTAAATACCTTCAATCAAAAAAGATAACTTCAGGAAGTTATTCGTCGAATTATGACAAATGGGTGGAAGATGAAATCACCCAACTTGAAGATTCAAAGCTAGAAGATAAATATCCTGAATTCCGTTATATGATGCAGGAATATCATGATGGTATTTTGTTGTTTAATATTTCAGAAGAAAAAATATGGAATTTCGCATCTGAGGATTCAGTAGGGTTAGAAGCATTTTATGAGAAAAATAAAAATAATCATCTTTGGGGTGAGCGTTTTAAAGGTTATATCGTTACTTGTACAAATGAAGAAACACGTGATAAAGCAGATAGCTATTTTGCGGAAGATATGCCCATTGAAGAAATCACTGACAGAATCAACAAAGATGGAAATAATGACTCAATTACAATTGAGGAAGGCGCATGGGAAAAAGGGGGCAATCCCGTTGTTGATTATTATATTTGGAACCAACCCGAACCCAAAAATTTTAACAGCGAACTTACTTTTGTAAGAGGTGACATGATTCCTCCGGAATCTAAAACGCTCGGGGAAGCACGTGGATTATATGTATCCGATTACCAGGAATACCTGGAAGACAACTGGATTAAAGAACTTCGCAAAAAACATAAAATCACGGTTAATAAAAAATTGTTGAAAACCATCAAAGGTGTATAAACACGAACTTAAATATCTATTCCTCGCATTACTGACTATTCTGTTTATTCAGTGTAAAAATAACCAGTCTTCTGAAGATACAGTTATAGCAAAAGTTGGTGATAATAAACTTTACTTAAATGAACTTTCAAAAATAGTTCCTTCGGGCATGAACATGGAAGATAGCACCCTCATTGCCGATGATTATATTAAAAAATGGATTAAACAGGAGCTTTTGATCCAAAAGGCAAATGAAAATCTTACACCGGAACAAAAGGATGTAACAAGGGAAATGATGGAATACCGTAACTCGCTCATCATATATAAATACAAAAATGAGTTGATGAAACAGCGAATGGATACCACTGTAACAAAAAATCAAATTGAGCAATATTATAATGAACACACCGACAATTTTAATCTTAACACGGATATTGTAAAGGCAATTTTTGTTAAGATACCCAATGAAGTTGCCAATCCTACCCAGTTAAAATCACTGATAGAAAATACTTCGGATGAAGGGCTGGAAGAACTTCGTGAGTACTGTCTTCAATATGCGAAAGGGTTTGATCTTTTCATGGACAGGTGGGTTGATTTTGAAATGATCAGGAAGAATCTGCCACCCGTATTGGGCGATACAGAACGCTTATTGACTGGAAAAAAGCAAATAGAGGCAAAAGATTCAGTTTATTATTATCTTGTCAGCTTACAGGATTACAAATTGAAAAACCAGATTGCACCCCTGGAGTATGTGGAAGATAATATCAGAAATCTTATCCTGAATCAAAGAAAAATTACTTTTCTCAAAGAAATCGAGGATAACATATATAAAGAAGGCGTTCGCCAAAACAAGTTTACAATTTACGATGTTGATAAAGAGAAAAATGAAAATTAGATAAAACAATGAAAAGATTAACAATAACGAGATTATCAATAATTATAACTTTAACTGTATTTACAAATTCATTTGTATCAGCACAGGACAAAGTAGTCGATCAGGTTGTTGCCATTGTTGGCGGAAATATTATTCTGAAGAGTGATATTGAAAACATGAACATCCAGCAACAGGCAGAGGGTGTAACTTCAGAAGGAGACATGAAATGTGAAATACTGGAAAATTTCATGATTGATAAACTTTTGGTAGCCGAAGCAGAACTGGACACATTAATCGAGGTTACTCCGAGCGAGGTAAACCAACAAATGGATCAACAACTGCAGATGTACAACAATTATTTGGGATCAGAACAAGCGGTGGAAGAATATTTCAAAAAACCGATTGTTGAAATAAAAGCAGATTTACAGGAAAATATCCGTGATCATTTGCTTAGTCAGAAAATGCGGAATAAGATTATCAAAGATGTTACAGTAACGCCATCCGAAGTAAGGTACTATTATCGTAATATGTCAAAAGAAAACATACCAACCATTCCAACGGAATATGAATATCAGCAAATAACCATTGAGCCGCAGGTTAGTCTGGAAGAAGAAAACAGGGTTAAAGCCCAGCTTAGAGATTTGAAGAAAAGGATTGAAGATGGTGCCAATTTTGCCACAATGGCCATTGGTTATTCTGAAGATGGCTCAGCAAAAGACGGTGGTTTAATTGGATACAAAGGACGGGCAGAACTTGACCCGGAATATGCCTCTGTTGCGTTTAATTTAAAAGAAGGAAAAATATCCAATGTGGTAAAGAGTCAGTTTGGTTATCATATCATTCAATTAGTAGGTAGACAAGGTGAAAAAGTAAATACACGCCACATCCTTATAAAACCCAAAATTTCTATAGATGCAAAGGAAGAAGCTTATAACAGTCTTGATAGTCTTGCCAACTTGTTACGTAAAAATGAAATTACGTTTGATCAGGCAGCAATGATGTTTTCATCCGATAATAACTCAAGAAACAATGGTGGCGTTGTTATCAATCCAAACAATATGTCTTCAAAATTTTCGGCAGAAGAACTTGATCCTGATGTGAGTAAGGTGATCACAAAAATGGAAACTAATGAAATCTCAAAACCTTTTGAAACAGTCGATCAGGAAAACCTACAAACAGTATATAAAATTATCAAGCTGACCAAAAAAATTGATGGCCATAAAGCAAATCTGCAAGAGGATTATCAACAATTAGCAGAAGAATATTTGGCAAAGAAAAAAGAAGAAACATTTAATAAATGGGTTACTGAAAGACAGGAAGAAACTTATATCAGGATTGATCCTACTTATGCCAACTGTAATTTCAGTTTTCAAAATTGGATAAAATAAGTTACCGACAAACTAAAATTTTAAAGGATGGATTTTAAAAACGATGTTGAAGCTCTTGATGCACTTCGAGATAAATATGACCAATTAAAAAAAGAAATTACACGTGTAATTTACGGGCAGGATGAGGTTATCAGCCAGGTACTTATTTCCCTTTTTAGTCGGGGACATGTACTTCTGATTGGTGTACCTGGCCTGGCAAAAACATTGCTGGTTACCACTATTGCGAAAATTCTCGGTTTGAAATATAACCGCATTCAGTTTACCCCCGATTTAATGCCATCAGATATCATTGGGACTGAAATCCTTGACAATGAAAGGCAGTTTCGTTTTATCGAAGGTCCTTTGTTCTCCAATATTATATTAGCCGATGAAATTAACCGCACACCACCAAAGACACAGTCGGCGCTACTAGAGGCAATGCAGGAACGTGCGGTTACAACAGCTGGTCAACATTTTCTGCTTGGAGATCCGTTTTTTGTTTTGGCAACACAAAATCCGATTGAGCAGGAAGGTACATATCCTTTACCTGAAGCTCAGCTCGACCGTTTTATGTTTTCTGTTTGGCTTGATTATCCTAAATATGAAGATGAGTTAACCATTGTAAAAAATACTACATCTTCATTTGAAGTTGATTTGCACCCCGTTATCTCAGGAAAGGAAATTATTTATTTTCAAAATCTAATCCGTAAAGTTCCCATTAACGACAATGTACTTCAATATGCTGTTCAACTGGCAGGAAAAACACGCCCTAATTCCGCTCATGCCGCCGATGTTTCCAATCAATATCTGAAATGGGGAGCTGGCCCGCGAGCATCACAATACCTGGTTTTAGGCGCAAAAACGCACGCTTCACTGCTTGGAAAATATTCTCCTGATATTGAAGATGTAAAAGCCATTGCACCTTCTATTTTGCGCCACAGAATCATTAAAAATTATAAGGCTGAAGCGGAAAATATATCGGTAGATTATATTATTGATAAGTTACTTTAATGTTTTTGACTGTATTCAATAAAATTTCGACTGTCAAACACCTCAAACGAAAATTATTTGTTCTGTTGTTTTTGTCAACATTCATTTCCTATTCACAGGAAAGAAAGATGATTGAAATTCTGCAAGCTGGTTATGCCGCCACAGTAACAGGTAATCCCAATGCTCAGCGTCTTGTTGATTCTGTCCTCATTCGTCACAAAAATATTCTAATGTGGTGCGATAGTGCTTATACTTATTCCGGCACCAACAGGGTCGATGCCTTTGGCCATGTTCATATAAAACAGGGCGATACGCTTCATCTTTATGCTGATAAAATATTCTATAATGGCGATATTAGCTTCGCAAGAGCAGTACATAATGTTCGGCTAATAAAGAAATCAGCTACTTTATATACCGATACACTTGATTATGACCTTTCAGCCAACACTGGGTACTACGATGATGGTGGAACTATTATTGACAGTACGACAACAATTTCGAGTAATATTGGGAAATATTTTGTTGATGAAGATTTATTATACCTGTATCGGAATGTGGTTGGCACGAACGATAAATTCGCACTGGAAAGCGACACAGTAAACTATAACACGGTTACCGGGAAGATAAATATTACCGGTCCTACAACTATACGCGATTCAGCAAATACTCTTTATGCTGAAGATGGCTGGTACGATTCAAAGACAGGGCAAGCTGAACTGTTAAAAAATCCTGCAGTAAGTAATGAAACGCAAAATATTTCAGCAAAATATATTCAATATAATAAGGAAAATAAAATAGGAAAAGCATTGGGATCTGTTCGGATGGAAGATATCGAAAACCAGTCTGTTATTTTAGGAAATGTTGCTGACTATAATGACGAATCAGGTAGTGCTTTAGTAACCGATTCAGCGGTTTATATCAATTTCAATGAAACTGATACACTATTCTTACATGCTGATACTTTAAGAATGGTTCCGGATACAATAAAAGACGATAAAATAATTTATGCCTATCACAAAGTGAGGTTTTTTAAAACCGATCTTCAGGGGATATGCGATTCAATGGTGTATTATACTCGTGATTCTCTTGTGCAATTATATCATAATCCAATTATCTGGTCTGAAACACATCAACTTTCTGCAGATTTGATTGAAATGAAACAGTACGAGAATGCCCCGGATGAAATTCATATGACACAAAATAGTTTCATCATTTCCAGACAGGATTCGGGAAGGTATGATCAGGTTAAAGGCAAAAATATGATCGGTTATATAACAAACCGTAAACTCACTCATATTGATGTTGATGGAAACGGGCAAACTTTATATTACGCCCGTGAAAAAGAAAACATTATAGGTTTAAACCGTGCCGAAAGCAGCAAGATTTCCATTCAGTTCAAAGATGGTGAAATATATCGGATCTCTTTTTTGAAAAAGCCGGAAGGCGAATTAAAACCTTTAACTGACTTGACTCAACAGGATAAGCTGTTGAGTGGATTTGAATGGAAGGTCTCTCTTCGTCCCCTTTCCAAATACGATATTTTTGAAACGAAAACTATTGAATAATAAAATCCATATTTTTTTCAAAAACATGAGAAAACCTGTCATCCCTGATTTTTTATTAAGAATCATTATTAATAGCTTTTCAAAATCCACATAATAAGGATAAAATAATCTTATTCTTAATTTTCATCAATTAAATCCCTTTATTTGTTTTCATTTTAAAAAAATATTTTCATATTTGCAGCAAATCGTAAGTAAAATTGATGAAAAAGATTATTAACATATCTATTCTTAGCCTAATTCTAGGTATTATTCTTCTAATTAAGAAGAAATGAGAATGGTATGTTGTTAATATTGATAATTGGAAAAAAAGCCATTCTCATAAAAAGAGGATGGCTTTTTTTATTAAAATTATGAGAAACCGATGAAACAAATCTGAATATAGGTGTTTAAAAGGAAGAACTTTAAATTAAGAATAAATAATAAATTACCATGAGTGACAAACTTTACATTTTCGACACAACCCTGAGAGACGGAGAACAGGTCCCGGGTTGTCAGTTGAATACAGTAGAAAAGATTGAGGTCGCCAAAGCTTTGCAGGAATTGGGAGTTGATATTATTGAAGCAGGTTTTCCAATATCAAGTCCGGGCGATTTTGAATCGGTAGTTGAGATTTCAAAAGCGGTTACATGGCCAACCATTTGTGCCCTTACCCGCGCAGTTCAGAAAGATATTGATGTTGCTGCCGAATCACTAAAATACGCTAAGAAAGGTCGTATTCACACAGGAATAGGAACATCAGATTTTCATATTTACCACAAGCTAAACTCAAATCCTGATGCTATAATAGAACGTGCAGTTGAAGCGGTAAAATATGCAAAAAAATATGTTGAAGATGTAGAGTTTTATGCCGAAGATGCCGGTAGAACGGATAATGAATACCTTGCTAAGGTTATTGAAGCAGTTATAAAAGCAGGTGCTACGGTAGTTAACATACCTGATACTACAGGATATACTTTACCGTATGAGTTTGGAGAAAAAATAAAATTCCTGGTCGAAAACGTTAAAGGCATTCATAAAGCTACTATTTCTACTCATTGTCATAACGATTTAGGAATGGCAACTGCAAATACAATTTCAGGAATTATCAATGGTGCCCGTCAGGCTGAGGTAACAATTAACGGAATCGGTGAACGTGCCGGAAATACTTCATTGGAAGAAGTAGTAATGATATTGAAAAGTCGTTATTCAGTTCTGGGTATTGATACAGGCATTAATACCAAAAAGATTTACCAAACCAGTCGTTTGGTTTCTACGTTAATGAATATGCCTGTACAAGCTAACAAAGCAGTTGTTGGAAGAAACGCATTTGCCCATTCTTCGGGTATTCATCAGGATGGTGTTTTAAAATATCGTCAGAATTATGAAATAATGGACCCCACTGATGTCGGCATTAATGAATCGGCTATTTTGTTGACGGCACGTAGTGGCAGAGCTGCATTAAAACATCGTCTTGAGTTGTTAGGCTTTCAATTGACCAAAGAAAAGCTGGACGAAGTTTATGAAGAGTTCCTGAAACTTGCTGATAAGAAAAAAGATATTCGTGATGATGATATCGCATTGCTGGTTGGTGATGCAACTCGTCAGGAAAAGAGAATAAAACTTTCGTTTCTACAGGTGGTTACAGGCAAAAATCTGAAACCGATGGCTTCGGTTCGCCTTAATATTGCCGGTGAAGATTTTGATGCTACCTCAGCAGGAAACGGGCCGGTAGATGCAGCTATTTGCGCTGTTAAACAAATAATTCACCGTCAGGTAGTTATAGAAGAATTCCTTGTACAGGCTATCACACGTGGTAGCGACGATATTGGAAAAGTACACATGCAAGTGGAACATGAAGACACTATTTTCCATGGATTTGGCGCCAACACTGATATTATAACTGCATCGGTTGAAGCATTTTTAGATGCAATAAATAAGATACCTGTAACAGCAAAATAATTAACATTAAGGTCTGTTTCTACTTATTAAAAAAGTATATGGCAGGCTGACAATAGAGATATAATTTTATGGAATCAAAAACATTATTCGACAAAATCTGGGATGCACATGTGGTTGAGCAAGTTGAAGGCGGTCCGAATGTATTTTATATCGACCGGCATTTTATACACGAAGTTACCAGTCCCGTTGCGTTCCTTGGGCTGAAAAACAGGGGATTAAAAGTTTTTCGCCCTGACAGGACAACTGCCACCCCCGATCATAACGTACCGACAATTAATCAGCATTTATCGATTAAAGATGAACTTTCAAGAAATCAGGTTGAAATGCTGAAAAAGAATTGTGCTGAACATGGAATTAAGTACCACGATTTGCAGTCTGAAGGACATGGAATAGTTCATATTATTGGGCCGGAAATGGGATTAACACAACCCGGAATGACCATTGTATGCGGCGACAGTCACACTTCTACCCATGGTGCATTTGGTGCAATTGCCTTTGGAATAGGAACCAGCGAAGTGGAAATGGTTCTGGCAAGCCAGTGTATAATGCAGCCGAAACCTAAAAAGATGAGAATTACTATTAATGGCACGTTAGGGAAAGGTGTGACAGCTAAAGATATTGCGTTGTATATTATTTCGAAAATATCAACCAGTGGTGGTACGGGGCATTTTATTGAATATGCCGGCAGCGCAATTACCGGTCTTTCGATGGAGGGAAGAATGACGCTTTGTAATTTAAGTATTGAAAGTGGTGCCCGGGGCGGAATGATTGCTCCTGATAAAACTACTTTTGAATATGTTAAAGGAAGAGAGTTTGCACCAAAAGGGAAAGAATGGGAAACGACACTGGCTAAATGGCAGCAGTTAAAATCAGATGAAGATGCAGTTTTCGATACTGAATACACATTTGATGCTGCAGATATTGAGCCTATGATAACCTACGGAACTAACCCGGGGATGGGAATAGGCATTACCAGAACAATTCCAACAACAGAAGGATTACAGGGCAGCGACAAACTGACTTATGAAAAATCGTTGGCATATATGGGTTATGGAGCCGGTGAAAAGATGAAAGGTAAAAAGATTGATTATGTTTTTCTGGGCAGTTGTACCAATGGTCGTATTGAAGATTTCAGGGCATTTGCAAGCTTTGTAAAAGGAAAGAAAAAAGCGGATAATGTAATTGCATGGCTGGTTCCGGGATCAAAACACGTAGAAGATCAGATTCGTAATGAAGGACTGGTTGAAATTCTTGAATCGGCAGGATTTGAACTTCGTCAGCCGGGTTGTTCGGCATGTCTGGCAATGAACGAAGATAAAATTCCGGAAGGGAAATACTCGGTTTCTACATCAAACCGAAATTTTGAAGGTCGCCAGGGACAGGGAGCGCGAACGTTACTTGCAAGTCCGCTTACAGCAGCAGCAGCAGCAATAACTGGTGTAATAACCGACCCAAGAGAATTAATGTAAAACAAGTTAAATCGCTTTGAACAGGGTAAAAGCACTAAGCGCACAACTCTTTGCTCTTAGCTCAAAACTAAAAAAATGGCATACGATAAATTTTCAATCATAACATCATCAGCAGTCCCGTTGCCCATTGAAAATGTGGACACTGACCAGATTATTCCGGCACGATTTTTAAAGGCCGTTGAACGTAAAGGTTTTGGCGACAATCTTTTTCGCGACTGGCGTTACAATAAAGATGGAAGTCTGAAATCAGATTTCCCGTTAAATATTTCAAAATATTCAGGTAAAATACTTGTTGGTGGCAAAAATTTTGGAAGTGGCTCAAGTCGCGAACATGCAGCATGGGCTATTTACGATTATGGATTCCGCGTAGTGGTATCAAGTTTTTTTGCCGATATTTTTAAAGGTAATGCTTTGAACAACGGGCTATTGCCGGTTGTTGTTTCTCCTGAGTTTCTTCAGAAGATTTTCAAAGCAATAGATGATAATTCTGATTCAACTTTTGAGGTGGATCTTGAAAAACAAACTTTTACAATTGTGTCCACAGGGGAGATAACCGATTTCGAGATTAATCCGTATAAAAAACATTGCTTACTAAACGGATTGGACGATATTGATTATCTGGTTGACATGAAAGATAAAATTGCAGCATTTGAGACTGCAAGATAATATGCTTAAAAAGCATTAAATAAATTAAAATGACAGGCAAAACGGTAGAAATAGAAGGCAAACAGCTCACAATTATGGACACTACGCTACGTGACGGGGAACAAACTTCGGGGGTTTCCTTTAGTCATGCGGAAAAACTCAGTGTGGCCAAGGTGTTGCTGGAAGATGTTAAAGTTGACCGAATTGAAATTGCATCTGCAAGGGTATCTGATGGCGAATTTAAAGGAACAAAACGTGTCATGGAATGGGCAAAGGGAAAAGGATACCTTGATAAAATTGAAGTATTAGGCTTCGTGGATGATCAGGTGTCACTTCAATGGATTGCCAATGCTGGTGGCAAAGTAATTAATTTACTTTGCAAAGGATCGTATAAGCATGTGACACAACAATTGAGAAAAACGCCTGAACAACATGTAGCAGACATCAAAAAAGTGATTGCAAACGCTACAGAAATGGGAATACGTGTAAATATTTATCTCGAAGATTGGTCGAATGGGATGCGCAATTCAAAAGATTATGTGCATTTCATGATTCAAAATCTGAAAGATGAAAATATTGGAAAGATTATGCTACCCGATACGTTGGGAATTCTTGATCCGGATGAAACGTACGAATTCTGTAAAGAAATAATTGAAACATATCCTGATGCGGAATTCGATTTTCATGCCCACAATGATTATGATCTGGCCATTGCTAATGTATTTCATGCTATAAAAGCAGGCATTCGATGTGTCCACACTACTGTTAACGGACTAGGCGAAAGAGCGGGTAACGCTCCCCTCTCAAGTGTTATTGCCACCATAAAGGATCACCTGAAAATGAAAACCAATGTGGTTGAAAGCCAGCTTAACAAAGTTTCCAAGCTTGTAGAATCTTTTTCTGGTATACGTATCCCTACAAACAAACCACTGATTGGTGAATTTGTATTTACTCAATGTAGCGGCATTCATGCAGATGGTGATAATAAAAATAACCTTTATTTTAACGAATTGCTTCCCGAACGTTTTGGGCGTATCAGACAATATGCTCTTGGAAAAACATCAGGAAAAGCAAATATTAGAAAGAACCTGGAAGAATTGGGCATCGAACTGGATCCTGAATCACTACAAAAAGTAACTCAACGAATTATTGAACTCAGCGATTTAAAGGAAACAGTAACATTGGAAGATTTACCATATATTGTTGCCGATGTGTTGGAAAGCGACCTTATGGAGCAAAATATCAGGGTTATAAATTATTCGGTAAGTCATACAATGGGATTGAGACCTGTTGCCAATATTTCACTGGAAATAAAGGGAAAAACTTATGAAGAATACAGTGATGGTGACGGGCAATACGATGCATTTGTAAAGTCCATTAGAAAAATTTACAAAAGACTGGGAAAAGATTTTCCAAAACTGATTGATTATAATGTATCAATTCCACCGGGAGGTAAAACCGATGCTTTGGTTGAGACTGTTATCACATGGAAAAGTGATCACGAATTCAAAACAAAAGGATTGGATTCCGATCAGAATACTGCTGCAATGAAAGCAACCATCAAGATGCTGAACATTATTGAAAATGATTTTCAGCCTGGACTGCTTGACAAAATTTTAAGTGCAGTTTCTTAGTCGAGAGAAAAAATTAATTAAACATAAAATAATGAGCCGGAGAAACATTAATAGTTTGTTCCGGCATGCTTAAAAAATCAATAAATGAAACTAACTATTGCTATTCTTCCGGGAGATGGAATTGGACCGGAGATCATTGAGCAAGCAATGAAAGCTGTAAAAGCAGTTGCAAAAAAATTTAATCATGAGTTAAATTATGAATTTGGCATTACAGGAGCCGCTGCCATCGATAAAGTTGGTGATCCCTACCCTGCCGAAACACATGAATTGTGTATGAAATCGGATGCTGTGTTATTCGGTGCAATCGGCGATCCAAAGTTCGACAATAATCCCAAAGCAACTGTTCGCCCTGAACAAGGCTTGCTTGCAATGAGAAAAAAATTAGGACTTTATGCCAACATCCGTCCTGTTGAAACATTCGAATCATTACTTCATAAGTCTCCGCTGCGCCGGGAATTGGTTGAAGGAGCAAATTTTGTTTGTATTCGTGAACTCACAGGAGGTATTTATTTCGGTGAAAAAGGACGAAAAGATAATGGAAATACTGCTTTTGACACAAATACTTATACTCGTGAAGAAATTGAGCGAATCCTTAAATTAGGCTATGAATTTGCTGGAAAACGAAATAAAAAACTTACTGTTGTTGACAAGGCCAACGTGTTGGAAAGCTCACGTTTGTGGCGTGAAATAGCGCAAGAGATGGCTCCAAATTATCCGGATATAAAAACGGAATACATGTTTGTTGACAATGCAGCAATGCAAATTATTCAATGGCCAAAAAACTTTGATGTAATGGTTACTGAAAATATGTTTGGTGATATTCTAACTGATGAAGCCAGTGTAATTACAGGATCATTGGGATTGCTACCTTCGGCTTCTATCGGAATCCATACTTCGGTTTTTGAACCTATCCATGGTTCCTATCCGCAGGCAGCAGGGAAAGACATTGCCAACCCAATCGCTACAATTCTTTCAGCAGCAATGATGTTTGAATATGCATTCGGTTTAATGGAGGAAGGGAAAGTGATACGTGAAGCCGTAGCTGCATCAATGGAACAAGGTTACGTTACCGAAGATATTTCGGAAGGAACAGCTTACAAAACATCCCAGGTTGGCGACTGGATTGCAAGTTATATTGAAAGAAATTAGTTTTTCACCTGTCAGTAAAAAAACCGTTCTTTTCAAAGAGAACGGTTTTTATTACATGTATTCTAATTGAACTTTAAAAGGACAAATCAAAAAATTATAATTCACAACAAACTTTTTAAACTTTGTAATAAATTTCGAAAAAGAGAGTTACATGTCTGAATAAAATTTAGTTCATTTGTTTAATGAAATTAAACTTTGCTGACATTGAATCTGAATAAAAATAAAATCTATCTATTCTTCATCTTAACACTATTTATTGGCGTTCAATCTTCTGCACAGATATTTAACGAAAGTGGTATTAATATTGGCATAAAAGCAGGAGGTGCAAAATTAATTTCTGAGTACTCGGGCAGTTTTGAAAGCATAAAAGAATTTACGAATAAACCCGGGTTTGTATCGGGAATAGAAATTTCAAAGGTTGTATTTCCACATTTTGAACTGGGCGCAGAATTTAGCTACTCAACTCTAAATGGAGAAACGGACAAGACAGACCACTTCTCAGCAATAGGTTATCACTATAAATTTATGGAGCCACTTAAAGGCCCAACAGAGTACAATAACAAATTAATTGGAGAGAACTTATTCCTGAGGTATTATTTTGGCGAGGCGTTAAATAAAACGGTATTAAATCCGTTTATCAAAGTTGGGTTTAGTTACCTTTATTATAAATCTACTTTCAAATATGTAAACAGCGAAGAAATACTCTTTGGAAAAGGGAGCGAAAATCAGCCCGATTTATCAACGGGTATGTTTTCAGTTGGAACCGGCTTTAAAACGTCGTTATCAGATCAGGTTTATCTATTAACCTCAATCGATTTTAATATGGTTAAATATGATTTCCTTGATGTAGTACATAATTACGATAACAACGGCAACCGAATGAATATTACCGGGTTATATTCAGAACTTAAAATTGGAATTTTTTATAATTCCCGCAATTCAGGCAGCATTTCCAGCTCATCGGGAAAAAGGACAAAGGCTAATAGAAAAGCGAAATATAATAATTTGCCCTTTGCCCGTTAATAAGCTCAAAGCCCGATCTAAATTAATATTGCGTATCATCAATAATTAAAACAAAATGTTGCATTTCGAAAATCATTTTAGATAAACCAGGGAAATTCCACGATTAATTTGATTTAAGAAAAATAAAAATTATAAAACACATTAAATAAATATTGAGTAAATTTGTTACTCAATAATTGATACACAAATTTCGGGAAGTTAAATAGTAAGGGGAAAAGTTTGAAAATTAGAGCCACCTCATACAATATTACTGTAACTGAGGAGGCGGAGCTGTGAAAAATCAAACAACCTCGAAAAATCTGATAATCAAAAGGGAAAAGAAGGTTTGTATTCATAACTGTCATTACTTTTTCTGGAAGAAACAAATACGTGCTCGATTCTATTATTACATCCAAAACAAGAGTTAAACTGCTTCTTAAGTTTTTTTTGAATAGCCAGACAAAAAGCTATTTGCGAAATCTGGAGCAGGAATTTGGAGAATCTACCAACGCCATCCGTTTGGAATTAAACCGACTGGAGGGAGCCGGATTATTGCGTTCTGAGGTCTCAGGCAATCGGAAGTATTTTAAGGCAAATACAGAACATCCTTTATATAATGACATTAATAACATTTTAAAGAAGTTTGTTGGAATTGATAAACTTATTGATCGTGTAATTAATCAGATTGGCAATCTTGAAAAAGCTTATATTACAGGTGATTTTGCTGAAGGAAAAGATTCTCAAATCATCGATTTGGTTTTAGTAGGTACCAATCTGGATACAAGCTATATTGAAAGTTTGACTACAAAAGCAGAGAAACTGATTGAGCGAAAAATCCGATACCTGATACTAACTTGTGAGGAAATGGAAGACTTCTTTAAAAATAAGCCTTCCCTATTGATTTGGAAAGAGGACAAACTTAAAAATGACTAAAATTCAAATGAAAATATTAGTAACTGGAACCGCAGGTTTTATTGGATTTCATCTGGTCAAGAAACTGTTGGAATTCGGACATAGTATCATTGGAATTGACAATATAAACGATTATTATGATACTAATCTGAAATATGCCCGCCTCGAAGAATCAGGAATCTTAAGACAAGACATCGGGCAAATTGATCATCTGTCGAAACTTGTTCCAGATTCAGTGAATCTGATTCAAAGTAAAAAATTTCCAAAATACAGGTTTGCAAAAATTGATATTACTGACACGAATAATCTTAACCAACTATTTGAAAATGAAAAATTTGACATAGTTTGCAATTTGGCTGCTCAGGCTGGGGTACGTTACAGTCTTGAAAATCCGCATTCATATATCGCAAATAATTTGGTCGGTTTTGCCAATATCCTTGAAGCATGTCGTCAATACAACATAAAACATTTGGTTTATGCCAGTTCATCGAGTGTTTATGGCAATAATAGTAAAATGCCGTTATCTGTGGATGATCGGGTTGACAATCCAATAAGTTTATATGCAGCCACAAAAAAAAGTAACGAGTTAATGGCTCATACGTACAGTCACTTATTCCATATTCCAACAACAGGACTTCGTTTTTTTACTGTTTATGGTCCATGGGGAAGGCCTGACATGGCACCGATTCTTTTTGCAAATGCCATTATAAATGATAAACCCATAAAGGTTTTTAATAATGGAGACCTGGAACGCGATTTTACTTATATCGATGATATTGTGGAAGGAGTTGCCCGCATTATTAATCATGGGCCGGAAAAAATTACGCCTTCGAAGAATATAGAAGATGAACCAATTCCATACGCAATCTATAATATTGGTAACGGAAATCCGGTAAAATTGATGGATTTTATTGAAACAATGGAAAATGCGCTTGGGAAGAAATCCATCAAAGAATTCCTGCCAATGCAACCTGGCGATGTTTATAAAACATTTGCCGATGTCAGTCATTTAAAAGAAAAGTTTGGTTATGCACCTTCCACCGAATTAAAAGAAGGAATTTCGGCGTTTATTAATTGGTATCAAAATTACTTTGAAACTTAAAGGCTGAAACTTCAAACAAAATGTGCGACCACTAATATTGAATTACAAAAGATCATTAAATTTATCCTTTACCTTTGTAACAATTGATTAAACCAAAAACTATGAATCAAAAACACCTAGCTTTAGGCATTTTAAATTCATTTTCCATGATACAAAAGATGAAATTCATTTTAATCTTTGTTTTGTTGGCAACCACATTTTTTAGAAGTTTTGCTCAGGATGTAGAATCGGTGGATGTTAAATCACTTCCTCAATCCGATATCAAAAAAGCCCAGCAAATGATAGAGGATGCTGGATTATCTTCACAGGATGCTGCTGATCTTGCACGTCAGAAAGGGGCATCCGAGCAACAAATTCAGGACTTCCAGAATCGTGTACAGGAAAATACGGGCGCCAGCAAATGGAGTGCCAATGACACGATTCAAAATGTTTCAGAACTAAAGATAGAAAAACAGGACAATGAAAAATCACAAAGAGTTCCCGGTTTCAATGATACCCGAAGCAAAATCTTTGGCACCTATTTGTTTAATAATAAAAATCTGACATTTGAACCAAGTTTGAATATCCAGACACCCAGAAACTATGAGATAGGGATTGGAGATCAGATATTAATCAACATTTGGGGAAATTCTCAAAATAATTACCAGCTTACTGTAAATAAAGATGGCCAGATTTTGATTCCTGATGTAGGACCGCTGTACATTGCCGGTTCTACTTTTGAAAACGCCGAGAAAAAGATCAAAGAAAGACTGACCTCTATTTATTCCGATTTGGGTGGAAATAATCCACAAACTTTTGCACAGATAAGCATGGGACAGTTACGTTCCATTCAGGTTAATATTGTTGGTGAGGCTGTTGCCCCCGGAACATACACGCTTCCGGTTACAGCAACTGTTTTCAATGCACTTTATCTCTCAGGTGGTCCGAATGATATTGGGTCGTTTCGAAATATTAAAATTATCCGGGATAACAAAGTGTATAAAGCAGTAGATATTTATAACTTTTTGATTAATGCTGACCCTTCCGATAACATCGTTTTAAAAGATGAAGATATTATTTTTGTGCCAGCTGCCGAAAAAAATGTGGAAGTAAACGGAGAATTTAAAAGAAATGGTTTTTTTGAAGTTAAAGACGGTGAAACACTAAACGATTTGATTCGTTTTGCCGGGGGATTTACGCAAAAAGCTTACCTGGCTAAAACACAGATATACAGGAAAACTCAGCAAGGATATAAAATTATTGATGTCCCGTTTTCTGAACTTAGCACCACAGCTCTTGACAATGGTGATGTTATCAAAAATGATGCTATTTCCAGTGTTTTCAAAAACAGGGTTACAATTTCGGGAGCCGTATATCACCCGGGAGAATATGAATGGGATAGTGGGCTGACTTTACACGATCTGATTTTAAAAGCCGACAGTCTGACCAAGGATGCTTTTAAAAACCGTGGAATAATTATACGTTACAAGCCTGACATGACAACTTCTTCAATTGCATTCAATGTGGATGAAATCATCAACGGACAGAAAAACATTCTGCTGCAACCGGAAGACATTATCATAATCAAATCACATTTCGATTTACAAGAACAACCTTACATAAAGATTAACGGAGAAGTACTAAAACCGGGTACATTTAGCTGGTCGGAAAACCTGACTTTAGGAGATGCTATATTTCTTGCCGGAGGCTTCACCGAAGGAGCAGACAGTACGTTTATAGAGATTGCCCGTCGCCTCTCATACGAGGAATCTTCTCGCCTTTCCGATACGCTCGGGCATATTATTGTTGCCAATATGTCCAGATCGCTTAAAATGGGGATGAATGACAATAGTTTAAAGCTTCAGCCATTTGATCAGGTATCCGTGCGCAGGGCACCAAATTATCGAAAAGGTGAAACTGTTTTTATTACAGGGGAGGTAGCTTATGCCGGTGCTTATGCCATCAATAACAAGCAACAGCGTATTTCCGATCTGATACGTCTGGCTGGAGGAATTACACCAAAGGCTTACATTAACGGTGCAACACTGGAGCGTTTTTCTGATGAATTAGGCACCGAAAGCGTCGCCATTAATTTAAAACAGATACTTCAAAATCCCGGCAGAGAAGCAGACCTATTTCTGAATAATGGTGACAGAATCAATATTCCGGAATTTATGCAAACCGTAAAGATTTCCGGCAGTGTACAAAACCCCTTTTCGATCGTTTTCGAAACGGGTAAAAAAGCCAAGTATTATATTGACCGTTCCGGGGGATTCGACAGTAAGGCATATAAAAGAAAAACATACGTACTCTATCCCAATGGAACAACGGCAATTACAAGAGGGATTATCTTTCACTCTTATCCGATTGTGGAACCGGGAAGCCAGATTATTGTCCCCGAGAAACCGGAAAAACAACGAACAGATTCAGGTCGTTGGTTAGCCATTGCCAGCGCACTGGCATCGCTGGCGGTTTCAATGGCAACGATTGCAAATTTGACGAAATAAGAAAAAGGGGTTCGTGCTAAGGATTATGGTGAAAGGAAAAGGGAAATTGCCTTTTAAAATAATTGGATCAATATAAAAAATGGGGAAATTCATAAATTTAGAAGTTTGGAACTTATCAAAAGATGATGAATTTCCAGCATTACATCAATTATCAGAAAAAATTTCCGCAAAAATTATAAAAACTCATTCAAGCCAGACAGAAGCGTATTAAAACGAATAGTAATAAACCATAAACGTTATACTTGGTACCATGTACTTAAATCCATATACCTTTTGTGCCTTAATAAAATATCGAAATATAGAATAACTTTGGAAAATGGCCGAACAAATCAAAACTAATCCACAGTCTGTCGAATCAGACGAAATCGATCTGATTGCACTGGCAAAAACTATTTGGGTTGGACGTAAGTTCATCATTACTGTTATTGTAATTTTTGCCTTTATTGGACTTGCCGTTGCATTTTTATCTCCCAAGGAATACACTGCTTCAACAACAATGGTTCCACAGATTTCAAATGGAAAATCGAGTTTGGGAGGATTATCTTCGCTAGCTGCAATGGCTGGATTTAACCTCAACTTGAATATGGAAACTAACGAATTGTCTCCTTATGTTTATCCACAAATTGTTGAAAGCGTTCCGTTTCAACTGGAGATCATGAACACTCCCTTTACATTTTCGGATGTGGATCATCCCGTTTCAATTTATGAATACTACACAGATATTGCAAAACCCGGTATTTTGTCGTTATTAAAAAAATATACGCTGGGATTGCCTGGTGCAATAGTAAAAGCGATACGCGGCAAACAGAATAATGAAACCGGAAATTTCGCTGATAAAAATACAATTGAATTAACGCAGGATCAGGAAGGCATTCGTAAGTTCATTTCGGAAAATGTAACACTGGAAACCAATGATAAAGAAGGATATGTAGTATTATCATCCCGTTTTCATGAACCAAAACTGGCAGCCGAAGTTGGACAAAAAGCGCAGGAATTATTGCAACAATATATTACCGAATTTAAAATTGAGAAAGCATCTGCACAATTGGAATTCGTGAAAGAACGATGTGCCGAAAAGAAAAAAGAATTTGAACTGGCCCAGAATAATCTGGCTTCTTTCCGCGATCAGAATAAAAATGTTACATCTGCCAGGGCCCGTACAGAAGAAGAAAGACTTCAAAGTGATTATCAACTGGCTTTTGATGTCTATTCGCAATTGGCGCAGCAGCTCGAACAGGCACAGATTAGGGTCAAGGAAGATACGCCTGTATTTTCTATCCTGAAACCAGTAGTGGTTCCGATTGAAAAGTCTTCCCCAAACCGACCAATGGTTCTAATTATCTGGATATTCGTGGGAGGGGTAATTGGCATTGGCTGGATATTTGGCAAACAGTTTCTGGACACGATTAAAGAAAGATGGAACAGTATGGATGATCAAAAATAATCTGTTTATTATGATCTGTATTTGTGAAAACAAAAAACAGCAAATAAAACAGAAAAGTAAATAAAATCTCATCCCGACTTCGCTCAATGTGATATGATATATAAACGGCACAGATAGATTAATTTAATAGCATCAATTTTGAGTTTCGAAATCATCATATTCGTTATTGTCTTTATTTATATTTTGGCCGCATTTTTCTTTGAATTATTGCGTCCCGGAATTATCCTGTTCAGCGCCGCAGTTATTTTTATGGCAACCGGAATAATTTCTGCGGAAGAGATGATCGCAGGTTTCTCTAACACAGGGGTGCTAACCATTATGCTTTTGTTCCTTGTTAATGAAGGGATCAAACAATCTGGTCTGATCACAAAAGTTGCACAGGCTTACCTTCCGCGTAAAAAGAGCCCAATGCCATTCATGATCCCAAGAATCATGATTCCTGTTGCTTTATTATCCGCTTTTCTAAACAACCTTCCTATTGTTGTAAACGGATCGCCTATCCTGATGAAGTGGGCTGAAATGATGAAACTATCCAGCAAAAAATTTCTGATCCCCCTCTCCTACGCAGCCATTTTGGGTGGTATGTGTACGCTTATCGGAACTTCTTCCAATTTAGTAGTGCACGGATTAATGATAGAAAACCACCAGGAAGGGATGCATCTTTTTGAATTAGGCAAACTAGGATGGATAATCGCCCTTATGGGGCTTTTATACATGGCGCTCTTAGGAAACGTATTGCTCCCCGGGAAAAGGATATTTCCAAGAAAGCAAACAACCAGCGCGAAGGATTACTATTACAATATTCAGTTAAATGAAGGGAGTAACCTGATTGGACAAAACGTTTTGAATAATCATGTCGCCGGACTAAACGGTCTTGAAGTTCATTCTATCGAAAGAAATGGGAGAATGGTAAAACCGGATCACGGTTCCATCAAAATACGCCGTAACGATGACATTTTAATGACCGGCAGCGCCGACCGGCTTAACTATATCCTTAATCACCCGGAAATTAAACTGAAAGGAATCGATGAGTTGGAAATGGAAGACAAATCAGCGCTGAAAAATTACGAAGTGGTATTATCACCTCGCTTTTCAGGATTAGGAATGACGGTACAGGAATTTAATTTCAAGGAGCATTTTGACGCTGTGGTACTTGCTATACACCGGAATGGTGAACCAATAACAGCAAACCTTAATAAATTGAAATTAAAGGTTGGTGATAATGTTGTACTTCTTACAACCGAACATTTTGCTATTAACTGGGGAACATCTCACATGTTTTACCTGATGAATTATATTCAGGACTATCCCGTTGAGAAAACAAGGCGTAAAAGATGGATCGCCCTGATTATATTAATTGCCATGGTCACGGGGATTTTAGTAAATGAATTCGTCTTTTACGGATTCGGAACAAAGTTAAATCTGTTTCTGTTTGTGGCCATCGCGGCGCTGCTGCTGGTATGGTTTAAAATTTTACCTCACCAGGAATATACCAAAAATGTAAGCTGGGATTTGATCATTACCATTGCCTCAGCTTTTGCAATAAGTAAGGCAATACAAAATACCGGCGTGGCGAATGCACTTGCACGCGAGTCCATTGATGTTGTGAAATCACTGGGGCCATACGGAGTTCTGGCGATTATTTATCTAATGACAGCTGTTCTTACTGAAATTGTCACTAATAATGCAGCAGTGGCACTGGTTTTTCCCGTGGCAATTGTAGCGGCAGATTTATTGGATGTTAGCCCAAGACCATTTTTTATTGCCATTGCGATATCAGGTGCTGCCAGCTTTATCACTGCACGTGGATATCGTGCTAACCTCATAATAAAAGCTATTGGACACTATTCCGGAAGGGACTTTTTCAGAATCGGTGCACCATTACAACTGTTAACTTTTGCCATTAGTGTTATTCTAATCCCATGGTTATGGCATTTTTAATTCAATAGATTATCAATGGTCCCGAAATCCGTTTAAACACAAAGGTCGCAGAGAAGCCGAGAGAACAAAGAGGAAAAAAATTTAACAAACATCATGAATTACAAATCAATCATCCTTGAAAAAATCACCAATAACCGGGAGGTAGTTGGGATCATTGGTCTTGGATATGTTGGATTACCGTTAGCCATCAACTTTGCTGAAGTAAACCTAAAAGTCATCGGTTTTGACAAATCAGAGAAAAAAGTCAGCAAAATAAATTCCGGAGAAAACTATAATAAGGATATCCGGGATAGTGTTCTCCGTAAGGTCGTAAATAATGCCACTCTTAGGGCAACTACCGATTTCACCAAAATGAAAGAATGTGATGCGCTTATTATTTGTGTTCCCACGCCACTTGATAAATTCCGTAAACCCGATATGAGTTATATTGAAAGTGCATGTAAGGATATCGGGAAGAATATGAAACCCGGTACATTTATCAGTCTTGAAAGTACTACTTACCCCACAACCACTGAAGATTTTATACTTCCAATCATCGAAGAATCTTCAAAGCAGAATCCTTACTTTGAACAGGAACAATTATCCTCTGCAGGGGAGATGTCCGGCCCTGACGGACAGAGGGGTGATAACACCGAAATCAGTGAATTCAAACATGGCATCCACTTTTGGCTCGCCTACTCTCCCGAACGTGTTGATCCGGGAAATAAAACCTTTCATATGCGAAACACCCCAAAAGTATTGGGTGCAATGACGCCGGACGGACTTGAAATCGGACAGGCAATTTACAAAAAGGCAATTGACAATATCTACCCGGTTAGTTCACCTCGGGTAGCGGAAATGGTTAAGATACTGGAAAATACCTATCGCCTTGTTAACATCAGCCTTGTTAACGAGTTGGCGCTGTTGGCAGGGAAAATGGACATTAATATTTGGGAAGTTATTGATGCCGCCAAAACAAAACCTTTCGGATTTCAGGCATTCTACCCCGGCCCGGGAATCGGAGGACATTGTATTCCGCTCGACCCGTTTTACCTGGAACATATTGCCAAACAATTTGATTTCGAACTGAGCATGATCCACGCTGCAGGACACATTAATATGCGGATGCCCCATTACATGAGTGTAAAAATTGCTTCGGCACTTAACCGGCAAAAAAAACCTGTTAATGGTAGTAATATACTTTTTGTTGGCGTAGCCTATAAACCCGATATTAACGATGACAGAGAATCTCCGGCGCTTAAAATTATGGAAACAGTTGCACATAAAGGAGGAAATGTTTCTTATCATGATCCATATATTCCAACGGCAAAAACAAACGATGGGAAAGAATATAAATCGGTGCAATTAACTAAAGAAACATTGCAGGCTGCAGATGCAGTAGTTCTTACAACAAATCATTCTGTGTTTGATATAGAATTCATTTAAACTTATGCCAAACTGATCGTGGATTTGAGGAATATGGTGAAGGAAGCGAGTGAAAAAGTTTATAAACTATAGAAATTTTAATGAGACCACGTCGGTCACTAAGTTCCCTCGTGGATCGTGCACCCAACATCATTTGGAGCGCCGACATACCAGCACAAAACAAAATAAGTGGTACGGCTTTGCGAGGGAGCATAGCGACCGAACCAAACTCATGACTTTTAGCACTTAAATTATTAGAACGATCGAAGGAGCCTCACCACTTTTAGCACAACAATTATGGAGAAGAACAACAAAGAAAACCGATTTGAAACAACAGGTAAAAGTTTTTTTTGTTTTTGCAAAACAAAGCACCGATTACAAATCGGCGCCAGCGGAGAAATAAAGGAAGAACACAAATAGCAGCAATATTAGTTCAAGATAGATTTTAATTTCTTAACAAAAGAAACTGAAATTTTAAGATAAAATTATACTCTATAAGATTATAGAATTTTTTAGACTTACAAAGATGAATCAAATCTTAGAGACACTATAAGCAATTTTTCCAAATAAATTATATAATCAAAATAACTCTCTGAATAAACTATAAAATGAAAAAGCGAATCCTGGTGACTGGTGGAGCAGGTTTCATCGGCTCACATTTATGTGAAAGATTATTGTACGAAAGGAATGGGGTAATTTGCCTGGATAATTACTTCACAGGACATAAATCAAATATAGAACATCTTTTGGATAACTCCAATTTTGAGTTAGTCAGGCATGATGTTACACATCCTTTTTTTGCGGAAGTTGACGAAATATATAATCTTGCCTGTCCTGCATCCCCTATTCATTATCAATATAATCCAATAAAAACAATAAAAACATCCGTGATGGGAGCTATTAATATGCTCGGATTAGCCAAACGGGTAGGTGCAAAAATTTTGCAAGCGTCGACAAGTGAGGTTTATGGTGATCCGACCATGCATCCACAGCCAGAGTCCTATTGGGGAAATGTTAACCCAATTGGACCACGTTCTTGCTATGACGAAGGAAAGCGTTGTGCCGAATCATTATTTATTAACTATCACCATCAAAATAAGGTACAAATTAAAATTATACGAATATTTAATACCTATGGCCCTCGAATGAATGCCGGTGACGGACGAGTGGTCTCCAATTTTATTGTTCAGGCACTAAAGGGGCAAGATATTACTGTTTATGGAAATGGAATGCAGACTAGAAGTTTCCAGTATGTGGATGACCTTATTGAGGGAATGATCCAGATGATGAATACGGACGATTCACTTATTGGACCCGTAAATATCGGAAATCCCGGGGAATTTACCATGCTGGAATTGGCTCAAAAAATCGTTGACCTTACAAATTCAAAATCAAAAATAGTATATCTTCCACTCCCAAAGGATGATCCGTTGCAACGAAAACCCAACATTGATCTGGCAAAAAGTAAACTTAACGAATTTGGCACCCCGAAATTGAACTGGAAGAAGGTTTAAAAAAGACAATTGAGTTTTTTACTCTTAACCTGGAAAAGGAACAAATATAATGAGTCTTTCCTCGTGTCCCTCAGTGGTTGAATTCAACATTTGCAAACGATACACCAAATCGAATAATCTATACATTTGAATAAACACATAAAAAAGATACGTGAAAGGGCCGGAATCCACAAAACCATAATCCAAAATTTTTCCTACCTCTCAGTTTTACAGATATTTAATTTGATATTGCCGTTGGCGACTTATCCGTATCTAATAAAAGTGTTAGGCAAGGAGACTTTTGGACTAGTAGTTTTTGCTCAAGCAATTGTAGGGTATCTTGTTATTCTGGTTGAATTTGGGTTTAATCTTTCTGCTACTAAAGAAGTTAGTATTCACCGTAACGATAAAGAAAAGCTCAGTGAAATAGTAAGTAGTATTTTACAGATAAAAGGAGGATTATTTTTGTTTTCAGCTAGTATTATGACCTTCTTTGTTTTTCTCATTCCACATGTAAATGAATATAAGACACTATTTTTTCTTACTTTATGGATGTGTTTTTATGATTTCATTTTTCCTATTTGGTATTTTCAGGGAATTGAAAAAATGAAATATATTACATTAATGAATCTATTAAGCAGAACTATTTTTGTAGTTCTAATTTTTATTTTGGTAAAGGAGAGAAAAGATTATTTGTTCGTCCCATTAATTTATGGCATTGGTTCTGTGGTGGCTGGAGTCGTTTCTATAACTATTGTTTTTACTCATAACATAAAATTTATCTGGCAACCTTATAATATATTAAAATATTATTTTAAAAATTCTATCCCGATATTCATTTCCAATCTTTCAACATCATTGTCTTTAAGTACTAATAAAGTAATTCTGGGTCTTTCCCTTGGTATGCAAGAAGTTGCATATTATGAATTGGCTGAGAAACTTTCATTAATATCAAAAACTCCAATTCAGTTAATTGGTCAAGCAATTTATCCACAAGTCGCTCAAAATAAGAATAGAAAATTTTTAAAAGGAGCGTTTCTGATCACTTTGATCGTAACTTCTATAATATTATTAGGCGGAATCTTATTTGCCAACACAATTATAAAGTTAGCAGGAGGTCTTGAAATGGTCAAATCTGTTATGGTATTCCAAATATTAATTATTAGTATTATCCCAGTAACAATAAGTCTTTTTTATGCCAATATTGTTCTGATTTCATGGAATTTAAACAAAGATTATTTGAGAATTCGTATTTATACAAGTATATTTTATTTCATAGTTGTTTTCTTTTTGATTTTATCTCATTTCACTAATCTGATTTCACTTGCATTAACTACATTACTTGTTGAGTCTTTTGCAGCGTTACTTTCTGTTTATATAAGCAAAAGGAGAAATGTAAATTTTTTGAGATTTTAATGCAAATTCAATAAATAATTTTCACATGAGTAGATTACACATTTACTATAGGTTAAGTGACAAAGGCGAGAATAAAGAAAAATGTGAATACATTAACAATAAAAATTGTTTAGAGAATTTTATAAAGGAATTTCCTTCAGATCAAATTACCGTTATTGCGGATAATGTGACAGATGAAACATATAACTGGCTAAAAACGATTAGATTTGGTGCCATACATAGAACTACCCTGGGTAATTCCGTAGTTTTTGGTTTACATATTTATTATCATTGAAGTTACCTCCAGATAATTTTGTTTATTTTGTCGAAAACGATTATATACATAAGCATTATTCAAGAAGAGCTTTGTTGGAAGGCTTGCAGATAGCTGATTATGTGACCCTATATGATCATCCTGATAAATATGTTGATGGTATACAAGTAGTAAACGGAGGAGAAAAAAGTAAAATTTTTTTACGAGCCAACGCATTGGAAAACAACCAATAGTACAACCATGACCTTTTCATCAAAAGTTTCAATATTAAAAAAGGATAGTTATATATTTAGACTTTTTACAGTTGGCATTATAAAAAAAGGGAGACCATTTCTAAAAATATTTCAAGAAAGACGATTTCCTGCAGATTATCGAATTTTCTCAATATTAACAAAATTCAAATCGCGCATGCTCATCTGTCCCCTACCAGGATTTTCCACTCATGGAGAAGTAAACTATTTATCACCTTTGGTAAATTGGGAACAATTTATTGATATTGATAGCTAACAAATTCTCATGCTTCTTTATGAACAGCATATTCAATTTAAAAACTGAATGAATAAACTTAGGAATAAAATAAATGAGAACATTTTCACCTGGAGAGAGGCAGTTTTATATTTAATTATAATAGTATCTAATTTTTTACCTGCTCATTTATTTTCCCCTATATTAGTAATAACTGGCTTATACATTTTATTTCATTCTTGGGGCAAAATAAAAGTAAGTTATTTAACCAATGTTAAACCACTGTTAGGTATTTTCATGTTAGGTATAATTGGAATAGTTGGACATGAAACCTGGCATGTTCTTCGCGACATTACTTATGCATTAACCCCTATTTCATTGATCTATATTGGATATTGGATAGCGAAAATAAAAAGTTATGGCCACGTATCTTAAAGGTTGTAGTACTTTCAGGAATTGTTTTTAGCTTGTTTCACTTAACTCAATTTGTATTGAACCCAAGTTTATTTAGTGAAAAAATTGACGACATTCGGAAATTGGTGAATAATCCGGGAGGGAGTTTAATCATACTTTCACTTGTTTTAGGTTTATTTCAATATCACATTGGACTTGATAATCTTTTCCCTGAAATTTTTCCCTCGAAAAATTGCGTTGCCATTATTGTTATTATCTTTCATCCTTTCATTTTCCAGAACTGGTCTAATTACTACAATTATACTAAGTTTTTCAATTCTTGGGTTTATTGACCGCTTTAATTGGCGGTTGATTTTAAGTATTGGCTCACTGGTGTTCGTTTTTGCTATTTTAATTACCACGACCCATACAAGTGAAGTTGGCACGTTTCGTAGTAAAATCGCACGAAGTGTAATTGAATTGAAGATATCTGATTATACCGACATGGTTGATATTAATAGGAACTGGCGAGGTTTTGAGACTTACAAAGCATTAGACAAATTCATAGAAGGTAATACAAAACAAAAATTATTTGGTTATGGATTTGGCAGTTTAATTGATTTGGGGTTTACAATGACATTAAATGAAGTTAATTTTAGAAAAATTCCGATAACACATAATGGATATGCATATATCTTAGTAAAAACAGGCCTATTGGGAATATTGTGCTATGTTTTTTTTTATTTCAGATTGATAAAACATTCTTTAAAATCTAATAGTTCTATTACCAAAGATCAGATACTATTGCCTAGATTATTGTTAGGATTTACTTTATGTCTGATGTTTTCCATGATTGTGGTAGGAGGTATTGCAGAGATTCATGATTCCGAATATGTTCTTTTTTTAGGTTTTATATTAAGACAAATAGAAAATTAAGGAATAATCAGAATAGTTTTAATGTCTATCATTAATATTTTTATTCTAAATTGGAATAGTGCTGAATCTGTTCGAGAATGCATCCATAATATTCTTCGATTATCAGAAAAAGTAAATATTAGGATAATTATAATTAATAATTATTCTACAGATCATGATCTGATAAAAATCCGAGAAATTGTTAATAAAAATAAAGATACGATTGAAATCTATTTGGTCGAAAACAAGCTGAATCTCGGTATGCCGGAGGAAATAATGAAGGTCTTAAATTTCTTATGGCAAATAATCTTTCCGGACATATTCTAATTATAAATCCAGATATTATTATTTCAAGAAATACCATCTGCGAAATGGGAAAAGTTCTTACTGACGAAGTAGGTATTGTTTCGGTAAGGACAGTCAATACTGATGGTAAAATTCTTTTTGATGCAATAAAATTAAAAGGATTGTTACAAAAAAATATAATGTCAAACAAAGAAACAATTGAGACTGATTACTCTCAAGGATCATGTATGCTTATCAATAGAAAAGTGGTTAATGAAATTGGGTTATTTGATGAACGCTTTTTTATATATTGGGAGGAAGTTGATTTCTCCCTTCGGACTAGAAAATTAAAGGCAAAACTTATTTCTATAACAACGAGTCATATTATTAAAAGCAATAATAGTCTCTCGAGAGCAGCCGACAGTCTTTTATTATTCTCTTAGAAATGCCAGATTAATAATGAAAAAACATCCAGATTTATTTTCTATGTATGATTATATCAAATATCTATTTGTTTCATTATCTTTTATTCCTAAATATATCTTGAAACCTCGAATATTCTTTTTAATAATAATAAATTATATAACTGCCATATTTCATTCCCTAATTAATCATTATTACGAGAAAGGGAAATAGGGTTTCATCATAAATTCTGTTTTAAGAACTGCTTAATTATGAAAGTACTTTTATATTAAACAATCCAATATAAAAAGGAAAAGGCTACAAAAAAATAATCGATCCAATATGTGATTCCAAATTCATTTATACAGATTATGAAAATTTTACCATAAAATTTTTTCATCGTGTTCCGATGCTGGGGAATTTAATGTCACATATTATTTTATCGGTCAATTTCATTATATGCAGCTATTAAAATTTTGTACTCAAAAAAAGAAGAATTTAAAAAGAAAGTTTTCATTAACCCTATTGTTGGTTTTTTTTATTGTTTCTTTTAGAGATATTTTATTTAAAGGATAATGTATATCTTTCAGGGTTATTATTCGTTCCTAAAACAAATAAATTCTATTTCTGGATTCGAAAAAAGTTGATTTTATTTTCATTCAAAAATGTAACAAAAATATTTGTTTACTCTAAACAAGAAATTGAATTCTACTCAACTATATTTCCTGCACTTTCATCGAAGTTTTTTTTTGTAAAATATGGCAGAGATTATGACATTTTTGAAAATAAGAAATATTTTACAAATATTGATTATATTGCTAGTGGCGGTATAAGCAATAGAGATTATGATGTCCTTCTAAGGGCTTTCTCAATTCTTCAAAACAAATATCCTAATCAAAAATGCAAAATTGCAACACGACCTAACGCTCTTCCAAATAATCAAATTCCAAACAATGTTGAAGTGTTGTTTGACATTATACTTTACAAGTTTGGAAGTTTCTTGATGATATTTTACTTTTTGTTATTATACCGTTAAAGAATACCTCATTATCTTCTGGTCATATGGGAATTGTTCGAATCAATGTATAGAGGAAAGATTATTATTATAAGTGATATTCCTTCTATCAGGGATTACGTTGATGATAATTTAGTATTGTTTTATACCCCAGAGGATGCCGTAGATTTGGCACATAAAATTGAATATATATATGAAAATAAAAATACAGTTCAGTTTAGAGAACGTGAAAAACTTATCAAACAAGAGTATTTATCTTCTTTTAGTTTTGGTTCGTTCATTGAAAGAGTAGTTAAAGTGGTTATGGATTTTTCTGAAAATAATCTTTATTCTTAAAATCAGACAAATATACAATGCAAAAACAAATTAGACTCTTCGTTGATGCCCATATATTTGACGATATTCATCAAGGTACTTTAAATTTTCTGGCAGGGCTTTATTCTTATTTAATAAAAGATGTAAGGTTTCAATTGTTTATCGGATCAAATGATAAGGAAAAGGTTGAAAAATTATTGAAAGTATCTGATTTTATACATCTAAAATATAATACCCACTCAAGAATCAAACGTTTAGGTTATACGATTCCACAATTAATAAAAAAAAACAAAATTGACATAGCTCATTTTCAATATATTTCTCCATTTAATAAATCCTGTAAATATATTGTTACCATTCATGATTTATTATTTCTTGATCTACCTGAAGTTTTTCCATTTAAGTACAGATTAAAAAATAGTATATTATTTTGACCTCCAGCAAAAAAGGCAGATTTATTGACAACAGTTTCTGAATATTCCAGATATTCAATTAACCGACATTTTAGGATTCCATTATCTAAAATAATTCTTACTCCTAATGCAATTTCATTGAATAATATTAGTACTCCTGTTTCTGAGTTAACAAATAGAAAATTTATCTTATTTGTTAGTCGTGTTGAACCACGAAAAAAACAATCGTTACTTATTGAAGTCTGGAAGGAACTGAATCTATTAAATGAAGGTTATGATTTGGTTATTGTTGGGTCTGAGGGTTTATTTGATATTCAATTTGAAAACCAGATAAAAAATCTATCTCAATTGGAAAAAGAACATTTTCATTGGTTGAAAGGAGTATCAGATGGACAACTCGTATGGTTATATAAAAACTGTGAATTGTTTGTTTTCCCATCAATAGCTGAAGGATTTGGTATTCCACCAATTGAAGCTGCTTATTTTGGTGCCAAAGTTATTTGCAGCAATAAAACAGCAATGAGTGATTTTGATTTTTTTGGAAATTATATGTTTTCTCCTGATAGTAAATATGAGTTCAAGGAAAAATTGTTATGGGCGTTGGAAAGCCCATTCCCTCATGATTATATAATTAATTGTATTAAGTCGAAATATAATTGGGAAAATATAGCTGACTTATTTGCAATTGAAATTATTAAACTTCATGAAAAAGGATAAGATTGCTATCATTGGCACTGCTGGGATCCCTTCAAAATATGGCGGTTTTGAAACTTTAGCGGAATATCTGACAAAAAATTTAGGATAAAAATTGAATAGTTGTGGATGGTAGTTCCAAAAGTTAAACATAACAGAAGCTCATGTACAATCACGTCAAGCTAAAATATGTACCATTAGATGCTAACGGCATTCAAAGTATTTCTTACGATATTGTTTCACTTTTTCGCGCAGCAGGAAAGCATAATGACATATTGATTCTTGGGTTTCAGGGTGCATTTTTCTTCCTTTTTTTCGTCTATTTTATCCAAAGAAAAAATTAATAATCAACATTGATGGACTGGAACACAGACGCGAAAAGTGGAAGAAGCCAATTCAAAAATTTTTAAAATATTCTGAAAAACTGGCTGTAAATTATGGAGATATTATTATTACAGATAATAAAGCAATTCAAAATTACGTCGTTCAGGAATATAAAAAAAACAGTGTTTTTATCGCTTACGGTGGAAACCATGCACAAAGAAGAAATTTGTCTAAAGAAGTACAGGATAAATATTACTTCCTGCTGAATATGCTTTCACCGTATGTAGAATTGAACCGGAAAATAATATCAAGATGATATTGGAGGCATTTAGAGATTCATCGTTGACCATTGTAATAGTAGGAAACTGGAATAAAAGTAAATATGGCAAATATCTTAAAGGACAATATTCCAAAAATTTAGCCACTATACTAATTGACCCTATATACGAGCTGGAAATCTTGGACCAAATCAGAAGCAACTGCACTGTGTATATTGATGGTCACAGTGCTGGAGGTACAAATCCATCGCTGGTAGAAGCGATGTCACTCGGACTGCCAGTTTTCGCATATGATGTAGTTTATAACAGGGAAACTACATTTAATCGTGCGAAATATTTTAAAACCGCTGATGATCTTATAAACCTTATTTCCTACAATAATGAAAAAGAATGGAAATTACTTGGAATGGAAATGAAAAAAATTGCAGATTCGGAATATACATGGGAGAAAATAGCATTCCAATACTACAAATTATTTGAGTGAATTATTGTTTTAACGATTACTATTATTTAGTTGCTTATTGAATAAATTTTGCATCCTTTTTTATTTAAAAAATTATTAGATCTACTCGAATTTTCAGCATGAATAATACTGATTTATTTTTATTTGTTTTTAAATGTCTTTCATTAGATGATAAATCGAATTCAAAAAGAATCCATTCTGAATAATTTTGACTCGAGAGACATACCTCTCGAGAAATTTATAACGTTTTGTGATGCACAATTAATATTAACTACGATTTACCATAAGTTCAAGAAATTTAATTTGTTAGAAGTTTTTCCTTCTGATTTAAAAGACCACCTTGAAAATATTTATGAGTTAAATAAAAAACGTAATCAGAATATTATTCAGCAAGCCATTGAAATTAACAATGAATTAGCAGAGAACAATATTGTCTCGCTCAATCTTAAAGGAACTGCAAACGTAATTGATAACCTTTATTCCGATACAGGAGAAAGAATGATAGGTGACATTGATCTTTTGGTTGAAGAAAGACTATCTAAAATCTTCTGAGATTATTATGGGATTAGGGTACAAAAGTACATTGCTATATTATGATACAATAGAAACATTAAAGCACTTCCCTGCCCTGTATAATGAAAATAAAACAGCCAATGTTGAAATACACCGTATTCCAGTACATCAAAAAGATGCAAAACAATTTTCAACGAGCCTGCTTTTTAGAGATCGGAAAAAAAGTGAGAATAATGAAACAATATTAATTCCATCGGATGAACATCGGTTAATTCACACTTTCATTCATAGTCAATTGGGAAATAATGGGCATTTATTATATTTACCTGGGTTTCGTGATATGTATGATGCCTGGTTGCTTTCAAAACGGGTTAATCTGGAAGAAGTGATAGAACAAATTGAAGAAAAGGAAAAAGCAAGAATATTTTTTGAATATGTGCAATACCTTTTTAGCCCCGATCAGGATTTATCAATAATAAAAAATAAGTCAACAGTCAAATTATATAAAAGCACCAATGGTTTTTAAATCATCCGAAATGGCACGTTTTATATTTCCGAGCTATAAATTATATGAACTAATTATTATCCGATACATTCAACGAATTTGTAAGTTCATTCAAAACAAAAAAGACCGGATATATATTTTTAATCGTATAAAAGACCCCAAATGGTATAAACGCCATTTTAAAGGAGTGAATGAATTGTTCAAATAAAATGTTATTAGAAATCTGTAGGATAAAAATAAAACTTTTTTATAGTCAGGAGACAACTTCGGCACTTCGTACCTCGTTTAATCATTCATTTGAATTCAATCATAGAAAATAATCTAATACCAATTAATTTAGTTGCACGAATATTGCGAGGGAGAGAGGCACGAACGAACGCGGCAAACTCTTCCTTTAAGCACTGAACTACTAATCTAAATATTACAATATATGAAGACAGCACTGATTACAGGAATCACCGGACAGGACGGCGCCTACCTTGCAGAATACCTGATTAAAAAAGGATACATTGTTCATGGGATAAAACGGCGCGCATCCATGTTCAATACCGAACGTATTGATCATCTTTACCAGGATCCGCATGTGGAAGACCGAAACCTGATCCTGCATTATGGCGACATGACTGACAGCATGAACCTCACCCGCATTATTCAGGAAGTACAGCCCGATGAGATTTATAACCTGGCTGCCATGAGCCATGTAAAAGTAAGTTTCGACACACCGGAATATACAGCCAATGCAGATGGAATCGGAACTTTAAGAATTCTCGAAGCGGTCCGCCTGCTGGGGTTGAAGGATAAAACCCGCGTTTATCAGGCATCCACTTCCGAATTGTATGGACTGGTTCAGGAAGTCCCGCAAACAGAAAAAACACCCTTTTATCCGCGTTCGCCTTATGGTGTGGCAAAATTGTATGCCTACTGGATTACGGTGAATTACCGTGAAGCGTATGATATGCATGCCAGCAACGGAATCCTGTTTAACCATGAATCGCCCATTCAGGGGAGAAACATTTGTCACCCGAAAAATTACCCGGGCCATGGCACGCATCGCATTGGGAATGCAGGAAACTGTTTTCTCAGGAAATCTTTCATCGCAACGCGACTGGGGCCATGCGAAAGATTATATCAAAGCCATGTACCTGATCCTGCAACAGGAACAACCGGACGATTATGTCATCTCCACCGGAATAACCACCACCATCCGTGATTTTGTTAAACTATCCGGACAAGAACTGGGGCTGGAAATTACTTTTGAAGGTGAAGGAGCAGATGAAAAAGGATTTATTACTGGTGTTGATGAAAAAGTATTTAATGAAAATGTCGGGGAACAATACCTTGAAGAGTTAATCCAGGCTCGTCACATCTTTAACTCAATCAGTAAATCAATAACGATCAATTTCCTGTTGGCCGTCGATCCCGCATATTTCAGGCCGACCGAAGTGGACCTGCTTATCGGCGATCCACGAAAGCAAAACGCCAGTTGGGCTGGGAACCGGAGTTCGATCTAAAAGGACTTATTGCCGATATGATGCAATCGGATATTAAACTCATGAAAAAAGATTCGTAGCTGAAAGAGGGCGGATACCGGACATTGAATTATTTTGAATAAAATAGACTAAAAATGGAAAAACATTCAAAAATATACGTCGCCGGACATCAGGGACTTAGTGGGTTCAGCCATCTGGAAGAACCTTCAAAGCAAAGGATATAAAAAACTCACTGGTAAAACATTCATGGAATTGGATTTGATGGATCAGAAAGCTACCGAACAGTTTTTTGCCAAAGAAAAACCGGAATATGTATTTCTGGCAGCAGCTAAAGTGGGAGGCATTGTGGCCAATAATACTTACCGGGGTGAATTTATTTATGAAAACCTGATGATTCAGAACAATATCATCCATAATGCATGGAAAAGTGGAGTGAAAAAGTTGCTGTTTTTGGGAAGCACCTGCATTTATCCAAAAGAATCGCCACAACCAATGAAAGAAGATTCGCTACTCACCTCCCCGCTGGAATACACCAACGAGCCTTATGCAATTGCCAAAATTGCAGGTATTAAACTATGCGAAAGCTATAATATTCAGTACGGAACCAATTTCATTTCGGTGATGCCCACCAATTTATACGGCCCGAATGATAATTTCGATTTGGAAAAATCGCACGTTCTACCTGCCCTTGCTTCGGAAAATATATCTTGGCAAATGCCTGGAAGATAATAACTGGGATGCCATTCGTACGGATCTCAACAAACGACCAATTGAAGGCGTTGATGGATCGGAACGAAAAAAATCGTTACATGTACTTGCTAAAGTACGGATTCTTTGCGCCATGAAACTGCGAAGCAACCTTATTCTGAATCCCCTGATTCATCCGGTTCGTCGAAATATGGGGCACTGGTAAACCCTTACGTGAGTTCCTCTGGAGTGAAGAAATGGCAGATGCCTGTGTTTACATTATGGAAAATGTTGACTTCAACGATCTCATTTCGTCCCATTTAAAAGAAGGGGATAAAGGAGGACTAAATACAGAAATCCGCAATACCCACATCAATATAGGAACCGGAAAAGAAATCAGTATCCGGCAATTAGCTGAATTGATTAAAGGAACCATTGGGTTTAAAGGAGAACTGATTTTCAATGCTTCCAAACCTGACGGCACTATGCGCAAACTTACCGATGTTACCAAATTACACGCACTGGGCTGGCATCATAAGATTGAGATCGAAGATGGAGTGAAAAAGATGTATGAGTGGTATTTGAAGGATGAAGGGTAGATAATAGATTAAAGATTAAGGACAGAACAATTTTTATAAGAAAAACGTCGTGTTCCCTGTATATTAAAAAGATGAAAAAACGGATTTATTATATTCATGAGCAACTTTGGTTCTGCGTACCCCATTGAATCATACTTACAATATCAATAGTAATAAGAATCTCAGCATTCAATTAAATTAGAAGAGTAATTTTGCGAGTAATCCTTCGACAGACAGAGAGCAAAGCAAACCTATTATATTAGCAGGAAATAACTCAAAACAAAAATGACCAGAAAAAAAGTTTTTGTATCCGGCTGTTACGATATGCTCCATAGCGGACATGTAGCATTTTTTGAAGAAGCAGCTCAACACGGAGATTTATACGTTGGAATTGGATCTGATAAAACCATTGAGCAGCTAAAAGGCCGCCCGACAATCAATACAGAAAATGAACGATTGTATATGGTACAATCCTTAAAACATGTAAAAAATGCCTGGATTAACACAGGTAGCGGATTATTGGATTTTTCAAAAGAAATCAGGGAATTGAAACCGGAAATCTTTTTTGTTAATGAGGAAGGATATACACCTGATAAAGTAAAACTTTGCGAAGAAATTGGGGCAGAATTAATTGTCAGTAAACGTATTCCCCATGGCGGTCTTCCTGCCCGGTCAACTACTGAATTACGAAAGATTTGTAATATTCCGTTTCGTCTCGATCTTGCCGGCGGTTGGCTTGATCAGCCTTATGTTTCCAAATTCTCTTCAGGTCCTGTTATTACTATAAGCATCCATCCCGACTATCAGTTTAATGACCGTAGCGGGATGTCGAGCAGTACCCGAAAAAAAGCGATCCAACTCTGGCAAACCGATATTCCTGAAGGGAACAGGGAAATACTTGCAAAAACATTATTTAGTTTTGAAAATCCTCCGGGGACCAAAGTAGTCTCAGGGTCACAAGATGCAATTGGAATTGTCTATCCGGGAGTAAACAAACTAAACTATGGCAAAGGTCAATACTGGCCAGATTCTATTGATTCCGTGAACGATGATGAGGTACTTGAGTTTATTGAAAAGCATTTATGGTTCATCACACTTTCTCCACGTATTGGCGATTTTGATGTGCTCAGTGATACCAATATTAACATTCAAAATGCTAAGGCTCTTGCAATTGCCACAGAAAAATGCTGGGCAGCCATTCAAAACAAAAATCTTGCTGATTTTGGAACAGCAGTTCGCGAGAGCTTTGAAGCACAAGTTGCAATGTTTCCACACATGGTTAATTCAGATATTTTAGAAATCATCGGGAATTATAGAAATGAAGCTATCGGCTGGAAGTTAAGCGGAGCCGGCGGGGGTGGCTATTTAGCGCTGGTTTCTGAAAAACCCATTCAAAACGCCATTCAAATACGAATTGTCAGGAATTAACGGCTTGCTAAAATAAGAATGCAACAAAAACTACTGTACATATTTAGCCTTTTCCTTTTTTTAAATCAGCTAAAAGCACAGACAGATACTCATATTACTGTCTCAAATTCCACGCTGGTTTCGACAGAAAATCAACCTCTTTGGCTTTGGGCCAACCACGATGGAAAAATCAGATATGGAAATCGTTTTCTGAATTTGACGGACATAGGTTTTTCCGGTTTGAATTACAGCAAAGATTCAACTTCATTTTTAATTGCCGGAACTGACCTGGTGGCCGGACTTGGTGACCGAACACAGTATTTACAAGCTAATGAGATATTTGCCGGAATTAACCTAAAAAATTGGGAAATCAAGGGTGGATTATGGGTTAATGAAATGCAGCTTGGTGGTCTCTCCACTTCCAATGGAAATATAGCCCAAAGCAGAAACGCCCGCCCCCACCCCCGCATTAGTTTTCGGGTTTCTGATTATAAACCACTGCCATGGATTGGTAAAAGATTATTGTTTAAAGGTGAATACGAGGAAGGGTGGCTAAATGATAACCGATACGTGAAAAACACGCATTTGCATCACAAGTCATTATACCTTAAACTGAAAATCAATAAAAATTTCGACCTGCAGGGAGGACTGGAACATTTTGTAATGTGGGGTGGAACTTCACAAAATTCAACTGTCGGAAAAATGCCCGACGATTTTAATGCTTATCTGAAATATATAACCGGACAAAGCGGTGATTCGAAGTTCCCCACTACCGATCAACGAAACGTTGCCGGCAACCAATTTGGTACTTACCAGGCAAGAATTACCTATCGTTTCACAGAATGGGAAGTAATGCTCAATCTCAGCCATCCTTTTGATGATCTCTCCGGAATGAACTGGCGCAATTGGACAGATAATCTCATTAGTATCTATTTAACTTCTAAAGACCGGGACCGTTTGATTACAGATTTCATATACGAATTCACCGATACCCATAACCAAAGTGCGAGAAGTGACACACTATATTACTGGCATGAGGGCAGCCAAACCTGGAGAAAAGAAGAATATGACGATTATTTCAACCACGGGATCTATCGCTCTGGAGCTACTTATCAACAAATGGCAATGGTATCTCCTTTATTTTTCCCTGTGATCATAAACAATGGTATTAGCTACGGATTTGAATCAACCCGCTTTTTTGCCCATCACATTGGCGCCAAAGGAAAATTAAACCCTGAATTAGCCTGGAAAGGAATGGCCACCTTTATACAGCATCTGGGAACTTACCAAAATCGTTTCACACCCAGGAAAGAACAGCTATCGTGCTACTTTCAAATAATGTATATCAGTAGTAAACTTCCATTTGAGATTGCAATTGAAGTTGCCGGCGATAAAATCAAAACTGAAAAGGATAAACTAGGTGCACAATTAACCTTAAGAAAAATTTGGTAACTAACGTTCATTCAATATTGTTTAAAGGCCGTTCAGTAAATTGAATGGCCTTTTTTTAACAAGTAAACTGTTAATTATTATTTGTCCCAAATTGAAAAAACGTCCCATTTAGCGTTGACTGAGAAAAATAGTATTTATAGTTTTGATGCATCGGGATAAAACATAATATTCTAATGGGTCGAATAATTCTTATTATGAAAAAAATCTTTATGCTGGTCTCTACCAATGTAGTATTAATGCTATTTACCAACTTAACCTTTGCAACTGATTATTTTACTATTAATGACGGAGACGCTGCCAGTCCCTCAACATGGTCAGGTGGAGCCGTTCCAACAGCTTTTGGAGGAAGTGGGAAAAAGGAAAGTACCATTACAATAAATAATAAAATATTTTACAATGCCGATTTCTCAGTTCCGAATAACTGTTTATTCACTGTTGCTTCAGGAGCAATAATGAGCATTTATAATTTCACTTTAATTGGAAATAATAAATCATTGGTAAATGATGGCATACTAATCTGCGACGGTACTTTTGATGTATCTGCCAATCTTACTGGCAACGGGAAAGTTTTTGCAACAAATATTCAGGCTGCGGTCCCTTCAACGATGAATAGTATCAACGGGGTAAATTTCTGGGATGGTTCAACGAGTGAGGACTGGTCAGACCCAGGAAACTGGTCATTGGGAACAACACCTTCAACCACTGACTGGGCATCTATTGGCATTTTACATCCAAACTGGCCTGTTGTTAGTTCATCTGAATTAATAAGAGGCATCCTGATAGGACCTGACCAGCAACTTACGATTGCCTCAAATGGATCACTGCAAATGGATAGCATATATACTTACGGCAACTTGTATATTCAGTCGGATGCAACAGGAACAGGGAATCTGTATGCCGACCAAAAATACGGAAGCAATGGGAATGTAGAAGTACAACGTTATCTTGCGGACAATAAGTGGCATATTATTTCACCTCCAGTAAGTGAAAGTCTGGGAAATTTTTACAACGATAATTCCGGAGCTATCCGTGACAACGGAACATATCAGGCTTTTGGCCCATACGATGAATCAATAAACAATTGGTCCTTATATAATTCCGGAAGTCAGCCCGGTAATTTTGAGACCGGGAAGGGTTATATTATAAGCACACAAGCTGGCAGTACCTTAACATTTAAAGGTCAAAATATAATTGCCGGTCCTGTAACAAAAAGCGTAACTGTCGACAGTTTTGGATGGAATGCCATTGGAAACCCCTATACCTCTGCCCTGCAGATTACCGGGACAAACAGTTTTTTGGAAACAAATTCTTCCTTATTAGCAACAGGTTATGAATGTATTTATATATGGGATCCGACCGCAGGTGGCACGGGCGATTATGTTATTATTGCCGATGGATACTTACACCTTTCCGGGGCCAGGCGGCGAAGACCAACTTAATCTGGATCAGATAACCGTAGGGCAAGGATTTATTGTTAAAGTTGCCACAGCTGGCAATATTACTTTCAGGTCTTTTATGGAGAGACCTAATGCGCCAACCCAATTCAAATCTGATTTAATCCAATCACCTGCATTACGATTAACGGTTAAATCAGGAGATTTGATGAATAGAACAACTGTAGGATTTAAGAAATATATGACATTCGGTTTAGATGACGGCAATGATCTTGGTAAATTAAAGGGTAATCCGGATATAGCTCTTTACACTCAACTGGTTGACAAAAGCAGTGATATTGATTTTGCCATACAATCGCTTCCCTATCAAACTTTCGAAACGCTAACTGTTCCGTTAGGATTTGATCTGAAAAATGGAGGTGAAACAACTTTTACACTCGAAACGGTTAATTTCCCCAATGATGCAAAGATTTATTTAGAAGACGTTGAATTAAATACACTTACTCAACTAAATCTTAAAGACGCTGCTTACACTGTTACACTTCCTGCTACAAACGGATATGGACGGTTTAACCTTGTTATTAACAATTTCACAGTTGTTCAAACGCTTGCAAATACAGGAAAATTGGATAAACCTCAATTCAACGTTTTTACAAAAAATAATTGGATTTATATCAATGGGCAACCGGATAGAAATACCTTGATTTCTGTTTACGGTATTGATGGAAGATTGTGGTATCGAAACCGGGCTGAACTTTCAAACCAAAATAAGATTAATGTTTCATCATTTCCTTCAGGAGTGTATTTGGTAAAATTATGTCCTGGGGAAAAGTCAAACCTCCAAAGTAATAGTGACCAAAAAGATAAAAAGGGAAGAAAACAAGTAAATATGAATAAAAATGTTAAAACAGATAACAAACCTCATAATAATAAAATTAATAGAAAAGAAGCCATTAAGAAGGCCGGAGGAATAGCGGGACTAACTATTGCTTCTATTATTTTTCTGGATACTAAAGCAAGTGCGCAGGGCAGCAGTCCGACACCGCCACCAACATGGTAATAAAAACTATTTATGATTGCCGTATATTAATTGAAAAAAGAAAACAAAGTTTTTCATATAGCGGTTTAGAAATCGAGAAATAATATACTTTCTAAAATAATGTGTTTTGGTTAAACTGTTTGTTTAAATTAATGTTAGATATAAATAAACATACAGAAATAAAATTTGTATTTTTTTTAAAGAATTTGTAGTAAAGATTACAGAAATGATTTAACTTGTTAGATCAACTTTGTTTAACACCCTGTAAATTTTTATGGAAATAATTTTAACCATAGGAGCATTCGTCATCGGATTTATTCTTGTCGTAATAGCTGTGCCTCAAATTATTTTGGTAGCTAAAGAGAAACGTCTGTTTGAACCGTTTGAACAAAGAAAAATTCATACTAAAATTATTCCGCCATTAGGAGGGATTGCTATTTTTATTGGGTTTACACTAAGTTCTATAATTGCTACTGACGGGATAAGTTTTGATTCATTGAAGTATATTATTGCATCGGTTATCATCATGTTTTTTATCGGACTAAAAGATGATTTAACAAACGTTACTGCCCGGAAGAAATTAGTGGTTCAGATTTTTGCAGCTATTATTTTAATTACGTTAGGAAATGTGAGGTTTACTAATTTACATGGAATTTTGGGTGCCCATGAAATCGGTTATTTAACCAGCCTCATTTTGACAACCTTTACAATGGTTGTAATTATAAATGCATTTAACTTAATCGATGGAATTGACGGGCTGGCATCCGGTTTAGCAATGCTTGCCGCATCAACCTTTGGGGCCTGGTTTTTTATGGAAGGAAATATACAGTTTTCCATTCTTTCTTTTTCGTTGGTTGGCAGTTTGGCCGGATTCTTCCTTTATAACGTATTTGGATCCCGGAATAAATTGTTTATGGGCGATACCGGGTCATTAATTATTGGTCTTGTTATTTCAGCTTTGGTTGTTAAATTCAATGAATTTAATATCGATAAAACAGCTTTATTTGCTATCGATGCTGCTCCATCCGTATCTTTTGCCATAATAATTGTACCTTTAATTGATACGCTTCGGGTAATGACAATACGGATAGCGCATAAACATTCACCTTTTTCACCAGATAAAAATCATATTCATCACAATTTATTTGCACTTATAAATAGTCATTTAAAAGTTACCATTATTATTGTGTTAGCAAACGCGTTGTTTATTACTTTTGCGCTGCTTTTGAATAAGATGTCATTAAATGTTAATCTTCAGTTTATACTTATATTTTTATCAGGCGTGCTAATTTCATTGGTTCCATCAATAATCTTGAGACTTAAAACAACGAAAATTTAAAATCGGCAAAAGCTGCCAATCAATATTTGTAACTGAAATTTAAAACGTGGTTATTTTACATTAAATGTTTACTCAAATAAAATCTGACTGAATAATTTATAAAAGAAATGGTGTAAAACGTAACATGTCTTCAGAGTTTAATATTTGTAATTTCTATAAAGTTGTTTATTATAGAAAGACTTTTATAGTAACCTCCGACTGAATTTATATCTTCTTTTGAAAAATTCTTTGATTAAGGATTTACTGAAATACGCTTTTACTTATTTATTACCGAGTTCTTCCGCCAGTCCGATGAGAATTCCTTCGGGGCCGCGGATATAGCAGAGACGATAAATGTCCTCGTACTGCACCACTTCGCCGACGAGCTGCGCACCGTGCCTGCTGAGTCTGGCGAGCGTATCGTCGATGTCTTACACGGTGAACATGACGCGCAGGTAGCCGAGAGCATTCACCGGTGCGGTACGGTGATCGGCCACTACAGACGGAGTGAGAAATCGCGAGATCTCAAGCCGGCTGTGGCCATCGGGGGTGACCATCATGGCGATCTCGACCTTTGGGAGCCCAAATCCGGTGACTCGCCCGGCCCATTCTCCTTCGATCGTGGCCCGCCCTTCGAGCTTCAGTCCAAGCTCGGTGAAAAATGAGATGGCCTTATCGAGATTTTCTACCACGATACCGACATTGTCCATGCGTAGTAATTTACTTTTTGTCATTGTTTTATCTTCTTATTTAAAATAACCTCATTAAGATTTGCTTTTGTTTTAACTGCTTTCATGCTGCTATTTTTACGCAGTCCATAATCAGGTTATTTCAGTAGCTAATCCGGAAATTTAATTAATAATCTCTCCTTTGTTATTGGCCAGCTTTTCGCGCCATTTTTGGAGTTCCTCAGGTGTTTGTCTCACCCAATCTGTTACTTCGCCAACGATTTTCAATGGTGCCTGGGAGCGATAAGAACGTGTCGGATTGCCCGGAAATTTTTTGTCTGTAACATTCGGGTCATTTTCAAAACTCCCTGTCGGTTCAACGATATAAACACGTTCACGTCCATCGCCTTTTGCTAATGCAGCAGCAAGTCCTGCCCCATTAACCCAGGCCGTGAAATAAATATGGTTCATTTTGAGTTCAGGTTTGTAATTAGAACTTCCTCCTGCTGTCAGCAAATCTCCAACCTGCAAATCTGCTTTTGTCCCATGATAAAAAGGGCCTTTGTCGGAAGGCTTATACTTAAACGAAGTTGCCAATTCGTGATTCTTTTTTGCCTTGTCAGGGTCGCCCAGTCCTCATAGCATTTGGCAATATTCAAATACAGAGAGGGTAAAGCACTCTTAACCGTGTCGTCATTTACTTTTAATGCATGCTTCAAATCTATTTCCAGCCATTTTAATTTGTCGGGAACATTTTTTTGATGTCGGGCTACATAATGCGCAGCAATAAATTTTTCAAAATCGTTTGTTGCTTCGTTCCAGGCCTGAAGAATAGTTTGCCTGCTTCATCGGGTTGCCATTTTCTTCCATGCCCATGCCCTGAAGACAGAGTTTGACAATAGTGTTATTGGGATTGAATTCCATGTAATTATTTTAACGTTAATATTATTTTTGGTCTACAAATTGTTTCATGCATCCGGAATCTCCGGCTCCACCAGTTTCTTCAGTTTTTCCAGTGATTCCTGCCAACCCAGGTAGCACATCTCTACCGGGATGGCATCAGGGATCCCTTCCTGCACAATGTGCAATTCCGTGCCACATGAGACTTGTGTCAACCGCACCGTAGTTATCATTTCTCCGGGCAAATTGGGATCATCAAACCGGTCGGTGTATTTGATTAACTCGTTGGGTTTTATTTCCAGGAACTCGCCTCCAAAGGAATGGCCGTTGCCGGTAGAAAAATTGGTAAAAGACATTTTGTAAGTTCCGTTTTCCCTGAACTCCATTTGATGCACTTTACAGACAAATCCATAAGGAGGCAAGCCACGAGGCAAAGGCATCTGCATCAGAAAAAGCCCGAAATACTTTCTCAGGAGAAGCAGTCAGGACGCGGTGTAATGTTACTTTGTTGTTTGACATGATGATTTAATTTTAAATGAATAAATAATGTTATATGTTTTAAGGTTCAACAACTTGTTGTCCCTGCTTTAAAATCATTGAAACTGATTTGAAAAGATAAGGTTTTAATTTTATTTCTGCTTAAGCTCCAATAGTACCTGTCTTAACTTCTCCGGCCCGCTTGTAATTGGCCATAATTACGCCACTTGGTGTGACTGAACTTTCTGTTAATGTAAATGCTGCCGGTATTGTGCCATCGGCAAACAACTTTTGTCCCTGGCCAAGGGTCAACGGGTAAATTAGGAGCCTGAGTTCGTCAACGAGATCATTCTTCAGTAGCAGCTGGATGAGCTTGCCACTGCCCCAAACTTGAAGATCCGAACCATCTGATCCCGAAAGCTTTCGGGATTTGAGCTTTTTGATGTCTTCTACGCTTTTGAGGAATACGGTATTTTTCCAATCTGACTTTTCCACGTGGTACTCAGAACGTATTTGGTGCCATCATTTATGCCCGGCCAAATATTTGCATGTTCAGGCCAGTAACTTGCAAAAATCTCAAATGTTTTTCTGCCCAACAGATATTCTGCGGGTTGCATATTTTTTTGGAAGACTCACTTCCGTTGTCATCGGTAAACGGTGCCGTCCAACCGCCATATTTGAAACCACTGGATGGATCTTCCTCAGGTCCGCCAGTTGCCTGCATTACTCCATCCAGGGTAATCATTGATATGACGATAATTTTTCTCATTTTATTCTATTTTTAGTTATTATTTACAATTCAAAGGTAACTTCAGAATATGACTAATAACGTGTGTATTAACGACAAACTAAATGGTGAAATGCGGCAAAAATTAAACTATCTAACAATCCGTGTCCGAAAACTCTTAAATATACCGTAGCTGCTGTTTAAGTTTAGGAAATATAAGAATTTGTTTACGGGCTAATCCATTTGCAAAAAACCAGGTGGATAAAAGCCTTATAATTTGTGAGAAGAACGGATATCATCAACCGGTTGATTAAAAAAGGTCTTATTCACCAAAGAAATGATTCGAATGACAAACGTTCACGCATGCTGACCCCTGTCGACTCCCGGCAAAGATGCAATATTACAAAGCTTTAAGAAAGCGTCGGTAGCCCGCGATATTTTGCTGTCCGGTGTTACGGAAGAGGATAAAAAAACTGGTGTCACAGATACTTTTTCCTATTCAGGAAAAGCACGCTAAATTATCTGTTGAGAATAAGGGAAAAACGATCGAAGAAATTTATGCAAATATTATTCGGCAAGAAAGACACAAACATAAATATTTGATGAGGAATAAGGTTTTTTTATTTATACAAAAATTAAGTAATAAAGGGAGACTGAGTGTTATGTTAATTATTTCTAAGCGCATTGTAATTATGAAATTTTGTTTTAAATCAGTGAGACTTCAATTTTGAGAAACAAAATTGATTAGCCGAACTGATCCCGAGCATAGGCGAGGGATCTTTTGGGTTTAATTCCCGCAACTTGATGCATTTTGAAGAATAAACTTCGATTGAGATACCTCGTCAGCTTGCTGCGAGGAGTTTCATTAAAGATAAACCAGAGTTTCCATTCTCGGTTTGCAGCAAACAAATTTGCACAGGAATATATTTTCAAGTAATTTGAATTTATTAGTTGAAATGTTTTACCGGTTTGCTAAAGAATAATTTTCTTTATTAAAACAATTTTCGACATTTGTGATAAATGATGTGAACAATTTATATGAATTAAAGATTTAATACTTACGAGAGACAATTGTAGTGAAAGAGCCAGTGTATTTTTCTATTGATGGCCAGGCGGATAAAATTTATTACAATTAATTCTCTCTTTAAAATAACCGGGGAAAGAAAAGCGGAGTTTGAGTTAAATCTGTTAAGGTTGGAAATCAAGGAAAAGAATAATATTTGGAATGTAATTCTGCAAATGAACAAGTTTGTTCGTGAGATACAATTCTTTGAAAACCTTTTGGTAACTATTTATCCCGAAATAATTATTTCAACAGATGTTATTTATAAAAACCCCGGAAATTCTATTTTAATTACGCGAAAGTCAGGTCAGGCATCCACTTTATTTTTAGCTGTTTTTTACATTAATGAAAAATACACAATTCAATCGTCCTTGAATAACAATCTTAATCCGAAGGAATTTAATCTGTTACAGGAATATCTGCCCTATATACTGAACTATTTCAAGGCCGTTCAAAATAAAAAAAGTTACGTAATTTCGCATTTTGCGCAATCTCTTGACGGGAAAATAGCCACAAAATCAGGACAGTCAAAATGGATTGGCAATGAAGAAAATCTGGTTCATGCCCACCGTATGAGGGCGCTTTGCGACGGAATTTTAGTTGGTGCAAACACCTATTTACGGGATAAACCGAGACTAACAGTGAGATATGTTGAGGGAAATGACCCGGTTAGAATTATCCTTGGAAATTCTTCATTTGATGAAGCTCATTTTAAAAATACAAATAACCGTACACTTTGTCTGACTTCATTAAATGGCGAAATTAAAGAATTAGTAAAAGATGATAGTGTAATGTGTTTCTCACTTAGTGACGGGTTGATTGACCCAAATGAAATTACGAAATGTCTGTTCAAAAAGAAAATTTATACGGTATATCTTGAAGGCGGCGCGTTTACCTCATCATATTTTTTAAAGAAAAAGGCCATTAACTTAATACAGCTTTTTCTTTCCCCTGCAATATTTGGTTCAGGCGTTTCAAATTTTTCATTGAACCAAATCGATAATATTAACGAAGCTATAACTTTCCGACACGGAAAATTTACGCCAATGGGTACGGATGGAATTATGTTCAGCGGTGAGGTTAATTATTCTCAGAATGGAAGTTAGTGAACTGTGGCATATTTCCAACACCGATTCTGTTATCAGAAAAGCGCTGGCTGACGATGATTCGGCAGATGTCATTGTAAAATCAGTTTACAGTTTAATTAGTGCAGGCACAGAGAAGATAATTTCAAAAGGACAGCTCCCAACCGAAATGGCAGTACAAATGACAGTGCCGTTTATGAAAGGGAATTTTCCATTTCCGGTCAGTTACGGATATTCGCTTGTGGGGGAAGTTGTAAAAGGCCCTGAAAATATTGTAAACAGGTTCGTTCATTTGTTACACCCACATCATGATTTTGCGCTTGTCAATGAAATCGATATTTTTTTGATCCCTGATTCAGTTTCTCCCAAAAGGGCAGTGTATGCAAGTAATATGGAAACTATTGTCAATGCAATCTGGGATTCAAAACTTCAGTTTGGTGATCATGTTTTAGTTGCAGGTTTTGGGACGATCGGAGCTTTACTTGCATTAACGCTCATTCAGTTTCCCGGAATTGAAGTAAAAATACAGGAAAATAATGCCAAGCGTAAAAAGATGATTCAGGAATGCGGGTTGAGCTTGTACGACTATGAGGAAAGCCCCGAATATTTTGATATTTGCTTCCACTGCACAGGTAGTGAAAACGGATTGCAATTTTGCATTGATCATGCAAGAAAAGAGGGGAAGATTATTGAACTTAGCTGGTATGGGAATAAAAATGTGAATCTCCAGCTTGGTGGCTCTTTTCATACCGGTAGAAAATCCATTATAAGTTCCCAGGTTTCAACTATTTCGGAAGATAAAATTCCCACATGGGATTTTCGGAAACGAAAAGAACTTGTTTTTAAGCTACTGGAAAATGATATTTACGACAGGCTCCCGTGCCTTGAAATTCCATTTTTGAATTCACCAGGTTTTTTTAACCGATTCAGAAATGAATTTATAAATGACCCGGGAATAATTATTCGCTATTAAACTGAATTAATTAAAACTAAAGACGATGTATTCCGTAACTGTCCGCGACCATATTTTAATTGCGCACTCTTTAAAGAGCCCTGTGTTCGGTCCCGCACAAAATGTTCATGGCGCCACTTATGTGGTTGACGTAGAGTTTTTTGCTTTGAATTTGAATGATAATAATATTGTTATTGATATTGGCGAAGCGCAGGAAAATTTAAAGAAAGTTTTGGCTGAACTCAATTATCAAAATCTGGATGAACACCCGCATTTTAAAGATATTCTTTCAACAACTGAAGTAATTGCCAAATACATTCATGACCAGATGAAAAAGACGTTTTCAGGAAGTTTTGATGGAACAATAAAGGTTACTTTGGGTGAATCGCCTTCGGCATGGGCAAGTTACCAGGAAAGTTAAAAACATAACGATGAAGATTTACTGGATGCAACCCGGCGAAATTGACTCCGTTTCAGGAGGATACATCTACAATAAAAATATTATTGAAGGCATAAGGGCTCATTCAACTGATGTGGAGTTACTTATTCCCGGAACCGATTTTCCATTTCCTTCCCAAAAGAGTATTGAAACTTGTCGTAATTTTTTTCAGAAAATGCAGCATTCATCCAACGTTGTAGTTGATAGTTTAATTCTGGGAACTATCTCAAATCTGGTTAAAGAATTTGCTGATAAACTTATAATCACCGGCTTGATTCATCTTCCGTTAAGTTTAAGTCCCGATTTTACCAATGAGAAGAAAGCAGATTTCAGAACAGGGGAATTAACAAGTTTCAAATATTCAAAATTCCTTATTGTAACTTCTGAATATTCAAAATCAGTATTGGTAAAAATGGGTGTTGACGAAACAAAAATTCACATAGTTACTCCTGCAATAAATGGAACGGTAAGTGAAAAAAATTATCCGGAGAACCCAATTAATTTGTTGTGTGTATCGCGAATTTCAAGCTCAAAAGGGCAGTTGGATTTAGTAAAAGTCCTTAAAAATATTCAACATTTTAATTGGAAGTTGACCTTTTGTGGTGGATTTGATTCAGAAGATATCTATTTCAAAGAAATTAAAAAATGTATTTCGGATTCAGGGTTGAAAGACAGAATTACATTTACCGGCGAGATTCCACCGAATGAATTGGAAATGTATTATCAGCAGGCTGATTTGCTGGTATTAACTTCATATTACGAAACTTACAGCATGGTGCTGCAGGAGGCAATGGTATTTAAAATACCGATCATTACTACAAATACCGGAGCAACAGCCCAAACCGTAAATTCATATATTGCCGGATTTTACGAGCCAGGCGATGTCCCGCAGTTGCAAAAACACTTGTTGTCTTTATTGGAGAGTCGTGATGAATATCTAAAACTTGCAAACGGATATCGTAAACTGAATTTAAATTTTGCGACCTGGAATAAAAGGGCAGAACAATTTTTGCAAATACTACAGGGCCAATGATACTTGATCTCACAGAAATATTAGTAATTCTGACTTACATAAGTATGCTGCTTGAAATAATTGTATTTCCCATTCCAAGTGTTGCATCAAGTTATCAGCTCATCTTAAAAAGGAAATTGGTGCCGCAGGATTTTCTTTACACAAAAGTTCAAAATATGAATTTCTGGCAAAAGTTAGCTGTACTTGCCCTCCCTACTCTTTTAAGTATTATTGCATATTGTATTCCGCTGATTTTAGTTGTTATTTCAAAATTTACCAACGATCTGGTTTATAAAACGGAAAGATTGGAATTCCTTGTTATTGCTTTTATTCTGATAATAACCGGGAGAATTATTTCGCTGTATTCAGTTATGGAAATCCGGCGAAATAATCGTCAGACAGGAAATAATTTTGAGCTAAAAACGCAAAGAATATTTTCCATTTCGCGGAACCCTATTTTATTTGGGATGTACGTTTCGTTTATTGGGATGATTATCCTGTTTCCCCATTTTTACATGATAATTGCGTTTGCTTTTTATGTTGCTCATATGCACTTCAGAATCTTAATTGAAGAAAGCTTTCTAAAGTATAAATTCGGAAATAAATATTCTGATTACCAGAAAAAAACCAAACGATACCTGTAATGAAAGCTTATGAATTACAAATACAGAATAAGGTAAAAAACTGGTTTGAAGATACATATCAGAAGAGGAGATTTGCCTATCTACGACCAGAAGAGGCGTATGAAATCTTTGTTTCACTTCTGAATCCAAAAAAGGGCGATAAGTTGTTGGATGTCGCGTGTGGCCCTGGTTTATTATTAAAAAGGGCAACTGCAAAAGGCATAAACAGTGTTGGGATCGATATTTCCGAAACTGCTATCCGGTTAAGTAAAAGTTTTGTTCCGAATGCTACAACCTTGTTGGGGAACGCTGATAATTTACCTTTTCCTGAACTGGGATTTGATTTTGTGACTTGTATCGGTTCACTCGAACGTTTTCTCAATACAGAAAAGTCACTGAATGAAATAAAACGTGTCTCGAAGACCGGCGCAAGGTTTTGTTTTATGGTTCGAAATTCAGAAACCATTATCTGGAAAATTTACCGCCAGTTTCTGCGACGAAAAAAGACTGATGCCCACATGGAAGCAAAAAATCTGGATGAGTGGACCGAGTTGTTTTTGACGAATGGTTTCGAAATCCTTTCAGTTTATCCCGATCAGTGGGCTGGGTTCAGGCTCCGCAAAAAAATTTTCTTTTGGAGAAAAGTTAACTATGGAAAGCTTCAAAAAAATATGGTGCCTTTAAAATACGCCAACGAGTTTATTTTTATCCTCAGAAAAAAGAATGGGCATTAAAATCGAAGAAATATATAATAGTTTGCTGGATTTTGAATCGAAATCAAAAAAGGGAGAGGAACTGCTTTATCCAATTCATAAAAAACTTCAGTTTTCAGATGAAAAGTACAAAGATATCTCGGATTGGATAATTGAACATTTCGCAATAAAAAAAGGAGATTTTGTTCTTGATGCAGGATGTGGAGTTGGATACGTTTTAACCAAAATTTGCAGCCAGTTGAATTGCACCGGGCTTGGAATTAGCCTGAGTCAAAAGGAAATTGAATATGCTGCAAAAATGTCAAGGAAAGCCGGATTAGCTGATAAAATCACATTTGAGCAAAAAAGTTTTGATGAAAAATTTGACAAGCAGTTTGATGTAATAATTGCAATTGAATCGCTTAAACATTCCGGGGCAATTCAAAATACTATCGAAAATCTTGTTGCTCATTTAAAACCCAGTGGCCGTATTTTTATCCTTGATGACTATGCAACTGATTCAAAATTTCAATTCCTGAAAAAGCAAGTCGGTAAATTCTGGGCGGTCGATTCTTTCTATTCGCTAAGTTCAATTACGGAAAAGCTGGGTGAACTTAATTTAACCTTTGAGGTAATTGATTTTACACCCAATGTTGAATATCTCGGGAAAAATTTCATGGGGCTAAAAATTTCTTTCGGATACTTATTGTTGCCACTTGCCTGGCTTTTCCCGGTTTATAAAATTTACAGCATTTTCTTTGCAGGGTTGTGCCTTGAACTGTTGTATAAAAAGGGGGCAGTGGAATATAAAGCAATTATCGCTGTAAAAAATTAATCAGAAATAATGTTTAGTGTAAAAGAATAAACGAACGACAGGAGTAATAAAACTGACGAAATAATTAAAATGGGCAGGTAAAATGCTGACGATAAAACAAACGGAGACAAGATGGATACGAAAAATATTCCTGCAATAAGCGGCCCGAACTTTGTTCTTATCTTATCTTTTGATTTTCGACCGATCAGTAGAATGATTGGGCCATAGAAATATCGCATAAAACCCGGGATCAAAATCCAGTATCCGACAAAAGCTTTTTCAAATAAAATGGCTGAAAAAACAGAAACATAAAATGCATCGGTTTCCATGTCAAAATAAGCACCGAATTCACTGACCTGTTTAAATCTTCGGGCCAAATAACCATCCAGCCCGTCAAGGCAAAAAATTGTAATCCCAATAAGGAAAATAATAATATCGGGCAAGCTTTTATAAAATATTCCTGCAACAATTATAAATATCATCCGCACCAAAGTTGCCCGGTTTGCATACCCAGCAAAAGGGTGATACGTTTTTAATGATTTGATATTAATAATCCAGTAATATAGAAAAGAGAAGACACCGCCAATTAAAAACAGAATGAGCAATGGGAAGATAATGTAGAGAATAAACAGGCAACTAAACAAAATTATATGAAAGTTATTCCATCGTTCTATTTTAAAGTTGTTTGTCATTTTTTTATAATGCTAATTCCTTCAGGCAGATAATTAGGTAGAATTGCCGAACTGTCCGCATAATTTCGCATAAATTCCCTTAAGAAAATCGAGTACAAACCTTCGTGTCGAACTGATTTGTTTAGATCATCTATTTGTAATCCACGATTAAATCCATATTTCTCAAAGCCATCAATAAAGGTCGAGTCCCGGGAAATAATGTGTACCGGTGTTTCAAAACCGTCTTTTGATTTTGCAATTACCGGCGGCTGATGATCCCCGATCAGCACAAAAAGATCATTCCCTCCGTGTTCTGAAATAAATCGGATTAGGTATGTCAGTTGGTAATTAATTGCATTTCCATAATCAGAGAGTTTGGGCTTTTTAAGGAAAACCGATTTCTGTACAAATTCTTCAGGGTCTTTATTTAAGTTTTCCCACCCGTTTTCTGAAATCTTCGGCGCAAAGAAAGGCGTATGCGAATTCATCGAAATAAAAAACAGTGTATAGGGTTCTTTTTCAGCATCATTTTTCTGAATAAAATTATACGCAAAATTCAATGCATATTCATCGGGTGGTGATGGTCCAAAACCGTATAATTTACCGTTATAATTTAAATCTTCAAACCTGATCCACTGATCCACAGTATAAATTTTTGTGTATTTATCCCATGGAATTTCCATGTCGTTCTGAGGTTTAATGGAAGACAAACGGTAATTTTTGTAACCTGAACTTCTGAAAAGTTTAACCAGGCTAACAGCATCATCAATTTCTTTCTTGTTAGTTAAAACATCAAAAGTTTTGGAATCAAGAAAGTTTATTCCGTAAAGAACGGAACCGTAACTAACCCAGGAAGTGCCTCCAAATACGGGAGACACACTTAGAATTGAAGAGGAATAAAAATGATTTTTAGTTAACAAACTATCTAAACGGGCTATATTTTTTAAGTAGCTTTCCTTTAAATCGCTGTTTGTATATACAATTTTACCGTAGGATTCAATAAAAATGAAATAGATATTGGGAGAGGTTTTGAGGTTTAGTTTTTTGTATTTGTAGTCCTGCTTAAGTTCGCTTAAATCAACCTTACGAATTTGTTTTTCTGTGTGAATAGAACGGGTAATGTTATCTGCCAGCTCATACGAAACATTAATGAATTCCATCTCGCTAATCTGCTCTTTTCCATACCGTATACTGCTGTAAATCATCAAGATAATTAGTAAAGACATAATTACTGCAGAATATCTGCCAAAGTCAGCAGTTTTAATAAGTATCAAAAAATATCGAAAAAAGCTGTAGACCACAAAGACTAATAGTAACATTAATAAAACATAAATAACAACTAAAAAACCTTGACCGTCGGTCACAATTTCAAACCCCGTTTTTAACGATGAAATATCGTTATACAGAAATGGTTCAACATTAAAAATTGCTTCAAAAGATTGTGAATATGCCTGATAAAGGAATATAACGATATAAAAAAGAGATAATAAAATTCCGGCAATGTTAAGTCTGATTTTTTTCTTAAACAGAAAGGCTAATAAAACGAGAAAACTAAAATCGATGCTAAATCTGAAAATATCGTAGTTTTCACGGTTGAAAATGTACTTGAAAGTATAAAAAGCACTGCCCTGCGAGAATACACGGTAAGGGAAAAAAGTACTGGAATCAAACTCAAACAGGTACCTGGGAACAAATAATAAAAAATTCAGCAACAGAAAACAACACCAAAATTTTAATTCGTTCCGATTCATTGCCCAACTATTTCGATAATAACCAGTGAATAACTATTTAACTTACAAGTTACTGATTTAAAGATAACATTTGTGATTATAATTAGTTTTAGCAGTTTGTCTTTGCTGCTAACTTCAATTCAGGAATTCCGAGTCGTTTATTCTTGGTGGAGGTGCAGCGGGTATGATATAGATGCAAAGTTAGTCGTCTCATTGCGAAAAATCCTTGGAGAAACTTACAATGTGTATTATAACCGTATGCTTGTAAAAGATAAACCGGATTTTGGATGGTGTCAGCAAATTGGTGATGAAATTATAACAATTAAGGAAGACGTCATTTTGTGGGACACTCCCTGGATGCTTCACTTCTGTTGAAATACTTATCTGAGTACGAATTAAAAAATCGTAGTACAGGGATTTTTTTCATTTCAACACCGTTTTGGAGCGGTGGAGAAGATTGGGTGCAAGGACTTAAACCGGACAAAGCTTTTGACAATGAAATTCCAAAGTATGTTCCCATTTTTCTTTATCACAGTCGTGATGACGAAGTGATACCATTTGATTAATTTTCACTCTATCTACAAAAATTGCTCGGGGTAATATTCCGTGAATTAACAAGTGGTGGACATCAACTTAATAATAATCTGACTACAATAGCAAAAGATATTGAGTCACTATAAAAATGAAAATGGAGGTTGGTCAGTCCTGCCTGGCCTTTGCTTTACTAAAATTTTAATATTAAGTTTCATTGCCACAGATAATCTCATTCTATTCTGTTTTTAGAAACCTTTCATAGCATCACTTTCCTTCAATATTGACCTTCTATCATTAATAAGTCAATTCTGTTTGAACTATTCTTAAATTTATCAGATAAATTTGTTTATATCTTTAATCGTTCAACACATAAACCCATTATGAGAGGATTATGCTGATTCAGAGATATAGGTTTTTTAAAAGATAGTAAACAAAAAAGCCTCCCAGTGAGAGGCTTATCTTATTTTAAAAATAAATTGTGAACCTGGAGGGACTCGAACCCCCAACCTTCTGGTCCGTAGCCAGATGCTCTATCCATTAAGCTACAGGTCCATTTAGTGCTTCCATAAAAGCGGTGCAAATATAATATTTTTAAGAAAAATAAGACAATTATTTTACATCTTTACATATACTTCTTCATCTTATCTTCAATCGTCACTTCTTTCCCAAAATTAACCTGGATTTTAAGATTGGTAATCATGTTTTCAGTGCCTGCCTTTTTGCATGAATCATGTATTTTTTCCAACAATAATGTAAGTTCATAAAATGTGCATTCAACGACAGTTTCAAAGGGACATACCTGATGTTTAAAACCAGATTCTCGTATGGTTAAGATTGCTTCGTCAACTAAATCATATTTTATTTTTCCATTTGCTTCAGGCAGTACCTGTATAGCTGCATTAATTTTATTCTGTTTCCAATCCATTTCCCAATCGGTTTTGATTTTGATGCAATAATTGAATTATTTCACTTCTTGATAAAGCCTTAACATTGGTAATAATCAAATCTTCATCCAGAAAGTTTCCGTATTGATTACATTCTTCAATAATATCTTTAAATACTTTTTTGATATCGGACCGCAGCGGCAACATTAACAGCGCGGAAGAAAATCCTTCCATAAAAGCCATTGATTCGAATTCCCCTTCATTCGTTTTTAAACCATAAACAAGTTCATCATGAAGCAATTTTTGTTCTCTCTTTTTTAATAAATTATTTTCTGAACGATTGATAAAAATAACGTTGTACCTGAGTTTCTGTCCCTTGCCACCCAGTCCGGTAGAAATAAAAACCTGTTGTTCTTCAAGCAATGAAGTCTGCAGTAACATTCTACTTTCCTGCAATGCCAGGATCCCCCACTGACGAATTTCTCCTTTTGATTCGCTCACAAACTTTTCGATTGTACGAAAAGCCTTTACTTCGTCCAATGTGGCAATGGAAGATAAAATTTCTTTTTTGCGTTCTTCATCCACCTCAGGCATAAAAAGCTCCTCCCTTTTATCAAAACAATCGCCTACGAATTTCATTTTACGGAATTTCTCCCCATATTCAAAATATTTCATCTGAAGTTCAATCTCTATCTGCTCTTCTAAAATGCTGAAATTTTCAGGAAGGCCTTCCAGTGCTTTTTGAATATTGTGATAAAATTTTTCCTCTTCCATTTCGTGGCTTTCGTTAAGCAAAAATAGTCACTTGTGTTAATATGGAAAGAAGATTCGTATTTTATTTCAATTCAGTAGAAATGATAATATATTTGTACGCTTATTTTGAATGATTTTAAATACCGATATTCGGAAAGCCACGTGAAATTAAGCGATGTAAAACATAAAGAAACTGTAGTAATAACAAAGGTTCTGGGGCACGGCTCTTTTCGGAAAAGAATCTCCGAGATGGGATTTGTCAAAGGGAAAGAGATTAAAGTAATAAAAAATGCCCCGTTCAGAGGACCTTTTGAATTTAAGATTCTGAATTACAACGTATCTTTAAGAAAATCAGAAGCCGACCTGATTGAAGTAATTCCACTAAATGAATTTAAAGGGACCGAAAATGGAAACTATGAAGGGACCATTGATCGAAATATAGACCTTGTTGACCAGTCAGAACGAACCCACACAATTAACATTGCGCTGGTAGGAAACCCCAATAGTGGAAAAACCACGCTTTTCAACTTTATTTCCGGCTCGAAAGAAAAAGTTGGAAATTATTCAGGAGTCACAGTTGATATTAAAAAGGCCACTTTCAAGACCAAAGGATATACTTTTAATTTTTATGATCTTCCGGGAACTTATAGTTTAACGGCTTATTCCAAAGAAGAAATTTTTGTCCGTAAATTTATTTATGACCAAACTCCTGATATTGTAATAAACGTTTTAGATGCTACAAACCTGGAACGAAATCTCTTTCTCACCACACAGCTCATCGACATGGATTTACGTATTGTTGCAGCTTTAAATATGTATGATGAACTTGAAAGGGAAAAACTTATATTCGAAAAAGAGGGCTTATCGAGATTATTAGGAATTCCATTTGTACCTACCATCAGTTCAAAAGGAATTGGAATGGAACATCTTATAGATAAGGTAATTGATGTTTTTGAAGGCCGTGATACTTTTTCCCGGCATATTCATATAAATTATGGAAGAGATTTGGAAGAGGCAATAAACAGTGTTAGAACAAAGATCAAGGAAAACAAGCCTATTACCGATAAAATCTCATCAAGGTTTCTTGCAATAAAATTGCTTGAAAAAGATGAGCACGTAGTTAAACTATTAGCGAATTATTCAAACTTTAGCGAAATTGAAGATATTACAGAAAAAGAGATCCGCAAGATTGAGACTTTCGAGAATGAGGAAAGCGAAACAATAATTACGAATGCCAAATATAGTTTTATTACCGGTGCATTAAAAGAAACATATCATAATCCCAAACATGATCAAAAAACCCGCTCCGAAAAAATCGACAGTCTTCTAACGAATCGTTACCTCGGGTTTCCCCTTTTCACATTTATTTTATTTCTGATGTTTTATACTACCTTTAAATTAGGGGCATATCCAATGAACTGGATTGATCACGTAATAACTGCAACAGGTAATATAATTGCCCAATCAATGACGGAGGGCATGCTAAAAGATCTCATTATGAATGGAATAATCAGCGGTGCTGGAAGTGTTCTGGTCTTTCTTCCCAATATCCTGATCCTGTTTTTATTTATTTCGATACTGGAAGGTACTGGTTATATGGCCAGGGCAGCTTTTATAATGGATAAAATAATGCACCGCTTTGGGTTACACGGACGTTCATTTATTCCCATGATTATGGGTTTTGGATGCAATGTACCGGCAATTTTAGCTACCCGCTCCATGCGTAACCGGGGAGACCGTCTTTTAACTATGCTGATAATTCCGTTTATGTCTTGCAGCGCAAGGTTACCGGTTTATGTGCTTATAATTTCCGCCTTCTTTAAAAAATATCAGCCGTTATATCTTATTGGAATTTATTTTGTAGGAATAATATTTGCATTTATAACTGCACAGATTCTAAATAAGACCGTTTTTCGCAACAAGGAAACGCCATTCGTAATGGAACTACCCACTTATAGGTTGCCAACAGTTCGCAATGTTATTTATCACATGTGGGATAAGACCCAACATTATCTTCGAAAAATTGGTACCATAATTTTAATTGGCGTTGTAATCATTTGGGCAATGGAATATTTCCCGCGCGAGACCAAACAAACGGACTATTTTAAAAAGCAAATAGAAGCTGTTCAAAACAATTCCTCGATTACCAAAACCGAAAAAACTGTACACCTGGCTGAAATTAAATCAGCTATAGAATCTGACCGACTTACCAATTCTTATCTTGGACAGTTCGGAAAAATTGTTGAACCCGTATTGCGTCCATTAGGTTTTGACTGGAAAATGAGCATTGCCCTGATTGCAGGTCTTCCTGCCAAGGAGATAATAATCAGTACAATGGGGGTACTGTATCAAAGTGAAAACAATGATTCCACAGTGAACCTTCAGAAGAAACTTCAAAACGAAAAATTTGAGTCGGGATTAAATACAGGAAAAAATGTATTTACCACACCAACTGCATTGGCTTTCCTTATTTTTATCCTTATTTATTTTCCATGTATCGGGGTGGTCGCAACAATTAAAAATGAATCGGGATCATGGAAATGGGCAACTTTTGTAATCATTTACACAACCTTACTGGCTTGGATCGCGGCATTTTTAATTCACACCATAGGAAATCTGATAATATAAAAAATGATTCAGGAGATAATTACATATTTCATTATTGGTGTCGCCGTTACAGCCGCCTTTTATAAATTCAGGGAAAAGTTTGGTAAAAAGAAAAAAGTTTCAAAATTAAAGTCGGGAACTTGCTCCTCTATAGAGAAATGTACCGACTGCCCAGCAGAATGTATTTTACGGGATTCTGCGAATTCTCTTAATAATAATGGTCCCAGTCAATCCAGAAAAAAAGAAACGAGTAAAACTTAAAGATTTTTTAAATTTCGGATTGTTTCTTCAGGATTAGCAGAATTAAATATAAAACTGCCCGAAACAAGAACATTTGCTCCGCTTTCGTATAGTTTTTTAGCCGTTTCATAATTTACCCCACCATCAACCTCAATATTGCATTCCGGGTTATATTTATCAGTAAGTTCCCTTAGCTGTTTTATCTTTTTATAAGTATTCTCAATAAACGGTTGTCCGCCAAATCCCGGATTCACTGACATAACTAATACCATATCAATATCACCAATAATATCTTCAAGCAGAGAAACAGGCGTGTGCGGATTTAAACAAACACATGCTCTTAATCCATGGTTTTTAATGTTGAATATTGTCCGGTGCAAATGAGTGCATGTTTCATAATGTACGGTAATGCCCGAGGCACCGGCATCCACAAAAGGATTAATTAATGTATCCGGATTTATAACCATAAGATGCACATCCAAAGGCTTTTGGCTTATTTTTGCAACATGTGTTGTGACAGGGATTCCAAAAGAGATATTTGGAACAAAAACGCCATCCATAATATCAAGATGAATATAACCTGCTTCACTACGGTTAATCATCTCTATTTCATTACTTAAATGATTTAAATCGGCGGCCAGTATAGAAGGCGCAATAATTCTTTCCATAAAAATTTACTTTCCCAAATAAGATTTTAACAACTGGTTTCTATACTGGTTTTTTAGTTTTTTAATCGCTTTTTCCTTTATTTGTCTCACTCTTTCTCTTGTCAAACCAAATTCATCACCTATCTCTTCAAGTGTATGAGGCGGGTAATTATTTAATCCAAAGTAAAAACGAAGAATTTCCGCTTCACGTTCACCCAATGTTGAAAGTGAGCGTTCAATTTCCATTCTAAGTGAATCATTCATCAGTGACTCTTCAGGATTAGGCGAATCCTCATCAAGCATAACATCATACAGATTATTTGCTTCTTCATCCCGCAATGGTGCATCCATTGAAATATGAATATTTGAAAAATTTAACGAATCTTCAATAATTTCCGGTTTTGATTCCATTAAATTAGCTACCTCTTCCACAGTCGGTTCTCGCTGAAACTCTTGTTCCAATTGATTAAATGCCTTATTAATTTTATTTATAGAACCAATTTTGTTCAATGGTAACCTAACAATGCGAGCTTGCTCTGCCAATGCCTGTAAAATAGACTGCCGAATCCACCAAACTGCATAGGAAATAAATTTAAAGCCTCTTGTTTCATCAAATCTTTCAGCTGCTTTTATTAATCCGAGATTTCCCTCATTAATCAGGTCGGGTAAACTGAGTCCCTGATTTTGATATTGTTTTGAAACCGAAACTACAAACCGAAGATTTGCTTTAACAAGTGTCTCCAATGCTTTACGGTCTCCTTTTTTTATGCGTTTGGCCAGTTCAACCTCCGTTTCGGCAGAGAGCAACTCTACTTTGCCAATTTCGTGCAGATACTTGTCCAGCGACAACGTGTCGCGGTTAGTAACCTGCTTGGTAATTTTTAGTTGTCTCATAAGGTAATTTTATTAACAAATTACTGAAAAACAAGCGTTTGAAGTTAATAATTGTTTTGAGATAAAAAAAATAATTCAGAGAATTTAACCGTGATACGAAAATATACACATGTTGTTTACCTTGATTATTTTTCTACTTAAGTTCGATTTCTTGACTCATTAAATGCCACATTCTCAAGAAAATCCTTGAATCCTTCATAATCGGAATTCAACTCAATACTCATTTTTTCTCCTCTCATAAATTCCTTTAATTTTAACGGTAATTCAATTTTTCCTTTTCCTATAATTTCTTCCATCGTATCCTTAAACTTTCCAGGGTGTGCAGTTTCCAAAAAAACACCAACCTCATTTTTACCGAGAGTTTCAGATAAAGATTCAAAACCACATGCACCGTGCGGATCGCATAAATAACCGGTAGTTTCATAAACCTTTCGAACAACCTTTCTAATTGTATCATCGGAATACCATGCCCCTTTTATTATCGCAGAAATTTTTTCATGCGAATGATCATATAAATCCAGGATACGCACAAAGTTGCTTGGTGCTCCAACATCCATAGCATTTGCTATTGTTTCTACAGATGGACGTGAATTATATTTTCCAGTTTTCAGGTACTCAAAAACAACATTATTAGCGTTGTTTGCTGCAATAAAATATTTTACTGGTAATCCCATTTCGCGGGCAAATAAACCGGCAGTTATATTTCCAAAATTCCCGCTCGGCACAGAAATTACCAATTCTTTGTTATTAAGAACACCCTCTTCCTTCAGTCGCGCATAAGCATTAAAATAATAAAATGCTTGTGGCAAAAACCGGGCAACATTAATTGAGTTAGCTGATGTTAATTTTAGCCTATTATTTAATTCCTTATCAAGAAATGCCAGTTTAACCAGTCGTTGGCAGTCATCAAAAGTTCCGTCAATTTCAACAGCAGTTATATTTTTCCCAAGTGTAGTAAATTGAGATTCCTGTATTGAGCTTACTTTCCCTTTAGGGTACAACACAAATACATGAATCCCTTTAACGCCCAAAAAACCATTGGCAACCGCACTTCCAGTATCACCTGAAGTTGCAACAAGAACATTTACTTTATCATTCGTATTACCAAGAAAATATTTTAAAAGACGGGCCATAAAACGTGCTCCAACATCTTTGAAAGCCAACGTCGGACCATGAAACAACTCAAGTGAATAAATTGATTCCGTGACCTTTACAACCGGACAATCAAACTGAAGTGTATCAAAAACAATTTCACGAAGTGTATTCTCCGGAATATCCTCTCCAAAAAATTTCTTTGCAACTTCAAATGCAATCTCCTGAAAGTTTAGATGCTGAATATTTTCAAAAAAAACTGGCTGGAATTTTTCTATCCGTTCCGGCATAAACAACCCGTTATCAGAAGCTAAGCCCTGTATAACTGCATCTTTTAGAGAAACTTCGGGAACATTGTGATTACTACTGTGATATCTCATTTACGGGCTATTTAATCTAAATTAATGGTCGGTCAAACCGAGCTTCAAAGATATAAAGTGTTGCTTATTTTCAAATAGAACATAGTAAAAAGCATGATTTAAGTCACAAAAATTAACACTTTTTACATATTATAATTTTGATCGGATTTATTTTTGAAGCAACGTCTTAATAAACTCGTCTCCTTTTAATAATCCGTAACTCCCTGATTCAACGCTAAATTCATCATACACTTCAACCGCATCAGGTTTCGCCCCTGGCCTGTAAATGGTAAACGGCACCGGTTTTCGGGTATGAGTTTTTAAAGCACATGGTGTTGGATGATCGGGTAAAATTGCAATTGATACAGGCTCATTCATTTTAGCTGTTTCCTCCAGGATGTATTTTACTACCCGTTCGTCTAAATATTCAATGGTTTTTGTTTTCAATTCCACATCACCTTCATGACCTGCCTCATCACTGGCTTCAATATGAAGATACACCAGATCACTCTTTTTAAGGGCTTCAATTGTTGCTTTAGCTTTACCTTCATAATTTGTATTGTACAGGCCTGTAGCACCTTCAACATGAATTACTTCCATTCCGGCATAAACGCCAATTCCATGAATCAGGTCAACTGCTGAAATAACTGAAGAGTGTCCAATTCCAAACATTTCAGATAATGTTGGCATTGCCGGTTTGTATCCCGGAGACCATGGCCAGATACTGTTCGCAGGATCTTTTCCATTCACTTTTCTTTTCTGATTTACCGGATGATCGCCTAATATTTTTTGAGATTCCAATATCAGAGAATTAAGAGTTTCCGCTGTTTTTTGTGCATCTTTAGTCTTAGGTTTTATCATTACATCAGCAAATGGAGTTCCGGGCACATCGTGCGGAGGTGTACATTTCAGTTCTTTAATTCCGTTTTTAACTACAAGCAGATGTCGATATGATACTCCCGGATAAAACTGAATCAAATCGCTTCCCAACTTTTCATTTAGAAAATCGATTAACTCAGCCGCTTCTTCCGTCAAAATATGACCGGCAGAATGATTCTTTATTCTCTCATTTTCAATTGTAAGAAGGTTGCAACGCAAAGCCAGGTCGCCGGGTTGTAATTCTACCCCAATACTTGCTGCTTCCAAAACTCCCCTGCCCTCAAAAACTTTCTCCACATCGTAACCTAAAACCGCCAGGTTTGCAATTTCACTTCCCGGATGCATTGATTCAGGCACAGTAATAAGCTGTCCCGACTGTCCATGTTGTGCTAACCAGTCGATATGTGGTTTTCGGGCCATTTGTAATGGTGTTTTTCCCCCGTAGTTTTCCAGCGGTTCATCAGCCATTCCATCACCCAATATGATTAAATACTTCATCTATTTTCTTTTTGCAATTATATTCTTTAAGTAATTAAATATTCGAAACTTTTATTAAATCGGCAAAAACACCGGCAGCTGTAACAGATGCCCCTGCTCCGTAACCTTTAATTAGCATCGGGAATTCATGATACCGCTCCGTAGTGTACATCACTAAATTATTGCTGCCTTCCAAATCGTAGAATGGATGCGCTGGACCTACTTCCTGCAAACCCACTTCAGCAATACCGTTTTCAAATCTGGCAACAAAACGCCACCTCTTATTTTCTTTTGCCAATATTTTTCTCTTTTCTTCAAATTCACTGTCAAGTTGAGTAATATTCAGCCAAAACTCATCCAGTGAACCTTCAAAAAAGTTGTCCGGAATAAATCGTTTGATACGAATATCTTCCATTTCAATTTTATATCCTGACTCGCGAGCAAGGATCAGGATTTTTCTGGCCACATCGACACCGCTCAAATCTATCCTTGGATCCGGCTCTGAAAATCCGGCTTCTTTTGCTGCCCTGACCGTTTTACTAAGCGTATTCTCTTCTGAAACATTATTAAAAATGAAATTCAGGGTACCTGAAAGCACAGCCTCAATTTTCAATATTTTATCACCGGAATTAACCAGATCGTTAAGCGTATTGATAATTGGTAACCCAGCCCCTACATTTGTTTCGAAAAGAAATTTTATTCCTTTTTGTTTGGCAAGCTTTTTCAGCTCAGCATAGTTACTGTAAGCCGAGGATGCTGCTACTTTATTTGCGGCAACTACTGCCACATTCGATTGTAAAAGTTCCTTATATGCCAACGCCACTTTTTCTGATGCAGTACAATCCACAAATACCGAATTATAAATATTTATCTTTTTGATTTCCTCAACAAAACCTTCCAGTGATGATACTTTTCCCGATTCTTCCATCTCTTCCCGAAATGTGGCAATATCAATTCCATCGCGTTCGAACAACATTTTTTTTGAATTTGCCACACCCGTTAATTTCATTTTCAGGTGCTTTTCACGCAGCAGTTCTTCCTGCTGCTGAAGAATTTGCTGAAGCAGGTTCCCCCCAACAGTTCCAATACCCACCAGAAAAACATTTAATTCAATATTCTCAGAAAGGAAAAATGATTCATGAACGACATTCAGCGTTTTCCGTAATTCTTCATTTTTTACTACCCACGAAATATTTAATTCCGAGGCTCCCTGGGCAATTGCAATAATATTCACCCCGCTTCTTCCAATGGTAGAAAACAGCTTCCCGGCAATACCGGTTGTATGTTTCATGTTTTCGCCAACAATAGCTACAATTGAGAGATCACTTTCAAGCTCAATTTTGCTGATCTGTCCATTATTTATCTCCTTCTCAAACTCATCACGAATGGCATTTTCAGCTTTTTCCACCACTTGTTCTTCAATAGCAACACTAATGGAATTTTCGGAAGATGCCTGTGAAATAAGAATTACATTTACATTAACGCTTGCTAACGCTGTGAACAAACGCATTGAAATTCCGGTCACGCCAACCATCCCGATTCCCTGAAGCGTAACCAGCGTTATCCCTGAAATTGATGAAATCCCTTTTATCGGTCGTTCCTTGCCATTTTCCAATGATCTTAAAATTCTTGTTCCCGGATTTTCCGGCTCAAAAGTATTTTTAATCCGAATTGGAATTCCCTTTTTATAAACGGGTAAAATTGTTGGTGGATAAATAACCTTTGCCCCGAAATGTGATAATTCCATCGCTTCTGAGTAAGTCAGTTCAGGAATGCTGTATGCCTTACTTATTACGCGTGGATCTGCCGTCATAAAGCCATTTACATCTGTCCAAATTTCCAGAACTTCCACATCAAGGGCGGCTGCAACAATTGCGGCTGTAAAGTCGGATCCACCTCTTCCAAGGGTTGTGAATTCTCCTTTACTGTTTTTTGAAATAAAACCCGGCATAACAGCAACTCCGCTGAAGCCATTAAAAGCCTCTTTTAATTTGACATCGGTAACGGTAAAATCGACCATCGCCTTTCCGAAATTACTATCTGTGAGAATAAGTTCAGAAGAATCGAAACGCGGTGCCCCGAGATACCGGGCCACAATATGAGATGAAATTCTTTCACCTATTCCTGCGATTCGATCAAGAGTTTTAGTTGTTAATTCACCTACAAGAGTAATACCAGTTAATATTTGTTCCAGTTCGTCTAATAGTTCATTAACGATCAAAATAATATCACCCGATCCATCAAAAAGTTCCTGTATAGTCTCTTCGTGTTGTTTTTTAATTTCTGTAAGATTTGTATGAAAGTCGGCTGTAACAGAAGTTGCATTTCGTGCGGCTGTCAAAATTTTATCGGTAATTCCGCCCAATGCAGATACTACTACTATAACATCTCCCTTTTGCTGCTGGACGATGCTTTTAACCCTTTTAATGTTTTTGGCTGATCCAACTGAAGTCCCGCCAAATTTAAGCACTTTCATAATTCCATTTTTATGTATCGTTATAAAAAAACTGGATGAATCGACAGACGCGGTTCACCCAGTACATGCTGTCAATATTAATCTTTATTAAGTGGTCGTTTTGGCCCCTGTAAGTGTTTCCATAATTTTTGTTTCGAGTTCCTGCTCTAATTCCGGATTATCAATAATTAATTTACGTACCGCCTCACGTCCCTGACCCAGTTTGGTTTCTCCGTAGCTAAACCACGAACCACTTTTTTTGATGATGTTATACTGAACCCCAAGATCAATAATCTCCCCTGATTTTGAAATTCCTTCCCCGTAAATGATATCGAATTCTGCTTTTCTGAATGGAGGAGCCACTTTATTTTTCACTACTTTAACGCGAACGTTGTTTCCCTGAATTTCGTCACCATCTTTTATCTGACCAATCCGGCGAATATCCAAACGCACCGAAGCATAAAATTTAAGGGCGTTTCCACCTGTTGTAGTTTCCGGGTTACCAAACATTACCCCAATTTTTTCACGTAACTGATTGATAAAAATGCAACAGGTTTTTGTTTTGCTTATATTACCAGTTAGTTTTCTTAATGCCTGCGACATTAAACGCGCCTGCAATCCCATTTTTGAGTCACCCATTTCACCCTCAAGCTCAGCTTTTGGTGTTAAAGCAGCCACAGAATCAATGACAATAATATCGAGCGCTCCGGAACGAACTAGATTATCTACGATTTCAAGCGCTTGCTCACCATTATCAGGCTGCGAGATTAAAAGTTCATCAATATTAACTCCAAGACTTTTTGCATAATAAGTATCAAAAGCATGTTCAGCATCGACAATTGCTGCAATGCCACCCGCCTTTTGCGCCTCAGCTATTGCGTGAATGGCAAGCGTTGTTTTTCCTGATGATTCCGGTCCATAAATTTCAACAACCCTTCCTTTTGGGAAACCACCAATTCCTAATGCAAAGTCAAGTCCGATAGAACCCGACGAAATGGCAGCAACATCATCAACCGGCCGGTCACCCAAACGCATAATAGAGCCTTTTCCGTAACTTTTTTCAATTTTATCCATTGTTAGCTGAAGCGCTTTCAGCTTTTCCTTATTCATTTCCAGTTTTTCTTCTTTCGTCATGGTTAGTTAAAGTTAAATGTTTAGTGATTCCAATATCTGAGTGGTATGATTCTTTGTATCAACTTTATCGTATACTGCGGTAATATTGCCATATTCATCGATAATAAATGTAGTGCGTAAAACTCCCATATACTTTCTTCCATACATATTTTTTTCACCCCACACATCATAATTCTGAAGAATTTCTTTTTCACCATCTGCTATCAGGTTGAATTTCAAACCATATTTATTAATAAATTTTGCATGTGATTTTTCACTGTCAGGACTTACACCCACTACATCATATCCTTTTTCAAGCCATATTTCATAATTATCACTCAAATTGCACGCTTCTGCAGTGCATCCCGGTGTGTCGTCTTTAGGATAAAAATAAAGGATCAACTTCTTTCCCTTAAAATCTTCCAGACTAATTTTCTTCCCTTCCTGATTTATTCCTTCAAAATGAGGAGCTTTATCTCCTGCTTTTAATCTCGTCATTTTTAAAATGATTTTCGTTGCACAAATATAAGTTTTTAATGACAAATCTCTGCCTATTCAATGTTCTTAATTATTCTCTGAAAACCCTGATAAAATTTAATTAAGGGGTATTTTTTTGTAATTTTACCCTAATAAAAAAGAACATCTGACGAATATGCGTTTCTTATCAAACATAATCGCTTTAACAACAATAACAATTATTTTGTTTGTTCCTTTTTTTTCAGGTTCTGCTGAATTTCAGGAAGGTGAATTGACCCGGGCAATTCAATTTTTCGATAAAAGGCAGTATGAAGAAGCAGAAAAACTTTTTGAAAAATTATTAGAAGAAAGGCCTGATGATTTTATGATAAATTATTTTTACGGGGCTTGCAGAACCGAGAACGGACATTATTCGGATCGCGATCTCGCATACCTTTTAAAAGCCAGCAAAGAAGTCTCCCCACTGGATATCGACTATTACTTTGGAGTTCAGTATCAGGCAAAAAATGAATGGGAAAAAGCGTTATCATACTATGGTATTTTTGGTAAAACTGCTGACGAAACCGAACAGAACAGAGTAAATCTTTCTGAGAAAATTCAACAGTGCAAGAACCAGATAAATCCTTTTGTTCGGGAAGCGGAAATAAGAAACGACAGCATAAATGAAAACACACATTTAGCTGATAAAATTCCTGTTGGTGAAACAAATGATTCACTTAATTCCAACAAACCCGAAATGCTCCTGGAGGACACGACAAAAACAATTTCTGCAAATAATAGTGGGTTTGAAACAACCATTTACAAACAACCAACTGAAACTGATTCCACAAAATCGGATACTGTTGAACAAGCACCAAAACCAAGCAGTACAGTGGATTTACCAATTGATTTTAGTATTAACAGCGATATAACATATAAGAAATTATCTGATTTTAGAACTTCCGAAGGAAAACTTCTTTTTGGACAGGGAAACAACAAACAAAAAGAGCTTGATGTGGTACTAGGAACTGCTAAAAATTTACGTAACAATTACGCTTCAACCATCAACAGAACAGTAAAAGATTCTATTGGACAACAAATTTTGGGACTCGAAGGGCGTTCCTATGATCTTAAAAATGAGATTAATCAGTTTTATACTGAAGCAAAACAGGCTGAAAATGAATATTGGAATAAAGCTACAGAAGATGAAAAAGCAACTTTTCTGGCTATGTTAAACAAACCCGAGAAAAAGGAAAATGTTGAACCTTTAACAATAGAAGATTCTTCGGATTTGGAGATTCCTGAAATACTGGTTGATAATTCGGTCCCATTCGCAAAATCAGCAGAACCCGCTAACAAAGACCTTACATACAAAATCCAGATTGGTGCTTACAGCCGGGGTTTACCAATTTCTGTAAAAAAACTGTTTGACAAACTTTCTTTTATACGAAAAATTGAAAATTACACTGATGATAAAGGAGTTGTGGTTTATACAACTGGAAACCTAACAAATTTTGACGATGCGATGACAATGCTGAAACAAGTACAACAGGAAGGCGTAGAAGATGCAATAATAGCAGCATATTTTAAAGGAAAAAGAATACCTTTGACAGAAGCAAAAGAAATAGAGGGAATAAAATGACATCGAAAGAAACCAAAAGACGACCAAAAGGGAATTTTGACAATGATATTTCCAATGATAAATTCTTGATTTTACACAACGATGATGTGCACTCTTTTGACTTTGTAACCCTCTCCCTGATTGAAATTTGCAAACATACTTTTGAACAAGCCACACAGTGTACATTAATCACTCATTATAAAGGGAAATGTGACATCAAAAAGGGTAAATTTCAAATATTAAAACCTTTGAAAGATGCTTTAACCGAACGGGAACTAAACGTAACTATCGATTAATATGAGTTTGCTGGCCATAATACTTTTTATTGTACTGGGACTGCTTCTTTTGCTCATTGAATTTGCTGTAATTCCCGGGATAACAATTGCCGGAATTGGTGGTTTTATACTGTTAATTGGCAGTGTATATATTGCTTTTAAATCTTATGGCAACGTTGCCGGATTTATTACGCTTGCTGTAGTTTTAATTGCCGCCCCAATGATGATTTACTATTTCTTTAAATCAAGATCGGGTAAAAAAATGATTCTCGAATCACAAATTGACGGAAAAGTTGAATACATCGAACAGGGGAAAATAGTTGTTGGCGATATTGGAAAATCAATCGGAAGGTTGGCTCCTTCTGGAAAAGCCAGAATTAACGGAGAAGTGGTTGAAGCGCATTCAACAGGTGTTTTTATTGATCACAACACAGAAATTAGAGTAATGAAAATATTATCGAATAAAATTATTGTAGAACCTTTAAAAAAAGAATAAAATGATAGAACAAGTTGGTGCATGGGGTTTAATAATAGGTGTAATTGTACTCCTGTTTATTATTCTCTATTTTATCCCCATTGGATTATGGTTTTCAGCCCTTGTATCGGGCGTTAGAATTTCTTTATTGCAATTGTTTTTAATGCGTTTCAGAAAAGTTCCGCCAGGTGTAATTGTACGCGCATTAATTGAAGGAACTAAAGCCGGTGTACCTCTTAACCGGGATGCGCTGGAAGCGCATTATCTTGCCGGCGGGCACGTTGCGAGAGTTGTTCATGCACTTGTTTCTGCCAATAAGGCAAATATCGATTTAACTTTTAAAATGGCAACTGCTATCGATCTGGCAGGCCGCGATGTTTTTGAGGCAGTGCAAATGTCGGTAAATCCAAAAGTTATTAATACACCTCCTGTAACTGCTGTTTCTAAAGATGGTATTCAGCTGATTGCAAAAGCGAGGGTAACTGTTCGCGCCAACATCAAACAACTGGTTGGTGGCGCAGGCGAAGAAACCGTTCTTGCACGTGTGGGCGAAGGAATCGTATCGTCTATCGGATCCTCTCATTCCCATAAATCTGTGCTTGAAAATCCGGATTTCATTTCCCGCGTTGTTTTGGAAAAAGGACTTGATGCCGGTACGGCTTTCGAAATTCTTTCCATTGATATTGCAGATATTGACATTGGTAAGAACATTGGTGCTGTTTTACAAATGGACCAGGCCGAAGCAGATAAAAATATTGCACAGGCCAAAGCTGAAGAAAGACGTGCTATGGCAATTGCTCTTGAACAGGAGATGAAAGCCAAAGCACAGGAAATGAGAGCAAACGTTATCGAAGCCGAAGCAAAAGTTCCACTGGCAATTGCAGATGCATTTAAAGACGGAAACCTGGGAGTTATGGACTACATGAAATACAAAAACATAATGGCCGATACATCAATGCGGGACTCAATCGCAGGTGAAGAAGGAAGTATAAATCCGATTAAATAAGGAACACAGGAAAAGCCCTTCAAAAATTGAAGGGCTTTTTTTATGTTTTAAAATCCAGTCCCTATATTCCCAAATTAACATTGAGTTAACGAATGTCATAAAACACCCATTTTAACATTCAGTTAACCTTCCTTAGGCATGGAACATCTATTTTTGAATCAGGTTTTAGTTATAGTTTTAGTTTAGGTTTGATTAGTTTTATTGGTTTAGTTAGTGAAAAGGATGAGTGTTGACTCATCCTTTTTCTTTTTAATATCTTCTTTAAAAAATTAGTTATTCAAGAAAAAAAGCTCCCACCGGATAAGCACCTACCGCATATTCTTTAAGAAAACTTCCATCTTCAGAATAAATCTTCATACTGCCGGGCCCTGTTGCCGTTGTAGCAGAAAGAACATAGAAAAAGTTATATTTAACGTTATAGGCAAATCCTGTTATTCCATCAATATTATTAATAACCGGCTCTGCTTCAAATGTTCCCGTATTAACGTCAAACACTGAAACAGCGCCAGTAAGATTCCATTCCAAATCATAAGATGATGTAATTATGTAAATTTTAGAAAAATCAGCATTAGCCTGTATCACCGATCCGTAAGCACTACTTACATTTTCAATCGGAAATGTTTCAGTAAGCCTTTCACTGGAGGTATTTATATATCCTATTCCCGTTTCCGTTGAAAAATCAGTAACAGTACTTACTAAAGTTACATACATGTTTTCTTTGTCATCTTTTAAAAAGTAGGAAGTAACAGCAGGTGTTTCAATATACGATACTTTATCATTGCCTAAATTAATTACTGCAACACTGTCTTTATAATTTAACGCCACGAAAAGTTTTCCCCTTGCGATCTCAAGTCCTTCAGGGCCACCTGGGAGATCAATCTTTTTTTCTACAGTATTAGTCTTCAAATTAAATACAGCAATATAACTACCAGGTATTGATGATGACCAATCCGGATTAGCACCCAAGCATGAAATATATAAATAATCTCCATTTCCAGCACAAAAACGTGGATTATTCAGTTGGTCAGTAACTCCATTCCTTGTTTGTTTCAGCATTTTATTGACGGTAATTAACTGATCTGGAGAATTTCCAATAAAATAAACACTGTCATTATAAGTAGTTGCATATTGAATATTAGAAAGCAATTCCATTCCATTATTTTGTTGCATATAATAAAAATTGGTCATCTTGTCTGAGACATAATCATATTTTGAAATGCTTGCACCGCCACTTCCGTAATCACCAAAATTGACCACATAACATCCTTCAATGGAATCATCCGGTGTCTCAATTACTTCATCATTAACTTTGCAACTAAAAAACAATACCGTGGTGAAGAGTAACGGAATAAAAATCATTTTTTTCATCTTCATATTTTTTTGGATTAATTATTTATTGTTTTGTATTCATAAATCAAACTCAGACGAAAATATCTTCCGGGCATGGCGTAATATTTTTCATTTTGATAATCGACATTAAAAATATTATTTACAGAAGCAGAGATATCAAAACCGTGTTTCTGTAAATTAACCAGATAAGTTATTCCTGCATTTGTAATAAAATTAGCTGGAAGTGTGTGGCCAAAATCATCGGTAATACGCTTGCCTGTTAAATGACAATCGGCAAAAATCTTCCAATTGTTTCCGGATAAACTATACCAGCCGTTTCCCATTTGCAAAGGCACATAATTCATTTGTCGCCCAAGAATACCATTCTCATCTTCGGTTTTCGTTGCCTCGACCGGATTTATTGTATAATTTAAAACCATTTCATTTACTAAATTTCCAGTTGGAAAACTAGTTTTCATCTGAAATTCGATTCCTTTACTAACTACCTCCTTAACATTCTGTGCCATCCATTCACCATAATTTCGCCATTCAATCCAGTTTTTTATGTTCATATAAAATGCTGTAACTCCCATTTCGAAATTGAATTTATCTTTGAATCGTGCGAATCGGACCCCGCCTTCCAAATTATTTCCATCCTCAGGTTTTAAATTCGGATTACCCTGGGTTCCCCAATAACGATCATTAAAAGTGGGTACCCGGTAACTTTTTGCAATTGCCGCAGTGAATCTTAAAATTGAATACTCACTGCTTCTTAATACATATTCACCTCCAAAGGACGGCGTAAAAGGAACTGAATACCCTGAAACAAAAGCCTGGCGCAAATTCAATGTCAATTTAAATTGCCGGGCAACCTGGTAATAGGTAGAAAAATACAGGTCAAAACGCTGTTCAAAATCTATTACTGAATCGGGATAAGCATAAACATTGGGATTAATAAATTGATATTTAGAACCCGCTTTCCAGCCCAACCCCGAGGAATAATCGGAAGACAATTCAAGTTCTCCGATAAACCGGTCTGTCCCGACTTGTTGAGTCCTCAAATGATTATATATTTCAAGATCGTGCACATAACCTGCGCCCGCTTTAAAGTTAACCGGGCTCGTTTTTTGAACATATTCAGTCCAGACTCTTAAACTATTATCTTCTATTTCTTCGGTTCCGTTATAATGAAAGTTTGATGCCATATTTGGTTGCACCTGATACCAATTATTTTGAAGCCAAACAGATGATTTAAAATATTTTTTTTCTGTGAAGCGGTAATTAAACTCTTGCAAAAGGCCAAAGTTTTTTAATGATGCTCCGTGTTGAACATCGCGAACCGGTTCCGGATTCACAATATCTCCGGTATAACGATTTGTAAAGGGAAAATTGTTTTCCTTTTGATAACCATAGATTCTTGTTACAGATTCCCACTTACCATTTCCTGTGAATACTTTTGCTCCAAGCAAAAATTCGCCAAACGAACCTGCAGTCATTTTAGCCTGAACTTTTAAGCCATCAGTCCAAACATTTGACAAGCCCAAATAAAGTGCCCCACCTATGGCACCTGAGCCGTTAACGGTTGAAGAACTCCCGTATTGAAGTGTAATTTCATCAAACAAAAAAGATGGAATATTCGCAAGATTTGAATGGCCCAGTGTTAATGAATTAACATTAATGCCTCCAAAATTTATCGCAGTGTGGTCGGGAGAAGTTCCCCTGAAATGAATTGTGGAAAGACCTCCGGCATCCGATTTAATATAAATAGGGGTTAAACGACTCAAAACCTGGTCGATTCCACCCTCCTGCAACAGTCTTAGCTGAATTGAAGGTATTGTCTCAAATTTGACTCCCGACTGATATTTTCTCAAATTTCCATAAGCAACCACTTCTTCCACCATAACCGTATCTAGTAAACTAAAAGTTTTTTGCGCTTTTAATCCCGACGACAGGATGAATCCTATGATGAAAACCAATACAAACCTCCTCATTTTATTTCTTCAAGGAGCTTTGGATAAACCAGTGAAAAATATGATTCATATTTCTCAAGCTTTTACCCGAAGCTTAATGTTTTAAAAATGAATTTGTGGCAGGTCTTCTGGCTTGTTCTCTGACTTAAACCTTCTCGTCCCTAAATAATTTGGACAATGGTGTAAGAAAAGTCAGTCTTTTTTGTAACTAGAACTTACAGCTGCGGGTACAGCTCCCGATTCACACGGGATTCCCTTTTCATCGCGTTCATGATATTTGAACGTTCGAACCAAAATTCAAGTCAAAGATAGGCAGATTATTGAAACTAAAACAGGATTGTTAATTCAATTCTATTATTGTTGAAAAGTATTAAGATTATAGTTGGAAGCTTGAAGTCAGAAGACGGAAGAAAATAAAACATACTATTAAAAGAAATCATTTTACTATAAACGGTAAGAACACAAAACATGGAATCAAGACTGTTTCAACGTTTTTTCTGAAACAAGAAATACCACAGGCTTACCAGAAATCGGATTGGTACGAGTGATAACCACAGTTTCATAAACCGCTTCAATATCTTCATAATTCAAAACTTCGTGTGGAGTTCCTTTCTTTCTCAAAGAACCTTTTTGCATCATTACAAGTGTATCGCAATATTCTCCGGCAAGGTTCAAATCGTGGATAATCATTAAAACTGTCAACCCAAGGGTTTCACTCAAACGTCGAATCAAATTCAGAATTTGAACCTGGTGCGTAATATCAAGATGTGAAGTTGGTTCATCGAGCAACAGCAATTCCGGTTCCTGGGTTAATGCCCTCGCAATTCCGGCCAATTGCTGTTCTCCTCCACTCAGTGCATTCATATTTTTTTCTCGCAAATGCGACACTCCGGTTAATTCAATGTATTTATTTGCAATTTCAATATCTTCTTTAGTTTCGAAAAACTGAAAATTTTTTCTGTAGGGGAAACGCCCCATCAAAACATATTCCTCAACAGTCATATTACCGGCTTCAATTTGTTGCGTAACTATAGCAATATTCTGCGCTTTTTCTTTAAGGTTCATATCCTGAATATGTTTCCCGTTCAGCATGATATTTCCTCTGAGAAAAGGTAATTCGCCTGAAACTCCCCGAAATAGAGTTGTTTTACCTGATCCATTAGGACCAATTATTCCGGTAAAACTTCCTTTATCAATGTCAAAACTAATGTCGTTTAAAACAAAGCGACCCGGATAGCCACACGAAAACTTATTGATTGAAAAAAACATGCTCATCTAATTCATTTTGAACTTTGATTTTGACCTGCTTAACACCCCGATAAAAACCAAACCACCTGCAAAACCGGTAATTACACCAATTGGTAACTCATTTGGAGAAATAATAGTTCTTGCAACAGTATCACTAATGATCAGGAAAATAGCCCCACCAAGAAATGATCCACCTAAAAGAACGCGATAATCATTACCAATAATCAACCGAACAAAATGCGGAATTACCAAACCAACAAAACCAATAACACCGGCAACTGAAACCGCAACTCCGGTTAATAAAGAGGCAACAACAAACAACAATTTAACTGTAACATTTGTATTAATTCCCAAGTGCTGTGCTTTTACTTCGCCCAGGCGCAATGCATTTAGTGGCTGTGCAAAAAAGTAGGTCAGGAACAACCCTGAAATTGATGTAATAAATGCGATTTTGATTAAAACCAAATTGGATTCATCCAATGATCCCATCACCCAAAAAACAATATTTTGAAGATTGTCACTTGTAGTTATTGATAGAAGAAACATCATCGCAGAGGAAGAAACAAAACTCACCATTACCCCTATTAATAGCATACTATTTATACTTAGACCCTCTTTACGAATACTTAAAAGATACACAAGGAAAAGAGTTATAATAGCGCCGGAAAAACCAAATAAAGGCAAAACATAAAAACCGGAGACCTGAATTCCAAATACAATAGCAATAGCAACGCCCAAAGCTGCACCCCCTGAAATTCCAAGCGTATAAGGTTCTACTAACGGATTTCGATAAATTCCTTGCAAAATGGCACCCGACAAACTTAATGCCCCACCTACAGAAATAGCAAGAATTAGACGTGGAATTCGAATTTTTGAAAGCACGGTATATTCGATACTCTCCTTATTTGCAAAAATTTCAGGTAAATGGAGCCATGAAATTTTTACCTCACCCGATGAAAGAGAAACAATAACTGCAATTATTAATAAAACAAGCAATGCAGCTATAAAAAGAATCCATTTTATGTATTTAGCTTTCATCTTATTAAAATTGTCTATTTGTTATGGTATAAGATGGAACTCATATGATTTAATACTTGTCGTATATTTCGAAAACTTTGTCATACTCGTTTCATTTAATTTTCTGTAACAAAACGAACTACATCGGCAAAAGCTTTCGCAAAATTATCCGGCGTCGGGCTGCACGATGTCTCCGAATCAATTAAAAATATTTTATGGGTTTCTACTGCTTTCAATCCCGAATAACTACTCCAGACTTCCTTCTCCTGAGTTCCAAAACCACCCATTGTGGCAATAATTATTATGTCCGGATTTTTCGCAATCACACTTTCGCGCGTCATTGTTCCTTTTGTCATTCCATCAGCAATATTTTCACCGCGACAAAACAATATAAAGTCATTCATATAAGTATTTGGCAATACCGTAAAAACCGGGTCTGCTCCAATTTGAAAGAAAATTTTCTTTGTAGGAATATTCGCACAAACCTGTTTTAAACTATCAACCTGACGCTCTGTTTCAGACAATATTTTTGCAGTGCTCTTTTCCACTCCCAGCAATTGCCCTATTTGTTTTGTCTGTTCGCAGATTTCATCAAAATTTTTAGGCGTTGGAATCACTTTCACCCTAATTCCAAGTTTCTTCAAAGTAGAAATATCCTGATGTTTAGTCATTTCCATCGTTAAAACAAGGTCAGGCTTTAAAAGTAAAATCTTTTCCACATTAATGTCGATAGTTGAACCAACCTGTTCTACACCGTCTGCAATTGCCTGAGTGCAATAACTTGTACAGCCAACCAGTTTATTTTGTGCACCTATAAGGTAAATATTTTCAGTTATTGATGGCGCCAGCGAAATAACACGGTTAACCTTTTGCGAAAAAACGGAAGTTGTAAAAATTAAAAAAATAAATGTCAGTAGATTTCTCAACCTCAAACGAGGATTAGAAATCACAACATAAGAAAAGGGCAAACCAACTTTTTGGATCTTCTTCATTCAAAACACTTTAAGCAGGAAAAGCACAGAATCATTTTTGGTAATTCCCGAAACTTACTTCCCGAATTTCGTTCATCTTAAATTTTGTTGGCAGGTCTTCTGACTTATCCTAAAATTGTTGCCTTCCCGTCTCGCCTTAGGCGATACAGTGGCGTGAGTAACAATAAAAAACAGATTTACAGCTGCGGGCACAGTACCGGACTCTCACCGGATTCCCTTTAAGCGAAATATTCGCAACCAACCAAAAGCAAAGGTAGAAAAAGTTTTTAACGAAAAACAGAATTTTGTGTATCAGGGAGTGAGTAAATTTGTAATTGAGTTAGTAAGTAATGTCAATGAATTTAAACACTGCATTATTGCAATAACCTATCTTTTGTCGACACAATTAGACAACATATTTATAAAAAGATTTCTTTCGGATATTCTACATCTACTAAAAACAAACCTTGTGCAGGAACTGATGTTCCAGCTGCACCTCGATCCTTTGCTTCAATAATTTTTCTAAAATCCTCAGCTGAAAGTTTTCCTTTGCCAACTTCTATTAATGTTCCAACAATTGCCCGCACCATGTTTCGAAGAAAACGATCGGCTTTAATTGTAAAAATTAACTGAGTTTCATTTTGTAACCACGCAACATAGATAATTTTACAATTATTAGTCTTTACATCACTGTGTAAGCGTGCAAAACTGGTAAAATCATTGAATTCAAAAAGCGCTTTAGCCGCTTCATTCATTTTATCCAAATCCAGATTTTGCGTAAATTGATAACTACTGAATGTTTCAAACGGATTTTTTACTGTGGAAATAAAATACTTGTAAGTTCGTGAAACAGCACTATAACGTGCGTGCGCATCAGGTTTTACCAAAAATATTTGCTGAACGACAATATCATTAGGGAGAAAACGGTTAAGACGAAAGAGCAGATTCTCATTTTGCAGGTTATCGTTTTCCGAATCAAAATGGAGCATGTAAAATAGAGCGTGTACCCCAGTGTCAGTACGTCCCGCACCAACAACAGAGATTTCCTCCCTTAAAATAGTAGAAAGGGCATTTTCCACCTCCCCCTGCACTGAAACAGCATTAGGCTGCACCTGCCAACCATGGTAATTGGTTCCATTATAGCTTAATTGTAAGAAGTAACGCTGCATATTGTATAAAAGAATTCAAAACTAATTAAAAAACAAAAAGATTTGTAATAACTGTAAAGTCAAATTATGTACTTTAGGGATTTATCTAAAAATCCTTACAAAACAACATTTTAAATACTTTAATCGTTAATCACATAATCTATTAATTTCTTATATTCAACGCATAAAACCAAATCATAATCAAATGAATCGATTTAAACTTCTTGTCGTTTTATTCTTTTCCTCATTTTCAGTTATGGCCCAAAATACAATGTATTTTATGGATAGGATGCCACAAAGTATTTCGTATAATCCGGCTATTATGCCCAAAATGAAATTTTTTATCGGGCTGCCCGGGTTAGGCGGGGTTTCAGCCCAGGCGTACAATTCAGGATTTAATTACAATGAACTAAACTATTTTATGGATCACGTTTGGGACTTGAATTACAATCCCGACGATTTTGTTCATTCAATTGGTAGTCACAACAATTTTTCTTCCGAGGCCAGTGTAAATCTTTTTTCAATAGGATTTAAATTGAAACATGAAGATTTTTTATCTTTCGCAATACAATCAAACAGTTATCTTTTCAATACCGCCTCTTCAGATATTGTTTATCTTCTAACAGACCTGAATGATCTTAATGATGATGATTTTCCAATTTTTGTTGATGACATCAATATTTTGACCAATCATTATCTCAATTTCGGGGTAACATATTCGAGAAAAATAAATGAGAATCTTACACTTGGGATAACACCAAAAATAAATTTTAATGTTGCGGGTTTAAAAACTCATAACATAAGTTATCAAATTGATATGACCAGAGATGAGTATGGGAATAAGGAATATGAACACACTATAAATGGGAACGTAGATTTGGGGTTATTTACCGAAATAAATCCGGATGCCATAACCGGAAATGAATTTGATATTGAAAAAGATTTATTACCCGACAATTGGGAAGAAGACCTCACATTGAGAAATATAATGAAAAATAAAAGTTTAACTCTTGACTTAGGGGCAACTTATGAAATTGAAAAATGGACATTCTCAGCCAGTATTTTAAATATTGGAAGGTCATCATGGAAACGAAATGGTTATAAATTATCGGGAAATGGAGGTTCTACGATTTTGATTAGCGACAATGAAAAAATAAAAGTAGGAATTCCAGCTAAAATATATATTGGAGCGTTAAGACAATTTTCGCCAAAATGGAATTACGCTATATTATTAAGCAACAACTTTTATAATACCGGATCGGAAGCTGCAGCTACAATTTCACTTAACGGGTTTGTAGGCAGCGCCCTTTCAACTTCAGTTAGTTATACTGCCGGATATCGTTACGATAATTTTGGAATTGGGTTAAGAATGAGATTTCTTCCCGGAACAGATTTGTACTTTGTTACCGATAATATTATTCAGGCTTTTAATGTTAAAAATGCCTATCGGCTAACAATGGCTTTCGGGATTAATATTGCTGTAGGAGTAAAGGAGAAAAAACAAATTGAACTTCCTCAAGAAGAAGAATTGAATTAGTTTCTAATTTTATTTTACTATTATTTATTTTCCTCTGAAAATCTGACAGAATTCTAATTTTCTGTCTTTCAATATTTTTCATAAAAACCATTCACAGCAACTGACAACCAGACACTTAACAACCAATAAATTGTCATAAATTTTGATTTGGTATTCTGTTTGTATTTAGCAGTACAGAATTTTTAATTCATTGATGTTGAACTTAAAGAATAGGAGGATTTAGTCATGTCATTAGCAAAAAGATCAGAAAATTATTTTCCGTCCATTTTTGACCGTTTCTTCAACAATGATCTGATGGATTGGAATTTGAGTAACTTTTCAAGCACAAACACATCGCTGCCGGCGGTAAATGTAAAAGAAAACGAAAATGAATTTGTTATTGATGTAGCTGCTCCGGGAATGAAGAAAAACGATTTCAAAATTAACTTCCAAAACAATGTGCTGACCATTGCTTCTGAAAAGAAGGAAGAAAAAGAAGACAAAAATGAAAATTATACCCGGAAAGAGTTTGCATATCAATCGTTCCAACGTTCGTTTACAGTTGCTGAAAACACCGTTGACAGTGATAAAATAAGTGCAAAGTACTACGATGGAATTTTGCACATTGCTCTTCCAAAACGTGAAGAGGTAAAACCAAAACCGATGCGCGAAATTAAGATATCATAATCGGGAGAGCAGGCAGAAAATTTTTCTGCCTGTTTTTTTTATTGTTAAACCTTAGTAGTTAAACCCAATGCTTAATATATTTTAACAATAAGTATGACTTTATATCTTTGCAAACTTATATTTTCGTGCAGTCAAGAAAAGGGTTTTATATCCGACGCTAATTACAATAACAGATTTTTTGTTTAACAGAAAATTAAAAATATGGATCAGGCAATTGATATCAAGGAATTAAACGAGAGAATTCAGAAAGAGAGTTCGTTTGTCGATATGGTTACCATAGAGATGAACAAAGTGATTATCGGCCAAAAACATCTGGTTGAAAGTTTACTGATTGGATTATTAAGCAACGGGCATATTTTATTGGAAGGTGTTCCCGGCCTGGCAAAAACATTGGCTATTAAGTCGTTGGCCAATACAATTAATGCGAAATTTTCGCGAATTCAGTTTACACCCGATTTGCTTCCTGCCGACTTGTTGGGAACAATGATTTACAGTCAGAAGAAAGAGGAATTCACCATTAGGAAAGGGCCTATCTTTGCTAATTTTATTCTGGCTGATGAAATCAACCGTGCACCTGCCAAAGTACAGTCGGCTTTGCTTGAAGCGATGCAGGAAAGACAAATTACGATTGGGGATACTACGTATAAATTAGACGAGCCATTTCTTGTAATGGCAACGCAAAATCCAATTGAACAGGAAGGTACGTATCCATTGCCGGAAGCTCAGGTTGACCGTTTCATGCTAAAAGTGGTGATTAATTACCCAACTAAAGACGAGGAAAAAAGAATTATTAGCGAAAATCTCCTGAAAGTATTTCCTGAAACATCAACAATTTTAAAACCTGAGGATATCATTAAAGCCCGTGATGTAGTGAAAGATGTTTATATGGACGAGAAAATTCATAAATACATTGTTGATATTGTTTTTGCCACGCGAGAACCAGCAGAATACAAACTGGAGAAATACCAGGACATGATTTCCTACGGTGCTTCACCAAGAGCCGGTATCAGTCTTGCACAGGCATCAAAAGCTTTCGCATTTATAAAACGTCGCGGTTATGTAATCCCTGAAGACGTTCGTGCAGTTTGTCCTGATGTTTTGCGCCACAGGATTGGATTGAGCTACGAAGCAGAAGCAAACAATATTACTTCAGAAGAAATTATCACCGATATTTTGAACACGGTGGAAGTACCTTAGAAATGCATGAATGCTTGAAGGATTGAATGAGTGAATTGGGTCAACATGACAAATGTGAACTCTGAACTTTGAACTTTAAACTCTTTCATGGAAACAACTGATTTATTAAAAAAAGTACGGCAGATTGAGATAAAAACACGTGGCCTCTCACGAAATATATTCGCAGGAGAATACCACAGCGCTTTTAAAGGTCGGGGAATGGCTTTCTCTGAAGTTCGTGAATACCAGTTCGGCGATGATATTCGAAGTATTGACTGGAATGTTACAGCACGTTATAATCATCCGTTTGTGAAAATATTTGAGGAAGAACGCGAGCTCACAGTAATGTTGTTAATTGATGTGAGCGGTTCCAGGGAATTTGGTACGCAGGAAAAACTGAAAAAGAATATTATTACTGAAATCTCTGCCATTCTTTCTTTCTCTGCCATTCAGAACAACGACAAAATTGGTGTTATCTTCTTTTCCGATAAAATTGAAAAATTCATTCCCCCAAAAAAAGGGAAAAGCCATATATTAAGAATTATACGTGAACTCATTGATTTTGAACCGGAAGATCGGGGAACAAATATTACAGAAACGTTGCGGTATTTAACCAATGCCATTAAAAAAAGATGTACTGCGTTTGTAATTTCCGATTTTATGGATGACAGCAAAGATTTGGAAATGGCTCTTTCAATTGCAAATAACAAACACGATGTTGTGGCTCTAAAAATCTATGACGAGAGGGAAACTGAACTTCCACCAATGGGATTAATTAAATTAAAAGATGCTGAAACAGGAAAGTACGCTATCGTTGACAGTGCTTCGGTCAAAACAAGGGAAATGTACCGGAAATGGTGGTACAATCACATGACAAAACTCGATACATTGTTTAAAAAATGTGGCGTTGATAATGTGGCAATCAATACCAGTGAAGATTATGTAAAATCGTTGATGATGTTATTTAAAAAACGTGCTGTTTAATAAAAAGAATGAGATTGAACTCTAAAATATATTCAATTCAAAAATCAAACTTCGATAGCCTGTTTACCGAAAGAAAAGGTGTTCAGAAAAACGACCATAACAAGCAAAGTCAAACTATTTTCCCGGGTATAATATTATTAGTAATATTTACTGTTTTTTTGATATCTAATTCTGCTAATGCTCAGCAAATAAAGGCGACAGCCCGACTGGATTCCACAAATATTTTAATTGGAGACCAGGTGAAACTATTTCTGGAAATCGATCACCCAAAAGATGTTAAAGTTGCTTTCCCAAATGTTCCGGATACCATTCAGGGAAAAATAGAAATACTTAACCGAACTCCTATCGACTCGGTTTTAACGGATGATGAAAAGTTGTTAAAACAAATACAGGCATATACAATAACCTGCTTCGATAGTGGCAGTTACAGAATACCACCTTACTGGTTTAAAATCGATTACGACGGAAGAATTGATTCTGTCCCGTCAAATGGTGTTACACTGAATGTTTACACCATGGAAATTGATACCACGCGCGGACCGACGGATATTAAAATGCCCTATGATGCACCGCTCACGTTGAAAGAGGTGACGCCGTACATTCTGGGAGTGATTCTCATCGGTGCTATTATTTTCCTTATTCTTTATTCTATTAAACGGAAAAAGAAGAATCAGCCACTATTTTCTTTACCGTCAAAACCAAAGGAACCGGCTTATATAATTGCTTTGCGCGAACTCGATCGAATAAAAAATGAGAAGCTTTGGCAGAAAGATAAAATCAAGGAGTTTTATAGTGAAGTAACGGACACATTGCGTAAATATATCGAGGATAGGTATGAAATTCAGGCAATGGAAAAAACATCTGAAGAGACTATTACCAGTTTTAAATACCGGAAAGACTTATTAAACGACAAATTACTGGGTAATTTAAGTCGCATTTTAACCATGGGCGACCTGGTAAAATTTGCAAAATACAAACCACTTCCCGACGATAATAATTTGACATTAGTGGATGCTTACTTTTTTGTGAATGGTACTAAAATTGAAGAAGTTAAAAAGCCAACTGGGACCGAAGAAGATAAGAACGGTGAAGAAATTGAGATAAAATAAGAGAAGATGTTGGAAGGAATAATATTTAAAAATCCGGAATATTTTTATCTGCTATTGGTAATAATACCAATGACTGCCTGGTATATTTTCAGGCAAAAACGCAACACAGCAAGCATCCAGGTTTCCTCAACTGCACCTGTTTTTAAAGTACCCAGAACCATCCGGCACTACTTACGCCACCTGGTTTTTGTAAGTCAGATAATTGCTCTTGCTTTTTTTATAACTGTACTTGCCCGGCCTCAGTCATCACGTAGTTGGGAAAATGTTACTACAGAAGGAATTGACATTGTAATTGCACTCGATATTTCGAGTAGTATGCTCGCACAGGATTTTACACCTGACAGGCTGGAAGCTGCGAAAAATGTTGCCATGCAATTTATTTCAGGGCGCGAATACGACCGGATCGGTCTGGTTGTTTTTTCGGGTGAAGCATTTACTCAGTGCCCGTTAACTACCGATCATGCAGTGTTACTAAACCTTTTCAAGGATATTCACAGCGGAATGATTGAAGATGGAACTGCCATTGGAAACGGACTTGCGACTGCAGTGGCACGATTAAAAGATAGTAAAGCCATTAGTCGGGTTGTTATACTTCTTACCGACGGTGAAAACAATAGCGGTGAAATTGCTCCGGTAACAGCTGCTGAAATTGCAAAAACATATGGGATAAGAGTTTATACAATCGGCGTCGGAACAATTGGCACTGCCCCCTACCCCGTGCAAACCCAATTTGGTGTTCAACTGCGCGATATGGAAGTAAAAATCGATGAAAAAACACTGAAAGAAATTTCGTCGATTACTGATGGAGAATATTTTAGGGCAACAGGCAATACAAGTCTTGAAGAAATTTACAAAGAAATTGATCAACTTGAAAAATCAAAAATTGAAGTGCATGAATTTAGCCGCAGAACTGAAGAATTTCTGCCATTTGCTGCGTTGGGATTATTGTTTTTGATTTTGAGTTTACTTTTGAGGACCACTCTTTTCAGAAGTATTCCTTAAATGTTGGAAAGTATGGATATGTTCAGATTTGGAAATAGTGAATATTTGTGGGGATTGCTAATCATTCCTTTACTCATCCTGTTTTTTATTTTGGCAAGGCTGTCCAGAAAAAAAGCGTTAAAACGATTTGGGAAACCTGAAATTTTGCAACAATTGATGCCTTATGCATCCAAAAGCAGACCTGGTTTCAAATTTCTTTTACTGATGCTTGCTTTGGCCTGTTTTATTGTTGGAATCGCCAGACCACAATTTGGTTCGAAACTAAAAAATGTGAAACGCGAAGGTGTTGAAATAATTATCGCACTCGATGTATCAAACAGTATGATGGCTGAAGATATTCAACCAAATAGGTTGGAACGCGCAAAGCGAGCAATTTCGAGGCTTGTTGATCGTTTAAAAGATGATAAAATTGGGTTGATCGTTTTTGCCGGAGATGCTTATACTCAGCTTCCGATTACCACTGATTATAATTCAGCTAAATTATTTTTAAACTCTATTACTACGCAGATTGTTCCCAAACAAGGTACTGCAATTGGTACGGCTATTGACCTGGCAACAAAATCGTTCTCATCAGGCAATGGAGCCAATAAAGCAATTATTGTAATAACTGATGGTGAAAATCATGAAGATGATCCGGTAGCTGCTGCCAAAAATGCGAGTGACAAAGGTATTATTGTATATACAATTGGAATGGGACTTCCACAAGGATCTCCGATTCCGGTAACAAAAAATGGACAACAGGAATATTTGAAAGATCGCGACGGAAATGTAGTCATCACTAAACTTGATGAGCAGACTTTGGAAAAAATTGCTTCTGCAGGAAAAGGAATTTATATTCGGGCTAATAATGCACAGATAGGGCTTGACACATTGTTTGACGAGATCAATAAAATGCAAAAAGAAGAGATAGAATCAAGGGTATATTCAGAATATGACGACCAGTTCCAGTATTTGTTTGCGGCAGGAATTTTGTTGCTTTTACTTGAGTTTATGATTTTGGAACGTAAAAACAGATATTTGAAAAACATTAAACTGTTTCGCTAAAAGTTAGAAGTAATGAAGAGATTAATATTAATAACAGTTGGTCTGGCTTTTTCGGTACTTGTTTTCGGGCAAAATGAAAGAAAATTTATACGAAACGGCAATAAGCTTTTTATGGAAGCCGTAAAAGACACGTCAAAGATAGATACAGTAAAATTTAGTAATGCCGAAACAGAATATCGTAAAGCGTTAAATAAAAGGCCCACCGATTTAAAATGGAATTATAATTTGGCAGATGCATTGTATAAACAACAACATTTTGATGAAGCTGCAGGCAAATTCAACGAATTGGGAGAAAAAATGCAAAACCCGGTTGAAAAAGCGCGTGCATATCATAACCTGGGAAACAGTGAATTAATGCAGAAAAAAATTGACGAAAGTATCGAATCGTACAAAAAAGCGCTTCGTGAAAATCCTTCGGATCTGGACACCAAATACAACCTGGCTTATGCACAAATGCTGAAAAAACAACAACAGCAACAGCAGCAGCAGAATAAAAACCAGGATCAGAATAAAGATAAAAACAAACAAGACCAGAACAAAGATCAAAATAAACAGGATCAAAATAAGGATCAGCAAAAGCAGAACCAGGATCAGAGCAAACAAGATCAGAACCAGCAAAAGCAGCAACAACAAAATAAAATTTCAAAAGAAAACGCAGAACAATTATTGCAGGCCCTGCAGAATGATGAAAAAGATATTCAGGAAAAAGTAAGAAAAGAAAAAGCGGCTTTAGCAAAGAAAACAAAAGTTGAAAAAGAATGGTAGCAAAATACCGGCAAACAGAACAAAAACAATTTTGCAGGCAATAAAACAAAAAGTAATTTTGCACGATTTGTAAAAATGATCAGACAACTAGTAACATATATTTTTCTTTTTATTTCGGTAGTAACATTACACGCCCAGGAAATCCGGTTTGAAATGTCGGCCCCGAATGCTGTTGAAACAGGTCAACAGTTCAGATTAAGTTTTACTATCTTTAACAACCAAGGAGATAATTTAAAACTTCCCCCGGGATTAGCTGATAACTTCGATATTTTAATGGGCCCAAGCACTGGAGAATCAACCAGGTTTACCAGTATTAACGGAAAAGCCACTACAGAAACAACTTACTCATACACCTATATTTTACGCGCAAAAAAGGAAGGAAAATTTGAAATAAGACCAGGTTCTATTGAAGTGGGCGGTAAAGTTGTCGAATCAAATTCACTAACCGTCCAGGTAGTGAAAGCACAATCGGCACCTGCTCAACCTCAAGGTAATAGTTCTTCAGGGGAAACTGGAACTCAAGACGTTGACTTAGGTGGCGACAACCTTTTTGTTCGGGTTGACCTGAGCAAAAGCAATGTTTATAAAGGCGAACAAATTATTTCAACTGTAAAATTATATGTAAGCCCGAATATTCCGATTTCACGTTTTGATGAAGTAAACCTGCCAACTTACGAAGGATTCTTTACTCAGGATATTGATATTCCACAACAGATTAACTTTAGCCGTGAGGTTTACAACGGGAAAATATACCAGGTGGGTGTTTTAAAGAAAACGATCCTTTTTCCGCAGCAAACCGGGAAAATTACTATTCAACCATTTAATATGTCATTACTTGTACAGCAACAGGTAAAGGCAAGAAGTTTTTTTGACGATTTCTTTAACAGTTTCCGAACGGTAAGAGCCAAAATTACAAGTAAACCGGTTAGTGTAAATGTAAAAGATTTACCACCTGCTCCGGCCAGTTTTATGGGAGGAGTTGGTAATTTTAACATTTCTTCAAGCATAAGTAGTCAGGATGTCACTACAAACGATGGGGTTACACTCAAATTAATCGTCGCAGGTAATGGAAATATCAAGCTGATTAAAACGCCGGAACTCAAGTTGCCTTCTGATTTTGAAGTTTACGATCCAAAAACGGATGATAATGTTAAGGCTACTGACAATGGAACAACAGGTACAAAGACAATTGAATACCTTTTCCAGCCACGTTTTGAAGGAGATTATACAATTCCATCCATTTCGTTTTCTTATTTCAATCCGTCTTCAGGTTCTTATGAAACCAAAACAACTTCAACCTATGAATTACATGTTAAAAAAGGTACAGCCGAACAATCGGCTACTGTTGTAAGTTCGTTGAGAAAAGAAGATGTACAGTTGCTTGGGAAAGATATTCGTTTTATTAAACAGGGAAATATCTCGTTGAGCATAAAAGGATATACTTTTTTCGGCACACTCGGATTTTACCTGATATATGCCGTAAGTGCAATATTATTTCTTGTATTGTTTTTAATTTACCGAAAAAAAGCCAGGGAAAATGCCAACATTGCTTTAATGCGTAACAAAAAAGCAAACAGCGTAGCGAAAAAAAGGTTAAAAGCCGCTGCTGGTTTTATGAAACAGAATAATAATGAAGCTTTCCATGATTCTATTCTTAAAGCATTCTGGGGCTACTTAAGCGATAAACTGGGTATTCCGGTTGCCGATCTTAACCGTGAATCGGCTGTAAAGGGATTACAGGACAAAAGTGTGGAACAGGTTGTTATCGATGATTTTGTTGAAGTGGTTGAGCAATGTGAGTTTGCCCGTTATGCTCCTTCAGGTGGTTCTGAGGCCAGACAAGAGTTATATAAGAAAGCTGAATCGACCATGGGGCGAATGGAAAAACAAATAAAAAAGTAGCAAAGTCGATGTATAATGAAGAATAATACAATGAAGACATATTTTATAATCATATTATTGGTTCTCCCTTTTTTTCTTTCGGCTCAGAATGAAAATACGCAGGACTGGGAAAAAGCCAATGCTTTTTACACCACTGGAGAATACCAAAAAGCCATTTCACTTTACGAGCAGATTCTGGCGGGTGGACATGAGTCGGCAAAATTGTACTTTAATCTTGGAAATGCTTACTACAAAGCAGGCGATGTTAATAAGGCGATATTAAATTATGAACGTGCAAAATTACTGGCTCCACAGGATAAAGACATCGATTTTAACCTACAGATTGCAAACCAGTTTGTGGTTACAAGCATCAATGCATTACCTCAACCTTTTTTCTTACGCTGGCGTACATCAATTATTAATAAATATCCGGCAGATACATGGGCTTATATTAGCACAGGGGCATTCTTGTTGTTTTTGATATTACTCGGACTTTTCATTTTTAGCCGTAAAATTTCCATACGGAGATTTTCATTTTGGATTGGAATTTTAGTCGTTTTATTTTCAGGCTTTTCTTTTTCATTTGCAGCGCAACAGAAAAAGAAACTGGTTCAAAGAGACCATGCTATTGTTTTCTGCCCGCGAGTAACCGTTAAAAGTTCACCCGCTGAATCCGGGACTGATTTATTTCTTCTTTATGAAGGATTAAAGGTTGAAATCACCGACAGCCTTAATAACTGGAAAGAGATAAAACTGGCCGATGGAAATGAGGGCTGGTTGCCCGATTCCTGTATCGTTAAGATTTAAGTGTATTTCTTCAGCAACAGAAGTTAATTTGGTCTTCTTTTTATAACAATCTCTGCTTTGTCCTGAACCACGCAATCAAATTCGAAGTTGATATCTTCAAAAACGATACAATCCAGGTATTCATCATCACAATTGGTACAAACGTTACACAATACACTTTGTAATGTTTCACTATAGGTAATGGAAGAAATGGTATCAGCCGTTGCCAATAAGTTATTTTTTATAATGAAATTATATGGTTTGATATCAGTTACATTTGAAAAGTTTTCAGCAGAAAATCTGAAAATCTTGTTATAATACTGACTCGAAAAAAGATCAGTAAAATTCATTTTAATGCTGTCAATCGACACGTAGCTTTCATTGGTTCGAACCAGGTAAAACTCATCCATATCCTTGGTGGCAAAACTTCCTTCTGCACTGTTATTTGCATTTGCATATACCGAAATTGTAAACGGAAAACAGGGACACGGCTCGTTTGTACAATTACATTTTTTATTACAGGAATTCAGTACAAATACAGAAGCAAAAATCAGAATTAAACACTTTAGCGTTCTTTTGGCAACATTCATTATTTGGTTATTCGTCATGTACATATTTGGTAAGCTAGAATTATTTATCATCAATCAACTTATAAAATACGTTGAAAGATAAAACTTTATTTTATGTTTATTTACAATAATAAACCAATTTTATTTTGCCCAACCCCATTTATCCTGTTACCTTTATAAGAAATAAAAATATTTTAATGGAAAGTGATTTCAAATTAGCCGTCCTTATTGATGGTGACAATATACCTTCAGCTTATGTTAAAGAAATGATGGAAGAAATTGCAAAATACGGCAATCCCACCATCAAACGTATTTATGGCGACTGGACAAAACCCATTCTCTCGAAATGGAAAAATCTATTGTTGGAAAACGCGATCAACCCGATTCAGCAATACGGTTACACCACTGGTAAAAATGCCACCGACTCGGCTATGATTATTGATGCCATGGATATTTTGTATAACGGACAGGTTAACGGTTTTTGCCTTGTTTCAAGCGATAGCGATTTTACAAGGCTGGCGACACGGCTTCGCGAAGCGGGTATGAAAGTAATCGGTATTGGTGAAAAGAAAACACCGGAACCATTTATCGTCGCCTGTGATAAATTTATATACATCGAAATATTAAAAAATCGGGAAAAAGAAGGTGAAAACAATATTGTTCAAAGCAAGTCGGAAAAGAAAAACGAGTACGACAAGATCACGCCAAAAGTAATCCGACTGATTTCATCCACTATTTCTGATTTGGCCGATGAAGATGGCTGGGCTTTTCTGGGTGATGTAGGGAGCCTGCTTCAGAAAAAACAACCTAATTTTGACTCGCGAAATTACGGTTTTGAAAAACTAACCCCGTTAATTAATTCTATTGGGAAATTTGAGATCGATCAGCGCGACAGCTTCAAAGGAAAATTCAAACTGATTTATGTCCGCAATAAAAAACGTTAGCTAATATTGGGCATGAAATACGCTTTTGCTTTTATTATCTTAAGCGTTCCAATCTTAATCTTATCCTGGAAATCGCTGAAAATAAAAGGAAGCCATGGTTTTTACCGTTTCTTCAGTTGGAGGCAATTCTTTTATTGCTCATTTTTAATATTGAATACTGGTTTACAGACCTGATTTCATGTTTAACAAAAATCTTTTTACGTCATTTATTATTGTCCAGCAAATATTTAATGGATGAACCGGTAAAAACAGTTCAATATTTTTTTTAACTCACATTAACTTTGTTAAACATTTTTTAGGATGAATTGTAAATAAATTTGGGGAGTCTTAAGAATATCTTATTACGTTCAAAAATGGATTTAATAAAACTAAATCTAAATGAATAAGCTATTTGCAATAATCTTTGCCCTGTTTTTTTTATTATTGGGGAAGAAAACCTATTCCGAAGATTTTCATCAAAAAGAATCTTTTATTTTCCCTGTAAGTTGTTCTTTTAATCAAAGATCGCAACTAAAAATTATCCAGGACCTTTTCAGTCCCGAAGAATTAAATGATCTGAATATCGAAGTTGAAATATCAAAGAACCGAAATATAATTTTAACTGAAATTAATGAGGAAAAACGGGCAACTATCTATTTTGCAGGTTTTCATTCCTCATTTTTCACGTTAATTACCGATCTACCACCACCTACCGTAGGCGAATAGTTCAGGACTATTTTATTACTCTGCAACACGGTTTATTTGATGGAAGCTATCCGATAAATTTTTAAATAAATCCCATCGTTTCAGGATGTAGAGATCAATTCAACAACGATAAATAAATCATTAATGAAAAATTCAATATGAACAGGAAAAAAATTTATACACGCTATATAATTGCAATTGCACTTGGAATAATTGTATTCAACAAATTGTTAGCACAAAATGCAGACAGTTTAACGTTATATACTCCATATACGCTAATTTCGGTTTCGCCCGGCAATTCCGTGAGTTATTCCATCGATTTAATCAACAACAGTAGCAAAGTAAGGAATGAAAATATATCGATAACCAATATTCCCAAATCATGGAACTATTCGTTAACAGCCGGCAGTTACAACATAGGGGAACTGGCTACTCTTCCAAAAGAGAAGAAATCGATGTCACTTAAAGTGGATGTTCCTTACACAGTAAGAAAAGGAAAATATACCTTTTATGTTAAAGCAGGCGAAAATGTAACGCTTCCCTTAACAATAAATGTTTCGTCAGCCGGATCGAGTATAACAGAATTAACCTGTGACCAGTTGAACAGAGAAGGAACTTCCAGTTCTACTTTTACATATAATGCCGTTTTAAAGAATGAAACGGTTGTAACCCAACAATATGCTCTTATGGCAAATGCCCCGCGGGGATGGACTGTTGCTATAAAACCAAACTCTCAACAGGCCACCTCAACGGAGGTTCAGGCCAACGGTACGAAAAATATAAGTTATGAAATCAAACCGCCGTCAACGGTTGCCGCAGGCACTTATAAAATTCCGGTAAGAGCTGTTTCGGGCAGTACTTCAGCCGGCCTTGAATTTGAAATTGTAATTACCGGCACTTATGAGATGAGTTTAAACACACCATCAGGTTTGTTAAGTGCACATATAACTGCAGGCAACGAAAAAAAAGTGGAACTGGTTGTCAAAAACTCCGGATCCGCCGATCTTGAAAATGTTACATTAAGCGCGGCCAATCCAACAAACTGGCAGGTAACCTTCGATAAGAAAAAGATTGAAAAAATTGCACCCGGACAAACAGAAAGTATTTATGCTACTATTACTGCTGACAAAAAGGCTCTTCCGGGAGATTACGTTATAAATATAACTGCCAAAACTCCCGAGGCTAATTCATCGATTTCCTTTAGGGTCTCCGTAAATACGCCAATAACAGCAGGACTTATAGGTGTTTTTGTAATTATTTTGGCATTGCTTGGCATCTTGTACCTGTTCAGAAAATTTGGAAGGAGATAAATCATGGCCGATCAGATAATACAATTGTTTAACCTTACAAAAAAGTATGGTGATTTTACCGCAGTAAACAACCTGAACCTTACTATTGAAAAGGGTGAGATTTTTGGACTCCTGGGGCCAAACGGTTCGGGCAAATCAACCACAATTCTAATGATGATGGGATTAACTGAACCAACATCAGGTAATGTCCTCGTTTGTGGAATTAATTCAACACGAAATCCCATTGACGTAAAAAAAAGAGTTGGCTATTTGCCCGAAGATGTGGGTTTTTACGGTGATCAAACAGGAATGGAAAATTTGATTTACTCGGCCATGTTGAACGGAATACCAAAGAATGAAGCCCGAGAGAAAGCAACAGAATTAATTTCGCGGGTAGGATTGTCAGAGGTAAAGGATAAAAAAACAGGAAAGTATTCAAAGGGAATGAGACAACGTTTGGGCCTTGCCGATGTGCTTATAAAAAATCCGGAAATTATAATTCTCGACGAACCAACTTCAGGAATTGATCCCAAAGGCGTACAGGATTTTTTAATTCTTATTACCGAGCTGCGCAATGAGCATGGAATAAGTATTTTATTTTCGTCTCATAATCTTCAACACGTACAAAAGGTTTGCAACCGCATTGGAATCTTCTCTAAAGGCAAACTACTGGCGGCAGGCGACATACAATCTTTATCAAAAAAACTTTTCACTCAGGGCATGTACCTGGTTGAAGTTGGAATAGAAAATAATCACTCTTTTGATAATGAAGAGTTGTCGGTTAACTGGCTGCAGGAACTTCTGAATTCCATTGAAGGTATTCAGTCGATAACCGTAAAAGATGGATTATATCAAATTAATTCACACACCGATGTCTCGGCAGCTATTACAAAAAGAATTATGGAAGCAGGGATAGGAATAAATTTCTTAAATAAAAAGGAATACGAACTCGACGAAATTTATAATTTCTATATGGATGGAGGATTTGAAGATGAAGAATAAAATTGACAGGGTAAATCCCTTTTGGGTAATTGTAAATAAAGAAATCTCGGACACCGTAAAAAGCTGGAGGTTTATTTTAATGATAGCCCTTGTGTTTTTAACTTCCATGGGATCGCTTTATACTGCATTAAGCAGCTTTTCTTCAGCAGTTAAACCGAATGAACCGGAAGGGTCTTTTTTCTTTTTAAAATTATTTACGCTTTCTGACGGAACTTTGCCGCCATTTATTGTGTTTATCAGCTTTCTTGGCCCATTACTGGGAATAAGCATGGGCTTTGACAGCATAAACTCAGAACAAAACAAGGGTACATTAAGCAGAATTTTATCTCAACCCATTTACCGAGATTATATTCTAAACGCCAAATTTTTAGCTGCTTTAATCATCCTTTCCATATTATTTTTTGCGCTTGGGTTGCTGATTATTGGATTTGGACTGATTTTTATAGGAATTCCTCCAACGCCGGAAGAACTACTAAGAATAATCGTTTTCATAATTGTGAGCATTGTTTATGTTTCTTTTTGGTTGAATTTATCGATCTTATTTTCTGTAAGATTCCGGCAGACAACCACATCGGCCCTGGCAGGAATTTCAGTCTGGCTTTTCTTTAGTATATTCTTTAATATGATTGTAAACCTTATCGCAAAAGGAATCGCCCCGACTTATATGGTGAGTGAAAATCAACTTATTTCGCTTCAAAAATTAATTCAAAACATTATGCGCATTAATCCTGGACAACTTTTTCAGGATGCAACCACAACCCTTCTCGTGCCATCAGTAAGGAGTCTTGGTCCGTTAACGATGGAACAGATGAGTGGTGCAATTCCAAATCCATTACCATTAGGACAAAGCATAATGCTGGTATGGCCGCAGGTTACAGCCCTAATTGCCGGCACACTTGTATTTTTTGCCATTGCATACGCCATGTTTATGCGTCGCGAAATTCGTTCGAGATAAAGTTGAAACAGCAGATCAGAATTAGAGTAAAATTTCTTAACTGACACACATTTAAAGTAAACCTTAACTTGATCGTATTTATATAAACATAATTTTAATTAACTTTTTATTGGTACTGCCCGCTTTCAGATTTTAATATCAAACGCTGCATCCGTAAATCACTGATTGTAAATATAGGTCAATTGTGAAAAATTCTTAAATAGAAACTTACAATTCAAACAAAAGATTGTTTATTATGTTATTTCAACGTTTGATTAAATTCTTAAAAAAGGAGGGTAATATGAAAAAGAGAAGTACATTTTACTGTTGTGATTTTTGTTCTTTTTTTATCTTTTTTTGTGTCCTGTAGCAAAGATGATAGTGTAGTTGATCAACCTGCACTAAAGAGTGCCTCATCACACGGAAATATTCCTACGGATAAAAAAGGAAATGTAAATGTCACTGTTGACTACATTTGTATCAAACATTGTGTATCCCCGCGGACTTAAATTCGGTCCCGATGGATACCTTGTATGTTGCGACAGCAGGTGTTGGAGGAAATAACTCTACTAATTGCGCTCAGGTTATTCCGCCTGTTGGACCTTACATGGGTGGAAATACTTCATCTATTGTAAAAATTTCTCCGGAAGGAGATGTCTCAACTGTTGCCGAGAATTGCCCTCTGACATCAATACATTTGGTTTTACTATGGGTGTTGCTGATGTTGAATTTATTGGAAACCAACTTTATGCGTTGCTGAATGCGGGATGTTCACATGGGAATCCTGACTATCCAGCTTCAGTTATCAAAGTAAATAATGATGGAACCTGGTCTGTAATAGCCGATTTAAGTGATTATTTGGCAAATAATCCGGTTGCTGCTCCTGAAGAAGATGATTTTGAACCGGACGGTTCGCCTTACAGCCTGATTAATGTAAGAGGAACTTTGTATGCCATTGAGCCAAATCATGGTGAACTGATGAAAATAACTACCAGCGGAATGATTACGCGGGTACTTGATTTCTCCGCACATTATGGGCATATTGTACCAACTGCAATGGCATTCCATGGTAATTTTTATGTTGGCAATCTAAGAACTTTCCCATTGGTAGATGGAAGTTCAAATATTTACAAAGTTACGCCTGGTGGAGAAGTTAATGATGTGGGCAAAAGGGTTTACCGGTGTTTTAGGAGTCGCTTTTGATGCCCAAAACAGAATGTATGTTCTTGGAAACCTCAGCCGAGAATTGGATTGGACCGCACCTGCAATTCCGGGAACAGGAAAAGTTACCCGTGTAAATAATGATGATTCGAGAGACGTGATTGTTGACGGTTTAACTTTTCCAACAGGAATGACTTTCGGTCCGGATGGTGCACTGTATATTTCAAATACAGGTTTCGGTCCTCCAACCGGACAAATTCTTAAAGTAACATTCAACTAATTGACGAGTAAAAATAAAGAGGCCAATTTAATTAATGAATTGGCCTCTTTTATAATAATAAAAAGGATAGTAGCATCATTCTCGAATGAATTTGGGAACTTCATCATAACCTAAATCGGATACATGCCCAGGGAGCCAGTTTTGAAATATTATCAGAATAATCAAGCGTCATTCGGTGTGCCACACGCGCACCACGATCATGAGCCACAAAAAAATGATCAATTCCCAGCTTTTTCATGACCACTACCTGGTCTTTTATCATTTCATTTTTTGAATAGCCGAAGTGATTATTGCCATTGTCAGGCTTGCTGCTGTTTCCGTAGCCTTTAAAGTCAGCAATCTACGACCACCGCTCCATGGCGTTGTTATACGATGAAATTGATGCCACTGTCAGTGAATTGAAGTCAAAGAGGTCGTAGTTAAGCTGTCCGGTTAAGGAGCAGAATTATAATCGTGTCATCATGTTGAAAGTACCCAGTGCTGATGACATCCAGTTGTATTAGCCAACGCATAATACAACTTACAATCTGTAGCAAAATATTTCCATTTTTAATAAAAGATTTAGCTTCTGCATTAAATCTAAATCCATATCATGCTTTGATGACATAGAAATTCGGAAAACACTTTACGATCCAAATAAATTTCCGATTAACTGCGTTGTGTTATCGTTTAATTGTCGGTGTTATCATCCAATTCTACCAGCTCTATTTTATCTTTTGTTGGAAAGTTTTTGGGTATTTTATAAGTCGTTTTTCCAGTAGCCAGCCACTCGGTAGCGCGAATCAAAATTGTCTGAAAACCAATACATCTGAAACTAACGGGATAAATATCGCCTTTCCAGAGGTGCCCCATACTTGAATTATACACTCTTCCTTTCCCATAAGCAACCACCCATTCAACAGGCCAGTTAATATTTGTTACACTGTCTTTGGCGTACGAAAGAACAGTAAGGTTCTTTGCAGGCCCCCTTGCGAATTTATACAATTCCATGTTGGGTGTCTTCCATGCCCGCGGAAAACCTTTATTTATCGGATGATCATTGAGGATGTAAATAATTTCATCATGTCTGTCCCCGTGATAGGTTGCCTCACCTTCCCCTGAAGGAATGGTTACGATATCTCCGTTATCTTTAACCTGCAACGCAACACCTTCATCTTTCGATCTCCATCCTAATCCAATCATCAGATTATATTCTTTCCACGCCGGAAAAGCATTGTTTGCAGAGTGGAGTATATATAAACCACCACCAGAGCTTACATAATCTTCAAGGTCTTTCTCAACTTCCCGTGGCCATCTGAATTTTTTATTGTCGATATTATTGGTGTTCTGAATAACAACATCATAATCTTTAAATTTCGGCCGCCAGTTTTTCCATTCAGGATCATCCGGCACTGCTGGGGTAGTTGAAATGGCAACATTAAATAAGCCGCTTTTTTCCAATATCGTTTTCACAAGAAATGAAGTTTGTTTCCAGTCGTGGTTACTAAAACCATCAACTATTAATACTTTTATTTTTTCCGGTTGGGATTGCCCAAAAACACCATACCCTAAAAAAAGAAAAATTGCTGTTTTAAGAAATAATTTTGACATTTCGCTTAGGTTACTTTTAGAACTGATCTCAATATTAATGAATTATTGCTGCAATAGAACAACGTTCCTGTTCATTATGTTTTGTAAACATTCAGCATTAACCTTTTGGTTATTGAAGGCTTATAAGCTGTAAAAACCTGTCAACTGGTGAAAAACAGGTGTAATTCCCTGAGGCTTAAATCCAATCTTGAATTATTTCAAGATGTTCATTTTTACTTAAAATTCAGGCTCTACTTAAATTTCTGAGCAAACCATTCCAGCGCCAATTTAGATACCCCATAGTCTTGCTGACTGGTTGCGCCCGAAAAGGCAGCCACAAGGTATCCGTATTTTACTTTTACAATGGCTCCTCCCTGATACCCCAGTTCGCCGTCAATGTTTTTACGAGTACTGTCTCCGCTATCTTTTAGTGTAACTGCCATCTCGGAAGCTTTGGAATAAGCTATGGCACATAAATTTGATCTGGCGTCGGCTAATTTACCAACTACTTTCATTTTTGAAATCCAGGATTCTGTTACATCACCAGGAATAAATGACAATACAGCTACTCCGGTAATTGATTCTTCTTTAGCAGCCTTTTCCATTTGGATCAGACATTCATCGGCATGTTTCAAAAATAGTTGTTCACCTTTTTTTGCATTCATTTCGCTTTTTGTTTTGGCATAAGAATTAGAATAAATACTTGATATAAGTACAAACATTGTTAGAAAGAATAATTTTTTCATGTGTTTAAAATTGTTTGTTTTTAATAGCAACCCATGGAACTTGCCATAGTCATTCTCTTGTTTCTTAAAAAGTTTTTTGTAATGGCTCGTTTCAACTTTTAATATTTTAGAATATTTTGGTTCTATAAACTTCGCATTTTAAAATTAAAATAATGCCTGAAAAACAATTTTTCGACTATTTTTTTGTAATCGGACAAAAAATCTCCCAACCCTCTACCTTTCAAAAAACATTTTACGACACGTAAGCCCGGAACGTTAACTATCTTATAAATCCCTGTTTTTCAATGAATAACAACGAAATAGTTTGGCCATTTGGAGTGTAGGTTTACAAAGTACTTTTAAATTTAACTATGATAAAGTTTGAGCGGGATATTACCTGCGATATTTTGTAATTCATGTTTATACTTTTACAAGAAAAGTAGTACTGTTTTCTTCAGCCTTTTAATCAGAGCCACCAAATATGCTCTCAAAATCTTAGCGGGGTAAGATATAATTTCAAAAGTAATGATTTCAAAAAGTGTAAGAATATGAGATTTTGAATCTCAAAACATATTATCGAAGATTATGAAGGCAAAGACTGCAAGTACTAATCGAGGACAAACCGGCATCGCCATATTTCGTAGATTTTCATTAAAAGAAAATAAGTATCAACTATCCTCCAAAAGCTCCAATACTCATTGCAAGCCAACTATTAATTCCAAATACTTTATGCTGATTTTACCGCTTATCCACTGGGGTATTGTGATTCTCATTTTTTAATTAATGATTCACAACAAATGTAATATATCACCAGGCATATTCGTGCTGAATTTTTGCTGTTTGTACAGCTCGTTTTGAAGCGATATGATTGGCGATATATCCAGCATCCTTGCCCACACCTAACAATAGAGAAGAACTTAGTGTACGTTGAAAGGGCATTCCAATAAAATATAATCCCGGTTGGCCATACACGACTCCCCGTTTGTGTTCTGGATAACCAAATTCATTAAAGACAGGGAGATCTATCCAGCTATAATCTGTCAAGAATCCTGTGCACCAGATGACATTTTTAGCTTTCAAAACCTCTCCGTTTTCCAGCATCGGGTAACCTTCATTTGTTCCACTTGTACGTCCAACCCATTCAACACCGGCCTTTTTTAAGCGTTTTTTGGTTCCACCCGCCCGCGGTATCCCCCGTGATGGATAAAAAAAGTGTTTACGCATCATTCGTCCAAAAGGATTAGCTACGTTAATAACCTTGGTTGCAGCAAATACCATGATTGTATTGATAATGCGACTTGATAAATTATCTCTAAAAGCAGGTTCCTCACCGACATCCCTGCCGGAAAGCCATACCCTGTGGTCCCGGGCCAAATCCAGGGCGATCTCAGCTCCCGACTGACCTGCTCCTACAACCAGAACGGGGCCATCCTGAACCTGCGACGGACTTTGGTAATCCGAGGAATGTAATTGGGTAATTTCGGGATTCAGATCGTTGGCAAATTCAGGTATTCTGGGATGATGAAACGGCCCGGTTGCCACCACTACATTTTGTGCTGATATCATTTCTTTTTGGGTTTCAATGATATAATGATCACTTTCTGCTTTTACACTGACTACCTTCACTCCGTTTCTTACCGGAAATCCAAACCTTTTAGCATAAGCTTCGAGGTAATCTGCTATATCGTCTTTGCCTGGGTGCGAGCCGGGCGGACCGGGGTAAGGCATTCCAGGCAAATTATCATATCGACCCGGTGTAAACAATCGCAGAGATTCCCATCTTTTTCTCCATGAGGCTCCAACTCTTTCATTTTCATCTAAAATAACACATGGCATATTTTGATGGGTGAGATGCCAGGCTGTCGCAAGTCCTGCCTGACCACCACCAATAATCACTGTTTCATATTGTCTGTTACTCATAACTTAAATTTTTTTGATTATCTGTTTAACTTTTATTAATTGTCTGATAAAATGAACATAATACAAAGTTAAAGCAGCGCAAAGCCAAATGCATCGGTATGATTACCCAATAATGTTATCGATGGAAAATGGGTAATATTACCTATAGAGTGAGACAGTATTGAAAAGGTAAAAGAATGATTACAGGTAAGGTACTTATTTTTTATTGGAGATCGTTATCCAGCATTTGATGTTTGAGTGCATAAGCAGTCGCTTCTACCCGTGATGACACATTAAGTTTATTGAAAATATTACTTACATGACGGTCAACGGTTCGTTCACTGATAAATAATTCATCGGCAACTAACTTATTTGTCTTTCCTAATGCCACAAGTTGTAATACCTGCAGTTCGCGAAGTGACAGGCCGAAGGTTTCAGAATGGTCTTTCCTGTTCAAAAAACCATTAATCCGCTCCAGATCCGGAATAGCGCCGAGCTGATCGTATATCCAGCCTGCCGCCATCAACTCAGCTTCTGAATTATCTTTGTCATTCATCTCCATATAAACGAGTCCTTTCAGTTCCCTGGTAATGGCAGATTCATATGGCATATTCAGTGAGTTCCAGAACTTCAGTGCTTTTTGCAACTGCTCCAGGGTTAACCGGGTATCTCCTTTTGCATGAGAAACCATACCCTGACAATAGAAACACATGGCAAGGAGATAGGGTACATTAAAATCCCTTGCAAGAACACATAGTTCCTTTTCTGCTTTAAAAGCCTCTTCGGTTTGCTTAACCGTTATCATGATCTTCACCACTGCAGGGAGAAGTTCGGCGCGTCTTTTCGGATCTTTTGTCTCCAATAAAGTATTTCTGATTGACGTTTCCGCCGCATCATTCTGTCCTTGTGCCAGACGCAGTAATGCAAGACCGGGTTGTGGATTTCTGCCCCTTTTCGCTGACTCCTGATAACATTGCTCTGCATTGGTAAAATTTCCTGAAAGGCGGTGTAATTCGGCCTGACGATAGTAAGCCTCTCCGGCTGCCGGGTTACCATTATGTTCAATCAGTAGGACACATGCATCAATTGTTTCTTCCAGTGCTTTGGGCCATTCACCATGAAATTGAAATATCTCAGCCCGACGTACAAGGCACTCCCCTCGAAACGGAACCATATCGGGTTGTGCATCGCACCACCTTGACAGGGCTGCTGTCCATTCCTGTGCTCTTTTCATATCCCAGACTTTTCGACAAGTCTCGATGACTGCACAATAGACGATCCCGTTTACCAGTGGAAATACTTCTTCTGTTTCCAGTGTAATCATCGTTTCATCCAGATGCTTGATCCCCCGGGCTATTTCACCCTGCTGGATCATTGCCTGTCCCAGTCCTAAACGTCCAAGTGTCATCAGATCCATGTTTCCAAATTGTTCACCTGACGATGCAACCACTTCAAATATTTGCTGTGCTTTGCCACCGTGGCCGGCATAGAGCTCGCCTAATGCCTTTGGAATAAGCAGCAATTTTTTTTCAGGACAATCCTGATTGCTTAAATCACTGAGAAGCCTTTCTCCTCTTGCAAACCATCCACTGCTTCTTGTCCTTTCACCAGCATTCATATACATTAATCCCAGCCAAAAAGCACAACGTATAGCATTTTCCGTCATTTCCCGGGTGGCATACCCCTGATGAGCATCTTCCAAAATCTGAAAACTTTCATTATCCCTGCCAGTCAAATAAGCAGCCATGGCAAGTTTTTCCAAATCTTTGGGATCAGGAAGGTGTTTCTGAACAGCTTTTGATAGTTCCTTATAAACCTTTGTCCAATTTTCAAATTTTTGCATCACTATATAAACTAACAATAAAGTTATGTTGAGGTTTTTATTATGTATTAAGGTTTATTCTCTTTCTCGCACCAGGTCGATTATTTCAACTCAATAGGTATTTTACTATTGTAGCTATAATCTCTTTTGTGAATCAGTTAAGTTGTTTCACATTCGTTCAGAAGTTAAATTTATGTTTTATGATTGTCTTGAAGGTTACTTTGATTCTGAAATATGCCAATAGTTGGATGTATCTCTAAACGTTGGTGCGTCCCGAAAATAATCGGGATGTAATCCGTACTTCAGCCAACGGCTAAAATCTTTTCTTTTCAATTCTTGCGAATTGTACGATGATTATAAATCAGCGCGGGCGGCGAGAAACAAGCAAGGAATGGCTTTTGCCATTCCTTGCTTGTTTTGGTTTCTTACTTTTATTTAAATAACTGTGGCAAAGTAGTTGCCAGAAAGAGCTTACAGTTCATCCATGTATGCCCACCCGGCACGAACATGGTCTCCAGATTGAGGCCTTTCTCATTGAACAATGTTATAGCGCTGTTAACAATTGTAAGGTACTGATCGCTTTCTCCGACATAGATACTGAATTTTTTAAGCTGGTTATTATAAGCCGCTACATCAGGGCTCCAGTCGCCAAAGTTTGATCTGAACTCCGGGGTTTGAACATAGGGCGCATAAGCGCATACATAAGCAAACTTATCAAGATTCATAAGACCAATATTGAGCGTTGCTCCGCCACCGACAGAAAAGCCTGTTATTGCCCGGTTATTCCTGTCAGTCAAGAACCGGATAATTCGATTCAATAAAAGGTATAATGTTGTTCATCATGTCGTTTCCGAAAGCGCTTTGCATCATGAGCCCTGTATTGGCGTAAGGCATTACAATGATCATCGGTTTCATTTTTCCTTGTGCAATCAGGTTATCAGCAATAAGATTGGCTTTTCCAACCTTTGTCCAGGTTTCTTCGGTATCCGAACCACCATGTATCAGATAAAGTACCGGATACTTCGTTGTACCATTCATATCAAATCCGGGTGGAGTGTATATTAACAGTCTTCCGTTACTATTTTGGGCAGTAATGTAACTACGATAACTTATTTTACCGTGAGGAACGTTTTGCAGCGAATGTACAAGCGGTGTGTCACCCTTTATATCGACCAAACTGTGTTGAAAGCCTTCGTTTGCGAAAAGATACGTGTTGTTGGGATCATTCACTTCAATGCCGTCAACTATGAAACTATAAGGATAAATATCGGGTTTTGCAGGAGGAATGGTTATCGACCAAACACCTGAATCATCTTTAGTCATTTCCACTGGTGCCGGCAGTATCTCAGTATCAAGAGAAACGCTTTTGGCGTTCCTGGCAGAAAACCGGAACGTAACGCTATTGTTGGAATGTACTTCAGGTGAGATAATGGAAGGTCTCTGGGCGATCAGGAAATAGCCCGTAGAGACCAATATGATTAATGTTAATAGTATTTTTTTCATCTCATTATAATTGTTAATTTTTAAAGGTATTCGATGTAACTCCCACTAAAATTATAATAGTGCTATTGTGTGAATAAATTTTATTCATGGTCGTTTCATCTTTTTATCTATAAGGTCAGGTTATTATTTAAAAAGTAAAGGTGCAGTTTTTGCAAGATATAATCTCGTATTCATCCAGGTATGACCACCTGTAGTTATGAGCGTTTTATGATCGATGTTCTTTGCTTTGAGATAATCAATAAAGTCCGTTGTCGGTTGATAAAGACGGTCCTCGTTACCAACACTTACCCATAATAGTTTTAGTTTCTCGTTAGTTTCTTCAGGATTTTCAACCACCTGTTTATAATCTCTTTCCAGCTCGGGTGTTGACAGGTAAGCACTGTAGCAGCATATCCATGCAAACTTATCGAGATTTCCGAATCCGGTTCTGAGCGTCTGACCTCCGCCTCGTGAGAAACCGCCGATTGCACGATTTTCACTGTTGGCAATTACCCTGTATTCCTTTTCAATGTAAGGAATAAGATTATCTACCAGGTCTCTTTCGAAAGTCTTTGACCTCGCAACTGCCTCAGCGCTTTCCCGTCCTGCCGGGTCGGCCGGTTTAAGCCCTCCTTTTTGTTCTGCAATCCTGGCTTCGATATTACCGTAAGGCATTACGATAATCATTGGCTTAGCTTTTCCTTCGGCAATAAGGTTATCGAGGATAAGATTTGCCTTACCAACTTTAAACCATGTTTCTTCCGTATCGGTAGTTCCGCTTATGAGGTAAAATACCGGGTATTTCTTATCCGGATTCTTGTCATATCCGGGTGGAGTATAAACAAGCACTCTACCGGTTGTTCCCTCAGCCGATGGGTAATACTCATAAGTTACTGTTCCGTGAGGAACATCCCTCATTGAATGGATCAGAGAAGTATCGCCAGGTACATCGAGAAGACTACCTTTGAATCGTTCGTTTGGGAAATAGTACATACCGCCATCCATAACCCGAACGCCATCAACAATATAGTTATAAGGATAAATGTCGGGTTTAACAGGTCCAATTGTTGCACTCCACGAGCCTCTTTCATTTTTAACCATTTGGACTGGCCCTTTTTCAGATTGTACACTCAGTTTAACATCCTGTGCATTTGGTGCGTTAATGCGGAAAGTCACAGTTTTATCGGGATTGATCTGCGGAGATCTCCCAAAGCCTCCGGGCTGGCCGGTTGCCCATCCCGATAAACAAATGAATGCCCCGGCAATAAGCAAACGAAAAATTGTTTTTTTATGCATAATGATATTCTTTTTGAAATGGCTAATTTATTAATTCTGTTTCGTTATTTTTATTTATTGAGTTCATATTATTTCCTGTCAATCCGAAAGACGGCACGAGCGGAAAAAATACACACCGAAAACCACCCCGAGTACTCGCGGAAGTGGATGGCGAACCACCTAACCCCGCCCTGCAATATGTACTGTGTTGCGTATTTATTCTATCAATTTCAAAATAGTCCTTCCTTTTAGTTTACCTTCGAGCATCAAGGCGATTTTTTGTTGTACCTCTTCAAGTTTAATTTCGAAGCAAGTATCTTCTAATTGTTTTGGTTTCCATTTATCCGATAGCATTTCCCATACAATTGACCTATATTTCATTGGGTAGTTTTGAGAATCAATTCCAATTAGTGTAACCCCCCTCAGGATAAAAGGGAAAACGGTTAAGTCAAGTTTGGGTGATGCTACATTACCACAACAAGTTACTACACCAACCGGAGCTGTTGATTTAATAATGTTTTCAAGTATTTCTCCGCCAACAGTGTCTATTGCTCCCGCAAATAAAGGTTTCAACAACGGTTTTTTATCTAATTTTTCAATTTCGTTGCGCAATATAATTTCTTTTGCACCAAGGTTTATTAAATAATCTCGTTCTGTTTCTTTTCCAGTTATTGCAGCTACATTGTATCCCAATTTGCTCAATATAGAAACACTTAATGAACCAACTCCACCTGTAGCTCCTGAAACCACTATTTTTCCATCCTCTGGTTTTATCAATTCAGTCAGTCTTAAAACCGACATACCCGCGGTTAATCCAGCAGTTCCGTAAACCATAGCTTCTTTCATGGTCAAATTTTCAGGTAATTTAACTGCCCATTTAGAAGGTACTTTAATATATTCAGCAAATCCTCCGTCCGTATTCATTCCTAAATCATAGCTGGTTACTATTACTTTCTCACCTACTTTTAGAGTTGCGTCGTTCGATTTTTCAATTATTCCAACAGCATCAATACCAGGGGTATGGGGATAATTTCTTGTAACCCCTTTATTTCCGGAAGCCGACAATGCATCTTTATAATTTAATGAACTGTAGTGTACTTTTACCAATACTTCGTCCTTGTCTAAAGTACTAAATTCTATTTCTTTAACTGAACCAATGTAGCTGCCATTTTTCTCTTCAACCCGAAAGGCCTTAAATGTAGAATTTTTATATGTCATTATTTAGTCGTTTAATTTTTACGTAAAATTTTTAATAAATGTGTTTCAAATCATTGAATTTCAAATAATAGTTCGCCGCTTTCCCAATATGCAACACAACGGTCACTAACAAGTTGTCTTTGCGGATTTCGGAGCTCGTTCCTGTCCGGCAGGACGAAACGAAGTTGCGAGAATCCAGCGTACGACACACAACGAACCCTGCAATGCAATTTACAAAGTGTTATGCTTAGTAATTTTTTATGTTTTTCTTGATGAACTTTTTAATAGTATCTTGTTTAGCAAATATTTGAATATTAGCATTCTGTATCGTTGATATATTTGTCTGTTTTACAAAAACTATTTGTTTGATAGTATTAATTTTAGTAATAAAATCCTTGACATTGCTAATAATAAGGCAGAGTTTAGGTGAAAGAGGCAGGATCATTCCAAACAAACTAGGAATTTCAATGCCCAATGAATTTTCATTAGATAAATTAATTACTTGTAATGGAAAATCACTTGTAATAAAATCATAGTTTGAATTATTTTCATAAATCATCCATTCTGCGGTCATCAATTTATTAAAATCATTTTCATAAAGTTCTGACATTGCCGTTCCCTCACCAATTGTAGAATAAATCTGCATAATCTTAGGTGAATCATCATATTGTTCTTTTTTAAAAACTTTGCTATTGTCAACATCTATCTCATTAGATTTTTTTTCGGCGATGATTTCTCCTCTTTTTCGCATGGACCCATTGAAATCTTTCATAGAATTTAAAAATTCAGGAGATCTAATATGAAAAGTATTAACAAAATGAATCAACGAGATTTTATCTTCTTCACCAAATTGCCGTTTTTTATTTTCTAAAATCTTTTTTATAACAGCACTAGCATTGCCATCAATTTTTCTAAAAAATTCAGTCTCAACGCTTTTATCACCACCTCTTGAGGTATAAAGATTCTTCTCTAATCCAACATCCGCAACTGATGCTGATCTCGGACTGTTTTCAATGTCATGTTTCAAATATAACCAAAGGTTTGTGTCATCGTACGTCCATTGTCTTAAAATAAACCTTGGAACAAAATGATGTTTTTTTGTATCACCCATTGTCTAAATTATTATTAAGCATAATGCACGTGTAAATTACTATGTCACTTATTTCTTATTATATGACTTGGTATTATATATATCTGTTATTCAGTTTTTTATTATCAAAATCCGATCAATTGAACTTTTTTATATTTGCAAGAGACCTTTTTGCTTTCATGTACCTAAGTTAGGTTTTTACTTTAAGCTCATCAGGCAAGCACTAAATTTATTGAAATCCTGGGGTGGCGTCCTTCGCTGCGGTTCTTTCTGAGTGTCACCGGGTTTTCTGCGGGTAAATTTAGTGGAAATCATTTGAAAATGAGAATTTAAAAATTAAAAATGCAACTGGTTAAGGGAAAAAATGTTCAGTGTTCAAAGCTCAAGGCTCCTAGTAAAAAAATGGCTCTTGCAATTTCAAACTATTCAGCTATCGTTTTGTTTCATTAGAAAAAATGAATAATATGAAAAAACTGATTTGCATACTTTTAATAAGTATTTCTGTTCTTCCTCTTGCTGCGCAGGTTCCTGTAAAAGTTTATCCTGATCAGCAAGCACTGCTAAAAAGCGATAATCCCAAACTGGCGGCAAATAAAAAGCTGGTATTTGATTTTTGGCGCGAAGTTTTTCAGGCGCATAATATGGAACTGGCTCCCAAATATATGGCGGAAGATTACATTCAGCACAATCCTTTGGTGGCCACAGGCCGTAAGCCATTTACCGATTTTTTTGGCCGGTTTGAACCGCAGCCTGTAAAACCGGAAATCGATGATCTGGTAAATATGATTGCCGAAGGCGATTATGTTGTGCTGGCTTTTAAACGTGAATTGCCCGATCCTCAAAACCCGGGAAAAACCTACACAACAACATGGTTTGATATGCTTCGGATCGAAAACGGAAAAATTGCCGAACACTGGGATTATGGAACGAAATGATAAAAAGTGAGCGCAAAGAGCAGAGAGCAAAGAGCATTGCGGGTTTATTGCCTTTCAGCATAAAACTCGCAACTCTTATCTCGCAACTCGCAACTATTTAAACAGCTCCACAATTTCCTCCTTCGTAATTGCCTGAAACGGATTGTTAGAATTAATAAACTTGTCGGCCAGCGAACTTTTACGATCCTGTAGTTGCTGAATTTTTTCCTCGATTGAATTTTCAGTAATAAACCGGTACACAAACACGTGTTTGTCCTGCCCGATGCGGTGCGCACGGTTAATAGCCTGGTTTTCGGCAGCCGGGTTCCACCACGGATCGATGATAAAAACATAATCGGCGCTGGTTAAGTTAAGCCCTACTCCACCTGCTTTTAATGAAATTAGAAAAATGCGGTTTTCAGGATCATTCTGAAACTGATCGATCACTTGCCTGCGTTTTGTCGTCTTCCCGCTGAGCCAGCTATACTTCCAGGTGTTGCTTTCAATTTTGTCCTTTAATAATTCAAGGTGCCGCACAAATGATGAAAAAATGAGCACCTTATGATTTTCGGCAACAAGGTTTTCAAGCATATTAAAAATCTCATCCATCTTTCCCGATCCGCTTTCATCCCCTTTTTTAATCAACTGCGGATGATTGGCAAGCTGTCTCAATTTGGTGAGTCCCTGTAAAATAACAAACGACGATTTCCTGATACCGTCTTTTTCAATGCTCTCAAGTATTGTATTCCGGATAATCGATTTTTCCTCTTCATACATTTGTTGCTGCCCGTTCGACATTTCACAAAAACGCACTTGCTCCATCAGTGGAGGCAGATCTTTTGCTACTTCCATTTTTTTCCGTCGTAAAATAAACGGTCGTATCATCAATTGCAGTTTTTCCTGCGATTCTGTATTCCCGTGCTTTTCTACCGGCGTAATAAAATATCGCTTAAAAAATGCCAGGTTTCCTAAAAGCCCCGGATTAAGAAAATTCATTTGCGACCAAAGATCCGACAGCGAATTCTCAATTGGTGTTCCGGTTAGTACCAGCCGGTGATTTGCCTTGAACTTTATAACTGCCTGGTAAGTTTTCGAACCCGGATTTTTTATGTACTGACTTTCATCGAGGATCAAATAAAAAAAAGTGGTATTCACCAACCTTTCAATATCATTCCGCACGGTACCGTAAGTAGTAAATATTATATCATAAAATCCGGCAATTTTTGAAATATCCATGGCCTTTTTTCGCTGCAATCCAACATAACTGTAAACCTTTAAAGAAGGTGTAAATTTTCGGATCTCGTTTTCCCAGTTATGAACCAGTGAAGTAGGCAAAACGATCAAACTTGCAGGCTGAATTTCTTCAGATTTTTCATCTCCGCCAAACAGATCGAGTTGCCCCGATCCGGCAGTTGGGTCTGAAATATGAATGGCTTTTTTTGTTCGTTTTAATTTTAGCAGCAAAGCGAGTGTCTGCAACGTCTTCCCCAATCCCATATCATCGGCCAGGCAACCTCCGAAACCTTTTTTATTCAACTGGTACATCCAGTGATAACCTTCTTTCTGGTAATTCCTCATTTTAGCCTTTAATTCCTTCGGAAGTTCAGTTGCATTTTCATCCGAAAATTCGAATTCAGTCAAACGGTCAAGAATTGAAACCGACGTACCTTTCAATTGATTTTTCAATAATAAAAAATGATATTTTTCAAATTGAAGATGATTTCCATTCGTGTGAGCAAAAGGAAGCAAGCCTTTGTAACGGGCAAACCACTCTTCAGGTAAAATTGCTATTTCACCGTTGGGCAGTTCAAATTCACGGATATCATTTAAAATGTACTTTTTCAGTTTTATAAACGGAATTTTAAACTCGCCAAATTGTACCAGAGCGTAAATATCAAACCAGTCGCCCTTTTCAGTTGTCTTCAGTTCCAGTGTTTGTTGGCCGGTGAAATAGTTTTTTTCCAGTTTATCCTGAATAACACTAATATTTTTTGAATACAGCACTGGCTTGTGGTTGTTTAGCCAGTTGATCATAAAATACAAGGCGTTTTTTTCCTGTAAAAATTGTGTTCCTTTGGCATAGAAAAGACCGTTATTCTCCGTTAATTCCAACGATTTAAGAAACTGATGAATTTCTGCTTCCCATTTCACGTCGCGAATTGTTTTTTTGAATACAAAACCAGCACTATTTTTATCAAGATAAACTGCAATCTTTCGTTTCGACCCCGGCATAAAACGCTCATCGCCATATTCAAACTGAAGAACAAATCCAGGTTCATTTTGGAGATTCATTTCAAGTGAAAGCAACGCTCTTTTCTTAACCTCATCACTTATAATTGTGAAACCTTCAGCTTTCACATCAAAATCGCGAATAATATTTAAAACAAACCCGGAATAATATTTCTCTTCCATTGAACGGGAAATTCCGACGAACTCTTTTTCAAAAAAAGGAGAAAGTTTCTTTGCGTCCAGTTTTTCAAAAACAACCAGCCTGCGATGGTATAAAAGCATACAAGGTTCATTCGTAATTACCTTTATAACTGAATTTTGCAACGACAATTCTGTATTATTATGAAAAACTTTCAGTGTATATTGGGTTCCGGTATCCGTTCGTTGAAAGTTAAATACAGGATGTGCAAAAAATGGTGGTGTTTCAATTTCATCTTCATCGTATAAATTGGCATATTTCGACTCTTTATTAATCAGTCGAACCGGGCTTACCATCAATATTCCAGCCACCCGAAACATCAATTTTTCAATGTACGGAGAAACCTGTTTTTGAAAATAGCCCGATTTCAGTGTGGCATAAAATTCTGACACACTACCAGCCCGCGAGAATTTCCGCATCAGTTTTTCATCACTGTATTTATCGATGATTTTAACTAACTCTTTCTCCCAGGGTTGAAATGTATAATCCGGATTATTCTCCAAATCACGAGGCAAAACATGGCTTTTTACCGTATAAAACTGACCGCTTTTGTTTATCAGGTAAGGGATAAAAACATTCCCAAAGTAACGATGTTCCGTAAGTGCAATTATAAATTCAGATTCAGCCATATTTTTACATCAACTTTCCACATTGGAGATCAACAGCATTGTTCACTCAAAAAGAACCTCAAATATAAGAAGGCTAAATGAAAAAGCAGGAAAGCAAAATGGAAAAGTTAAAAGTTTTTACTGCGATGATTTTTGGAAAACCGTTTTTTAGATGTAAAACATAAAAATTGTGAAAAGTTTAATCCAAAACGATTTTGCATTGTTTTACAAACGATCGTTCACAAAATATGAAAATAGGATATATCTGCATGCATTATAATAAGGTTCGCAATAAAAGCCGGCATTTCTTTGAAACGGGAAGCATAGTAGCACTGTTCATTTTTTTCCTGTTAACAGGTTGCCAACTAAAGGCGAGCCGCCAGGAAGATAAAATCACATCAGAAATGAAAAAAATAGAAATTGGAGATACCATTCCTGATATTGTTCTGAAAGATCAGAACGGAAAACTTTTCAATTTAAAATCGGAAACAAAGGGTAAAAATGTGGTTCTCTATTTTTATCCTAAAGATGACACACGTGGCTGCACAGCAGAGGCTTGCACATTTCGCGATCAGTTAAAAGACTTTATCGATGCCAAAGCAACTGTTGTCGGAATTAGTGGACAATCGGTTGAAAGCCATAAAAAATTTGCTGAAAAATATGACCTGCCATTTACCTTGCTTAGTGATAATGGAAACAAAGTGAGGAAAATGTTTGGTGTTCCAACCAATTTATTTGGGTTGCTGCCGGGAAGGGTAACCTATGTAATAAACAAAAATCACAAAGTGGTTTACATTTATAATTCTCAAACAAAAATTCAGGATCACATTGACAATTCACTAAACATTTTAAAAAATAGTGAATAATCATAAATTTATATCTGAATCCGGATGATGGAAAATTCAGTTTTTATAATTTAAATGTCTATGGTGCAAACAGGCAAGCTAAAATCTGTGATGTAGTCACTTAACTTGTTTTATTCAAAACTTTGGTTATCTTTTTTTGTTTCAATAAAAACGAAATTATGGGACAACTAACAACAATAAAAGAACAGCTGGGAAAACCCTATTATGATCTGGAATTTCTTTTGCATTGCTTTGAGGAAGTTTTAATCGAAAATAATGAACCGGAGTTGGCAAAATATATTCCCTGGCTCTGTGATAGTTGCAATTACGATAATATTGAATTTTCCGAAAAACATTTTCACATGTTTTCAATTAGCTTCCAGTTGCTAAATCTTGCCGAAACAAATGGTGCTGTTCAAAACAGGCGAAAAATAGAAGAAGAAAACTCATTGGAAAGCATAAACGGATTATGGGCAAACAGTCTCGATATTCTTAAAAAAAGAAATTTTACTGAAGAGCAGATTTCAGGCATTTTTCATGAGATTTCAGTACAGCCGGTACTTACCGCTCATCCTACAGAAGCCAAACGCCCGGTAATTCTGAAAAAATACCGCGAGTTGTACCTGTTGCTTGTAAAGCGTGAAAACTCGATGTATAATTCTTACGAGATGGAAGAAAACCGGAATGAAATTAAGCGGGTGATTACTTCCATCTGGCACATCGATGAATATTACATGGAAAAACCAAATGTGGAAACGGAACTCGATAATGTAATTCACTATTTTGTAAATGTTTTTCCTGAAATCACCGAGCTGATCAATTACAGGTTATTACAGGCATGGCAACATACTGGTTTTGATCCTTCGCGGCTGATTGAGGAAAATAACTTCCCTGTTTTGAAATTTGGCACCTGGATTGGTGGCGACCGCGACGGACATCCGCTGGTTACTGCAGAAGTAACACATAACACATTAATGACACTTCGCTTAAATGCCTTTCTGGTGTTAAAAGAAGAATTGATAAAACTTTCAGAAAACCTCAGTTTCTATCGTGAAATCAGCGAACTTCCAATAAAAATTGAAGAACGGTTAAAAGAAATTATTGCAGAGTTAGGCACCGAATCGAAGCCATTGGTTACGATTGGAAAGAATGAAGCTTTTAAACTGTTTGTTTTATTGCTGATCGAAAAACTACCGATAAATATTGGGAAAGCACAAACCTTTGAATTGGTTGATAAAAAGGGAAGTTACTCTCATTCAAAGCAACTGATAGACGACCTTGAATGTTTAAGAGAAGCATTAGCAGAATACGGTGTTAAAGTGCTGGCAAATAATGCGGTTAATCATGCCATTCATGCAGTAAAAACTTTTGGCTTTCATCTGGCAGAACTCGATATAAGACAAAACAGTAATTATTATGAGAAAGCGCTGATTCAGATCATAAATGCCTCACAGACGACCAAAAAGTCTTTGGAAAAATTTGCTCCGGGAGAAAATGAAAAGATTATTCAAAAAGAGCTTCATTCCAACCGCCCTTTTATTCGGGAATGGCAGGGGCTACCTGATGAATCGAGAAGCGTGCTGGAATGCTTTGGTGTTCTGAAAGAATACATTGATGAATATACAAGTATGGCGATAGGTTCGCTTATCGTAAGTATGACACGTAATGTTTATGACCTAATGATGGTCTATATTCTCGCCCGGGAAAGTGGCTTAACGTTTTTTAACCGCACCCTGATTTTGAAACTGCAGGTTGTACCGCTTTTCGAAACAATTGATGACCTGATTGCCAGCCCGGCAATTATGGATCAGTACTTTAGTTTTCCAGAAGTACAAAATAGCCTTGAATATCAAAGGGTAACCAATAACCAGCATCAAAAAGTGCAGGAAGTAATGATTGGCTACAGTGACAGTAATAAAGACGGCGGAATACTTGCCAGTTCATGGTACTTATACAAAGCGCAAAAGGAAATAACTGAAGTCGGGAAGAAATTTGGAGTGGAAATTAAGTTTTTTCATGGTAAGGGTGGATCAATCAGTCGCGGTGCAGGGCCGGTACACTGGTTCTTGCGCTCCTTGCCTCACGGAACGTTAAGTGGAAAGTTTAAAATAACGGAACAGGGAGAAACCATTGAGAAAAAATTTGCCAATAAAATCAATGCGGCATACAATCTTGAACTAATGATTGCCGGAAATACATTAAACACATTGCTTCATCAAACTGAAAATGGCAGTAGTAATCAGGCAGAGGAAATCCTGGAATACATGGGAAAGGAAAGCTTTAAAATATATTCGAAATTATTGCAAAATGAAGATTTTCTCGAATTTTACCAGGAGGCAACGCCAATTGATGTAATCGAGGAAAGTAAAATTGGCTCTCGACCGGCACGACGTACAGGTAAGCGAACATTTGCCGATCTTCGGGCAATTCCCTGGGTTTTTAGCTGGGGACAATCACGCTTTCATATCACAAGCTGGTACGGTGTTGGTTCAACGTTGGAAAAGCTGCAGAATGAATTTCCTGAAAAATACCAGCAATTAAAGGGAATGATTCACACCGATCAATTTGTGCGTTATATTCTAACTAATATTGATACAAGTCTTGCAAGTACTGATGAAGAGATTATGAAAATTTATGCGGGTCTAGTAAAAAATCCTGCTATAAGGGAAAATATTTTAGGGCTTCTTTTAACCGAATTTGAAAAAACTCACCGGTTAATGCAGGAACTTTTGGGACGTCCCATGCATGAGCGGAGAAAAAATCATTTCTATTCCACGGGCTTGCGAGCCGAAGCGTTAGACATTCTCCATAAAAACCAGGTAAAACAACTTCGGATTTGGCGTCAAAACAATTTAAAAGATGAAGAAGTAAAAAAAGAATTACTTAACCAATTACTTATATCCGTAAATGCAATTGCCAATGCAATGGGAACAACCGGGTAAAAAGATTCTTGGATTTTTAGACAAATGGATTACCAGACAATCCAGAAATCTAATAATCTGACAATCCAATTTTCATATTTTCATTTTTCATTGTAAAAACGAAAACAGATATTAACTTTAAACCAGTAAAATAAGAAAAAGATGTCAAAGCGATGATTACTTTTTTTACTTCCATATTGGTACTTTTACTTGGTTATTTCTTCTACTCAAAAATAATTGAACATATTCACGGGATTGATCCCAAAAGAGAAACACCGGCATTCAGCATGAAAGACGGAGTGGATTATCTTCCAATGCCATGGTGGAAAATCTTTATGATACAATTTTTAAACATTGCCGGATTAGGGCCTATTTTCGGGGCGGTTTTAGGCGCAATGTGGGGGCCAGTGGCTTTTCTTTGGATCGTTTTAGGTTCGGTGTTCGCCGGCGCTGTTCACGACTATTTTTCAGGAATGCTTTCCATAAAACATAAAGGTTTAAGCATTACCGAAATTGTTGGAATATATTTAGGGGTTGGCACAAAACAGTTCATGCGCGGTTTCACAGTACTTTTGATGATTATGGTTGGAGTTGTTTTTATAATGGGTCCTGCAAAAATTCTGGCCGGATTAACACCCAACCTGGTCTCAATGAGTTTTTGGGTGTGGATAGTCTTTATTTATTACCTGTTGGCAACCATGTTGCCAATCGACAAAATAATTGGTCGCGTTTATCCGGTTTTCGGGGCTGCACTTGTTTTTATGGCTGTCGGATTAATTGTTGCACTTTTTGTGAAAGGATATCAAATTCCTGAATTAAATTTGGCCAGCATTCATAACTATCATATTGATTCAGGAAAATTCCCCATATATCCAATGCTATTTATAACTATTGCATGTGGCGCTATTTCAGGATTTCATTCAACACAGTCTCCATTAATGGCGCGTTGCTTAACCAATGAAAAATACGGCAGGCGGGTGTTTTATGGCGCAATGATCACTGAAGGAATTGTAGCGCTTATTTGGGCTGCTATTGGCATGAGTTTTTTTGGTGGAGTCAGGGAATTAAACGATGTAATGACAGCCAATAATGGAAATGCTGCTTTTGCTGTAAATGAAATTTCCAATTCGCTGCTGGGTAAATTTGGTGGATTCCTTGCACTACTTGGTGTTGTTGCAGCTCCAATTACTTCAGGAGATACGGCATTCAGAAGCGCGCGACTGATTGTGGCCGATTTTCTGAATTACAAACAGGGCCTGGTAAAAAATCGACTGTTTATTAGTATTCCACTTTTTTTAGTTGGCTTTTTTCTTACACGGATAAATTTTGATGTAATCTGGCGTTACTTTGCCTGGTCGAACCAAACCCTTGCCATGATTGTACTTTGGGCAATAACAGTATATCTTGTTCAGGAAAGAAAATTTTACTGGATTACATTAATTCCGGCAGTGTTTATGACAGCTGTAACAACAACCTACCTCCTACTCGCTCCCGAAGGGTTTTCATTACCAAAGAATATATCTTATTTAACAGGCGCATTAATCTCCCTAGGGGCATTGGCAGGATTCTTCTTATATACCAGGGGATTATATAAAGAAATACTGGCGTAAAGGGGTTGTTAGATTCAATTCCTTAATCAAAATTGAATATTCAATAAATAAATTGAATATATTCGAACCCTATTTATTCGAATCAATGGAAATTGTAATCAAACCTGTTACTACTCGTAAAGAGTTAAAAGCATTTATTCATCTGCCAGCAAAAATTCATCGTGATCATAAAAACTGGGTACCTCCTATTTACATGGACGACCACGTATTCTTCAATTCAAAGAAAAACCGTTCATTCGATCATTGCGATACTGTTTTAGCATTAGCCTGGCAAAATGATAAAGTAGTTGGGCGGATAATGGGAATTATCAGTCATCAACTATAATAAACAACACGATGAAAATCATGGCCGATTTGCATTTATTGAAACATGGAACGATCAGGAAGTATTTCATGCACTGATTGAGTTTGTTAGCAATTGGGCAAAAGAAAAAGGGATGGAAAAATTGGTTGGGCCACTGGCTTTTTCGGATAAAGACCCGCAAGGTTTTCTGATTGAAGGATACAATGAACCCGTTTCGATTGCTTCTAATTGCAATTATCCGTACATGGTCGACCTCACTGAAAAGGAAGGTTTTGAAAAGAAATACGACCTTGTGGTTTACAAAATTGCCGTTCCCGATGAACTTCCGGAGTTTTATAAAAAAATCGCAGAACGGTTCGAAAAAAATAATGGTCACCTTAAAGTTCTTGAGTTTACCTCGCGAAAAAAATTAAAACCTATGGTTCGCCCGGTGTTAACATTACTGAATGAAACTTTTACCGATATATACGGATTCATACCTTTTAGTGAAAAGGAAATGGACGACTTTGCCAACCGCTATCTTTTTCTGATCAATCCACAGTTTGTTAAAATTATTTTAAATGAAAATAATGAACTAATATCATTTGTTATTGGCATGTCTGATATCAGTAAGGGGTTAAAAAAATCGAAAGGTTATCTTATCCCATTCGGTATTTTGCAGGTGCTATGGTTTGCCCGAAAATCAAAGCAACTCAACCTATTACTTGGAGGAATTGACCCGCGTTACCAGGGACGCGGGCTTGACGTGATGATGGGAATAAAGATGCTGGCATCAGCCAAAGCTGCTGGTAAAACTACCATCGACACGCATCTTGAACTGGAATATAATGTGAAAGTTCGTGCCGAAATGGAAAAAATGGGTGGTGTTGTTTATAAAAAGTTCAGAATATACCAGAAGGATTTGCAGTAAAATTTATTCTTTGACTTATCCCTAAAAATCATCTAAGCTATTCCGGCAAATAATAGATTTTACCGTTTTATAAAAACGGTGTATTTTATGTTGACTAAAAAATCATAATTTTACTTATAAAACTAAAATTTGATTTGCTAATCAGAAAAGCCGGAGAAGTACCTTTCTTCAGAATTAGATAGCACTATATAATTTTCAATAAATCTGAACTTTATGGAATCGGCTAATAAAGAAAAAAATAGAGTTGCACTTACTTCGGTTATTGCAGCAGTGTTTTTAACCGGTTTTAAACTAATTGTTGGAGTTCTTACAGGCAGTCTTGGTATTATTTCAGAGGCATTACATTCAGGACTGGATCTTGTTGCTGCAGCAATTACATGGATTGCTGTTAATATTTCAGGAAAGCCGGCGGATAATGACCATCATTACGGACATGGAAAAATTGAAAATCTGTCGGCGCTAATCGAAACACTTTTATTGCTTATCACCTGTATCTGGATTATTTATGAAGCAATTCGACGTTTAACTTTGGATGAGACAGATATAGAAGTAACAGTTTGGAGTTATATTGTTGTAATAACATCAATCATAGTTGATGTTTCACGATCGCGTGCTCTGATGCGAGTAGCGAAAAAACATAACAGCCAGGCTCTCGAAGCTGATGCACTTCATTTCTCAACCGATATCTGGAGTTCAGTTGTTGTTTTGCTTGGACTGATTTGTGCAAATTTCGGAATATTTATAGCCGACAGTATTGCTGCATTAATTGTAGCTTGTATTGTTATTTTTGTTTCATACAGGTTAGGGAAACGTTCGGTTAACATGTTATTAGATCGTGTTCCTTTTAAAACTTACAAGCAAATCAAAGACTTGCTGGACAACATTTCTGAAATTGAATTCTATCACGATTTAAAAGTAAGAGCTTCCGGTCCTGAAATTTTTGCTGACCTCAATGTTCATGTAAAACCAGACCTCGATATCCGACAATCGCACGAAATTGCCACATTAATTGAAGCAAGAATAAAACAAGAAATACCGAATTCACATGTTCATGTTCATATTGAACCGGACGAATAATTCTGAGATAAAATTTACCCTATTTTCCCCGAAAAATTTAAATTAGATATTACAAGTATTTATATCTATTGTTGTTAATTTAAAGTGTCAGCAAAAAATAATTAATTTTACATCAAAATGGAGAGCTGCCGGAGTGGTCGATCGGGGCAGACTCGAAATCTGTTGTACCCTTCGGGGTACCGGGGGTTCGAATCCCTCGCTCTCCGCTTTTTAATTTTTCAATTCATTAATATTCATTCGCTAAAAAAGTATAAGTTTATACAAATAAAGTACTACCCGATAAACACTTAATTTTACAACTTTGTATGTTTTCGCTTCAACCGTAATAAAAGTTTGAATTAACATTTTCTGCTAAACCAATAAAAGAAACTTATGAAAACGCAAAAAAATCAACTTTTCACAAAAGAAAACCCTTCAGGAAACAAATTTTTGAATCATGTCCTGTTCGTCTCTTTGGGACTAATAATAATTAGCTTAACCAGTTGTAATACAACGCCAAAACAAATTCCTTTAGTTTTTAGTATTGAAAATACAGGTGCAAACTTACCCAAACCCCCGCTGCCATCGGTCGATGAACTTCCTGCAGTTAAACCCCTTCCCGATCCGTTTGTATGGGCTGACGGAAGTGGTCGCGACACCACTTTTAAAAGCTGGGAACGCCATCGCGCTGAATACAAAGCTGAGATTGAACACTACGAAATTGGCGTAAAACCGGATCGGCCAAAAGATATTAAAGCCACGTATGAAGACGGAACACTTACCATAGTTATCACAGTAAACGACAGCACACTTACACTGACTTCAAGAGTAGTTCTACCGGAAGGAGAAGGCCCTTTTCCTGCTGTTATCGGAATCGGTCAGGGAACTGGCAGTCTTCCACGTAACATTTTTACCAGCAGAAATATTGCCCAGGTTTCATTTAACTTCGGGCAGGTAATGGCACATCAGCAAAAAAGAGGCAGTGAACCAATTAATAAACTCTATCCCGACCTTACTTATATTGGTGCATACAGTGCGTGGTCATGGGGAGTCAGCCGTATTATTGATGGACTGGAATTAACTCAGGATGTTCTACCAATCGACTTGAAACATTTAGCAGTAACCGGTTGCTCTTTTGCCGGAAAGATGGCACTTTTTGCAGGTGCTTTCGACGAACGAATCGCACTTACCATTGCACAGGAATCGGGTGGCGGAGGTTATCCTGCTTGGCGTGTTTCAGAAACATTGGGCAATGTAGAAACACTGGAAAAAACAGATCATCACTGGTTTATAGAAGACATGTGGAAATTTGCCGGGCAAGTTGATAAATTGCCATACGACCATCATGAGTTGATGGCCATGGTTGCACCTCGTGCTTTATTTGTAACCGGAAATCCTGATTATGAATGGCTGGCAGATCCGTCGGGTTATGTTTCAAGCCGTGCAACTCAAAGAATATACAAAACATTGGGAATTGAAGATCGATTTGGCTTCTCCATCATTGCCGGCCATATGCACTGTCAGGTTCCTCAAGCACAGGTACCGGAGATCGAAGCTTTTGTGGATAAATTTATGCTTGGGAAAGATTCTGTAAATACAAACGTTACTACAAATCCATATCCGGATATGGATTATACCCGTTGGACAGCCTGGTGGGGAACCGGTAATCCCGTTTTACCTGCAGAATAAGCTGAACGAATAAATGAGATATTTGAAGAAAAACATTTCTAAATAAAATCCATACAAATTATACAGGAATGCAATTTTTGCCTTATTTGGATTCCTTGTATTGTTTTCCTGTTCATCTAATCAAATAGAAAATAATGCGCTAGGTTCAGAATTAGCGCATTATTTTTTCTTAAACTGTACGCTACCATTTAATTCTTTAAGTTGTTCAAAAAAATTTACTTGACTTTCTTTTCTGTTTTCCGTAACTTGATAATTCAAAACCCATTAAATCAGAAAAGTGAAAGTCATTTTTCCTCCTTTTTTTACCCGGAAATATTAATGTGGGTTTTATTTTAATGATGAATGGAGTTGGATTGTGTGAAGTAGAATTTAAAATCAAAAAAAATGGAACAACTATTAAAAATTGCATTTGGCGAGTTGGGAACGGAAGAATTTCCGGGAAATAATCAAAATCCAGAAGTATTAAAGTATGCCAGTGAAACCGGAATTTCCGGAGTTACCACGGATGAAATAGCCTGGTGTAGCACATTTGTTAACTGGGTTTCAATGAAAGCTGGATTACAATATACTAAAAAGGCAAATGCCCGATCATGGTTAAATGCAGGCGTAAAAGTAACAGAACCCGAGCCAGGAGATATTGTGGTTTTCTGGCGCGAAAGTCCTGAATCATGGAAAGGCCACGTTGCAATCTTTTTGGGATTTTCAATCGATAAAAAACGAGTTTATTGCCTCGGAGGAAACCAGGGGAACAGGGTTTCCGTATCTGCTTATCGTGTAAATACCGTTCTTTCGTATCAACGTTTAGCTGCTGCTGAAAAACTTGTTGTTCCCGATCCTGAATTAAAATTTGGAAGTCGGGGAACCGATGTTGTGGCACTTCAGGATGCCCTAAAATTGCTCAACATTAATGTTGGAACCTCCGACGGTGACTTTGGGAAAAAAACAGAGAACGGTGTTAAAGAGTTACAAACCCGAAAACCAAATCTTACTATTGACGGTATTTACAATACAGAGACCCGCGATTTACTTGAATCCCTTTTTCAGGCTTAAAATACATTTATGAAGGAACGAGTGAATGAGATTAAAAGACTGAAATACATCCAAAATTTCAGTATTGAGAAGAATGAATGTAAATTTTAAAGTTAAAAATTATGCCAACATTAGCTGAATTAACCCAGGAACAGTTTAAAGATCTGCTAAAAGATTTTTATGCTGAACCGATCAAAAGGAACAAAATGACCCAGGAAGAAATTATGGACCTGGCGCAGCGACTTAACAAAAGAATTAATGTTCCGCTTATCAACGAAACTAATGAAGAAAAAATCTTTGTCAAAATCGTTTTAATGATCGACACTTTTCTTTATGATCATTTGCCAAATGAGTTTTACGATGTGATCAGAAGCACCGATATGGGTATTGACGATAAAGAGGCAAAAAGACTGGTTAGAAGATTAACCCGGCTTGCCAATGAAAAAATCGATATTCCTTTTCTTCCTGAAGCGATGGAACACATTGCGTTGAAATTTGTCATTGGAATCGTAGTCAAATCAGCAAGAAAAAAGCTGAATTTCGACAAAGTTCGGGCAGAGTCTGATTCAATGAATGTAACTGAATCTGATGATGATATTGAAAAAATAGTTGAATAATTTTTTTATCATATCATCAAACTGTGAATTTTTACAGATGAAAAGACCTTATCAAAATGACAAGGTCTTTTTTATAAATGGTATTATTTTTCATTTAGAATTTTACTGAAAGACCTGCACCAAACATTTCCATAAACTGAACACGTGGCGCACTTTTCCCTGTGTTTGGGTCAAGTATTTTTACATCGTCGTCATAAATAAGCTGCGTGATCAGGTTTGCTGAAAGGTATTCATTAATCTTCATATTTATCAAAACACTCCAATCAACGTCAATATTTTGCGGATTATGAAAATAATTGGAGAAAAGATCGAGTTTGGTTTGAGCAGTCACATTTTTAACTACTTCCGTTTGTGCGACAAATTTTAGCATTGCGCCAAATTCACTTCTGAATTTCTTCCCGGGATCAACGCCAAAGCTTCCAACAGCTGAAAGGCTGTCATCGGCAACAATTGTAAACTTTCCGGTAGCAGGAGATATAAACAGCGATAAATTATCCTTTTTGTAATCCATTCCCAATGCAAGATTAATATAAGCAGGGGCAAGAAAACGTGATATTGCTACGTCGGTATTTGGATAATTGTAGCCCGGTGCAAACTGCGATTTAAAATTTAATAGTAAGGTGTAATTCCAGTCCTTTCCAGTGGCATACCCAATTTTTGAATTGAAATCTATTTTATCGCTCGATTTGACCAACTCTTTGCCCTTTTCTTTTATGAAACCATAATTTAAATCAAGACTATTATCCCAACTTAAGCTATCTTTTTTATAGTTTGCAAAAGTATTAATAAGAAATACTCCTGAAGCCGAACTAATTCCACCGGCCGCCCAATTGGTTAACGAAACCTGTGAAAAATTTGCTGAGAAAACTCCACCGGTCTTCCACAATTTTAAAGAGTCTGGTTTTTCCTGTGCAAAAGTTAAAACAGGAATAAGAAATAAAACTAATAATAGATTTTTCATTATTTTATGTGTTACGATTTGGTCTAAATAATTATTCTACCGGTTACAAATTTTTACCAAGGTTTTTATTACTTACCGATTAACAAAGAATTGAATTGTTGGTTTGATATCGGTATTAAAAATTATCCTGATTTTTGTCAGGTTCTTGTATTTTATCAAACAAATTCAATTTAAAGTCAAACGAAATTAATATTTTTAAACCAATTCTGACCTTGACTTATGTTCTGAAAAATGTTCCTGGAACTTTCCATTTAAACGATTGTTATTTTTTTTCAAGTCATAAAATTAAATGTTTTTAATATGAAAAAATTTATTCTTTCATCTGCCTTGTTTTTATTGATTACAGTTACAATAAACGCACAGGTAGATGCCCGACTATTTCGTTATGCCGATGTTTCAAAAACACACATTGCCTTTGTTTATGCTGGCGATATCTGGATCGTTCCAAAAGATGGAGGCCAGGCCTCAAGACTAAGTTCTCCTGCCGGAGAAGAGGTGATGCCAAAATTCTCACCAGACGGACAAACGCTGGCTTTTTCTGCCAATTACGATGGCTCACTTGATGTTTATACAATGCCTTACAAAGGAGGACTTCCACACCGGGTTACCTGGCGTGGTTGTGTTGTAACCGACTGGACACCAAATGGTGAAAGCATTTTATTTACCACTTCAAGAGAAAGCGGAAAACAACGTTTTGACCGTTTATTTATGGTGAATAAAGAAGGAGGTTTAGCTAAACCTCTTCCTCCTGCTTATGCCGAAAACGGATCGTTGTCACCCGACGGGAAGCAACTGGCTTTTACTGACAAATCGAGGCTCAACAGAACATGGAAAAGATATCGTGGTGGAATGGCTCCCGATATTTATGTAATGAACCTTGACGATTATTCCACTATCAACATTACAAACAACGATGCAAGTGATGAACTGCCCATGTGGCACGGAAATAAAATTTATTATTTGTCGGACAATGGAGCTGAAGAAAGATATAATATTTGGGTTTACGACACTCAATCAAAGGAAACCAAACAACTAACTGAATTTAAGGATTTCGATGTACACTACCCTTCAATAGGACCAGACGATATGGTTTTTGAAGCCGGTGGGGAACTCTACCTCATGAACTTGACTACCGGAAATTATAAAGTAGTTAACATAGAACTAGTTACAGATCAACTGACGGAAATGCCAAAAACTGAAAAAGTAGAAAATTACCTGCAACATGCATTCATTTCACCTGAAGGAAATCGTGTTTTGGCTGAAGCACGTGGCGATGTTTTTTCATTACCGGCTGAAAAAGGCTACGTTTTAAATCTTACAAAAAGTTCGGGTTCAGCAGAACGTTACCCAACCTTGTCGCCTGACGGAAAAACAATTGCCTACTGGAGCGATGCATCAGGCGAATACGAATTAACACTAAATGATGTTGAAAAAGGAACAACTAAAACAGTTACTAAACTGGGAGCAGGTTTTCGTTACAATATTTACTGGTCTCCCGATTCAAAGAAAATTGTTTTTGTTGACCAAACCATGAATATCAATTTATGTGATGTTGCCACAGGAAATGTTAAGATTATTGACAAAGGCCTTTGGATGACACACGGGCCACTTGAAAATTTTAAAGCTTCCTGGTCCTCCGACAGCCGTTTTGTAAGTTGGGACAGAGGGGCAGAAAACAGGAATAATATGACCTTTATTTATGATGTTGAAAATAATCAGAAACATCAAATTACCAGTGACTTCTACAGCAACTACTCTCCTGCTTTCGATCCGGAGGGGAAATACCTCTACTTACTGACAAATCGCTCAATGAGCCCGGAATACAGTGACTTTGACAATACCTTTGTTTATGTCAATTCTACTATGATCGCTGCGATTAGCCTGAAAAAAGATACTCCTTCGCCAATTGAGCCTGAAAATGATAAAGATGCTGTGAAAGACGATAATAAAGATGATCAGAAAAAAGACGAAAATAAAAGCGATAAAAAAGAGAAAGACAAAAAGAAGGAAAACGGTGATGATGATAAATCAAAAACCGAAGAGAAAAAAGTAGAAATAGATTTTGACGGACTTGAAAACCGACTGGTGCTTTTGCCCATTGATGCAGGAAATTATACTAACCTTACTGCAACAAAAGGAAAAATTATTTACCGCGTTTTACCTGGCGGTCAGGAGGAAAAAACCCCAGTAGTTTATTGGGATTTGAAAGATCGCAAGCAAAAAACCATTATTGAAGATGCCAGTGATTATCAACTGTCAGCAAATGGAGAAAAAATGCTTATTTCCACCAACAAGAAGCTAAGCGTGATTAGCGTTAGTGAAAATCAGAAAGCCGAAAAATTTGTTCCGTTGCAGGAAATGGAAATAACCATTCAACCTAAAGAGGAATGGAAACAAATTTTCACTGATGCATGGCGACTGGAGCGAGACTATTTTTACGATAAAAGTATGCATGGTGTTGATTGGAACGCAATGAAAGAAAAGTATGGAAAATTACTTGAACAGGCTGCCACACGCGAAGATGTAAATTTTATTATTGGAGAATTGATTGGTGAAATGAATTCATCACATACTTACAAAAGCGGTGGAGATCTCGAACGTGCAAAAAGTAGAAATGTGGGGTACCTTGGAGTTGATTGGAAAATTAATAATGGTGCATATCAAGTTGCTCATATTCTTTCAGGTGCAACGTGGGACGCAGAAGTACGTTCTCCGTTAGCCGAACCAGGAGTTGATGTTCAGGAAGGAGATTATGTATTGGAAGTAAATGGTACTACACTTTCTGTTCAGGATGAACCGGCAGCTGCTTTTCAGGGTCTTGGCGGTAAAACAGTTGAATTAACAGTAAGTAAAACAGCTTCGAAAACCGATGGTAAAAAAGTAGTTGTAAAATTACTTAGCAGCGAAAATCGATTGCGTAACCTGGAATGGATTGAAACAAAACGAAAAAGAGTGGAAGAGGCTACCGATGGAAAAGTTGGTTACATTTATGTGCCAAGTACCGGAATTGACGGACAGGATGAACTCGCCCGTCAGTTCTATGCACAATGGAACAAAGACGGTTTAATTATCGATGAACGTTTCAACAACGGAGGACAAATTCCTGATCGATTTATTGAAATGCTTAACCGGAAAGTACTGGCTTACTGGGCGGTTCGCGATGGCCATGACTGGCAGTCTCCAACGGTTGCCCATTTTGGACCGCAAGTAATGTTAATCAACGGTTGGAGCGGATCGGGCGGTGATGCATTTCCTGATTTCTTCAGAAAATCAAAATTAGGTCCGCTAATTGGCTCCAGAACCTGGGGTGGATTGATCGGTTACTCTGGACTGCCTGATCTTATTGATGGTGGTTCAGTAACAGCTCCTTCATTCAGAATGTACAATCCTGACGGTAGTTGGTTTAAAGAAGGACATGGTGTTGATCCTGATATTTTGGTTCCTGAAAATTTCCAGGAATTGGCTAAAGGCGTTGACAACCAACTGGAAAAGGCAATCGAAGAAGTTAAAGATGAAATTCAGAAAAACCCGGCAAAATGGCCTCAACATCCACCGTATGAAAAAAGGTAATTAGCAACGTTTTATGCACAGTAAAGAGCAGGTAGTAAATTATCTGCTCTTTTTCATTCTTAATATAAACTATAATTCAGTTCTTAAGTTTCTCATGTACGTTTCTTCCAAGCTTAACAATAATTTCTACAATTTCGTGCATATCTTTTTCTGAAGTCCGGAAATTAACCACACAGGCTCTTAGGCAATACTCCTCATTAATAACTGCATTCGATAGAAAAACTTCACCACTGGCTTGACTTTCATTTAAAATCGTTTCGTTAAGCTGATTCAGATAGTCACCATGCTTTTCCTTATTTTTGCTATAACCTTCAGGTATATACCTAAATGTAGTAATACTTAAGTTTTGAGTTACTGCCTCCAGTTCCGGGTGATCTTTAGCCAAACGAAATAATAATTTCGCCAGTTCAATATCCTCAGCAATTAATTTTTTATAACCAGCCCTGCCAACTTGTTGAAATGTTAACCAAACTTTCAATGCCCTGAATCCCCGGGAATTTTGAAGTCCATATTCATAAAAATTTAAAGCCGGTTCGTTTTCTATACTGTCAAAATTGTAATACACAGGGTGCGAACTGAATGTATCAATTAAATGCTGTGGATTTTTCACCAATGTACACCCTGCTTCAAGCGGACTATAAAGCCATTTATGTGGGTCCATGGCAATTGAATCAGCTTCTTCAATGCCGGCAAACAAATCTTTTAGTTTTGGCAATACAGCCGCCGGAATTCCATAAGCACCATCAATATGAAACCACAGATTATATTTTTTGCAAACAGCTGCAATGTTTTTAAGATTATCGACAACACCAGTACTAACATCCCCGGCAGTGCCAACTACAATTATTGGCTTGAACCCCTTTTGTATATCATTCTGAATGGTTTCATCAAGAATTGCAGTATTCATTTGATTTGACTCAGTCGTAGGAATATATCTTAATGATTTTGTTCCAAGACCAAACAAAACAGCCGCTTTTTCAATCCAGGTATGAGTTGCTTTGGAACAATAGATCGTAAGTTTTCCAGATGCCGAAACACCTTCTTCTTTTATGTTTTTAGGGGCTTTTGCTGTTCTTCCTGCCAGAAATCCTGTAAAGTTGGCCATGTTTCCTCCGCTAACCAATATTCCCCCATATTTAGGCGAAACACCAATAAATTCTGCCAACCAGCTTATCGTTTGTTTTTCAATTTCTGTGGCAACAGGACTTAATATATGAGCTCCAACGTTAGGATTAACAGCAGATGCGAGAAGATCAGCCAGGGCTCCCAAAGGAGCTGCAGATGAAGTTATGTAGCCTAAAAATTTAGGGTGGCCGTTAAATAAAGAATAGTCGATTAATAAGTCAGACGTTTTTGACAATAATTCGGCCGGAAGCGCACCTTGCTCTGGTAATGGCTTAATTCCCAACATATTTTGAATTTCGGCAGGAGTACTACCAGCTGTTACGTTTCTTTCATGAATTGTATCAATGAAATCTGCTATTTTATCGATTAACTGATATCCAAGTTTTTGAAATTCTTCCTTACTGATCTCAATAGGTGTTTCACGATTTTTTTTCATTATTGTTTGATTTCGTAAAATCATACAACAGATAACGCAAAATTTTGTTTTTTAAGCAATTGCAGTAACTCGTACTTTTTTAAAAATCTAATTTCAATGGGATAAAAGCCACCTGTTTAACGATTAGGAAAAATCAAAGGCATGATCAAGATGCTTAATTTCTTCCTGTATTATAAGAAATGAAATAAGATTTATGGGATTATTATTGGCAAATAATATTTTGCCAACAAAAAACAGAACTCGTTTTTTACTAATCTTTCAAAACAAGATTCTGAATAAAAAACTCCATCATTCGTTCGGTATTTACTGCGGTGTGTCCGCGATCGGGGCCTACCTGTACTTCAAAACTTTTACCTGCTTTCTGCAGTGCATCAATCAATTGCAACGAATTTGACGGATGTACATTATTATCTGCTGTTCCATAATAAATCATCAGTTTACCTTTAAGGTTGGAAGCATAATTTCTGACACTTGTTTTTTCGTAGCCTTCTTCATTGTTTCCAAGTAAATTCATGTAACGTTCAGTATAAATATCGTCATAATTTCTCCAGTCCATTACCCCGGAATTGGCAACCGCAGCTTTAAAAACATCTAGGAAACCGAAGTAAACACATTGCCGCTGTTGTTCCGCCAAATGATGTTCCGTAAATTCCAACCTTGTTTTTATCAATATATGGTCTGTTATACAACGATTTTACGCCCGCAGCAAAATCCTCCATTTCAGCGTAGCCTAACTTTCCATAAATTGTGTCCATAATTTCTTTCCCTTTTCCGGCTGCGTTTCTGCCATCTACTGATGCAATAAGAAAACCGTATTCAGTCAGCGGATTTGGAAATACAAAAGTTTCAACGAATTCGTTGGTTTCAGGTCCACCGTAATTGCTCACTAACAAGGGATATTTTTTATTTGGGTCGAAATTGGAAGGAAAATGCAACAAACCATGCAGTTCGGTTTTTCCATCAACTGACGTAAAAGTAAATGCTTCTACTTTTTTAAATCCCTGTTCCTCAAATTTTGACATGTCGCTTTTAGCAACTTCCGCAACTACGTTGCCTTTCATATCCACTAAATTTGAAAAAGGTGGAATATCATGCGTTTGTGCGATGTCGATAAAATATTTGTTGTCAGGTGAAATTTCTACCGAGTGATTATAGGCCGGATCAGTTAACCGAACATCGCCGGTACCATCAAGATTTACCCGGTGTAACTGTAGTTTTTGGTGATTGTCTCCGCTCCGTGCCATATAATAGAGTAACCCTGCCTTTTCTTCAACCTTAACGATACCCGCAACTTCATATTCATGATTCGTAATTGATGCCAGCTGTTCACCATTTAAATTGTACAAATAGTAGTTTTTAAATCCTGTTCGTTCCGAGGTCCATATAAACCGATGTTGGTCTTTCAGAAACTGCATCTCCGGCAAATTTTCCGTGTAACTTGGCGGCCATTCTTCGTGGACTATAACCCTGCATTTTCCCGTTTCAGGATTTGCTGCCGCCCACTCCATTGTATTTTGACGGCGATTGGTACGGTGAAACAACAATTCACTCCCATCTGGCGACCACTCGATTCCATATATATAATGTCCAACTACATCATCATTAAATGGCTTTCCATCCCGAACGTCAATCGAGACCGTTTTCTTTGATTCCAAATCATAAACCATTAAATCTACAACCGGGTTAACTGCACCAACTTTTGTGTAAGGCTCAATATTCATCGAATCATAAATATCAACCTGATTGTACTGCAGGTAGTAATCTTTTACAGCTTTGTAATCAAATTTATAAAAGGCCAGTTTTTTACTGTCTGGCGACCACCACATGGCAGTTCGCTGAGACAATTCTTCGCCATAAACCCAGGTTGCATTTCCGTACTTTACTTTTTCATCCAGTGAACCATCAGTTGTAACTGCTATTTCGTTACCTTCGGGATCAGCCAAATAAACATTACCGTCACGATAAACAGCATTCCATTTTTCATCAAGAGACTTTACCTCGGTATATTGACGGCCACGAGCCGGCCCTCTCCCATACATTCTGCTATAACGGGAATTTGACGATTCCAGAGGAACTGATGCCGGCGTTTCGATTGCTTTCTTCTTTTTTACATCAAATTTGTAGTGTTTCCCGTTAAAATTATATTCAAATGATTTCCCATCATTTGACCATTCAGGTGAGATTTTTCCCATCACTACAGAGCTTCGAATTTTAGGTGCCATATCAGCATATCGATCGTAACCCGGCATTTCTTTTATCCATTGCTGAGCTTTTGATGGATTTGCTGTCAGTAGGTTCAGGATAAATACAAAAAATAAAAAAATAATTTTGCAGTTTCTCATTAAATAAAATTAATTGTTGGTCATTGATTTTTCGGGGCATAAACTTACATTTTGCATTTCTATTTTCAAAATAGAAATCCTGTTCAAACCTAATTTAGAAAAACAAAATTTGTATCTTTCATAAGGGTTAAATTATTACCTGTTGAATCTCAGCAATTGAACTTTCCATCTTCCTTGCTGTTGATTTTGTTTGATCAAAAGAAAAACACGAATACTAAATTGGCCAGTTAAAACGTAAAAAGAATGTGGACACATACCCAGGAAAGTCAGGAAAAATTATCTCCAATTCAGGCATTATATTATTTAAAAGAAGGAAATCATCGTTTCGTAAATAATCTTAAAGTAGACCGAAATTTACTCAAACAAGTTAACCAAACTTCAGAAGGACAATTTCCGGTAGCCGCGATTTTAAGTTGCATTGATTCAAGAACTTCAGCAGAGCTGATCTTCGACCAGGGTCTTGGCGATATCTTCAGTATCCGCATTGCAGGGAACATTTTAAATAATGATATTTTAGGAAGCATGGAATATGCCTGTGGAGTTGCCGGGGCAAAAATTGTAGTTGTACTTGGACACACAAAATGCGGAGCAGTAATCAGCGCCTGTGATAATTTTGAAATGGGCCATATTACCGGATTGCTTCATAAACTAAAACCGGCAATTCAGAATGAAAAATCAACTAAAATAAGCCGTAATGGCTCGAATATTCAGTTTGTGAATGAGGTTAGTGCAATTAATGTTCATTTGACGCTTGATGAAATCAGAAATAAAAGCTCTATTCTCCGGCAGTTGGAAGAAGAAGGAAAAATATTAATGGTTGGGGCACAGTACAATGTTGAAACCGGGGAGGTAGTGTTTTACGATGATCATTTGGAGGAAGAATCTCAAAATACTGAAATGTTAAAGAAAGAATCTGAATAAAATTGTTGTATCATCCTTTTGGTAAAAAGATTCCGGAAAGTAAAATAGATTCATTCCAACTTGTCGCTCTTATTTTTATAAGGAAGAAAGAATTTGAACTTACTTCCGCTGCCAGGTTCGCTTTCCACCCAAATTTCACCCTTATGATATTCAACAAATTCCTTACAAAGTATAAGTCCAAGACCTGTTCCTCTTTCGTTATCAGTACCATGACCAGAAAATTTTGCATCTATTTTAAATAGTTTTTCCAAATCTTCGCCGGAAATACCTTTGCCATCGTCCTGAATACAAACCTCAACCCACTCAGGTTTTACGACACTTAAAATTTCAATCTTTCCATTATGGTAAGTGAATTTTATTGCATTTGAAAGTAGATTTCTTACAATTGTATTTAACATATTAACATCCGCAAACACTGAACAGTTTTTACGTACATTGTTTAAAATCTTTATCTCTTTAAACCCGGCATTTTCTTTTAAAATTTGAATATTCTCCTCAACCAGATTATAGAGATTTAATGTTATCGGTGCAAAAACAATTTCACCGGTTTGGGTCTGTGCCCATCGAAACAGATCTTCCAGCAATTTGTAACCGGTTGATGAGGATTCCTTAAGCGCCTTAATTAAACGCTTATGATCGGCATTGGTAAGAGTGTCATAGCTTTGTTCACAAAGATCTGTTATTTGAATTACCTGAGCTAAGGGTGCCCGAAGATCATGGCCAATAATGTGAAAAAATTTATTTTTTGTTGCATTTATGCCATTTAATTCAGCATTTTTCTTTTCCAGCTCAAAGTTCTTTTTATCCAATAACTCTTTTGAGTTTATAAGACTGATCTCATACTTTCGTGATACTTCGAAAATATAGTAGAGAATGATATTTATAAACACAAAAATTAATACTGCCGGAATCTTATAAAAAAACTCATTTTCACGAATAATTGGCAAAATTGTCAAACTTTCATTGGCGTAATAATCTAAAATATTCCCAGTAGATAGCTGAAGTAACAAATAGTATCCAAGAGCAATCAAAAGCCATTTCTTCTCTGATTTTTCATAATAAAAATAGTAGGGCAACACAGAGGCCGCAACTGGCAAATATGGAAACCAAAAATAATAATCGTTTGAAATTTCACCTGTTAGCGGAATTGCTACCATAATTAAAAGCGGAAATAAATATACAAGTAGAAATCTTGAAATCCTGAAAAATCCAAATCGGTTTAGTAAAAGATTAATTGCGCATATTGAAATTGCAAAAATTGACCGAAGAAAATCGTTATTGTAATTAATGTTCGAAAATACCAATATGCCAACTTCAATAAAAAAGACGGTAATAAAAAATATTACTAATGCACCGTTTACCTTATTTGAAAGATCTATCTTCTTTCTTAACGATACAGATAAAATATCTCTATTTTGGGAGAAAGTCTTCATAAATAAAAAGCTTACTCACTATTAAATTAAAAGTCAATTTACACTAGAGGTATTAAATCATCGACCCATCTTCAAGCAAAGCAAGTTACAGTTAAATTCAATTAAACTTATTACCAATTCAGTGGCAAACCACAAAATCAGAATTATTAACCCCCAATTTCAGCAAAAGGCTGACCCCGGGAACTTATTTGCATAAGATCTTAATTATTAATAATTCACGCCAATTCTATTCATGAAAATATCAGTAAACCGGAAGGATAAAATCAGTTTTTTTAACCATTATTTCAGCCGTTATGGCAATGTCAGTTGAAAAACTAAATATACATTTGTGATATACAAACCCTTATTTTTTATCTTTCAAAAAAGTTTAAAGTATATTTTAAAAAACATCCCGGATTGGACGCCCGGGATGTCTTTTTATAATAACTAAAAGAATCTCTCAATTTGTGCTTCCCGCTCAACACAATAATTCTTCTCGGTTAGCATCTTTATCATTTGATGGGCAAAATAGGGTCCCAACATTACTCCTTTAGTTCCTAACCCGTTAAAAATATATAGTTGATCCCAATTCGGATGTACACCAAGTATCGGTCTTCGATCAGAAACGGTCGGCCGGATTCCTGCCACATGATTTACAACCTTATAATCAGCAGAAATCAATTCGTTCAATCGGTTTATTATCGATTCTTTGCCTTCAGTAGTCGGTATTTCAGACAAATCTTCCCACTCATAGGTAGAACCCACTTTAAACCTTTGATTTCCGGTTGGCAGTACAAATACTTTTTTGTTCAGAATATATTCTTCTGAAAGTTCAGGTGCATATATTTCCAACACCTCTCCTTTTACCGGTTTTAATGGCAAAAAATTGAAAAAATAATTTCGGGTTACATGATACCCTTCACAGAAAATTATCTTATTAAAATTATACTTTTCAAACTGGAATACCTTGGATTCAGGATTATATTTTTCAAATGGAAATGAGCCGTCAATAATAAAGTTACCCTGTCGAAAAAACTTTTCAGCCACATTCAGAAAAACCGATAATTTCAAAAACCCTGACCGGGTCACCACACCATAACCGCCAGCTTCTTTCACATTAGCAAATTTCCTGTCACTTTCCACCGATCGGATATATTCGGAAAATTCATTATCCAGAAACCGCTGTTTCCACAGCTGCTTTTCCTGACTCGAGAGTGGTTTTAAGATGTCTTTCTCAAAAAGGAATTTTTCATTGAGTTTATCTTCCAGTTCATTATATCTTTTTTTCATCACCGGAAGTATTTCATCGGCCATCCAGCTTTTTGTCATTCGTTTAAAAACAAGCGGGTTAAACATTCCGGCGGCTACCAGCGAAGCCCTGCTTTTATCGTGAGAAACTAAAACCCGAAAATCAAGGCCGTGGTACAGCATTTCAAAAGCCAGCAGCGTTCCTGCCAAACCATTTCCAACTATTAAAAACTCTATATTAGTCATTTCAATAGCTTTTGAGCTTCTTCAACTGTTTTTACCGGTAGTTGGCAAACACCTTTCCGGCAAATATAAATCAGGTTTTCTCCCATCACAAAACGATCTTTTAACAATGGAATGTCACTCGGTTTTGATGTAAATACCCATAAAATATTGGGATAAAAATGTTTCTGCATTTCCTTAAAAACTGCTATTGCATCAGGGCCACAAATTGCAATCTCAAAGAAAGATTTCTCAAGTTTCAGCATTAAGTTTCCCCAATTGGAATAAGCCATTGGGTAACGGGAAAAATCACCAGTAAAATAGCTGACCATCTTTTGAGCCTTTTCCAATAAGTCCGGATCTCCCAAAATTAATCCTATACGAAATAAATTATTTGCCATTACAGAATTGGAAGACGGAATTACGTTATCTTCATTTTGCATATGATTTGTAATCGCACTTTTATTCTTTAATTCTGAAAAAAGAAATAACCCCGAGTTAGCATCAAAAAAGTTTTCAATAGAATATCGAGTGAGTTTACGTGCGTTATTCAACCATTCTTCATCTCCTGTAACTTCAAAGAGCGAAACATATGCCTGAATCAGTAACGCATAGTCGTCCAAAAAACCATTAATTGTTGCTTTCCCCTTTTTCCAACTATGCCACAACTTTCCATCTTGTAACATTACATTCTCTTTTAAAAACTGTGCATTTTTAAGTGCAATATGAAGAAACTGTTCATCATCAAATGCTTTATATGCGTCTGTTAATCCCTGGATAACCAGTGCATTCCACGAAGTCAGTATTTTGTCGTCGAGACCAGGACTGACTCTTTTTGAACGATAATCAATTAGTATTTCTTTCCAACCTTCTATTTTCTGCTGAAGTTGTTTTTCAGTAAGTTTATGATTTTCTGCGAAAGATTTGTCATCACCGGTGCGCAATAAAATGTTCTTACCATCTTCCCACAATCCAAGCTCATTTACATGATAATATTTCGAAAATAGCTTATAATCATCTTTTAATAGTGTTTTAAATTCTGAAGTTCTCCAGACATAAAATTTTCCCTCCTCACCTTCACTGTCTGCATCCAGAGATGAATAAAAAGCCCCTGAATCATCCATCATTTCACTTTTAATAAAATTAATTGTTTCAGAAACAACGGTTTTAAATTCATCAGTTTTGAATAGCTGGTAAGCTTTTGAATAAATACTAATTAATTGTCCGTTATCATATAACATTTTTTCGAAATGGGGAACCTTCCAGATTTCATCCACAGAATATCGTGCAAAACCCCCTCCAATCTGGTCATAAATGCCGCCGCGGGCCATTTTAAGCAAAGTGAGCTGAATATAATCAAGTACTTCCTTTTCATTCAATTTATATCCGTAGTACAGTAAAAAATCCAGATTAACCGGCATCGGAAATTTAGGTTGTCCCTTTCTTCCTCCATTAAGAAGATCAAACCTCGTTTTCCATCCGTTGACAGCTTCCACAACCTTTTCAAAAGAAATTATTTCGGCTAAATTACCTTCTTTTACAAGCGAGACCTGCTCCAAACCCTTCTGCAAACTGGCAGCATATTCTTCAGTTTTATCTTTATTTTCAGTATAAAAACCTGACACGCCAAGCAGGTTTTTCACCCATGTTTCTTTAGGAAAATAAGTTCCACCCCAAATGGGTCTTCCGTCGGGTAAAGCAATCACATTTAGCGGCCAGCCACCCTGCATTTGCATCAACTGAACAGCGGTTAAATAATAATGATCTACATCAGGATGTTCTTCCCTGTCCACTTTTACACAAATAAAATGCTGATTCATTACGCCAGCTACTTCCTCATCTTCAAAGCTTTCATGCGCCATTACATGGCACCAGTGACAAGCCGAATATCCTATACTTACAAGTATCAATTTGTTTTCCATTTTTGCCCGATGTGTTACCTCATCACTCCAAGGAATCCAGTTAACCGGATTATGAACATGTTGCAACAGGTATGGCGAAATAGAATGTTGTAATTCGTTGATATATTGACCTTTCATAGTTATAGATTCCTTAATAATGATACAATTTTGTTTTTCCCTACTATGAACAAAACATCAAGGTTAAACGAATGTTTTGTTACTAAATTAAAAATCGTGTTTCATTTAACGAATATCCTTAATAGTGTATTAATCGTTTGTAATGTTTTCTGAAATTTATATCTTTCGTGCCTAGTATTCATTGTACAAGCCATGAGTAAATATTTAAAAACATTTGCCTTTTTCATATTAATTACATCTTTGTTTTAACAACATCGTGCGTCAAGGGTGATGAAAATAAGCGCACAGAAAATATTGAAACGACCGAAATTTCTAAATTTATTTTACTTATGAAGCAAGCTGGTAATACGATAGATACTACAGCTTCAGGAATGTACTATACTTTATATAAGGAAGGATCAGGCCCCACTCCACAGCCCAGTGACACCTGTGACATCGAATTTGTCGGGTATTTTATTAATGGTGCTATTTTCGATGCATGCGCAAACCATTCCTCCGATGGAATAAAAGTAGTGATTTATAAAGAAACAGAGCTGATTCCTGGATTTGAGGAAGCAATCGGATTACTGAAAAAAGGATCGGAATCAACTTTTATTATACCTTCAAAACTCGCTTATGGTTCGGGCTGGTTTGATTTCATCCCGCCTTATACCCCACTCGTATTTGATATAAATCTGCACGATATAAAACCAAAGGCTGAATAACTTTTATAATTCCTGCATTTGTTGTAATTACAATTCTATAAATTATTATATGACTCTATTTTAAGGAATCAATAATTTGCGAATTGTCTTAAAATGACCATCCCGCAAGGGGTATTGAAAACATAGCCAACAAATATCTTTATATGGTAATTGAAATTAGTCCACTATCTGTTCACATCTATATTTATTATTTTAGCGTGTATTTACTTTTATTACAGGTCATTGAGATACCTTTTCTGATATGCCTAACGAAGTAATATCAGTTTGAGCTAGATAATACCTTTTCTTTAAAATCTGTCAATTTTAATTTTTTCGCGGGAAAGTTGTTGCAAAACATCTAAAAAAATTCTATTTCTGTAACGCTTTTTTATCAATAAAAGAATAATTGATTGTAACTTCGATTCCACAAAACAAATCATTCGAAAAAGCTGAAAATGGAAAAACTGCTTAACAATTATCTTAATACATTATCTTGTTACAATTTAGAGACCGGAGATTTTCCGGGTCCGGTAATAACAATTTCGCGCCAGGCAGGATGTTCCGCTCAACGTATTGCCATTAAATTGTCGAAGATATTGACCGGCTACAGCTACATGGCTGAAACAAAAACCAATGTTGAATGGAAGTGGGTAGATAAAAAGGTTTTTTCAAGAGAAGTTAAAGATATTATTTCAGAAATCAATAAAGGAAATTTTAACGATAAAGAAGAGGCAATTGAAAAATTGAAAGCAATTGCCAGGGCTTTTTCTGATGAAACCATTTACGAAATTACTGATAAAAATATGATCCAGATTTTGAAAGGAATTATTTGCAGGCTAGCTTACGAAGGCCGGAAAATTATTGTAGGCCGGTCAGCGGGCGTTATCCTGAAAAATGTTCCAAATAAACTGAATATACGACTGGAAGCACCTACTGAATGGCGCATCAATCGAATTATGCAAATCAGAGAATTAAGCCAGGCAAAAGCTGCTGTTTATATTAACGATATGGATAAAAAACGAGATACATTTATTGAAAAAATTAACGGCAGAAAAGCGCAGAATGATGATTTTGATGTGATTTTTAATTATGCCTCGCTTGGAGGACGATGAAATTGTAGATGCCGTTGTGAATATTCTACGAAATAAAAATATCATTTCACGACACGCCGGATTTTAATCTATCTTTGTAAAAATCAACAACAATTTATAAATCTCACCTTAGATTAAGCCTTCCTTTTGGAAGGCTTTTTAATGACTGTTTGTACTCTTATTTTTAAGCACATTACATAACAAACTGAATATTAGATTAAATCATAAAACCGCACAAAAAAGAATTAGAAATTTTAGTAAATGTGCCAAATAGTGCGTTTATTTGCATATTGAAGTTTAAAAGTTTTACTGTTAGCGAATTAGCTTGCCCAATGTATTTTGGTTGATTATCGGGAATAACATTTGCAAGAGAAATTCAACAATTATTAAAGCATCTTCATTTTAGTTACATTTTAATTTAATTATTTATTTTTCTTTTTTTATGAATTTATTTGTTGCAAAGTTAAGTCCGTCAACTACTGGTGACGACTTAGAAAAAATTTTCTCCGCGTTTGGAGAAGTAACATCTGCCAAAATTATTATTGACAGAGAGACTCAAAACTCAAAAGGTTATGGCTTTGTAGAAATGCCAAATGATGAAGAAGCTGAAAAAGCAATTGCTGATCTTAACGAGAGCGAAGTGGATGGAAACGAGATTGTTGTAAAACAAGCTAATCCACAAGGAGCCCGTCCTGCAAGAAATTTTAACCAACGCGGTGGCGGTGGCGGTGGATACAACCGTGGCGGTGGCGGCGGTGGCGGATTCCAACGCCGTGATGACCGTCGTGGTGGTGGCGGCGGTGGCGGTGGCCGCCGATTTGACAACCGCAATCGTGGTGGTTCAGGTGGTTACGACCAGAATGAAAGATGGTAAGAGAAAAAGAAACTTGTTTAAAGGGAAGCTGCTCTATTTTGAGCGGCTTTTTTTATAATCTCTTTAACCAAGCTTCCGCTTCTTCCAAAGCAGTCTTCGATTTGGTTTTTATTGCGTAATTAAATCCTGGCTGAATAGAAAAAGAACCATATTCACCATTAATGTTCAGCGCTAAATAGCCAACCTGAAAATTTTCATAGTCAGGAATCTTTTTTGAAATTCGTTTCACCGCTTCTTCGCAAGCTTCCGAAGGCGACATTCCATTTCGCATCATTTCTACCACCAGAAATGATCCCAATGTTTTCATCACTAATTCTCCGGTTCCAGTTGCAATAGCTCCGCCAACCTCGCCATCAACAAATAATCCAGCCCCAATAATTGGAGAGTCTCCTACCCTGCCCGGCAATTTGTAAGCTATGCCGCTTGTTGAACATGCCCCCGAAATTTTGCCCTTTGAGTCGATGGCAAGCATACCCATGGCATCGTGATTGTCTATATTTTTGTTGGTTTTATGATTTTCTTTCTTCCACTTTTTCCATTTGGCCTTTTGATCGGACGTTAAGAGGTTTTCTTTTTTAAATCCGCTTTCAAGAGCAAATTGTAAAGCCCCTTTTCCAGCCAGCATTACAAATGAAGTTTTTTCCATAACCAATCGCGCAACAGACACCGGATGAATAATATGCTGAAGATAAGCAACACTTCCTGCTCTGCCCTTTTCATCCATAATACAAGCATCGAGGGTGACTTTTCCACTGACGTCAGGAGTTCCTCCAAAACCTACTGAAGTAACCTGCGGATCACCTTCCGGCACCCGAACACCGGTTTCTACTGCATCCAGCGACCAGCCATTTTTAGCCAAAACCTCCCAGGCAGCCTCGTTGGCAGGTAATCCGTGTTTCCATGTAGAAATTACAATCGGAAACTCATTAATGAAATTCTTACTATTTCCGGCAGTAATATTTTTAGTTATACCAAGACCGGTAACGGCAGTGGTAGTTTTTCCGATAAATGAACGACGATTGATCATTTTCTTCCGTATTAAAAAATTTTATTCATGGGAGAAGTGCTGCAATGTTTTACGATAAGTCGAAAAAACCGAAGCCCTGGAAATAAAACCCAGGTATTTACCATTTTCAATCACCGCCAAATTGTAACGCCCAGACGTTTCAAATTTCTCCGCCACGTCTTCCATATGATCGCTGGGAGAAATAAAATGCTCAGGCATGTACATCAAATCCTTGACCAGAACTTTGTCGTAAAGATCAGGCTCAAAAATCAAACTACGAACTTCCGAAAGTTTAACCATCCCCTTTAAATAACCTTCCTCATCAACAACCGGAAATAAATTTCGATTCGAAACAGAAACCGCCTTGACCAGATCACGCAATTTTGCATCAGGTTTTAATGTTTCAAAATCAGTCTCAATCAACTCATCCAGCTTCATCAATAATAACACAGCTTTATCTTTATGATGAGTGATGAGTTCACCTCGTTCTGCCAATCGTTTGGTATAAACTGAATGGGGCTCGAACCGCATAATCGTCACGTAAGCTACCGTAGAGGTTATTATCAGGGGTATAAAAAGTCCGTAACCTCCCGTAATTTCTGCAATTAGGAAAATAGCAGTCAACGGTGCATGCATAACTGCTGCCATCATACCTGCCATTCCCGCAAGCGAAAAATTTTCTTCAGGTAAACCAAGATTGTAAAAAGTATTGAATACCCTTACAAGAAAATAACCTGCTATTGCACCCATAAAAAGTGTTGGTGCAAAAATACCTCCAATTCCTCCTGCCCCGGTTGTTGCTGACATAGCCACAACTTTAAAAACTAAAATTCCGGCCAGTACAACCAGCATGAGATAAGCATTATTTCGCCACTCGAAAAACATTGAATTATTCAGCAATTCTATACCTTTTCCATTGAAAATAGGTGTAATACTGGTATATCCTTCACCCCACAATGGTGGAAAAACCAAAATAAGTACACCAAGAATTATCCCACCGGAAATAACTTTCAGAAATGGATTTTTTATACTTCCAATCTTCTTTTCGAAGTACATTGAAGCACGGGTAAAATAAAGTCCTGCCATTCCCGTAAAAATGCCCAAAAGGATATAGAACAAAATGGTTTTTATATGAAACGGTGTTACCTGTGTAAAATGAAGAACAACTCCTTCTCCCATAAAAAAATAGGACAAAATAGTTGCTGTTACTGCCGATATTAATAGCGGAATAATATATGCCATAGTCAGATCCAGCATCAACACTTCGAGTGTAAATACGATTCCGGCAATTGGTGCATTAAAAATCCCGGCAATAGCCCCGGATGCGCCACAACCAACCATCAGCGTTACATACTTATAATTCAGCTTGAACATTCGGGCCAGGTTGGAACCTATTGAAGCGCCCGTTAATACAATTGGCGCTTCAGAACCGACAGATCCTCCCAGACCAATTGTAAATGAACTGGCCACCATCGAAGACCAGTTGTTATGAGGTTTAAACCGACTGCTTTTCCGGGAGATCGAATAAAGGATTTTGGCAACGCCATGACCAATATCCTCTTTCACAATATACTTCACAAACAAAACGGTTAAAGCAATCCCAATTAGCGGGTAAACCAGGTACAAATAGCTGATCGCGTCAACTGCGAACCAGTCGGTAAGTCTTTCTTCAATAAAATTAATCAGGTTCTTTAATACAAATGCGGCAACTCCACTAAAGATACCTACAATAAAACTTAGAATGTACAGGAATTGTCTTTCGGGAATTTTAGCAATTCGCCAGGCAACCAATTTGTTTAAGCCACGTTTGTAATTACGCAACCATATTATTTTAAACGTGCGAAACATCTATAATCTGTTTTCGGTAGTTTGTAAAAACTCTGGCCCTCGAAATAAACCCAATGTACTTCCCATTTTCAATAACAGCAATATTATATCTTCCGGAAGCTTCAAATTTATTTGCTACAACCTCCATTGTATCGTTAGGCTGAATAAAATCCTCGGGCATGTACATCAATTCACTGATTTTTACTTTATCATACAATTCATGATGAAAAATAATATCCCTGACATCATCCATTTTCACCATTCCTACCATATAGCCTTCCTTATCAACAACAGGAAAGAGATTGCGATGATTTCGGGAAATGGCTTCTGTAAGATCACGCAATAATGCGTCAGGCGAAAGTACCTCGAAATCAGTTTCAATCAGCTTTCTTACTTCAAGCATTTGCAACGCGTTTGCATCTTTATCATGTGTAAGCAATTCTTTTCGGTTTGCCAACTGGTAGTGATATACTGAATAAGGAGTAAAAGCACGAACAATCATATAGGCAAAAGTTGATGTTACCATTAGCGGAACAAAAAGCGTGTATCCCCCCGATATATCTGCAATAAGAAATATTCCGGTAAGCGGCGCATGAAGTACTCCGGCGATTAAACCTGCCATTCCGATTAATGCAAAATTATTTGAATTTATATGCCGGATCCCAAGTGTATTTACAATCTGGGCAAAAAGCATTCCCGTATTCACCCCTGTAAAAAGTGTTGGCGCAAACATACCTCCTACACCACCGGCGCCAAAAGTTATTGAAGTTGCAATAACTTTGAGAATAATTACCGTTCCTATTAAAATTAAAGCAATCCAGAAATCCTCACGAAGACTGTAAAAAAGGCTGTTGTTAAAAAGATATTCAGTATTACCAGCCAAACACTGGTTAATTGCATCATATCCTTCACCATATAACGATGGAAACAGGAAAATAAGCAAACCAAGACCTAATCCGCCAAAAAGCAACCGGTTCCGTGATTTACTCATTTTATCAAAAATATCGCTGATAAACACATACATTTTAATGAAATAAACCGAAACAAAACCGGTTAAAATTCCCAACACAACGTAATATGGCAAATCGCCAATTACAAATGCCTGTTCAACTTTGAACGGGTAAAGCACATTTTGACCGAGGAATAAGTAAGAAACAACTACAGCAGTAGCCGACGAAAGTAAAAGCGGTACCAGTGAAAAAACAGTAAGGTCGATCATAATTACCTCAACAGAAAAAACTATCGCAGCGATCGGAGCTTTAAATATTGCAGCCATGGCACCCGCACAGGCGCTGGCTAGTATCAGAATTGAATTTTTATAATTCATTCTGAAAAATTTGGCCATCCACGCCCCCCAGGCAGTTCCCGTGGCCACAGTTGGTCCTTCCAAACCCACAGAACCACCAAATCCAACCGTTAACGAACTGGTTACAATAGATGAATACAAGTTATGATTTTTAATACGCGCCTTTTGTTTTGAAATACTGTACAGCACGGTAGGTATTCCATGACGAACGTGATGTCGGATCACATATTTTATGAGAATTACAACAAGAAAAATACCGAGGATAGGTAACGCAAAGTAAATGTAATTATGCACTTCGCTTGCAACTAAATTGTTTACCATTCTTTGGGTAAACCGTACCGTATTCTTTATGATAACTGCAGCCAAACCAGACAGAATCCCGACAACAATACTAAGTGCGGTAATAAAGCTGCGTTCACTCATATTTTTCAACCGCCACCGGTGAAATTTAGCCATCATATGTAAACCCCTGCTCATTTCGGAGTGTAAAAGTAGCAAAACCGATGTTTTGCAGGAAGAATTCATCAACTAATATGATATTTTTTTGTTATTTAAAACAGTGGTTCAAATAGCCATTACATTTGGAACAAAAAACCATCAGTTATAAAATCAAAAGTCAGAATTGTTGAGAATCAAAATTTCAGGAAGCACAGGATATTTGGGAACGATGATTTCTGCTGAATTGAAGAGACAAAATCATGAGGTTCAATCCATCAGCAGAAAACTGCTTTATGGGCCGAATGTTGAATTGTCGGAATATATTCGGAATACAGATGTTATTATTTCGTTTTCAGGTTCGCCAATTATTCATCGATGGACAAAAAGCAACCGGAAAAAGATTTATGAAAGCAGGGTATTAACAAATACAAACTTAGTGCGGGCTATTAATAATTTAATTAAAAACCATCGCCCTCGAAAATTCATTCTGATTTCGGCCGTTGGAATTTATAAAACCGGGCTTCAACACGATGAATCAAGTACATTATTCGATAGCGGATTTGCGGCGGAAACAGTAAAAGATTGGGAAGAGGCTCTAAATGAGCTACCTAAGAATATCAATAGAATCATTTTCAGAACCGGGTTAGTTTTAGGGAAAAAATCAAGAACAATTACAAGTTTGCTACTCCCCTTTAAATTGGGTTTGGGTGCAACTATCGGAAATGGAACACAACCTTTTCCTTTTGTTCATGAAAAAGATGTAATTCAAGCCTTTATTTGGGCAACGGAGAAATATTCAAATAATGCCATCTTTAATTTAGTGGCACCGGAAAAAATAACAAACAAAACTTTCACCAAACAACTGGCAACACAATTAAATCGGCCGGCGCTTTTTTCCATTCCAAAATGGATTTTCAAAATCATTTACGGGAAAGCATCGGTTATGATTACCGAATCTCCTGCCGTTATTCCGAAAAACCTTAATTGACACCGGATTTAAGTTTGAATATCCTGATATAAAATCAGCTTTGGAAGAAATTGTGGGGAACTAATTGCTTTATATTATATCGAAAATATTTTTTCTAAATTATTGCCGAAGTTTTTTGTGTAAACTCTTATTTCTCAATGTATTTATTGATATTATCGTTCATTCTACTTCGGCAAAAAGTATCGCATAATTATGCCCATATTTTTTTACACAATTAGGACAATACGCGTAATGTATAAAATAATCTTTGGCCTTTTTGGCTTTTCCAGCAAGATAAGTTTGCATTACTTTTACAAATTTAGGAGCCGCACTGTACGGACCATCAAAAACTTTAGCTTCAAATTCACCAGTGAGAGATGTATTTTCAGCACCTTCTACGGCTTTTGTAACACTCATATACAATTCAGATCGAAAAGGAGTTGGATCACGGAACATGAGCAAAAACTCCTCTTTGGGTGGACCAGCTTCTGAAGCAACAACAAGCTTATACATTTTAGTAACTTTCTTTCCAATCATTGTAGGTAACGGAATATGGAAGAAAGCTGGAATTGATTCCTTTATGAAAAGCTTATTTTCCCAATTAAGCGTTGTTTCATCCCAGTTTTCAGGATTAAATTTCGGGCAACATTCATCCGACTGATTATTCATAGCAGTTGATTTTTGGCATTAATAAGTTTAAGTTACTAAATAACAATCTGAAATGCAACAAGATATTTTGTAACAAATTTTTCTACTTACCCCTTATTTACTTTGCTGAAGGGATTTGATTGCCTGCTGAATTCCAGCCCTGTCCTGATCTGAAATCCCTTTGGGTTTCAATGCATCCTGATATAATTTAATTGCCTCCTGTTTTTCCCCATCACCAATGTAAATATCCGACAGAAGGCTCACAGCAGTCTAAATATTCAGGGTGTGATTTGATGATTTTTTTCAATGTTTTTTCAGCCATATTTTTTTGATTATCCTGATATTGGTAATAAGCTAATGTATATGCATATTTAGGTTCATCAGAATTTGACTCAGTTGCAATCTGAGCATAACGAATAGCATCTTTTATGTTGTGTGTTGCACTGATTACGCTGAGGTTATATGCCGCCACTGCCTGTTTTGGATTAGCTTTCAAAGCTATTTCAAGCGCTTTTGCTGCTTCATCCATTCGTCCTTGTTCCGCAAGTAAAAGACCAAGATTCAGGTTTGCAGCTTCATTGTCAGGATCAATTGAAATTGCCTTATTAAGGTTTTCCTCAGCCTTGTCCGGATTTCCAACATACGAATAAAGTACGCTGCTGTTAATTAGTGGCATCAACGCATCAGGATACAAACGGGCAGCAGTTTCGTAGGAATCCAGCGCCTTACTGTTTTCCCCCTGATTCTGATAATACAATCCGAGATTGTAATGTGAACTCCAGTCATCGGGTCGGGAAACAATTGAATTCATATATTCTTCGGCAGCTTTTGCTAACACTTGTTTATCGGCATCTGAAAAACTATTCGTGGGAAACGCCGAAAGTGAAGCAGCCGCAGCAATTCGAACTACTTTATATTCATCGTTACAAGCTTGAAGTAATCCCAACTTCGCCTCATCTGAAACGTCTCCAATTAATCCAGTAGCAGCTGAGGACCGTACCATGGGTGATTTACTGTTAAGTGCACCAATTAATATAGGCCACTTCTTTTCATTGTTAAAGCCATTCAACAAACGCACAAAAGAGGCTGTTACAACTTCATTCAGTTTTTCCTCTTGGATATATTTAAATATTTTATCTGCATTTTGCCAATCGCCCAATCGCGCTTCATTTAAAACTTCTGCCCATTGTAAAGTTTGCTCCTGGTAATTTCCATTTTTGCGTTTCTTTACTATTTCGTTGGCCCATTCGGGAGTTTTATCAGTGTGACAAATATTACATGCATTTGGCGAGCCGAATTTAATCGTAGCTTCCGGCATTGGCGGCCTGAACGAATGATCGCTGCGGACCATTTTGCCAAATTCTGTTTTTGGCATATGACAGTTAATACAAACAGCGCCGGTGCTTCCCTCTTTGTGACCCGAATGTTCCGCCACATTAATTACTTTTTCTTCATGACACTTTTTACAGGCATCATTCGGATTATCTTTAAAACGGTCGCGGCCACTGGAAGTATGACACATTACACAATGGATCTGCCCCGATTGGTTACATTCATTCATCATCCAACCGGTGTATGTATAGTTCTCTCCCAAATCGCGGCCATCGGGATAAAAATCGTTACTTTCCAGGCCGGTTAAATCATAATTATCGAAGAAACGATCGCCCGGAGTATAACTTGATGAAATGGGATTCATTTTAGCATGGCAGGGAGCACACGCCCAGTTATGTTGTTCATTGGTAAATACTTTTGTTGAAATCAGTCCAAGTTTTTTTACCTGTTCTCCTTCTTTGGCATTTTCAAAAATTTTAATGTGTTCCGAAGCAGGCCCATGACAAGTTTCGCAATTAATTCCAGGTTCCTTCCATGTTGATTGATAAGAATCGGTTGCAGGATCGTAATTATTTTTTAACTGGCTAACATGACAACTGTAGCAGGACGTGTTAAATGTATATTGCCGGTCTTTCCATGGAAGGGCTTGATCAGGTGTTTCCCCCTGCGGAAAATGTCGCATTGCTGATTCGGGGTTATTGTACCAGGTTTTATTCTTTGCGTCGTAGGCCAGCGGAATAGTTTGTAGTTTTCCATTTTCAAGCGGAGTAAGAAAATAATAGACATTTTTGCCTCCCAATGCCCAAGTCATTTCATAATTATTTTCTTTACCTGCTTCTTTTTCTTTCATTGACATGACCGATTTTCCAACTTCAATATGATATGTCTTTCCTTCAATTGAAAAATCACCACTTGTCGGTATCTGAGCAGTTTCAATAAAATCTGCATTAACAAGCTGCATCGCCTTTCCATGATGTGAGGGTGACCAAAGTTCGTAAAAATGCTGGTGGCACTGTTTGCAGTCTTCAGAGCCGGTATAATCTGATTTGGCAAAACCTGATTCACCTTTTTGCGTGCATGAAGTAATTGCAAATAGCAGGGAAAAGAAAACCAAAATCAAAATGTTCAATCGCATATTCAATGATTTTATTACAAAGTATTGGATTAAAATTATAAAGTTCAAAATATTTTATTGGATTTTTTACTGCCTCCATCATCAATTAAAACGAAGGCTAAGTAATTTAGAATGATTACCACGGTTAACCGACTAAAGTCGGGAATATTCATTTTCAATATCTGTAAAGCCTTGTATTTGGGCTGTTAATTTTTTTTCTAATCAGCCTCCCCTGGTTTCATATCAAATTTAAACGCAATTGACCGGGAGATTCACCCATCTCTATTTTGTAAACAAAATATGTAAAAACGCTTATCGGTCTTTTTGTCGGGATATTAACCAAGGTACTTTGGTAATTTAGCTACAATAAATTAATTTAAAGAACGATAAACCAATTAATATTTTAAAATATGCACTGGCCAGTTAAACCGCACAACAGGTTAATTCAATTTTTTTACCTCAAGTTTGAAACATAATAAAATGAATCGTTGATTATGCATGAGATTTGTAATTTTAATTAAATTGCAGTATTAATTGTAGTAAATATTTAGAGCTAACATTTTATATGACTTCTTTATCGAACGAAATAATTGAGCTATTAAATAAAAAACAGGAAGCTGCTTTCGAAGTGGTTTTCAATTTATATTATCCTCGTCTGGTCTATTTTGCTAAAGAATATGTACCGTATGAAGAAGCAAAAGGCTTAGTCCAAGATGCTTTTATTTCATTTTGGGAAAAGAATCCGGTTGTATCGAATGAAATCCAATTTCAAAGTTTTCTTTATACTACAGTAAAAAATAATTGTTTAATGAGGCTCAGACATGAGAAGGTAGTAAAGAATCACCGGAATAAATCAATAAAAAGAATTCAAAATCAAATTTATTTATCTGCATTAGAACAGTTGGATACTTCAGTCACAACATTTCAGGAAATAGAAGTAATTATAGAAAAAACAATTGCAGATTTACCTCCACGTTGTCGCGAGATATTTATTTTGAGCCGCTTTCAAGCTAGAAAAAATCAAGAAATTGCAGAAAAATTAGAAATTTCAGTAAAGTCTGTCGAAGCCCAAATAACAAAAGCGCTCAAAATTTTAAAAATTGCATTAAAAGATTTTCTCCCACTTATTGCATATTTATTGGTATCAGGTCATTAGGTGCTGCGAATAAATTTATTTCATAGTAAAAAGTATTTTATTATATAGGGTATTTGTTCTTTCAGTCATTCTACATTAGGTAATAAGGTAAAATGAAAAGAAAAAATATTATAGATGAAATAACTAAAAGGAAACATTTACAATTTTCCGATGAGTTATTCGACTGGATTCAACAGTCAAATGATAATCTAAATGAATATATCCGATACAAAAATCTTTGGGCAATATTACAGCATGGAAAAGAAATGGATTCAAAATATATTGCCAAGGATTATAAGATTGTCAAAAAACAAATTAACAGGCACTCTATAAAATTTAAATTCCTAAATACTTTTAAATATGCAGCAATAATTATTGTTGCAATCATTTGTGGTTACTATTTCAATACTTTAAATATATTACATAAAGAAGTTGCCGTTAACGAAGTTTTAGTACCCAATGGCAACCGGAGCCTGATTGTTTTACCTGATGGAAGTAAAGTATGGTTGACCAACGGATCCAAAATTATTTATCCTGAATCTTTTACAGGTAATTCAAGGAATGTAAAATTAGTTGGGGAAGCATATTTTAAGGTAGTTCACAACATAAAAAAACCATTTATAGTAAATATCGGTGAACAAAGAGTAAAGGCTTTAGGAACAGAATTCTCTGTAGTTGCATATCCTAAGGATAATACCGTACAAGTCGATTTAATTACAGGGAAAGTGGAATTTGTTATTAACGAAGGGAACAGTTTTGAAAATTATAAATCATATATATTAGATCCGTTACATAGTTTAGTATTAGATAAAACATCCGGGAATCTGAAGAATCTGAAGATCCCGGATAGTTTTTATAAATACTGGCGAGAAGGTATTTATGAATTTAAAGATGAGACGTTTGAGAACCTTGCAAAAAAAATAGAAAGACTTTACAGTGTTGAGGTGATATTTGAAAACCAAGATATTAGAACTCAAAAATTCACTGGAGCTTTTTTTATTGATTCAAATATTTATACAATTATTGAAGCTTTTAAACGTGCATCAAAAAAACCATTTGAATATACTATCGATAAGAATAAAATTTATATAAAACGAAAAAAATAGAGAGCTTATGACAGAACGTAAAACGTAACAAAAAAGAGGAAATGCTAAAGCATTCCCTCTGTACCGGAAACATTGCCGTGTTTCCAATTTTAATCAATAACAAGCCATTGGCTAAATTATCGAACTTAACATTTCAAATTTATGAAAAAAATTAAAACCTATGATGGGAACGGTTTAAATTCCCATTTAATTAAACTATTGAGGGTTATGAAAATAACGTGTTTGTTTCTGATGATTGCCCTGGTGCAGGTTTCTGCATCACCAACCTATTCACAATCTGCAAAGTTGACATTCACCCTGAATAACGTAGCGCTTTCTGATGTTTTTGAAGAGATCGAAAACAATTCTGAATTTCATTTTTTTTATAATTCTGATGAAATTGATCTTTCAAGAAAAGTAACGATTACTGCTAGTGAATCTAAGATAGATGAAATACTAAACAGTGTTTTTAGTGGTTCGGACCTTTCCTATGAAATTTTTGACCGTTATATTATTATAAAAGCGAAAGAAGAAGAAAATAGCTTTAATAATAGTGTTTTAGCTCAAGAAAATTCAGTTTCACAGCAACAAAATTCGGTTTCCGGAATTGTAAAAGATGAATCTGGGCAGCCATTACCGGGTGTAACTGTGTTGATTAAAGGAACTACTTTAGGAACATCCACTGATGCGAATGGAGCATTTTCGATCTCCGTGCCTAATAATCAGGCAGTTTTACAATTTTCTTTTATTGGTTATAAACAACAGGAAATTACAGTTGGTACACAAACAACTATTAATGTAGTTTTGGAGGCATCAACTAAAGAATTGGGAGAGATTGTAATTACGGCTCTTGGTATTCCAAGGGAATCAAAAAGTCTCGGTTATGCGGTGTCAACTGTACAAGTTGATGAAATCGACCAGAACCGAACTACCAACGTGATGAAATCTTTGGAGGGTAAAATAGCCGGGTTGGAAATTGCTCCGCCAACGGCGGGTGCAGGCGCAAGCACGCGCATTCGTTTGCGTGGTCAATCGGGTTTTGCCGGTCAGGTCAACTCGCCGTTAATTGTAATCAACGGCTTGCCGATGGATCAGGATGCACGTAGCGCCGAGGGTGCGCCTGGCATAGACCAGGGCGACAACCTGCAATTGATCAACCAGGATGATATCGAGTCAATGACCGTGCTGAAAGGTGCAACTGCAGCGGCGCTTTACGGGTCAAGAGCTTCAAATGGCGCCATTATTATCACTACCAAAAGCGGCGCTAAAAATTCGAAATTTCGGCGTGGAAATTACCTCCAACTTTGCCGCTGATGAAGTATTGGATTATTCACAATTACCAAACCATATATGGTACCGGTCGTGGGGGTAAACGTCCTACCACACAGGCTGAGGCGATAGCAATGGGAAACCAATCATGGGGTGAAAAACATGACGGCGTTCCTACCGTACAGTATGATGGTGTTTTAAGGCCTTATTCTGCCGATAAAAACCGCATCAAGGAATTTTACAATACCGGAACTTCGATCATCAATACGATAGCGCTTACCGGCGGTAGTGCCTCAACAAACTACCGCGCTTCTTTTTCAAACCAGGATATTACTGGTATTACCCCTGAAAATAGTTATCATAAAAGGAATTTTAACTTAGGACTCAACAGCAATGTTACTGATAAGTTGAAGCTTCAGGTGTATATTAACTATACCCACGAGAATAATGACAATCCTCCGATTGTAGGTGTTCAGGGTGTCAGTTATACCAGCTTCCTTACCCGTATGCCGTTAACTCTTTGGAATTCGACGTTGAAAACGAGTGTTGTGGATGCTGATGGCGCCGCCTTAAACATCTTTAACAGCCTTTTAGTTAACCCGTATTTTCTTATCCCGCGAATGTTCAATTACACCACGAGAGATCGTTTTTTAGGCACCGTTTCGCTTAGGTATGATTTCACTAATTGGTTGTACTTACAGGGCCGTATAAATGCGGACTTCGGGTACAGTAATAACGAACAAAATTTTCCACATGGTGCCGCAGTTCCCCTGCGTAATAGTACCGACACTGGCTGGCGGGGAACTTATAATGTTAACACGGGTTTCAGCAGACAAATAAATTCGGATTTTCTGTTAGGAACTACCCATAAAATTGGTGATTTTTCAATCGACGGAAGTTTAGGAGGTAATATATGGACAGTTAACAATGAGAATACAAGTCAAGGTGTGACAGACTTTGTAGTGAGAGACCTTTATAGCATTGGAAACGGTATTACCAAAACCCAAAATTACGGCATCAGCAGACGGCAGGTAAACTCTTTATATGCTTTTGCAGATTTTGGCTATAAAGACTTCCTGTACCTGAATCTTACCGATCGTATTGACTATTTTTCGGTGCTTACGCCGCCAAGTTCAGTAGTAGCTAACCCGAAAAACTCTGTCAACTATTATTCTGTAGGAGCCAGCTTCATTTTTTCTGAATTACTACCGGGAATGTCGTGGTTAAATTATGGTAAACTGAGGGGGAGTTATGCAACTTCAGGTAATGCAAACGGCGTTCCTCCATTTAGCAGCCAGTTGACCTACGCAATCGAGCAACAACAGTTCGGTAGCTACCCAATCGGAACTATTGCCAACGGAAGTAATCCAAATCCGTATTTAGGGCCTGCAAGCGTTACCGAAAAGGAGATAGGCCTGGAATTAAAGACCTTAAAGAGCCGTTTAAATTTTGATATCGCTGTTTACGACAAGAGGACCAGTGGTCAGATATTGTCGGTTGATTTATCACCCTTTTCAGGTTATAATAGTACACGACAAAATGTTGCGAAACTGAAAAACGCAGGTTTAGAGGTTACGGTTGACGGAACACCTGTCAAAACATCAAACTTTAGCTGGAATATATCGGCAAACGCTGCCTATAATACATCAAAAGTATTGGCATTAAATCCGGGGCAAACCCGCCAGTTAGTAGTATATTTTAATGGTACCGGAAATGAATTCCTGGGCTCTTTGGTGTACGATGTTGGCAAAGAGATGAACCAGTTGATATCATACACGTATCGTCGCAATGATCAGGGACAGATAATGTTAAATAGCCAGGGAAGACTTTTGCAGTCAGAAGAGCAGATAAATTATGGTAGCGCCAATGCAAAAGTAACCAGTGGTATTATCAACACTTTCCAATATAAGAACCTGAGCTTATTAATCCAGGTTGATGGAAAATTTGGCGGTAAATTGTTTTCAGGAACTGCATTGAACGGATTAAGATTTGGTATGAGCCAGGCATCTTTGGTAGGTCGCGATGGGGTTGTTTTCGATGGTGTGCTGCCTGATGGAACTCAGAATACAAAATCAGTTGATCCGAGAGTATTTTATGCTGATTATCGTACTCTGCAAATAGCAGATCCGTTTGTTTTCAAAAGCGATTTTATCAAATTAAGAAATATCACGCTTACTTATGATCTTACCCCCTATGTAACTAAAAATGTGAAGTTTGTTAAAGGGCTAACAGTATCTGCTTTTTGCCGAAATGCTGCTGTACTGTTGAAATATGTACCGGACGTTGATCCTGAGGCTTTCGCGTCATCAAGCGACAGTCGCTTAGGATATGAGCAACATACTGAACCAACTACCCGAACCTGGGGGCTTAACTTAAATGTAAAATTCTAATATAAAATATTATGAAAAAATATATTCGTCTTATAATCTATCTGGCATTAATAGCTTGCTTTACAAGTTGCACAAATGGGTTTGAAGAATTAAACCAGGACCCTTATGCCATTACAAAAATTGATCCGGGGTTGTTATTTACCGGAGCAGAGCGGGGTATGAATGTTGGCAATTGGGATGGAGAACAAACCATAGTACAACAATATGTGAATGCTTATAACGCAGGCGCTACAGCAGGGTTTCAATTTAATGAGGACATAGATCAGTATAACACGCCGCGTTGGGGTGTTTCCACTGGTGTCATCAAACCTTTGGTACAAATCATCAGCCTTATTAAAGATGACCCGGCTTCTAAAAACCTTTACAACATGGTTCGGATATGGAAAGCGTATGCGTTTATGACGCTTGTTGACACATACGGTGATGTACCTTACAGCGAAGCAGGAAAAGGATATCTTGAAGGTATAAACTATCCGAAGTATGATAAAATGGCCGATATCTATGCCGACCTTTACAATGAACTTAAAACGGCTACGGCAGATTTGTCTGCTTCAAATGAATATGTAACCAGTGACTTATTTTTTGGTGGTGCAGGCGGCACGATAACCGCACAGATAGACCATTGGAAAAAAATCGGTTACTCTTTAATGCTGCGTTTAGGTATGCGCTACTCAAAAATTGACCCCACAAAAGCTGCAAGTATTGTACAGGAAGCATTTACAGGAGGTGTAATCCTATCAAACAGCGATAATGTTGTTGTCACTCAATATGATGCTACAATTAACAACGGTTTTTCTAACCTGCAGCGGAACATCAATCCCTTTTTCTATTATTTAACTGAGCCTTTTGTTGACCAGTTAAAAAGCACCGGTGATCCCAGGTTGAAGTATATCGGGGCCAGCTATGCCAATCCAGGAAATATTACCTCCACACGTGATACGACAGCTGCTAACCAATTTGGGTTTCCGATAGGATACGACCAGTCAAGTGTTGCAGACTATCCGGGATACAGAGGTACTAAAGGAGGAGGACAAAACTACACGCAGCTTAATTACGATGTGGTTGCCAGTACTCTTGCCCCTGCGTTTTTTATTACAAATTCTCAAACCCAATTATTATTGGCAGAAGCTAAATTCAGAGGGTGGATTTCAGGGGGCTTAACAGCCCAGGAATACTATGAAGCCGGCGTTAAAGCTGCTATGGATGAATGGAACTTATTTCCCGGCACATTTAGCCCGGCAGTTATCAGACGCAGAAAAAGACAACTACCTGCTTCAGCCTGCAATTGCTTATAATGATGCGGACGCACTTGAGCTTATCAATACACAATACTGGATATGCTCTGTAACAAACGGCGCCGAAGGTTTTGCTAACTGGAGAAGAAGCGGGTTCCCGGTATTGCAACCCAATATGTATAACGATAACTTAAACGGCGGCTTTGTAAGGCGTATGGCTTATCCTAATGCAGAGGAAGCCCAAAATCCTGAGAACTATCAAGCAGCGGTTGCGAGCATGGGTGGCGATGGATTAACACAACATGTGTTCTGGGATAACCCATGATAAAATAACCCGGCATATAGTTGACGGGTTAAATTTTTTTATTAATTAATAAACTTCAATTCAAAAAATGGTTATGAAAATTTTCAACCAAAAAACTATTACGTTTTGGAACGTTATTAAGTACGCTACTGATTCTATTGTTGTTTCTTTCAGGTTCATATTCCGGCAATAAACCAAATGAACTTGTTGAGAATAAGCAAAAGGAGCGACCTAATATTTTACTGATCGTTGCAGATGATTTGGGATACAGTGATCTGGGTTGTTTCGGGGGAGAAATAGCAACACCTCAACTGGACAATTTAGCCAGTGATGGCATTCGATTAACCCGCTTTTATACAACCGGTCGGTGTTGCCCTTCACGTGCTTCTATTCTTACAGGTCTTTATCCACATCGCGTGGGTTTAGGGCACATGATAAGGGATTTAGGTCAGCCGGGATACAGAGGCAGGATTTCCGATGATGCTGTAACAATAGCACAGGTTTTACAGCTTTCCGGTTATCGGACTTTCATGTCAGGGAAATGGCATTTGGGAACCAATGACCCGACAAAACACGGATTTGAGGAATACTTTGGTACTTTAATAAGCGCTCAATCATTCTGGGATTCCAGACAATATATTCGTTTGCCCGAGGGGCGTGAAAAGAGAACTTATAACGATGGGGAGTTTTACGGAACAAATGCGTTGACGGATTATGCGCTTGATTTTCTCCAGGAAGCACGGGAAACTCCTGATAAACCCTGGTTTTTATATCTGGCATATAATTCACCTCATTTTCCGTTGCAGGCACCAAAAAGTGATATTGAAAAGTATGCTGAAACATATAAAGTCGGATGGGATGAAATTCGGCAACAACGGCTTCAGAAAATGAAACAGATTGGTATTTTGCCCGAAGAGACAGTTTTGTCACCCCGTTCTCAGTACTGGGCCTGGGCTAAATCTGATCCCGGTGTAAATCCGGCCTGGACTGATGTTCCTGAGGACAGGCAATTGGATTTGGCCAGGAGAATGGCAATATTCTCGGCCATGGTTGACGTGATGGATCAAAATATTGGTCGGGTGGTCAGCAATTTGAAGAAAGAACACGAAATGGATAATACCCTGATTATTTTTATTTCAGATAACGGGGCGTGCGCTGAATGGGATCCTTATGGTTTTGATACTCGGACGGGGCCCAACAACATTTTGTATCAGGGAGACGAAATTGAAAAGATGGGTGGGCCGGGAACCTATCACAGTTTTGGATCCGGATGGGCAAATTCATCAAACACACCGTGGAGGCTTTATAAACATTATAATCATGAAGGAGGGATTAGTTCACCTTTTATTGTACACTGGCCTTCCGGCTTAAAACGTAAAGGTGTAATTGATAATCGGCAGAGTCATTTAATTGATTTAATGCCCACAATACTTGAAGCTGCCGGTGCAAGTTACCCCGCAGAGTATAACGGGCGCAAAACCATTCCGTTGGCGGGGGAAAGTATATTACCGCTTTTACAAGGTGATTCGGTTGAGCCGAGGATATTATATTTTGAACACGAAGGGAACCGTGCTGTAGATGACGGAAAATGGAAACTATCTGCACTGAGAGGAAAAGATTGGGAACTGTATGACATGGAAAATGATCGGACAGAACTTAATGATTTAGCTGAGAAATATCCTTCTATTGTAAACAGACTCGATAGTTTATGGAATATTTGGGCAGAAGAGAATTACGTAACACCACTGCCAACTAATTACCAAATGCCTTATTTGCCGAGAGAGTAAGTCTTTGTAACTATTTAGTTTAGTTCCTAATGGTTAGTCTCTATCTGCTCCGAATCAGCAGGATAGAGGCTGACCATTCTTGTATAAACAAACACTATTAACCTGCGAAAGTCGGGATTACTAATTTTCAATATCTATAGGCCCTGTATATAGGCTTTTAAATTCCTTTTTCAAAAAAGTCCCCAAGTTTTCATGTCAAATTTAATTGCAACTGACCTAGAGGTTCGCCCACTTCTGTTTTGCAAACATGATTAGCTCTTCTATGCAATTCTGTCGTGTCGAGTACGCTAATCAGGTGCATCCATACTAATGAAGCCGCTATTGAGAATGCATACTTTGTCTGTGCAATCTTTTGTATAAAAGTAATCATTATCAGGGCAATTAGTGTACACCAAACCTGCGTTCGCAAAAATCAATTTACAACTTTGAAGGGAAACAGAAAGGGATTATCTTCTATTTCATTTATTTTTGTCGGACACTACTGAATGATTATATTTAGTTTTTTTCATTTTCGATTATGAACAAATATGAAATTTATAATATAAATATTCAGCAAAAAAGTATTTTAGATTCATTGAATTACACCTATTGCACACAAAATAAAAAATTAATAATGAAAATAGGATACTAAGAGAAAACAAAACTCCACCCGACAAACGGGTTCCTTTGACCCCGTCACAATGCGTTGAAATTCAGCAGAAATTCCCTAATGTTTCTGTAATAGTTCAGCCAAGTGAGATAAGATGTTTTAAAGACAATGAGTACACTGAATTGGGTATAACAGTTGATGAAGATATTTCAACTTGTGACGTGTTGCTGGGTGTAAAAGAGGTTCAGGTTGATGATTTTGTTGCAGGAAAAATTTACCTGTTTTTTTCGCACACCATAAAAAAACAGAATTATAATCGGAAGCTTCTGCAAGCCGCTATTTATAAAAAAATTCAGCTGGTTGATTATGAAGTGCTAACCGACAAGCATGGATTTCGCATCGTTGGATTTGGAAGGTTTGCAGGTCTTGTTGGCGCTTATAACGGACTTCGTGCGTATGGATTGAGAAATCGTTTATTTGATCTTAAACCTGCTCATTTATGTTTCGACTTAAATGAAATGCTTATTCAACTTGAAAACATACAACTTCCACCAATAAAAATAGCTGTTACAGGAGATGGACGTGTTGCCAGTGGTGTAATAGAAATTATGAAATATTTAAATATTGAAAGAGTTTCACCGGCTGAATACATATCCAAAACTCATCCTGAAGCTGTATATACACAGTTAATTCCGCAGAATTATGTAAGAAGAAAAGATTTTGGTGCTTTTGATCTGATGCACTTTTTTAATCACCCTGATGAATATGAAAATGTATTTCTGCCTTTTACGAAAACTACTGACTTACTTATTGCTTCCGCTTACTGGGACCCCAAGGCACCAGTTTTATTCACAACTGAAGACATGAAACAAAATGATTTTCGCATCAGTGTGATTTCAGATATTACATGTGACATTGAAGGTTCAATTCCTTCCACAAAAAAAGCATCGACTATTGATGATCCCTTTTATGATTATAACCCCGAAACAGGTAAACTGGAAGCAGCATTTTCTTCATCGAAAAATATAACCGTTCAAGCCGTAGATAATTTGCCCTGCGAATTACCTAAAGATGCATCAGAAGATTTTGGCCGAAACCTAATTGATAGAGTTTTTTCCGGCACTTTTGGGTGAAGATACGGATGGAATTATTGAACGTGCTTCGATTACAAAAAACGGGAAACTCACACCAGTATTTTCCTATTTACAGGATTTTGCTGATGGAAAATAAAAAAGGCTGCCCTATTAGACAGCCCTAAATATTACGCTTATTATTTTAAAAAATTCTTTTTTGAAACGAACAGCTTTTTAGCTGTTTCAGGATTATTGAACCTGGTACCTGCATTTTGATCGCTCTCAATATAAAAGTGATCGGCATCAACATCGTAACCGGTTACTTTTATCGGTGTAAAATCAACGCCACCTTCAATAACTAATTGATGTGTAGATGCAATTCCGGGTTCTGAGTCATCAAATTTACTGTCGGTAAGATGAGAGACAGAACTCAGATATTTAGCCACAGAAGTTGAATCTGCAGGTTGACCATTCACCTGCCATTTGCTGTCCACCTTTTGTAATACAAAAGAACTATCGGCAGGATAAGTAAAAGTCAACTTATTCCAGTCTGAACTCGATGATTTGATAATATTTCTGTCACGAAATGAATTCAGGTCACGGTTAAACGACATTCCCAACATTCCATTTACACTATAAACATCATTGTCCCCGGCAAGTCTTAAATAAGAGGTCATACTATTGGGTTGCGAATAACTAAATTTCCCGATTATTACATCAGCCAGCACATCTGAACCTTTCATTAATTTCACATGTGTTCCAAGGCTATCCGTAACTTCGTACTGCTTCCAACGATTTTTTCCTGTTGCAACTACACTCTGTGGTTTTAATTTATTCAATTCACTGATTAAATTACGGGCAACAGCCTGATCTGCATTATACTTTTTACCCTCGCTTTCCACCTGCCAAACGTCGTTTTCACGGACCAGTTTTATTATATTTCCACTTGCAGCTTTCGGTTGTAATTCAATTGCATCAACATTGTCAACGTTCACTTCTATCAGAACTTTTTTAAAGGTGCGGCTTCCGTTACGAATATCCATAAACTCAAAAAATACAACCAGAACAAGTAAAATCCCAAATAAAATACCCAGTGTTTTTATACTTATTTTTCGATACATATTCTTTGTTTTTTAGTTTACTATCGGTTATAATCCTCCATTTTGCGTTTATTGCGAATAATACGATTCTGTTGCATTCGTAACAGACCATAAATTACAATAAGTAACACCGGCAATAACATATTCAGCCACTTCAGGAAGTTTTTCTCACCATCATCCACCTGGTCAAGTAATCTTGAGGTAACACCTCTTGTTCTTAACTGTATCAACCCAGTATCATCTGAAAGCCAGTCAATAGAATTCACCAATAAGTTTACATTATCTGGTGAAAGTTGTTTTGCCTGTTGTCCCTGCCCGTTAATTGCAAAATCACCATCACCAAAAACAATCATTTTTGCATCGTTCCCTCCATTAAATTTTCCTTCGAACAAAGCTCCAGCAACAATATTTTTACGCGGAAAATCTGAGTTACTCCATTTCTTTTCAATATTGAAATAAACCGGTGTGTTCTGAACATTCGATTTATCGGAACTTAAAACTAAAGGAGTAAAATTTAACGTACTGTCACCAGTATAATCAATAGAACTTGCAAATTGCATTATCACTGCTTCCAGACCTGAGGTTACTGGATGATCAGCAAAATGTGTAAATATTGGCAGGTATGGAAATTCCACCTGTGAAGTAAATGAGAAAACACCCTGACGTTGAACAACGCTCACTTTACCACAATTCGCATCGATAATAAAATCGCTGTTCACATGAATACCTTTTTTATCTAACCACGTTTCAAGACCTGTATTTACTGCGTCCCCCATAGCATGACTCATATCTCCATTTACACGGTTAATACCTATGACCAGATTTCCACCACCGGCCAGATAATCATCCAGCATTTTCAAATGTTCTTCAGGAAAAGAATCAGTTGGAGCAAAAAGTACAAGCGTTTTGTATTTTGGCAAATATGTAGAGTCAGTAAGATTAACTCCTTCAACTTCATTTAATACATCTAAATCTGTCATGGCCTGTGAAAACATTGTAGTAGTCGCTTCGCCATGACCCTGTATAAATCCTACAAGATTTTTGTTGTCGGAAACCAGTTTTTTAATGCCCGACGACAAAGCATATTCCATCGCTGATCCCGGTTGAATGAGTGGTATTGCTTCTGACTTTTCTCCATATTTTATTACTGCTCCAAGAAATGCTTTCTTTTGTACTGACTGATCTTTCTCTCTTACATTAATAACAACAGGAGATATCCCTTTCTCCGAGGCTTCTTGCTCCGTTTTCTGATCTTCATTTGGATTTACAAACTCGTAAAGTACTTTTCCACGCGAACGGGAGGCGTATTCGGAAAGCAATTTTTTGAATTCAACACGTACCTGATCAATATTTGGAGGCAGACCTTCGGAGAAATAGGCTGTCACCGTCACCGGATCAGTTAATTCTTTTAAAATATCTTTTGTTGCGTTACTGAGAGTATATCGTTTATCTGATGTGAAATCAATACGAAAAAAATAACGACTGGCTAAAACATTTACTAGAATGATAATTCCCGCTACCAGTGCCAAATAAACCAACATCGATTTTTTCTGATTCATAACAATGGATTTTTATTTTACGGTTCTTTTTACCAGTGTTGCCTCTGCTACAGTTATACCTAAAAAAATTATAGAAAGGAAATAGATAATATCTTTCGAATCAACAACTCCTCTTGAAATTGACTCAAAGTGGGTTGAAAGACTAAGATAGTCGAGAACAGAAGCTGCAATCCCTGACATGTTAGAAGCCAGAAATCCAAAAATCATATGAAAAAACACACCGATAAATAATGCCAGCAAAAAAGCAACAATTTGATTATTAGTTATGCTGCTGGCAAATAAACCGATGCTTATATATGCGCCACTCATGAGTATCAATCCAAGATAACCGGTCCAAACTGCACCATGATCAATTGGACCAAGTGACCAAACTGTAAAATAATAAGGAATGTAAGCGCCAATGCAATAATAATTAAAATTAAAGTTGCCAGGAATTTTCCCCAAATTACCTGCCATTCGGAAATGGGTTTGGTCAGCAACATTTCAATCGTTCCCGATTTATTTTCTTCAGCTATCTGTTTCATAGTTAGTGCAGGAATAAAAAAGAACAATGTCCAGAATGCAATACCGAAAAATGTTTGCAGACTTGCCTGGTTTACATAAAATATGTCGTTACCGTAAAGCCAGGTAAATAAACCCGCTAATGATTAAGAAACACAACAATCATAATGTAGGCAATCAGAGAATCGAAAAATGATTGAAGTTCCCGCCGTGTAATTATCCAAATTTGTTTCATGATTTTAATTTTTTGTGACTTCTCTGAAAATATCTTCCAACTTGGTTTCAATTGGTGTTAGTTGCCCGATATACCATCCTTTTTGCACACATAAATCAAAAATTGATTGTGCAGACTGCTGTCCGGGATGTGACTGTATTTCAAAAACAGTTTCCTCACTTCCATAAAAATCAACCATTTCAATTGTTGGTAGTTGCTTCAATGCATCAAACGCATCATTTCGAGAAGCATTCCCGATTTGTACATGCAGAAGTTCATTCCCCTGCGCCTGTCTTCGAAGTTCTTCAGAAGTGCCATTTGCAACAATTTTTCCATTATTGATGATTAAAATCCGGTCGCAGGTGGCTTCTACTTCTGCCAGAATATGAGAACTCAAAATCACGGTTTTTTCACGTCCGATTCTTCTAATAAGTTCACGAATTTCAACTATCTGGTTTGGGTCGAGACCTGTGGTCGGCTCATCAAGTATTAATACTTCCGGATTGTGAATTAATGCCTGTGCCAGACCAACCCGCTGCTTAAACCCTTTTGAAAGCTCCCTGATTTTTTTGTGCTTTTCAGTTTTCAAACCACAAACGTGAACCATTTCGGTCACCCTTTCCTCTACTTTTGACGGATCTATTCCCTGAACTCCTGCTACGAAATTCAGGTAATCAATTACCGGCATATCCTGGTAAAGTGGATTATGTTCAGGAAGATATCCTATATAGCGTTTTACCTCCTCCGGTTTATTATTTACCGATATTCCACCAACCTGAATATCTCCTTTATTAGTGGACAGATAGCCGGTTATGGCTTTCATTGTGGTTGTTTTCCCCGCACCGTTAGGCCCCAAAAATCCAAGTACCTCGCCAGTCTTTACCTGAAAACTTAGATTGTCAACAGCGGTTTGGGTCCCGTAAATTTTTGTAATTCCGTTTACATTTATATCCATAAAAAAGAGATTATTTTTCGGGGGCATGAATTTATAAAATTAGCCCCGTGGGTGAACTCTGATTTTCTCCTACGTTAACACAATTTAACGGCAATTCGTAAGAAGTTAACATTATTTAAAAGCCCCGTTTAATACAGCGGATAAGGAACCTTCAAGTTTAAGATTTCCACCAGCAACATCAAATTCAGAAATGTCGTAACTCATTATTAAAATGTTATAAAAAAACGCCACCTGAAAATTCAAATGGCGTTTAATCACATCAATTAAGAAATCTATTTTATAAGTTCCACACTTCTTTTTACAAATTTATCCAAATCGGCTCCTTTTAGCATTCCGTTTGCAAGTAAAGCCAAATCCACCATCTGTTTAGCCAGTTTATTTTCCTTCCCGAAAGAAGTCAATTTTTCACGTTTTTCTTCTTCCAGTTTTGCCAATTCACTATTTACTGAATCCAGTTTTTCTTTTTCAGCCTGTGGAATTTCTTCCTCTTTTTTGCCCTTTTTCGCCTCTTCCAAAGTATTAACTTCTGCTTTTTTTGCTTCAATTTCTGAATTCAGCTTTTCAAGTTTTGCACCCAGTTTTTTAGTTTTTGCATCCAAAACTTTTTTTACCAACGGGTGTTCAACATTTACAACCAGATTCAAACTTTCGGGCATATCACCGTAAAAACTCATTCCGCCCTGGGCCGCGCTCATATCTTTCATCCGTCGCATAAATTCGCTTCGGGTAATTACCATCGGCGAACCTTCTTCTCCCAAATGCTGGAAATCGACAATAAAAGAATAGTCTTTATTTTCAGGACAAACCGCCTGAAATACCGGCGAAAGTTCCTGCTTTTCTTCAAATGAAAGTTCTTTTGTTGTATCATCCTTTTTTATCAGGTTTTCAACCACATCAGAATCCACACGAACAAATCGTTTGTCGGTATATTTTTGCTCGAATTTGTTGATTATATGCGGAGTCAAAACATCGTCAAGAATCAAGACATCATAGCCTTTATTTTTTGCAGCTTCAATAAAAGTATATTGTTCTTCAATATTAGTTGCATATAAATGAATAAGGTTTTTATCTTTATCAGTCTGGCTTTCCTTAATCAGTTTTTCGTATTCTTCAAAAGTGAAATATTTTCCTTCCGCATTTTTGAATAGAAAGAAATTCATTGCGCGGTCATTGAATTTCTCTTCGGTCAACATTCCGTATTCAATAAAAATTTTCAGATCATCCCATTTTTTCTCAAACTCAGCACGGTCACTCTTTGAAAATCTGTGCCAAACGATCGGCTACTTTTTTATTAATGTGACTGCTGATTTTTTTCACGTTTGAATCGCTTTGCAAATAGGAACGGGAAACATTCAAAGGAATATCCGGCGAATCGATCACACCATGCAGCAGCGTAAGGAATTCAGGAACAATTCCTTCAACCGAATCAGTCACAAAAACCTGGTTGCAGTATAATTGAATTTTATTTTTCTGAACCTCGAAATTGCTTTTGATTTTTGGGAAATACAGAATTCCGGTCAAGCGTAAACGGATAATCAACATTCAAATGAATGTTAAAAAGCGGCTCGTCTGCCCATTGGATAAAGCTGACGATAAAAGCTTTTATAATCTTCATCTTTCAGGTCGGCCGGAGCTTTCGTCCATGCAGGAGCAACATCATTAATCTGGTTATCTTCAGCAGTCTCAACTTCTTTACCATCTTTCCACTCTTTCTTTTTACCAAAAACTACAGGGATCGGTAAAAAGCGACAATATTTTTCAAGAATTTCAGTCGATTTTACTTTCTTCCAAAAATCCATTTTCTTCTTTGCTGATGTACATTACAATATCAGTACCAACCGATTCTTTTTCAGTCTCATCGAGCTGTAAATTCAGGACTGTCCGGTACAACTCCATTTTACAGCTTTTGCATCTTTCCTGATATGATTTTGTAATGATTTCCACTTTTTCAGAAACCATAAACGAACTGTAAAATCCAAGTCCGAAATGCCCGATGATTGCATTGGCATCGTCCTTATATTTTTCCAGAAAATCATTGGCGCCCGAAAAAGCAATTTGGTTAATGTACTTTTCAATTTCTTCTGCTGTCATTCCAATTCCGTTGTCAGAAACTGTAATGGTTTTAGCCTTTTTGTCGAGTTTAACCTCAACTTTTGCATTGGAAAGATCTCCTGAATATTCACCTTTCGATGCCAGTGTTCTTAATTTTTGCGTTGCATCAACAGCATTCGATACAATTTCCCGTAAAAAAATGTCGTGATCGGAATACAAGAATTTTTTAATAATCGGGAATAAATTTTCACTGGTAACTCCAATTTTTCCTGTCTGCATAATTATTTAGTTTTTTAATTATTTAATCTGTATGCGCGGCAAAAGTCAAACAACATGCCATTTGCTGTTTGTGACGATTTGTCATTTCGAAAATCTAAACAATAACTAAAAATGGCGCAAAAAGTGATTTTTCCCCTTCATTTAATCGAACCAAAGTGATTTACTTTGTACCGTCATTCAATTCAATTTTATGAGCCAGTTGGAGAAATACTTTAACCCGTTCCGGGAAAATATTATTGGAATAAACAAAACTTTTATTTCTCCTTATGGTGAACAGAAAATTGTTTATGGTGACTGGATTGCAAGCGGACGACTTTATGCGCCAATTGAAGAAAAAATTTCAAAAAGTATTGGTCCATTTGTTGGAAACACGCATACCGAGACCAGTGAGACCGGAATACGAATGACAAAAGCTTACCATCAGTCACACCAGATTATAAAAAACCATGTAAATGCCGGACCGAATGATGTAATAATTACAGCCGGTTCAGGAATGACTGCCGTAATTAATAAATTTCAGCGAATTTTAGGGTTAAAATATTGTGGAAAAGTTTCGGGTAAAAGTTGTATTGTGGAACGCGAACGACCAGTGGTTTTTATTACACACATGGAACACCATTCCAATCAGACTTCATGGTACGAAACCAATGCCGATGTTGTTGTAATTGAACCCGGTGAAGGATTATTGGTTGAACCGGAAAACCTGAGAAAAACACTAAAAAAATATAAAGACAGGCCTTTCAAAATCGGATCTTTCACTGCTTGTTCCAATGTTACAGGAGTTCGAACACCTTATTACGAACTTGCCAAAATAATGCATGAAAACGGCGGTGTTTGTTTTATTGACTTTGCAGCTTCAGCACCATATGAGGAAATTGACATGCACCCGGAAGATCCCATGCAAAAATTGGACGCAGTAATGTTTTCACCACATAAATTCTTAGGTGGCCCCGGAACCTCAGGAGTATTGATTTTTGACGCTTCAATGTATAAAAACGAAGTTCCTGACAATCCGGGAGGAGGTACTGTTGACTGGACAAATCCGTGGGGAAAATACAAATACGTTGACGATATTGAAGCCCGCGAAGACGGTGGAACACCCGGATTCCTGCAATCAATAAAAGCCGCACTTTGTTTTGATTTGAAAGATAAAATGGGCATTGGAAATATAAAACAGCGCGAAGAAGAATTGTTGGAATTAGCTTTTAACGGACTTGACACTATTGACGGATTAAGAATTTTGGCAAATAATGTACGAGATCGGCTAGGGGTAATTTCCTTTTACATTGAAAATATTCACTACAACTTGGTGGTTCAGTTATTGAATGACAGGTATGGAATCCAAACCCGTGGAGGATGTGCCTGTGCCGGAACCTATGGACATTTTCTACTGGAGGTAACCTATGAAAAATCGCAGGAGATTACCGACATGATTAATCATGGCGATATGTCGGAAAAACCGGGCTGGATTCGCTGGTCGCTCCACCCGACAATGACAAACGCTGAAGTGGAACTAATGATTATAGCCCTAAAAGACATTATTAAAAATATTGATTCTTATAAAGAAGATTACTACCATGTTGAACGAACGAATGTTTTTAGGCATAAAAACCAGCCTCAGTTTGACGATGTTGTTAACGAATGGTTCATCCTTTAAACTTTTCAATCATTCAATTGTTCTACAACGCCGGTAATTTTTTTTTTGTAAAAAAAACCTTATATCAATGTCAAATAGATTTAAAACCGGGTTGGTACTCAGTGGCGGGGGAACCCGTGGATTTGCTCATCTTGGAATTATTGCCGCGCTTTTTGATCATGGAATAAAACCGGATGTTATTTCAGGAGCCAGCGCCGGAGCTATTGTAGGAGCTTTTATAGCTGTCGGCAAAAAACCGGAAGAAATTCACCAAATTTTGAAAAAAGGTGGCTTCTTCAAATATACAAAGTTACATCTTCCTGTTGACGGACTTCTCAAGCTTGATGGTTTGAAAGAAGTTTTGGAGAAAGAAATCGGTGCAAAAAATATTGAGGATCTCGAAATCCCGTTGCATATAACCGTTTCTAATCTGAACAAAGGGAGTGTTGAATATATTAATCAAGGTCCTCTAATTGAAACCATTATTGCTTCTTCTTCCATTCCCATTCTTTTTTCACCGGTAAAACTAAATGGCGATCTTTATGTTGATGGTGGATTATTGGATAATGTTCCGATAAATCCAATAAGTGATGACTGTGAAAAACTAATTGTTTCCAATATCAGTCCTATTCATCCAAAGGCAGATATCAAAAATCTGATTCAGATAACATCCCGAACATTTTATATGAGTGTAAATCCCAACACAAATAAAATTCGTAAAAACTCCTGGCTTTACATTGAACCGGAAGGAATTGATGAATATGAAATTTTAAGCCGTACCCACGCTGATGAACTTTATGAACTGGGATATAAAACAACAGCAAATCTTCTGGAAATTAAAAGCAAATATTCAGCTTAAACAGTTTCTAAAACTGCTTTAAATTAGATTATTTATAAATTGGCAAAATTCAAATAAAACTCAATTTTTGCCATTTCTATATTCGTGTAAAAGGCTAAATTTGCAAACTGTAAATTGCAAAAACAACCGGAATACGAAAAGTGACATCAAACATAAAGGATTTGTTAAGGAGGTTGGTAAAGAATTCGTTAATTGTTAATATAGTCAATCAATCGGCCTGCTCTACTTGTCATGCTCAGGGCGCCTGCACTGTTGCCGATTTTCAGGAAAAGGAAATTGAAATATCCCACTTTACGAAAAAATATACGCCCGGACAGGAAGTTACAATTGTATTTAAGGAATCGCAGGGATTTGCTGCGTTATTTTATGGTTATGTTCTACCGTTTCTCTTAGTACTTACAACTTTAATTATCATGACTTCAATATCTGAAAATGAACTACTTGGAGGATTAATATCTCTGGCGGTTCTGATTCCATATTATACAACATTATATTTTTTGAGGCATTTATTAAAAAAAGTTTTCAAATTCGAACTCGAAGAAATCAACTAATATGAGTATTACCGTTATATATACTATCGCCACTTTAAGTATAATCGGAACATCGTCTGCAGTTATACTTTACTTTGTGGCACAAAAATTCAAGGTAATTGAAGATCCACGAATCGACCAGGTGGAAGAAGCGTTGCCAAGCGCCAACTGTGGAGGATGTGGATTTGCAGGTTGCCGGGCATTTGCCGAAGCTTGTGTAAAGGCAGATAAATTAGACGATCTGAATTGTCCTGTGGGTGGAAATGAAACCATGGGAAATGTAGCTTCAATCTTAGGTTTGGAAGCCGTAAAGAAAGAGCCGCGTGTGGCTTATATCCGTTGTAATGGAACCTGTGACAATCGGCCAAAACAAGTGCTTTTGACGGTGCAGGCACATGTGCAATTGCATCATCGGTTTACAGTGGCGAATCCGATTGTCAATACGGATGTCTTGGGTTACGGCGATTGTGTTGATGCCTGCGATTTTGATGCTATCGATCTGCGTGCTGGAATGGGAGTTCCTCTGATTTTGGATGACAAATGTGTGGCTTGTGGTGCCTGTGTGGATGCTTGTCCGAAAAACCTGATTGAATTGACGAAAAAGATTCCCGAAAGACAGGAAAATAGTTGTGGCTTGCCGGAACGAAGACAAAGGCGGGGTTGCACGAAAAGCTTGTTCTGTGGCTTGTATCGGTTGTAGCAAGTGTGAAAAGGAATGTGCATTCGATGCCATTACAATTGAAAACAACCTTGCATTTATTGATTCAGATAAATGTAAATTATGCCGGAAGTGTGTTTCTGTTTGCCCGACAAATTCAATCCTTGAACTCAATTTTCCACCACGGAAAATCGTAAAAGAAGAAAAAGAAGAGTGTAGTACAGCAAATTAATACAGGATGCTAAAAACGTTCATACTTGGCGGAGTACATCCACCTGAAAATAAATTATCAGCCGATAAAAAAATTGAGGAACTGCCGCTTCCAAAATCAGTTTTTATTCCCGTAGCCCAGCATATTGGCGCTCCTGCAACACCTGTGGTCAATAAAGGTGACGATGTTAAAGTTGGGTCAGATAATTGCCAAAAGCAGCAGTTTTGTTTCCACAAATATTCATTCGTCCGTTTCAGGAAAAGTGAAAAAAGTAGATTTTGCTGCCGACAGTTCAGGATATCCAAAACAAGGAATTTTTATTGATGTTGTCGGTGATGAATGGGTTGAAGAAATTGACCGGACAGAAACACTGAACGAAAACATTGATTTGGATGGGCAGCAAATCATTCAGAAAATTCAGGATGCCGGAATCGTTGGTTTGGGAGGCGCAACCTTCCCTACCCATGTAAAACTGGTTCCACCAAAAGGAATGAAAGCTGATGTTTTGCTCATCAATGGCGTGGAATGTGAGCCGTATCTAACTTCTGACCACCGGTTGATGCTGGAAAAGGGCGATGAGATTCTTGTTGGGACCCGACTACTTATGAAAGCCCTGAATGTAGAAAAGGCCGTGATTGGAATTGAAAATAATAAACCGGACGCAATTCAGCTTTTAACTGAAAAATCAAAAAAATACAACGGAATTAGTGTTGAAGCACTTCAAGTTAAATATCCACAGGGAGGAGAAAAACAGCTGATCAAAGCTGTGACTGGGAAAGAAGTTCCATCGGGCGGACTTCCAATAGCAGTTGGCGCTGTAGTAAGTAATGTAGGTACTGCCTTTGCCGTTTATGAAGCGATTCAGAAAAACAAACCACTGTTTGAACGTGTGGTTACTGTTACCGGGAAAGGCGTTTCGAATCCGGGAAATTTCAAAGTTAGAATTGGTACTCCGACTACTGAACTTGTGGAAGCAGCCGGAGGGTTACCTGAAAACACAGGTAAAATAATCAGTGGCGGACCAATGATGGGAAAAGCTGTTGCATCACTTGATATTCCTGTAACCAAAGGAACTTCAGGTATTCTATTAATGCCGGAACAGGAATCGAAAAGAGAAGAATATATTGAATGTATCCGCTGTTCAAGATGTGTTTCAGTTTGTCCGATGGGTCTTGAACCATATCTTCTTATGACTGTGGGACAAAAACAAATTTTCGATCGGGCTGAAAGAGAAGCGGATACTCGACTGTATTGAATGTGGCTCTTGTAGTTACACCTGCCCATCGAACCGGCCTTTGCTTGACTACATTCGTTTTGGAAAAGCAAAAGTTGGCCAAATTGTACGTTCAAGAAAAAAATAGAATCCTCACCTAAACCCCTCCGAATTGTCATGACGAAAAGGAACATGAAGAATATCGATTTTGAAGAATAAAACAAATGATTTTCACCAACTCTGTTCTCCCCTTTTGGGGGAGTTATAGGGGGCTAATTTAATAATTATAATGAGCAACCTGTTTACCGTATCTCCCTCACCGCATGTTCACGCGGACGATTCAACACGGAAAATCATGTACCGGGTGGTATATGCATTAATCCCGGCGTTGTTGTGGTCAGTCTTTGTATTTGGACTTGATGCACTCCGGGTAACATTAATTGCAGTAGCTGCATGTCTGGCGTTTGAATATATCATTCAGAAGTACTTGTTAAAAGTAACTCCGTCTATTACAGACGGATCTGCTTTGATAACCGGTATTTTAATTGCATTTAACGTTCCATCAGGCATTCCGTGGTGGATCATAATTATTGGTTCACTTGCAGCAATCGGAATCGGAAAATTATCGTTTGGCGGACTTGGAAATAACATTTTTAATCCGGCATTGGTGGGCAGGGTTTTTCTGCTGATTTCATTTCCTGTACAAATGACATCGTGGCCGGTAAATCATCGGAGTGGGATTGATGCTGTTACTTCGGCAACACCGCTTGGAATTATCAAAGAAGGAATTACCAAACGGAACACCAATTTCCGAAATTATGCATAAACTGCCATCTGCAATGGACATGCTCTTTGGTAATATCGGTGGTTCGCTTGGTGAAATTTCAGCTTTACTGTTAATCATTGGCGGATTGTACATGCTCTTTACAAAAACTAATTACATGGCACATTCCTGTATCGATTATTGCCACGGTTGCTTTGGTTGCTACTATTTTCTGGATGATTAATCCAAACGAATATATCAATCCGATTTATCACATATTAAGTGGTGGTTTGATGCTTGGTGCTATTTTTATGGCCACCGACATGGTTACCTCGCCAATGAATCCGAAAGGACAGCTAATTTATGGTGTTGGCATTGGGATAATTACAATTAGTATCAGGTTGTGGGGAGCTTATCCTGAAGGAATTTCGTTCGCCATTCTGATCATGAATGCGGTTACACCACTCATCAATACTTATGTGAAACCTAAACGATTTGGAGGAAACTAAGATGGCAAAACGTGAATCATCATTTACAAATATGGTAGTAACATTACTACTTGTTACCGCCATTTCGGCCACTGCCCTTGGATTTGTTTACGATCTGACCAAGGATGCCATTGAAGCCGCTAAATTAAAGGCTCAGGCAGAAGCTATTGCAAAAGTCCTTCCTTCATACGATACTCTTGGAAAATCATTTAAAGTGCCAGCAGAAGATGGGACCGACAGCCTCGAATTTTTCCCGCATTATAAAGGAAATGATCTTGTTGGCGTGGCTATAAAAACCTTTACCAAAAAAGGATTTAGCGGCTATTTCTCAGTAATGGCAGGAATTGACAATAAAGGAAATTTTTCGGGATATGAAATTCTGGAACATTCTGAAACTCCCGGATTAGGAGCTAAAATGGTTACCTGGTTTAAAAATCCGGATAAACCAAAACAGGATATTATTGGTAAAAATCCTGAGACTACCCGTTTTACGGTAACCAAAGACGGCGGAGATATTGACGCCATGACTGCCTCGACGATCTCGTCAAGAGCTTTTCTGGATGCGTTAACAAGAGCATACAAGGCTTATGAAAAAAATAAACCAATAACTTCCGAAACTACCGGGAATCAATAGTTCGATCATGAATAACTGGAAGAATTTTACAAAAGGATTTATTAAGGAAAACCCAACTTTTGTGCTGGTTTTAGGAATGTGCCCTACGCTGGGGGTTACTTCAACAGCCATTAATGGATTGGGTATGGGACTAGCGACCACGTTTGTACTGGCAATGTCGAATATTGCTGTTTCAATGGTAAAAAATGTGATTCCGGAAAAAGTCCGCATCCCAAGTTTTATTGTCATAATTGCATCGTTTGTAACCATTGTGCAACTTACCATGCAGGCTTATGTACCATCGTTATATAAAAGCCTTGGGATATTTATTCCGCTTATTGTTGTAAACTGTATTGTTTTGGGACGTGCAGAAGCTTTTGCTTCAAAAAATAATGTGGTTTCTTCAGCTATTGATGGTCTTGGAATCGGATTGGGATTCACCTTTGCGTTGTTATTGCTCGGCAGTATTCGTGAAATTCTGGGCAGTGGCAAAATATTCAACTTTACCATTTATCACGAAAATTATGTAACACTACTTTTTGTGCTTGCTCCCGGAGCATTTATTGTGCTTGGATACTTAATTGCAATTATCAACCGGATTAATAAAAAAAGCTAGGAGGATTACAAAATGAGTTATATTATTATCATCATATCGGCAGTACTTGTAAACAACATTGTATTAATGCAGTTTTTGGGAATCTGCCCGTTTCTGGGAGTTTCCAAACGAATTTCTACCGCTGCAGGAATGGCTGGCGCAGTTGCTTTTGTAATGGTTTTAGCTACCATTGTTACTTACCTTATTCAAAATTATGTTTTAAACCGACTTGGCCTGGCTTATTTGCAAACAATCGCATTTATTCTCGTGATAGCCGCATTGGTGCAACTGGTTGAAATTATACTTAAAAAAGTAAGTCCGGCGTTGTACCAGGCGCTTGGGATTTTCCTTCCATTGATTACAACAAACTGTGCAATTCTTGGTGTTGCCATTCTTAACAGTTCAAAAAGAATTCAATCTGATGGAAGGTGTTGTTTATGCTATTTCCAATGCAATTGGATTCGGTTTGGCGCTTACCATTTTTGCCGGCATTCGCGAACAGATGGACTTGCAGAACGTACCAAAAGGGTTAAAAGGAACTCCGATTGCACTGATTACAGCTGGCATTCTGGCAATGGCATTTATGGGATTTTCCGGATTGGTTTAGCACAACATCATTAAAAACCCATAGTAGAATAGTCAGGAAAATTTACTTGAAGAGTTAATTATTCTCTCGGATTTAACTTCTAAGTTTAATTTTAATCATGATGTAATTGATCCGTTTCAACAAACTCTTTTCCAGTAAAATTAACGATTTGAGTAATTTTTGCTGTGGAACGGAACCTTGGCGGAATTATAAATTTTGCTTCCTCTTTATTTTCAACTTCAACAATCAGCCAGGCTTTGTGTTCTCCATCCATACATCCCCAATCGGCATGCGTTAAAAAGTGAGAACCCGTTTCCAAAAATATTTTAATCGCCTCATCGCACGCATGTTTACCCGAACCATGCGGAACTTCAATAAGATACTTATTCATGTTAAAAACCTCCTTTTAGTTAAATATTCTATTCCTTCGTTTGTGAATTTTTCAATAATTACTATTAATCACTAAAACTTTAATTTCCTTTTTGGTTTTTAATAATTATATCGCACAAATTTAACAGGATATTACCCTGTTTAATTCGTCAATTATTGATGTAACAATTGATATGGAGAATTGTTTTATAATTCTGTTTTTCAGATAATTGGTCAACTAATATTCGAGATTAGATAACTATCTATTTGGACCACTATAGAATCGACGTAGCATCCATGGCCTGTTTTTTAAACGAGTTGGTAAATAATATTGAAACAGGCGCTCTCTTGTAAAATGCAATAACTTCGTAATTAGTGAAATACTGATAAGTTTTAACATGTTAAGGCTCATTATTTTTGGGTTCAGAAAAATGAGACGAAATAAAGTTGAAATCAGAAAAGGAAATGGTAAAAAATGTTATTATTTTTAACTAATTCGCAGTTAATTACTAAACACTTCGATCAAAATATCTTTGCCCTTCTTGATATCAATAATATAATCTCCTGTTTCATTTGGATGTTGGTGATCATAAACCCGCTGATTGTAAATACTTGGAGACAAGTCTCGATGACGTAAGTAATCGCCCCACTCTTTACGTTCAGCATCGGTAAGTGTCCCATTTCTTTGACCCGCCATCATTTTTATCATAAAGGGTTCACGTGAATTACTTATCCAGCGGGTGGCGTCCTCTCTTACTTCCACGCGGTAAGGGCCTTCAACTGGTCCCTGCTCTTTCGTTACATGGAAACGACCAAGCTCACCTGTACCCGTGTTGTTAATATATATCGTCACTGGTGGTGCATCCTGATCATTCACCGGGGTTAAAATTACCATACCCTTTACCAGGGGCAATCCGTCAAGCTTCACAACACCATTCAATTCAACCTGGGGTTTATCCGTAAGGAATCCGCCTTCTGCCAGCCAGTTATACAAAAGATTTGGCCACTGCCCTCTTACCGGGTCTCCCAGTGCAAATCCAGTTCCGTGAATACCGTTTCGGAAAAAATGTGCTTCAACAGGAACGCCTGCTCGAAGCAGCCGGCTATACATTTCCACCATACCGAAATTGCTGCCAACATCTTCTGCAGTACCATACATAAATGTTGGTGGTAAACTGGCAACTGTAGCTGAATCTGCATTAGCAGGAATTCGCATCGATCCGTACCCAAGAATCATGAAATCAGGTTTTGACGAAACACGATCAAGGGGATCAGTTGCATCAGATTTTCCGGCTATAGCATTTAGTGTCATATCAGGTATTAAGTTTGCACCGGCAGAAAAACCAACTGCCCCAATGCGATTGACAGAAATACCATAGTCAACAGCATGTGCCCGGATATACTGCATGGCCCGTTGCCCATCTCTCACCCAATCATTTCTTCCGTAAAGTGGCCTCAATCTGTAGCGAAGTAAAAATGCAGTGATGCCATGGTTTTTAAGCCATTGCGCAACTAACACACCCTCATGATCCACTGCCCGAATGGTAAATCCTCCGCCAGGTATAACTAAAACAGCGGCCCCATTTCGCCCAGAAGATTCAGGAATAAAAGGAATAACTGCCGGTTTGTCTTCATCCGAGTTACCGGTAGCATCTGGAGCACCATCCGGCCACAGCAGAATTGGATCTGCCAACTTTTGTCCTGTAACTTTTGTCACTAATGCTGCAAATAAAATAAGGATAAATAACCAATTGAATTTCATTGTTATATATTAATGATCCGATTGAATAATATGTCTGTTTTAAAATTAAACAAAAATATCAAAATGCCAAGGCTAAGATATGTATGATATTTTATTTACTCATTAATTTAGAATACTGATTCATCCTGAATTTTAATAATGATTTAAAAATTTATAAATATGTGGACCCTTGATGAAATTAAATAAAGAGAAAGTTTTCATGAAATGAAACAAACAATTTTGAACAAAGACAAAGTAATGTAGTTTTATTGATAATCTACTAACCGAAACGCATAACAAAAGTTTATATTAATTTATAATCAATTCATTAAGAAAAATTCAGGGAATAGCATCAACACCACAAAAATTGGAGCGTTTACACCGTTCCAGCGTTTTGTTCTATCTCTTGCCCGTATTTGGAGAGTAAAAATGAAGGATGAATACCTGCGTTTTTGGATTAATAACAATCCTCACTCGCCTCCTATGTGGTGTGTTAATGAATACCCCCTGCTTTTTACTAGGCATTCAATATTCAGCAAGGCAAAAAAATGTATCTGCCGGGAAAAGACAGGATAAAGATTTGGTGAGATTACATATATGCAAATAATTATACCAAATATTACAATGAGTTTTTTATTTTTATAGTTTATACGACAGACGAACCATAACTAAACTGAAAAAAATGAAACGAAGAACATTCATCCGCAACACGGCTATTGCAACTTCCGCATTTGCATTTATGCCTTATTTCGATCTCCTTGCAAATCCTCTTGCCGGTAAAGTAAAAATTACCGATGTAAAATGTGTACTAACCAAAATTGGAATGCGTATCAGCCCATTGGTCAAAATTACCACCGACGCAGGATTGGTTGGTATTGGAGAATGTCATCATGATGAAAATGGACTTGGAGCCAAGGATATTGTACTTAATGTATGTAAACCCATACTGATGGGGAAAGACCCGTTGGATCTGGAATACCTGGTATTTAAGATGAGTACCCGAACTTCTTATTACGGTGGAAATCACGGAATAGCGACACATGCTATAACCGGGGTAGAATTTGCCATGTGGGATCTTATAGGAAAAATCGTAGAACAACCCGTACACAAAATACTGGGAGGCGGTAGTCATGTAAGCGAAGTTCGTGCCTATGCTTCTTCTCGCCCACGAAATATGCTTGACATGGATTCATGCAAAGAATTTGCAGAATTAATGAAAAGCCAGGGTTGGACTGCCTGTAAAAGCGATATTGACAGAGATCAAAGGTGGAACCAGCTGAATAACCGCAGGCTTTCAAACACAGGAGTAGATAATATTGTAAAAGGATTTACCAATATGAGGGAAGCTTTGGGGCCTGAATTTGACATTGCAGTGCATTGTCACTGGGAGTTCGATTTTGATAGTGCGCTGCGTCTGGCAAATGCTGTAGCCCCTGTTCGTCCTATATGGATGGAAGATCCATTGCCGATCGCTTATAATGAACAGTGGGTTAAGCTAACAGAACAATCGCCTGTTCCAATTCTTACGGGTGAAAACTTATATACCAGGGATGATTTCCGACCCTTTATTGTAAACCAGGGAGTGAATCTGATAGAGATCGATGTTTCAATGTCGGGTGGCCTTCTGGAAGCAAAAAAAATAGCCGACCTCGCGGAACTTTATTACATCCCGGTGTGTACCCACAATGTTGCCGGCCCGATTGCAACAATTGCTTCTGCTAATTTTGCTGCAACCGTCCGTGAATTTGTAGCTCACGAGACTTTTATTATGAATCCTAAAAACCGGGCCGGCGACGGCATAAACGGGGATCCAGATGTTCTGGGGTACGATAAACCGATGATTAAAAACGGGTACATCCAGCTAAGTGACCGCCCCGGTTTTGGTATCGACTTAAATGAAAAGCTAATAAAGGAAAAATATATGGTTGATGGAGAAACCTGGTGGGATTAAGTAACTGTCTAAACGATAGTAAACTTAATATACCAATTTCATTAAGATTCTGATTATCTAAATTACTTTTATCACTTTTAAGCAATGGTATTGAAAACATCGCCCGGTTTGTTTTCAATAAGCGCTAAAGCAGTTAGCATATGCTAAGTGTTTTCAAATTTTCAATGCCATCGGAATCAAAGGTCCACACAAAAATTGTAAATTCAAATTTTTAAAATTTATAACCTTAAAAGACAAAGTATAAAAATGAAAAAATCATTATGTTTTGTTCTGTCGTTGTTTGTTTTAGTCGGCAGTGTGGCTTTTGCCCAGACTAAAGTTGCGGACAATATTTTAATATCTAAGGCCGATTTGACAAAAGTTGGCTCATCAGTCCCTTCTACTTCAATTGGTGAACCGGTTGGTTCAGTAAGATTGTATGAACCTCGTTGGGTTGAAGCCACTGATGATACTCCGGCTTATGGAGTTGTTGAAGGATCGATATTTCCGATTGATCCCAAAGGCTGGCCAATAAATTTCAGGGTATTGTTACCTTCAAGTTGGTCAAATCGCTCAATGCAGGCTGGTGGCGGCGGAATGAACGGAACCATAACAGTGCGCGAAGGAAGAAATCCGTTACTTTCAAAAGGATTTGTATTATATGGTAGCGATTCAGGTCACCAGGCTGGTGGAATGATGGGTTTTGGCGGACAAAGTAAACCCCTTGCTGAAGGTCCTGAAGGTGGCGATGCGTGGGCGCTAAATGACGAAGCAATCAAAAACATGGGGTATATGCAAATGAAAAAAACTCATGATGCAGCCATGGTAATTATGGAACGCCTGTATGGAAAACGTCCTGTGTATAATTACTATGTTGGAACCTCCCATGGCGGTCGTGAAGCGCTGACGGTTGCACAACGCTATCCAAAAGATTATAACGGAATAATTGCCAATGTCCCAATTGTAAATTTTACTAGTTTAATGCTTGCTCCTGAATTGATTCGTATCCAGGAAAAACCGCTGAAAAATTGGGTAACTCCTGCAAAAGTGAATGCAGTTAGGGCAGAATTTCTTCGTCAATGTGATGATTTGGACGGACTTTCAGACGGTATAATTAATAATTACGTGGCTGCCCGCGCTATTTTTAATGTTAATGATGGAATTGGACCAGATGATCCCTGGGCAGCTTTACGCGCACCTAACAATATCGATCCTGATCCTGAGGACAAATCAGTTTCAGCAAAATTAACTGATGGTCAGATCAAAACCATGGAGCTTGTATATAGTACCTATAAATTTGCTACCCCGCTTGCCAACAATGTAACAGGTTTTGGTATGTGGTTACCAACCGTTGAACCAGACGGATTTGGCATGATAGACGGTCAAAGATATGCAGGACAGGAAGGTGCACCTGAAAATGCAAGAAAACATAGTTCTCTTGGAACTGTTGGTGTTACCGGATTTCTAATGAAAGATTTAAATGCAAACCCACTTGATTATGTTGAAGGTGGAAAGTGGAATGATCGTCGTGTGCAGCTTTCAAAATGGCTTGATTCAACTGATCCTGATCTTTCTGAATTCTACAAAAACGGCGGCAAAATGATCGTTACAATCGGCACAATGGACAATATTGCATCACCGGGCGCTCAACTTGATTATTACCAGTCATTGCTCGACAAAATGGGCCGTTCAACCATTGATAAATTCGCCCGCTTGTATGTAGTTCCACAGGCCGGACATGGTATGCCGGGAAGAAGTTACAAAGTAAATGGAAAAGGAGAACCGGTAGAAGCAAGAACTGTTCCATTTCCCAATGGCGATGATAATATGAGCATGCTTACGAATTGGGTTGAGAATGGCCAGGCTCCTGAAAAAACACTGGTTATCAGCCAACAAGGCAGAGTAAGTGATAATAAAGAAGTCGCCGGATACTTGTTGTGCTCCTACCCTAACTATCCAAAATATGTTAGCGGGCCAGCTGATCAGGCATCATCGTATGTAAGCGCTGAGAAATAAAAATATTTGTAGGCTACAAGTAATTTTAAAAGGCTGTCCAACTAACCGGGACAGCTTTTTTCGTTTCAGAACCTGTCTTCTACCTTCAATTTTTGATCTACCTGAATATAAAAAATAATCACAACATATGGAATGAAGGGTTGAAATCTTTGATGGTTTTAGCTAAAATTGATTTACTTTATAGCGAGAAATCTCATTTTAATTAAATCAAATAATCATGAATAAAAAAAGGTATAAAAAACATATTTTAAAGGTATGTTTTTTCGCATTGGGATTAGGTTTTATTGTCTCCGGTGCATTTGCTCAAACTCCAAAACTAACACTTGACTTATCCAAACCCGGAAAAACGGTCAGCCCAATGCTTTACGGATTAATGACAGAAGAAATCAATCACTCTTACGATGGTGGTTTGTATGCGGAATTGATAAGAAACCGCATCTTCAAAGACAACCCTAATACTCCAGAAGGATGGAGCCTGGTTAAAGAAAGTCCTGATTCAATTGCATCAATTAAATTAATTGCTGCAGATCCCAACAATATTCCTTTTGATGAAAGAAGAAATTCAATAAATGGTGCACTTACAACTTGTTTAAGGCTAATCGTTGAAAAAGGAGGTAGCCGGGTTGGCGTTGCAAACGAAGGATTCTGGGGTATTCCTGTAAAGCCGTCAACTACTTATAAAGCTTCATTCTATATGAAAGGTTCAGGAAGAACTCAGCCGCAACGCAGGTTTGGAAGACAACAAAATTCAACTCCTCTGGCCGATATTGAAAATAACACAGCAGGTCCAATAGCAGTTACTATTGAAAGTAATGATGGTAAAACCGTTTATGCATCCGGGACTGTCAATCTTGAAGAAAGTATTTTCTGGAAAAAATTCGAATTAACTCTAACAACAAAAGCTGGTATTGAACCAACTTCCGATGCCCGGTTTGTAATCTCAACCAACCGCACAGGACTTTACTACTTTAATCTCGTATCATTGTTTCCTCCTACATTTAATAACCGGCCCAATGGCGACAGGGTTGACCTTAGCCAAATGTTGGCAGATATGAAACCGAAATTCTTACGTTTCCCCGGTGGTAATTTTTTGGAAGGCCCGGATTTTGCCGACGCTTTTCCATGGAAAGAAACCCTTGGACCAATTGAAAACCGTCCCGGACACAAAGGCTCATGGGGTTATCGCCCGTCGGATGGAATGGGCTTACATGAGTTTTTAATGTGGGCTGAAGAAATTGGTGCCGAGCCACTTTTAGGAGTATATGCGGGTTATTCATTAGACGGAGACCATGTTGATGCAGGCCCACTTTTAAAACCTTATGTTGACGATGCGCTGGATGAAATTGAATATGTCATCGGTGATAAAAGTACTTACTGGGGAGCAAAACGTGCTGAAAACGGGCATCCTGAACCTTTCAAATTAAAATATGTGGAAATCGGAAATGAAGACTGGTTTGACAGGACAAATAGTTACGACGGAAGGTTCAACCAATTCCGTGATGCTATTGAAAAGAAATATCCACAGCTGATTTGTATCTCAACCATTGCCGATGCGAATTATCCGGACCAGATGGTAAAATCAGGAAAAAAGCCAGCAGTGCTGGATGAACATTATTATCGCGACTCATGGGATATGTGGGCAAACGCATCGCAATATGATTCTTATGACCGGAACGGACCGAAAATATTTTGTGGCGAATGGGCAACCCGCGAAGGAGCGCCTACCACAAATTTAAATGCAGCACTTGGGGATGCCGCCTGGATGGCTTGCATGGAACGCAACTCTGACATTGTAATCATGTCGTGTTACGCACCACTGTTTGTTAATGTGAATACCGCAACTAAAACTGCTCCAAAAGCATGGCAGTGGGATTCTGACCTGATCGGCTACAATGCTTTAAATAGCTACGGTTCACCATCTTACTACGTTCAGAAAATATTCGGTGAATATTTAGGAAACGAAATTGTGCCAATTACTGCGGAAAAAATTCCTACCCAGTTAAGGCCGCCAAGACAAAGACGGAATTTCCAGAATGCAGAAACTCCGGCTGAACCAGAAAAGCCTGAATATGTTCCGACAGTATTTTATTCGGCTACAAAAGATTCAAAAACTGGTAATATTTATTTGAAAGTCGTGAATACTTTAGGCAAAGAACAATCGGTACAAATAAAGTTAAATGGCGATGTTAAACTTGCCAAAGAAGCAACGTTGGTAGAAGTTAAAGGTGAAAAACCTGAAGATACCAATTCAATTACCGATCCTGAAAATATTGTACCGGTAACCACGCAAATAAAAGGTGTTTCAACATCATTTAAAAGAAAGCTCGCACCTTACTCAGTAAGCATATTACAGTTGCATATCGTTAATTAGGAATCGAAAATATTTAAACTGCTTCAGTTGCGGTTGGTGTGAAAAGCATCAACTGCAATTGAAGTTGTTCAAACAAATCATTGCAGCCGAATTACTGAATCCCTGAACAAATCTCTGTATCTTTGTAAAAAATAGATTTTAAAAATGCACAGAATACTTTTGCTTCTGTATCCCGTTATTTTATTTACACTCGTTTCCTGCGGCAATACTGTCAAATCAACCGAGACAGTGAAAGCGGTTGAAAAAACCGACAGTTGCAAACTGGACCCGAATAATATTTATGAAGTTTATATTCCTGAAAAAAATTCTGAAGAAAAGTTACCACTTTTAGTTATTATTGACGCTCATGGCAGCGGTAAATTTGCATTGGAAAAATTCAAAAAGGCTGCCAATCAGTATCCTTCAATTCTCGTGGCTTCTGATTTCATTAAAAACGGTTTTGAGAATTATGTCGGTGCAATGCAAACACTGATAAGTGATGTACAACAAAAATATCCTGTAGGGAAAACAGCATTTATAACCGGGTTTTCAGGTGGTGCGCGAATGGCGCTTGGTTACGCACTAAATCATCAAACGCAAGGATTAATACTTTGCGGAGCCTTAGCCAGCGCCGACCAGATAAATGCGCTTCATTGTCCGGTGATTTCAATTTCAGGAATGGATGATTTCAATTTTATTGAAACAGCTCAATACCTGTTTCAGGATAATTCAATCCCGGGAAACCTTAAAATTGAACTAACCAATGCTTCACACGACTGGCCCGACAGTAAAATGTTGACCGATGCCTTTGGATTTCTCTGGCTATCGACTCAGGCCGAAGATATTCCATCCACAGCGAAATCACAAATTAAACCTTACGATCAGAATCAACGGACAAGAATCGATTCTTTAAAAGAAAATGGAGATTACATAAAAGCCGCTCTGGTAGCACATAATATGTCATCAACCGCACCTTTTAACAGCGATAAAACTTTTACATCTTCTTACAATGAACTAAAAGCCAACTCAGATTATTCAAACCAGATGAACCAGCTGAGAAATACACTTAATTTCGAAATAAAAGCACGCCAGCCATACATTGATGCTTTTAGCACAAAAGATAGTTTATGGTGGAAAAACGAGATAAATTCAATAAATGATAAGATTGAAAAAGAACAGGATCCGTTTAAGATTGATATGTACAAAAGAATAAAAGGACTCTGGGGAATTTTATGTTATTCGCTTGGCAACCAGGCGGTAAAACAAAAGGATGTACAATCGCTAAATAAAATTATTTCCATTTATCGTACGCTTGAACCGGAAAATTCATATCGAATATATTTATCTGCGTTTCCCTATTTTTGGAAAGGAAATAATGAAGCCACCATTTCTACGTTAATAAAAGCCAGAGAGGCAGGATTTACGGAAATGAGTCAACTAAAACAGGATTTCCCTCAATCGATATATTCACATATAACCGATTAATTAATAACAAAATAGAATATTAAAATCAACAAAATTGTACAATTAAAGAATTAACATGAAAAAACGAATACTCGGAAAAACAGGATTTAAGATAACAGAAGTTGCACTTGGCACATGGCAGGTAGGTGGAAAATGGGGAAGCAAATTTAGCCACAAAAACGCCGATGAGATATTAAATACAGCTATCGACAATGGTATTAATTTTATTGACACTGCTGATGTTTATGGCGATGGCGAAAGCGAAAAAGCCGTAGGCAGGGTTGTTCGTTCCCGCAAAGAAAGAATTTATGTGGCAACAAAATGCGGAAGAAAACTCAATCCACATATCGACAGTTCGTATCAACCTAAAGTTTTGCGCAAATTTGTTGAAGACAGTCTGAAAAACATGGGGCTTGAAACGTTGGACCTTATCCAACTTCATTGTCCACCCACCGAAACTTATTACCGACCAGAGATATTTGAACTTTTCGAAGTATTGAAAAAGGAAGGAAAAATATTAAATATGGGCGTTAGTGTTGAAACCGTTGAAGAGGCATTAAAAGCCATAGAATATGATAATGTAACAACAATACAGATTATTTTCAATATGATGAGGCAGCGCCCGGCTGAACAGTTTTTTGCTGAAGCAGCCAAAAAGAATGTGGGTATATTGGCAAGAGTTCCACTGGCAAGCGGACTGTTGACCGGAAAATTTTCTGCTTCAACTACATTTGAAAAAGATGATCACCGTACATTCAACAGAAACGGGGAATCATTTGATAAAGGCGAAACTTTTTCAGGCGTTGATTATGAAAAAGGGTTGGAAGCTATTGAAGAAATTAAACAGCTCTTTCCACAGCAAGCGAATTTAGCTGCAACGGCTTTGAAATGGATTTTGATGTTTAAAGAAGTTAGTTGTGTAATTCCCGGGGCATCCAGACCCGACCAGGTTATTTCAAATATTGATGCTTCAGAAATTTATGATTTGTTACCCGCTCAAATGGATGGTGTAAAAAGAATCTATGAAGATCTTATTTGGCCGGTTATTAAAAATGAGAAATGGTAATTAAGTCTATTATTCCAAAATCACTCTGACGCCTCCCAAACAATCTGGTGACCAGTGTCCCTGTTAGTTGACCGTGTAGTTCAGCCAAAAGATGAAGTGCAAATGCAAATTTGTTGTGGGGGCGAGCCGTTTAAAAGCGCTGTTTTTTCTACAAAATTTACTTTCTACTGAAAAAAGGGTAATGTGGAGAGGGTGTTATTTTGAAGAATTATGCCTTTCATTTGTTAAGAAAGCCTGGCGTTTTGTACAATCATGTGCAAGTTTCGGGGTGTTCCGTCTTTTGTTTGTCGTTGAAAACAACGGGCAACTTACCCCTGGCGAAGATGTGGAGTAGTGGAATTATCTGTTGGTATTTTCACCCAATATTATATTTTGATTTCCGGCATTTCATCCCAAGTTTTACCTTCAAGAATCCGACCTGCTTTTTTCTTATTTTTTCCACCCCATTGTTTAAAAAAGAAAGCAACGTTGTTTTCAGAACATTGTTCTTTAATTTCAAAAACCCAATCTTTTTTCATTGGCCGGGCTTTTAATCCACTTTCGCCTCCTACAATTACCCAATCAATATTTTCAAGATTCATTTTGCCAATGGGACCGATTAAAGGTTCGCATGAAAGAAATTTTGTTCTGGCACCGGTTTGGGCAAGTAAATCAATCCGGTTTTTATTCCAGTCATTTTCAACAGATACCCCCATCCAAATATTATGGGTCCAGTTTAATAAACCTTCTTTATCGTAATACAGCAATACATCAGCCCTTTTTGTAAGTACCTGAAAAACATGTTGAGGATTATCTTTCATTACCCTGAAGACTTGTTGTATAAAATCCACAGGAATCTTTTCATGAAAAAGATCACTCATTGAATTTACAAAAACAACCTTCGGTTTTTTCCACGTGTAAGGTTCATTTAATGAATCAGGATGTGTGTGTACGTTAAATCCATCCACATATTTTTCCACTCCCATTGCTTTCAACCTTTTTGAAAAGGTTGCTGCATAGCAATTTTTACATCCTTCCGAAATTTTTGTGCATCCTGTAACCGGATTCCATGTCATTTCTGTCCATTCAATATTTGACTTTGCCATTATTTTTTAATCTCTTTAATTGGAACATCAAAAAAAGACAATTGACTAGACTCTTTCTTTTTCAATTCTCTGAAAATTGCTTTCATTATTTTAGTAGCTACATTTTTTCTTGAGGAAAAAAGAAGATAGTAGACCAATTTTTGTCTTTTTAAATCTTTCATATCGTAAACTATCGTTTGTAACCTTTCATTTTCATCGACTAGTTTATTATTTGCATGTAGAACATTTTGAATATAATTTAATAAAGCATCTCTGTAATCATTTTTCGTTTCTTCAAGAAAATTATAAATGGGCATTCCTGTAAAATCTTCTAATCTTTCGATTGTTTTAAAAGCACTTGATAATCTATTGCCTTTGTAATTTCCTTCAAAAATACTTTTTGCCAAACCGCCAATTCTTATTTGGCCATCTACAACATAATTAAGTAGAATATCTCTTGCACCTTTTTTTGTAACTATCTTTTCAACAGATTCAGCTTTTAACTCTTTTACTCCTCCAGCATCTACAAAGAAAAATGCAGGTGATGATTTTGTTTCAGTAATTAATTTACCAATTACATTATTGAAATCATCTTTAATTACTTGTATGTCAATTTCTTTTTTATAAGGTTCAATAAAATTCTCTAGTTCAGAAACACATACTCGGTCATATTCAATCAATCTTATCCTTGGATTAATTTGAACAGAATATTTATCGAAATAGTATTTCTTTTTTTCAATAATTTTTTCAATTGCAATTAAAGGTGAACCTTTGATAGTATCTTTTTCTCCATTTTTATGGTACATTCCCCGACCAGAAAAGCAGTCAATATAATAGGGCGTCTTCCAATGAGTCCAGTTAGGATTTTTCACGTAATATGAAAATAAAATGTCGCACCAAGCATTTAAATACTTTTCTAATATTTCAAGTTTTCTCTCTGTGTGCGGTTTTATTTCCCAATAATCTTTTTTAATCATTTTAATAATTCAGTTTGCCATAAATTTTATGTATAACAAATTTCGATGAAATCCTGGGGTGGCTGTCCTTCGCTGCGGTTCTTTCTGAGTGTCACCGGGTTTCGGTAAACAAATTTAGCAGAAAACTAGTAACAATTAAAAATTTCCTGACTTGTCCCCCTCCAAATTAGTGCGGTCATAAGTGTCTTATAATCAATGTTTATGTTTTAAAATGCACTAAATTTACCGCACTAAGGTAGATTTAGCATGAAAATCAGGGTTGTCAAAACCGCATCAAAAGCAAAGGCGGTGCAGGTTGTTCGTTACCAGAACAACAAACGGATTGTTTTGCAGCATATCGGCTCGGCGCATACCGAGGAAGCACTAAGCGATTTACTGATATTGGCGGAAGAATGGATAAAGGACAACACCAGCCAACTCTCGATCTTCCCCGATGAGAATCCCAACAAGTTGTTGCACCTCAACCATAGCACCTTTATCGGTGTAAAATACCGTTTTTTCCACGCGCAGGTGCGTGCAATACAGGACATGATCAAGTTGAATGACCTGCCTGCCTTGCTAAACGATTTGGTAGCGATAAGGATATTTGAACCCGCATCCAAGCTTCGTTCCCTTGAGCTGTTGGTACAGTTCTTCGGCATCATCCATAGTCGCAAGACATATTACAAGATTGCCCCCGACTGTGTCGACCTGAAGAAAAAAGTGGAGCAAAAGGTTGCCTGCTTTGCGGGCCTTCATTACTCGTTCAATTTCGACATCCTGTTTTACGATGTTACAACACTTTATTTTGAGACATTTGAAGAAGACGGGTTGCGCAAGAACGGTTTTTCAAAAGACAACAAATCCCAACAACCACAAATACTCATTGCCCTGATGGTAAGCAAAGAGGGTTTCCCAATTGCATACGAGGTATTTTCGGGCAATACCTTCGAAGGGCACACCATCATCCCTGTTATTACAGATTTTATCAATAGAAATGGCGTGAAAGATTTTACCGTGGTGGCCGATGCTGCCATGATCAGCTCGGAAAACATACAGCAATTGGCCCAAAACAACATCAACTACATCGTAGGGGCACGGCTTGGGAATGTCCCCGCAGCACTGCTGGAAACCATTGATAAAACCATCAGCAGGGAAGACGGCAAAAGCATACGGATAAAAACCGATAACGGTTATCTTATTTGTAGCTATTCATCGGTAAGGTACCGCAAGGACCGGTACGAAATGGAGAAGCAAATCGAAAAAGCAAAACAGGTAATTGCCAAACCGTCAAAAAGCAAAAAAATGAAGTTTACCCAAACAAAGGGGCAGAAAATAGAACTCAATGAAGCACTGATTGAGAAAACACAGAAACTGCTTGGGATCAAAGGATACTATACAAACATGGAAGCATCGGTAGCCGACAATAAGATGATAATAGAGCGTTACCACGAACTTTATAAGGTCGAGCAAGCCTTCAGGATATCAAAAAACGACCTGCAAACAAGGCCAATCTTCCACTTTAAGGAGCAACCGATAAAACTGCATATATTGATTTGCTTTATGGCACTCGTTGTATCAAAGCATATCGAACTAAAAACAGGCGTTTCGATTAGAAAATTTATAGATGAATCCAAAAAAGTCGTCGATGGTGAAATACTGAACCACATCACCCAAAAAATAGTGACCGTCAAAGCCCAGCCAACCCAGAAAATGAAGGAACTTATTGCCAAACTGGAATCACCGCACTAAAAGGGACAAGTCAGGAAATAATTGAAGTACCATTATGAGTTAATGAAATCAATTGGATTACTTGCAGTCATTAGGTCATTGTTGCCTTTGGGTCTAACTATTTCCTTATATTTATATTTTACTTCCTGCTGCCGGATTTAATGATGCTACTTCGGATTCTTTATACAAAAAACTTGAACTTCTGTTTTAAGCAATGAATAATCAAAAAACTACCGCAGAAAATATCGAGACACTGCGCCAAAGAGCGGAAAAGTTGGTAAAAGACACACAACAAAATTTGGGCAAGCAACGCTCTGAAACTGATAATTTAAAGCTTATTCATGAGCTTGAAGTGCATCAGATAGAACTGGAAATGCAGAAAGATGAGCTTACTTTGGCAAAGGAAAAAGCAGAACAGGCAGAAAATAAATTTACCAAATTATATGATTTTGCCCCTTCCGGATATCTTACACTCACAGAAGAAGGTGAAATTGCTGAGTTGAATTTTAGGGCAGCACATTTACTTGGAAAGGAACGCTCATACCTGATTAAAAAGCGCTTTGCACTTTTTGTTTCTTCTGATACAAAAGCCATATTTAATCATTTTATTCAAAACATATTTCAAACCAAAACAAAGGGTTCATGCGAGGTGAAACTTTTAACAAACGGGGATTCTCCAAAACATGTCCTGGTGAATGGCATCTCAGGTAATCAGGATGAATAGTTGCCTTATAACCCTTGTTGATATTACCGAACTTAAAATTGCCGAAGCTGAAATAAAAAAATCAAATGAAGAGTTAATCAGGCTAAATGCAGAAAAAGATAAATTTTTCTCCATCATTGCTCACGACCTGCGCAGCCCATTCAGCAGTTTTATGGAACTTACCCGATTTATGTCTGAAGAACTGCCTGGGTTAACAATGGCAGAGTTAAAAAAGATGACATTGAGCCATGAAGAACTCAGCCAGTAAACTTTATGGTCTTCTGGAAAACTTACTTGAGTGGGCAAAATTACGACAGGATTTACTTCCGTTTAATCCAAAAATAGTTCAATTGCATCCCCTGGTAAATGAAAGTTTAGAGACGATAACGGAATCAGCCGCAAACAAAGAAATTGAAATTACGAATACTATTCCTGGTAATACTTCGCTTTTGGCTGATCCGCGGATGCTTCAATCTGTAATCCGCAACCTCGTTACCAATGCGGTAAAGTTTACGCCAAAAGGAGGAAAAATAACTCTTTCGGCAAAAACTGCTACAGACAAAAGTGTTGAAATATCGGTTAAAGACACGGGAATTGGAATGAACCCGGATATGGTTAAAAATTTATTTCAACTCGATCAGCAACCCAAAAGAATAGGAACCGAGGGTGAACCCAGCTCAGGACTTGGATTAATACTCTGCAAAGAATTTATTGAAAAACATGGTGGAAAACTTTTGGTGGAAAGTGCTGTCGGAATTGGATCTACCTTTAGTTTCACCATTCCATACGACAATGGAACCGAAACAAACAATTTTATTGAATCAGGCGCTTAAGTTATACGTTGAATTTTTTGTATTAAATCCAGCGGATTTAAATGTTTATAGAATATTCACGTAAAATAAATTATACGACCCTGGCCAGGGTCGAACACAGATTCTTTCATTTTTTCTATAACCATTTGATGCCTCTGGCATCAGTGCCCGCAAAATCGATAATGTGTGAATAATGTAACTCTTATTCAGAATTGTGTAACAGTTTATTTTCCAAATAGTTCGAAATTTAAAGGTAAATGTAATATCAGGCAATCGGCTGAAAGTGTCACCCTAAAGATAAATGCCATGTCTCATGCAACTATTAATAGAAATTCAGAGAAGAAGAAAATATCATCTTCTTTAGAGAAAGCTTTGATTGCTTCCGAAATCCGTTATCGTCATCTTTTTGAATCGGCAAAAGACGGGATTCTAATTCTTGATGCCGAAACCGGGATGATTGTTGACGTAAATCCTTTCTTAATAAACTTATTAGGCTACCCAAAAAAGAATCTCTTGCAAAAAGCAGTATGGGAAACAGGTTTCTTTAAGGATATTTTTCACAACAAAGAGAAGTTTTTGGAATTACAGCAAAAGAAATATGTTCGTTATGAAGATTTACCATTGGAAACAGCCGATGGGCAAAAAATTCATGTAGAATTTGTTAGCAATGTATATATGGAAGGCAGCAAGAAGGTTATCCAATGCAATATACGTGATATTACAGAGCAATGGCAAATAAAGAAACAGCTTGTCGAAAGCGAGGAAAAATTCAGGATAATTACGGAAGACTCTGCCGATGCGATATTTATCACTAATAATGTAGGTAAATATTTATATGTCAACAAACAAGCTGTTAAATTATCGGGGTATTCAAAAGAAGAAATACTATCGTTTACAATCGTCGATATATCACCGGCGAACAGGGTCGTAGAGTACTTTCAGATCTTTCAGAAATTATTTACAGAAGGTCACTCCTATTCCGAGATAGAACTCGTAAAGAAAGATGGCAGCCATGTACAAGTTGATCTTAATGCCGTTCAGCTACCTAATGGCTTGATTTATGCCAGTTGCAGGGATATAACAGAACGTTTACAAACTGAAGAAACAATGCGCGAGAGCGAGGAAAGGTACCGCTCAATTTCAGAATCCGCCAACGATGCAATTATCACTACAGACTGTAAAGGAATAATTAAGGATTGGAATCCCGGCGCGGAAAAAATATTCGGATATACTGAAGAAGAGGTTATTGGGAAAAACCTGGATGTGATAATTCCGAAAAAGTACCTTGAAAACCATAATAGCGGGATAAAACGTATAAACGAGGAAGACGGTATTCGTAATGTTGTCGGTAAGACAGTAGAATTGCAAGGATTGCACAAAAGCGGAACAGAATTTCCATTGGAGTTATCATTGGCAGAATGGGAAGCACAAAAAGGGAAATTTTTTACGGGTATTATTCGTGATATTACCGAGCGTAAAAAATTGGAAAAGAATTTATCAACTGCGGCAGAAATAGCAAAACTTGGTTATTGGGAATTCAATGTTCAGTCGGGTAATTTTACTTTTGATGACCAATATTTCCGGCTAATTCACGGATCATCGACTCAAAAGCAAGGCGGTAATACAATGAGTGCAGAGGAATTTGTGCGAAAACTTGTCCACCCCGATGATTCAAAAATGATAGCTAAAAATTTACAGGAAGCAATTCTTTCAACTGATCCCGAATATTTAGGACAGGCAGAAGCAAGGGTTTTTCGTGATAACGGAGATATTACGAATGTAACGGTTCGATTTAAGGTGCAAAAAGATCAATTTGGCCATGCACATACAATTTATGGAATTAACCAGGATATCACTGAACGTAAACTTGCTGAAGAAGCATTAAGTTATAGTGAATTGCGATTTAAACAAGTATCGGAAAATGCCCGCGAATGGATTTGGGAAGTGGATGGTAATGGTATATTCACCTATACCAGCCCGGTTGTTAAAGAATTATTGGGTTATAAACCTGAAGAAATTGTTGGTAAAAAACATTTTTACGATTTTTTAAAACAGGAAGGAAAAGAAATACTTATGCAGTTTGCATTTGAACTTTTTGCTGCCAGGAAAAGCTTCAAAGACTTTGTTAACATCAATATTCATAAAGATGGCAGGGAAGTCATTCTTTCTACCAGCGGCATTCCCCAATTTGACAATAAAGAGAATCTGTTAGGTTATAGAGGCATAAATGTCGACATCACAAAGCGTACTCAGGCTGAAAAAGAAATTCACTTTAAAAATGAACAACTAATAAAACTCAACGCTGAAAAAGATAAATTCTTTTCCATAATAGCTCACGATTTAAGAGGCCCTTTCAGTGGTTTTCTAAATTTAACTGAGCTAATGGCCGGCAGCACCGAAGTATTTTCACCTGCCGAATTCATGAAATACAGTAATTTGTTAAACGAATCAGCCCGTAATCTGTATAAGCTATTGGAAAACTTACTGGAATGGGCTCAGGTTCAAAAGGGAGCTATCAACTTTACACCAAAAGATTCTGATTTATCAAAGATGGTTTCGCAAAGTATTGAAACCATTTTCCAACGGGCATTGCAAAAAAGGATATCAATTATTAATGAAATTGTTGATACGCAAAAGGTGTACGCCGATGAAAAAATGATAAGCACGGTACTCAGAAACCTATTGTCGAATGCGGTTAAATTCACAAGAACCGACGGAAAGGCTATTATAAAATCCGAATGGCTCGATAATGACATAATTGAAGTATCAGTCGAGGATAATGGCGTAGGAATAGCTGAAAAAGATATTCTTAAACTTTTTAAGATTGAAGAGAAAGTCAGTTCGAAAGGAACGGATGGTGAATCAAGTACGGGATTGGGTTTATTGCTTTGTAAAGAATTTATTGAGATGCATGGCGGCAAAATATGGGTGGAAAGTGAATTGGGGAAAGGCTCCAAATTCAAATTCACATTGCATAAAACAATTTCGACATCATAGTATCTTCAGGAAAGGGATGAAAAATGAAAAACAAGAAAAATGTAACGTCAGCGAAACACCTTCCGCCTTCAAAAATAATTTTGAAAGCTACGGATGAAGTAGATGAGTTTGCCGAAAATATAATTAATACTGTTCGCGAACCTTTGCTTGTGCTGGATGACGAGCTAAGAGTAATTAAAGCAAGCCGCTCGTTTTATAATTTCTTTAAGGTAACCCCGGAAGATACAATTGGAAGACTCATCTATGAACTGGGAAACCACCAATGGGATATCCCGAAACTGAGAGAACTGCTTGAAAAAATCCTCCCCGAAAAAACATCTTTCGATAATTATGAAGTAGAACACCATTTTTCTTCAATCGGCAATCGTATTATGCTTTTGAACGCCCGCCAAATTAAAAGAGGACTGGGAAAAGAGAAGATAATCCTTCTTGCCTTTGAGGATGTCACGGAACGAAAGCGTGAAGAAAGATCGTTAAGTGAAAAGAGCCGTCTGACCAACGAATACCTGAACATTTTGCTGGACCACGCACATGCGCCAATTATTATCTGGGACTCTTCATTGGTTATTAAACGTTTCAACCATGAATTCGAAAAACTCAGCGGTTATAACAAAAATGAAGTGGAGGATAAAAGGATTGAAATGCTTTTCCCAAAAAATGAAATCGATTCTACACTCGAATTAATAAAAAATAATATAAGAGATGAAAACTCTGAAGTTATCGAAATAAACATTTTAACAAAAGGAAAAGAGATTAGGACGGTTCTGTGGAATTCAGCAAATATTTCTGATGAAGAAGGGGAAAATACAGTTGCAACAATTGCACAGGATATAACCAGCCGCAAACGGACAGAGGAAGCGTTGCAGGAGAGTGAATTGAAATTTCGAACAATGTTAACACAAAGTCCGGATGGGATTTTTATTACGGATTTAACCGGTAATTTCGTATCCGTAAACAAATCTATGTGCAACATTATAGAGTATTCTGAAGAAGAATTCCTGTCCATGAATATCTGGGATATTATACCTAAAAATTATTTGTCGGTTCATGAGTCAAGGTTGGCGGCTTTAATTAAGGGAGAACAAAGTATATAGTACCACTGAATATGAAATAAAAGGGAAAAATAGAAGTACACATTTAGTAGAAGTTAGATCAACACCTTTTTACAAAGAGGAAAAAATAATTGGAATACAAAGTTTCGCACGCGATATTACCGAGCGCAAGCAGACAGAAGAAATATTGAATCAAAAAACAACACTTCTTGAAGCCCAGCTTAATTCTTCCATCGACGGCATTATTATAGTTAATAGCCAGGGGAAAAAGATTCTCCAGAACCAACGGGCGATTGACCTCTGGAAAATTCCGCAACATATTGCTGACAATGAAGACGACAATTTGCAGGTTCAACATGTTATGCACATGACAAAAAATCCTGAGAAATTTGTAAACGAAATTAAGAATCTTTATGCACATCCTGAAGTTAAGAGCTTTGATGATGTCGAACTGGTGGATGGAACTTTTCTTGAAAGATATTCAGCTCCTGTTCTTGATAAAAATGGTAAAAACTATGGAAGAATATGGATATTCCACGACATTACGAAGCGGAAAAGAACAGAAGAAACCATAAACAGTTTAGCCAAATTCCCATCTGAAAATCCGGATCCTGTTCTTCGAATAAGCAAGGAGGGTATTTTGTTATTTGCTAACGAAGCCAGTTATTCTTTCTTTAACTGGAAATTGGAAACAGGGAAAGCGGCACCAGAGGTTTTGCGAAAAATTGTCAACGATTCATTCAAGCAGAAGAGTTTACGAAAAATTGAAATTGAACATAACAAGGGAATATTCTCTGTTCATGTAGTTCCAATTTTGGAGTCGAATTATACCAACCTGTACATTCGTGATATTACTAAACGCAAACTGGGTGAAAAAGAAATTTTAATCCTTGCTCATTCGTTGAGTAGTGTAAATGAATGTGTTAGCATCACTGATCTGGAAGATAAAATAATTTTTGTCAACGATTCTTTTTTGAAAACCTATGGCTATCGGAAAAATGAACTTGTCGGGAAAAATATTAACATCGTGCGTTCGCAAAATAATCCGGTAAAATTGGTTGAAAAAATTTTACCGGCCACATTAAAAGGAGGATGGAAAGGCGAATTGTTGAATAAAAAAAAGGACGGAAGTGAATTTCCGATTCAACTTTCCACAACAATGGTTAAAGATAAGGATGGCAAACCTTTAGGATTAATTGGAGTCGCAGCGGATATTACAGAACGCAAACGGATTGAAAATGAATTGATAAAAGCCAAAGATAAAGCAGAAGTAGCGGAGATTCAATTATTATCGATTTTGGAAAACTCCCCAACCGGTTTTGCAATAAATGCAATTAGCACAGGTAAAGTGAAATATGTAAACAAGGCATTCAGCAATATTTATCATATTCCCATTGAATTATGTCAAAACGTTGAATCTTTTTTTGAATATGTTTATGGTGATCAAATGGAGCTTGGCAGCAAGATTCTAGACGATATAAAGAGCGGTGATCCTGAAAGAATGAAATGGGATTTAATACCGGTAACTGATAAAACAACAAAAAATGTTCACTATGTTTCTGCGGCCAATATCATGTTAAAAGACCAGGATTTAATGATTTCATCGGTTTGGGATGTTACATCGCAGGTACAAAACGAAGAAAAGCTTATTGCAGCACTTGATAAAGCGACAGAATCAGACCGTTTAAAATCAGCGTTTCTGGCGAATATGAGCCATGAAATCCGCACTCCCATGAATGGTATACTTGGCTTTAGCCAATTGCTTAAAACTCCTAAATTGACGGGTGAAGAACAACAAATATTTATTGATGTTATAGAGAAGAGCGGAACCCGGATGCTCAACATTATTAACGATATTATTAATATTTCAAGAATAGAATCAGAACAAGTTGAAGTTTCTATTTCAGAAACGAATATAAATAGGCTGGTTATTGACATTTTCAATTTCTTTAAACCCGAAGCAGACAGTAAAAAATTAAATCTTACTTTTAAAAATACACTGCCTTCTGACGAAAGCAATTATTAAAACTGACCGTGAAAAAGTTTTTGCTGTTCTTACTAATCTTGTTAAAAATGCGGTGAAATTTACCCAAACAGGGTCAATTGAGTTGGGTTATGAAATAAAGGATAATTTCCTTGAGTTTTTTGTTAAGGATACTGGGTCAGGTATTTCACAGAAACAAAAAGAAATTATTTTCGAACGGTTCAGGCAAGGCAGCGAATCATTAAACCGGAATTACGAAGGTGCTGGCCTGGGATTGGCAATTTCCAAAGCTTATGTTGAAATGCTTGGCGGTAGAATTTGGATGGAAACAATAAATGGAAAAGGATCAACATTCCGTTTTACCATTCCTTACCTAAATGGAATTGAAGAAAAAGAACAGATTCAGCCTGTAGCTGAGAAAGTAATTCAACCAATGAGAAAATTGAAAATACTGGTAGTTGAAGACGATGAAACATCACGGATGTTTTTAGAAATTATACTTACCCCTTTATCCAGTAAGTTTTTCCAAGCCATTTCAGGCTATGAAGCCATTGAGAGTTGCCGTAACAATCCTGATATCGATTTGGTGTTAATGGATATTCAATTACCTGGAATAAATGGATATGAAACCACAAGGCAGATTCGGGAATTTAATAAGGATATTGTGATTATTGCACAAACAGCATATGCTTTAATTGGCGACCGTAAAAAGGCAATAAAAGCAGGTTGTAATGATTTTATTTCAAAACCCATATCCAGGGCAACTTTAATAAAAGCGATAGAAAAAAATTGTGTCCGGGAAATGAGTGAATGATGTAACTCTTGTTCAGAATTGTGCAATGTCACACTGAGTTAAAGCAATTACCTTTATTCACAAGAATATTTTATAAATTAAATTTAGAAAGCATGAAAACAAAAAAATTGAAAGGTTGGGCGAAAAGTATCTTTTCAGCGACTTTAGTAATAATAATGGTAATTTCATTCACTTCATGCTCTAAAAAGATACCGTTTTCAAATTCATCAGTTGTCCCGGCAGCCAACGGTTATATAAAGGTCAAAAATGATAAAAACAAAAATTTTATTATAAAACTTGAAGTAACCGATTTAGCTGAAGTTGAAAGATTGGGAACATCAAAACTAACCTATGTGGTATGGATGGAAACAGACCGTGGAGAGATGAAAAATTTAGGGCAGTTAAACAGTTCGACTAGTTTCTTATCGAAACGGCACAGCGCATCCCTTGAAACAATATCTTCATTCACCCCGATTAAAATATTTATTACATCCGAATACGATATAAATGTTGAACACCCAGACAATCAGGTTGTTTTAACCACAGAAAATTTCACTGTTAAATAGTTGTATATGTATTTAACAAAAACACATTTAAAGAGGCACTTCAGTTGCCTTTATGATTTAATACCATTTTGATTTATGTCTTAGTCTAAAATCATTTTAGGATAATGCCGATGGATAATTCTGTATAAATTCAAATTATTTTTCGGGTTGAGCATTTAATTGTAAAGGTGTGAATCTTGTAACTCTTATTCAGAATTATACAAAACTTTCATTTAGTAAAAAGTCAATTTTTGGCTTCAATAAAAAATCAAAGATCAAATCTTTCAGCAATCTTTTGCCGGTAAAAAACCTCCTGTACAGTAAAATCTAACTAATTAATTTTTGTATTACTGATAAATGCGATCTTCTTACTGTCAGGCGACCAGGATGGAACATTAATTGATCCCTGTCCTCCAAATATATAGGCTATGGTTCGCGCAATACCTCCGCTTGAAGGCATAATACGCAAATATATTCTCTTGTAGAATGGATGCTCCAACGGATCAATTTCTTTTGGATACGATTCATATACGATCCATTTTCCATCAGGCGAAAAATGAGGAAACCAGTTGTTGTACTCATCGAACGTAACTTGTTCCTGTTCCGTTCCATCTGGTTTCATCCTCCATATCTGCATTGTTCCCGTCCGGACTGAATTATAATAGATCCACTTTCCATCCGGGCTATATTCTGAACCATCATCAAGACCGGTATAATTTGTTAGATTGGTTTCCTTTTTCGTGTCAATATTTATCGACCAAATATCCCATTGGTCATTTCGCTGTCCTGTAAAGATGATATTCTTACCATCCGGAGACCAACTGTGAAGATAAGAGTGTCCTGAATCTTCAGAAGAAATTTTTATTGGGTTATCCGTACCCTCAATTGGCATGATAAAAATAGTCGATTTTCGTTGAGGCCCAACATAGTTACTGATTGCAATCATTTTCCCGTCAGGTGAAATTACATGGTCATTATTATTCTGTGTTGCAAAACCCGAATTAATCTGTTTTGTAACTCCACTCTCGATGTTATAATTATACAATAATCCTTCAGCGCTATTGTAAATAAGTGATTTGCCATCTTTTGTCCAGTTCGGACACTGGATAGAACCCTTCTCGCTTTTTAGAATCATTCGATGCCCGGTACTGATATCCATTGTCTCCAGGTAACTACCAATGTAATCCCGATAAGGTACAAAGTTCTTAGCGGGCGGGATTATTACTCTGACGTTACTAAACAAAGCCTGTTCACGTACCGTATCATTATGCGAACAAATAAAAAGGCCGGCATATACTTCTTCGCTCATCGTTACTTCTTTCGTCACCGATTTGTAAATTTCACCATAAGTTGCCGCGGAAAAGGTAAAAGTATTACCAGAACGTTCAAGTTCAATTTCCGTTGGATGAACCGTCGAAATTAATATTTGGCTGGTAGTATCTCCATCAGTCAGCCTGTATTGCAGAGAAGTATTAAGTGGCAGGCCTCCATGTAATGCACCATCGACATATTTTGATCCTTTAGTCAGATTTTCCCTGGCCATTATCCCGATTTTACGATGTCCTTCCACCCCTTCACCCAAAAATTTTGCCGTAGCTCGGATAATAAAATCGCCTTTTATTTTTTTATATAGAAACTGGAATTGATCTTCTTTTAACCAAATATTATTACCCCCTCCGGACAACAGGTAGGTTTGGTCCTCGTCATTATAAACTGTATTGCCTTTAAGAAGAGGATTGCCGATATCACGACTTTCACTGAATAAGCCCATATTTTTGGTTTGTCCAAAACCAGGCAAAGTTGCTAATAGCATAATTAAAATTGTAATATATGTTAGTCTTGTCATTTCTGTAATATTTAAACATCTTATTATTAAGTAACAGATGAAATTTTGAATTCAGTTGTATAATTGTAAAAATAAGCAATTAATTTAAAGCATATCATACTATCCGGTGATGTTATTTTGGAACACAAATATTAGTGGTCCAGCAAAAGGAAATTTCAAGATAAGCGATTCTGAACTAACTGCTAAACAGATAAAACATGTTATGAAAGTCGTTGCCAATTATGCATTTGTACCTTGAATGCCGCAGGCAATTTCAAAGTTTATCCCGATTGTTTGGGATTAATGCCGATGCTACAACAAAGAGCTTGTTCCGATTTTAATCAGGAAGCATTCTGAACGACTTGTCCCGACAATCGGGAAAGTGAATTGAAAATCAGCGAAGACAACTAAAATAAACAATAGTACTGAGCTAAAGAATGCGACATTTTGTTGGCTAATCGGTATTACAAATCCTTTTTTCTCTTAAACCCACAAAAAAATATGCTTCAATTTTATCATGAGCTTTTCATAACTACCGGTTTTGCGCAATCAGTTGCATTAAAGTAAAACGCAATGTTGAAAACATTTTTCGCCGATGATTACTCCCTGACGACCGTAAAAAGGCAATGAAAGCAAGTTGTAATGATTATATAACCAAACCCATAAACGGGCAGCTTTTATCGAAATGATAGAAAAAAATATGAAGTCCGATAATGTGTGAATCATGTAAAACTTATTCAAAATTATGTAATCCCGCTTAACCGTAAAGATTTCACCTTTGTCCTGTGAAAATCTTTTCACACCTGTCCCGCCAGACGCGGGAAATAATAATAAATAGAAAATGATTCAAGCAAAAAAATTATTTGCCATATTATCAATATTTGTTGCGGTAATTTTACTGTTGCCTGAAAGTGGTTGCAAAAAAGATGCCGCGCCTGCCAGAGAAACAAGCTACAACCTCAAGGTGCAGGATGTTCTTGGTGTAACAGGGACTGCCACTTTCATTGAAACAAGCGCCACCATGTCAACCATAACTTTACAACTATATGGCGCTCCTGAAGGAACTCATCTGGCAGCGTTGTACATGAATTCAGTTGCCGAAGGAGGCGAAATTGTTCAGGAGCTTAATCCTGTTGATGCTTCAGGTACCAGTTCAACCGATGTAAATTCTTTAACTTACAATCAGTTAATTGCGTATGACGGTTATATAAAAGTTATTAAAAGCAGCAATGAACCCAACGTAGTTTTAGCCCAGGGTGATATTGGAGGCAATGTAATAACCGACATTAATGCAACTTTTTCACTTGGAACCATTGGCGCTTTTGGCGTTTCCGGAACCGCACTGTTTGAAAAAAGAGAAAACGGGAATACACTTGTAACACTAAATCTTTCAGGAACTATTGCCGGAGAAGAATATCCTTCAACCATTAACCTGAGTTCGATTGCAACAATAGGTGGCGGACCGGTAACAAAAACGCTCAGTAGCATTAACGGTACCACCGGTAAAAGCTATACAAACATCCGGAAACTCGATGGTGGTTTGAATATCACTTATGACAATTGGCTGGTTTATAATGGGTATATTAATATCTACCAGACTACGGTTGGACTTGACAATATTATAAGCCAGGGAAATATAGGTTCGAATGTAAACTAAAGTTGCTTTTATAAAAAAAACGGTTCTACCAACTTCTTTGAATTCCGGTGAGCGCATTCCCCGGTAGCTCTGCTGCGGGGTTAGCGAACAAAACACTAAAAAAAGTCCTTAACGGAATCGGATTCCTCGTCTCCCGATTAATATCGGGATGCTGCGGGGAGTTTCAATTTTTATCAAATAACTCCTCGTTGGTTGCCACGGTTTATTTATTTAAAAACGATAAAAAATAAGCCCGGAAAATGTGTGAATCATGTAACTCTTATTCGGAATTGTGTAACGCCTGACGAAATGGAGGTAATTACCTTTATTCATTAGAATTATATCATTTAAAATCAGGAATCATGAAAACAGAAAAATTGAAAGGTTTGGCAAGAAGTATCTTCCTGGGAATTTTCATAATAGCAATGGTTATTCCATTTACATCTTGTGCTAAAAAGTACACTTTCTTAAACTCATCGGTTGTTCCGGCAGCAAAAGGTTTTGTAAAGGTCAAAACGGATAATAACAAAAATTATATTATTAAAGTGGAAATATCGGATTTGGCAGAAGTAGAAAGGGTTCAATCATCTCAAACAACATATGTAGTTTGGATGGAAACTAACGAGGGAAATACTGAAAACATGGGACAATTAAAAAGTTCAACCAGTTTTTTATCGAAACGCCATACCGCATCGTTGGAAACGGTATCTCCTTATAAACCGGTCAAAATTTTTATCACTACCGAAAATGGGACAAATGCGCAATATCCGGGAGAACAGCGAGTACTGACCACGGATACTTTCAAGGTGAAATAGGTAAATATGTAAATAACACATTAAACTTTTTAAAAAGTGTGGGCGTAAGATTACCCTTTTTAAAACGCCAATTAAATGTTGTGTTTGCAATTGGCAGTAAATGTGTGAATGATGTAACTCTTGTCGAAAATTGTGTAATACTTCTTATCGCACGAAACCTGACCTTTATAATGTAGAGTTTAGTAACAATTTTAAATTTATTAAAATGTCAATTTTAACTATCATCGTTGTCATTCTGGTTGTTGGGGTTATCCTTTGGCTCATAAACAGCTATATTCCCATGCAACGCACCATTAAAAATATTCTTAATGCGGTTGTTGTAATTGTTCTTGTGATCTGGTTGCTGAAAGAATTTGGTGTTCTGGATAGTTTGCGGAATATACAAATCTAATTTCAGTTTTGTCTGCAGGCAAGTATGATTACTATTAAAGACAGAAGTCCCGACTTTCAATAGATAGATATTTGATCAAATAAAAAATATTAAGGTGAAACGAGCACGGGAAAAATTCTCGCACAAGGGTATCATTATCCGGCTAGTTCCATCGAAATGAGTTTTGCGAATTCTATCAAATACGATTAAAACAAGCGATGAAATGAGGTAAATACCTCTGAAAATTTAAAATAAAATGAGATGAAAAAAACTTTGGGAATTGTACTTATCGCAATTGGAATATTAATGATTGCCTACACAGGATTTAATTATGTAACTAAGGAAAAGGTGGTTGATTTAGGACCAATTGAAATTAATGCTGAAAAAAGTCATACCATTCAATGGCCCCCTATTGTTGGAGTTATCTTTATTGTCGGCGGAGTAGTTGTTATTGCACTCGGCAAAAAGGCTCCAAATTAGTTTCAGGGAAAAAGTTGAAATTTCTAAATGTGTGAATAATGTAATTATTAATCAGAATTGTGTAACACAATAAAATGTGGCTTCCACTACCTTTCACTGTAAAATTTTAATTAAAAATACAATAAAATGAAAAAGACAATTTTTTTTGTAATCGTGATGTTTTTCACAATGAGCGCAACAATGGCATTTGCCGGTAATAAGGATGTAAAAACGGATGCTGAAAAATCTGCCGTTCCGGTAAAAACCGAAAATAAATTATCCAATGAAGAAATTACCCGATTGACAAACCGTGTTGAAGAAATCCGGGATATGGATAAATCAGAAATGAGTGCTAAAGAACGGAAAGAGCTGAGAAAAGAATTAAAAGGAATTAAGGAGAATGTGAAAAAAAACAGTGGAACCGTAGTCATTAGTGGCGCTGCACTTGTTTTAATTATAGTCCTCCTTATCATTTTGCTATAATTTTAAGAACTAAAAAGAAACCTGAGTTACTGATTATTGTTGCATTTTATTAAAGATGATTCGCTTAGGATAAGCATTTCCATGAAATCATGCTTCATAGTCATGAGAAATGAAGATGTAAAATTTTCACATACAAACCTGCCACAGCAGGAAGATTTCACGGTTTTAAAATACTGAATGGAAAATTTTGATGGAAATTATAATACGTTTAAAAATCCGACAAAGTGAAAACTCTTTTTAAAATAGGTGCTGTACTGTTTGTAATACACATTTACACCATTTTTCCCGTTCAATCTTTATCAGCACAGCAAAGGCAGGAATATGTCAGTTTCCAGGTTTTTTATGACGAATTAAGTCCTTATGGATTATGGGTCAACTATCCGGATTACAATTACGTCTGGATTCCAAATGTGGATGCAAATTTTGCTCCTTATTCCACTGCCGGGCAATGGGTAATGAGTGAATATGGCTGGACATGGATATCAGGCTACTCATGGGGCTGGGCGCCATTTCATTATGGAAGATGGGGTCACGACGATTATTATGGTTGGTTTTGGGTTCCCGATAATGAATGGGGACCATCGTGGGTTGTTTGGAGAAAAGCACATGGTTATTACGGTTGGGCGCCAATGAGGCCCGGGATGGACATGAATATGAATTTTGATAGCAGATATGGAGATGTTAACCATTGGAATTTTGTGCAATACAACGATTTGGGCAAATCAAATATTGAGAATTATTATGTTGATAAATACACATACAAAAGGCAAATTAAAAACTCAACAGTAATAAAAAATACGTACAACGATAACAGACGCAACTCAACCTATATTTTAGGGCCTCAACTACGACAAGTTCAACGGGTAACGGGCAGGAGAATCAGCAGCGTTGCAATCAGGGATTACAACAAGCCGGGACAAATACTGGATAATAATCAGTTACAATTATACAGGCCGCTGGTTGAAAAAAACAGGAACATGATTCTTAGGTCCGTACCATCAGAAATCACAGAGATTCAGGATGTAAGATCTCCAAAAGAAAGAGTTGACTCTTATCAGAGAAATACAATTTTTCCGACAGATAATATAAGGAATAGAGAACAACTTCAGCCAGTGGAATCCGGGAGAATGAACCAGCAAAATCAATCTCCTTACAAAGCACCACAACAGAAATATCAAACTCCACAGCAACAATCTATTCAAAAAATCCAGATTCAAATGCAGGAACAACCGACGAAAAAAGAACAACTTCGTCAGCCGATGAACCGCCAGAATCAAAATAAAGTTGTTCCACCTGCTAATCGACAAAATAGTCCAAATACAAAGGGAAAAAACAGCCAAAAGGAGTCCGGCAAGACAGGAGAAAGACAAAAAAAATAAAATGGACAGCACCCTTGAAAACTTAAGTTGGAATGTGCCGTTTAATTTCACGATTTAAAAGTGATTCATATATTTCAAATTGGTTTTCAATGAAAAGAAATGCAAATAATCGATTCATACCAAAAAAATAAAAAAAGATTATCCCTCTTCACTCAAAAACTGAGCTTATTCCTGACTTGCATGTTTTTTATCGCATCTTATTCCGAAACTTTTTCCCAGGAATATTTTCAACAGGAAGTCAACTACAAAATTCATGTTTCGCTAAATGATGTGCTCCATGAATTAAATGCCTTTGAAAACCTTGAATACATTAATCACTCCCCGGATACGCTTCATTTTTTATATTTCCATTTATGGCCAAATGCTTATTCCAGTAATAACACCCCTTTAGCGCGGCAATTGTTCCAATTTTATGGAAGGGAAAAGTTATTTAGTGATCCTGAGTTGAGAGGATTCATTGATTCGCTTGACTTTGAAGTCAACGGGAAGAAAGTTCACTGGAATTTGTTGCCTGGTCAGCCCGACATTTGCCGGATTAACCTTGATGTTCCCCTTATATCAGGAGATAGCATACAAATTAGCACACCTTTCCGTGTAAAAATCCCGAAAGGAGTAACTTCCAGGTTGGGCCATATTGGAGAATCCTATCAAATATCCCAGTGGTATCCCAAACCGGCTGTATATGACAGGAATGGCTGGCACCAAATGTCGTATCTCGATCAGGGCGAATTTTATGCTGAATTTGGTCGTTTTGATGTACAAATAACCTTGCCCGCTAATTATATTGTAGGTGCATCGGGAAATCTGCAAAACGAAAGCGAAATTGAAATGCTGGATAAACTTGCAGCCGACACTGCCTGGATTGAAACTGCCAATACTGTAGAAACTGATTTTCCGGTTTCATCAAAACAGATTAAAACGCTCCGATATACTGCCGATAAAATTCATGATTTTGCCTGGTTTGCTGATAAGCGGTTCCATGTGAAAAAAGGGAAAGTGAAACTCCCCAACTCCGGCAGAGAAGTAACTACCATGGTTTTGTTTACAAATGAACAACCTGAACTTTGGGAAGATGCTTTACAATATGCAGATGAAGCAATCTATTGGTTTTCAGATAAAATTGGCGATTATCCCTACAAAAATTTCACAGCCGTTCAAAGCGCCCTGAGTGCCGGTGAAGGAATGGAATATCCCGGCCTTACCGTAATCGGCCTGGCAGATGATGCTTATTCCCTCGACGAAGTGATTTCACACGAAATTTGTCATAACTGGTTTTACAGCTCGCTGGGATCAAACGAGCGGCGATATCCTTTTATGGATGAAAGCATTACCAGCGCCTACACCGACCGGTATCTGAATGAGAAATATCCCGGGAAAAAACTTTGGGAGGTGTATATTAAAAACAAAAAGCTGGCAAAGTTTATACATGTCGATAAAATGCCAATCCAGCGAATGCAGGAACTGGAATGGCTGGTTCAGGCACGCAAAAACCTGGAGCAACCGATAAACCTTCCGGCGACGGAATATACCGAATTAAATTACGTACTGATGATTTACAATAAAGCGTCAACAGCTTTTAATTATCTCCGAACTTATCTTGGCGATTCTGTATTTGATGCTGCAATGCAGGAATATTTCCGTCAATGGAAATTCATGCATCCGCAACCCGAAGATCTTCGCGTAATTTTTGAAACTCAATCCGGCAAAGATTTAAGCTGGTTTTTTACTGATTTATTGGGAACAACCAAACGACTGGACTACAAAATGGTTCGCATTGGGAATCAGCAGTTGCTTATAAAAAACAAAGGAGAATTGGTTTCGCCGCTTTTTATTTCAGGCATGACCGGAGATTCAGTTTTTTTTGAAAAATGGGAAGAAGGTTTTAACGACAAAAAATGGATTGATCTTCCGCCTGGTGATTACGCTGAAATAAAAATCGATCCTGGACATGTAACTCCCGAAATTTTCAGGATTAATAATAATATAAAAAAAACCGGTATTTCCCCAAGGGCTGAGCCATTGCAAACGCAACTCCTCTTTTCCGTTGATGATCCCGAAAAGCGCACTCTTTTATATATGCCTGCAATTAACTGGACCCGGGAAAACGGTTTTATGTTAGGCATGGCATTTCATAATGGCTTTATCATACCAAAACCGCTGGAATATTTTGTGATGCCATTTTATGCATTCGGAAATTCCGACTTGGCCGGATATGGCCGGATTAATTACAACATTACCCCGTATGAATAAATTTATCCGGCTGGCAACCATCTCATTTGAAGGCACACAATTTGGTGCGCCGGGTCATCAGAATTACCACAAAATAAAAACCGGACTGGAACTTCACTTCCGAAATGAAAAAATGACTCATCCGTTTAGCCACAGCATTTTTGGAAATTACATTGCCGCATCCAATCTATTTCAGATTGAACAACAGGAAAAGGCAAAAATGAATTCCTATTTGCAATTTGGATATCTCTTTGAGAAGTCTGGTTTAGTGAATCCGTTTACCTTGCTGGTTTCTTTCGAATCCGGAAAAACATTCCAAAAAACCTCGGTAAAATTTGATTACAAAATCAGCTATTTTGAAAAAAATAATGGTTTGGATATCCGTTTATTTGCAGGAACAATGTTAAAAAGTGACCCTAATGTTCCGTTTTATGCTTTCTCGCCAAGTGGAAGGAGTGGCAGGGAGCAGTATCTCTATCAGGGAACCTACCCCGACCGATTTGTGGATTTTTCAACTAATTTCTTTTCGAGGCAGATGACCCTTTCAGAAGGGGGCCTGGTTTCGCCGGTGAACGATAGTTTGGGTTACAGCAAGTGGCTTTTTTCAATGTCCTTTACAAGTAATTTACCCGGTAAATTGGGCGGGCTTCCGGTAAAACCTTTTCTTAATATTTTACTTAACGATCATGGCGAAACAGGAAGTCAAAATTCCCCGTTTTTTTACGAAGCGGGTGTGAAAGCAGGTATTTGGGACTTTTTCGAAATTTATATTCCACTGCTGGTTTCCAAAAATATGACTTCAGCCGGAGGATCATTCAAAAACAGAATCCGCTTTGTTTTCTCACTCGATTCACTTAGCAAGTTAAAGTTGACTTCAAAAGCAGAATAATAGCTTGTCAAAATGTGTGAATGATGTAACTAATTCTCAAAGTTGTGTAACAGTTTGGGCAATAAAGTGGAATAACTTTGAATGTAGAATAATTCAGTTTCACTATTAATAATGAAATGATTAAAATGGCTTACAGGTCTCTTTTATATTACAAACAAATTATATTTCCCAAGATTCGAGTAACGACAAAAGTCTGGAAAGTTCAAATAATATTACCCTGTGGATATTGTTTGATGGAAAATAAGAAGAATGTTAAAACGATAAAATGGACTATAAATCAGATATTAAATTAAAGAGCAAATTATTGATTCAAAAAATGTTCAGAATAAAAAATAAAACAAGAAAATTTAAAACATAAAGTCATGGGAAATTTACTTTACATTATCGCTGTAATATTAATCATTGCCTGGGCAATCGGCTTTCTTGGATACCATGCAGGTGGTATTGTACACGTTTTGCTTATTATAGCAATTATCGCAGTTATTCTGAGGGTCATTCAGGGAAGAAGGCCTATTTAGAAAAACTTTGCTTTAGATGGTTTCAGAACAAATGTGAACGCATATATCTGAAAATCTTATAATATCCATATAAGTTTTTTGTTTGGTTTAGTTTGGTTTAGTGGTTAAAAATGTGGGTATTTTGCCCACATTTTTTCTTTATATTCTTAGTAAATCTTTTATATTCTTAGTAAATATTGATTAATAACTTAAAAAAATTTATAAAATGTGCATGAGAATGGAATTCACACCAAAAAATGATGAATAATCCCGATAGCTATCGGGACATGCGGATTCCATATGACATTACAAAAACAAACAATTTTAATCGTATGAAACGACCATGCAGAAATTCTTCACAAAAAAGAATAATTAAAAAGTGGGAGTTACATCTAATACCTTTGAAAACTTTAAATTTTAATTAGATGAAAAACATTATTATCTCCATATTAATTGCAGTTGTTCTAACAAGCTGCATATTAAACAAGGTAACCGGCCGTAAACAATTGAGCCTTGTGCCGGAATCGGAATTGCAACTGATGGCTGTCAGCCAGTACAGTACATTTTTATCAGAAAATAAAGTATTAAATCCGAACAACAACAAGAATGCTGCAATGGTTGACCGGGTTGGAGCACGCATTTCAAATGCGATTACGAGATATTACAACAGTCAGGGAAAAGAATCAGTGACTGAAGGATACAAGTGGGAATTTAATACGGTTGACAGCAAAGAAGTGAATGCCTGGTGCATGCCCGGTGGAAAAGTGGTTGTTTATTCCGGGTTATTGCCCGTAACTCAAAATGAAACAGCGCTGGCCATCGTTGTGGGCCACGAAATTGCACATGCCATTGCAAAACATGGCAGCGAAAGAATGAGCCAGGGAATGATGCAACAACTGGGTGGAATGGCGTTGGAGATTGCTGTATCGCAAAAACCGCAGGAAACGCAAAATTTATTTATGCAGGCTTACGGCGTTGGAAGTACACTTGGGGCAGTGCTACCCTGGTCGCGGCAGCAGGAAACAGAAGCCGACCAATATGGGTTAATTTTTGCAGCCATGGCTGGTTATGACCCGCGTGAAGCCATTCCTTTCTGGGAAAGAATGTCAAATGCCGGAGGGGATAAACCACCCGAATTTTTGAGTACTCACCCCTCGGATGCAACAAGGATGAGAAAGCTAAAACAATTTATGCCCGAAGCAATGAAATACTATTCAGCAAGTAAATA
>CAWKJY010000020.1:0-76539 GCA_963849985.1 uncultured Prolixibacteraceae bacterium | reverse complement strand
TACAGTTTGACCATAATGGGAAGGCTTCCACAACTATTGATATTAAGGAGGCAACTTGTTTTTATTGTAATTTTGAAATTTATCGTGGAACGGTTTATTTAGAACCGGATAAAGACATTGTTTTAAAAATGCCTCCTTTGCGCGAAAAATCGTTTGCCGATCAAAAAAATCCGTATTTCGAACCAATACCATTCTGGTTTACTACAGTGCAAAAAGACAATCTTAACAGTAAAATATCAGAATTCGTCATTCAATTTAACCAACTTACTGACAAATATTTCAACCAGCTCTATTTTCAACAGTCAAAAACAATATACGATTCGCTGATTTATCAAATAGATAAACAATACCCAAACAACGGATCTCCGGTTTTTGACACGTACAAAAAATTGTCTTTAAAAATTTTACAGGTCGATGTTTTCCGATTGAAGCCTGTAAATTATTCTGCTGAACTCACCAATATATCGTCAGCAAACTGGCAAAATCCAGCATTCGAAGATCTGTTTGATAAGACATTTAATAACCAGCTAAGCTTCGCCGCCAAATCGGTAAAAGGCGATGATCTTCGAAATGCGGTTAACAATTCAGACACTAAGTTTCTCGATGATTGGGTGAAAACCCAATTCAAGGTTTCCGGAGAAATGGCAAAACTTGTTCTACTTAAATTGTTATATGATGGCTATTATTCGGGCGATTTTTCTAAAAATTCAATCGAATCAATGGTCAAATCCTCCTTTTTTAAGAACAATAATTCTAACGTAATAAGTAATGCCGCAGAAAATATTTACACAAAATTTACTTTTCTGAAAAGTGGAACACCTGCACCCGAAATTTGTCTTCCAGATTTAAAGGGTTCAAATGTTTGCACTACAAAAAATAACCATAAATATAAATACCTTGTTTTTGCCGATATTGAAATGATTATTTGTCGGGAGCAGTTAAAATACCTCTCCGCTATTGATGAGCGTTTCCAAAAATATCTTGAGATTTATGTCATATTTCGGAACAATAATGTGGAAGAAATCAAAAAATTTATTGCAGAAAACCCGGTTCCCGGCTATCTTTTAATGGATAAAAAAGGGGAAATTACAAGTAAATACGGCATAAAATCTTTCCCTCAATGTTTTGTCCTGGACGAAAATCACAAAGTGAGGATCGAAACAGCTAAATCACCATTAGACGGATTTGAACAGCAATTTGGAACTTTTCTCAGGAATGAACTCATTGAACAGCAGCGGAATCAATCACGATAGAGTTCTAAAATTTGTTTCAGGTTTTCATAGGTATTATTAAAAACCAAATCAATTTCATTTGACGAAAGCCACTTTATTTCAGTAATATTTTCTTCGGCTTGTGGATTACCATCTTTAATTCCCGAATATTCCATTTCAAACCAAAATGTCTCCTTGAGAATCCATTCACCTTTTGACCTTTTGTACGGTGATTGGTAAATATGATAAGTAGAGGGTAATTTTTTAATAATTGAATGACCAGAAATTCCACATTCTTCAAGGACCTCTCTTATAGCTGCCGTTTCTGCCGACTCTCCCTTATCGATTTTTCCTTTAGGCAAATCCCATTTCCCGTTTCTGAAAATCACCAGAATTTTGTTGTGGCGAACTACCACACCACCAGCAGCTGCGATATACCGAAAAGCAGGCACAAAAACATTATTCCAGAATTCATTAGGTTCATGATGACTAAGCAGAACAGTACTTTCATTGTTTTGAACAAATTCTAAAAACCAGTTTCTTACATCGTTAACAGCACTCAAATTTGCTTGCATTTTGACGGGTTTATTTAATGTTATCTCCACATTCTGTGAAATGATAATTACCCTGTCATTAAAAAAAACTTTATACATTTGCCCTGAATTAAAATTGCTCTGAATTATGGAATCTATGCAAATTGAAGTTACAAAAAAATTACTCGAAATAAACACCATAAAAATACAACCTTCAAACCCATTTACCTGGGCTTCCGGATGGAAATCACCTATTTATTGTGATAATAGAAAAATTCTTTCGTATCCAAAAACCCGTACTTTCATTCGTGACAGATTTGTAGATGTAATTAGTGAAAAATACCCGGAAGCTGAAGTAATTGCAGGAGTTGCAACCGGGGCAATTGCAATGGGAGTTTTGGTTGCTGAGGTTTTAAAGCTTCCTTTCATTTATATTCGTTCAAAACCAAAAGATCATGGGTTGGAAAACCTGATCGAAGGAGACCTTTTGCCGAATCAAAAAGTTGTTGTAGTTGAGGATCTGGTTTCAACAGGAATAAGCAGTTTGAATGCTGCAAGAGCGGTTATCGACAATGGTGCAGAGGTTATCGGAATGGTTGCTATTTTTACCTACAATTTTCCGTATGCAAAAGAAAATTTCAAAAAGGCAGGAATTGAACTTACCCCTCTTAGTCGGTACCAGGTATTAATTGACACTGCTGTAGAACTAGGTGAGGTCACCCCGGAACAAGTTGAAACGCTTATGAAATGGAGGGAAGATCCAGCGAATTGGGGAAAATAATAATTTTGACACCATAAATATCCCGGGTTCTTGTGGGATTTTTTTCATTCTAATATTGCAAAATGGGATTAAATAAATACACCAGCGAAGTTAAATTGGTCAGTCATAATCAGCAGGTGGTTTTTAATTATCTCTCCAATTTTGAGAACCTTGGAACATACCTGAGTTCAGGGTTGATTGAAAGAATAACCGAAAAAGTTCCCCAGATAAAAATTACCGATTTTAAATCGGATAAAGATTCATGCAAATTCAATATTACTGGAATTGGAGTTGCTGAAATCAAAATCGTTAACCGGGATCCTTTTAAAACCATAAAAGTTGAAAGTTCCGGAGGATTGCCGTTGAGTTTTACATTTTGGATTCAGCTTATGCCGGTAGATCCGTACCAGACAAAAATGAGGCTTACATTACATGCAGAAATGAGCATGATGATTAAAATGATGGCGGGTAATAAGCTGGAGGAAGGAATTAATCAGTTAGCTGATACACTCTCAAAATTACCATATCAATAAAGAAGAATTACCAAACAAACTGAAAATCACCGCATTAAGGCTGACGTGCAATGTATTTACCGGAATTCAACTTCTTTAAACATATATTCCCGATATGTTTTGTTCCTAAGTTCTAATTGCAATTGACCAAATTTGCCGATCCCGATTATTTGAGCCTCAAAAGCCTGTTTCCCTGGTTCCGAAAATAAACTCCACTTATTGCCGCGGTATAATCTGGAAAAATAAGTTTCGTCAATTTCTTTTATTTGATTGAAAGTTAATTTTGTGTACCAATTATTCAGGTTATCCAACAGCGTATTCAATATATCTTTAATTTCATAATTACGCCCTGTTATTTGCTGAAGTGAAACAGGATTTGGAGCATCAGAAATAAAAACGATTTGGTTTACATTCAGACCAATCCCTACCACTGAAGAAAAAAGATTTGATCCTTTTACCGTATTCTCAATTAAAATACCAGCCACTTTCCGGTTTCCAATGTAAATATCGTTTGGCCATTTTATTGTGCAATCCTTTACTTCATTTAGCAACCAATCAGTAATTGATAAACTAACTACTTTTGAAATCAGAAATTGTTGACCAGCCGGCAGAAAAATTGGGAACCAAATCAGGCTCATTAAAAAGTTTTTCCCTGCCTCACTTTCCCAGTGGTTTCCCTGCTGACCTTTACCATGCGTTTGGTATTGTGCCAAAACGACAGTACCTTCTTCTGCCGCATGCGACAAAATAAGCCTGTTGGCATAGTTGTTGGTAGATTCAACCTCGTTCAAAAAGATTAATTTTTTGTTTTTTTTATCCATATTTGCGGTAACGGTATGAACTGTTTAAAAACATTGATTCTGTAAAATTAACTTATAATATTTGATTCATTACTAAACAGCTAATAAACAGCAGAAACGCAAATTACGGAAAAAGAGAGTTAAGCAAAAAGATTATCTTTGCAAGGAAGAGCTAATGTATGAATAAAACTAATGTAGAGACAGAAACGTTACTAAAGGAAATTCTGGAAGGAATAAAAAGAATAAAAGGGAAAGAGATAACAATAATAGATTTAAACACAATACATCATACGGAATGTGGTTATTTTGTAATTTGTCATGGGTCCTCAAATACTCAGGTAAATGCAATTGCACTTTCGGTAGAGGAAACAGTGAAAAAAGAAACAGGAACAGACGCATGGCATAAAGACGGGTACCGTAACGCAATTTGGATTTTACTGGATTACGGGGATGTCATGGTTCATGTTTTCCAAAAAGAGGCAAGGGAGTTTTATAATTTGGAAGGACTTTGGGCAGATGCCAAAATTAAAAGAATAGCAGACGAAAATTAGAAACAAACATGGCAGAAAATAAAAGCAACAAAAATAAAAATCAGAATAATCCTTTTGACCGGCTCAACAGCGGGAAAAAGAAAGATGGGAAAGGTCCTAAATTCAACGCATACTGGATTTACGGAATTATTGCCGTAATATTTATTGTAATCCAATTCTATTTAAGCAATACTCATGGCCCTGTTGAAACAACATGGGGTGATGTAAAACAGATGCTTGAAAATGGGGATGTGCAAAGCATTGATGTTATAAACCAAAATATAGCCAACGTTTATATCAAAAAGGATCGAATTAAAAACTATGAAGATCGTTTTAAAGGAAATTTCTCTAAACCCTCAGAATCTGGACCACAATTTACATTCAAAACTGGTCCGATTGAGAAATTTGCCAATGATTTAAGTAAAGCACAGGAAGGAAAACCAAATGAAATTTTGCCAACCTACAAAGATCAAAAAAACTGGGGAAGCGAACTTATTTGGACTGTTGGACCGTTTGTTCTGATCATTCTGTTATGGTGGTGGATTTTCAGAAGAATGAGTCGAGGTGCAGGCGGTGGTGGAGCAGGCGGCATTTTCAATGTTGGAAAATCACAAGCTAAAATATTCGATAAAGATCAAAAGGTTACTACTTCGTTTAAAGATGTTGCCGGTTTAGCTGAGGCAAAACAGGAAGTGGAAGAAATTGTTGACTTTCTCAAAAGTCCGGGAAAGTTTACCCGTTTGGGCGGGAAAATTCCCAAAGGTGCACTTTTAGTTGGTCCCCCGGGAACTGGGAAAACGCTTTTGGCAAAAGCTGTGGCAGGCGAAGCTAACGTTCCATTCTTTTCTATGTCAGGATCTGATTTTGTAGAGATGTTCGTGGGTGTGGGTGCATCTCGTGTACGCGACCTTTTTAAACAAGCCAAAGAAAAGGCCCCTTGCATTGTATTTATAGATGAAATTGATGCTATCGGTCGCGCCAGGGGAAGAAACCCCAATATGGGTTCGAATGACGAACGTGAAAATACATTGAACCAACTGCTTACCGAGATGGATGGTTTTGATACCAACACCGGGGTAATTATTTTGGCAGCAACCAACCGCGCAGATATTTTAGACCGCGCTTTAATGCGCGCCGGACGTTTCGACCGCCAGATACATGTAGAACTACCTGATCTGAATGAACGTGCTGAGATTTTTAATGTACACCTTCGTCCGCTTAAATTGAGTAAAGATTTAAAGGTAGATTTTCTGGCCAAACAAACGCCAGGTTTTTCCGGAGCCGATATTGCCAATGTATGTAATGAAGCTGCACTTATTGCCGCGCGTAAAAATCATGATGCAGTTGACAAACAGGATTTTCTTGATGCGGTTGACCGTATTGTTGGTGGTTTGGAGAAGAAAAATAAAATAATTTCACAGGAAGAAAAGAAAACCATTGCATATCACGAAGCTGGCCATGCTACCATTAGTTGGTTACTTGAATATGCGCATCCTTTGGTAAAAGTTACAATTGTTCCTCGTGGCAAAGCATTGGGAGCCGCATGGTACCTCCCCGAAGAACGTTCCATTACTACAAAAGAACAATTGCTGGATGAAATGTGTTCCGCACTTGGAGGAAGGGCTGCAGAACAACTTGTTTTCAAGAAAATATCCTCTGGTGCACAAAACGACCTTGAAAAAATTACCAAACAAGCTTATGCTATGGTTAGCATTTTTGGGATGAGCGACAAAGTTGGAAATGTAAGTTTTTATGATTCCACAGGACAATCGGATTATTCATTCACAAAACCTTATAGCGAAAAGACAGCCGAATTAATCGATGAGGAAGTAAAAATAATCATTGACAGTCAGTATGAAAGAGCGTTAAAAGTGTTAAAAGAAAATGCTGAAGGTCATTCAAAATTGGCTGAATTACTATTACAACGCGAGGTAATTTTTAGCGAAGATTTGGAAGAAATTTTCGGAAAAAGGCCTTGGGATACAAAACATGTAATTGCTGAAAACGGGGAAAAGAAGGCCGTAGAAGAAAAGGCAACTGAAGCTGAACTCGTGGTCGATAAAAAAGCTAAAAAAAATAAAGAAGAAGGTACCGAAGGCAAGATTGCATTAGCATAGCGTGTATGAAAACGGCACGACAAGAAATTCTGGATAAATTAATGAATTCGGTACATTCCGTGTCGGAAAAACCTGATTTTGATTCTCCCGTTAACCATTCCATTAATAAGCCGCTTGATTTGGCTTTTAAAGAAAACCTGGAAAAAGTAAACGGGAGTGTTTATTTGTTCTCCTCCAAAAAAGCATTGTTTGAAAAACTGAACGAATTTCTCTCTGAATTCAATAAAAATACAGTGGTTTGCTTCGAAGAAGAAATTACAAACCCATTAAAAAAATCAGGTTTTCAAATTGCTAAGTTATCGGAAATCCCTGAAAACATTGAAGTTGGAATTACCGGATGCGAGTTCCTTATTGCTCACACCGGATCGGTTATGGTAAGTTCGGCTCAAAAAGGAGGGCGTCAAATGTTTGTTTACCCGCCAATTCACATTGTAATTGCAGAACGTAATCAACTGGCTGAATACCTCGAAAATGCGTACTCTAATCTAATTCATAAATACGGTAACAATTTACCATCGCATGTAGCTTTAATTACAGGTCCAAGCCGTACTGCTGATATTGAAAAAACATTGGTAATGGGCGCACATGGACCGCGTGAGTTGCATGTGTTTTTAGTTTGAAAAAAATAATTTCGTAAAAGATTATTTGTCTTCTAAATATTCATTGAATAACTCTTTTTAATAACTCTTAAGATTTTATTTATTTTTTACCTTTGCAACATGGAAAAAGGTTGGAAAGAAGTATATTTTACGGCACATGAATATAAAGCTGATTTGGCGAAGGAAATCCTCGAGAATGAGGGAATAAACGTAGTAAAATTGAATCAGCACGATACAGCTTATCAGTCGTTTGGAGACATTTCTATTTATGTAGCTGAGAAAGATGAAGCAAGGGCAATTGAATTACTTAAAAACTTGAAACAGTGACCGACTTGCTAAAACGTTCGCTGACCGGGGTTATCTTTGTTGCGGTGGTATCTGCAGGAACATTAATCCATCCATTGATCTTTGCACTCATTTTTTTGGCCTTCCTGGTATTTACCCAGTATGAATTTTATAAACTCATTGAAAAAGCAGGTTACACACCTCAAACAATAGTAGGTTCAATTTTGGGCGGCCTGTTTTTTATCATATGCTTTATTGCGGTGCTTAAAATTATACCTTACCAGTTTTGTCTTCTCGTTTTTTCATTTATGGTTCTCATATTTCTGTTCGAAGTATTAAGAATAAAACCTCATACATTGCAAAACAGCATGCTGACATTAGGAGGTTTTGTTTATACCGTATTGCCGTTTAGTTTACTGAATTTTATTGCCTTTCCCGGATTCCCGCAAAAAAATGAATTTTATCCGTGGATTTTAGCCGGTATTTTTTTTATTATCTGGGTTTACGACTCAATGGCGTATTTGGGCGGATCATTACTTGGAAAACATAAAATGTGCGAAAAAATATCACCGAAAAAGTCTTGGGAAGGATTAATTATAGGAACTGTTTTTGCAGTAATAATGGGTATTTTAAATTCGGTTATTTTTCAATCATTGTCAATGTTAAGTTGGATAATTGCATCGGTGATTATTGTTGCTTTTGGAACGATTGGTGATTTATTTGAATCAAAAATTAAACGAGATTTGAACGTTAAAGATTCTGGTAACATCTTACCTGGCCATGGTGGTTTTCTCGATCGTTTTGATAGCCTGTTATTTGCCATTCCGGTAGTTTATATCTGGTTAATTTTAGGAGGAAATATTTAATGAAGTTACACAAAGAAGGATTAAAAATAGTTCCGGTTGCCTTTTTCTTTCTGGCTGTTTTAGATGCCATAATTTATTATTTCTTGAGAGATTATCAGGTTTTTTACCTGCTGATGCTGGCTTCCCTTGTTTTAGCTGCGTTAATTGTTTTCTTTTTCAGGGTGCCCGATCGCAAAATCAATAAAAATGCCAGCCATGTACTCGCGCCTGCCGATGGAAATATTGTGGAAATTAAAGAGGTTTTTGAAAAAGAATATTTTAATGATAACCGTATTCAGGTTTCCATTTTTATGTCGCCCTTAAATGTTCACCAGAACCGTGCACCTGTAAGTGGCAAAGTAACTTATCAGCATCATAAGAGAGGTGTTTATTATCCGGCATTTGTTGAAAAATCATCAGAACTGAATGAGCGTTGTTCAACCGTTTTTAAAACTGAAAGTGGTGAAGAGATCATGTCCAGACAGATTGCCGGTACTGTAGCACGAAGGATTTGCACGTATAAAAAACCTGGTGATATTGTGGAACAAGGGGCAGAATACGGTTTTATCCGGTTTGGTTCAAGGGTTGATGTTTTTTTACCTTTAAATGCAAAAATTGAAGTTGAACTTGGCACAAAACCGGTTGCAGGAAAAACAATTATTGCAATCTTATAAATACAAAAATTGAAAAACATTATTCGTCAAATACCAAATTTCATCACCTCGCTGAATCATGGTTTCTGGTATTCTGGCAACAATTTTCGCTATTGACGGGCACCTCGTTTGGGCTGCAATTTTCATTTGTGCTGCTGCTATGTTTGATTTCCTGGACGGATTTACCGCAAAACTACTAAAAGCTTATTCCGAAATCGGGAAACAACTTGACTCTTTGGCAGATGTAGTTTCATTTGGTGTCGCTCCCGGCGCTATTTTATTTACGTTACTTGAATTCTCATTATTTGGAAAGAATGATCCCATTTATGAAATCGCCGGGAAATGGTACGAATGGCTAATCCTATTTTCATCCTTTTTACTGCCTGTTTTTGGAGCTATTCGGCTAGCGCGCTATAATATAAATACTGCAAACGAAAATTTTTTCCGCGGTTTGCCTATTCCTGCTAATGGCATTTTCTGGGCTTCACTGGGGTTAATGCTTGAATCACCCAAGTACTTCGATTTACTGCAACTAATTTATTCAACTAAAAATTTGGTATTGCTTACTGTTTTTATGGCCGGGATGATGGTAATTACCCTACCCATGTTTTCGCTAAAACCTCAATCATACAGTTTAAAAGGAAGTTGGTATCGATACCTCTTTTTATTAATTTCATTAATCCTTTTAATGGTGTTTAACTTCTATGGACTGGCTTTTATTATTTTACTTTATGTAATTATGAATGTGGTATTTTACATCTTTAATGTGAAATTCTAAATTGAAACAGGCTAAGCGCTTTCAAGCCATTTTAAAACTAAAATTAGGAAATATTGCATTGGGAAAGAAAAAGCCCCTGAAACCGGAACATTATATTTTCCTGCGGAAAACATTAGTAATACACCATGACAAATTAAAAACCGGTAACAGAGGCTGTTATTTAAAATCTTTACTGTTTATTCAACAATGAAAACAGAAAGTTGTTCTCAAACAGGTGTAAAAAATATATTTATATCTTATTTTTCCGTCATCCTGTATTATAGTATAATTTAAACGATAATCTCAGGTAAGAGGAGTTGCAAATTTCAGAACATCAGAATCTTCAATACTCTGGTCACATAAGATAATTAGTCTTTCAATGACATTCCTAAACTCGCGAATGTTACCAGTCCACTTCATTTTTTGAAGTTCGGCAATGGCTTTTTCTGTTATACTTTTTACAGGCATTCCATATTCACCGCAAATTTGCTGAATAAAATAATCCGCAAGCAACGGAATATCTTCCAGACGCTCATTTAACGAAGGCACATGAATTAAAATAACGCTCAGACGGTGATACAAATCTTCGCGGAAATTTCCGGCAGCAATTTCAGCAGAAAGATTTTTATTTGTTGCCGCAACAACGCGAACATCAACTTTGATATGTTTGTCACCTCCAACCCGGTTAATAATACTTTCCTGCAGTGCCCTCAAAACCTTAGCCTGTGCAGAAAGACTCATGTCTCCAATTTCATCAAGGAAAAGAGTACCTCCGATCGCCTGTTCAAATTTTCCCTGCCGCTGTTTTACCGCTGAAGTAAAAGCTCCTTTCTCATGGCCAAAAAGTTCGCTTTCAATTAACTCTGAAGGAATAGCAGCACAATTAACTTCCACAAAAGATCCCGAAGAACGAGTACTCTGATCATGAATCCGACGCGCAACAAGTTCTTTCCCAGTTCCGTTGGCTCCGGTGATTAAAACCCTGGCATCGGTATGTGCAACACGGTCAGCCATTTCAATTACGCTTTTTATGGCACGAGACTCACCAATGATTTGGTATTTTTTACTGACTTTCTTTTTAAGAATTTTGGTCTCGTTTACCAGGTTCGACTTATCCATCGCATTTCGGATGGTTATTAAAAGACGATTCAGGTCAAGTGGTTTTTCAATATAATCGAATGCTCCTTTTTTTATAGAATCAACAGCAGTATCAATGTTACCGTGCCCCGAGATCATAACAACAGGTGTATCGGGTGTTAATTCTCCCAGCTGTTCCAGAACTTCAATACCGTCCATTCCCGGCATTTTTATATCACAAAGAACAATGTCGTATTCGGCTGTTTTAACTTTCTCGATGGCTTTGTTTCCGTCTTCGGCCAAATCAACTTCGTATTTTTCATACTCCAGAATATCTTTCAAAGTATTCCGAATGCTTCGTTCATCATCGATAACCAGTATTCGTGACATGTTTTCTGTGTTTCTTATATTAAAAACAAAAATAGCTCTTGAAAGATAGAGATAAAAAAAATCCCGCAGAAATTTCTGCAGGATTTCCATTTGATGTTTTGGTATATAATAAAGGTTTTTTTAACAACCTCCGGCAGCTGCACCTGTTTTTTCACGCCTGCGCACGGTAACAGGTTTTTTATCAGCACTGCTGATTTCAGATCCATCTTTTGGCGCAGCCATTTTTGCGTAATCGAAACGCGGAATTCCTTTCAAAAAATCGTCTTTTGATTTGGTGGCCATCAGGTTATCCTTATTTGCCACATAATATTGATATCCGCCTGCCAGTACTTTTACATTATTGAATCCAACCTGACGAAACAACATCCAGGGCCCATTCGCCTGTAACTGATTTTCCCCGTAAAGAACAACGGTTACACCTTTCTGATCCAAATCTTCCAAACGCTTGATGTTTTCTTCTTTTGATAAATCATTGGCCGACATATTTTCGGCACCCGGAATATGTCCCTGACCGTAAACAAAATTATCGCGAATATCAAAGAGAACTACATTTTGTAATTTTGCCAGTCAGGAAACTATCCAATTGCCACGGATAAAAAAGTTCGTCAGTTTTTTTGAGCTCATTAACACTTTGATTCATATCAAGTTTATAGGTGAGCAATGGTTTCGACATGGTTAAAAAACCAACGATAATCACAATCACAAAAACGGACAGCGCAATTAACGTTCGCCATGGATTTAATTCGTGTACATGCATTTTTTCAAATTTTGCTTTTACAAATTACTTTTAACACCCTCCTGAAGCAGCCGAAGTTTTTTCTCTTCTCCTTACCTGAACTTTAACCTTTGAAGATTCAGAATTTTCAGATTTTGAACCTGTAAAATAAAGTTGTGCCCCTTTTCTGAAAGTATAAGTTTCGTATGCTGTGTAAGGCTCATCTTCAGCAGGTGCACTTGGATTAATAATGGTTTCCATCCAACCGTTTAAACCGCCCTTCATAACATAAGTACTTTTAAAACCCAGGCGTTTGCTCAACACCCATGCCTCATCAGCTTTAATATCATCATTGGAAAAGAAAACCACTTTTGTTCCCGGGATCCCAAGGTAGCTTAAATAGCTCTTTTTCATCAAACTATCAATTGGTAAATTAATGGCTCCGGGCAGCGAATAATTATCGTAGGATTTTTCATCGCGAACATCCATTAACATTAATGACGGATCCTTGGCGATAATGAGTTTTGCCACCTGATCGGTTGTTACATACCGGGTTGGTTGTACCAGCTCCGCTAAAAGTTGCTGTGGATCGATTTGTTTCGGTTCCTTTTTATTGGCAATAAAAATGGTTCCGAATGCCAATAAAACCATTAATATGGTAAGGAAAATATAATTTCTGTTCATCGGATTAGAATTTATATTCTGTAATGTTTTTTCTTACACGTTTTTCAATAAACATGGTAACCCAAAATGCGGTAAGCGCCACAACTGTAAATGCAATAGCAAACCAGTAAGCTGGTATTCCAGTAACATCAGTCAACGTTACATTGCCAAGGTTTCCACTGTTATAGAAATTCGCGAATAACGGGAATCCAATGGAAAACAAATAAATACCCAGGTAAAGGCCAATAGTAAAAATCAGTCCGTCGAGTTTACCGATAGCAATAGCTGTAAAACTGGTTCCCGGGCAAAACCCTCCCAAAATAAATCCTATTCCCATAATCACACCGCCAAAAATCATTGGAGTTAAATACGTAGGAAGGATAAATATTTTGGACATGTCGATCCAACCAAAGTAATCGAAGTATAGTAAACCAACCATAGCAACAATTACGGCTGTAAAGAAAACACGAAGTACCACGAAATTGTATCCATAGAAAACTCCGGTTATGTTTCTTGATGATGAAAATCCGGAAGCTTCAAGGATAAACCCAAATGCAATACCCAACACAATTGCAATTACAAAATCCCAGCTTCCATTTATGATACCATTTGGAATTAAAGGTCCCATATTTTAATTTTTTGAAGTTCTATATTTATTAAAGATGATTCTCATTTTTCACTTTTTAGCATTCAGTCTCAGTATATAAATCACTGGAAACTGTGACTGCGACTGCCAACTTTTTCATATCCATAATTTTCTGAAGAAATAGGCTGCTGCATATCCGGTTCCAAATATGGCAAACATCACTACCACACCTCCCAAAGCAAAAGTTGCCGTTCCGCTCAACGCTGCACCGCTGGTACATCCACGGCCAAACTGACTTCCAATTCCAAACAGCATTCCCCCAATTAATGCAAAGATCAACCGTTTTCTGCTGGTAATTTTCGGACTATGTTCTGTCCTGAATTTCTTGACCCTCCCGAAAATGACCCCTGAAAGTAATCCTCCAAGAAAAATTCCGATAGATTCAAATACCAGCCAGGTGTACATCGGTGAATGATCATCGCTGATAAACTGTTTCATATAAGAATTACCCTCAGCTTTTTCAGGAGTAATTACATTTGCCGTAGTAACCACAGTACTTTTGATTGCTCCACTGGCTCCCAGTCCGCGACCGGTAATATAAACGGTGATTAAAACCAGCAGCCCCAGCAAAACTCCCCCCAAATACGGATTGATATATTTAGGTTCGTTCATTGTAATTTCTTTTTTATCCATGATATATCATTTTATCAATACAGATATCGCGTTATTTGTCCGGCTTCAACAATGATAAACCGGAACATAAAACCACCAAACAATATCATAACCGGTGGTAACCATCTTGGTACATGGAAACCCCAAAGTTCAAGTGTTTCCAGCACAGCCGGAAAGATCAGTCCAAGCAGTACCACAAATACCCAGAAGCTTACGGTAAATTGTCCTCCAAGGAAAAGGTTGGCAGCTTCGATTGCTGTTTGTGAACCAGCCAGAAATCCCATAAACAAATGGACAATTAAAAACATTTCAACAACGATAAAAACCAAGTCGATGCGACTTAATATTTTACGTTCTTTTGCGTCTTTGCTAATTAGAATTGTCGTCGCCAAACCTGTTGAAAAACCGGAAACCAGGAAAAGCGGCCCCAGGATTGAAGTATTCCACAATGGTCGTGCGTTAAATGCCGATAACAATATACCTGTATAAACTCCAAGGATTATGGCATAAACCATCATTACCCAGGCCAAACCAACACGGTATTTTATTATAAGCGCCTCAAACTGATCCAGTATTTTGAATCTCCAATTCCATCCGGGAATCAATTCTTTCATATAACTGGCTACCCAGATAAATGCAATTGGTGTAATTATCATGAGTGTCCAGGCTCCCCATCCCATTGGAGATTCCAACCGAATGGTTGTATAAAGTTGCCAGAAAAAAAGTTTATGTTTCAAGTCCCAGAACAAAGCACCAAGTCCCATAATCAAGGCAATTGGAGCAATAATTGGCGCCCATTTTACAGTAGCCTGCATCTTTTTTTCCTTACCTCTTACAACAAAGAATCCGGCAAAGAAAAGGATGCCTGCAGCAAGACCACCTAAAAACAGATAAAGTGGAATTTGCCAGTGCCAGATATTCAGGTACGGATCAATATTTGGAATATTCCTTCCGCTTACAAATAATTCTTCTTTCATCTTCCAGAGTATTAAATGTTAAGTAAGAAAATAGAGTTGCGGTTTTGTTCCTGCTTCGGGAGCAAGTACTTTCCATTTGCGATCCTTCAAAGCCAGTGAAACATCACTGTTCGGATCATCGAGGTCGCCAAAATGCAGGCAATGTGTCGGACAAACTTCAACACAAGCCGGGTTCTGGCCTTTTTTCACCCGATGCAAACAGAAAGTACATTTGTCAACATAACCTTCCGGATGCGGATAACGCGCATCGTACGGACACGATTCAATACAGGCACCACAACCAATACATTTATTGTGGGTAACCAAAACTGCCCCACCCTCTTCAATATGACTTGCACCTGTCGGGCAGCAACGCACACAAGGTGCATTGTCGCAATGATTACATCTCTCCGACCTGAATTCAAGATCGAGACTTGGATATGTTCCGTCAACACTTTCCACAATCCAGTCGCGACAGTAACCATGCGGAACATTATTTTCTGTCTGACAGGCAACTACACAGTCGGCACAACCAACACACTTCTTCGTGTCTATAGCCATTGCATATCTCATGCTTTAACCTCCTTTCCTTCCAACGCGGGATCTTCTTTCAAAAATGTTATAAAGTTTCCTCTCATACCAGTGCCACCCATTACCGGGTCAATAGCAACATTGGTAATCATCTCCTCATCACTTGCGCCACGGCCATAAGCTCTCGATAATTTTTTATCCGAATGGCCAAAACCATGTACCATATAAACCGAATCCCAGCGAATTCTTTCAGTTACACGAACTGCTACCGGAAATGAAGTAACTGCTCCATCCTGATTTTTCAGCCACACTTTTTGTCCCTTTTTCAATCCCCACAAATCGGCTACTTTCGGATTTACCCAAACGCTGTTCTCACTCATCAAATCCCACAGGTTGTGGTTGTTCGATGTACGGCTGAAAGTATGCATCGGTGCACGTCCGTAAATCAACCGGTAGAAATTCTGTGGCGGTTCAGGATGTGGTTTATATACCGGAAGGGCATCAAAACCATGATCGGCAAAATCAACCGAATATAATTCCACTTTCCCGGTGTTAGTATTAAATTCAAAATCTTCGCCATCAGCGATATAAAGTGGCCCGCTCTTTCTTGGGAACGATTTCACCCCTATTTTCTTCATTTCTTCCAGCGACGTACCTAGTTTCTTTAACTGCCAGTCGATTACTTCAGAATAATCATTGTAATTGAAGTAATCATGAAGTCCCAGTCTTTCGCCAATTTGTTTGGTTATCCACCATGCAGGTTTTGTATCATATTTTGGTTCAATAGCCGGCATCCGAAGAGCAACATTCGGCACACGATTCTGGGCAGCCCGGATAAAATCGTACCGTTCCAGATAAGTTGCTTCCGGCAAAATTACATCGGCAAAACCGGTAACTTCCATCGGCATTGTATCCATAACTACAATGAATTCAACCGACTGTGCCGCTTCGTGGAACAATTTTTTGTTCGGCATTGACAACGGCAAATTGGTTCCACCAACAAGCCATGCCTTAACCTGATGTTTATAATTGTACGATGGAATGGATGCTTTTAACAACTCGGTGGTAATTCCCATGGTTGCCAGCGGAAATTTCCCTTCATTAAGGTCTTTCCATGTCCATTCCGGTTCCGGGTATTCCGGCTGCGGATATTTAGGCAAAGAAACAGCTTCAGGGAGGTATAAACTTCCCCGTTTTCCCCATGCACCAAGCAAGCCAGTTAATATTGCCATTGCCCTTTCACGCTGCGTGTCATCGCCATACCAAACCACATGGCGTCCGGGATGAATAACAACGGCGGGTGCTGCTCCGGCCATTTCACGGGCCGTTCTGCGAATCATTTCAGGTTCAATATCTGTAATTCCGTAAGCCCATTCCGGGGTCATTGTTTTTACATGATCTTTCAGATAATCAAATCCGAAAGTATATTTCTCAACAAATTCCTTATTATATAATTCCTCATAAATCAGCACATGAATCCATGCCATCAATAATGCAATGTCCGTTGCCGGTTTAATCGGCAACCAGTATTTTGAATGTCCGGCTGCTGTTGAAAAACGAGGATCAACGGTGATAATCGTTGCCCCGTTATCAATCGCTTGCGACATTTCCTGCACCTGAGAATTGTGCATATTCTCGCCGATGTGGGAACCAATTAATACCAGACATCTTGTATCACGGATATCCGTATTTTCAGGGGAACCGATGTAAGCGCCGAAAGTAGAATAATAAGCCGATGAACGCGGTCCGCGACAATTGGCAAAAGCCGGCTCTGCATTACTTTCGGAACCATATGCACGAAGCAAATGTTCAAGGTGGCTGCCCGGAGTTCCATGATTAAATAAACCAAAAGCTTCAGGACCATACTTTTCCTTGATCTCTTTCATTTTGCTGGCTACCAGATCCAGTGCTTCATCCCACGATGCTTCTCTAAACTGTTGTTTTCCATCGCTTACAGGTACTCTGATCAACGGCGTTTTTAGCCGGTCTTCATCGTAAACCATCCCTACTCCACCCGTTCCGCGTGGACATAAACGTCCGTTACAGTGCGGATCATTTTTATTTCCAACAATTTTCCGAATGCGACCACTTTTATCGACATACGCCCACCCGGCACACTTCCAAAAGCATACCTCACAATACGTGGGATATGGTGTCAGATCCTCATCACTTACCGGTTCTTCCGATACGGAATCAAATATTCCGAAACCATTTGAGCCAAAAGCCTTTATACTTATGGCTGCTGCTCCGACACCAACAGTTGAAATTTTGATAAAATCCCGTCTTGTCTTCATACGTGAATAATTTTCCAAACTGCTTTTTACCTCATATTATCAGGGTCTTGAATAAAATTTTCTCGCCCCTTACATTACTTGGTATCTAACTATTTATATTTATAGATATTGACCGCAAATATAGGCAAGGATTCAATGAAATTTGCAATCGTTTCTTTATTTGAAATCGATAAAAATAAGCATAGTTTTTAAAGAGTGACGCAAATAAAGCATCAACAAAAATTTCAAAATTAATAAAATACAAAAAACTCTTATTCAGATCATTATAAATTATAATACAATGAATACTGTAAATATTTAAGTTAATATAAGCAAATACTAATTAAACTTATGTTCTCTTCATAAAATCAAAAGCAGTTTGATAATTACCAATCTTTTGTTCATTTCGATATGTTTAATAACATGCGGTTTTCAACAAAAATTAAAATGAAATTTACATTGAATAATGGAATGTTATTTTTTACCGGCTTTAAATAAGTCAATTTGTTATTTTTGCCACGATGGATTTAAGGATGGATATGAAGAGCAGAAGAACTTTTCTGAAAATTGGAATGATTGGGATTGTTTCTTTTTTTGTTTTTGTTTGGAACAAACTTACGCTGAACTACATCGAATCAAGCAGCAAAAAACAAGTCAACTTTCCTATGCCTCAAAATAAACTAGTATCTTTTTTTAACGATTATATTGTAATCAGGCAGAACAATAATACAAGAGTTTTGTCGGCACACTGTACCCACCTGGGGTGTAAAATCAACAGAACGGAAAACGATTTGTTGGTTTGTCCCTGTCACGGTTCGGAATACGATCTTTCGGGGAAAGTTGTAAAAGGCCCTGCTTATAAAAATCTGGACGAAGTTCCGTTTAAAATATCTTCTGATGGAGCGCAACTCGAAATTAACGGATAAAAAGAAAAAAGCCGACAAAACGACATTCGGAACGCTGGCTTTAGCCATGTTTGGGATGGTTCTGCTCTCCGGTATCGTTTTGGCCGTTCCCTTCGATGTTTCAACGCCCTACCTGAGTGTCAGTAACCTGATGATTGGAAATCCCGTGGGCCTCGCTCACCAGAAATATTCATTACTGGAGTTCACAGTTTTTCCTGATTTTAAGCCTCATCCATCTTTACGATCATTTTCATGCTAATGCATAAAATCGGGTTGAAACACGGTGTTGCAATTCGTTTGAGTTTGGGTGTTTTGATCATCTTTTTAGCAATGATCTCTGGTTTTCTTCTAAAAGGTGATGCCGACAGCCAACAAGCAAGGCTTATTCTTCAAACACTCGCTGAAAGAATTCCGCTGGTTGGAAAATCACTTGCATTTTCTTTGCTCGGAGATCCGGAAAACTACCAGTTAATTTATGTACACCACATTGCTACTTTTACCATTTTTATCAGCATAATGATGGTGGAACACAGTCGGAAATTCTGGCCACCTGTGACTGATTTTGTTCTCTCATTTTGTGTGATTTTTATAATGAGCGATATTTTTTAGCGCCCCACTGCACGACAACATGAATCCGACTGTTAAAGGCCCCTGGTATTTTGTAGGGTTTCAGGAAATTCTGCATTGGTTGAGCCATCCTGAATGGTCGTTATTAATATTTCTGGCTGTACTTATTTTAATTTATATTGTGAATACTGAAAATGGCAAAGCTGTATTTTTCAGTAAACGCACGCTGTTGGTTTTTGCCGCATTTTATTTAGTTCTTACAATTATTGGACTCTTTTTCAGGGGTGAAAGCTGGCAGTGGAAAACTCCGGGAGAAACCGATTACAAATACAGTGTTTTGAACAATTTTAAAACTTCCAGGGTAGATTTTGCACCTGAATACAACTTGAATGATGTTACTTCTTCTCCAATAATTCAGGGCAGAAAAGAGAGTTGTCTGGCTTGTCATACGGATACCCATGGATTCACCGATTCGCACCGACCGGAAGCAATTGGATGTTTTTCATGTCATGGAGGCAATCCATTTGCTGGTGCTAAAAAACAGGCACATAATAATATGACTCTTATTCCCGGAAACCTGGCTACTGCAAAACAATCGTGCGGAACAACACAATGCCACCCGGAAATTGCAGAAAGAGTTCCAACAAGTTTGATGACAACATTAAGCGGAATGATCAGTGTTGACCGTTTTGTTTTTAATGAACAGGATAATCCGAATATTTTAACCGATGTCGATCATCTAGGAAATTCTGCCGCCGATGAACACCTTAAAAATTTATGTGTACGTTGTCATCTGGGAAATCCAAAAACCGAAATAGGCCCAATAAATGAAGCACAGTAGAGGTGGTGGTTGTTTGGCCTGCCATTTAAATTACACTGAAGAGGCGGAAAAAGAACAAGTTGAAAATCCGGGGAAAATTCACAAAACGCATCCGTCGATTAGTTTACAGGTAAGCAACAATCATTGTTTTGGATGCCACAGCCGTTCGGGAAGAATTTCAACCAGCTACGAAGGTTGGCACGAAACTACGTTGCAAGCATCACAAATGCCGGATAGTTCAAATTACCGACTTATTGAAAGCAGCAGGGTCTTTATCAAAAAACAAGATGACGTTCATCATCAACTGGGACTTGAATGTATCGATTGTCATCATTCTTATGAAGTGATGGGCGACGGAAATCATTATGCACACCAGGAAGATCAACAGGATGTACAATGTTTGGATTGCCATATCGAAGGAACTCCTAAAACGATTTCAGCATCTGAACTGGATAATGAATCTGCAATAATTGCTGCGCTTCGTTTTGGCAACATTTCAGAAAGAAAATTTCTGGTAACTGAAAAACACAACCGCGCTTTAATCAACGCTTATGTTGAAAATGATTCCATCTGGTTTCAGGGTAAAAACAGCGGCAAAAAAATGACACTGAAAGCCCCGGCCTCAGTTTGCACACGAGACAAGGCACATTCCGATCTTTCCTGTTCCAGTTGTCACAGTTCATGGACGCCAACCTGCATTGGGTGTCATAATTCTTTCGATCCGAATGAACCGGGATACAACATGATAAAAAACCGGGAACAAAAAGGAAGCTGGGTGGAATTTATCGGGACTTACGAGGCAAAGTTACCCACACTTGGTATTCGAAAATCAGAAGGAAAAACAGAAATTATTCCGGTAGCTCCGGGAATGATTTTAACCATCGACAAAAAATCATTTACAGGAAATGAAAATGAAGCTGAAATTTTTCACCGGTTATATGCATCCGTCAGCGCCACATACAACTTCAGCAAAAGGAAGAAGCTGCAAAAGTTGTCATAACGATCCGACTGCATTAGGATTTGGAGAAGGCAAGCTTACCTACGAAATTAGCAATGGAAAGGGAACATGGAAGTTTGACCCACTTTTTGAAAATGACAAACATGACAATCTTACCAGCCGATGCATGGACAGGATTTTTACAAAATCGCAATGGGGCGGTTTCCACAAGAAGCAATGTTTTTCCTTTCACGGTGGACCAACAAAAACAAATTCTTACTGTTGGAGCCTGTTTAACCTGCCACGATGATGATTCAAAAGTAATGAAAAAGAGCCTGAATAATTTTGATGCTTTGCTGAAAAACTTGAGTGAAAAGTGTATTCTGCCGGCGTGGTAAATCAATTATTTTTTATTCGCAAATCCTCTGGTGAATTAATATTATGAAAAAGGTGTGGATTTTGTTCAACCCACTGATTTGAATCCACAAAATTGGTTTTTAGATTCTCTAATAAGAAATGCATTTTGTAATTACCAGCTTCCAGATTCTTTTTAAAAAATGGCAATGTGCTTTTGTTGTATAATGCAATCAACGGTTCTTTCCCTTTTTTATGAACCGGAACAACTGCATCGTATTTGTTATTTGCTCGCGAAACCAGAAAAGAAACAAATTCAGGAGTCACAAAAGCTGCGTCAACGCTGATTACAAAACTCCATTTGTTTTCGGCATGTTTTAAACAGGAATATATTCCACCCATTGGCCCGCACTCTTTTATTTCATCAGGAATGCGTTTAATTCCTTCAATTTCGTGATCAATAGAATTAGAACTGATTAAAACCTGGGTGCAAACTGAACGGCATAATTTCACAGCATGTGACAGCAGTGTTTCTCCATTAATCTCAAGAAGCGCTTTGTCTGTTCCCATTCGGGTACTTTTTCCGCCAGCAAGTATAATTCCCGTAATTTGCATTCAGCAAAAATAGAAAACTGAATTCTACTAATTATAAAAATCTCAAGATTTTAGCCATGAATAGCGCCCGATTTTTCACGCAAGGCTACCGGGGTTTGTTGTCTGACCAAACTTAATATTTCAGCAATTACTGAAACTGCAATTTCTGATGCATTTATTGCTCCAATATTAATCCCCGCGGGTCCATGAATTTGTTCCAGGAAATCGGGTGAAATATCAGGGAAGTAATCCAGTAACGTTGACAAAATTTGCTCCCTCCGGTTTATGGATCCAATAATTCCCAGATACGCAGGTTTTATGTTTTTAAGCGCCATAAGATATTGAACGTCCTTACTAAAACTATGTGTCATTAAAACCACTGCTGTTTGTTCGTCAATTACCGAAGTTTCAATCTCATCGAAAGCAGGAGTTAGTAATGCTGAGGCACCCGGAAAATAATCGCATGATTTTGATTCTTCAGCAGAAGCGATTATTGTAACTTCCCAGCCAAGTAATTTGGCAGCCTGACATAATTGAACAGCATCGTGTTCAGCACCAATAATATAAAGCTGAAAAAGTGGCTCAAATTTTTGTGTAAAACATTCCTGATTTTCTATTTCCCCAGGTTCAAAATATGGATTTAGAGAATATGATTTCCCTCTTATTGTTAATAAAGTTCCAATGTTTTGATGTTCTCCAATTTCGTTGTAAAACCAGGAATCCATTCGAAAATTCTGCCTCGATTTCAAAACTGATTCGAAGTCATTCAGCAGTTCAGCAGATAAAAAAACAGGCTCAATCAAAATATGAATAATCCCCTCGCAACCTATTCGCAAGCGGCCGTCGTAAGCCATAATTTTTGCTTTCCCGGTATTAAAAACACTTTGTGCCTGTCGTTCAATTTCCTTTTCAACACAACCACCACTGACAGCTCCAACCGATTCACCATCTTCACTAATAATCATTCGAACACCCGGCTTTCGGTAGGAAGAGCCCTCAAGTGTAACCACCGAAACAAAAACGGCTTTTTTGCCTGCCAATTGCCATGTTTTAAGAGTCTCAAAAAGTTGTTTTATTTCGTGTGTCATTGCCAAAGATTCGAAAATAGTGTTCCCGTTTTATTATTTATACTTCAAAAGTATTGTCAACAAATGGCTGATGATAATAACGTTTCCCAGTAGCTTTATAAAGCGCACTTGCAAGCGCCCCCATTACCGGTGGGAACGGTGGTTCACCAAGTCCTGTTGGATCAATTTCGTTTTCAACAAAATGTACTTCAATTGATTTGGGTGCTTCTGCATGTCTTATTAACCGATATGAATCAAAGTTATCTTGTTCCGGTTGACCTTCGTTAAATGTCAATCCGCCATACATGGATTGTCCAATTCCATCTATTATGCCACCTTCAGTCATATTAACAGCTGCATCCGGATTTACAACAATCCCACAATCGACAGCAGCATAAACTTTTTCAATAATTGGCGTGTCGTTATCAAGCTTAATATCAACCACATTTGCCACATAAGAATTATGACAGAAATAAGCTGCTACTCCTCTGCTCATTCCATTTGAATCGCTATTCCAACCTGATTTTTCACGCACGAGTTCCAGCACGCCTGCATAACGTGCCGCATCGTAATCATTTCGGCTACCGACAGGATTTTCCTGTGCTCGTTTTAACAAATCGAGCCGAAACTGGATAGGATCTTTACCTGCTATTTCAGCAACTTCATCAAGAAAAGATTGTTCAGCAACTGCGTTAAAATTGGATCCGGGAGCTCTAAATGCACCAACAGTTATATAAGTATTCAACGACCAACTTTCAGCAAGATAATTATCCACAGCACCTGCCGGAAAACGGTTCGCATTTAGTGGACTTTGCGGTATGCCACCCATACGAACATGAAATCCGATAAGATTATTATCGGCGTCGAGCGCTGCACGATACAAAGCATGGTAGGTGGGGCGATAAATGCCATAAGTCATATCATCTTCCCGCGTATAGATTAATTTAACCGGTGCCTTTACATGTTGTGATATTAATGCTGCTTCAGTTGCATAATTGCCATATAAACGCCTGCCAAAACCACCTCCGGAACGGGTCATCTGAAGGCTAATATTTTCCTCTGGTATTCCCAGTCGCTGAGAAACACTTTTCTGCGCTGAGCCAGGAGTTTGAATTGGCCCGGCAAGTTCTACTTTATTTTCAGTTACGTCGGCAAAAAAGTTCATTGGCTCCATGGTATTATGAGCGAGAAAAGGTGCTGTGTAAGTACGCTCAATAACTTTGGCTGCTTTTTTAAAAGCCGCGTCCGGATCACCATCTTTACGAACTACTCTTCCCTTTTTTGCACCCGCCGCAGCCATTAAAGCATGATGATCGGCGGTACTTTCCAGACCGGTTAAGCCATCAACAAATTCTGTTACCGGCTCCCATTCCACATTCAGCATCAGTTTTGCGTTCATCACTTCCCATGTTGTATTGCCTACAACAGCAACCATGTCAGGTTCGGAATCCGGGCTTTGTCCACGCCCGACGTTAGACTGAATGGTGAATATTTCTTTTATCCCAGGCATTGTTTTCGCATCTGTTGCATCAAACGATTTCAATTTCATTCCAAATGCAGGTGCATGTACAATCATTGCAATCAGCATCCCTTCTTTTTTATAATCGAGACCAAACAAAGGCTGACCAGTTACAATTTTATGCCCATCTACATTCTTCTTTGAGTTGCCAATAATCTTAAAATCTTTTACATCTTTTAATTTTACCTCTTCGGGTACCTCCAGTTGAGCGGCTGCCGATGCAACTTCTCCGTATCCCATCTTTTTACCACTACTTTTATGAAATAAAATTCCAGCATCAGTAGTTATTTCATCAACCGGCACACCCCATTTTTGAGCAGCCGCTTCCTGTAACATTCTTCTGGCTGTTGCCCCTGCCATCCGAAGGGCTTCCCACCCTTGCCGGATTGACTGGCTGCCACCTGCCACCTGTCGTCCAAAGATCTTCGGATTTAACGGCGCCTGTTCAACCATGACATTCGCCCAATCCACGTCCAATTCTTCGGCCACTATCATTGGCATCGACGTTTTTACATTCTGACCAATTTCAGGATTTGGTGCCATTATTGAGACAACACCATTCTCGCCTATTTTTAAATAGCCGTTTATTTCAAACCACTCATCTGGAACAACCATCCCTTTTGATGCCTCAGTTGTGCAGGATGACATCAACCAGTTAAAACCAATCAGCATTCCTCCCCCGGCTAAAACTGAACTTCTTATAAATGAGCGTCTATCTAATTTTGTTTTTACAATTGTCATGTTAAAAGATTTTAGTTTTACGATTCAACAGTCACGAAATATTAAGCATCAAATTATGAGTTAGCCGCTGTTGCTGCCGCTGTTTTTATTGCTGCTTTTATCCTGGTATAAGTAGCACACCGGCATAAGTTTCCATTCATGGCAGCTTCAATATCTTCGTCCGTTGGATTTGGATTCGATTTCAGTAATCCTGCTGCATTCATAATCTGACCTGCCTGGCAATAGCCACATTGTGGAACATCGTGTTCGATCCAGGCCTTTTGAAGCGGGTGATCTCCATTTTCGGAAAGTCCTTCAATTGTAGTTACTTCCTGATCGCCAACTGAATCGACGAAAGTTATGCAGGAACGCACAGCGTATCCATCCAGGTTAATGGTACAGGCCCCGCATTGGGCAATACCGCAGCCAAATTTGGTTCCAACCATGTTAAGATGGTCCCTGAGAACCCATAACATTGGTGTCGAAGGATCGACATCTACCTGAACATCCTTTTTGTTAATTTTTAAATTGAAAACTGCCATAGTATCTAATCTTTATAATTATTTGGTTTGTTGGTAATTATTTTAGAATATTAAAAGAACGAATTCAATCCAGATTACAGAAATTCAACAGACAATTCTTAATAAAAAATAAAATAAGACAAATTTGTCTGAATCAAAAACATAACAGCGAACATTTCCTGAAAGTTCATCAACCCGTGATTTTTTGACAAGTATTAATAAATAACGGCACTTCGCTTAATGAAATAATTTGAATTTTAGATTACTGAACAAATCACACTTCAGTATGGTTAATTATGCATGATAAAGCTTGAAGATAATTTGGGAAGACGTTTCGAAAAACTGAGGATAAGCTTGTTAAATTCGTGTAATTTTTCGTGCGTGTATTGCGTCAGTGAGGATTTTGGAAAGACATCAATAAAAACATCTCAAAAAATATCTGCTGAAGAACATCTTGGTTTAGATGAATTTACCCGACTTATTGAGGCAGTAAATCATTTGACAAAGCTAAAGAGTGTTCGACTAACAGGAGGTGAACCGTTGCTTTATCAAAATCTGATTCCTTTGGTGCATCACATACAAAAAATCGGGATTGAAGATATCCGCCTTACTACAAATGCCTACTACCTGAAGGAAATTGCAGGCAAACTTTTTGACGCTGGCGTTAAATCTGTTAACATCTCGGTTGATGCAATTGATCAGGAAATTTTCAACAAGATTTCACGACACCCAAATACTGCAAGAGTTTTTATGGGAATAGAAGCTGCAGTCAAATCCGGTTTAAATGTGAAATTAAATGCGGTTATTATGCGTGGCAAAAATGATTCTCAAATCATTCCATTACTTGATTATGCTACGGGATTAGGAATAAAAATACGCTTTCTGGAGCTAATGAAAATGGGGCATTTATATCATGCGGAGAATAGTCTTTTCTTTTCAGAAAAAGAAATTCTTTCGGTTATTCAGGAGAAATATGAGATTGAGAAAATTAAACGTGAATATGCCGAGACAGCAAATTACTGGCAAACATCGAATGGTGGAATTTTTGGAATTATTGCCAACGAATCAACCCCGTTTTGTCATGATTGCAACCGGTTGAGAATGGACAGTAACGGATATTTTTATGGTTGTTTGAGCAATTCTCATGGTGAGAAACTGTCGCAATACATTCACAATGATTTTCTACTTGCCGAAAAACTAAAAGAATTACTGCTATTAAAACAGCCAGTTAAATTTCATGGAAGTGAATTATCAATGAGAAATATAGGAGGTTGAAATGGATAAAAGAACGATTAAAATTGTATGCTTTGCCGGGCTTCGAAAATATTTTGGAAATGAGACTTCAGTTATGGTTGAACCGGATGCTTCCTATTCATCGGTTATTGATGAATTGATTCTACAAAATTCGGAAGCAAAGGAAATTTTACACAGTAGCAGAATTGCCGTTAATGAAGAATTTGTAAAACTTAGTGATACATTGAATACTGAAACTATATTTCTGATTCCTCCATCAAGCGGGGGTTAAAAACTGAATTTATGAAACACATTCAATATACCGATATCAGCTACGACGAACTTTTTGATGATTTTCGCAATCCAAACAGTGGTGCTGTTGTTCTTTTTAGTGGGGAAGTGCGCGATAATAATAAAGGTAGGAGAAGTTACCCACCTCGAATACGAAGCATACGAACCGATGGCTGATAAAATGATTGCAGAAATTATTGAAGAAGCAAAGAGCCAATTCAGTTTAAACCAGGCCGTGTGTGTTCATCGGTTGGGAAGAGTTGAAATAAGTGGTTGTGCTGTTGTTGTTATTACAGGAGCAGGACATCGGAAAGAAGCGTATGATGCCAATCGATACATCATCGACCGGGTAAAGAATGAAGTGCCCATTTGGAAACATGAGTTTTTTACCGATGGAACCAGCGAGTGGGGACAAAATTGCGATTGTGTTACCAATGAAAACGAACCGGAACAGCATCACCATCATGAGAAAGCTAAGTAACGACGACCTGACAAGATTTACCCGCCATTTTTCACTCGATCCGAAATTGGTCGTGAAGGTCAGGAGAAATTAAAAAATGCACGTGTTCTGGTTATTGGAGCTGGAGGTTTGGGAAGCCCGTTGTTAATCTATCTTGCAGCAGCCGGAATTGGAAACATCGGAATTGTTGATGATGATATTGTTAGTACTTCAAATTTGCAGCGACAGGTTTTATATTCAACTGCTGAAGTGGGGCAAAAAAAAGTAGAATTGGCATCGCAAAAACTTACTGCCTTATATCCTGAAATTCATGATTCAAACGTACGACCTTCGACTAAATGAAGAAAATGCTGAAAGTCTTTTCAGTGAACTACTGATATTATTGCCGACTGCACCGATAATTATCAAAACCAGGGCATTGATCGGAAAAATTTCTGCAAAACTGAAAAAACCACTTGCATTTGCATCGGTTTTAAATTATGAAGGGCAGGTTACCGTTTTTAATTACAATGGTGGGCCTGTTTATTCCGATTTGTTTCCCAATGTTCCAAAAGACGGGATTTATAAAGAAAATGAAATTGGATTAATTGGTGTTCTACCCGGAATTGCAGGAACATTGCAAGCCAATGAAATTATTAAAATAATTACCGGTTACGGTGAAGTAATCAGCGGCAAATTACTGGTTTTTAATATTCAGGAAAACCGGTTCAATCTTTTTAAGTTCTGATAACCACAAAATCTTGAATCAAAATCTTTTTACCTCTGGTATAAATTAACGGTTAACCATTCTCTGCGTTGCCTCTGGGTATCTTGCACCCTGAAACTTTATTTTTGCAGTAGCCTCATTTATTTTTGAAATATCTTCCTGTGAAAGATCAATATTTAGCGCCCCAAATTTTCTTCTAGCCGATGCAGTTTTGTTGTACCGGGAATCGGAACAATCCATGTTTTTTGTGCGAGTAGCCATGCTAATGCAATTTGAGCCGCAGTAGCCTCCCTTTCTTTTGCAATATTTACAAGCAGATCTACCACTGCCAGGTTGGCTTTTCGGTTTTCATCCTGAAAACGAGGTAATGTATTTCTAAAATCAGTGCTCTCGAATTTGGTTTTTTCGTCAATTTTACCGGTAAGAAAACCTCTTCCCAGTGGACTAAAAGTTACAAAACCAATTCCCAGTTCTTCGAGCGTTGGCAAAATTTCATCCTCAGGTTCGCGCCACCAAAGCGAATATTCGCTCTGAAGTGCGGTAACCAGTTGCTCTTCATGGGCACGGCGAATAATTTTTGCTCCGGCCTCTGACATGCGAAAATATTTTACTTTCCCCTGACGAATTAAATCTTTAACCGTTCCTGCTACATCTTCAATCGGTACTTCCGGATCAACACGATGCTGATAAAGCAAATCAATAGTTTCAATCCTAAGTCGTTTTAACGACTCTTCCACAAACCGGCGGATATTTTCAGGTTTGCTGTTTGTTCCAACAACCTTTCCATCCTGAAATTTAAAGCCAAATTTAGTAGCAATTACTACTTCTCCTTTGAATGGTTCAAGGGCTTCACCTAATAATTCTTCGTTAATATATGGCCCGTAAGCCTCTGCCGTATCAAAAAAAGTAACTCCCTTTTCAACTGCATTATGAATCAACTTAATCATGTCTTTCTTTTCCGGGAAAGGCGGAAAAGCAAAACTCATTCCCATGCAACCAAGCCCTAATGCCGAGACTTCAAAACCGTTTTTTCCTAATTTTTTTGTTTCCATTTTCTATATCATTTTTCTATTGCCACTAAGTTTAATTAGAAACAAACTTATAACATTGATTTTCGAATAAGAAATAAATTTCAAATCAATCTTTACAATTTTCAACCTATCAAATATAAAAAAGAACAGTTCTTTTTTATCTTGACTAACTTCTTCTGTTACCGTCAATCCGATCGAAATAAACGTCGTAAGTTTTATTGTTGCTTAATGTAATTTTTGCTCCCAGTGCTGAAAGTACCGGGGTTACATCCATGATTTCAATATTTTTTATCGGAGATAATTCTTCTGCTGTCCATTCATTATTATCGGTTCGATGCAGCAAAACGGTAATCATCAATTCCATCGGAGGATTTTTCGAAGTCCGTTTTTTGTACGCATAAATCACCGTGCTTTCATCAGCTTCTGCATTGCGATTGGCAGTGAATCACGAGCTATCCAATCCGTCCCATCCGTTGTATGTTATTAATGCCACACGCCGCCCTTTTATTGCTGCGGTAATTACTTTTTTATTTCCCTCTTCAAATTGATTAACCACTGCCTTTATCACCATTTAAATGTGGCAATCCAAAATGGCCAAATGTTAAGTTCGTATTCAAATGCCAATCGCGAGCGATCAACACGAATAACACCGCCCGGAATAATTATATCTGCCAAATCGATAATGTAACCAACACCATTATTTGGCGGTTTTCGCATAATTGCCTGTCTATAAAGCACACCATTTTCCACACCATTGAACAACATACTTTGCGAGTGGGAAAATCATTTATTTCTGTCTGCACTGTTGCCAAGTGTTGCACCGGTAAGATAAAAGTTAATATCATCACCACGCACATCGCGGGGATCGAGACTTCGGAATGCATATTCCATGGAGGTTCCACCTTCAGTGTCCTGATCTTCCCATGGGAAATGTGTATTATAAACCAATTTTGAATAGTTGGGATCATCATAATAAACTTTCCCCGGAATAATTTCGGAAGCCCCCGTTTTTCCATGATTTGCCAAAACCAATCCCGGATTATCCAACAACTACCTCTTTTGTATCTTCCCCAAGCGTTTCCCAAAATCCTTCGTTTTCTTTAGAAGTCCAAAAAGGCGAATCATCAGGTAATGCCAGACAAATAAACGGCAAAAACATCAGGAACGGACTTGCAGCACAACTGTAATCCTGGAGCATGTATTCTTTTTGCCCGTAAAATCCTAGGCTTGGAATTTCATTATGAAAAAACTCTTCCCGGGTAACAAATTGCAGTAAAGAACCCGAACAAAGCCGGCGTGCAAATCCCGGATCTAGCGTAGTTTCTTCCTTTAGCATAAACGCCACCGGGAATGCGCCTGAAACCCAGGTTCGATAACAAATACTTCGCGACCACATGTTTATATATCCGTCACGACCAAAGAAGCTGGTAATTGATTCCATCAATTTTTTTGCCGACCGTTCAATTACGTTGGCAATCTCAGGATAATACTGATCACCAAATGTGCGGTTCCAAATAGTTGTGTAAACAATAAATAAACTAATGGAATAATAATTATAGGTTTGTTCCAGGTACCAACCATTTCCTGAATGATACGATGCGACCCATAGCAAATGGCTTTTCAATAATTCATCGTCAATTTTATAGCCGTATTTTTTCAGAAACGAAAGCGTTGTAATATTAAAAATACGCCAGTTATTTTGCGTTGTGCGGTGATGTCCCCATTTTGAAATGGTAATTACCATCTCAGCTTTTTGTTCTTCGGTATAAGCATCCCAAAGTGTCTCGGGTATTAGTAACAAGGTTTTAAATAACCCACCAAACTCACAGGTAAATTGGTAAGTTGAATCCGGCAAATCCTCGGGCATTGGCAAAGAATTGGGGTGGCCGGGCGTTAAAGCATTATACAATTGCAAACTGTAATAATCCTTCAATCTAATACCTTTAATTTCCACATCGGGATCGAGATGAATCAGCGGGCCGGCAATTGTAAAAGTCCTTTCCAGTGCTTCAAATTCCAGTGAACGATACCGCCAGTCTGGAGCCCCGGGTTGCGGATATGTCTTTCCGGGCACACTTGGGAATGTCAATGGATCATCGATCGTATTAATATGTGTAAAAGCCCGCTCCAATAAATATTTGCCCAGTTCAACATAGTGTTGTCTGGTCATCCCGGTTAACGGACTTAACTGATAATCCGGATTAATAACTTCAAATGCCTTCTTCATTTCTGCAATTTATCTAATAATAACTTAATCTTACTATTTCAAGAATAAAAGAATGTCTGTTTACTTAACCCGGAAAGTCATTCTCCGGTTTAAATGAAGCGTTTCAATTCTTTGATACAAATATCCTGATTTTAAGGCAGCTTGTCTGTTAATATTTTTGCAGGAAGTTGTACTTTATTAGCAAATTGCGAAAAGGAACGTAAGCCACAAACTATTGAATTTCAACAAAAAAGCATGTAATTCAGAACTACATGCTTTGTATTATTTGTGTATGTAAATAAGATATTATGACTTCAAAGCCGCAATTGCTTTATAACAATTTTTAGGTTGATGCTGTCTGTCGAATAAAAGTGGATAGTTCGTCCTGCCTCTTACCGGGAATCCATTTTTCCAGGATGTGTCATCGCTTATACCCCACGTTGTTACCCGCATTACATCGTCTTTATATTTCATCAGAAGTTTAAACAGATCTTCGTAACGTTTTGTAAGTTTATCATCAACTTCTTTAGGTAATCCTTCTTTATAAGGGTTTAATGCATCCTGGTACTGGGCATTGGCAGAAATATCGGCTGTTCTTGCACCGCCTCCGGCAAAACATCAATATCCAGCTCGGTCCAGTGAATTTTCATCCCTTCAGCAATAAATGCTTTCATGCTGTCTTCAATAACCTTAATATCCGGTTCATCAAGATGATAATGTGCCTGCATGCCAATTCCGTGAATTGGGACACCTTTCTTTTTAAAGTCTCTTATCATTTCAACCACAAACTGACGTTTTTTAGGATCGTCCATATTGTAATCGTTATAAATCAAATGAGCTGAAGGATCGGCTTCATGTGCAAGATTAAATGCATGATCCATAAATTCAGGGCCAATAATATTAAACCACTGCGATCTACGCCAGCCATCCTCCGGAGTTATAGCTTCATTAACAACATCCCAGCCTTGAATTTTCCCTTTATACCTGCCAACCAATGTACTAATATGAACCTGCATTTTTTTCAAAAGCGCCTCTTTCGTCGCCGGGTTCCCTGACTCATCAACAAACAGGCTGCGTGGAACCTGGCTGTGCCAAACAAGGCAATGTCCCTGCATATACATATCATTATCCTGTCCGAATTTTACAAACTGATCCGGAAAATCAAATCGCCACTCGCCTTCACTTGGATTAATAACCGACCATTTAAATTCATTTTCTGCAGTAATTGCGCTGAAATCTTTCTTTAAAATGTTAACAAAATCCGGACTATTTAAAGTACGGCCGTTAATTGCTGTTCCGATAAAAAAATCATTTTTGTAAAGGTCTCTCAACCCTTTTTCTTCTGCCCACGCAGCAAGAGCGTTCGACTTTAAAAGTGGTAAAGCTGCGGCTGTTAAGGCAGAATTTCGAATAAATTTTCGCCTGTTTATCATTTTGATTTATTTTATTTTTGCGCTAAATTAACTGATAAATATCAGATTTTACGAGGTCGAAAAGAAAAACATGCTGAAATCTCGACTCAAATTTGTGGTTCCTCACTTTTTCTGCCAGGTTGTAACTTCTAATGCCACGCAGCCTGTCAGTAAAAATTAACAGCCAGTAATAGTTTAACCGTTGTTTTTGGTAGAGTCCCAGTTTCACATCTTTCTTGCGGATCGACGTTCGAATATCGTCAACCACATCATTTGAAACACCCAGGTTATTCGATCTCTCCCAGATCGAAGTTTTTAATTCAGGATGCTGAACAATCAAAATGTTTTCTAATTCCACAGGAAGCTCTGGCTGAGCAAGTAAAATTCTAAAATAAATATCAGAACTAAGTCCTTTTAACTTTTTCGCGAATGATTGATGCCAGTTGAACAGAAAGCACCATTTCACGATCTTCTTCAATATTGTGTTTTTCGGAAAACAAAAACTTTACGAATAGCTTATGTGGCAAATGCTCTTCGAATATTGCTTTTCCAAGTTCTATTATCCTTTCTCTGAATGCATTCAAAGCAATTTGCTCTGCCGTCGGAATGGTTGCATTTCCCGGATATAAACGGGTAAGCTCAATTCCCAGCAAATTATGATTCTTAAACGAAACAATAAAATCTGGCGATTCAGAGGGTGCAACAAATCCTTTGGGAAAATCGGCATAACTTTCCCTGAAATATTCCATCAACAATATTTCAAGTTGTTTTTTATCCGAATGCATGATTTAACGTTTCCCGAAAATAAACGAAATATTTTAGTCAATAATATTTTACATATTCGTATCAACAGAAATAATACAAAACCTTCGTTTCAAAAAATAAAACAAACAATGGCTGTTAGCGTATGATCTAGAAAGTATTGGTGTTCATTTTTTACGAAAATATGCTCAAATTACATAAAATACTTTTTGACTTTACGAGTTTTTTTAATAATTTACTTCATGGATTTAACATTAATTTAAAATTTTTAATTTACATTTAACATTGCATACACCAATTAGACATCGATTTGAAAATTACAGACTATTGAAAATTTTGAAGATTTTGTTTCTTAGTTAAATGTTATCCTAAAATAAACCATAAAAGATATTAATTTATGAATAATATTTTAACATTTTGAATTTACCTAACAAAATAACTGATCAGGAACTTGTGATTCAAATTCAAAAGGAAGAAAAGTTTGCTTTCAGGGAACTTTTTAATAAGTATGCACCAAGGTTATTTAAATTTGCGTACTCTTATTTAAAAAATAAAGAAGATGCTGAGGAGTTGATCCAAAATGTTTTTCTCACAATATGGCTAAAGCGAAATACAATTGATATTTCAAGAAATATTAAGGCATTCATTTATACAATAACCGTAAATGAGATTTACGATTTAATTCGAAAAAGAAGAATTGAGCGTGTTTTTCAAAGTCATGCTTCTTTGAATCAAACTGGTTTTGAATTCCAAACCTGGAATTCAGTTCTTCGAAACGAATTGAAAAACAATCTTTTTCATATAGTCAACCGATTGCCTGAGCAACAACAAAAAGTATTTAATCTAAGCCGAATGGAAGGCTTCACAAATGATGAAATTGCAGAAAAGATGAACCTTTCAAAGCGTACGGTTGAGAATCATCTGTATCGTGCAATTATATTTATAAAACAGAGCATTAAAAATCAAGCACTTGTTATATTCTTCATCACTTTTTCTACTTTCTTCTAAAAACAGTACAGTTTTCCACATTTCAAAAGATTTTCCAACATAATTTAATAACTCACTGAGTAAAGTATAATAGTTATTCGTATAAGATTTTAGTTTTCTTATATGAGTACAACGAACTAGTTTAGAGTTTCTGAGAAAGTCGCCCGAAAAAAGGGCGACTTTTTAAAATAAACTATGTCTTACAATGCTTTAATGGGAAAAATGTTAATCTGTTTTCGACTTAGATTTCAAATTCAATGAAAGACAGGATCCGTAATATTCTGGATAAGGCCAAAGCAAAAAATAGTACCTATAGTGAGAGAATGGAAATGCTTTCACTTTTTCATCAACCAGATAAAGAACAATTTATTAAGGAACAATTACTGGATGATTTACAATCTGGAAAATTTGAGAACGAGGATGAATTGCTGGAAGAAGATACCCTTTTTTTCAAAATTTGGGAGCAAATTGAGAAAATACAATTCAGAAAAAGAGACAAAAAACGTTATTTGTACAATTTCCTCAAGCTGGCAATTGCACTTATAATTGGATTACTAATAGGAGTTTTATACAATTCTCATGGAAACTCTTCCACTAAACCAGTTTATTACGAAGCACGTGCCCCCAAAGGTTCTGTGATCGAATTGATTTTACCGGACAGTTCAGTTATTTTTTTAAATGCCGATTCAAAAATAAAATACAGCCTTGAACGGCGAGCATGGTATGCGCGAAGTTTTACTGAATGGAGAAGCCTGGTTTGACGTGGAGAAAAATGAAAAAAAACCATTTATTGTGCGATACTCCTTATTACGATGTAAATGTAACCGGAACAAAATTTAATGTTAAATCATACGAATCAGATAACTCTGTAACAACAACACTCGAAGAAGGCCATATTATTCTGCAATCAAACGATAAATTAAAACTTCATAAAAATGTGACACTTGATGCAGGTGAACAGGCCATTTTATCAAAAGATTCGAGGGAATTAATAGTCAGAAAAGTTAATACAAAATGGTTTACATCATGGAAAGACAATAGGCTCATTTTTGTAAATATGAACTTAAAAGAATTGCTCGTACTGTTGGAACAGAAAATACGGCGTTGATATTGAGGTGAAAAATAAAGAATATTCTTGGTCTCCATTTCGATGGGACGATTAAAAATGAATCAATTATAGAATTTCTGGAGATCGTAAAAAAAACCTTGCCTATCAACTATAAAATTGTTGGACAAAAGATTGAAATAACTAATAAGAACTAAACTAAAACTTAAAAGGAGGAATGAATATGACTTAAGCTAACTTTTAAAAAAAGCCGGCTGGTGCTGCCACACCAACCGGTCCAAATTGTCTTGAATTTTTTGGTGATTAATCGATCACCACTAACTATTAATCAAAACATTCAAATTTATGAAAAAAAAGAGTATTAACACTTTTCTGCATTGCAGAGCGGTAAAAAAGGCATTATTAATCATGAAACTAACAACCATTCTTTTTTTTGCAGGGTTGATGCAGGTTTCGGCAACAGTCTACTCGCAGGCTACTAAATTTAGTTTAAATGCTGAGAGTAAACAGATCGTTGATGTGCTTAAAGATATCGAAGAAACGAGTAAATTTCGTTTCTTTTATATCCGTGAACAGGTTGATGTTAAACGTGAAGGTTTCATTAAATACTCACGATGCAACCGTAGAAGAAATTCTGGATGAAATTTTTGCCGGAGAAGGAGTTACCTACAAAGTAATGGAAGATAATTTAATATTACTTAGTCCGGAAAATAAACCGTTAGAACTAAAATCCGGGTCTGGTTCTGTTGTTGAAGCGCAGCAAAAAACAATTACCGGCACTGTGCTTGATGCGGGTGGACAGCCACTACCAGGAGTTACCGTTGTCATTAAGAATACAACACAAGGTGCAATTACCGGTACGGATGGAGGATATACAATATCAAATGTACCAGATAATGGGACCCTGGTATTTTCATTTGTTGGTATGGTTACGCAGGAAATTCCAGTAGCTGGAAAAACCCTGATCAATGTGATCATGGTAACTGAAAACATTGGTTTAGAAGAGGTTGTAGCCATCGGTTACGGGGTTCAGAAAAAGAGTAATATCACAGGGTCAATAGCTTCCGTAAAAAGTGCTGATCTGGAAAACCGTACTGCAACAGACGCTGCCCAGGCCCTTCAGGGAAAAGCTGCAGGGGTTCAGATTATTAATGCTTCCGGTGCCCCCGGGAAATCTTCATCAATACAAATACGTGGATATTCATCAAATTCAAAAACAGATCCCCTCATAATCGTAGACGGGCTAAAGGTAACCACACTCGACTATCTCGATCCGGAAAATATTGAGTCAATTGAAGTTTTAAAAGATGGTGCCTCGGCAGCAATTTATGGTATTGAAGCAGGTAATGGAGTAATACTTGTAACCACAAAATCAGGTGCAGGTGCCAGAACCGGAAGAGTATTCTACAATTTACAATATACAACCCAAAAGATTGCTAACCTTCCTAAGCTGATGAATGCGCAGCAATATATGCAATATGTAGTTGAATCAGGAGCAGTTTCAATGGAAGATTTCCAATATGATGGAGTTACAGACACCTACTGGGCTGGACATATGTTTGAAACAGGTATTATGCAACGTCATTCCGCCGGGTTTGAAGGAGGCAATGAACGTGGTAATCTTTATGTTTCTATGAATTATCTGGATAATAATGGAATCATTACCGGTGACAAAGATATTTACAAACGTCTGACAGCCCAGATAAATGCAGAATATAAAGTAAAAGACTGGTTAAACATTGGTATTACTACAAACATCGAAAAAAATGAAAGCAATACTGTTTCAGAAGATTCGCGTCCAAATATCAGTGTTTTAGGTTCTATCTTGGTTTACGATCCCATCACTCCGTGGACTTATACACCGGGACAGGAACCAGACAGAATTAAAACATGGGAATCGCAGGGCCATGAATTGCCTAAAGATCCAAGTGGTAATATCTATGGTGAATCCATATTCAGTGGAAATACATTAATTTGGCATCCAGCTGTAATGCGTGACAGGACGGACAGCCAGAATAAAAGTTTCAATCTGAGAGGAACAGGATACGTAAATCTTACACCCATTGCAGGCCTGACAGTAACTTCTCGTTTAGGGTACCGTGCCGGATATTCACAAGCATCGAACTATAACTATGATTTATATATAAATTCAACTGCAAATCAGGCGATGTCGATAAATGGTCGTTCAAGCAATAATCTCTATTATCAGTGGGAGAACTTCGCCACCTATGTTTTTGATATCGGCGAGCATAACATTTCAGCAATGGCAGGTATGTCGTACCAGCACTCGGAAGGTGATTTTGTCTATGGCTCGGCAAATCAATTATCTATTGACGTTCCAAACTTCCGTTACTTGTCGAATGCAGTTAATTCAACACAAATGTCTATTAGCGGACAGCCGTTTGAAAGCGCAAATATGTCGTACTATGGACGTTTAGGTTGGTCATATGAGAACAAATACAACCTACAAGCCAACTTCCGTGCAGATGCTTATGACACCTCCAAACTTGACAAAAATCATCGTTGGGGTTACTTCCCTTCAATATCTGGTGGCTGGACAATTAGTAATGAGTCGTTTATGGATAATATCAAAGCAAATCTTGATTTGTCTTCATTAAGGTTTCGTGCATCATATGGTATTAACGGTAATGTTAACGCGTTGGGTAATTACCAATATAGTACAACGTTGGAAACTCAAATTCGTTACGGATATGACTTCGGCAGTGGTAGTGGCCAGTTAACAGGTACATACCCTTCCAGCATACTCCCCAATCCAAAAATTAAGTGGGAAACAACTCGCCAATTTGATATAGGATTGGATGCCCGTTTACTGAAAGACAGATTAACTGTTGCTGTTGACTGGTATAACAAAAATACGAACGATCTGCTGACCAGTACAGCAGCTCCAGCAAATACAGGCGCTTCAAATGTTTATGTCAATGCGGGAAAGGTGAACAATAAAGGTTTAGAATTCGAACTTGGGTGGAAAGACGAAATAGGTGACTTTAACTATAATATTAGCGGTAATATTGCATATCTGAAGAACAGAGTAACTAAAGGAACCTCAAAAGACCGTGTTGATGGTGCTGCAATTCATACTTCGGGGACAGTTACATATTTTGAAGAAGGTTATCCATTATGGTACTTGCGCACTTATGTAATTGAAAGTATCGATCCCGAAACGGGCGCTGCCATCTACGAAGATATCAAACCTGATGGCATAATTAACACCGATGACCGAAGAATGACCGGTAGTGCCATACCTGACTATACTTACGGTATCACAGTAAATCTTGGATACAAAAACTTCGATCTGGTTGTATTTGGTGCTGGTGTACAGGGAAACGAAAAATTGTTTGGATTAAATCGTGGTGATTATCCACAAGCTAATACCCTTCTGGAATTTTACGAAGGCAGGTGGACACCTGACAATAGAAACTCGAGATATCCCAAAACCGAACTACTTTGACCAAAACTATAAGGTTTCGAATGCTATGGTTTTTGATGCATCCTTCTTTAAAATTAAACAGATACAACTTGGGTACAACATTCCGAAAAGTATTATAAGTAAAGTAAAAATTTCAAATTTGCGAGCTTATGTGTCGCTCGACGACTGGTTTACATTCACAAAATATCCAGGTTTAGATCCGGAGACAAACGGATTAAATTCAAATATCAACTCTATGGCTTTAGATTATGGAAACTATCCTATTTCGAAGAAAGTTAGTTTTTGGTGTAAACGTATCATTTTAATCTAAAAAATTCTAACAATGAAAAAGTATTTATTTAAAATATCAGCACTAGTTTTATTACTAACATTCTTTTCCTGTAAAGAAAGCCTGCTAGATATTCCGCAGAAGAGTGTGCTTGAATCAGATTCATATTATGAAAACGCAGGACCCAATGAGGCCGAATCACTTATCTCATCAATTTATAATCAGTATTATGCTCAGATAGAGGGGGTTGCAGTCAAAAGTTTTCCTGAACTGCTTGAGTGATGATCATTTTGCAGGTGGTAATTCATTTGCAGACGCAGGCTAATGCAATTTCAGGAAGCTGACAATCTAATCATTAATTCTACCCAAGGTAATCTTAATGTAATGTATGTAAATTCCTATAAAATAATCTATTGGGCAAATAACATTATTGAAAAAATTCCTGAAAGCACTGATCCTAGAATACTCCGTGTAAAAGCTGAAGCTAAATTTTTCAGGGCTTTAATGATGTTCGAAAATGTTCGCTGGTGGGGTTCCCCTCCTTTTGTTGAACATGTTCCAACAAGTGAAGATTATTATCCTACCAAAGGGGGACCCTGCAGAAATTATTACGTGGTGCCTTGCCCAAATGCAGGAAGCCGCCGATGCGCTTCCGCCCCTTTCAGGACTTGGTCAGCAAAGAGCTTATGGTGCGCGTGTTTCGAAGCATACTGCTTTGGCTTACAAAGGCAAAATAGCACTTTGGTATGGAACCAGATATGAAGATGCAGAAATTCTTGCACAAGCAATAGCACCGCTTAAAACAGTAATCTCATCAGGACTGTACGGACTGGTCGATGATATGTTTATACTCGACAGGCCGGCAGCAGACTTTTGCAAAGAATATATATGGGAGCATAATTCAGCTGACGCAAATGGTTATTCAAGTTATCAGGCAGGAATTGACCAAATATGGACAAACTGGCGCCCGGAAAATATGACTTTGCCGGATGATCTCTACAATATAGGCTGGGGATGGTGCCCTCCAACAGGCAACTTCGGTGATTTTCTCAGAGATCATGAAGGTGGTTTAGAAAAGCCCCGTTTCAAATCTACTCTTCGTACTTACGACCAGGCTTTTGAATTATCTTATAAAAATGCGTCAGGCCCTCCAGGAACGGTGGCGCCAATAAGTGCAAACCAAGGGTATTTCCGTTGGAGAGGATTGTTATTTGCTGCAGATATTTATACTGATATCGGTGGGTTTTTTAGGCGTTCAATGGCCAACACGCAGTTTCATGCGTTACCCTGAAGTGCTGTTGATGTATGCTGAAGCACAATTCCTTGTTAATGGCGACGCCGATGGCTCTGGATTACAAGCACTGAATCAGGTTCGCCAAAGAGCGCAAATACCGTTGCTTGGCAGTATGACTTACCAGGATATTAAAGACGAACGTCGAGCCGAACTCTGGCAGGAAGGTGAACGTTACTTCGACCTCGTTCGCTGGGGTGATGCAGCCGATCGACTAAAAGATAAAGGAAAAACATGGTACACATTATACGGATACAAAGACGATGGTGTAACCTGGGATATCAGAACCCGTGAGGGATCAGGTAATGGTTGGGATTCAAAATACAACCTTTTGCCTTTCCCGTACGCTCAATTATCCGCCAACCCAAGTTTGGGAGATAATAATCCAGGCTGGTAAGAAAATTTCATAATTTTATACATTAGAAAAACGCTGTTGGAAATTCCAACAGCGTTTTTCTTTGATACTCCAATTTGAATCCTTTCAAAATAATCATTTTACTGAAAATAAGTTACTCATTTTTAAATTTAAAAAATCAGTTTAATTACTGATTACAACTTTCAGTCTGCATTTATGAAATCTTTTTACATTTGAAGAAAGTGACTTTTATGAAACCAAACTACTTTCAACTTTTTGTTGATACCGGAGGAACATTTACAGATTGTATTGGCATCGATAATCTGGGGAATGAATATCGGCAAAAGGTTTTAAGTAGCAGCAGTTTACGTGGAACCATCAAAAAAGCATTTTCTGCAAACCATTTTGAAATTTCGGAATCATGGAACCTGCAACGTGATATATTAAAAGGATTTTCTTTTCGTTTGCTCGGTTCGAAATATGCCAACCTGAAAATTGAAAACTATGATTTTGAAAACAAACTTTTACAATTGAATCAACCGATTTCAAACACTGAAAATATTGTTGGAGAAAATTTTGAAATTACATCGAATGAAGAAGCGCCGGTTTTGGGTGCACGCCTGATTACACAAACTGCGTTAGATGAAGATTTTCCTGATCTTTCTTTAAAACTCGGTTCCACAAAAGGAACCAACGCACTGCTCGAAAGTAAAGGAGCCAAAACATTGTTTATCGTTACCCGCGGATTTAAAGATTTACTTGAAATCGGCACCCAGGCGCGCCCCGATATCTTTGCGCTTAACGTTCAAAAAAGGAAACAAATCACACATCGAATTCTGGAAATTGATGAACGCATCGATGCAAAAGGGAATGTATTAAAACCATTGAACGAAGAAAAAGTAAGAAAACAACTCCAGTTATTCAGAGAAGAAAAAGTCGAAGCTGTAGCCATAACTTTGATGAATTCGTATATAAATCCAATACATGAAATCAAACTGGCGGAGATTGTGAAAAGTGAAGGTTTTCAATTTATTTCCACTTCCACAGAACTTTCACCACTAATTAAAATTTTGAACCGGGCTGAAACAACGGTTGTAAATGCCTATTTATCGCCGATTATTCAAAACTATGTAAATCGCATTTCAGCTAAAATTGGTGAACAGTCTTTTCAGATTATGACCAGTGCCGGAGGATTGGTTTCCACTAATAAATTTCATCCAAAGGATAGCCTGCTCAGCGGACCGGCGGGCGGTGTAGTTGGAGCAAAAAAAATTGGTGAAGAAAGCGGTTTTCAAAAACTCATCACTTTCGATATGGGCGGTACCAGCACCGATGTTTCACGAATTGATGGTGAACTTGATTACCGATATGAGTTGGAAGTAGGCGATGCAAAAATCAACAGCCCGGCTATTGCTATTGAAACCGTAGCTGCCGGTGGCGGCTCCATTTGCGGATTCGACGGATACAGACTTTTTGTGGGACCAGAAAGTGCAGGCGCCTTTCCCGGACCTGCCTGTTACGGTGCTGACGGCCCTCTCACTATTACTGATGTAAATTTATTGCTTCACCGGCTCGACACAAGCCAATTCGGAATTCCGGTTTTCAGAAAAGATGCTGAAAAAAGACTGGATGAATTGATTGGGCAAATCAAAGAAAAAACAGGGATTCAGCGAAAACGTGAAGAAATTCTAAACGGTTTTATCGATATTGCCAATGAGATTATGGCTGGCGCTATTCGTAAAATTTCCATTTCAAAAGGGTACAATCCCAAAGATTTTGTGTTGGTTGCTTTTGGCGGCGCCGGTGGTTTGCATGCCTGCGATATTGCTGAAATACTTGGAATAAAAACAGTACTTCTTCCTAAAGATGCAGGTTTGCTTAGCGCTTATGGAATTGGAAATGCTGCAGTTGAACGGTTTGCGGAAAAACAAATTCTTCAAAATTTAAAAGAAGTTCAAAATAAGATTCCTGAATATCTTGCTGAAATCGAGGTTGAGGCTTCTGAAAAATTAAAAAAGGAGGGTTTCCAAAAAGAAGAAATCGAAATTCGACAACGCATGGTTTTCATGCGTTTTAAAGGACAGGATTCGAGTCTTGAAATTCCATTTACCAAACCTGAAAATCTGATTCCTGATTTTAATGAACTGTACCATAAAATTTACGGGCACACTATTTCTAACCGCAAAATTGAGGTGGAAGCATTACGGGCTGTGGCCTCGGTTCAAACCGGAAAAACAAAAACACTGCAAAATTCTATTAACGAATTCAAGCCTGAGCCCTCGTTTTACACTCAAAACAAGACGCCCGGATTTGTGCGGAAAGAACTGGAAACGGGAGCGACCTTTTCTGGTGCAGCTATTTTTGAAGATAATTTTGCCACAACGTATATTAAACCGGGGTGGAAATTCCAACTGCAACACAAGGGCACAGCTATACTGCAACACAATGGAAAACAGCAACAATCGACAAAAACACAAACCCGCGAAACCGAACTGGAGCTGTTTACCAATCGGTTTATGGCCATTGCCGAAAACATGGGCGCTTTATTACAGCGAACTTCCCTTTCAGTAAATATTAAGGAAAGGCTCGATTTTTCTTGCGCACTGCTGGATGCAGAAGGACGGTTAGTGGCCAATGCTCCGCACATTCCGGTACATTTGGGCGGACTTGGAGTTTGTGTACAAACCCTCCTCAAACATTTTAATTTTGAAGAAGGTGATACCATTGTTACCAATCACCCGAAATATGGTGGTTCACATTTGCCTGATGTTACTGTTGTCACACCGGTTTTTTATGAAGGAGAACGAGTCGGTTTTGTAGTGAATCGTGCCCATCATGCAGAAATTGGGGGAATCAGTCCGGGATCGATGCCGCCCAACGCTAAAAATCTGGAAGAGGAAGGCGTGGTTATTTCGCCATTTTATATTGTGAGAAAAGGTAAAGTGGATTGGGAAGGAATGCGAAAAATTCTTTTAGAAAGTCCTTATCCTTCCCGTTCAGTGGAAGAAAATCTTGCAGATCTGAATGCGGCACTGGCAGCCAATCAAAACGGATTGAATGCGTTGCTGACGCTAATAAAAACATACGGGAAAGAAACCATTCAAAAATACCTGGATTTATTGCGAAACCATGCATCAGAAAAAATGCTAGCCACTTTGAAAAAATTTAAAAATGGAATTTATTCGGCCACTGAGTTTTTAGATGATGGTTCGAAATTGAATGTAAATATCACCCTTGAAAATGGAAAATGTATTTTTGATTTTTCGGGTAGTGCCCCTGTTCATCATGGAAATATGAATGCCACGAAAGCCATTGTAAACAGTGTAACCATTTATGTTTTACGATTGCTGCTGAATGAGCCGATTCCATTAAACGACGGGTTATTGGAACCTGTTTCATTTGTTTTGCCGGAAGGAATGTTAAATCCAACTTTTGATGATGACCCCAAAAAATGCCCGGCAGTGGTTGGCGGAAATGTTGAAATAAGTATGCGACTGACCGACACCCTTTTAAAAGCTTTCGGAGTTGTTGCTGCCAGTCAGGGAACCATGAATAACACCTTGTTTGGCAACAAAAACTTTGGTTATTACGAAACCATTTGTGGCGGCTGCGGAGCCGGCGAAGGTTTCAATGGTGCCAGCGCGGTTCATCACCACATGACCAACACAAGGATTACTGATCCTGAAATTCTGGAACATCGTTACCCGGTTCGTTTGGAACAGTTCTCCATTAGAAAAAATTCAGGCGGAAAAGGAAAATGGACCGGAGGCGATGGTGTAATCCGTGAAATTACGTTTCTTGAACCAGTTAATCTTTCAGTCCTTTCGCAAAGAAGAAAATCAGGACCATTTGGGATAAACGGCGGTGAAGACGGAAAACCGGGTTTTCAAAAAGTGATACGAAAAAACGGAGAAGAAATTCAATTGGATTCGATTCAAAATATTGATTTGAAAACTGGAGATAAATTTATTATTGAAACTCCGGGTGGAGGTGGGTTTGGAAAGAATCATTTGTGATTAGTTAACAAAAAAGAAGTATTTTATTTTCATCAAAATAGAAAAATTCAGAACTTGGAATTAAAAATCGATGAATAAACATACAGATGAAAACATGGAAAAAGCAAGATTAGCTTTTAAAAAACTTATCATTGATACTCCGCAAGATGGCGATAAATTCTTCGAGAACAAAGAATATTGGAAAGGTAACACAATAGGAGAAATTATTGATAAACCATTTGAAAGATTTAACGAATATGAAAGATTACTAATAATAATTAAAAATGAAGATGAGAACAAATATGAAAAAATTCATAAAGGCACTCCTTTCTTCTTTTTAGCATGGATGGCATTTGACTTAAAAAATTACGAAAAAGCAGTATTTTATATAGATGCAGCTATTTCAGAAGATATGAGAAATAAACCAGATAATTGGTCAAGATATGCAGCTGGACAATTTCTTTTTCTTAACCATAATGGGAATGAACCATGGGAGCGGATTGTTAAATTGAAAAAGAAATTTTTAGATGAATTACAAAGATTTAATAATGTATCCGGACTTCCAGAAATTCACAAAATTGACTTCATTAATAAATTTGTTAAGATACTTCTTCAAGCAAAAGAAAATCATTCCATAATCACTGCATTCTATTCCTACATTTTAGAATTCGAAGAAAGAGAAAAAGAACTATTATTAAGAAGTTCTCAGGGGGGGTCAATAGAACCGGTTTTAACTTATTTGTTTAAAGGAAGTTTGATTTTTGAATCATTACTGAAATATTTATATAAAAAGAGCGATGATCAAAATTACTTGCAATTAAGAGATATTTTTGAAACACCAGAGTTTAAGGGTGACTTTGTACATATAAAAAAGAGTAGTGCAAATTCATTACAAGAAATTGTAGGAGCTATTAAGACTAATGATTTGAGAACTGCATTTAAAACAACAAGTAAATTACGCAACACTTCCGGTCATAACTTGGTTTGGGTCGATATTTTTGATAATCCTGCAAATTTCAAAAAACTTTATGAACAACAGGTAAATGCAATACTATACTTAATTCAGAAAAAATTTATTGTATGATAAACCTGTATCTTGCAATAAAAGATTTAGGCGCTTAGCTAATTAAAACAGCTTAGCGCATGTTAAGGGAATATGTAATATTTTATATCTTGTCAATAAAAATCCAACAATGAAACGATACTTTTTAAACTTGCTTATTGCTTTTTTCTTTTTGTCCAATCCAGTTATCTCATTTTCTCAAAACATTGAAAAAGCAATTGGTAACTGGAGTGGAATAATTGAATTGCCAACTGCAAAACTGGAAATGATTTTTAAAATTTCGGAAAACGAAGACGGAACCCTGGTTTCGAAACTCGATGTTCCGGCTCAAAATGCAAGAGATTTACCAGTAAAAGAAACTCAAATTTCCGGTGACAGCCTGTTATTAAATGTTGCTATGATAAATGGTAAATATGAAGGGAAACTTATTAGCGACTCAACCATTGAAGGGTTCTGGAAGCAGAATGGTGTAAAGCTTCCGCTGGCACTTAAAAAGACAAACATAACTGTAGAAATAAATCGACCACAAACTCCAAAAGCACCATTCCCTTACGAGGTAAAAGAAGTGGAATATATTAATCCAAAATCGGGATTAAAACTGGCAGGAACGCTGACTCTACCTGAAAATACCAAAAGTTGTCCGGCCGTAGTATTAATTTCCGGATCGGGTGCACAGGATCGCGACGAAACTTTATTTGGCCACAAACCTTTTTTAGTAATTGCGGATTATTTGACAAGGCATGGAATTGCAGTTCTTCGGGTTGATGATCGCGGAGTTGGAGGTTCAGAAGGAAATATTCGTGATGCAACCAGCGAAGATTTTGCTAGCGACGTGGAAGCCGGTGTCAATTTCTTAAAGACGGTTAATGAAATCAATCCAAAACAAATCGGATTAATCGGGCACAGCGAAGGCGGTTTAATTGCGCCAATTGTGGCTACACAATCTAAAGATATCGCTTTTATTGTTTTGCTTGCAGGACCGGGAATTAACGGACAACAGATTTTGTATGCACAAGCCAGATTACTAAATAAAGCAGCCGGGGCAACCGATGAACAAATAGAGCAAAACCGGAAGCTTCAGGAAAATATTTTTTCCATTTTGCTGAACAAAAAAGATACTGCCCAAATATTCACCAGACTCCAAAATGCATATACAAATGGTGCATATTCAATGATGAACGAAGACCAGAAAAAAGCTGTTGACGCCCAAATTACAAGTATAAATACGAAATGGTTTAAATTTTTCCTTACGTACGATCCGTCTCCTACACTTGCTAAAGTTAAATGCCCTGTGCTTGCTTTAGACGGCAGCAAAGACCTCCAGGTTCCTGCCGATGAAAATTTGGAAGCTATTGAAAATGCGCTGAAAAAAGGCGGGAACAAGAATTTTAAAACTATGAAACTGGAAGGCCTGAATCATCTTTTTCAGCATTGCAAGACGGGCTCAACAGCAGAATATACCCAAATTGAAGAAACCTTTTCACCTGAAGTTTTGGAGATTATAAACAATTGGATATTGAATTTTGCGTTAAAGAATTAACTTTATGCGTTTTTTGGAATTAAAACTCTTACACAATGAAACGTTTATCAACCATTACAATCGTATTATTACTCAGCTTTCTGACGCTCGAAAGCTTTGCACAAAAACGGATTAAAAGCCCTGACCTGAAGATTGGAATTGGATATCCTTATGTCTTTGGAAATGTTACTGATGTTCAGTGGTATCACAAAATTACCGGATTTCCAACGCTTTCGGTTGAAAAACCTTATCCGATCCAACATAAGCGAAAAAATATGTATAGTATTAACCCAGGTATCTCTTATTATTTTTTCAAAGAACATCAGGAATGGGGGACTGCTCTCGTTGGAAGGAATTTTAAACTAAATCACCAATCACTTAATGTCTATTCCAAGTTTTTGTATCAGAAAAAATTTTATGGCCCCAGTACAGGTTTCATTTATATGGGTGTTATTGGAGGTTTTCATCTACTTACCAAAACTACTGGAACTAGGGAAAGCCGTGGATTAACGCCAGGGGAACCGGTAGTTATTGCAAATGCAAATGAACCGGCAAAAGATTTTTATGGATCAGTTTTTTACGGAGCTGTTTTGGGTATTCAACCCAAAGCAAAGATTACTAATGTAATAAAACCTTCAATTGAAGCTATGTTTTTCCCCGGATTGGTAAAACGTGAAACCCGCAATAGTATTGATGATGAAATGGTAGCTCAAATTACCATTTTCCTGGGATTAAGGTTGAAATAATAAATTCTTGTAAAACGATATTAAAAGAACGTACCTGAAAAACATTAAAAAAGCTACTCATAAAAATGAATAGCTTTTTTATATCGGCAATTTAATTTAGTTTAAGCATTTAGCGTGTAACGATCAAAAGAAGTAACAGTAAGTCCTTTGTCGTTTTGTGTCAGAAATTCTTTAATAGATATTTTTCCATCTTTAACATAGGTCTGATTCAACAAAGTTGATTCCTGGAAAAACTTATTTAAAGCTCCTTGTGCAATTTTGTCAAGCATTGCTTCGGGCTTTCCTTCCTGACGGTATTTTTCTTTTGCAATTTCAAGTTCCTTTGCAACTACATCGGCTGGAACAGAATCTTTATCAACTGCAATTGGTGCCATAGCTGCAACCTGCATAGCAACATCTTTTGCAACCTGGGTTTCAACACCTGCTTTATTAAAACCAACCAAAGTGGCCAGTTTGTTTCCCGGGTGAATATAACTTACAACGGTTTCGGCATCGATAATATTGAAATAGGAAAGTTCAATTTTTTCACCAATTACTCCTGTTTGCTCAGTTACTTGTGCTTCAACAGTTCTTCCATCAAGATGAAGTGCTTTAACTGCATCAAGGCTGCTTGCTTTATTTTCCATTGCCAGGCTCAAAATGCTATCGGCAAAAGCCACAAAATTTTCATTTTTTGCCACAAAGTCGGTCTCACAATTCAAAACCACCATTGCACCAAATTTATTATCACTGGTTACTTTAGCCAGAACAACACCTTCTGCTGCATCTCTGTCAGCACGTTTACTGGCAACCAGTTTCCCTCTTTCACGGATAATTTCAAGGGCTCTATCAAAGTTCCCTTCGGCTTCATTCAGGGCATTTTTGCAATCCATCATCCCTGCACCCGTTACTTTACGCAATTTTACTACGTCGGCTGTTGTAAAAGACATATTACAAATTCTTTATTTAATTTTTATGCTTACCAATTAATTATTCTTCGACTTCTTCTTCGTCTTCATCTTCCAAAACAACTTCTTTAACTTTCTTTCTTGGTTTTTTTGTTGTTGTTTCAGCATCTGCCTCATCTTTGTCTTTCTCTATTTTCCTTTCGTTCAATCCTTCACTAATAGCTTCACACATCACCCCTACAATAAGTTTAATCGATTGTGAAGCATCGTCGTTCGCCGGAATTACAAAATCAACATCATCCGGATTCGAGTTGGTATCAACCATAGCAAATACCGGAATTCCGAGACGCTGCGCCTCACGAACTGCAATTCGTTCTTTCATTACATCAACTATAAACAAAGCTGCAGGTAAACGAGAAAGATCTGCAATACTTCCCAGCATTTTTTCCAGTTTGGCACGTTGCCTTGTAATTTGCAATTTTTCTCTTTTAGAAAGATTGTCCCAACTGGCATCCTTTGCCATTTTGTCGATGGAGTTCATTTTCTTAACCGCTTTCCTGATCGTAGGAAAATTGGTTAACATACCCCCAGGCCAACGTTCAGTAACGTAAGGCATTCCAACCTCTTTTACCAATTCGCTTACTAAATCTTTAGCCTGTTTTTTTGTTGCTACAAATAAAATTCGACGGCCTGACTTTGCAATTTGTTTAATTGCGTTGGCAGCTTCATCAATTTTTATAATTGTTTTTTGAAGATCAATAATGTGGATTCCATTTTTTTCCATAAAAATATATGGTTCCATGTTCGGATTCCACTTTCTTTTAAGGTGTCCGAAGTGTACACCTGCATCCAATAAATCCTGAAAATTTGTTCTTGGCATCTGTTTACTTTTTTTATGTTCCTAAAAGCAACTGTTGAGTAGTCTCGTTATTAACAGCGAGAGTCTCAACCGTTTTAGATCCATATTAGTGAATAAATAAAAATATTAACGTTTTGAGAACTGGAAGCGTTTTCTTGCTTTTGGCCGACCTGGTTTTTTACGCTCCACTTCACGAGGATCACGGGTTAGAAAGCCAGCTGCTTTCAGTTCTTTTCTGTTTTCCGGATCAATATCTAACATTGCGCGTGCAATTGCTAAACGCAATGCTTCTGCCTGACCTTTTGGACCACCGCCATCAAGGTTCACTTTGATATCGTATTTTTCCTGAACTCCCAGAACTTGCAATGGTTGCAAAACGATATATTGCAAAATTGTAGATGGGAAATACTCTTTTAAATCCCTTTTATTAATGGTAATGTTACCTTTACCCTCACTGAGGTAAATACGGGCTACCGCTGTTTTTCTACGTCCTAATGTGTTTACTACTTCCATTTTGCTTATTTAATCGTATTTAAATCAACAACTTTTGGTTTCTGAGCTTCGTATTTATGCTCTGAACCAACTACCACATGCAAGTTAGTATATAACTTCCTTCCCAACCTGTTTTTTGGTAACATTCCTTTTACTGCTTTTTCCACAATTCTTTCCGGAAATTTAGCCAGAAGTTCAACCGGTGACTGAAAACGTTGTCCGCCCGGATAACCTGAGTGACGTACATAAACTTTATCCGTCATTTTTTTGCCGGTCAAAACCACTTTCTCTGCATTAATAACAATTACATTGTCGCCACAATCAACATGTGGTGTATATGACGGCTTGTTTTTCCCTCTTAGGATCTTGGCAACTTTGCTGGCCATACGTCCTAAAACGAGTCCTTCAGCATCCACAATAACCCATTCTTTGTTTACCGTGGCTTTGTTTGCCGATACTGTTTTATAACTAAGTGTGTCCACTTTTTTAATTTTTTTTAGTTCAATTACTTATGATTTTCACCTGATTGCAATTTTTATCTCAACGGAATTTTATCAATAAAAATCTTTACATCAAAGAAAATCAACTATTTACACTCCTTGAAATCAAGGACAATAATCGGGACTGCAAAAGTATTTCCTTTTTTCGTATTTCCAAAAAATAACCATTAAATTTTTGCCTTATTAAATGGTTGTTAACGAAAAACTTGAGCATGACAAAAAGCCCATTAAAAGCACCTTCCATTTTTGTTTCCGGTTTAAATCCTATTTTTTTTACATTTGCCTGACTACGTACTTCAAAGTAATAAATTTGATTATGAAAGAATCAAAGCCCAAAAGACTCAGAAAAAGGATTTTTAACTTGTGGGTTACATCGTTATTGAGTATTACATTAGTTTTACTTATGGTTGGTATTTTGGGACTGGTTTTAATCAACGCGAAAAAATTATCGGATTATGTGCGGGAGAAAATCGGTTTTACTGTTGTTTTAAACGACGACATTAAAGCCATTGATGTGATCAATTTACAGAATCAATTAAAGTCGAACCCCAGTATAAAATCGATTCGCTATATTGATAAGGAAACCGCAGAAAAAGAGTTGACCGAAGAACTGGGAGAAGATTTTACTGGATTTCTTGGATATAATCCGCTTTTCGCCTCTTTCGAGGTTAAACTTTTTGCACGTTCAACTCAACCAGACAGTATTAGTATGTTGGAACAGGAATTTATGGCATTCCCACAGATAAAGGAAGTCTATTATCAAAAAAACCTGGTAACAGTTATTAATCAGAATGTGCGACGTATTTCAATGATATTGCTTATTATTAGTTTGCTGTTAGCTTTAATATTTATTGCTCTAATAAATAGCACTATCCGAATAACGGTTTACTCTCAACGGTTTACGATAAACACAATGCAGATGGTTGGAGCTGCCAATTCTTTTATAAGAAAACCATTCTTATGGCGAAGCTTCTGGTTAGGCATTTGCGGTTCTCTGTTTGCAAGTGCGATTTTATTTGCGGTAGTATATTCCTTTAAAAATGAATTACAAGGTATTATTTCGATTTATGATTTAAAGAATATGGGACTCGTATTTATTGTGGTTATTCTTTTAGGGTTAATATTTTCCGTTATTTCCGCACTACTGTCGGTGAACAAATTCCTAAAAATGAAATTTGATGAAATGTTTTATTGATTATCTTTACCGCACAATTAGAAAAAAATGGCAAAAAAAGAGACAAAAAGTACCGGCTTTGCACTTGGAAAAGAAAACTATAAATTAATGGCAATAGGTTTTGCTGTTATAGTAATTGGTTTTATTCTTCTCGCTGGTGGTGGCAGTGATGATCCAAACGTATTTAACCCTGATATATTCAGTTTTAGACGACTAACTATTGCACCTGTTCTTTTACTCTTTGGTTTTCTGTTCGAAATTTATGCCATAATGAAAAAGCCAAAGAGCGATAGTTAACCGCCAGGGAAAATGAATGAATTACAAGCATTTCTCCTGGGAATTCTTCAAGGTATTACCGAATTTCTCCCTGTAAGTTCAAGCGGACATCTAGAAATCGGGAATCATTTGCTCGGTGTTAAGAACGAAAGCAACTTATATTTTGATGTTGTTTTACATGTTGCTACAGTATTAAGTACAATTATTGTTTTCCGTAAAGATATTTTTGAACTGGTAAAAGGACTGTTTGCCTTCAAATGGAATGAACCCACCATTTATGTTTCAAAACTGGTATTTTCTGCTATTCCGGTTTTGGTAATTGGTTTGTTATTTAAGGAAAATATTGAAAAGTTATTTACCGGCAATTTGATTCTAGTGGGGAGTATGTTAATATTCACAGCACTGCTTTTATCGTTAACTCATTTTGTTCGGGTGAATGATGGAAAGATCACATTTTTGAAAGCATTTATTATTGGAATAGCACAGGCTATTGCTGTAATACCAGGTATTTCAAGAAGTGGATCAACAATTGCAACAGGACTGTTGCTAAAGAATAAAAAAGAAGATGTTGCCCGTTTTTCATTTTTAATGGTTTTAATTCCGATTTTAGGTGCAGCATTTTTGGATATAATTGGTGGAGATGTTACATCGCAACAAGCTATAGGCACTATTCCACTTTTGATTGGGTTTTTGGCTGCTTTCCTATCTGGTTTGTTGGCTTGTTCCTGGATGATAAAAATTGTAAAACGGGGCAAACTAATTTATTTTGCCATTTATTGTTTGGTTATTGGCGTTATTGCTATCTTTGCAGCCTAATTTTTGGTAAATAAAATCAAAACACCTGAATTTTAGACAATTACGAATGCCTGAATTCAAAAAAGAGTATAATTTCGCCGAAGGGGAAGTATTATTGTTTGATAAAGAATTAGATTGGACATCGTTCGATTTGGTTCAGCGGGTAAGAAATACACTGTGTCGTCATCTGGGTATTAAAAAGTTAAAGGTAGGCCATGCGGGCACTTTAGATCCGCTTGCAACTGGTTTGATGATATTATGTACCGGGAAAGCAACAAAAAAGATAGAATCGTTTCAGCAGCAAGAAAAAGTATATGAGGCAACCCTTAAATTAGGCGCCACAACACCATCTTTCGACCTGGAAACAGAAGAGGGCACCTGGGGCGATTATTCAAAAATTACCAAAGATGATTTTGAAAAAGTAATTAATAAATTTGAAGGTGAAACAGAACAGATTCCACCTGTTTATTCCGCAGTCAAAGTAAAAGGTAAAAGGGCATTTGAATATGCAAGAAAAGGAAAGGATTTAAAACTTCAACCTAAAAAAATTGTTATAAATGAGATCAAACAAGTAAGTTTTAAACCTCCATTTGTAACTTTACAGGTTAGATGTAGTAAAGGCACATACATACGTGCGCTTGCAAGAGACATTGGGATAAAACTTGGTTGTGGTGCATATTTAACAGGTTTGCGAAGAACGCAAATAGGAGATTTTAAGGTGGGAGATGCAATTAAAATTGATTCTTTTATAAAAAATTTAAGTCAGTTTGTAACTAATTTTAATAACAAGGTGTAATTACAAAACTTAAAAAACAAGACCAATAAATGACAGATCGTATAAAGTTCTGTCGCTAAACTAATGAACCAGCTTTTTAAAAAAAAATTTGAAAATAGTTCACTTTACTAAACAGGTAATTTGAAAATACTGGTTAACAAAATAGTGAATATCAAAAACATGTAAGGTATAAAGCATGCAACCAGAACATTTTTCGAAAGTTTATGTTTGATATGCTAGCTTCGTACAGTACAACTGAAAATAAATAATTTTAATTCTATGAAATTATCGAAATTCAAATTTGAGTTAGATCCCAGGAAAATTGCTTTACATCCGGCTGAAAATCGTGATGAATCAAAATTAATGGTTTTAAATCGAGCTACTCGTAGCATCGAGCACAAGCTTTTTAAAGATATAATTGATTATTTCGATGATAAAGATGTAATGGTATTTAACAATACCAAGGTTTTTCCGGCACGCTTGTATGGGAACAAAGAAAAAACCGGTGCGGAAATCGAAGTGTTTTTGTTGCGAGAACTCAATCGGGAACAAAGGTTGTGGGACGTATTGGTCGATCCGGCACGAAAAATAAGAATAGGGAATAAACTTTATTTTGGAGATGATGATTTATTGGTTGCCGAAGTAATTGATAATACTACTTCCCGTGGACGTACATTGAGATTCTTATTTGACGGTCCTTATGACGAATTCAAAAAAACACTTTATGATTTGGGAGAGACTCCGCTTCCAAAATTCATTAATCGCCCGGTACAACCCGAAGATAAAGACCGTTATCAAACTATTTATGCAAAACATGAGGGAGCAGTTGCTGCCCCGACAGCCGGATTACATTTTAGCCGTGAATTAATGAAACGGCTTGAGATTAAAGGCGTTGAATTTACTTATGTTACGCTGCATGTGGGATTGGGCAATTTCCGTAGTGTTGATGTGGAAGACCTTACAAAACATAAAATGGATTCCGAACAAATATGGATTAAAGATGATGCCTGCGAAGTTGTAAACAATGCAAAAACAAACAAGAAAAATGTTTGTGCAGTCGGAACAACCGTTATGCGTACCATGGAAAGTTCGGTTTCTACACAGGGTTTTCTTAAACCTTACGAAGGTTGGACCAACAAATTTATTTTTCCTCCTTATGAATTCAGTGTGGCAAATTCAATGATTACTAATTTTCACTTGCCTTACTCCACATTACTAATGATGGTTGCAGCGTTTGGAGGTTATGATTTCGTAATGGAAGCTTATAAAACAGCATTAAAAGAGGACTATCGCTTTGGAGCTTATGGCGATGCAATGCTAATCATCTAAAAAGAGGCAAAAGAAATTAACCGAATATAATGAAACCAAAGCGCTTTTTTGTGTATCAATGTTACGCGAAAATTATAAAAAGGCGAAATTAGGCTTGCTAAAAGGAATTTTCCTTCGAAAAATTTCCTTTGGGAGGGTATTTTTAAACTTGAAAATTGTAGCTCGCTGATTAATAATTTTGAACATTCAAAATCATAAAAAATATAAAATTCCATTAATAAAAAAGGCCGGAAATCCGGCCTTTAATTTTTATTCTAATTCTAATTTCTACAGCGATTTAGCTACTTCTACTTCGTGGAACGCTTCAACATGGTCCCCAACTTTTATATCGTTAAAGTTTTCGATATTAAGTCCACATTCATAGCCGCTTTTCACTTCTTTTACATCCTCTTTAAAACGTTTCAGCGATCCAAGGGTACCAGTATAAATTACAATACCATCGCGGATTACCCTTACTCTCGAATTTCGGTTTACTTTTCCGTCTCTGACAATACATCCTGCTACAGTACCAACTTTGGTGATTTTGAAGACCTCAAGAACTTCAACAGTTCCAAGTATTTCCTCTTTAATTTCAGGTGAAAGCATACCTTCCATAGCAGCTTTAATTTCATTAATGGCATCGTAAATAATAGAGTACAACCGAATATCGATTTGTTCTTTTTCAGCCAATTTACGAGCGTTTAAAGAAGGACGCACCTGGAATCCAATCACAATCGCTTCAGATGCCGCTGCCAGCAAAATATCTGATTCGGAAATTTGGCCAACTGCCTTATGCTTAATATTAACCTGTATTTCTTCTGTTGATAATTTAATCAGTGAATCGGATAAAGCCTCAATAGAACCGTCAACATCACCTTTAACAATAAGGTTCAGTTCCTGGAAATTCCCAATAGCAATTCTTCGTCCAATTTCATCAAGTGTAATATGTTTTTGAGTCCTAAGCCCCTGCTCACGAGCTAGTTGCTCACGTTTATTTGCAATATTTCGTGCTTCACGTTCACTATCCATAACATTAAACCGGTCGCCGGCTTGCGGAGCTCCACTCAAACCAAGAATCATTGCGGGTTCAGCGGGGCCAACCTTATCAATCTTTTGGTTCCGTTCATTAAACATGGCCTTAACGTGCCCGTAATGCTGACCGGCAATAACAACATCTCCGACCTTTAATGTACCTGATTGAACAAGTAATGTTGCCACATATCCCCGACCTTTATCGAGTGAAGATTCTATTATGGTACCCTGAGCATTTTTATTTGGATTGGCCTTTAATTCAAGCATTTCAGCTTCCAAAAGTACTTTTTCCAATAACTCTTCGATTCCAACTCCTTGTTTAGCAGAAATATCATGAGACTGGTATTTACCACCCCACTCTTCCACCAAATAATTCATATTGGCCAGTTCTTCCTTAATTTTTTCCGGATTAGCACCCGGTTTATCTATTTTATTGATCGCAAAAATGATTGGCACTCCCGCAGCTGCAGCATGATTTATTGCTTCAACAGTTTGTGGCATCACATTATCGTCGGCTGCCACAATAATGATGGCAATATCAGTAACTTGTGCACCGCGTGCACGCATTGCTGTAAATGCCTCGTGACCCGGAGTATCAAGAAAAGTTATTTTTCTTCCATCGTCGAGAGATACATGGTAAGCTCCGATATGTTGTGTTATTCCTCCGGCTTCACCTGCGATAACATTGGTACTCCTTATATAATCGAGTAACGATGTTTTACCGTGGTCAACGTGCCCCATTACTGTAACAATCGGAGGTCGTGATTCCAATAAATTATCATCGTCATCGTCATTGTAGTCATCAATAGCTTCCTGGATTTCAACGCTAACAAATTCGACTTTATATCCGAATTCATCTGCAACAACGGAAAGAGTTTCGGCATCCAACCGCTGATTGATAGAGACGAATAAACCAAGGCTCATGCACGACGAAATTACTTGGGTAACACTTACATTCATCATGTTAGCAAATTCAGCAACCGAAACAAATTCAGTTGCTTTCAATACTTTCTGATCTTCTAACTGTTTTTCTTTATCAGCCATCATGCGGTCACTGACAGCTGCTCTTTTCTCACGACGATATTTTGAACCTTTTGATTTTCCTTTTGAGGTTAACCTGGCAAGTGTATCTTTTATTTGTTTCTGTACATCTTCCTCGTTTACTTCTTTTTTCAGTAAGCGTTTCTTTTTACCGCCTTGTTTATTTACAACAAAACCACCTTTTGGCTTTTCCCCTTGTTTTTGATCAACATTTATTTTCCCGCTATCCTTTTGAATTCGTTTACGGCGTTTTTTTCTTGAACTGCTTTCTCCCGAATCTTCTTTTTTCGGAAGATTAATTTTTCCCAAAACTGTTGGGCCATCAAGTTTACCAGGCTTTGCTTTTATTACTTCCTCTTCTGTTTTCTTTTCGGGTTTTTCTTTCTTTTCTTCTGAAGATACCGAAGAAGTTCTTTGTTTCATTCTTTCGTGCCGCTCTTTTTCCTTCTCCTCTTTTGATTTTTTTGCAGGACGTGTTTTTTGGTTAATATTCTGAAGATCAATTTTACCAACAACCTTTATTTCTTCAACTTTTGGGACATCAGTTTTAGTTACTTCTTCCTCTTCCTTCTTATCTTCATTCCGTATTTCTTGAACTTCTTCCTCATCGGGTTTTTCTTCCACTATTTCAGGTTCCGGTATTTCAGGAGTCTCATCTATAATTTCAGGTTCGGTTATTTTCTCTGGTTCAGGTTCTGGAATAACTTCCTCTTCTTTTTTCTTTTTAGGGTTTAAAATACTGTCCAAATCAATCTTTCCTAAAACTTTAAGTTTCTCAGGTTTTTCCTGAATACGCGTAATTTCTTCCCGTTTTTCAACTTTCCTTGGAGTTGGCTCTTCATCTTCTTCATCCTCCTCCTGTTCATCTTCAAAATCCTCAATGGTAATTACTTCTTTCTTCGGACGATGACTTTTTAAACTTATTTTTTCCGATTCCTTCTTCAAAGAAAGATCAACCTTGTACTCTTTCTCCAGAAGTTGCACGGCTTCTTCAGAGACTTTAGTATTTGGATTTGAATCGATTTCATACCCTTTTTTATGCAAAAAATCAACAATGGTATGAATACCAACATTGAATTCTCTTGCCAGTTTACTAAGTCTTATTGCGTTGCCTGCTCCCATAAATATTTATTTTCTTTTCTATATTATCTGCCAATCTTATCCGCGAAATGTCCGAAAGATATTAAAAATTAGCTGATTCATTCAAATTCTGACTTCAGAATCCTGAGAACCTCGTCAATGGTTTCTTCTTCCAGGTCAGTTCTCTTAATCAATTCTGCACGAGGAATACTCAATACATTTTTTGCTGAATCACAGCCTATTGCTTTTAAGGCATCTATCACCCAATCTTCAATTTCATCGCCAAATTCATCAAGATTTACATCTTCGTCATCCTCTTCCATTTCACGATAAACATCTATTTCGTAACCGGTAAGCTGACTTGCTAAACGAATATTTAAACCTCCTTTACCAATTGCCAGTGAAACTTCTTCAGGCCTTAAATAAACCTCTGCCCTTTTATCATTTTCAACAATTTTTATTGAATTTATTTTAGCCGGGTTTAATGCCCTTTTTATATACAACTGAATATTGGGAGAATAGTTAATGACATCAATATTTTCATTGCGTAATTCTCGAACAATGCCATGAATACGAGATCCTTTCATTCCAACGCAAGCACCTACCGGGTCAATACGTTCGTCATATGATTCTACAGCTACTTTTGCTCTTTCTCCAGGAACCCTTACAATTTTCTTAATGGTAATTAACCCGTCAAAAATTTCCGGTATCTCGAGTTCAAATAATCTTTCGAGGAATACAGGAGCAGTACGTGAGAGAATAATAAGTGGGTTATTGTTTCGAAGTTCCACCTTATAAACTATTGCACGAACTGTATCACCTTTTCGGAAATAATCTGAAGGAATTTGTTCTGATTTTGGAAGGATCAGCTCATTCCCTTCATCATCTAAAATTAGTATTTCTTTTTTCCACACCTGGTAAACTTCGCCAGTTACAATGTCTCCAATTTTATGCTTGTATTTTCCGTAAATATGGTCTTTTTCTAGTTCAAGAATTTTACTTGCCAGGTTCTGTCTCAGATTCAAAATAGCCCTACGACCAAAATCCACTAGTTTTACCTCATCAGTTACATCTTCGCCTACTTCGTAATCTTCGTCTATTTTTAATGCTTCACTAAGTGTAATCTCTTTATTTGGATCTGATCAGCTCGTCATCTTCCACAACAACGCGGTTTCTCCAAATTTCAAAGTCACCCTTATCAATGTTAATAATAATATCGAAGTTTTCATCAGAATCAAACTGCCTGATAAGTACACTGCGAAAAACTTCTTCGATTACACTCATCATGGTTGCCCGATCAATGTTTTTCAGCTCTTTAAATTCGGCAAATGAATCAATAAGGTTAATATTTTCCATTTTGCATTTCTTTATTTAAATGAAATAACTGCTTTAGCACTTTCTATTTCGTTATATTTCAACGGGTGTTTTTTTACTACCAGTTGTTTCTTTTTATGTCCTTCTATTTTTTCTTTACCTGATGTTTCCAAAACAAATCCAGTTTCATTAATTTCCAGTAAAACCCCTTCCAGTTTTGAACCCTCATTTGTTACAACTTCGATGTTCCTTCCCAGATTCTTTCTGTACTGCTCCTCAACCTTGAAGCTTTCTGTTAACCCAGGCGATGAAACCTGAAGTTCAAAATCTTCTTCTTCACGATCGAGACTATGTTCAATGTACCTGCTAATAGCCACGCACTGGTCGATAGTTAATCCATTAAATGAATCGACAAAAACATTGATAACGTTTCTTTCGTTTACCGAAACATCAACAATGAACATCCCTTCATCCAGGTTCTCCCTGACCAATTGCTGAATTTTCGCTTTCTCAATCATTCAAATTACCTCTAACAAAATAGGGAACCAGAGGCCCCCTAAAAACTCGTTTTAGAAAAATCTCCGCAAAAGTAATAATTTTCTTATACAAACCCAAATATCTTGGTGTTTATAACCTCCTGATTATAAATTGCAAATACTCACATAAATACAAAATTAATGTACATAAAAGGTATTAAGTTGATCTTGTATTTTTAAAATTATGCAATTATAATCTAATTTGACTTAAGATCTTTTCATATCATAAATTCAAATAATCGAATATATTTCTCAGGCTAAAACAATTTACCTTATCATTAAAACAGATGCGATAACCTCATATTTGAGGCAATTTGCTGACATATTGTTAAAGTTTTGTACATTTGAGAAGTACTTTACAGCAACTGTGAGCGAACATCCATTAAATAAGAAAAAAATCATCAACGATCCGGTTCTTGGTTTTATCAACATTCAGTCAGAAGTCGTCTTCGATTTAATAGAACAACCTGTTTTTCAAAGGTTGAGAAAAATTAAACAGCTTGGACTTTCATATTTGGTTTTTCCAGGTGCTAACCATTCTCGTTTTGAACATGCCCTTGGAGCCACTCATTTAATGCGTCAGGCCATTTCGGTTTTACGCTTGAAAGGAGTTGAAATTACAAACGAAGAAGCCGATGCAGTTACCATTGCAATATTACTTCACGATATTGGGCATGCACCTTTTTCTCATGTTCTGGAAAATGCATTGGTTGATATTTCACACGAAAAAATTTCTTTGTTGCTGATGCATGAACTTAACCACGAATTTAACGGAAAACTTGACCTTGCCATAAGAATTTTCACCAATCGATATAAAAAACATTTTCTGCATCAATTAGTTTCCAGCCAACTTGACATGGATCGTCTCGATTATCTGGGTCGGGACAGTTTTTTTACGGGAGTTGCCGAGGGAACAATAGGAATAGAGCGTATCATTAAAATGTTGAATGTTTGGCAAGATGAATTGGTTGTGGATGCAAAAGGGATTTATTCCATTGAAAAATTTCTGATTTCGAGACGTTTAATGTACTGGCAGGTTTATTTGCACAAAACAGTAGTATCAGCTGAGAGCCTTCTGATTAATGTTTTAAAAAGGGCAAAAGATTTGGTGGTTAAAGGAATTGACGTTTTTTCAACTCCAACTTTAAAAATATTTTTGGAGAACAACTTCTCATCAAGCGATTTTGGAAAAAATATAATGGTGGATGGAAGAACAGTTTTAAATTGGTATTCCCGACTAGACGATAATGATATTTTAATTTCGATTAAGGAGTGGCAACAACATCCTGATCTGGTTCTCTCCTATTTGGCGAATAGTTTGAATAACCGTAAATTGTTTAAAACTGAAATACTTTCATCACCAGCTTCTGTTACACGAAATGAGAAATTATTGCAAATGATTACCAATACAATTACTCATGACGAGTCACTGTCACCTTATTTTTTGATTTCAGGTGAAATTATTAATAACGCTTACAATAAACAGAATGAAAAAATACTTGTGCTCAATAAATCAGGGAAAACCAAAGATTTACAGAAGGCATCGGATATAAATCTTTCGGCTCTTACTAAGACGGTTCGTAAATATTTTTTGTGTTTTCCTAAAGAATTGGACATTTATAAGTTATAACCTATATTTGCATCGCTAAAAATTATTGGATGGAATTTAAGGCTAAAGACATTGCTGCATTTCTTAATGGAGAAATTGAAGGAGATGAAAATGTAAAAGTTTCCCACGTTTCAAAGATAGAGGAAGGGGAACCAGGTTCACTTGCATTTCTGGCAAATCCAAAGTATGAAAATTATATCTATTCTACCAAAGCTTCCGTTGTTCTTATCAATAAGAGTTTTGTTCCAAAATCTACAATTAGGGCTACACTTATAAAAGTTGATGATGCATACCAGGCATTTGCCTCTTTACTTGATTTATACGTTAAGGCAAAATCAATGAGCAAAACTGGCATTGAACAACCAAGTTTTATCCATGATGAGGCTTCTGTTGAGAGAGGGATTTATGTTGGTGCATTCTCATATATCAGCAAAAATGCAAAAATCGGAAAAGACGTAAAATTATTTCCGCAGACCTTTGTTGGTGAAAATGTAATAATTGGGGATAATTGTATTCTTTATCCGGGAGTTAAAATTTACGACAACTGTATTATTGGAAAAGAATGCATAATTCATTCCGGTGTTGTGGTTGGTTCGGATGGATTTGGTTTTGCTCAACAAAACGATGGTACTTATAAAAAAATACCACAAATTGGGAATGTAATCATTGAAGATAATGTTGAGATTGGAGCCAATACTACCATCGACTGTGGAACAATGGGTTCAACAATAATTAGAAAAGGTGCCAAAATTGACAACCTAATACAAGTCGCACACAACTGTGAAATTGGAGAAAATACAGTTATCGCAGCTCAAAGTGGTCTTGCAGGAAGCACAAAAATTGGAAGTGGTTGCAAAATTGCCGGACAGGTTGGTTTTGCAGGTCATCTTACCATTGGAAATAATGTAAATGTTGGGGCACAGTCTGGGGTATCAAAATCTGTAAAAGACAATGAAACTATTTTTGGCTCACCTGCCATCCCATTAAAAGATCAAATAAAAGCATTTTCCATATTTAAAAATCTACCGCAATTACGAAATGAAGTTATTCAACTTCAGCGAGAAATAAAAGAAATAAAAAAGGCGGAAACTAATTAGGCTAAATTATCCTTTATGACAGTAAAGCAAAAAACGTTAGCAAATTCATTTACCATACAGGGCAGGGGGTTACATACTGGGGTTAATACGACAATGAATTTTTTACCGGCTCCTGAAAATCATGGATTTAAATTTAAGCGTGTTGATTTAAAAACTCAGCCAATTATTGATGCCGATGCTGACCTGGTTATTGATACTTCGCGCGGAACACTTTTAGAGAAAGACGGGGCAAGAATTGGAACAATTGAACATACGTTGGCTGCACTAGTTGGAATGGATCTTGACAATGTTTTAATTGAAGTGGATAATGAAGAGGCTCCAATAATTGACGGAAGTTCCATATATTTTGTTAATGCCATTGAAAAGGCGGGAATTGTTGAACAAGAAGCCGAGCGTGATTATCTTGTCATTGAAGAAAAAGTTCTGTATAAGGATGAAAAAACGGGATCTGAAATTATCGCTCTTCCTGATGATGATTACCGGTTAAATGTGTTGATTTCTTTTAAGTCAAACGTATTGAATAACCAGTTTGCAACGCTTACTTCAATAACTGATTTTAAAACAGAAATCGCTCCTTGCCGAACTTTTGTTTTCTTGCACGAATTAGAATTTTTACTTAGCCACAACCTGATTAAGGGTGGTGACCTGAATAACGCCATTGTAATTATTGATAAGGAAATCAGCCAGGAAGAATTAAACAGGTTGGCCGACTTATTTGATCACAAACGTGTTGCAGTAAAAGCTCAGGGAATTCTGAATAATCTGGATTTACATTTCGATAATGAATGTGCAAGACACAAGTTACTGGATGTTATCGGGGACTTGGCGCTTTGTGGAAAACGTATCAAAGGCAGAATAATTGCCACCAAACCCGGGCATGGAGTAAACACTATGTTTGCAAAGGAACTAAAAAAAATAATTGTTGAGGACAATGAAAAAGTTCCGCACTATAATCCTGATTTGCCTCCTGTTTTCGATGTTAACGACATCATTAATTTGCTACCTCATCGATACCCTTTTTTAATGGTTGACAAAATTATTTCAAAAACAAAAACAGAAATTGTTGGAATAAAAAACACTACTATAAACGAACTTTTTTATCAGGGCCATTTTCCGGATGAACCGGTAATGCCCGGAGTACTGTTAGTTGAAGCCATGGCTCAAACCGGTGGATTACTGGTTCTTGACCAGTTTGAAGGCAAATATTCAACTTACTTTATCCGAATTGATAATGTTAAATTCAGAAAAAAAGTAGTTCCCGGTGATACGCTGATTTTCAAATTAAAGTTAACTTCGCCGATTCGAAGGGGAATTGCAACCATCAAAGGAGTAACCTACGTTGGTAAAAAAATTGTTGCCGAAGGCGAGTTTATGGCGCAAATAGTAAAACAGACAGAAAATAAAACAGCAAGAAATAACTTAACGTAATGAAACAACCATTAGCTTATGTACATCCGGATGCGAAAATAGCCGATAATGTTGTTATCGAACCGTTTGTATCAATCGATCACGATGTCATAATTGGGGAAGGATCAAGAATTGGTTCCGGAGTTACTATTATGCCCGGAGTAAGGATTGGTAAAAATTGTAATATCTTTCCAGGTGCCGTTATTGGAGCAGTACCACAAGATCTGAAATTCCGAGGTGAATATTCCACTGTTGAGATTGGCAACAATAACACTATCCGCGAATTTGTAACTATTAATCGTGGAACCGCAGCTAAAGGTAAAACAGTGGTGGGAAACAACAACCTGATAATGGCTTATGTCCATATTGCTCACGATTGTAATGTTGGAAACAATGTAATTTTGGTTAACAATACACAGTTGGCAGGCGAAGTTGTTGTTGAAGATTATGTGTTACTGGCTGGAGTGGTTGCAGTACATCAGTTTTGCCGCATCGGTTCACATGCAATGATTGCTGGTGGCTCGTTAGTTAGAAAAGATGTACCTCCGTTTATTAAGGCTGGCCGGGAACCACTTTCTTATGTCGGAATTAACTCAATTGGCCTTCGAAGAAGAAATTTTACAAATGAAAAAATCAGAGAAATACAGGATATCTACCGTTATATATACCAGAAAGGTTTAAATGTTGCCCAGGCAACAGAAATTATTGAAGCTGAAATGCCTGCTTCTCCGGAAAGAGATGAAATACTGCTCTTTGTAAAAGATTCAAAACGAGGAATTATTCGCGGTTACTTCCCCGATTAATTCAGGTAAAAATATAAAATGAAAATGCCACACTTGGGGGTGGCATTTTTATTTTCCGTGAATCCACCCTTGAGCTTCCAATGGAATTGTTGAACCGGCACCTGTAATAAGGTTTATTCCTTCTGAAACATCAGTCATGTGTCCAATCACAGAAAAATCGGGATCATTTTTAATTTTATCGTAATCATTTATATCAATAGTAAAGAGCAGTTCGTAATCTTCTCCTCCATTTAGTGCTGCGACTAAAGGATTAATATTCAACTCTTCGGCCATTGCCCGAGTCTGATGATCCATCACAATTTTCTCTTCGTAAATACTGCAACCAACATTCGAATTCTTACATAAATGATGAATTTCGGAGGAAAGCCCGTCTGAAATGTCAATCATTGAAGTAGGTTTTATTCCCAATTGTTTGAAAGCTTTGACGATGTCAACTCTTGCCTCAGGTTTCAATTGTCGTTCAAGAATATAATCGTATCCATCCAATTGTGGTTTCATATTTTCATTAACCTTGTAAACTTCATTTTCGCGTTCAAGTAATTGTAGCCCCATGTATGAACCGCCCAGATCTCCAGTAACACAAAGTAAATCGGTAGCTTTTGCACCACTTCGTAAAACCACGTTTTGCTTTTCAACTTCACCCAAAACAGTTATACTAATCGTCAATCCGGTTAATGAACTTGTAGTATCACCACCTATCAAATCGACATTATATTTTTCGCATGCCATTTTTATCCCCGAATACAATTCATCTATAGCTTCCACAGAAAATTTGCCGGATACTGCTATACTAACTGTAATCTGCTTAGGAATAGCATTCATAGCACAAACATCTGAAAGATTAACTATTACAGACTTATACCCTAAATGTTTTAAGGGGACATACATCAAATTAAAATGAATTCCCTCAGTAAGCAAATCGGTTGAAACTACAATATGTTTTGTTCCATAATCCAGAATAGCTGCATCATCGCCAACTCCTATAATTGTACTTGAATTTACAATTTGAAATGGTTTGGTAATATGATCGATCAGGCCGAATTCACCTAATTCTGAAATGCTGGTTGTTTTATTTACTTTCTTCATTGTTAATTTAAGACAAAATAGTATGAAATTGATCTTTCAAGGGCTAAAATTACTTCAACTTTTATATCTTTGCAATGTTTTTTAAACCGTGGTGCAAAACTACTGTTATATTATAAAAGGAAGACAGAAAAATGACAGATCAGGATAAGATATTAAAAGATTTTACTCAAAACGAATATAAATACGGTTTTGTAACCGATATTGAAACTGATATTATTGATAAGGGATTGAATGAAGGCGTAGTCAGGACGATTTGGGAGAGAAAAAAGGAACCGCAATTCATGCTTGATTTTCGTCTGGAGGCTTTCCGTAAATGGCAGAAAATGAAGATGCCAAATTGGGCCTATCTCAAAATTCCACCTATTGATTATCAAAGTATTAGTTATTATGCAGCTCCAAAAAAGAAACCACAATACAATAGTTTGGATGAAGTTGATCCTGAATTGATTGAGACATTCAAAAAACTGGGAATCCCGATCGAGGAACAGAAACAGCTGGCTGGTGTAGCAGTTGATGTTGTAATGGACAGTGTTTCAGTAAAAACTACATTCAAAAAAACGTTGGCTGAAAAGGGTATTATTTTCTGTTCAATAAGTGACGCAATTCAGGAATATCCTGAACTGGTTAAAAAATACCTTGGACAGGCTGTACCTGTTGCCGATAATTTCTTTGCCTCGTTGAATTCAGCCGTATTTAGTGACGGTTCGTTTTGCTATATTCCGAAGGGTGTACATTGTCCGATGGAATTATCAACTTATTTTAGAATTAATGCGGCAAACACAGGTCAGTTTGAACGAACATTAATTATTGCTGATGATGACAGTTACGTAAGTTATCTTGAAGGGTGTACAGCTCCAATGCGAGACGAAAACCAATTACACGCAGCAGTTGTGGAAATTATTGCGCTCGACCGTGCGGAAGTAAAATATTCGACAGTACAAAACTGGTATCCAGGCGATAAAAACGGGAAAGGTGGTATCTATAATTTTGTTACAAAACGTGGCATTTGTCGTGGTGTTTCATCAAAAATAAGCTGGACACAGGTTGAAACCGGATCAGCAATTACATGGAAATATCCAAGCTGTATTTTGTTGGGTGATAATTCAGTAGGAGAATTTAATTCAGTAGCAGTAACAAATAATTTTCAACAGGCGGATACCGGTACTAAAATGATTCACATTGGGAAAAACACAAAAAGTACTATTGTTTCCAAAGGAATTTCGGCTGGTAAAAGCGATAATTCATATCGTGGTTTGGTAAGGATATTGCCAGGAGCAACTAACTCAAGAAATTTCTCACAGTGTGACTCATTATTACTGAACGATACATGCGGAGCACATACATTTCCTTATATTGAAGTGGGAAACAAATCATCAATAGTTGAACACGAAGCAACAACATCGAAAATAGGTGAAGATCAAATTTTCTATTGTAATCAACGTGGTTTGGACACAGAAAAAGCTATTGGGATGATTGTTAACGGATACGTCAGGGAAGTGCTCAAAAAACTTCCAATGGAATTTGCCGTTGAAGCACAAAAGTTACTTCAGATTAGTTTGGAAGGAAGTGTCGGATAAAAGGTGAGTCAGAAAAATCAACAATCAATATACAAAAACATATAAATAAAAGTCAGGGTACTTTTTATTCAAAATCTCAAAATTTAGACATGTTATCAGTAAAAAATCTATACGTATCTGTTGAAGGACAGGAAATTCTGAAAGGAATAAATCTGGAAGTTAAAGCAGGCGAAATACACGCTATCATGGGCCCAAATGGTTCGGGGAAAAGCACACTTGCCAATGTTCTTGCAGGAAAAGAAGAATATGAAATAACTTCAGGGGAGATTACTTACATGGGTGAAAACCTGTTGGAAAAGTCTCCTGAAGACAGGGCAAAAGAAGGTATCTTCCTAAGTTTTCAATACCCGGTTGAGATTCCTGGAGTTCCAATGGTAAACTTTTTAAAAGCTGCGGTAAATGAACATCGTTTGCATAAAGGCGAAAAAGAACTGACTGCAGGTGAGTTTCTGAAACTTATGCGTGAGAAAACGGAACTAGTCGATATGCACCTGGAACTCACCAACCGTTCGGTAAACGAAGGTTTTTCAGGAGGTGAAAAAAAGAAAAATGAAATTTTTCAAATGGCGCTTCTTGAACCCAAACTTGCAGTGTTGGATGAAACAGATTCAGGGCTCGACATTGATGCGTTGAAGACCGTTGCACACGGTGTAAATGCGTTAAGATCGCCGGAAAATGCCACCGTCATCGTTACTCACTATCAGCGTTTGCTCGATTATATTGTTCCTGATTATGTGCATGTTTTGCTCAACGGGAAAATAGTTAAATCGGCCGGAAAAGAACTGGCCTTTGAACTGGAAGAAAAAGGATACGACTGGATTAAAAAAGAAAACGAAAATTAAAATGAGCGTATTAACAGATACGGCAGATTTGTCGCTAAAATATGTTAGTCATTATAACGATGTAAAGGAACAACTATTCGCTGGTTCTTCCGACATCATAAATAAACAAAGAAATAAGGCTTTTCAGGATTTTATTTCGCAGGGAATTCCTACACGAAAAAACGAAAATTATAAATACACAAATTTGAATCCTGCCTTTACACCTGATTTTGAATTTGTACATGAATATGAGAAAAGTGATGCTGATCTGAATGAGATTTTCAGGTGTGATGTTCCCCGGTTGGATACTTATCTTACCCTCGTTTTTAACGGATGGTTTTACAAAGGGAATAAAAGAAATATCAGTTTACCCGGAAAAGTAATTATTGACGGATTGGAAAATGCTGCTAAAAATTACCCGGAAATGGTACAAAAATACTATTCTGTTTTGGCAGATACCGAAAGCGATCCATTGGTGGCTTTAAATACTGCTTTTGCCAGAGATGGTTATTTTTTGCTGCGTTCCTAAGAATACTATAATTGACAAACCTGTTCAAATTATTAATTTATTAAAAGCTGAAACGAGTACTTTTACAACTCAACGAAATTTGATTATTGTTGAGCCTGGGTCATCCTGCCAGTTAGTTTTGTGTGATCATACGCTGGATTTAAATCAATATTTGAGCAATTCAGTAACTGAAATATTTGTAGGTGAAAATGCTCATCTCGAATTTTACCACCTGCAAAATCAGCACAATAATTCTACAAATTTAAACTCTGTATTTGTTCGGCAGGAAAGGGATTCAAGTGTAATAACAAATACGATGTCTTTGCACGGCGGACTCGTCAGGAATAACATAAAATTTGTGTTAAACGGTGAAAATGCTGAAGCCAATTTATACGGAATTTCGTTTTTGGACCGCAAACAACATGTCGATAATTTTATAAAAATCATTCATGCGAAACCTCATTGCGAAAGCAACCAGTTATTTAAAAATGTTTTGGATGAACAATCGACAGGTGCATTTTCAGGACAGATCCATGTAATGCGGGATGCCCAGAAAACAAATGCATTTCAGCGAAATAATAATTTGCTGTTAACGGATAAGGCAACAATGCAAACAAAACCGCAACTTATTATCGATGCCGATGATGTTAAATGCAGCCACGGTGCAACAGTTGGGCAATTGAATGAAGAAGCTATGTTTTATTTGCGTGCCCGTGGCATTGATAAGGATAAAGCGCGAATGATGATGATGAACGCTTTTGCTCATGAAGTAATACAGGATATAAAAATAGATGCGTTGCGGGAAAGAATTGACGAATTGGTTGAAAGAAGATTGAAAGGCGAAGTTGCCCGTTGCCATGAGTGTGCATATAATTGCGATTGCTGATAATTATTTGTTGAGGAATTTATTTCATTGACAACTTTCGACCTTAACTTTTCTAAAACTTTTGCACTTTTACAGGAAACAAGCATATTTGGTTCTTCCAAATTTGAAATCTTTAAATTATGAACTACGATATACAAAAAATACGGAGCTTTTTTCCTGTGCTTCAGCAAAAAGTTTATCAAAAACCTTTTATTTATTTTGACAGTGCAGCATCGGCGCAAAAACCTGTGCAGGTATTTAACGCTGAAGAACGTCTTCATAAAGAATATTACGGCAATATTCACAGGGCTGCTCATTTTATGGCAGATAAGGCTACTAACGACTTTGAAGAAACCCGGGATAAAATCAAAGAATTTATTGGTGTCAGGTCACGTAAAGAAATCATTTTCACTAAAGGTACTACCGAAAGTATAAATCTCGTTGCAAGTTCATTTGGTGAACGTTTTATTAATCAGGGAGATGAAATTATTGTTTCAGAAATGGAGCATCATTCTAACATTGTTCCCTGGCAAATAATAGCAGAAAGAAAAGGTGCCAAAATAGTAAAACTTCCTTTTAATGATGATGGAATTTTGGAGGTTGAAAAACTGTCAAAATTAATTTCAGAAAGAACAAAAATCATTGCAGTTGCTCATGTTTCGAACGTACTTGGAACAATAAATCCTATTGAAGAAATAATTGAAATAGCTCATAAAAGTAATATTCCTGTTTTGGTTGACGGTGCACAAGCAATTCAACATTTTAAAATTGATGTGTCAAAATTGGATGTTGATTTTTATGCTTTCTCTGCGCATAAAATTTATGGCCCAAATGGTGTGGGAGTGTTATACGGAAAAGAAAAATGGCTCAACGAAATGCCTCCATACCAAGGTGGTGGTGAAATGATCTCTGAGGTTTCATTTGATGGAACAACCTACAACGAGTTGCCATACAAATTTGAGGCGGGAACTCCTAATATCATAGGGGTTATATCGTTAGGAGCTGCTATCGACTTGGTTAAAGAAATTGGGTTGGAAAATATTGCCGAATGGGAAAATGAACTAATGAAATACGCGACTTCAAAATTGAAGGAAATTCCCGGACTAAAAATATATGGCGAGTCGCCTCAAAAATCGAGTGTTATTTCATTTAACATTGAAGGAATTCATTCTTACGATCTTGGTATGTTGCTTGATAGATCTGGAGTTGCAGTAAGAACAGGCCATTTATGTGCCGACACGGTAATTGAGCATTACAAAGTTCCGGGAATCGTTCGGATTTCATTTGGAATGTATAGCACAAAAGAAGAGGTAGATTCGTTTATTGCAACTTTAAACAAGGTCAAGCTGATGTTGTCGTAAAGCTAAACTACTGTTTATCTGTGCTTTCAGCTTTCGCTTTCATTTTAGGGCCGTTTGGTAAAATATAACCTATAAGCGCTCCATACAAAATGCTGCTTTGCCAGTGCGATTGAATCGGACATGTTCCTGAGGCGCAACCTATAAAATACCAGTATGCAAAACCAGCTAAAGCGCCAATTGATACGCCAACTATTTTCCATTTATATTTAATAAGGAATATTTTCATGTCCTGTTTTTTTACAAAGAAAGGGTTCTTTTACAGACTGAAAAGTGACTTTCATTACAAAATGGTTTTATTCTGTGGTTAATTTTCTATTTGTTCAATCAATTTCAGATGCAATAAATTACTTAGAAAAGATAAAATCTAATATTAAATCTTTTCCCTTGTATTAGATAATTTTGAAGCTTTCTTGATAATGGAGGCTATTTCATTGTAAAAGATTAAAATTTTTACAAATTTGCAATCAACTAAAAATGATTCAGATGACCATTGAGGAAGTGCAACAAGATATTATTGAAGAGTTTTCTATCTATGACGATTGGATGGACAAATATTCTTATTTAATCGAACTTGGCAACGAATTAAAAGATTTGGACCCAAAAGATAAAAATGACCAAAATCTTATTAAAGGATGCCAGTCGCGTGTTTGGCTGGTTGCTGAAATGAAAAACGGCAAAATTAATTTCAGGGGTGAAAGTGATGCTATTATTGTTAAAGGATTGGTTGCCCTATTATTGCGTGTGGTTTCGGGACGAACGCCGAAAGAAATAATGGAAAATAATCTTCATTTTATTGATGATATTGGTTTAAAGCAACACCTCTCGCCAACCCGTTCAAACGGGCTTCTCGCCATGATAAAACAAATTCGGTTGTACGCTGTTGCTTATAGCAGAATTGAAGGATAAGGAGGGAAAATGATGGACAAAAAAATAGACTTAATAATAAATAATCTCAAAGAAGTTTACGACCCGGAAATCCCGGTGAATATTTACGATTTGGGGCTGGTTTATAATGTGGATATTGATGGAAATACGGCAAATATTTTGATGACATTAACTGCTCCCGGGTGTCCTGTCATAGATATATTAATTGACGATGTAACTTTAGCCGCAAAAGCAGTTGATGGAATTGAAAATGTGAATGTTGAATTGACATTTGATCCCCCATGGGATAAATCGATGATGAGCGAGGAAGCCCGTCTGGAACTGGGTTTTTTCTAAAAAACATATTTATATAAAACAAAAAAGAACTGTTTACTTGAAAATGAACGGTTCTTTTTTGTTTGGACTAATCTAACAGAATGAGAAAAAAAAGGCAGCTTCTACAAGCTGCCTCAAAGCCATGAAAACAATTAAACAATGTTCAGAAAACAGAAAACTAGAAACAATTATATCGTCATAATATCTTTTTCTCTGGATTTAACCAGATCTTCAATATTCTTTGCAAAATCATCCGTCATCTTTTGAACTTCCGTTTCGGCATCTTTTTCCAAATCCTCCGACAATCCTTCCTTTTGTAACTTTTTCAAACTGTCGTTGGCTTCCTTGCGAGCCGTTCTAATACTTACCTTTGCGATTTCCCCCTCTTGATTAACCTGCTTCACTAAAATCCGTCGCCTTTCTTCTGTCAATACTGGTATGTTAATGCGAATAATCTCTCCGTTATTTTCAGGATTAAATCCCAGATTTGCTGCCATAATTGCCTTTTCTATAACTGGAATAAGTCCTTTTTCCCAAGGTTGAATTGCAATTGTCCTTGCGTCTGGTGTACTAACGTTTGAAACCTGATTCAGCGGTGTCATACTACCGTAATATTCAACCAAAACACTATCTAACATTGCCGGTGAAGCTTTTCCTGCCCTAATATGTAGTAATTCTTTTTCAAGATGTGCGATTGCCGCACTCATTCTTTCTTTGGTATGCTCCAAAATAAATTCTAATTCTTCTTCATGCATATCAGGTTAAGCCTCTTTTCAACTCTGTACTGTTAGCAAATATAGAAAAAAATTAAATAATTGAAATTTTATATTAAAAATATTATAAAAAACAATTGAAAAAATATTAACAAGTCACAACGGTTCCAATACTTTCTCCATTCATAACCCTCTGTAAATTACCCATTTGATCCATATTGAAAACCAATATCGGCAAATTATTCTCTTTGCACATTGTGGTTGCAGTCAAATCCATAATCCGAAGGTTTTTTTCATAAATCTCATCAAAACTAATGGTTTCGAATTTAGTTGCTGTTGAATCTTTTTCAGGATCCGTATTGTAAATTCCATCAACCCTTGTTCCTTTTAACATGATTTCTGCTTCAATCTCAATCCCTCTTAAAACACTGGCAGTATCAGTAGTAAAATATGGATTCCCTGTTCCCCCTGCAACTATTACCGCTTCGCCCATTTCAAGATATTCGACCGCTTTTTCTTTTGAATAGTACTCACCTACAGGTTCCATTCTAATAGCAGTTAATACATGCGATTTTATATTTTGATTTTTCAGTGCTGAATTTAACGCTAAACTATTAATTACTGTTGCCAACATTCCCATTTGATCACCTTTAACCCGATCAAATCCCTTGGTTGCCCCACTGAGTCCACGAAAAATATTACCGCCGCCAATAACAATCCCTATTTGAACTCCTGATTTTACAACCGTAGCTATCTGTTCAGCATACTCATTCAGTCGCTTTTGATCTATCCCGTATTGTTGTCCTCCCATTAACGATTCCCCACTCAATTTTAATAAAATACGTTTGTACTTATTCATTTCCTTTCATTAAAAATAATATTACTAATCTACTTTATAACTGCAAAATTAGATTTTCGTTTGAAAGCACCCAACAATACTTCACAAAAAAAGGTGTCTGTTCACAAACACCTTTCTTAACATTATATTTTCTATATTAAATCCACTTAACGTATGTAAAATCCTGACGATGTGGAAGATTCTCATTTTTTGGAAATATCCTGAACCCGTAGCTAAAAGCGCCAGGATGGTTAGGTCGCATTTGATGTGAATAACAACACACTGATCCTTCACAATTTTCGGCTTTAAATTCTATGGTATCTACCAATTGATTTGGTCCTTCAATTCCGTTTTCTGTAATTACCAATTCCAGCCCAATATCATTACATGATAATTCTTTTAAATCAAGATAAACTTTTATTGGATACTTTTGGCCAATTACCATTTTATTGGTTATTCCATCAGAAAAATCAACATTTTTCACTTCAATTTTGTCCCACACTGAACTTATATTAAATTTCCATGCCGCCATTTCGCGAGCCATTTTGAAATTATCAGCTTTCATTTTTACGTACCGGTCAAATTGGGGATTGTAGTATTTAGCCTGGTAATCACGAATCATGCGACCAGTTGTAAAATTAGGTGCTACCTGGGCAATCGTATTTTTAATGTATTCTATCCAGCGTTCCGGAACGCCAAAATTATTTCGGGTATAAAATGCCTTTGTAATTTCGTTTTCAAGTATTGAATAAATGGTTTCTGCATCTAATTCATCCTGAAAATCCTGAACATCATATGATCGTTCAGCCGGAAGCGCCCAACCTGCATTTTCGCGGTAACCTTCAACCCACCAGCCATCGAGAACAGAAAAATGTATTGTCCCATTCATGACTCCTTTTTCTCCGCTCGTTCCTGATGCCTCCAACGGACGTGTTGGAGTGTTCAACCAAACATCAACTCCCTGTAGCAACATTTTTGCCAGGTTCATGTCATAATTCTGTACGAAAAGTATTTTTCCCCTGAATTCCGGCTGCTTTGAAATTTCTACAATACTTTTTATAAGATCCTGCCCTGCCTTATCTGCCGGATGCGCTTTCCCTGCAAAAATAAACTGAACTGGCCTGTCAGGGTTATTCACAATTTTTGCAAGCCGTTCCAAATTACGAAACAATAAATAACCACGTTTATATGTGGCAAAACGACGAGCGAACCCAATAGTTAATGCATTCGGATTTAAATTGCCCATCACCTCCGTAATCAATTTTGGATCTTCATGTCGTTTGATCCAGTTATCAGAGAATCTTCCCTTTATATAATTAATTAGCTTTAAACGAAGGTTTCGACGCAGTTCCCAAATTTCCTCATCCGGAACTTTGTAAATATTATTCCAAACATCAAAATCAAGTTGAGTTGATGGGAAATCATTGCCAAAATATTTTTTATGAATGTTTTTCCATTCCTGGGCCGTCCATGTAGAATAATGAACACCGTTTGTGACATAACCAATTTCCAGTTCCTCCGGTAAAAAACCCGGATACATGTGACGCAAAACATCTTTACTTACGTCTCCATGTAACATACTGACACCATTAATCCCCTGTGACATATTACAAGCCAGGTAGCTCATATTAAAATGATCTTCATTAACATTCGCCTTCCCTAACATTTCAAATTCTCCCCAGGTCAATCCCAGTTTTTCTGCATAATCACCCATATAGTGTTTGAACATATCAATATGAAATGAATCATGTCCTGCTGGAACCGGTGTATGTGTTGTAAATATGGTTGATGAACGAACTACTTCTTTTGCCTCGGCAAATGTAAGACCTTCTTTTTCCATTAGCCCGGTGATTCGTTCAATACCAATGAAAGCAGCGTGACCTTCGTTACAGTGAAATACATCAGAATTATAACCTAATTTTTGCAGTGTCTTAATTCCTCCCAATCCAAGTAACATTTCCTGCTTTAAACGGTTTTCGTTGTCGCCACCATATAAATGATGGGTCACAGACCGGTCCTGCTCCTGATTAATAGAATGGTCAGCATCCAGCAAATACAATTTTGTATTACCTATTTCTACCAGCCAAACTTTTGCTACAAGGGTTCTTCCCGGGTATATTATCTCAACTTCAATCCAGTTTCCCTTATCATCAACTGCAGGCAACACCGGAATTTTTGAAAAGTGTTGAGCTTCATAATTAGCCATCTGTTCACCATGCAGGTTAAGAGTCTGTTTAAAGTATCCATATCGGTAAAGTAAACCTACTGCAATAAGGT
>CAWKJY010000019.1:0-16067 GCA_963849985.1 uncultured Prolixibacteraceae bacterium | reverse complement strand
TCAGATTTGTCTGCATTTTATTTCCAGTGGCGATTATGAATTACACCGCGATGAAATGCTCTATTTTAATATGGGTGATCACTTGAGTTTTGGTTATTTAACCGTACCTCCTGTTACCGGTTTTTTAGCTTTTATCGCAAAATCATTATTTGGGTATTCAGTTTTTGGAATTCGTATTATTCCGGCACTACTTGGCGCGGCAACCCTGTTTATCATCGCCAAAACGGTTAAAGATTTGGGTGGTGGAATTCCTGCATTAATAATTTCATCAACCACATTTCTTTTTATTCCCGGAAACCTTTTGATCTTTTCGCTTTTCACGCCCAATGCCATTGAAATTTTTCTTTGGTCGCTTTTTATTTATTTGATATTCAGGCTTTCAATAACTCAAAATTATCGTATTTGGATTTGGATAGGAATTGTGGCCGGATTAGGATTCAATACCAAATATTCAATCGCTTTTCCAATCGCCGGATTTTTTGCAGCCATTATTCTTTACCGTAAATTCAAATTACTTTTTACTCCGTGGTTTTTTGCTGGTCTGGCCATTGGTTTGCTGCTAATTATTCCAAATATTATCTGGCAATACAATCACAACTGGCCGGTAGTTTTTCACATGCATGAACTGGAAAAAACACAACTTTCAAATCTTAGCTTCTTCAATTTCTTTACCGACCTTTTCAGCCTAAATTCAGCTTTAATCATTATCTGGCTTATAGGTTTAGCAGCTTTGATTTTCACCAAGGAGAAAAAAGAAATCCGGTTTATTGGAGCCGCAATTACCATTGTTTTTTTGCTCTTTTTTATTATGAAAGGAAAAGCCTATTACACAATGGGACTTACTCCCTTTCTTAGTTGCATTTGGTGGATATATAATTGAAAAATATTTCAAACCGCGATATTTGTATGTTCCCATAATGGCAGCAATCACAGTTTTTAGTCTGTTTTCCCTGCCTTATGTTTTACCCGTTCTTTCATTTAAGTCGCTGGAAAAATATGCCTGCAAAAACCGGAAGTTGGGTTTCTGCCCCATTTATTCGATGGGAAGATGGAAAACAACACCAGGTTTCTCAGGTTTATGCCGATATGACCGGCTGGAAGGAACTTGCTAATACTGGTTGAAAAGGCCTATAACAGTTTAACTCCCGAAGAAAAAAATCAATGCACCATTTTCTGTCAGCGGAATTATGGATATGCCGGAGCAATTAATTTTTATGGACATAAATACAACCTTCCGGATGCTGTTACTTTCCTCGAAAGCTACATTTTCTGGGCTCCTGATACTATTTCGGATGGACCGTTTATTTATATTTTTTACAACAGCGACGAAATGAAACCTTATTTTAATGAGATAACGGAAACCGGATCAATTGAAAACCCATATTTCAGGGAAAAAGGATTAAAAGTATTTCTATGCAAATCTCCCAAAGCAGACATTAAGAAAATCTATACAAAATTAGCTTTAAAAGAAAAAAGTAAATTTCAAAGATCAAATTAACACTTTACAACTATGAGAACAACAATTATTCTATTCGGCATTTTTATTTTATCAGTTATAAACTGTTCAGTAGAAGCACAGCAAAATGATTCAGCCTTAAAAGCTGAATTTGAAGCAAAAATGGTTGCGTGGCAAAAAGCTTATAATAGTGGCGATGCCAAAAACCTTATTCCACTTTATACAGAAGATGCGATTTATACCTCATCACATGTGCCCGGACTGGAAGCAATAGGACGTGAAAAATTAATCGCCAATTTTCAGGTTGGAATTACTGGCGGCGGCCATATCGACAAAATTGAAATTTTAAAAATGGATGTTTCAGATGGTTTGGCATACCTGTTTTGTAAATACCAGGCAACAAATGCAGGCGAAACCGTGACAGGAAGAAATCTAATAGTAATGAAAAAGGTAAATAATAACTGGAAAATCGTGATACACATGACGGTTGTTTAGTTCGATTTTTTATCTCAATGTCAATGCTTAATATTTCTTTAAAATTCTGATTTCCCTTCCAACCCAACTCCCCCTTTTTTATATTCATTCTATATTAGAAGAATTTTATTTTCACACATTCAATTATCTATATATTTACGCTTCCAAAAAATTGGAAAATGTTGTAAAATGTTCAACTTTTATCGATTTTTGTTGTTTGTTCTTTTGAAAATTCATTGATAAAATCATTTAAAATATAGCATCATATGTTTGATTTGGAACTGATTAAAAAAGTTTACTCCGAATTGCCGGAAAAGGTCGAAAAGGTTAGAAAGAAATTAAACCGTCCTTTAACGTATGCCGAGAAAATTTTGTATTCTCATTTATTTGAAAGTCAGAAACTTGAAAGTTTCAAACGCGGTGTGGATTATGTCGATTTTGCACCCGACAGAGTTGCCATGCAGGATGCTACTGCACAAATGGCATTGCTTCAGTTTATGAATTCGGGTAAAAAAACCACTGCAGTTCCTTCAACCGTTCATTGCGATCATCTTATCCAGGCCGAGGTAAATGGGAAAGTCGATTTGGGAGTTGCAAAAGATACCAATAAAGAAGTATATGATTTTTTGGAATCTGTATCCAATAAATATGGTATTGGTTTTTGGAAACCGGGAGCCGGAATTATTCACCAGGTAGTTTTGGAAAATTATGCTTTCCCGGGCGGAATGATGATTGGAACTGACTCACACACGCCAAATGCAGGCGGACTGGGAATGGTTGCCATTGGTGTTGGTGGTGCCGATGCTGTTGATGTAATGGCAGGAATGGCATGGGAACTGAAAATGCCAAAACTGATCGGCGTTAAACTTACCGGAAAATTAAATGGCTGGTCAGCACCAAAAGATATTATATTGAAAGTAGCAGGAATCCTGACTGTAAAAGGTGGAACAGGGGCAATTATTGAATATTTTGGTGAAGGGGCCAAATCAATCTCTGCAACCGGTAAAGGAACCATTTGTAACATGGGCGCCGAAGTCGGTGCTACCAACAGCATTTTTCCTTATGATGAAAGCATGGAACGCTATCTGAAAGCTACCGGAAGAGAAGATGTTGCAAACGCTGCATCGGAAATAAAAGATTATCTTGATTCCGATCCGGAAGTTTATGAAAATCCGGAAATCTATTACGATCAGTTAATTGAAATTAATTTATCGGAACTCGAACCACATATTAATGGACCTTTTACTCCCGACCGTGCAACACCTGTTTCTTTAATGGGAAAAACAGCCCGGGAAAACGGCTGGCCTTTGGAAATTTCTGTTGGTTTAATTGGCAGTTGTACCAACTCATCTTATGAAGATATTTCACGTGCTGCATCCATTGCAAAACAAGCAGTAGAAAAAGGACTAAAAGCAAAATCAGAATTTACCATTACCCCGGTTCAGAACAGGTTCGTTATACCATTGAACGTGATGGATTTATTGAAACTTTTAACGAAATGGGCGGCAAAGTTTTTGCCAACGCCTGCGGACCGTGTATTGGGCAATGGGCTCGTCCGGGAGCAGATAAACAGGAAAAAAATACAATCGTTCATTCATTCAACCGTAACTTTTCAAAACGTGCTGACGGGAATCCGAATACACATGCATTTGTAACTTCACCTGAATTGGTAACTGCACTGGCTATTGCAGGAACTTTGGATTTTAACCCGATTACTGATACTTTGACAAATGCTAAAGGTGAACAAGTAAAACTAGATCCACCAACCGGAGTCGAACTTCCTTCAAACGGATTTGCGGTTGAAGATGCAGGTTATCAGGCACCTGCTGAAGACGGGTCAAAAGTTACAATTGATGTTGCTCCTGACTCAAAGCGTTTGCAATTATTAACGCCATTTGAACCCTGGAACGGTAAAAATATAACTGGTGCAAAGCTGCTAATCAAAGCGCTTGGCAAATGTACAACCGACCATATTTCCATGGCAGGTCCATGGTTAAGATTCCGCGGCCATCTCGATAATATTTCTAATAATATGCTTATTGGTGCTGTTAACGCATTCAATGGTGAAACAAATAAAATTAAGAATCTGCTTACTGGTGATTATGATGCTGTTCCAACAGTTCAACGTCAGTACAAGCAATTCGGCATTCCAACAGTAGTTGTCGGTGACCAGAATTACGGTGAAGGTTCATCGCGCGAACATGCTGCAATGGAACCACGTCATTTGGGTGTACGGGCTGTTATCGTGAAATCGTTTGCAAGAATTCATGAAACCAACCTGAAAAAACAGGGAATGCTGGCGCTTAACATTTGTAGATGAAAATGATTACGATTTGATACAGGAAGATGACATTTTCAACTTTGTTGATTTGGTCGAGTTTGAACCTGGCAAAACTTTACATGTTGAAGTAGTTCATTCTGACGGAACAAAAGATATGATTGAACTGAATCATACATATAATGAACAGCAAATTGAATGGTTCAGAGCGGGTTCAGCGTTAAATTTAATACGGAAAAAATCAAAATAAAATCAAAAATTAACATGTACATTTCCATATTTAATTCAGGTATGGATGTGCAATAACTGACAAAAAAAATTAAGATCAATGCAAAAAATTAAAGTTCAAAACCCTGTTGTAGAACTCGACGGTGATGAGATGACAAGGGTAATCTGGGATTTTATTAAACAAAAACTTATTCTACCCTATCTGGATATCGAATTAAAATATTTCGATTTGGGAATGGAGCACAGAGATGCCACCAACGACCAGGTAACCATTGATGCGGCGCACGCAATTCAAAAATATGGTGTAGGTGTGAAATGTGCTACAATTACCCCTGATGAGGCACGTTTAACAGAATTCGGGCTAAAAAAAATGTGGAAGTCCCCTAATGGAACTATCCGAAATATACTTGGCGGCACCGTTTTTCGTGAACCGATAATTTGCAATAATGTTCCTCGTTTGGTTCCTGGATGGACCAAACCTATTTGTATCGGTCGTCACGCTTTTGGTGACCAGTATCGTGCTACCGATTTCCTGACAAAGGGAAAAGGAAAATTAACGATAACTTTTACACCTGAAAACGGAAGCGAACCAATTTCGCACGAAGTTTTTGATTTTGAAGGAGATGGTTTGGCAATGGCAATGTATAATACCGATGAGTCAATCCGTGGTTTTGCACGTTCATGTATGAATATGGCTCTGGAGAAAAAGTGGCCATTATACATGTCAACTAAAAATACGATTCTGAAAGCTTATGATGGACGGTTTAAAGATCTTTTTCAGGAAATTTTCGACACTGAATTTAAAGATAAATTTGCAGAAGCCGGAATTACTTACGAACACAGGCTAATAGATGATATGGTTGCTGCTGCAATGAAATGGGAAGGTGGTTATGTATGGGCATGCAAAAATTACGATGGCGATGTTCAGAGTGATACGGTTGCACAAGGATTTGGATCATTGGGATTAATGACTTCAGTATTGGTAACACCCGATGGAAAAACCATGGAAGCTGAAGCTGCTCACGGCACAGTTACCCGTCATTATCGTCAGCATCAGAAAGGTAATCCAACATCAACCAACCCGATTGCTTCCATTTTCGCTTGGACTCGGGGGTTGGCTTTCCGTGGAAAACTGGATGATAACCAGGATCTGATTCATTTTGCAAATGCACTGGAACAGGTTTGTGTTGAAACCGTGGAAAGTGGTAAAATGACCAAAGACCTTGCCTTAATCATTCACGGTAATAATCTAACTGACAAAGATTATCTAACTACTGAAGGTTTTCTGGAAGCGTTGGATGAAAATCTTCAAAAAAAGCTAAATTAGTAGGCTTTTTCCGTAAATTAAACCATTCTTCTGGAAATTGAAGGATAACTGCGAATGACAGACAGAACAAAAATAATAAACGGACAGTTGTATGTCCCGGCCAATCCGGTCATTCCTTTCATTGAAGGCGATGGGATTGGAAGAGATATAACCGCTCCTTCGCAACTGGTTATTGACGCTGCTGTTTCAAAAGCTTATGGAAGTGGTCGGAAAATTCGATGGAAGGAAGTTTTTGCAGGAGAAAAGGCGCTAAAACAAACCGGTAAATATTTACCCGATGAAACTATTGAAGCGTTCAAAGAACATCTGATTGGGATTAAAGGACCGCTTCAGACTCCAGTTGGTGAAGGAATTCGTTCATTAAATGTTGCTTTGCGTCAAACGCTCGACTTGTTTGTTTGTCTTCGCCCGGTGCGCTGGTTTAAAGGAGTTCCCTCTCCTATTCGGTACCCTTCGTTGGTGGACATGCATATTTTTCGCGAAAACACGGAAGATATTTATGCTGGCATTGAATATATGACAGGCAGTATCGATGCGAAGAAATTGAGAGATTTCCTTATCAATGAAATGGGTGTGGATAAAATCCGTTATCCTGAATCTTCTTCGTTTGGAATTAAACCGGTTTCCAGGGAAGGTTCTGAAAGATTGATTAGGGCAGCGCTGAAATATGCCATAAAAAGGGAACTGCCATCGGTTACTTTGGTTCATAAAGGAAATATTATGAAATTTACCGAAGGAGCTTTCAAAATTTGGGGATACGATTTGGCAGAAAGTGAATTTGGAGATAATACTTTTACCTGGCGACAATTTGAAAAGATTAAAGCTGAAAAAGGTCAGCTTGATGCTGAAAAGGCTTTAAATGAAGCGAAGAAACAAGGGAAAATAATCGTAAAAGATGTAATTACTGATGCCTTTTTACAGGAATCGCTGCTAAAGCCTTTTGATCATTCAGTGATTGCAACTATGAACCTAAACGGCGACTATATTTCCGATCAACTTGCAGCAATGGTTGGTGGAATTGGCATTTCTCCGGGAGCAAACATCAATTACATGAACGGCTACGCTATTTTTGAAGCCACACACGGAACTGCACCAAACATTGCCGGAACAGGAAATGCCAACCCAAGTTCACTGATCCTTTCAGGTGTGATGATGCTTGAGTATATGGGTTGGGACGAAGCTGCAGAACATGTATATGATGCAATGGAACATACTTTTGCAAAACGACGCGTAACTTCCGATTTATTTGCCCAAATGGAAGGCGCCACTTTACTTTCTACTTCAGAATTTGCCGAAGAGATTATCAATAATATGCATTAGAAAGAATATTAAACCAATAATAAAATGGAATACATTAAGTACAGATTTTTTCAAAAAGCCAGCAAATGCTCGCAGGAGTTTCAAAAACTAAAAAATGAACATTCCGACAAAGTAATTGCTCAGGTAACCCTCGGACAAGTGCTAACAGGAATGAAGGGAATCCCTTTATTAGTAACTGACACATCAAAACTCGATCCTGAAGAAGGCATCCGCTTTAAAGGCTATTCAATTCCTGAATTGCAGGAAAAACTTCCCAGGATTAATCCGGAAGGAGAACCACTTCCTGAAGGTCTTTTTTATTTGATGTTAATTGGAGATATTCCAAGTCAGGAAGACGTTACCAATATTTCCAAGGACTGGGCAACCCGGGCGCATGTGCCACAGCATGTTTTTGATGTAATTGATGCAATGCCAAAAAATTCAAAGCCTATGACGCAGTTTAGCGCTGCGATTATAGCAATGGCAACCGAATCGATTTTTCAGAAAGCGTATCGGGCAGGCGTAAACAAGAAATATTACTGGGATGCAACTTATGAAGATGTAATGAATCTTATCGCACGATTACCTCATATTGCAGCTTACATTTATCGTAAAAACTTTCATAATGATGATCATATTGAACCAAATCCACATTTGGACTGGTCTGGTAACCTGGCACATATGATGGGATTCGATTCGGAAGAAATACGTAGATTATTCCGAATGTATATGGTAATTCATGCTGATCATGAAGGGGGAAATGTTTCTGCGCATACTGCTCATTTAGTAAGCTCTGCTTTAAGTAATCCATATTATGCGTATGGCGCTGCAATGACTGGATTAGCTGGCCCTTTACATGGTTTTGCTAATCAGGATGTAATTTTCTGGATGTTTGAAATGCTGGAATATCTGGATACGGATACACCAACAGATGAACAGGTGGCGGAATATTGTAAACTCACTTTAAAAGAAGGTCGCGTAATACCAGGTTATGGTCATGCAGTACTTCGTAAAACCGATCCACGTTTTACTGCACAACAGGAATTCGCAAATAAATATGTCAAACAAGATAATTTGATTGATTTGGCTAACCAGTTGTACCGCATTGTTCCACCAATTCTTTCGGAAATTGGTAAAATTAAAAATCCATGGCCAAATGTGGATGCATATAGCGGAGCCCTTTTGTACCATTACGGAATTAAAGAATATACTTTCTATACCGTCTTATTTGGCGTTTCAAGAGCACTCGGTGTTTTAGCTTCAATCGTGAATGACCGAATTTATGGAATGCCAATAGAAAGACCGACTTCTCATCCTTTAAGTTGGTTTTATGAACAGGTTCATGGAGATAAAAAAGGTTGTTAGTTTAGATTACAATTATAGATAAAGCCGGAATATTCCGGCTTTTTTTATTTTGGATTACAACCTAATAAATAAAACTGAAACTCATCGCCGCAAAGCTCCGGAGGAATCCGATTCTATTAAAGATTTTTTTAGTGTTTTGTTTGTCAATCCCGCAGCAAAGCTAACGGGAAATGCACTCACCGGAATTCAGTTTACTGCTTCAAGTTTAACAGCCTCCACTTTTTTCATATCTCTTTCATAATACCTGGAACCCGCAAAAAATAGTAATGATGCTAACAAAAGCGAAATGGGGAGAAAAGAAAAAGCAGTCTGAATATTCGAAGCATCAGAAATAGCGCCCATCACGACTGGTCCCGGTGTAGAACCCAGCAGATTTTGAATAATTACTGCAATAGCATATGAAATTGCCCTTAGTCCCGGATGAACCACATCTTGTGTAACAGCCGCAGCTGCTGCAATAAATGCTGTTAACGATACACCTATGGATAACAAAAACAAATATTGAATTTGCCCTTCAAAGACATTAAAAGCAAAAAACATTAAAACAGCCGACAATAAAGAAGTCAATGAAGGTACAAGTAACCTTGCATTAACCTGTCTACGTCTCCATCTGTCGGCAATGTAACCCCCAAGTGGAGCCCCGATAATGGCCAACAACATCACTAAACTGGCTTTCATTCCGGCTGGTCCCATTTCCATCCCGTCCACCCGGTTAAAATATGAAGGCAACCAAACAATCATTGAGTTGGTCGCAAAAACAACCCCTGCCATTGCAAAATAGGTAAACAGCAACGACGGTTTCGATATAAATTCTTTAAAAATATCTCTTACCGACATACGCACTCTTTCCCTTTTTTCCTTTTTTTTAAAATTGTCTACGGTCTTGCGTAGTTCTATAGTTTTATAGTCTTTAATAAAAAAAAACAAACCGGCAACAATTAATCCTGGTACTGCAACAATCCCAAGTGCATGCCGCCAGCCCCAATGTGTGGCAATAACCCCTCCTATTGCCACACCAATTGCACTTCCCAAAGGAATGGAGGCATTCCATAGACCCATCATCCAGGCTCTTTTTTCAACCGGATAAAGTGCCGACATCATAGCAGAACCTCCAGGCGCATAACCTGCTTCACCTAATCCTATGATTGTACGTGTGGTAAATAACTGTCTGAATGATTTTGATAAGGCCCCCAACCCGGTTGCAATTCCCCAAATTACCGCCATAATACCGATAGTTTTTTTTCGGCTCCAGCGATCAACTAAAAACGAAATTGGGAATGTAAAAATTACGATTGATACATACACCACTGAAACGAGAGCACCGCACTCCTTATCCGTTAGGTTCCAGTCCGCTTTCAGAAATGGAAACAGTGATGAAATCACCATTCGATCAATATAATCGAACATATACAGTAGAAACAGCAATGTAAAAATGAAATTGGTGTAGCCCTTTGAAAATAAATAGCCGGGTTCGGTTTTAGTTTCTTTCATACATTTAATTTAAATTATGAAACGACGTGATAAAAATCTTAACACAAAAAAGCATTAATATATTTTTCAAGGGAGTCCATCTCTTACCTAACAAAACAATCCTAAACAAATGAATTAATCCTGATTTGTCTTATATAAAAATAGAATTAAATTTGAGATGTGGTCATTGGATTCTCTCAAAAATTATAAATGCCAGCTTTCCATCTGTTTTTAATCTGAACTATTGACTGAAATATTCAAGAATACCGGAATTATTAATTTTCAGGACATTAAAATATTATAATTAAATGGGCAAAAAATGAATTAACCAACAATCGTCCAAAGTTTATTATCAACTCACTAACTACTAATTTTTTACAACGAGAGAGGGCAAAAAAAATAAAACCGTTTCTTATAATAATTGTTAGAAATAGTGCTAAGAGGAAAAAATAAAATGATCAAATTAAACAAAGCCATAGAAAACAGGTGGAGTCCGCGTGCCTTTTCAGATAAACCGGTTACAAAAGAAATGATTGCGTTGCTATTTGAAGCTGCTCATAAAGCACCGTCGTCGAGGAACGAACAACCCTGGAACTATTATTATGCACACAGAGAAAATCCAGATGCATTTAACAAACTGGTTGAATTATTAACTGGCAACAATCCTTTGTGGGCGAAAAATGCACAGGTTTTAATTATTTCGGTGGTGAAAAAACATTATGATTATAAGAACAAACCGAATAGAAATGCTTTTCATGATACAGGTGCAGCCAATGTTTCACTGGCAATTCAGGCAGCGGAAATGAGTTTTCAGGCACACCCGATGGGTGGTTTTGATAAAGAGAAAGCTGCCGAATATCTGAAGCTGGATACCGAAAATTTTGAACCGGTTATTATGTTTGCGGTTGGATTTCCGGATGAAACTGAACCATTCTCCGAGGAAACAAAACAAAGAATTCAGCAACATCAGTCGCGGAAAGAATTAAAGGAGTTTGTATTTCAAATTAAATGATTTTCAACCTTTCGTACAGGGTATCAAAAAATAAACCCGGAATTATAATAACCCGGGTGCAATATTTTCAACCTGATAAAATCTAAATATACTTATTCGAATGTATAATGTTTTCGTATCGCTGATTCAATATCCCATACACATTCCAAACCCGCCGGAAACTTAACAAAATCACCCGCTTTAATGGTCAAATTATCAAACTCTGATACCACCGTAGCCTCCCCTTCCAAAATATAGCAGAGTTCAGTTTTATCGTAATACCAGTCAAATTTTTCTTCTTCGTGTTCCCACACAGGCCATTCGAAAACTCCCATCTCATCCAGTTCTTCCTGATCAGGCTGCTCAACTTCAATTCTCATTGCAGTATTTTTTTTTGTAAAAATAAAAAAGAAACGATTTCATCGAATTAAAATTAAAAAATTTCAACGGTAATAAATGCCTGCCTATTTATTCGACAGGAAACCTGCATTACGCTATTCATTCTTATTTGTGGCAAAGTGATTGTCATGTTCGTTTCAAAAACTTATTTAAAACCCATAAGTAACCCTTTTGGTTTAAAATATTTAAAGTTTAATTTATTAAAACTTAAATTTATACCAGTTAGTATTCTTTAATTTTCTTAAAAATTTAAATCAATGAAAAAAATGACCTTTTTTATCGCTGTAATTTCATTACTTTTTGCTTGTACCACAGGACAAAAAAAGAATGAAAATAATTTTTCATTTGTATTTATGACCGATATTCATGTTGAACCGGAAAGGCATGCAACCGAAGGCCTTCTGCAGGCAATTGACACCATCAATAAACTGGCACCCGATTTTGTTCTAACCGGAGGTGATAATATCATGGACGCCCTTGGACAAAGTTGGGAAAGAAGTGACAGCCTTTATAATTTGTTCGAAAAAACAATCGGGAATCTGAAAATGCCGGTTCATTCAACAATGGGGAATCACGAAGTTTTTGGGTTGTATAAACAAAGCGGAATTTCACCCGATGATCCTTATTATGGCAAGAAATTATACGAAGAACAGATTGCAAAGCGATACTATTCGTTTGATTACAAAAACTGGCACTTCATTGTTTTAGACGGAATTGGTATTACCGGGGATCGGCATTATTACGGTTTTGTTGATTCCATTCAGGTTGAATGGTTAAAACAGGATTTGGAGAAAGTTGGTAAAAACACTCCGGTTGCTGTAAGCGTTCATATTCCGCTTTTGAGTATCGGCGAACAAATAATGACAGGACCAACAGCTGCATTCAGCCAAAGTTCGATTATAACCAATGCAAATGAAGTAAGAAAATTGCTCGAACAGTACAATGTAAAACTTGTTTTACAAGGACATTTGCATTTTCTTGAAGATATAAATTATAATGGAATTCACTACATCACGGGGGGAGCGGTTTGTTCCAACTGGTGGCAGGGAACGCGTTACGGAATGCAGGAAGGTTTTGTAAAAATTGATGTTTCAGGCGACGACTTTACGTGGAAATATATTGACTTTGGCTGGGATCCTGAAAAAATGAATTAGATGAATAATCTCAACTGTAAACAGTAAAGAACTAGTCCGCGGCTACCTCCATAATCGCGAAACTCACAAAAATAGATTCCCTGCCAGGTTCCCAGGTTTAATCGGTGGTTAGTTATAGGAATGGTAACTTCAGCGCCAATAACCGATGATTTCAAATGTGCAGGCATAACATAATTAATATATTTTAATACATACTAATTTTGGTTCAACTTAGTGAAAAATGTGAATCTTTTCTATTTCTAAATTCAGTAAACATATATTAATATATATCTGTTATTAAGCGTTGTAATTGTTTACAAGTACTAAAATTCAGATATGTTACTTTAAGCCAATAATTTAATGCAACTTTTATTATAAATTTGAATGATACATATACACACGTGTAAGCCATTTTAAAACGACCTCATATCATTGACAGTAATAACAAGTAAAATATCAATTAAATTAGAACTCAAATGAAAAAATCTTTCTTCTCGATTTTGCTTCTTACAGCAAGTATTCTTTTTTACAGTTGTAGTTCAAATACACAAACTAACTTGGACGCAAATCGTGATGTCGTAAAAAAATATCATGAAGTATGGAGTAACGGACAGGTGATTGAATTAGACAAAATATTAGCACCAGATTTTGTCTGCCATTTTATAGACGGAATTGAGTGGAAAGGAATTGAAGGAGCAAATAGTTCCATTACAAGTCATAGAAAATCCTTTCCCGACTGGAATGAAGAAATAGTTGATATGATAAGCGAAGGTGACAAGGTGGTAACAAGATTTAAATCTACGGGAACTCAACTGGGAGCGTTTAATGGACTTAACCCGACTGGGAAGAAAGTTACCATCTATGAAACTGCTATTTACAGAATAGAAAGCGGTAAAATAGCAGAGCAATGGGGGTTTCCTGATGCACTAAGTTTGAACAATCAACTTGAAGCGAAAAACTAAAATTGACAAGTAAAAAACCGCATACAACCGTTAGTTCAAATAGTTTTTCGAGATGAACCATTTATAAATGCATTCAAAAATTGTAAAGCCATCGAATTGGCACTAACTTAGAATAGTTAGAACAACCTTTCTACTACCACCATGATTCCTGAAATTCACAAAAATAAATCCCCTGCCAGGTACCTAAATTCAAGCGGTGATTCGTTATGGGAATGGTAAGTTCAGCACCAATTACCGAACTTTTTAGATGTCCAACTATATCATCGCTTCCTTCGTATGTATGAATGTAAACCGGATCATTTTCAGGAATCATCTTATTAATGAAATTTTCAAAATCAGTTCTTACAGATGGGTCGGCATTTTCGTTCAATGTAATTCCTGCCGATGTATGTTTTACCAAAATATGCAACAGTCCTTTTTCAGGTAATTCCGGCAAGTTTCTTTCTATCAACGAAGTAACTAGATGATAACCCCTTCTGTAACCCGATAATGTTATTTCAGTTTGTTGAATCATACTATAACCTTTGCTGTAAAAATATAAAGTATTTCAGAAATCAGGAATTAATCTTTTAATTGTCCCGACTGCAAATAACCTGTAAATTTCTATGGTTCAACCGATAAAAACGGTTTATTCGCCTTAATTTTTTGTTGCAATAACGAATTAAATTGTACTTTCAGTCGTATGTAAAAATTTGATAGTTCAATTATTAAAATCCAAAACAATGAAAATACTGGGAAATTTAATCTGGCTTATTTTTGGCGGTTTTGCCATTTTTATTGAGTACATGGTTTCAGGATTGTTACTTTGCATCACAATTGTTGGAATTCCTTTTGGTATCCAGGCATTTAAACTCGGAATCCTCGCATTGTGGCCTTTCGGACAAAAAATTGAATACATGGATTATGCACCCGGGTGTCTTTCTACCATAATGAATATTATCTGGTTATTTATTGGAGGAATCTGGATTATGCTTACCCATGTAATTTTTGGAATTTTACTTGGAATTACCATCATCGGAATCCCGTGGGCAAAACAGCATTTTAAACTCGCTTCGCTGGCACTGACTCCATTTGGAAGAAGAGTAGTTTAGCAGTTTTAATAATGCTTCATTACTAGAGCCTAAACTTTTTAAATGAAAAAACTTAAAGTCTTAATTCCTCTTTTCCTGAAGATTCACATTTCACCATTGATATTTCCTGCAAAACCTATTTTGAAGTTCGGGGAATAACAAATTCAGAAATTATATTTTGTTAAACCACGCATATATTTTATAGCTGAAAAAACGTACAATTTTCTCAATTTATTTCAATCAATCTAACTATTTTTCAACATTCTGATAGTATTTAAACTATTTGAAAGTTAATGTGTTATTGTATTAATTCTCTTGATAAGTCAGTAAATTCATATAAAAATGATTTGTGTAATAATAAACATTAGCCTAAATTTAAGAATAATGTATCTTTTAATATAAATTACACAATTATATATCATTTAACAGGGGTTAAGACAAATACATATTTCAAACGGAAACATAATATTAAAATAGTTAGAACAACCACGAAATTTTTATGAAGAGAAAAAACAATCGTCTCCTGACCCTCAAAAGAGGGATTGATAACGATCAAATAAAATATATAACAAAAGCTACAGTAAATGCTACTTCCCGCCTCTCCTCTTCTGGGCTTGAAATAACCGTAAAAGACAACGGCCCCGGCCTCCCTTCCTCCATCGTTGACAAAATCTTCCAGCCCTTCTTCACCACCAAACCAACCGGTTCAGGAACCGGTTTGGGCTTGAGTTTGAGTTACGATATAATAAAAGCGCATGGAGGGGAAATTAAGGTAGAATCAAAGCAGAATGTGGGAACGGAGTTTATCATTCAAATACCTGTTGTCTGAATCACTGATTATTAGGATTAAATGATTACACAGAATAAAAAAATGAAAGAATTAAAATACAAAGACATTACAGAGAAAATCATAGGAGCTTCATTTGAAGTCCATAAATTCTTAGGTAATGGTTTTCAAGAGGTAATTTATCAGCGTGCTTTAGCCTGGGAATTAACTCAAGCCGGACTTTCGTTTAACAGGGAAATTGAACAGGATATATTTTATAAGGAGCTGTCAGAACCAATTGGGATAAGGAGAGCAGACTTTGTGGTAGAGGGCAAAGTATTAGTTGAATTAAAAGCAATCGTAGAACTTGAAGATGTGCATCTTGCACAGATATTGAACTATTTAAGAGCTTACCGAATTGAAGTAGGCCTGTTAATCAACTTTGGTAGTAAAAGTTTAACATTTAAACGATTAGTATTATGATATTAAAAAAATCTGTGAAATCAGGAAATCAGTGCGAATCTGTGATTCAGACAAGTTACGACATTATTAAAGCGCATGGTGGAGAAATTAGTGTTGAAAGTAAAGAAGGCGAAGGCACTGAATTTATAATCCGAATCCCTGTAAAAACTCAGTAATGAAAAAGTAGTAACAATACTGTTTGTTCTTTTGGCAATCCAGAATATTGGAGCTGCTCAAACCAGCAAATTGGAAAAACGGAATGATTATGAACACAATTATTAATAAACTTTCTCTTAGAACTATCTATTGCTTCTTAATATTAGTCCTGGCAATGAGCTCCGGTCTTTTTGCACAGGACATTCAGTTTGATCACCTTAATAAGTCAGA
>CAWKJY010000018.1:0-142620 GCA_963849985.1 uncultured Prolixibacteraceae bacterium | reverse complement strand
ATGACGAGCCTCTTTCGAATGTCATTGAGAAAATTTGTAAATATTTGAACATCGATTATACTTATAACTCAAGTATTATAGCAGATAAAAAAATTAGTTTGAATATTTCAAACAAACCCATCAAATATGTGCTCGATAAATTGATGAAGGATTTTTACCTGTTGTTTGAAATCGAAGATAATATTCTGGTTGTACGCGATTATGTACCATTGGATAAGAGTATGGACTTTGAAAACAATACTGACCAGTTTTTGGCAAATAATCGCGGATTTTTATTCGATGACCCCCGGAAAAAATCAATTACAATTAAATTCAAATCTGCAAGTAATCTGATCATTATTCCAGTTACGATTAATGATTCAGACACTTTAAATTTTATTCTCGACACCGGTGTACGCTATCCGATTATTACCGAACTCCCATATATTAACAAGTTGAACCTGAACTATATGATGCCAATTCAGATCAAAGGATTGGGAGAAGGGGTTGAATTAACTGCCTACCATTCAGGCAATAACGTAATGAAATTGGATGGGCTAACGGCCAATAACCAGCAAGTTCAAATGATAATTAATGAAAATTTCCAGATTTCGCACATGCTTGGAATTCCAGTTCATGGAATTATCGGTTTCAACCTGTTTAAAGATTACATTGTTAATATCGACTATACAAACGAAAAACTGACCCTTTACAAACCGGAATATTATAAGTACCGTGACAAGAAAAGGGACATCATCTTACCAATGAGTTTAGATGGAGATAAACCCTATGTTTACACCGATATTTTAACTGAAGATTCTACAAAAGTGCCCGTTAAATTACTGGTAGATACAGGGGCCAGTGATGCTATCTGGCTCTCCAGGAAATCAGACGAACGGATTCACTATCCGGAGAAGCATATTGAAACATTTATTGGACGGGGATTAAGTGGCGATTTGTATGGTGTAAAAGGCAGGATCGATGGCATTTGGGTGGGTCCACTAATTTTGCCTGAACCAATTGTTGCATTTCCAAATTCCGTTGTGATTGATAATTTAATTTCTTCCAACGACAGGAACGGCACTTTAGGTGCAGAAATATTGCGCAGGTTTAATGTCACTGTTGACTACAGGAACAACAGGTTAACACTTCGTCCTACAAGTAAAGTTAAGGAAGACTTCAATTATAATATGAGTGGAATGGAAGTAACAAACCCAATGCCGGGATTTCCGATTTTTACTATATCTGATATTCTTGAAAATTCGCCGGCTTATCTTGCAGGGCTAAAAGAAAATGACCAGATTTTATCAATTAACAATAACAGTCACAAATCACTTGAATTGAACGATATTAACCTGATGCTTCAAAGCAAGGAAAACAAGAAAATTAAATTGACAGTGTTGCGCGATGGTGAAGAAATTAAAACTTCATTCGAGCTGAAAAAACTGTTTTAATGATCAAAAAATCATTTGTCATAGTATTTGCCATCCTGTTGTTTTTCCTACCCGCATGGGGACAACAACAGGATGGTTCTGTTTTTGAAAGAAGGATTACCATTAATGAAAAAAATCAACCTTTAAGTACTATTCTCGACCAGTTGAGCTGGCAGGCAGGTGTTTATTTTTCTTACGATGCCGGATTAATAGATGCCAGTAAAAAATATACAATCGAAGCTGTTGGAAAATCATTGTTTACTATTTTAAACCAGTTGTTTAACCCAAAGGTATTTCAACTCACTGAAATGGAAAATCAGGTGATTATTGCTAAAAGAACTGATTTGGATTCTTTAAATTCGATAAAAAACGATTCCATCCCGGTAAAGTATTTTTTTCTTTCCGGAAAAATCGTTGATGAAAAAAACGGGGAACCAATTTCATATGCATCTGTTTCTCTTTTGAATAAACCCATTGGTACCATCAGTAATTCTGACGGCGATTTCTTGCTTAAAGTTCATCCCGATTTTATTCTTGATACCGTTGTAATTTCATTTATTGGTTATTCTCAGATAGCGATGCCTGCATTTAAACTCATGGACGAGGATTTATTCATAATGAAGCGCGTATCCATTCGTATTCGAGAAATAAAAATAACAGCAACAACACCGGAACGGCTGCTAGAAAATATCAGGAACAACTTAAAAACCAATTACGATGAAAGCACGAAATTAATGACCGCGTTTTATCGCGAAACTGTGCAACAGGATGGTAATTACGTAAGTGCCTCCGAGGCGGTTATTGAAATACTTAAAGCACCTTATAACAATACAATAAGAAGTGATTTGGTCAGATTGGTTATGGGTCGCAGGAGTCCTGATGTAAAACCTTTTAACTGGCTTAATTTTAAACTGCAGGGCGGCCCTTTCACAATAACCAAGCTGGATGTGATTAAAACCATGGAAAGTTTCATCAATAAAGAAACACAAAATTTATATAGCTATAATATCAGTAAAGTGATCTCGTATAAAAATAAGCCAGTTTATGTGCTTGCATTTAAGCCGGTATCTGAGTTGCCAGATCAAACCTTATATGTAGGAGAAATGTATGTTGATCGTGAAACATTTGCTGTCGTTCATGTTGATTTTCATTTAAGCAAAACTGGCCTAAAAAATGCTGAAAATGTGCTCATTCGTAAAAAGCCAAAAGGAGTAAAAGCCCGGGCAACATATGTTAATTACACAGTAAACTACCAATTTTTAGAAGACAAATGGTGCCTTGAAAATGCACAAGCTTCAGTAAAATTTAAAATTCGTAGTCGCCGAAATAAAATTAACTCAGAGTATCAAAGCGTTTCAGATTTACTCGTTACTAATATTCAACCTACTGATTTAAAGCGGTTTTCAAGGGACGAATCAATTGGTCAGCGAGATATTTTTGTTGAAATGATAAATGGGTATGATCCTGAGTTTTGGGAAAATTACAATATTATTAAACCCAATGAAGAACTACAAAATGCAATTAAAAATCATTTTGAAATGCAAAAATAATTAAGGCGCTTCATTTCCGTTTTAAATTTATTCTTCCTCAAAGACATTTTATAATATGCCTCATTCGTGCTTTTTCTGTAATTTTGAACCATTTAACGCAAAAATTAAATTCGATGGAAGAATATTCAACACGGCAAAATAAAATCTCGAAGCTTATTCACCGTGAAATGGCAAACATTATCTTAAAAATTAATAAAGCCAAATACCAGGGAAAACTGATTAGTGTTACTGTTGTTCGGGTAACAAAAGATTTAGGTATTGCTAAAATATATTTAAGCATTTTCCCATCGGAGTTTGCGGCTGACATCCTGAAAGAAATTGAACTCAATAACAAACAATTGCGTGGAGAATTAGGACGTATATTGGGAAAAAATTTACGGGTAATTCCCGAACTTCAGTTTTATATTGACGACAGCCTTGATTACATTGATCACATAAATGAACTTATTCAATCATAACGATTTGGCAAAAACAAATAAGTGAAATTTCCATTCTTCATAGCAAAACGATACCTGGTTTCGAAAAAGAAGCAGAACATCATTAATATCATTTCTGGAATTTCGGTTGGTGGCATCATTGTTGGCACGCTGGCACTCGTTATTATACTTTCTGTTTTCAATGGTTTTAGCAAATTGATCGGAACATTTTACAGCAACTTCGATCCGGATTTGAAAATTACTTCTGTGCATGGAAAAATGTTTAATCCGGCTGATTTTGAATTTGAAAAGATAAAATCGATGCCTGAAGTGGTAAATTATGCCGGGGTTATTGAAGAAGTAGCATTATTAAAATATCGTAACCAGGTTTATCCGGCTATGGTTAAAGGAGTCCCGGATAATTATGCCAAATACACAAAAATTGACACATTGATTATCGATGGCAGCTTTCTATTGAAAGATAAAGGATTTAACTATGCTGTTGTTGGTCAGGGCATTGCTTACAGTTTGGGCATTCAACCTGCTTTTACCGATCACATCATGATTTATGTTCCTCGAAAAGGTAAAAAGGTTTCTATCAATCCGTCGCAGGCTATTAATCAGAACTATGTTTTCCCTGCCGGTATTTTTGCGGTTCTTGAGGAAATTGATTCAAAATACATTATTGTTTCCAAAGAATTTGCTGAAGATCTTTTTGAATGCGGAAATGAAGTATCTTCAGTAGAACTTGGTATTGCAAAAAATGCTAACATTAAAAAGGTTCAAAAGGAAATTCAAAAGATGCTTGGAGATGGGTTTCACGTGAAAAATCAGTATCAGCAACACAACCTGATTTATAAAACTATGGAATCGGAAAAATGGGCCGCTTACCTGATTTTAGTATTCATTTTGATCATTGCATCATTTAATTTACTGGGGAGTTTATCCATGTTAATTATCGATAAAACAGACGACATATTTATACTCCGAAGTATGGGTGCCAACTCAAAAACTATCCGAAATATATTCCTTTTAGAAGGTTGGATGATTTCAGTTATTGGAGCCTTTATTGGCACTTTATTGGGTGTATTTATTTGTTTAATACAAATTCATTTTAAAATAGTCTCACTTCCAGGTAATTCATTTGTTATTTCTGCATATCCTGTAAAAATTATTTTTTCAGATATTCTCCTTGTTTTGAGTGTTGTTTTGCTCATTGGTTTTTTAGCAGCCTGGTACCCGGTAAAATTCATATCGCAAAAGTATTTGCTTTCTAAGAATATTTAAAGTTCTGATATACTGCACAATATTTAATATTACTTCATTCACCGAATCCTGATTTTAGTTATGATTTGGTAATAAATTTTTGTTTTACCTTGCAACATATTATTCAATAAAAACAATTATACGTGAAGGCAATAGTTAAAAGCAAACCGGAGAAGGGGTTATGGATGGAAGAAGTGCCAATTCCCTACGTCGGCCCCAATGACGTTTTATTGAAAGTGAAAAAATCGGCCATTTGTGGAACCGATTTGCATATTTATAAATGGGATGAATGGGCCCAACAAACGATAAAAACACCAGTTACAATTGGCCATGAATATATGGGGACGGTTGTGGAAGTTGGATCTGAAGTTGACCGCGTTCATGTTGGAGAACGTGTAACAGTTGAGGGACATATTTCTTGCGGATTTTGTCGGAATTGCCGACGCGGAAGACAACACATCTGCGATAACACGATTGGGATTGGAGTTCACAGGGATGGTGGTTTTGCAGAATATATCTCGGTTCCTGCCAAAAATGTACTTCATATCGATAATCGTATTTCAGACGAAATGATGGCAATAATGGATCCTTTTGGCAATGCTACACACACTGCATTATCATTCCCTTTGCTTGGTGAAGATGTATTGATAACCGGTATTGGTGGACCAATTGGAGCTATGGCAACAGCCATTTGTAAATTTGCCGGCGCTCGTAACGTAATTGGTACTGATTTAAGTGAATATCGTCGCGAATTGGCAAGAAAAATGGGAGCCAATCATGTAATTGATCCCCGCACTGAAAGTATTAAAGAAGCGATGGCAAAACACGAAATGATAGCTGGGTTCGATATTGGCCTTGAATGTAGTGGATCACCCGATGCTTTTAACGACATGGTAAATCACATGTACAATGGTGGAAAAATAAGTCTTTTGGGATTACTCCCGAGAAATACACAAATTAACTGGAGCAGACTCATCTTCAAAGGATTAACTTTAAAAGGAATTTATGGGCGTGAAATGTATGAGACCTGGTATCATATGGAAATGATGTTAACTTCGGGACTTGATATTACTCCTATAATCACACACCGGTTTCATTCTGATGAATTTCAAAAGGCTTTTGAAATTATGGAACAGGGTGATTGCGGAAAAATTATTTTAAATTGGGAATGATGCTGTTCCACGCGAAATGATCGAATATTGATTTTGATATATTATTTTTACCTATTACAGTTTAAAAATATTAATTATTGAATAAAGGGATCGTCATAAAATCAACCGGCAGTTGGTACACCGTTGAAACAGAAAATGGTGAGAAATTTGAATGTAAAATCAAAGGAAAGTTTCGTATTAAAGATATTAAAAGTACAAATCCTGTTGCCGTTGGCGATCATGTTCTCTTTGAAATTCAACCTGTTAATAGCAAAGAACAGGAGCCAAATATTGGTTTAATTACCGATATTGAAGAACGAAAAAATTACATTATCCGTCGTTCTCAAAATTTGTCAAAACAAGCCCATATAATTGCCGCCAATATTGATCAGGCAGTTTTAGTAATTACACTGAATTATCCGGTTACTACAACTACTTTTATTGATCGTTACCTTGCATCAGCAGAAGCTTATCGAATTCCGGTTTTACTTGTTTTTAATAAAAGCGACAGATATGATTTATCCCAATTGAAACAGATGGAAAATCTGATGAAATTGTATGGAAAAATAGGGTATACATGTATTGCTACTTCAGCAAAAAATCAAGCTGGAATAACAGAACTTAAAAATCTTCTCACAGGAAAAACCAATGTTTTTAATGGTCATAGTGGTGTTGGAAAATCAACTTTAATAAATATTCTGGAACCGGGGTTACAATTGAAAACCATGGACATTTCCGACGCGCATAATACTGGAAAACATACTACAACTTTTTCAGCGCTTTATAAACTTCACTTTGGAGGATATATTATCGACACTCCAGGTATAAAGGCTTTTGGTGTTTTGGAAATGGAACCATGGGAAATTTCTCACTACTTCCCCGAAATTTTTAAATACTCGGCTAATTGCCAGTATAAAAATTGTTCACATACACATGAACCTGGTTGTGCTGTTAAAAAAGCAGTTAATGATGGTGATATTGCACAATCGAGATTTATTAGCTATTTGGGATTACTTGAATCGGACGAAAAGTATCGGCCGGCTTATTAAAACAAATTTTAGATAAAGTCCTCATCCGTTAAACAACCTTTCATAAAAATCAGTGTTTTTCCAAATACATTAGTCTCTCAGAGTTTAATAATTCGACCTCTGCCCCATCATTGTTTAAAATATTAATGCTACAAAGTGTCAAATTTAATAATATAATGCAATTTCTGTTCAAATTTTATTTGATTTAAATTACTGTATATTAATGCAATAATAACATTAAAATAATATTCAATCATTACTTAAAACATCACATTTAACCGATCAGGTTTTATTAGCTTCCAGACCATTTTCCGATACAAAAACGAGCTTCAAATTTAATTACAATCTATTTTTACTTATAAATATTATTTTGTTAAATAGATTTCGCGGGCATAATGCTTACCTTTTAAATACTTATTTCCTTATTGTTGTGACCTTCTACAAAAATTGAGCATTAGATTAATAATCACAATTTGCACAAAAAAAGGCTGCATTTCTGACTGTATTTAGTAATAAATTATCGTTGAATTTTAACCAGTAACTCCCTTTCACTTTCTGAGCAAAACTGACCTTATTCTTTTTGCTTTTCATGAAAATAGCTATAAACTACTTCTGCTTTTGATACACCAATAATCCTTTTGAGCTCTTCTCTACCAAGTTCTTTAATCTTTTTTACAGATTTAAATTCCGATAATAATTTTTGTGCTGTCTTTTCACCAATACCTTCAATGGAATTCAATTCAGAAGTTATAAATACTTTCGATCTTTTGTTCCGGTGGAATGTAATACCAAAACGGTGAGCTTCATCTCGTAGTTGTTGAATAAGCTTTAATGATTCAGAATTTTTATTTAAATAAATTGGAACAGAATCTTCTGGAAAATATATTTCTTCCAACCTTTTAGCAACTCCAATTATAGTTATTTTTCCTCTTAAATTAAGCTTTTCAAGCGCTTTCACTGCAGCAGATAATTGTCCTTTCCCACCGTCAATAACAATTAATTGAGGTAAGGATTTATCCTCTTCTAATAATCGTTTATATCTACGGGAAACTACCTCTTCCATTGATGCAAAATCATTTGGGCCTTCGACGGTTTTTATGTTATAATGACGATATTCCTTTTTTCTTGGTTTTGCATTTTGAAAAACAACACAAGCTGCTACAGGTTGTGTTCCCTGTAAATTACTGTTATCAAAACACTCGATATGCGTTGGTATTTCTTTTAATTGCAAGTCATTTTTTAAGGTTGATAATATTCGTTCCTCCCTTATTTTAGGATTTTTCAATACAGCTTGTTTTTCTTTTTCCAATCGAAAATATTTTGCATTTCTTTGAGATAAATCCAGCAATGCTTTCTTATCTCCCTTTTTTGGTATTTTAAACCTTATATTTTCAAAAACATTTTCAAGTTTCATTGGGACAAGAATCTCATTTGCATTGCTAAATATTTTTTGTCGAATATCCGTAATCCCCAATAAAAGCAACTCCTCCGTGGTTTCATTTAAAACCTTTTTTATTTCAAGAGTATATGTCTGAATAATCGCACCTTTAATAACCTTTAAGTAGTTTATAAATGCAAATTTTGCATCCTCTTCAATACTAAAAACATCCACATCAGTAATATTCGGTGAAACAATAGTCGATCTGCTTTGATACCTTCTCAATGATTCATATTTCTCCTTTATTTTCAAAGCTTCTTCAAAATTCATTTCTTCAGACATTTTTTTCATTACATCGCCTAAATGATAAATTACTCCGGAAACATTTCCCTTTAAAATATTTGTTATATCCTCAATCCCTTCATTATACTTTTCTTCCGGGAAAAGTCCTTCACAGGGCCCATAACAATTTCCGATATGATATTCCAGACACACCTTAAACTTTTTGCTTCTGATATTTTCCTGCGTCAGTATATAATTACACGTCCGCAATTTATATTCTGATTTAAAAAGTTCAAGTAAAGTTCTTACGGTATAAACAGAAGTATAAGGGCCAAAATATTTTGATCCATCGCGAATCAGATTTCTTGTTTTAATAACCCGGGGAAACGGTTCATTCTTAATGCAAATCCAAGGAAAACTTTTATCATCCTTAAGTTGAATATTATATCTGGGCTGATACTTTTTAATTAAGTTGTTTTCCAGCAAAAGTGCATCCTGTTCACTTTGAACCACCATGTGTTTTATATCTGTAATATTTCGAACCAGCATTGCTGTCTTACGATGCTCTTGTCTTTTGGCAAAATAAGAAGAAACTCTTTTTTTTAAATCTTTTGCCTTTCCAATATAAATTATTTTTTCAGAATCATCAAAAAACTGATATATCCCAGGTTTATTGGGAAGTACAGCAACCAAGGATTTTAAATAGTCTATATGATTATTTTTAGATGCGTATTTCAATTATGAATATTTTACCAATACCTGAGTATCGTATTCAAAAATTTCCCTTTTCATTTTGGTGTCAATAAATACCAAATCACAAACAAAGCTAAAATAGATTTTTTTTACGCCACGCCTTTTCACCATATTTAAAGCCGCTTTTGCTGTTCCTCCTGTAGCAAGCAAATCATCATGAATAAGAACAACATCAGATTTATCAAGTGCATCCACATGCATTTCAATGCAATCTTCGCCATATTCCAATGCATAGGTTTCACTAATTGTTGGACCAGGAAGCTTATTTTTTTTTCGCACCGGAACAAATCCTGCATTTAAACGGTTTGCAATAGCCCCACCAAAAATAAATCCACGCGCCTCAAGAGCAACCACTTTACTTATTCCTTTGTTCTGAAAATAATTGGTCACCTCATCAACTACATAATCAAATGCCACATTATTTTTAATAAGCGTGGTAATATCTTTAAAATTTATACCTTCTTTGGGATAGTCCTGAATTTCTCTGATTTCTTTCTTTAAATCCATAAATTTATTTTCTGTTCCACGTGAAACAAATTATCTGCCTAACATAATCAACAAAACATTTATGTCGGCGGGTGAAACTCCTGAAATACGTTTTGCCTGACCAATTGTTTTTGGATTGATTTTTTCTAGCTTCTGACGAGCTTCCGTAGAAATCGATTTTAACTCATTATAATTAAATTTATTTTCAATACTAATATTTTCAAACCGATTCATTTTATCAGCCAATAACTTTTCGCGGTTAATATATCCTTCATATTTAATCGAGATCTCTGCCCCTTCTATTATTTCCATCCACCTTTCTTCAGGAACCCGTTCAAGAAATGTTTTAAATGGAGTGAGAGGTTTTATTAAATCAAATATTGAAATCTGAGGCCTTAAAATTATATCATTTAACTTAACACCCTGCTTTAATTCTGTCGTTCCTTTTTCAGCAAGTAGTTGATTTACAAATCTTTCCTTGACACTAAACTTTTGAGCAAACTCTATTATTTGTGAAATTAAGTTCATTTTCTCTTTTAGTAAATTTAATCTTTCCAGAGAAGCCAAACCCAAATTGTACGATTTTTCAGTTAATCTTATATCAGCATTATCCTGCCTCAGCAAAATTCTGAATTCTGCCCTACTCGTAAACATCCGGTAAGGTTCATCCACACCTTTTGTTACAAGGTCATCAATTAAAACACCTATATAAGCTTCATCACGCTTTAATATAAATTGTTCATCTGGTAAATGACATTTTAGATGAGCATTAATTCCAGCTATAATACCCTGTGCACCAGCCTCTTCATACCCAGTTGTTCCATTTATTTGACCAGCAAAAAACAGATTATCAACCAACTTGGTTTCTAAAGTATGATGCAACTGTGTTGGATCAAAATAATCGTACTCAATCGCATAACCAGGCCTGAATATCTTTGCTTTTTCCAGCCCCGGAATTTCATGCAATCCCCTGTACTGCACTTCCCAAGGCAAAGATGATGAAAATCCATTCAGATAATATTCTATTGTATTTTCTCCCTCCGGCTCAAGAAACAACTGATGGGCTTCCTTTTCAGCAAAAGTAATAAGCTTCGATTCTATACTTGGACAATAGCGAGGTCCGGTACTTTGAATAGTACCATCAAACATTGGTGATGCATCAAAGCCAAGTTCAAGTTCTTTATGTACTTTATTATTTGTATGAGTAATCCAGCATGACCGTTGCTTAAGTTTGCTTTCCGTTCCCGGCAGATAGGAGAATTTATAATGTCCTTCATCCCCTTCTTGCTCAGTAAATTTTGAAAAATCGATAGTCCTACCATCAATACGAACAGGTGTTCCAGTTTTTAATCTTCCAGTTTTAAATCCCTGCTGAAATAATTGATCTGATATATTGTACGAAGCAGCTTCGCCAATCCTACCACCCTTTAACTTTGATTGACCAATGTGCATTAAACCATTTAAAAAGGTTCCATTGGTTAAAATCACAGTATTAGCCTTAATTTCTATACCTACTTTTGTGATTACGCCTTCAACCTTATTATCCTTGATAATTAGCTGATTTACTACATCTTGCCATAAATCAAGATTTTCAATTTTTTCCAAAGTAAGCCGCCATAATTCAGAAAATCTAAATCGATCATTTTGCGATCTCGGGCTCCACATAGCGGGACCCTTTGATTTATTCAGCATGCGAAACTGAATTGTAGTCTGATCAGCAATAATTCCTGAATAACCTCCCAGTGCATCTATTTCCCTTACAATTTGTCCTTTAGCAATTCCACCCATTGCCGGGTTGCATGACATTTGACCATACTTCGTCATGTCCATTGTGATTAACAGTGTTTTGGACCCTAAATTCGCTGCTGCTGCTGCTGCTTCGCATCCTGCATGCCCCCCTCCTACTACAATCACATCATATATTGGCATCATAACTTAATCTCCTCAAAATCTACCTCATTTAAATAAAAATTTTCCTTCTCCTTCATTATTTTTCTTTCCGATTCCGTTTTATCATTATATCCCACTAAATGCAATATACCATGAAAAACAACTCTAATTACCTCCTTCTTTACTTCCGTTTCGTAAAGCTCAGCATTTTCTTTTATCCTCTCATAACTGATAAAGAGATCGCCTGAAATAGTATTATTTTCAACATAATTAAACGTAATAATATCAGTGTAATAATCATGATCTAAATATTTTTTATTCATGTTTATAAGATAAGCATCCGAACAAAAAATAACATTAATGTCACCTGAGGCTTTTAATTCTTTCAATACTAATTGATTAATATACTTTTTTAGAGCTGATTTCTTAAGTTTTAGAGGTTTAATATCTTCATAAAAAAGTTCTATGCTACTCACTGACAATCCATTTTAAAGTGGATAAAACTTTTATTTCTTTTAAACTCTATTTTATCACAATATGTTCTTATTATATGAATTCCCCTTCCAGATTCTCTTTTAATATTACTTTCTCTCGTAGGGTCCAACAAGTTAGCTACATTAAAACCCTCGCCTTCATCCTTTATGATCACTTTTAATTCTTCCGCATTACACTCAATTTCAACACTAATTTCTTTATCCTTATCATTTTTATTCCCGTGTTCAATAGAATTTATAACAGCTTCAGAAATACAGAGATAAATTTTATTAAAATTTCTCCCAGGTAAATGATAATATTCAAAGGCTTCCCATAGAAATCCCTCCACTTTTTTAAGCTCGGAAGTATCTGATTTTATAACTAGTATTTTAGGAGGTTTTATCACTTTTAATTTTCTATATTGTTTAAATACTGTTTGTATTTATTGTTATAAAAATTACTCAGTTTATGCGAATTACGGTTCAAATATTCGATTGTAAAATTATCATTTTCTTTATATTCAAAAAATTTCAGCGGGTTACTATAAAACTCATCCGCACTTTTAGATTCCCTTTTATCGTCAAATTCCCTTTCCATTTCAGCCTTTTCGGCTTCCAGTAAGCGGGTCGTTATTAAGTTTTGCCTGGCAATAGTTTGGGCACTGATTGATTTGCTGATTAGTTCTTTTCGATTCTGTTCCAGCATTTGATCGATTTGTTGAAGTGTCTGTTTTGCATCACTTCCAACACCGTCCCCATTCATTAAATCACGAAGCATTTGTTGCATCATTTCGTGCTGCATTAAACTTTGTCCCATTTCTTTTCCCATATTTTGAGAATCCCCGTTTTTCATTTGTTCAATCATCTGTTGCAACTGCTGCTTTATATTTTGCGAAGCTTGTTTTAACATACCCATGTTTGGATTTGAACCGCCCGGATTTTCACATTCCTGATCACCAGGTAAAGCATTTGCCATTTGTTCTTCCAGGTTCTCAAGAGCTTCATTCAACATTAAAGCAAGATTATTTAAAGAAGTCATTACAAATTGCTGACTTACACGTGCATTTGGAAATGTTCCTTCTTCCATTTCATCAGTAGCCTTATTGAGATTAATTTCCATTGTCAGTAATTCATTGTTCACCATACTTGTTATAGCAGGTGTTCTTTTTGCCAGTGCATATAATGAATCGCGAACAATATTACTCTGATCCTGAATTTTCTTTTGCTGTTGATTAAGTTGTATTAATTCAGGATCCTTGTCAGAAACATTCTGAAGATCAGTTAAAACAGATTCCTGTGAGAAAGAAAGATACATTAAATTACTTAATATTTGTTTCAGGTTTGCAATGTTTTCCATGTTTTGCTGCTGTGTGTTCTTATCAAGCATTTGTTGCATCCCAAAAGCCATATTTTTTAACTTTTCAGAAGTTTGTTTTGTACTCTCCTCCGACTTTTTCTTATTCTTTTTATCTAATTGCGATTTACTATCTTCAAAACTTTTATCCACATCCTCAAATTCTTCACTAAAATCATCAAAATTTAGAGGCTCTTCCAATTGTTGATTTAACTCCAAAGCATCATTTAAATTTTGCTGTAGTTGCTTAATATCACTCTGATTATCATTTACTTTCTCTTTAACTTCCTCAAAATTTTTGTTTTCCTGTACCTCGTTTGCAAGTTGATTTTCTTCTTCCGCGATTTTACTCACCTGGTCGATAACACTTTGTATATTCTGTTCTATTTTCATTTTACGAAGCATCTCCAGGTTTCGATCCAATTGTTTTTGCAGATCATCATAACTCATATCCAGCTTATCGGACAATTGATTGAGCTTTTTGCTATCAAATTCATCCGCAAGTTTGTTGAATTCTTTCATCAATTCCTTTAATTCATCAGTAAAAACTTCATTCAACAAATCTTCAATTTGCTTTTGTTTTTCCTTTATTTCTTCGCTGTTCTGATTAAAAGAATTTAGGTAATTATTCAAATTATCATTGTCTTGTTTAATCTTATCATAAAGTTGCTCCAATTTGTTTTGCTTTGAAATAACATCGTTTACCATTTGTGATTTTTCCCAGTCGGAAACATTGGTATCCATATTTTTAATCTGAAGATTTTTTAATTCTTCCTGAATTTCCTGTGCCAGTTTTTTACTTTCATTTATATTTTTTTGCAGTAAATCAAACTGCTCTTTATCTTTTGCCAAAATTTCTTCCTTATCCGGAAAATCAAAAATATAATTATCAGATGTTGTTGTTTTATAATGATTTATAACGTCGTTATCTGTTACCGAAAAATAATAAGAAACTGCTCCTTTAACCGTATTCAAATCCTTAAAATCAAAACTAAAATAAAAGTCCTGATCAGTCATAGAAGGAACAAATTGAATAGCTATGGCAGAATCAGTATTATCAATATTATAGTGAAATTTTAAATTTGTAAAACCATAATCATCACCAATAACACCCTTGAAAAAATAACGTGTTAACTGTGTTGAATCCTTAATTTGAACAATATTTATTTCAGGAAACAGATCCGGAATAACATCAATATTATATGTTAATGCAAGCTCTGGGTCGGTTACCCTGTTTTGAATATAAACATTGTAAGCTGTTGATTTATAGAAATTTTTGTCGATATAAAAGGCATTATCTTTGAATATCGCAGGAATTTTAAGCGAATCATCTGTAATCATTGAAACGGAATCTATATCAATCCCCGTAAACATCCATTCAACCTTTGTTCCGTTAGGTATTTGTAAATCCCCAATATTATCGAAAACCTGGTTAGGAATTCCAGTGTATGTCGGTGGAAAAATCTTGCTTTTAAACTGAGTAATTCCTGGTTTTGGTAATAACTGTAAACGAAAAATATCTGATTTATACTTTAAATCAGTAAAATAAAACTGCACAGGATTAATTACCGAAACCATTTCAAATTCATATGTTCCAGTTCCTGAATTTTTCATCAGATAATTATTTCCCTCAATATTTACATATACCATTTGTGGAATTTCATTTCCTGAAGCCGTTGCTTTAATCACATAAGAATCACCTTTCTTTACCTTTAATGAGCTATTTTCAAGTGAAAATGTAAATGGTGCAGGTTTTGTATATTGAGTGTTATAATGAATAATCCGTTTAGTAGATTCAGTAAAAATATTCTTATTTATAACTACAATTCCCAATGATACTAAAACACTGAAAAGAAAATAAACAGACACCATTTTCATGTTTTTAAACTGAACCGCCTGACTAAAATCGAATATCTTTAGTTGTTCAATTTTCTGATCGATGCTGGCAAGTAAAATTTCATTTGAATAAGCTTTTTCATCTAAACCAGAAAGTTCAATGATATTTAATAATCTGTCTTTTATATCAGAAAAATGTTTTTGAATAAGAGTTGTAGCAGCCTTATCATCGATAGGTTTTAAAACATGAAGTAATTTTAATAATGGAAGTACAATAAATTGAATTAATAAGAAAAAACTGAAAATAAGAAACCCAAAAAAAACAATTTCTCTTATTTCAGACGACATATAAACAAAATATTCAATAACAGAAAAACCTGTATAAAGCAGCAAAACAAAAAATAAGCTAAGCACTACACCTTTTAGTAATTGATAAAAATAAAACTTTAGTCTAAAAGAATTAAGCTTATTAACAAGTATGTTAAAATTTTTAGTCATTAATTATAATTAATTATTCTTCAGTTATTTACAAAATATACAAATGTTAATAATGTACTCAAAACTGATAAAAAAACAAAAGTAATCTTTTAAAATAATATTTGCATTTATCAATTTTTTATTCATACAATGTTATTTCATAAATTCAGTTATAATGTTATAAAAAATTAAATGAAATATGTTCACACTTAATTAACCTGTTCATTTGTTTTAGTAGTAACGTACAAAAACAATAAACAGTTGTTAAAAAACTCATTTACTTTATTTATTAATAACATTTTAAAGTGGTAAAAAGATGTTAAAAACACTAAAAAAATAGTTTATTTAGAATTTAAAAAAGGTGAAAAATAACAATTAAACAGTTTTAACAGTATATATAAAGTAACATTAGTTTTATATTTGTTATTAGAAAAAAATATATAATACATAGTTTTGAAAATACTCCTGATCGAAGACAATTTATTAAATCAAAAAGTGGTAATGTTTTATTTACAGAAATTAAATTATTCCATTACCGCAACAACCAATGGAAACGAGGCTATTAAAATAATTAAGGACAATAATTTTGATCTTATTTTAATGGATATTATGCTTCCCGAAAGAAACGGTTACGAAATTACCAAGGAAATAAGGCAGATTGAGGAAGAAACTAAAGTTGATAAGCCTGTTCCTATTATTGCTTTAACTGCGAATACTTACGACAACGACAGAGATAAATGTTTGGCTGCAGGAATGAATGAATACCTTGAAAAACCATTTACTTCTCAACAATTAATAGAAATGATCCAAAAATTTGTTTAATTCACGTTAATGAATGACGAACTGGATATAAGGAGTCAAGGTTTCTCAGAAAAGGATTTAGAATTAGATAAAAAGCTTAGACCATTAACTTTTCATGATTTTAACGGACAAAAACAAATTGTTGAAAATCTAGAAGTTTTTGTAAAGGCAGCCATAATGAGGGGAGAGGCGCTTGATCATGTTTTATTGCATGGCCCACCGGGTTTAGGAAAAACCACACTATCAAATATTATATCGAATGAATTAGGTGTAGGACTAAAAGTTACTTCGGGTCCGGTACTTGATAAACCGGGTGATCTTGCCGGTTTGTTAACGAATCTGGAAAATCACGATGTTTTGTTTATTGATGAAATTCATCGTTTATCGCCAGTTGTAGAAGAATATTTATATTCTGCAATGGAAGATTTCAGAATCGATATCATGATTGATAAAGGACCTAGTGCCCGATCGGTTCAGTTGGAATTAAATCCTTTTACTTTGATTGGTGCAACAACACGCTCAGGATTACTTACCTCACCTTTACGGGCAAGATTTGGTATAAAAGCTCACCTTGAATATTATGATGCTGAAATTCTTTTTGGAATAGTAAAACGATCGGCAAGAATTTTAGAAGTGAAAATAACTGATGAAGCTGCCCGTGAAATTGCATATAGAAGTAGGGGTACTCCTCGTATTGTAAATGCATTATTACGAAGAGTGCGCGATTTTGCCCAGGTAAAAGGAAACGGAGACATCGAAATAGAAATAACCCGTCATGCATTAAAAGCCATGAATATTGATGAATACGGGCTGGATGAAATGGACAATCGTATTTTGCTTTGCATAATCGATAAATTTAAAGGTGGTCCGGTAGGAATTTCTACTATTGCAACAGCTGTCGGCGAAGATAGCGGAACAATAGAGGAAGTATATGAACCATTTTTAATTAAAGAAGGATTTATAAAAAGAACTCCCCGGGGAAGAGAAGTTACCGATTTGGCATACAAGCATTTAGGAAGAATAAAATACGGCGATAATCCTACATTATTCTGAAGGAACAAGTTTAATTTCAAATAAACGCGGCCACCATTTTCCGGTGACAAACAATCGATCATTCGTTTTATCGTAAGCAATTCCGTTCATATAATCAACGTTTTCGTTAGCTTTTTCAAAGCGATTTAAAATTCCTGATAAATTAATTTCAGAAATAACTTCTCCGGTTTCTGAATCTATTTGAACAATAAGATCCGTCATATAAATGTTGGCATAAATTATTCCGTCAACATATTCCAATTCATTTAAAGAATTAATAATATCTTTATTATTAGCAACTTGTAATGTTTTAACAATTGAAAGATCTGAAGGATCCAACCATGTTAAAATATGTGATCCATCACTCATAATCAAATATTTACCGTCGTTAGTAAGCCCCCAACCTTCTTTTTGTGCATAATGCAAACTATCAATAACAGAGAAATCATTTAAAGAGTGAATAAAACTTATTTGCGAACGATAAGTAAGCTGATATATTTTATTATTAAAAATGGTAATACCTTCTCCAAAGTATTTTTCACCCATTTTGTAAGTCTTTTCAGGTTGCCCGGTTTTAATATTTATTTGGTACAAATGAGATTTCCCTGTTTCACCTGTTCCTTCATATAAAAAGCCATTATAATACTCCAGACCTTCTGTATATGAAGTTGTTAAGATGTGGATAACTATTTATCATCTTGTAACCATATTTTTTAGGTTCAATATTTGAAAGCGTTTTAACAGGTTGATAATTTGGAATTCTTTGTGTCATCAGTTTTTGTAGCAATAACTTTAAAAATACCGTTTCCCAGAGAATTTAAGTTTATAATTGTCTAAAGTAAATTCAGTTTCATGTTGTTTCCTTTATCAATTGATTGTTATAAAAAAGCTGAATATTTTTAATTTGCATTTTTTTTCATTTTTGTTGAAACCACTATTGAAACTTCTTCACCATAAACGTAAGTTGATTTTTGTGGCTGAATTTCCAGAGTAAAAATTTTTCGTGAATCTGAGGATTTGTTCGAACATGAAATAAAAGTTACCAAAAGGCAACAAACAATAAATAAGGGAAAAGCTGTACGTTTTATCATTTTATACTGTTATTTGGGTTCAAAGATAAAATATTCAGTAAAACGTTGTTTTGAATTTCTGCTCTTTCAATGAAATTGAATTTTATCTTTGCTAAAAATTTTTCATTTGAGTCAGTTTAAGAAATTAGCGGGCGATACAGCTATTTACGGTACCACAAGTATTTTGGGGCGTATATTAAACTGGGCGTTGGCACCCTATTATTCATTTATTTTCATCCCTGAAGTTTATGCTGTTGTATCAAATTTGTATGCATGGGCCGCATTTTTTGTGGTTTTGCTTCTATATGGAATGGAAACCTCGTATTTCAGGTATGCTTCCAGAAGTGAGGAGCCTGAAAAAGTATATTCTACTTCACTTAATATCCATATTCTTTACCTCAATTAGTTTTGTACTATTAGCAGCTTCGTTTAGTAGTACAATTTCCCGGTTAATTGATTATCCGCAGCATCCGGAATATATTACATGGTTTGCCATTATTTTGAGTATGGATGCGTTAACTGCTATTCCTTTTGCCCGTTTACGGATTAATAACCGCCCAATAAAATTTATGGCAATAAAAATGATTGGAATAATTGCGAATATTTTATTCAATATATTTTTCCTTACCTTTCTTCCCTGGTTTATTGGCAAGCATCCTGACTCATTTTTAAAAATCATATATTCATCGGAAATAGGAGTAGGCTATGTTTTTATTGCCAACCTGCTTTCATCTGCAATTACTTTATTGTTACTCTTGCCCGATATTTTTAAAATCTCTTTGCAATTCGATAAACAAACATTAAAAAGAATGTTGAATTATGGCTTTCCAATATTAATTGTTGGACTTGCAGGAGTTGTTAACCAAAGTGTTTCGTTCATTTTAATTCCATTTTTAATTCCTGAAAAATTGGGGCCAATGCACCAATTGGGGGTTTACAGCCAGGGAGTAAAACTTGCTGTTTTGATGAATATGTTTATCCAGGCTTTTCGGTATGCTTTTGAGCCTTTCTTTTTCTCCCAAAGCAGTAAAAGCGACGACCCAAAAATTTATTCAACAATCATGAAATATTTTGTGATTTTCGGACTGATCATTTTTTTGGGAATGGTTCTTTATCTCGACATTATTAAAGTAATTATCGATAAAGAATATCATGAAGGGCTTAATGTGGTTCCTATTATTGTAATGGCCAATCTCTTTTTTGGTATCTATTTTACTCTTTCATTGTGGTATAAACTAACCGATATGACTCGTTACGGAGCATATATTTCGTTAATAGGTGCCGGAATAACGCTTGTTCTTAATTTCCTTTTAATACCTGTTTTTGGTTATATGGGATCGGCAATAACAGTTTTTATCTGTTTTCTGACAATGGTAATAATTTCTTACTTTCTTGGCCAAAAATACTATCCCGTCCCTTATCCTCTAAAGCGTATTTTTACTTATTTCTTCTATGCAACCGTAATTTACATTATCTCCATTTTTACAAATAAAATAGGATCTGTTTTTGAGTATGCGGTTAACACTTTATTGTTTTTATCTTTTTTTAGCGTGATTTATTTTTATGAAAAAAATGAATTAAAACGCTTATTTAAAATCAATAAAAAGAAATAAGTATCAAAATGTATTAAATTTGTTGCAAGAGAGAAGATCAAATAACTGATTAAAATTTAAAATCTGTGTAATTGCAGGAAACTTGGTTCTTCTTTACAAAAAAGAAGATGCTTTTTGAAATGATAGAAGAGAGAAAAAGATGATAGATTCAAATAAAAAAGTAATTGCATTGGCCAGCGATCATGCCGGGTTTGAAAAAAAACAGGTAATCATTAAATATTTAAAAGAGAAAGGTATTGAATACTATGATTTTGGTACTTATTCAAATGAAAGCATTGATTACCCCGAATTTGGACACAAAATAGGAAAAGCAATTAATGACGGTGAGTATGAAACTGGAATTTCTTTTTGTGGAAGTGGACAGGGAATAAGTATAACGGCCAATAAATATTCGAATGTACGCTCAGCACTTTGCTGGAAAACAGAAATTGCTGCATTGGCGAAACAACACAATAACGCAAATATTTGTGCTCTGCCTGCACGGTTTGTAACTGATGAAGAGGCGATTTCAATAGTTGATACTTATTTAAATGCCCAATTTGAAGGAGGAAGGCATACCCGGAGAATAGAAAAAATTCCGATAAAAGTATAAATGTCTGAACAGAAAAACATATTTCTAAAAGAGTCGGAAATAGCTTTTGATAAAAAGCACCGAAGAACGATTAATTTTAATATTTCCCGATTTAATGAAGCTTTTGAAAAAGGGAAACTTGGGTATTCAAACTTCGGGCTGGCAAAAGAAAGAGCATCATGGGTTAAGGAAAATGTGGTTTCAAATCTTGGAAAGTATTTGCTTCAGTTTGAAGAAAATGCACTTAAAAATAAAATTGAAATTATTTGGGCCAGAGATAGCAGGGAAGCAGTAAAAGGGATTTTAGAAGTTCTTAAACAATATAAAACACAATTACTTGTAAAAAGTAAATCGATGATCTCGGAAGAGATCGAACTAAATGAGCATGTTGAAAATGCAGGGATTGAACCTGTTGAAACCGATTTGGGAGAATTTATAGTTCAAGTAGCTGGGGAGAAGCCGTATCATATTTTAACTCCGGCAATGCACAAGTCGAAAGAAGATGTAGCAGAATTGTTTCATGAAAAATTTTCACTGCCATCAAATTCTACACCTGAAGAAATTACATTATTCGTCCGTGGAATTTTACGAAAAAAATATACATCAGCTGAAGTTGGAATAACAGGTGCTAATTTTTTAATTGCCGATGTTGGTGGAGTTTCATTAACTGAAAACGAAGGAAATGGAATGATGTGTGTATCTTTTCCCAAAGTTCACATTGTAATTTCAGGTATCGAAAAAATATTGCCTTCAATTACCGATTTACCGTTATTTCTTCCGTTACTTTCGGCATTGGGAACAGGGCAGCAGGTAACGGTGTATAATTCGCTCCTAACAGGTCCCAAAAAAGCAAATGAATCTTTCGGACCTGAAAAGATGATCGTGGTTTTGCTCGATAACAACCGCACTGAAATTGCTGCAGAAAAAGAACATTTTAAGGCTTTAAAATGCATCCGGTGCGGGGCATGTTTAAATGCATGTCCTATTTACAGAAACGTTGGAGGGTATACTTACAATACTACATACAGCGGTCCTATTGGGTCAGTAATAACTCCTTTTATGAGGGGTTTTAAGGAGTTTAATCACCTTAGTTATGCATGTACTGTTTGCGGTGCGTGCACTGAAATTTGTCCTGTAAAAGTACCGCTTCACGACCTTTTGTTGCTCAACCGTAAAAGAAGTATTGAAAAAAAACTGGATAGTTTTGGCTGGAACACCGGAATGAAAGCTTATGAATGGGCTTTTAAAAAACGAAGTAATGTTGATCGGGTAGGAGGCAGAACAAAAAATAGTTTGATAAAACTGAATAAAAAAATATTAGGTACAAATAAAGATTTTCCCGCATTCGCAAAAAATTCATTTAGTAAAAACTGGAAGTTAAACTTAAAATAAAAGTGTTATGTTATCGAATACCTGTAAATATGCGTTACGCGCATTGATTTATCTCGGAAAATTTTCTGAGGATGACAAAAGAATCGGGATCAAAAAAATTTCAGAGGATTTGAATTTATCTTCACCATTCCTTGGAAAAATTCTTCAAAACCTGGTTAAACAAAAGTTGCTGGTTTCAACAAAAGGACCAAACGGAGGGTTTGCACTTGGGAAAAAGCCGGAAGAAATTACCATGTGGGATATTGTAACCAGGGTTGACGGCGAAGAATTTTTTACTAATTGCCTGATCAGTTTGGAACCTTGCAGAACACACGATCCTTCAAGGCCGCTTTGTCCTGTCCATTCACAATATGACAGGCTTCGATCGGAAATTTCATTATTTTATAAACATACCACATTGGAAGTAATTAGTCAGGATATTGACAAATACGAAAACATGGTTCGGCTTTAAAATAATTTTTCCCATTTTTTACCTGAAATCAGGAAATGGTCGAATAAAATTGATATCATAATGCCGGAAAAATTGGCTAAAAAATCAAAAATATCGCTGTTTCTTGAAGATGAAATACTGTGTTGAACCAGTTCGAGAAAGGCACCTAGCGTAATAGAAATAAAAGGTGCAAAAATATACTGTTTCAATTGTAATAATTTAATTGGACGGAAAAGGAACAAGCACAGCACAAAAAATAGGATAAAGTGAACCAGTTTATCAAAATACGGAATATTGAGAAAAGATTTCATTGGTAATTCTTTGACAGGGAGAAAAAGTCCATAACAGATTAATACCAACCAAATAACAGGTTTCCAAAATAGGAGTACTTTTCTTATTAAAAGCGGTCTTAAATTCATTTCAGTTATCAGGATTATGATTTTATTCAAATTACAATAAAAGTAATTTATAAATCCTGGTTATAAAATTAACGTACTTAAAAGAAAGATAACAGGAAACATTCCGATGTCAGGTATTTACATCCATATTCCTTTTTGCAGACAAAAGTGTTATTACTGCGATTTTTATAAAACTGTAAATACATCATTAACTTCCCGTTTTATAAAGGCACTAAAAACTGAAACTGTTCAGCGAAAAAATTACCTGGGTAATGAGTTGCTTGAAACCATTTATTTTGGAGGAGGAACTCCATCGGTTTTAACACCCATAGAATTAAAAGAAATACTTGATTCGTTGTCGGGAGAATTTGAAATTTCCACCGATGCTGAGATAACTTTCGAAGCTAATCCTGATGATTTGACAGTTGAATATCTAAAAGAAATTCTTGATTTTGGTATAAACAGGTTGAGCATTGGTATTCAGTCTTTTGATGACAAATTATTAAAGGCAATGAACCGCAGGCATAATGCAGGCCAGGCTTTTAAGGTGATTGAAGATGCTTTAACCGCGGGGTTTAAAAATATTAGTGCTGATTTAATTTATGGTCTACCGGGTTTGACGACACAAAAATGGAAAGAAAGTCTATCGGCAATATATAATCTACCTGTACAGCATCTTTCTGCTTATCATTTAACCTATCATAAAGGAACTCCGTTTTATACGTGGTTAAAAAAAGGAACATTGAAATCACTTGATGAAGCTGAAAGTATCCGACAATTTGAAATATTATTGGATACAACAGAGGAAAACGGCTTTGAGCAATATGAAATTTCGAATTTTGCAAAAAATAATTTGTATTCAAAACACAATTCATCATACTGGAAAAATATAAAATATCTGGGCTTAGGTCCTTCAGCTCATTCATACAATGGTGATTCGCGCAGTTGGAATATTGCTCACACTGAAGGTTATATAAAAGCGATAGAAAATAGTCATACATTTTCTGAGCAGGAAATTTTAACCGAAAATGATAAACTCAATGAATACATATTAACCGGCATTCGCACAAAATGGGGTATTTCACTAAAAGAAATTGAAGATGAATTTGGAACAGAAAGAATGGAATCTATTCATAAACTGATCAAAAAGTTTAGTAAATTAAATCTAATTAGAGAAGAAAATGGAATAATTACGCTAACCCGAAAAGGAATTTTCGTTTCTGATGATATAATGGCGAACCTCATGTTCATTTAATTGTTATCCAATACGTTGATAAGTAAATTAATTCACAAATAATGTTAATACTGGCCGGAATATCATGTATAAATCCATATATTTGCGGTTCTTTTAAAATTTAATGACAAGGATGCAGGTAAAAATTGTAAATAAATCGTATAACGAATTACCAGCGTATAGTACTGAAATGTCTGCAGGAATGGATCTTCGGGCTAATTTGACAGAGCCAGTGGTTTTAAAACCGCTTGAAAGGAAATTGATACCAACCGGATTATTTATTGAATTACCGCAAGGACACGAAGCTCAAATAAGGCCACGCAGTGGCTTAGCTTTAAAAAAAGGGGTTACGGTGCTAAATACTCCGGGAACAATTGATGCAGACTATCGGGGTGAAATTGGCGTTATATTGATTAATTTATCTAAGGAAGATTTTACCGTTACTAATGGAGAGCGGATTTGCCAAATGGTAATCGCGGCACATGAAACCGTGCAATGGGAATTAGTGGAAAATTTGGAAGAAACAAAAAGAGGAGCTGGCGGTTTTGGTCATACAGGTAAAAAGTAAAAAAATGAAAAGAATTTTTAATGTTATAGGAATTGCTGCACTCTTTGTTGCAATATTTTCCTGTTCTTCTACACAAAAGCTTACCCATACAGAAAAAGAAACTAAAGTAGAAAATGATTCTATTGGAGCCGATGGACTTTCTGAGGAAAAGCGAATGCAGTTTGAATACTACTTCTTTGAAGCAATGAAACAAAAAACGTTTGGCAACCCACAGAATGCCATTCAGATTTTATCTCACTGTCTCGAAATAGACCCAAATTCTTCGGCTGCTATGTATGAACTGGCAAATATTCATGCAGCCAATAATGATTTTACGAGTGCATCACTTTTACTTGAAAAGGCAATTAGTATCGACGATGACAATATTTGGTATAAGCAATTATTAGGGCAAGTTTACCAGCAACAGAGAAAATATAGTGAGGCCGCTGACATATATACAAAATTGTTGCAAAAAGACCCTGATAATCAGGAATATCTTTATACAAAAGCTGTTTTACTAACCAATGCCAAAAAATATGATGAAGCCATTAAAGCTTACAATGCACTTGAAAAAATATCCGGCATAAATGAACAAATATCTGTAGCCAAACAACAGATTTATGTTTTGAATGGTCAGGTTGATAAAGCATTCGAAGAAATAAATAAACTGATTGAAAACAATCCCAAAGAATCAAAATATTACGGTTTATTGGCTGATCTCTACTTGGATCAGGGAGACCGTGAAAATGCGTTGAAGTATTATAATAAAATTCTGGAAATGGATCCTAACAACGGATTTGTACATTTTTCACTGGCAAATTATTATTTAGCTGATAGCAATTTTGAAAAGGCGTTTGATGAAACGAAAAAGGCTTTTTCAAGTGAATCGGTTGATTTGCAATCTAAGCTGCAAATGTACATGATGTTGGTATCCAACCGTGATAAATCGAAATTGTCTTCTGATCAGGAAAATGAACTCATTCAAATTCTTAGAGAAAAAAGTCCGAATGAATATATGGTACACACAGTTTATGCTGATTATTTATTACAAAATGACAAACTTGAAGAAGGACGCGAGCAGTTATTGAAGGCTCTGAGTATTGAAAATGGCGATTATATGATTTGGCAAAATTTGCTGTTAGTCGATAATAATTTACAGAACTGGCAGGAACTTTATGATCAAAGTAAAAAAGCTATTGATTTGTTTCCAAACCAGCCACAGGTTTACTTTTTTCATGCTATCGCCTGTATTCAACTGGAAAAATTCGACGAAACCATTAAAGTTGTGGATGAAGGGATCGATTATGTTGTAGATAATAATCAGATGAAAGGGCAGTTCATAATGCTTAAAGGTGAGGCTATTTACAAATTGGATAATCTTGATGAGGCTTTTAAATTGTTTGATAAATCGGTTGAACTTGATCCGGATAATTATGTTGCCTTAAATAATTATGCCTATTACCTTTCACTTGCCGGACGCGACCTGGAGAAAGCCGAACGGATGAGTGGAAAGGTGGTTGAGAAATTTCCCGAAAATTCAACATATCTGGATACCCACGCATGGGTTTTATTCAAAGAAGGAGAATATACTCTTGCAAAATTTTATATGGAATCTGCCATAAAAAACGGGGGAGAAGATAACGCCACGTTACTCGAACATTACGGTGATATTCTGTTTATGTTGAAAAAACAGGATGAAGCAAAAGAATATTGGGAAAAAGCCCGCGATTCCGGGGGTAAATCAGAAGTACTCCTTCGTAAAATTCGTGAACAAAAATATTTTGACAAGTAAAAATGGGGAAGGGACACCTGGCATCAAAATGGGGAATTTTTGCAGTTATTTTGGTTGTACTTGGGTTGGCATCCTGCAAAACAGCCCGCGAAATTCCAACTGTTGTTGCCAAACCTATTAGCACTGCAAAATTGTTGAATAAAATTGATGAAAACGCTTTCATTTACAACAACTTTTCTATCAAGCGAATCAATTGTCAGTTTTCCGATAACAAATCAAAGGCTAACTTTAAGATTAGTTTGAAAGCGATTAAAGATGAACAAATACTTGTTGCCATCAGCAAGCTAAATATCCCGGTTGGCAGGGTATTACTTACACCCGACAGTGTTAAATATGTGAATTATATCGATCAGAATTATTTCATTGATGATTATTCTTACCTAAGCAATTTTCTAAACATAGATCTTGATTTTGCAACAATTCAATCCATTATCTCAAATAATGCGTTTTCGTACCGCAATGATCCTAAAAACAGTGATTTTAAAACATTTGATTCGTTTATTGAGGACGGAATGTATGTGCTTCAATCTGAAAAAGAAAGAAGGATTATTAAGTTTGAGGAAAAGGGTAAAATTGCCAAAATCGATCGGCGATTAAAACGGCTTGGTGACGAAGCTTTGATACTTCAAAAAATGTATTTTAATCCGGGGAACTTTGCCCTGACAAAATTATTGATCGAAGATAAAACCAATAAAAGAAAGATGGAAATGACCTTTCAGGACTTTGTTAAAGTAGAACAAAAAGATTATCCGGGTTCTATCGAAATGAGTTTTACTTCGCCCAATAACGATGTATCAATGAGAATCAGAATGAGTGGATTTTCAACCGAAAAAATAGATTCTCTCACGATTAATATTCCTGAAAAATATAAGCAAATAAAAGTATATTAATCCTGTTAACCGTTACTTTAGTAAAAACAATTTTTTCCCGATGAGGATTTGGTTAATAACCGGAGTTCTGTTTCTAATCAGTATACTGGGCTATTCCCAGTCGGTTACTGACTTAAAATTGAAAAAAGAAAATGCTTTAAAAGAGATTGAATATACTACCCGGTTATTGGATGAGGTTGAAAAAACGCGGAAAACATCACTTAATCATTTACAACTACTTAATAGTAAGATTGATCAGAGAAATGAATTAATTTCAACAATTTCAAACGAAATCCAAATTTACGATGAATTTATCTCGGATAATGAAAAGGTAATTGGCATGCTTGGTTCTGATCTGGATAAAATAAAAAAAGAATATGCTGAAATGATTCGTTCAGCCTACCGAAACAAAGATGCTGCCGACCAGTTATTATTTTTACTTTCTGCAAAAGATTTTAACCAGGCTTACCGGCGATATTTGTATTTGAAGAAATATACTGCATATCGTCAAAATCAGGCACAGGTAATAAAATCTCTACAAAAGGTTTTAGATCAAAAGGCCGTTGATTTGAAACAACAAAAACAAATAAAACAGGAACTGGTAGCTCAAACGATAGAAGAAAAGAAAGAGCTTTTAAGCGAGCAAAAACAACAAAACACGGAATATCAACAACTTCAAAATGAGCGAAAAAAATTACAGCTAAAATTGGCTCAGCAAAGAAAAGAGGAACAACAACTGGAAAATGAAATCCAGCAAATTATTGACGAAGAAACAAGAAAGAATAAGGGTGAAAGTGGTTCCGGATTTGCGTTAACACCTGAACAAAAACTGATAGGCGATAATTTTGAGCAAAATAAAAAGAGGTTACCCTGGCCGGTAGAAAGAGGAGTGATCACGGATCATTTTGGCATACATCAGCACCCGGTTCTCAATAATGTGCAAATAAGGAACAACGGAATAAATATTGCCACTGAAGCAGGGGCAAAAGTACGTGCTGTTTTTAATGGTGAAGTAAGCAGGGTTTTTGGCATAACTGGCGGAAATACAGCTGTCATTATCAGGCATGGGAAATACCTGACAGTGTATTCAAATCTACAGGAAGCTGTTGTAAAAAAAGGAGATAAAGTAACTACTAAACAGGAAATAGGAACTGTTTTTACCGATACTGAAGATCATAAATCAATTTTAAAATTTCAAATCTGGCTGGAAAATCAAAAACTTGACCCTGAAGAATGGATCGGACGGTGATCGGCATTTAAATTGAAATGATATAATACATTACGGTAGCAAAATTATTTCACGACCACAGTTAATCATATTAAACTTAACCGGGTTTTTCACTTGATTCGATTTTTTTTACTTTTTCAAGAATTTCCATTAGAACAGGATTTTCACTTGAGGCATTTCTCATTTCCTCTTTTCGCACACCGAACTTGGTATCTAAACGGCCTAAAATCAGTGAAAAAACAATAAATAATATCATTACTACCGGGTAGGTAATAAATTTATTATCATCGAGAAAACTTCGGATTGTTTTATCATTTAAATCATTGAGAAACATAAAGGCAATCATTGCAAAACTGATGTACCCAATATACATTCTGGCACGATCAATATAGATTTTCCACCGGACTAGTGCTTTTTTGTTGATATAAATTCCAATAACTTTCATAGTATTTTGGTTTTAAATTATTTAATCTTATAATAAACGGGTAGGCTATAATAAAATTATGACACAAAAAAACCGGTTATTTACCGGTTTAATTATCTGATATTTAAATATTTGCTACCTTTCGTAAGGTGGGAATATCCAGAAATTTAATTTTCCGTCCTTGCAATTCAATCATTTTATCCTGTTTAAACTCCGAAAGGAGGCGAATAACCGACTCTGTCGCCGTTCCGACTATATTTGCCAACTCTTCACGGGTAAGTGAAATTTGAAGCGTATTTTGATTGTCAAGGTCGAAATTTTCTTTCAACAAAAGTAAAACTTCTGCCAAACGCTCGCGAACAGTTTTTTGTGCAATATCTGTGATATAATCGTTTGCTTCGCGTAATTCACGACATACGATCTGAAGCATGTGATGAGAAAATTGCCAGTTGCTTTGAATCAGAAATAATAATGTTTGATATGAAATGTGACACAAAACAGCCTCTTCAATTACTTTGGCAGTTGTGCAGGCTAGCTCCTGGCTTAGTAGCGACCGGTAAGCAATAATTTCTCCTCTTTTCGCAAACCGAATGATTTGCTCTTTTCCATCAATTCCGGTTTTAAAAATTTTTACAATTCCTTTTGTTACGCAATAAAATCCGGTAAGCCGGCTACCTTCGCGGTAGATAATTGTTCCTTTTTTGTATAACGAGCAGGTTTTATCGTAATTCAATCGGTTAAATTCATCTTCAGTAAGTTTGTTGAAAAGCTGAAATCCGCTTAAAACTGTTTCCTGTTCGGTAGGTCTTTTAATTACACTTCTCATTTCCCTTTTCTAAAATGTTAATTTAAAAACGTTTTGTGTTTTAAAATCTCTTAAATATACAATTTCATACATTATTTGTAAAACTATTTATTTAGATAATTATATGTTTTACAAAAGCCGTGCAAATTAAACTAAAACGTTTTAATTTTAAGCCATTTATGTTGAAAAACTCAAATGCCAATAGTTATAAGGGTTTAATTTTGAATATGAACATTTTTGAAAGATATTAGTTTGTGTGGGGAAATGATTTGAAAATAAAAAAGTAACAATAAAACCAGTAATATGAAACATGTAGTTGATATGTCGTGGACCGACAAAGTTGCATTTGAAACAGAAATCAGAGGACATAAAATAATTGTAGATGCCGATATTGAATCAGGCGGAAGTGATTTAGGCCCGCCACCTAAAAGGTTAATGTTGCCTGCATTGGCAGGTTGCACGGGTATGGATGTTATTATGTTACTGAAAAAAATGAAAGTAGAACCGGAGGCATTTAATGTAATAGTTGAAGCCGATGTTACCGAAGAACATCCACAGCATTACACAAAAATGAAATTAATTTTTCAATTTAAGGGCAAAGATTTGCCAATGGATAAACTTAAAAAGGCGGTTCATTTATCGGAATCGAAATACTGCGGTGTAACTGCCGTTTATCGAAAAGCCATGGAAATGGAGATCGAAATCAGAATTGTAGAATAACTTCGAAATGACAGATAAACATTGCAAAAGTCTTGTTTGAACAAAACAAGACTTTTTTTGTATTTAATGCAGTATGGAAAGTATCTTTCACAGTGCATCGCAGCGGGGATTCGCCAATCATGGCTGGTTAAGGGCAACACACTCTTTTAGTTTCGCCAATTATTACGATAACGAAAAAGTTCATTTTGGGTTGTTGCGTGTTCTGAACGACGATATTATTGCGCCATCCCGGGGTTTCGATCTTCACCCTCACCAGGACATGGAAATCATTACTATTCCGCTTTCGGGAGATCTACTTCACGGCGATAACATGGGAAATAAAGAAGTGATTACAACCGGAGAGGTGCAGGTAATGTCGGCAGGATCAGGAATCTGGCATTCAGAACATAATGCTTCTGATAAAGAAGAACTTAATCTTTTTCAGATATGGATTTTTACGGATCAGAAGGGACATAAGCCACGTTACGATCAGAAAAAATTCTCTACTGAAGATACTGCAGATAAATGGCAATTATTGGTCGGTCCGAAAGGTAAAACTGATCAACTGTGGATTCATCAGAATGCATACATTTCTGTTATACAGTCAGTTAGTGAAGAAAATTTCCAATATCAACTAAAATCACAGGGAAACGGAGTCTATTTTATGCTGATTGAGGGTTATGCCAAAATTAGTGAACATTCACTGGCGAGAAGAGATGCTGTTGGTTTGTGGAGCATTATTGATCCGTTAAATGTTCATTTGAAAAAAGATTCAAAACTACTTGCAATTGAAGTTCCGATGAATTAGAATACTGGTCGTTCCTTTTCAGTATTTTTTGTAATTTAGGGTTTACTTAATGTAAGCTTTAATAATGCAAAAATCTATAAATCCTGCAACAGGTAAAACTTTTAATACTTTCGAAACTCATACAGAAAAAGGTGTTGAGAAAATTATAAACTCGGTTGATAAAGCATTTCAATCCTGGCGAAAAACAACCTTTTCCGTTAGGGGCAGAATGATGTTAAGCCTTTCTGATTTTTTAAAATCAAAAAAAGAGGAACTGGCATTTTTAATGGCTCACGAGATGGGAAAAGTCAAAAGAGAAGGAATTGCTGAAGTAGAAAAATGTGCCTGGGTTTGTGAATATTATGCGCAAAATGCCGAAAGTTTTCTGCAAAGTGAAATTATTGAAACTCAATATACAAAGTCGTTTATTTCATACCAGCCACTGGGAACTGTTTTGGCGGTTATGCCCTGGAATTTTCCTTTCTGGCAAGTGTTTCGTTTTGCTGCCCCAACATTAATGGCGGGAAATACTGCTGTTTTGAAACATGCCAGTAATGTTCCCGGATGTGCGATGGCAATTGAGGATTTGTTTCGTGAGGCCGGTTTTCCTGAAAATGTATTTAAAACATTGTTGATTGGTAGCAGCCAGGTTGAAAAAGTCATTCGTCATCAGGCAGTAAAAGCTGTGAGTTTAACAGGAAGTACACCTGCCGGTAAAAGTGTTGCTGCAATTGCAGGAAGTGTATTGAAAAAATGCGTTTTGGAACTTGGCGGCAGCGATCCGTACCTGATTTTAAAAGATGCTGATATAGAAAAAGCAGCAGAAATTTGCGTTGCAGGAAGATTATTGAATGCAGGGCAAAGTTGCATTGCGGCTAAAAGATTTATAGTTGTTGATGATATATACGCTCAGTTTCTGGAACATTTTACGCATGCCATGAATGAAGCTCATTTTGGTGATCCGTGTGATCCTGAAGTTACTATGGGACCGTTGGCAAGAGCAAATTTGCGGGATGAATTGCACCAGCAGGTGGTTGACTCAGTTAAAAAAGGCGCTGAAATTGTAATTGGCGGAGAAATTCCAGTTAGAAACGGAGCCTTTTACCCACCAACAATTCTGGAAAATGTAAAGCCCGGAATGCCAGCGTATGATGAGGAATTATTTGGCCCGGTAGCTTCGGTAATACGTGTAAAGGATGAAAATGAAGCTGTTAAAGTTGCCAACGATACTGAGTTTGGGCTGGGTGCCGGAGTTTTTACTTCCGATTTGAAGAAAGGAGAACGGATAGCAGAATTAAAACTGGATGCCGGATGTTGCTTTGTAAACGATTTTGTAAAATCGGACCCGCGGTTACCATTTGGCGGAATAAAAGAAAGTGGTTTTGGTCGGGAACTTTCTGCTCATGGAATTAAGGAATTTATGAATGTAAAAACTGTCGTTGTAAAGTAATAAGCTGAATCAAGTATTGAGTAAAACCTGAGACTTTATTACGTCATGCTGAACTTGTTTCAGCATCTTTTTATTTGCTATGGATTCCGAAATATCCCGAAGCATCGGGACGGAATGACGAAAAGACAAATTAAGATTGACATAAAAACTAAAATCTGCTATTTTTTATCTGCTTTTCGAAAAGGATATTTTTTATAAATCTTTCTTCCAATCCACTGACCAAGAAAAAATGAACCCACTAAAAAAGGAGCCAAACCCCAGGTTAAATGAAGATGATTAATATGACGGACTAAGACAACAAACGGAACAGGCAAATGAATCATTAAAAACCACTTGAACGACAATTTTTTGAAACTTCCCCTGAAATAGCCAAATGGTAAATTGATAAAAAAAGTAATGATACACGCCAGTGTAACATGCCAGATCAAATTTGAATCAAGTGTCATATTTTACAGCTTATTCTGAATAAATCCATGCAAATGTAATTAATGCATCGAAAATTGCATTGATCATGGAAGACGAATGAAATTTTGAACAAGTAGTTTACCTTGACCAGTTTGAATAATTATCCGTTACATTTGTTTGAATAAAATAGATTCCAATGAATTACTACGTTTTAATTATCTCAATTTTATTTTTAAAGATCATGAATTTAAATGAACGAACAGAAAAAGCTGATCTGATAGTAACCAATGCAGTTGTTTACACGATTGATAACAATTTTTCAAAAGTTGAAAGTTTCGCGGTAAAAAAAGGAAAAATTATTGCAACCGGAACAACAGATGAGATTCTGAAACAATATAATTCGAAGAATATTCTTGATGCTGAGGGGGAATATATTTATCCCGGCTTTAATGATGCACATTGTCACTTTAACGGGTATGCCACCAATTTAATCCAATATGCCGATTTAAGTGATACTAAAAGTACGGAGGAGATTTATGAAATTTTAAAACAACATCGGGCAAAATTTAAAGGCGAATGGATTTTAGGCCGGGGCTGGGATCAAAACGACTGGCAAACACAGGAATTTCCAGACAAAACAAAACTTGATGAGTTATTTCCAAATATTCCGGTTTACCTGATTCGTATTGACGGGCATGCAGGTTGGTGCAACTCCAAAGCACTGGAAATCGCTGGAATTACCGGCGATACAAAAATATCGGGTGGGGAAGTGGTGGTAAAAAACGGAGAACCGACCGGAATTTTGATTGATAATGCCGAGGGATTGGTAATGAAACACGTTCCTGAATTAACCCGTGATCAGCAGGAAAGAGGATTATTGGAAGCGCAACAAAATTGTTTTGCAGTCGGTCTTACGTCGGTGACCGATGCAGGACTGGATAAATCGGCAGTACTTTTAATGAAAGTATTGCAGAAAAAGAAGTTGTTAAAAATGCGGATTAATGCCATGCTTATTCCAACCGATGAAAATATTGAAACGTTTATTAAAAAAGGTCCGCAAAAAACGGAAAGACTGACCATTAATACCATAAAAATTTATGCTGACGGTGCTTTGGGATCCCGCGGGGCACTGCTTTTGGAAGATTATTCAGATGATAAGGGAAATCGTGGTTTGCAAATTGAACCGCAGGAATTTTATGAAAGAATTTGCCAACTGGCGCTCGACAATAATTTTATTGTGGCAACTCATGCTATTGGAGACAGTGCCAACCGAATGGTTTTAAATACCTATGGAAAATATCTGAAAACGAAAAATAATCATCGGTGGAGAATTGAACATGCGCAGATCATCAATCCCGAGGATTTTCACAAGTTTGCAGATTATTCAATAATTCCTTCCATTCAGGCAACGCATTGTACTTCCGATATGTATTGGGCAGGAGAGAGGCTGGGAGAGGAGCGGTTAAAAGGTGCTTACGCTTATCAAACATTATTGCAACAAAATGGATGGCTGCCAAATGGAACAGATTTTCCCGTGGAAAAAATTGATCCGCTGTTTACTTTTTATGCGTCGGTATTTCGTACCGATCACACAGGTTGGCCCGAAGGTGGCTGGCATAAAGAAGAAGGTCTCACGCGGGAGCAAGCGCTTCGCTCTATGACGATTTGGCCTGCAAAAGCATCGTTCGAGGAAAATGAAAAAGGCAGCCTTGAACCCGGTAAACGGGCTGATTTTGTTATTCTTGACACCGATTTAATGAATGCCTCACCTGAAGAAGTTTTAAATGCCAAAATTATAACTACCTGGGTGAACGGGGAGGAAGTATTTAAATAATAATTAAAATCAGATTCACTAAAAAAGATAGACTTTCATTGCTTGTTAATTGAATGATTTTGTTAATTTTATGATAAATGTCATATTTATGGGCACTGATTATGATAAGCTACTCTTTAAATGAAAATGGTATTTTTTATGTTAAATTCTCAGATACTGTTTCTGTTGAAGATATAAAAAATTACCTATTGGGATTTGAAAAGCTCAAAAATCTTCCAAATGAACTTCTTACATTTTACGATTTAAGAGGTGCTAATATGAAACTTACACATAACGATTTAATCTTTATCTCTGAACTGACCAATAAAGCAACTGCTACTTATAAATCTGTCAGAACTGTTTTTTTGGTGGATGAACCGAATCTGACTGCATATTCTATTCTTTTTACTGAACAATTAACATCGGCAAAAACGACAAGAAAAGTATTCTCTACAGAGAGAGCTGCATTAAATTGGCTGAAGTAAATACAAATGAAAATTTAAAAATACCGCCTCACTTTTTTGGCATATTTTTTATATTCTTCCCCGTAGTTTTTCAGTAAGAACTTTTCTTCTTTCAGAATAAAGAAGTGAATATCTACAATTGCCAGGAATGCAAAACCGATAAAAAACAGATTGGGTAAAATCAGCGCATTTCCGAGAAAATAAATATCGGTGGAAATGAAAAATGGATTTCTGGTTATTGCAAAAACTCCTGTTGTTATAAGTTTTCCCTTATTATTTTGATCAAGACCAAAACGCAGTGATGTTTTAAAATGGAGCAAAGTAATGATCCATAAAATCAGTGAAAACAAAACAATCAGCGTCCCGATAATTTTCAATTCTATGAAATCAAACCACATTTTTGTTGCAAATTCCGGCAATATTGAAACCGTTTTGAAAAATATCGGCTGAATAATTTCGAACAACCATAAAATAAAAAGTATTCCAAAAACCAGTAAAATAATCCATTTAAAATGATTATTTTTTTCAGTTTTCGAGGCGACTTTTATTCCTGATTTTTTTAGCCATATTATACGTCCCGAAATTGTAATAACAAGAACAATAAAAGCAATTTGTGGAACTGCGTTAAAAAAAGTCATTGTCAGTCGGTTTTATATCCGGCAAATTTAAACAGGATTATGGAATTATAAACTTAAATCCAAATGAAACAATATTCGCCTTTAATTTGTCGCTCCTTATGTAATGACTAAATTTCACATTTGCGGTTTTCAACCCAAGTCGGCCAAGCTTAAAATCGTTGAAAAGATCATTATAATTCAGAGCCAGACTAAACTGATTACTGTTAAATTTAGCCAGGTCGGGATCGGATGTGTAATATTGTTCTGTTGAAAGATGTGTTTCATAGGGCCCGTACCATTTTACCTTGTTTTGCTTGTAAAACCGGTATGAAGGTGTTAACGAAACTTTTGGACTAAAACGAATTGGCAGGTCGATGTTAACTGTGTGCGCCTTCAATCCCCAGTCATCGATATAATATCGGTAATAAGTTCGCAATACCAATAAATCACTTATATAATAATTTAATCGTGCCCCGATTGGTAGTTTTGATCGTGTTGAAGGAAGTCGCTCAATATCATCGGCTAACTGGTAAACACCGAGATTCTGTTTTGTTGTATAAACTGGAATAAATGCTGCATGCCCGATATAATAATTGGGTTTATCGGCAAAATACATCCGGTGATAGGGTGTTGAAAGTAATCCCTGTTGTTCTAAAAGATCGAAAAACAGTGCCGCCTGTAATCGTTTGCTTAATATTTGGGAGAAAAAAAACGAAACTGAATACGAATTTCTTTCCCTGTGTGTAATGGCGGTAAAATCTGATGGCAGATAATCTTTTGTAATTGACCCGTTTTGGTTGATAATATTAACTCCCTGCAAATATCCCATCGACTGAAAATTACTACCGTAAAGATTATATTCGTGCAATTCCGTTGGATAGATAGGTCTCCACTTATCGAGGTAAATATTTCCTTTTAATCCAATCTCCGTATTTTTTTGATTAAACAGATGTGATACATTTCCTCCAAAACCAAAAGAAGTGTAATCAAATTCGTTTGATGCGGAAAGATTTCCACCCCAGATAAAATTTCTGGAATCAGAACTATGGCTGTAATCACCATGAATTGAAAGAAGTTCGTCGCTTCGCGAAGCTCCTGAAGAAGCCAGCCAGGGTGTACCCGAAGGTTGCTGATTGGTTGCTACAGGCTGATAGTAATCGTCGTCTTCGCCGCCCCGTGATGCGCCGGAGCTGCTAAAGCCTCTGGATGCACCTGTCCCGTTAAACGGATTAATATTACTCGAAGATGCTGAAGTATAAGCAGATATTCCTGCGTCTATAGTCAACACGTCATCGTCATTTAACGGTGTTGTAATTATAATATTTGTTGTCCCATCGGTTAATTTTTCAGTACCAATTCCACCACCAACAGCTGAATTATCACCATCCTGATGATAAAGGCTCATTAAAATTTCAACTTCGGTATTATCGAGAACCCTTTTCTTATATACTTTGGTTGAATCGGTATTTTGTGCTGATGCAAGCAAAAAGCCAAAAAGAAAAAGCAAAACAGTTCCAACAAATTTTTTCATATCCGCAGATTAATTACATCCACATCCTCCACCGGTTTTTCCTCCATTAGCGCCGGCAGCGCCTTCACGGTAAACCTGAAAATTTGTCTCAAAGCGCTCATTGGTATTGGAAGATAATTTCATATCGGCATCGTTGATATAAACTTTCTGGTATTCCTTTACGGCTACACAGGAGGAAAGAAAAAGCAAACACAAAAATCCAAACAACATATTTCTTCATTTTTTTACGGCAGTTAATTTTATATTATTTGATTCATAAACTTTTCCCTGATCGTCAACGATAACACATTCTACTCCGGGAAGCTGGTTAATAAAATCGAGTCCGGTTTCACGTCCCATCACAAAAACTCCTGTTGCAAGCGCATCGGCAAGTTCAGCTTTGGGAGCAAAAATGCTTACGCTTGTTAATCCGCTTGCCGGCCAGCCTGTTCGCGGGTCAATAATGTGCGTGTATTTTTTTCCGTCGAATTCCACAAATTTTTCATAGCTCCCCGAAGTTACCACAGCATTCCCGTTAATTGGAAACCAGGAAAATACCTTTTCTTTATTCATCGGATTTGTAATTCCTACCATCCAGGGTTTTCCGTCGGGTTGTGTTCCCCACGTCGACAAGTCGCCGGAAGCATTTATAATTCCGGCTTTTACCCCAAGAGAAATCAAAAGGTCTTTTGCTTTATCGGCTGCATAACCTTTTCCAAGTGCGCCAAATCCGATACGCATACCTTTCAACTTAAGAAAAACAGTTTGCGCCAGCGGATCGAGGATAATATTTTTATAACCTACTTTTGCAACGGAAGCAGCAACTTCTCCATTGGTAGGAAGTCGTTTCATTGAGCCGTCAAATTTCCAGATTCGATCCATTGATGCATAGGAAATATCAAAGGCACCGGCTGTTAACTCCGAAATTTTTATTGAACGTGCAATAAGGTCGAATAACTCCTTATCAACTTTAACAGGTTTAATCCCAGCATTATTTATGATTAATGAAGTTTCGGAAAGTGAATCCCACGAAGAAATCATTTTTTCAATTCTGCTGATCTCCTGCACAGCAATATCAATAAATTCATTTCCCTCTTTTTCGTTTTCGGCAACAACAGTAATGTCAAAACGGCTACCCATCAGTTTAAGGGTTCGTGTGTATGTACCTTCAGCATTTATAGAACAGGGGAAAGTAATCAGGATAATATAGATTAGAATATTTTTCAAAATCGATTACTTTTCGAGCGTATGTAACATTGCTACATATTCACGGGGACTAACATCTTTGTAACCCGTTGTGGCAATCATTTTCCCGTTTTTATCAAGAACGACGACCAGTGGGAATAACCCGCTTTTGTTGTAAATTTCAGCCAGCTTATCATTTTGTTTCTGTTGTTCTTTTGACAGTGCGTCAGCTTTTCGTTTTGGGAAATCGGCACGAAGAAGTACAAAATGTTGATTTGAATCACTGATAAACTCTTTCGATTCCCAGATATTTTTTTCCAGTTTCATACATGGAATACACCAATCAGATCCTGAAAATACAAGTAAGATGTTGCGGTTTTCTTCGGAAGCTTTTTGTTTGGCAGTTTCAAAGTTCGTTTCCCAGTTTTGGGCGCTAATCAGCGTAACGCACATCATACCCAATGCGAATAAAAATAACTTTTTCACAGTAATAAATTTTGAATTAAAAATTTCAGGTAAAAACCCCCATTTGCAGTCAATGTGAATAAGTTTGAAACGGTAAGATTTCAAAATTATTTTCAGGGAATTAGCTTTTATCTTAAAATTCGGATGGAATTAAAATAATTTAACAAAATAGATATTAATTGTTACAAAAATTTAGAATTGAAAATCAATTCTATTAATAGAGAAAATCGGATAAAAAGCCCCGGCTTATTGCCTGGGTCTTACTGAATTTAAAGCAGTTGCTTTTAAATATTCGGGAATGAAACGCCAATCATAATTGGATATAATTCCGGGCCTTTGCCATCCTGAAATAATGGAGTAAGGCTGTAATTGGCAAAGATGCAAAAATCTCCAAACCCAATTCTTCCGGTAACATCGCATTTAAACTGGCTTAGATTAAAATTTCCCCTTGCTTTTTCCTTGTTACTACCGTATTTATATTTTGTATGCGAACCAAGGTGCAATCCACCAATCACACCTCCGGCAAGATATAACCGTGAGCCTCCCGCACGCAGCGGTGTTTTAACTTCGAGTATCAACGGAGCTGTTAAGTAAGTAGTTGTAAGTTTCGATTTCTTGAAGTTACTTAGTTCTTCTAAAGAAACGGGAATAATTATACCGGTGACTTCCTGTTTTGTAATTGTTATTTGTCGATCGAAACGATAATCTGAAAAACTCAATCCAAAACCCGTTACTAAACCGAAATTATTTCTTTCATTTTTAAATGCCCATTCGGCAAAATTGAGATTCCAGGTCAACGACTTACCGGGAATAAGATCGAAAAATTCTCCGTAAGCGGCATATTCAGTTCCGTTATACATGGAATAATCCGTTTTATAGAACATGTTCATTCCAACTTCCAGCCCGGCCCAGTGTGGATTAAAACTTCCGGTCCATTTCTTTTTACGTTCTTCTTTGTTCACGTTTATATGCGTACCGTTATTATCGTCAACTACATTAAATGTATGTCTTCCAATCCTTATTTTTGTTGTATCACCCCAATCATCGGTAATAACTTCAACGCCACGATCGTTTCCAACTTTTACTTGTGTGCCTTTACTATCATCAACAACTGTTACCACATTTTTCTTCATCACTTTTACTTCGGTGGTGTCCTGCGCCCATGACCCGGTTACCAAAATTATGCTGATAAATAAAAGAATTAAATGTTTCATTTTTCCGTGTTTTATGTTTGTTGCTCTGACGGACTACTGTTTTAAAAGTTACAGCAGTTTATAAAAATGGTAGATTTTTTCCTGATAAATTATTTTGAAAGTGGAGGATTAGACTAAAAATAAAGAAAGAGAAAAGATACAGGTATTATTTATCTGCCTCTTTTTTTGTTGGAATAGAAAATGCAAGCAATCGCGAATCATATTTAATTTCTGTAACATTGCCCGATTCATTGGTTTCATAAGTTAATTTATCCTTCGAAATACTAACTACTAAATTCAGACCTGCCTTAGCTATTTTCCCAAAGCTTAATTTGTTGATACCTGCCTTTTCTTTTACCACATCTGCAAGCAATCGTTCATCGTCCTTATTAACTTGTTCTTCGGGAATTACAAAATGTATGTTTCCAAGTGTAGCTTTGGGTTGTTTTGTATCCAATGATGCAGAAAGACGAGGCACTGTTTCGAGTGCCTCAACAGGTGTTCTAACTATTAAAACATCCTTTTCATCCGTTCTCCCATTATTATTTTCACGCATGCTATTATCCAGTTTTTGAATCGGCTTATTAACATTGGGTTCGATTGTTTTAACATCTGGCTTTTTTTCTGTTTTTTGACCTTGATCTTCGGTTGATTCTGTTTGTTTTTTTGTTTCAACAGAAGTCACTTTTTCGGGGTTTTGCTTTTGTGGTGTTTCATTTTGATTAACAGCCACATTTGTTTCAGTGATTTTGTTATTCGAATAGCGGTCGGCTAAAACATAAAAAGTAAATGCAAGAATTAAAACAGCTGCAATGCGAATGCCCCACATCACTATTGTTTTACTTTTAGACTGGCGGTATAAATTTCTTTTTTTATCAAAATGAATGGATAAATTGGGTTGTAGTTTTGTTTTTTTAAATAACTGAAAATCTTTCCTTTTTTCAGGGTGTGATTTCAAATAATTTTCAAATTCCGTCTTTTCGTCATTGTTAAAATCACCTTCCAGGGAAGCAACAGAAGCTTGATTAAAATTATCTTCGAGATCAAATTTATTCTTGTAAAGCTTTTCTTTTTTACTGAATTGAATATTTTCCGGCTCCAGTGAAACCGATTGAAACAAAGTAAGTTCGTCCTTCAAATCAGGATTTTGCTGAAGGAATTCCAAAAAATCATCCACCAGTTTTTCATCCAGATTTCCGTCAAGGTAATCGATAAAATAAGCTTCGTAATTATTTCTGTTAATCTTCATATTCTGTCCCTTTCTTTTAAACTACCAGATCCATTTTCACCAAATATTTCTTAAGAAATACTCTGGCCCGATAGATGTAAACCTTCACCTGCGATTCATTCAAATTAGTCAGTTCCCCTATTTCCTGGTACGAATATCCTTCATAATCTCGCAAGATTAAAACCATGCGCTGAACTTCCGGCAACCTGTTAATTGCTTCGTTCAGAATTTCGCTTAAATCGGAATAAGTGGTTTCATGACTTTCTTCGTTTTTAGTCATATCTTCGTAATAAGAAGAACGTTTATCTTTCCTGATGTTGTCTATCATTGTGTGATAAGCGGTTGTAAAAAGGTACGATTTTACTTTTCCGGCATTTACATTTTCAATGTTCTTCCACAGTTTTTCATAGCTGTCCTGAACAATGTCCTCAGCTTTATGCACATCACGGATGCTTTTAAGCACAAACCGGAACAAACGGTCGGAATAATCGGTAACTGCCAGATTGTAATCGTTTATTGTCATATTGTTATATGAACACTGTTCGATAAATATGACGGTTAAGTTACTGAGAAGTTACAGTTCGAATGAAAAATTTTGTATTACTCTAAATATGAATGGCCTATCATATCCCTTTTGAGGAATCAGGGAGAATAATTTTTCTACATAATTTCTACCCAGCCATATTTATCTGGTTCATCACCATACTGAATAGCGCGAAGTTTATAATATAGTTTTTCACTCCAGGTGCCAGGTTCATCACCATATTTAAACCATTTATCGTTGTCCGAATCATAAACACCTTTAATCGGAGAAATTACAGCGGCAGTACCGCAAGCACCCACTTCTTCAAATTCAGCTAATTCTTCATAGGGCACCTTTCGTTGTTCAACTTTAAGTCCCATTTCCTCAGCCAAAACCATCAGGCTTTTGTTGGTTATTGAAGGTAAAATTGACTCTGAGAGTGGAGTAATATAGGTGTTGTTTTTTATTCCAAAGAAATTTGCCGGGCCGCATTCGTCGATGTATTTTTTCTCGCGGCTATCAAGGTACAGTACAGCCGAAAAACCTTCATGCTTGGCCTTTTGTCCTTCGTACATGCTGGCAGCATAATTTCCACCGACTTTATATTTACCGGTTCCTTGTGGCGCAGCACGATCATATTCACGATAAATTACAAGATTTGTAGGCACAAAACCCTGTGGAAAATACGGGCCGACCGGCATTACAAATACCATAAACAAATATTCATCTGCAGGTTTAACACCAATTTGCGGTCCGGAACCAATAAGCAGGGGGCGAATGTATAAAGATGCACCCGATTCATAAGGAGGAACAAAATGTTCATTCAACTTAACTGCTTTACGAATAGCTTCAGTGAAAATATCTACCGGGAGTTTGGCCATTAAAATACCGTCGCAGGAATTTTGCATACGTTTGGCATTTTCATCCATTCGGAAAATACGGATTTTACCGTCTTTTCCCTTGAATGCTTTTAAGCCTTCAAATGCTTCTTGTCCGTAATGTAATGCAGTAGCAGCAATATGAAGGTTAATGGTATTAGAGGTGCTAACCTGCAGGTCGCCCCATTTACCATCTTTATAATAACATCTTACATTATAATCCGTATCACGGTATCCAAAGCCCAATTTTTTCCAATCGATTTTTTCCATTTATTACTTGTTCTATTTCAGTTTTTGATAGTATTATTATTGCAACTGAATTTAAATGGCAAATTAAGAAATTTTTATCTTACAAAGCGAAGAGTTTTGTCAGCAACCATACAAGAAACGGCAATATTTTTACATTAGTTTGATGATCGTAATTACTCTTAAGCAACAATTTTATCCTGAAGTCAAACAGAAATCTCCAGATAATAGCCATTATGTTTTCGAATGTTTACTACTTCTCCCTGCTTAAAAATCAGGTATTGTCCTTTTATTCCACCTAAAATACCCTTTATTTCCGGACTTTTATCAAAGCCCACATTTTTAACGTTATCAGGGTAATTTTCTACCGGGTAATTTATTGTTATAATCTCATCATTTGCAGTAACGTATTTCTGAAGCTCTTTTGGCAGGAGTTGGGCAGCTTTTTGTTTTTCCTCTTTTAGGCGAATATCACCGGCAATTTCATTTTTCAACATGGTACGCCAGTTGGTTTTGTCAGTATAATATTTTTTCAGAAAAACCTCTATTATTCCCGCAATATGGCGGTTGGGTGTTACTGCCAATCTAATTGCAGAACTGGCTCCCTGGTCAATCCAGCGTATTGGAACCTGGTGGATTCTTGTAACACCGACTTTAACATCGTTTGAAAGTGCCAGGTAAACAATATGATCAATCAGATCATTTTTTTCAGCCCACTCCATATCTCGTGCAATGCCAAAGTGTGATTTTGAAAGTTCCGGTCGAACTACTGACTCACTGGCTTCCGGAGCAGTTTGCAAACAGTTGTAACAAAATCCCTGGTTGAAAGATGTTTTGGTTTGTTTGCCACATGAAATACAATTGATTTGCCCGGTAAATTTCATTAAAATTTCTTTTCCAATTAGGTCATTCATTGAAATCTCTGTTTCACCAATTGGGAGAAAGTAATGTACCGGATCAACCAGTTCGCTTCGCATTTTAAATATGTTGCCTTCAATTTGCATATCTTAATGTATTAGAACCCAAAGAAAATAAATTAGTTCATAATTATTTATTATTTACAATTCCCAAAATTTCAGTGTAAATAATTTAGTTGCATTTTATATAATTCAGGGTGGGTCTATTTTATACTTCATTTGGCTATTTCAGGGATCAAATAATCATTTGGATCAGTCGTTTCATTTTGAAAAATAAGTTCTTCTTCGTAATTTAAAATACTGCTGCCGGAGATTGAATGAAACGATTTTAAAATATGTTCGTAATTCTGTGAAAACATTGATGATGAGAACACAAATTAATAAAAGTGGAATAAAATCAAATCCCGTAAATTATTTAGCAGTTAAAATGAAATAAAATGGACCAATCAAATCAAAACTGGAAAAGGCGCGATGTACTGAAATCGCTTGGAATGGTAGCGTTAGGAACAACTTTGGCGAAAAATTCCTATTCTGAAAGTGAGGTAAAAAAAATAAATATTAAACCGGATCAAGACAATCGAAAACTTTCCGGACCGGTAAAGGTGATTGTAGTTGGTGCAGGTAGCCGTGGTTGGGGAGCTTACAGTTCTTATGGATTAAAGTTTCCTGATGAAATGAAGGTAGTTGGTGTTGCTGAACCTATTCCTTACCGACGCGAACGTCTGTCAAAAACATTTAATATTCCGGCTGAGAATCAATTCAAAACCTGGGAAGAGGTATTTAAAGTTCCCAAATTTGCCGACGCATTGCTAATTACAACACCAGATAATTTACATTACGGTCCTGCGATAGCAGGTCTTAAAATGGGATATGATTTGTTAATTGAAAAAGTGATAGCCCAATCATGGAAAGAGTGTAACGATATTTTAAAGCTGGCTGAAGAAAAAGAATCGATAGTTGTAGTAGGACTTAGACTGAGGTATAACGCTTATTTCAGAAAATTAAAAGAACTTATTTCTTCCGGTGAAATTGGGAAAGTAATAAGCATTCAGCATTTTGATCCTGTGGAGCACATATATTTTGCGCACTCATTTGTGAGGGGTAACAGGGCTAACTCAAAAAAATCGAATCCAATAATATTGTCCAGATCAATTGATGATACGGATATTTTGCATTGGATAATTAATAAACCTTGTTCGCGGGTACACTCATTTGGATCGTTGCGTTATTTCAGGAAAGAGATGGCTCCTGATGGTTCGACAGATCGTTGCACAGACGGTTGCAAAGTAGAACGAACTTGTCCCTATTCAGCCCGGAAAATTTATCTTGAACAAAGATTATGGCTTGATGATCTGAAAATAGGCGAAGCTAATAATGAAACTATTTTGCATGAAATATTCACCGGTCCGTTTGGACGTTGTGTTTACAGATGCGATAATAATGTTGTTGATAACCAGATAGCTAATTTTGAATTTGATGGTGGTATATCTGTCAACTTTGCAATGGAAGCACTTACAGGTTACAGTGGAAGAAGAACGCGTATATTTTGCACAGATGGTGATATTACCGGCGATGAAAAAACGTTATCAATGAATAAATTCAGCAGTGGTGAACAAACAGTTTGGAATTCACAGGATGAAAAAGGGCAAGGAGAAGATCATGCACTGGTTCATGATTTTGTTCGTTCCGTTGCATTTAAAGACCCTAAGTTTGTACCAACAATTCAGGAATCTGTTGCAAGTCATTTAATGGGGTTTAAAGCTGAAGACAGCCGTTTAAAGGGGACAATTGAAAAAGTAGGGATGTAACTAAATAAACAAATGTTCCATTCAATCTTAACTTATTGATTTTCATTGAGAAAACACTTTCTATCCTATTTGATTTTAAATCAAAAACTCGTAAATTATACCATATTAACTTTAAAACTAATAAACTATGACTAAAATTTTAAGAGGTACTGTTTTTGGAGGAATTGCATTTCTTCTTCTCGGATGGCTTGTTTATGGAATTTTGTTAAAGGATTTTATGGCGGCAAATTCAAACAGTTGTGCAGCACTGTCCAATGCTGATATGATTTTGTGGGCTATGATTTTATCAAACCTGGTTCTTGGATTATTGGTTACTCTTGTGTTAAAATGGTCAGGGGCAAAAAGTATTGTTGACGGAATTAAAACCGGTGCATTGTTTGGGCTCTTATTTACGTTATCCATGGATTTAATGATGTATTCCATGACAACAATGTACAATTTTACAGCATTAATAGTTGATGTTATTGTAATGGTAATTTTACTTGCAATTGTAGGTGCAATAATTGTATTAACCTGGGGGAAGGCAGAGTAAGTTAGAATTGATAGCACATAAAATTTCCCGGTAAGTGTTAGCTGCCGGGTTTTTTGTTTATATGGGCTATATCTGTTAAATTAATAAAATTTGATCCTTGTTATGTCATATAATAAAATATGATAAAAGAGCAATTTCATTTTTTTAAGAATATTAAAATCCCTTTTTCGGGCAAATTAAAGTAATAAAAACACCGGATTTATTAAGTTTGTAATTAAAGATAATAGCAACATCAACTAAAATTAATAGGATGAGAAAATTAACTGTTTTATTACTGGGTATTTTGTTCATGTTAAGCCAAAACAAGGCTATCGCTAACGATGGTTATGGTTTATGGTTGAATTATTTTCCTGTTTCGCAATCGCTTCAGAAGGATTATCAAAATCAAATAAAGAGTTTAATAATAGTTGGAAATAACCCAACCTTGGAAATTGCTAAAACTGAGCTTTCAACGGGTTTAAACAGAATGTTGGGAACTCAAATTAGCTGAAAACGGTGACCCACAATCGGATGGAGCTGTAATTGTCGGGAAATTTTCTGATTTGCCTTTAAAAAACTTAGAAATAGAAACCCAGGTTAAAGGAATTGGTGACGAAGGATATTTGATTTATACAAAAAAGATAAACGGAAAAAACTCGGTGATCATTACCGGAAACACAGACGTTGCCGTTTTATATGGGTCATTTTATTTTCTTCGTATGATTCAAACAGGAAAAAGTATTCAAAATCTTAATTTGGCGAGTTCTCCAAAAATAAAAATAAGGGTACTTGACCACTGGGATAATCCAAATGGTTCAATTGAACGTGGCTATGCCGGTAATTCACTTTGGAAATGGGAGGAATTGCCTGATAAAGTAGATTCACGTTATGCTGATTACGCAAGGGCTAATGCTTCAATAGGAATTAACGGTTCGGTTTTGAACAATGTAAATGCCGACCCTAAAATGCTTACTGAAGAATACCTTAAAAAGGTTGCTGTACTCGCGAAAGTTTTTAAGCCTTACGGATTAAAAGTATATCTGTCAATAAAGTTTAGTGCCCCGGTAAATATTGGAGGTATGGAAACAGCGGATCCTTTGGTTCCTGAAGTTCAAAAATGGTGGAAAAACAAAGTGGATGAAATCTATTCTATCATCCCCGATTTTGGTGGCTTTTTGGTAAAAGCAAATTCTGAAGGTCAACCTGGGCCACAAAACTATGGCCGCACACATGCCGATGGCGCCAATATGTTGGCAGATGCGTTAAAACCTCACGGTGGAATAGTAATGTGGCGGGCTTTTGTTTACGATAACAATGTACCTGTTGATCGTGCAAAACAGTCGCAGGATGAATTTAAACCGCTTGACGGACAGTTCCGCGACAATGTGTTGATCCAGTCGAAAAACGGAGCAATTGATTTTCAGCCGCGCGAACCTTTTCATCCATTATTTGGCTCTATCCCAAAAACACAGCTGATGATGGAATTCCAGATTACACAGGAATACCTTGGATGGTCAACTGATTTATGTTACCTCGCCCCATTGTATAAAGAGGTTCTTGAAGCAGATACTTATGCAAAAGGGAAAGGTTCAACCGTAGCAAAAGTAATTGACGGAACGCTTGAAAATCATAAACTTACCGGAATGGCTGGCGTTGCAAATACGGGATCGGACAGAAACTGGACCGGGCATTTATTTGGTCAGGCTAACTGGTTTGCATTTGGAAACCTGGCCTGGGATCATGAGTTATCGTCAGAAGAAATTGCAGACGATTGGATAAAAATGACACTATCTTCTGATCCGAAAGTGGTTGCAACCATCAAAAAAATAATGATGGATTCAAGGGAAAACTCAGTGAATTATATGACTCCGCTTGGGTTGCATCATATCATGGGATCGGCTCATTTAGGCCCGGGACCTTGGTTAGATCGTGGTCGTGCCGACTGGACTCCGGTATATTATCATCGTGCCGACAGTATTGGAGTGGGTTTCGACCGTACGCCAACTGGCAGCGATGCAACAAGTCAATACTTTAAACCTGTTGCCGATAAATTTGCCAATATAAAGACTTGTCCGGAGGAATATTTGCTTTGGTTCCATCATGTACCATGGGATTATAAAATGAAATCAGGAAAAACATTATGGGATGAACTTTGTCTCCATTATTACGCAGGTGTTGAAGGAGTGAAAAAGATGCAGGAAGAATGGAATTCGCTGGACGGGAAATTGGATAATGAAGAGTTTCAGGATGTGAAAAAACACATGGAAATGCAATTAAAACTGGCCGAATGGTGGAGGGACGCGTGTGTCCTTTATTTTCAGCAATTCTCAAAAATGCCGATTCCTGCAGGCCTTAAAAAACCAAGCGAAACATTGGATTATTACAAAAGGTTAAATTACAGGGATTTTATGGTGAAGTAAAATTTAAAATAAAGTATGTTCTCGGTGATAAGAGAAACACGAAAAATTTTATTGCTTAGCATAGAGTAAAACCTGATAATTATAATGATCAGGATTCTGAAAAACCGAAAAAGCAGTAAACCAGTCTGGCAAATAATGCTGGCGGTTTTAATGATTTTGATGAGTATTTACTTCATCAAAAATGAGCATCTTGAAATCAGGGAGATAAGATCTACGCTTCAGCATGTCGATGGATTTTATCTTTTGCTTGGTTTGATTGTTACGGGTATCTATTTTCTCGCCCAGGCTTTCTTGTATGTTTTCAGCTTCAAAACCGCCGGCATTCAAGTAGGAATAAGAGATACTCTTCCACTTTTTCTGAAACGAAACCTTATCAGCATTTTTTTGCCGGCTGGTGGATTTTCTTCTCTTATGTTTTTTACCAGGCCGCTTACCAAAAAAGGAATCAATAATTCTGATATTCATTACGGATCGTATGTTTACGGGTTGACTGGGATTTTATCTGTAGTAGTTGTTGCATTACCGGTACTTAGTGTAATGCTGTTTAGAAATAAATTAACATCGGCAGAACTGATACCTTTTTTTATTTTGCTGTTGTTAACCGGAGCGGTATTATTCATGGTTTGGTCGTTTGTTAAACACAAAATGGTTTACCGGCTCGTTCAACGGTTTAATCCGGAAGTGTTAATATATATCGACAATATTTTAGCCACAACGCTGCACATTAAGCATTTCATAATAGCATTGTTTATTTCTGTTATAATAGAATTAATAGGGGTTTTACATGTTTACATTTCGATGCTGGCCTTGGGATTTCATCCAACCATTTTCACCTCGTTTATTGCATACATTGTAATGGTGATGCTGCTTATTGTATCGCCATTTCTTCGGGGTTTCGGTGCCATCGAAGTTTCAATGACTTATATTTTTATCCAGAGTGGATTAGCTGCTCCGCAGGCAGCAGCTGTCACATTGATTTTCAGGTTTCTCGAATTTTGGATGCCATTGATTGCCGGGGTTGGTTCGTTTCTGTTTTCGCGGAAAAATATTTTATTACGGGTACTGCCAGTTTTCATTATTTTTATTGCTGGCATTATAAATATAGTTTCGGCAATTTCACCGGCTATTCCCGGACGAATTATTATTCTTGAAAAACTACTTCCCAAAGTTGCTGTTTTGATCTCCAATTTCACTGTATTCTTTATCGGCTTGTTATTGATAGTTTTATCTGTTTATCTTTTGAAAGGCGTAAAACGGGCATGGAAGATTTCGTTGTTTCTCCTGATTTTATCAGCCATTGGACATATAACAAAGGGAATTGACTATGAAGAAGCATCAGTTTCTTTTATTGCTATCATTAGTTTATTGTACACGTATCGGTTGTATAATATTAAATCCATGCCATTGCTTCGTCAAAACTTGTGGAAGATTTGGATAATCGGATTAATTACAGTGATTGTGTGCGCGGTTGGAGGCACCTATTTTCTGGAAAAAATTCACATGGGAATGGAATATGATTTTATTAATTCAATTAAGGCATCTTTCCGGTTGATTTTTCTTTTTGACGCTTCCGGTTATTTTCCCAAATCGAATTTTGGACACTACTTTATTTTTTTCATCTACATGTTTAGCGGCATTCTGTTGGTCACTGCTATTTTTCTTTCATTACGACCTATTTTTTCTTTTGATGCGGCCGGACAGGAAAACGATATTAATCATGCCCGTTTACTCATTCAGGATTATGGCAAATCGGCGCTCGATTATTTTAAATACTATCCGGATAAGCTACTATTTTTTAATGATAATGGATTTCTGGCATACAAAATTGATGGAAGCTATGCAGTAGTACTTGAACTTCCGGTTTGTGAAAATGATGCTTTAATGTTGCCACTGCTAAAAGAGTTTGAGCAGTTTTGTTATGGAAATGGCCTAAGAACTTTTTACTATCGTGTACCTGAAGAATCTACCGAAATATTTCGGCAGCTAAAAAAGAAAGTTCTTTTTATTGGCAGAGAGGCAATTCTTAATCTTGAAACTTTTTCGTTAACCGGTTCTAAAATGCATCCGTTACGAAACGCTATTAACAAAGCAAAAAAAATTGGATATACCTTTCATATATATTTCCCGGAAATTAAAGACGGAGTTATTCAAAAACTTCAGCAAGTGTCAGATAACTGGTTGAAAAATCCCGGTAAAACTGAAATGGTATTTTCACAGGGAATGTTTTTACCTGAACTGGTGAAGAAAACAACCGTGATGACAATTGAAAATCCGGAAGAGAAAATTGTCGCGTTTCTGAATATCGTTCCCGATTATGTAAAAGGAGAAGGAACTTACGACCTTATTCGAATTACCGACGATGCTCCTACTGGAATTATTTACTATCTGTTAACCGAAATGTTTGATTATTTTAAGGAACAGGGAATTAGTAAAGTAAACCTTGGAATGGTTGCTTTTGCTGGAATTGAAGAAGCTAAAACAGTAGGAGAAAGATCAATAAAATTTGCACTCGACAGAATAAAATCACTTAGCCATTTTAAAGGACAGTATCAGTTTAAAGATAAATTTAATCCCGAATGGGTAAACAAATACCTCGTTTACGATTCAGAATATGATTTGGTTCAGTTCCCGGCTGTTTTAAGGGGTGTTTCGAAACCTTGATTTTCCAAACTTTCTATTCATTTTTATTGGAAGAATTAGTTTTCCTAAGCCGATAAAATCATTCGTTTTATGATTCCTGATTTACTTATTGGATAAGGCCTAAATTCTTGTATTTTTACGCAAATTTTGTAGGATGAAACGCATTTTTGGGGTTCTTCTTTTTTCCTGTTTCAGTTTTGAACTTTTTGCACAGAATGAAATTGGACCGGATGGCAAAAAACTTATCTGGGTCTTTTTGATTGCACTGGCAGCGTTCATTTTTATTTTCCTGTTTGGGAGTGTAAAGAAGTCAACCGGCACGTCAAATTCAGGTCCATTTTTTAAGTTTCGCAAGATAAAAATAGAACTCACAAAAGACCGATTATATTATCCCGATTATTTAACGATGAAAGTAAAGAACACCGGAAACACAGATATTGATCTGGACCGACCAATGTTGATTTTTGATAATTTCTGGTTAAAACGTAACTTCAGAATAAAGGGAATGAACAACCGGACTTTTTACCCGTTGTATTTCGAAAAAAGAGAAACCCATACACTGGAAATAGACCTAAACCAGTTTTACAGGCACGATAAGCGACTAAAAAGGTATCCAAAAATTAAGATTAAACTATACGATGTAAAAAAAAGAAGGCTGGGGAGTAAAAGCATATTTATTCGGAAAACGTTATTTAAATTTTAATGAGAAACTGGAAATTTAACAATATTGATTTTTCAACATACCCTTTTTACGATGGCAACGATCTTGGTGTATTTTGGTCGCCAGAAAAAGTATCCGTTAAAATATGGGCACCTTCAGCACAAACTGTCGAATTACGTCTGTATAAAGAAGGTGACGTCGGGTGAAGCATTTCATAAAACTAATCTTCAGACATCAGGAAATGGAACGTGGGCAACGGTATTAATGGGTGATTTTGAAGGGAAATTTTATACCCTGCGAATAAACGATAGTGGCTGGTTGGATGAGGTCCCCGATATTTATGCAAGATGTGTTGGCATCAACGGAAAAAGGGGGATGATTTTTAATCCGCAAAAAACAAATCCTGAAAATTGGGAGAACGATAAGGGACCGCAACTGAATAACTTTACTGATTCTGTTATTTATGAAACTCCACGTGCGTGATTTTTCAATTGCAGCCAATTCCGGGATGGAGAACAAAGGAAAGTTTCTTGCTTTTACCGAAAAGGATACTAAAACAAAGGATAATATTTTTACCGGTCTGGCTCATCTGAAAGAACTTGGAATTACTCATGTGCATCTGCTCCCAATAAATGATTTTTTTACCATTGATGAAGAGAAACCATTGGAAAAATACAATTGGGGTTACGATCCGTTGCATTTCAATTCGCTTGAAGGTTCTTACTCTGTAAATCCCCATAACGGAACATCAAGAATTAAAGAGTTCAAACAATTGGTTCGGGCACTGCATGCCGAAGGAATCGGGATAATTCTTGATGTGGTTTATAATCACACATATTTTGCAAAAGAATCGGTTTTCAATCAAACCATACCTGGGTATTTTTACCGGCAAAAAACTGATGGTTCATTTTCCAATGCATCCGGCTGTGGTAACGAAATGGCTACCGAAAGAAGTATGGTCAGAAAATATATTGTTGATTCACTAACATACTGGGTCGAAGAGTTTCATGTTGATGGTTTTCGTTTCGATTTAATGGGAATTTACGATCTGGAAACAATGAATGCTATTCGAACCGAACTCGATAAAAAGCATAAAGGATTAATTCTTTATGGTGAAGGTTGGACCGCAGATCAAAGTCCATTATCAGAGGAATTACGAGTAGTGAAAAGAAATATTTCCAAATTAACGGGTGTTGCAGCGTTTAACGATGATTTTCGGGATGCACTGAAAGGAAATCATGGCCTGAAAAAAAGTAAAGGTTTTGTTAGTGGTCTTGCACTTAGGGAAGAAGCTGTAAAATTTGGCATTATTGCAGCGACTAATCATCCACAAATTGTTTACGATTATGTGGAAACCTCGAAGAACGCCTGGGCAGACAGCCCTGACCAATGTGTGAATTATGTTTCGTGTCACGATAATTACACGCTTTGGGACAAGCTACAATCAGGCTTTTCAAAAGTATCTGATGATGATATGCGGAAAATGATGAAGCTGGCTGGTGCTCTGATTTTAACTTCGCAGGGAATTCCGTTTTTGCATGCCGGTGTTGATTTTTGCCGGACAAAAGGCGGGAACGGTAATTCATATAAATCGCCAGATTCGGTAAATCAAATCGACTGGGACAGAAAGAAACAATACCATGATGTTTTTGAGTACTACAAAAAGCTGATCCAGCTTCGAAAAGATCATCCTGCTTTACGAATAACAAGTAGCAAATTAATTGCGGAAAACCTAAACTTTTGCACAAAATACCAACTAGGGGTAGTTTTATATTGCATTGAAGCAAAAAAGGTTGGCGACCCATGGAATAAAATTGTTGTTGCATTTAATGGCAAGCGTGAATCGGTTATTGTTCCATTGCCGGAAGGCAAATATCGGTTGATTGTTTCAGGAGACAAATTTGAAGATCAAAGCAACGGGAAGACATTTGAAAACGAGATCAGCATAGAATCGATTTCAATGACAATGCTGGTTCTTGTTTAAAATCAATTATTTGGTGATTAGAAAATGGCTAACAGAAGATCAATATCTTTTGATGGAATATTATACAGATTTCCAATATCAGCGTTGGTAAGCGCTCCATGAAAAACATAAACGCCCTTGCGGAATCCCCGCGAATTTTTAATGTATCCATCAACGCCGCCATTATCGCCAATTGAAAGTAATATAGGAATTAATATATTGCTGAGAGAAATTGAAGCAGTACGTGCTACAAGAGCCGGTGAATTGGGTACGCAATAATGCACAACCCCATATTTTACATAAGTCGGATTATTAAAATTGGTACATTTTGAAGTTTCAAAACAACCACCCTGGCTCACATTCAGGTCAATAATAATAGAACCCTCCTTCATTTTTTTAATCAATTCTTCTGAAACCCTGAATTTTGGAGTTTTATTAAATGACATTGCCCCAATTACCACATCGGCAGATACAAGTGCTTTACGCAACACTTTTGGATAAAAAACAGAAGTAAAGATCCGCCGTCCAAGCTTTTCTTCCAGTTTACTAAGTTCATAAACCGAAGTGTCGAACACTTTTACAAAAATTCCTAATCCAAGTGCAACCCGTGCAGCATATTCAGCTGCTGTACTTGTGCCAATAATAACCAGTTCGGCCGGTGTTACACCGGTTACTTCGCCAAATAAAACACCTTTCCCGTTTCGCGATTTACTTAAATATTCACTTGCAATGGTGATGGAAGTTACTCCTGCAATCTGGCTCATTTGGTGAACGAACGGTAAAAAACCATCTTCATTTTCAAGATATTCAAAAGCAATGGCAGTTATTTTCTTTTGTATAAGTTTCTGGATCGATTCCTGGCAATATGCCTGAACCTGCATACTGGAGAAAATTACCTGGTTGCCACGTAATAAATCAATTTCTTCGGTGCTGAATGGCGAAATTCGCAGAACAATATCACACTGAAACGCCTCTTCTTTACTTTCAACAATAGTGGCACCGGCTTCGCTATAATCTTTATCGGAGTAACTGGCCGATTTACCCGCATTCCTTTCGATGAGAATTTCATGACCATATGAAACCAAAAGATCAACTGCCTGAGGCGTTAAAGGAACGCGATATTCAACCTTATGAAAATCAGACGGGATCCCGATTTTCATTTTCTGACCTTTTTTTACTACTTCCAGCATCTCTTCCTGGGGCAAAAGCATCGTCTTAGAGATCAGACTATTTTCTTTTGTTTTCTCCTGTGATGTCATTTTCAAAAGGTTAAGTTTTACGTTTTAATTGGGATGAACAAGTTACATTCAAATGCCGAATTTTCAAAATACCGATAATTAAACCAAATCGGCTGTAATAACACGAGTCCCGTCTTCCCGAACCTCAATTTTTACCTGTACAATTCTATCCGGAAGCAGCGATTCTATCATTTCCGGCCATTCAATCAGGCAATAATTTCCACTGTATAAATAATCTTCATATCCAAGGTCAAAAGCTTCCTCCAGTTTTTTAATCCGGTAAAAATCAAAATGAAAGATAGATTTCATTTCACGTGTTCTGTATTCATTAATTAATGCAAAAGTTGGACTGGTAACATTATCCGAAGTCCCAAGTGCTTTACAAATGGATTGGATAAATGTTGTTTTCCCTGCCCCCATTTTACCGTAAAATGCGAAAACACGCTGTTCTCCATATCGCTTCAACAACTTTTCGGCTGCCTGATTTAATTCTTTTTTATGATGGATTTTTTCAACAAACATTGACTACTATTTTTGACAATTATACAAAATGTGTCTCAATTTTTTAATAATCCCTTAATTTAGGATAAAAATCAGTTAAATGCTTCATTTTTATAACAGCATGTTAAAGTAAAAAATGTTATTTTTGAAGAAAATAATTAAATCATTGTTATGAAAATCCCAGCCAATTTAAAATATACCCAGGATCATGAATGGATTCGTGTTGAAGGGGAAACTGCTGTCGTTGGTATTACTGATTTTGCCCAGGGCGAATTGGGAGATGTGGTTTTTGTTGAGATTGAAACAGAAGGAGAAGAGTTGGGGAAAGGTGAAACTTTTGGGACAGTAGAAGCTGTGAAAACTGTTTCTGATCTTTTTATGCCGGTTGGTGGTAAAATTACAGAAGTTAACGAAGCCCTGGCTGATGAACCCGAATTGGTTAATAAGGATCCTTACGAAAAAGGCTGGATGATTAAAATTCAAATTACTGATGCTGCAGAAATTAACGAATTATTATCTGCTACTGACTATCAGAAAATGATTGATACTTAACCTGAATTTTATTATATTTTCAAGAATAGCACAGCAAATTTGTTGTGCTTTTTTATGCCTGTTAAAGGCGTTTTAACCATTACTCAAAAAAACATTCGTGACTATTTCCTGGTTAAAGAAGGGAATAAAATTTCTTTAATTCAGTTTGATGAAATAGTAGATTTCTCAGCCAGTAATAATTATATTTTTTTGACTGATATTAACGGAAAAGATCATTTGGTAGATTCTAACCTGGCTGATCTTGAATCTAAACTTCCAAAAGATTTTATTCGGGTTCATAAGTCAACCATTGTAAATTGCAAACTAATCAGTGGGGTAAAAAAATTGGCTAACGGCAGGTACGATTTGGTAATGAAGTGCGAAAAAGAAAGAATAATTCCGTGCAGTAAAAATTATAATGATAAAATTAAATCAATAATCGATTTTGGCTAAAATAAAAAACCAGGATCTTTTGTTGATCCTGGTTCCTGAAACCGTTTAAATAAAATTATCCGCATTTTGAGGAGCCGCACGAGATACATGTCAGGCATCCTTCCTGATAAATTACTTCTTCCGAGCCACATTCACCACACTTGGTTCCTTCGGCTAAAGTTCCATCAGGAATATATTTTTTCAGTGCTCGGGCAACGCCGGCTTTCCATGAGTTGATCGTTTCATTATCGAGTTGTAAACTGGTAACAAGTTCAACTACTTTATGAATAGGCATGCCGTGTCGCAACGTTCCTGATATCAGTTTTGCATAGTTCCAGTAAACCGGATTGAACTTATGAGATAATCCTTCAATGGTGGTTTTATAACCTCTTTTATTAACGTATTGAAAATCGTACCGTGAAATTTCTTCGTCTTCATAACTTTTTATAATGAATCCTTTTGTTATGGAGCGTGGCAACAGGATTCCATCTTCGTCGTCGGAAAAACCCGTGAAAATTTCATAAGGTTTATTATCCATTAGGCCAACAAATGCAATCCACTTATCTTTATTGTTTTGAAAACGAACTACTTCAGCTTCCAGTCTTTCCGGACGCTTAGTAGGGAATCCTGAAATTTTCCTTTTCGAAGTATCGTCGTTTGAAATAAGAACTCCCGAACGTGAACCGTCACGATATACAGTTACTCCTTTACATCCGCTTTTCCATGCTTCAAGGTAAAGATCACCCACTAATTCTTCCCTGGTATCTGACGGCAGGTTAATGGTAACACTAATTGAATGATCTACCCATTTCTGAATACGTCCCTGCATTCTAACTTTTGCCAACCAGTCAACATCATTGGAAGTGGCTTTATAATAAGGTGATTTTTTAACCAGTTGATTCAGCTCTTCCTGTGAATATTCACGATTGGTTTCATAATTATTTACTTCCATCCAGGTCTTAAATTTATGATGGAAAACAGTGTATTCTTCCCAGTGATCGCCAACTTCATCTATAAAATCAACATGAACATCTTTATCATTGGGGTTTACTTTTCTGCGGCGTTTATAAACCGGCATAAAAACCGGCTCAATTCCTGAAGTTGTTTGTGTCATCAAACTGGTTGTTCCGGTAGGAGCTATGGTAAGTAAAGCAATATTACGGCGGCCGTAATTCGTCATTTTTTCGTATAAAACCGGATCTTCATTTTTGATTCTTTTGATCAAAGGATTATTTTTTTCACGTTCACTATCATAAATATTAAACGGTCCACGATCCTTTGCCAGATATACAGATGAACGATAAGCTTCAAATGTAATGGTTTTATGAATTTCTTCAGAGAAATCAATTGCATTCTCACTTCCATAACGAAGTCCAAGTGCAGCAAGCATGTCACCTTCAGCAGTGATCCCAATTCCGGTGCGACGTCCTTCGTTGGCTTTTTTTCTAATATTTTCCCACAACGAACGTTCAACAAACTTTATCATTTCATCTTCAGGGTCAGCATCAATTTTTTCCAGTATAGCGTCAATTTTTTCCAGTTCCAGATCGATAATATCATCCATAATACGTTGTGCATAATGAATGTGTTCCTTGAACAATTCAAAATTGAATTTTGCCTCTTTTGTAAAAGGGTTATTTACGTATGAGTAAAGATTAATTGCTAACAAACGACAGCTGTCGTAAGGGCAAAGAGGAATTTCACCGCAAGGATTGGTAGAAACGGTACGGTATCCTAAATCGGCATAACAGTCAGGAATTGATTCTTTGATGATGGTGTCCCAGAATAAAATTCCCGGCTCTGCTGATTTCCATGCGTTATTAACAATTTTTCCCCAAAGTTTCCGCGCGTCAATTTCCTTTTTATAGATAGGCTCATCAGAATTGATCGGATATTGTTGAGTATAAGACGACCCGGATTCAACGGCTTTCATAAAATCATCCTGTAATTTTACTGAAACATTGGCCCCGGTAACTTTGCCCTGTTCCAGTTTTGCATCAATAAAACTTTCAGAATCAGGATGTTTAACAGAAACAGAAAGCATTAAAGCTCCGCGTCTTCCATCCTGAGCTACTTCTCTTGTTGAGTTTGAATAGCGTTCCATAAATGGCACAATTCCGGTGGAAGTTAATGCAGAATTTTTAACCGGAGAACCTTTTGGACGAATATGGGAAAGATCGTGCCCAACGCCACCACGACGTTTCATTAACTGAACTTGTTCCTGGTCGATTTTCATGATTCCGCCATACGAATCTGAGTCACCATCGTTACCCACAACAAAACAATTTGAGAGCGAAGCGATTTGGTAGTTATTCCCGATTCCGGTCATTGGTCCTCCCTGCGGCACAATATATTTAAAGCCTTTAAGTACGCTATAAATCTCTTCTTCTTTAAGCGGATTGGGATAACGATTTTCAATTTTGGCAATTTCTTTTGCCAATCGATGGTGCATGTCATCAGGAGTGAGTTCAAAAATATTCCCGAAAGAATCTTTCAGGGCATATTTGTTTACCCAGACTCTAGCAGCCAAATCATCTCCTTTGAAGTACTCAAGCGAAGCATTTATTGCTTCTTCCTGCGTGTAGATTTTTCGCCCAACCGGGGCTTTAACAGATACTTCGTTTAGTGCCATTTTGTCCAGTAAATTAGATTAATTCTACAAAAATTATTTAATATGGGATACCCGTTTTCCTATACGAGGTTTTGTGTCATGCAAGATAAGACACAAACGAAAAATCGGAATATTTTTTTGCAGAAAAAAATGAAAAGTTATCAACTTAAAAATGTTAATGACCTAGTTGTTAGAAACATAAGCTTTTAATATTGAAAAAAAGTTTCCCAAAATGAAAATTGCAGTGGGTTAGACTAAGTCTGGATTTATTTGAATTTTTCAGGTGATTTTTAGAAAAAAGTGATTAACAAAATTCAATCCAATTCGGTTAAATGTTAAAAACTTTTTTTATGATAACCTGGGTTGAACCGATGTTTTTATCCACATATTTTTTACAGATTTCAGAAGACATTTTACACTTATTTTTATGTTGTATCAATGTATTCAGCACTTCCAATAATTCTTCCTGGTTTTTAATACTAAATGCCCCTCCCTCATTAATCAGGTCAACGGCCTCTTTAAATTTTTTATAATTGGGGCCAAAAATTACTGGTAATCCAAAGGTAGCTGCTTCTAGTATATTATGAATGCCAACCCCGAATCCACCTCCGATGTAAGCAATTTCACCATACCTGTAAAGTGATGCCAAAAGCCCGATAGAATCAATTATCAACACCTGGTAATTTGCAATTGAAGATTCATCGGCTTTACTCAACAAAATAGCTTTGGTTTTCAACAATTGTTGCAACCTGTTAATATTTGTTGGTGAAACTTCGTGTGGTGCGATAATAAATTTTACTTCAGGGTATTGGTTAATAAATAGCTGAAATTAGCCCCTCATCTGGCTTCCAGGTACTACCGGCAATAACAACCAGTTTATTTTCCCTAAACTTTTCAACAAGCGGAACTGGCTTTGCATTCTTCGCAATTTCCGCAACCCTGTCGAAACGGGTATCACCTGCAATCGTGATATTATTTATGTCAATGGATTGAAGCAGCTCTGCTGAAGATTCATTCTGGATAAAAAAATGTTCAAACCCTGAAAGTAGTTTTCGATACCATTTTCCCCAACCAGTGTTTTTAAAGAATTGTTGATTTTCCCTGAAAATGGCTGATACAGAATATAATGGAATTTGGTTTTTCTTTAGTTCATTGATAAAATGAAACCAAAATTCATACTTAATGAAAAAAACTTTTTCAGGCTGTAGAAGTTGAATAAACCTTTCAGCATTTCTTTTTGTATCGGTGGGGAGGTAACAAACCAAATCAACTAACGGATAATTTTTTCTTATTTCATAACCGGAAGGTGAATAAAATGTGAGTGCTATTTTATAAACAGGTAATTGTTTTTTTATTGCCTCAATCAACGGACGGCCCTGTTCGAATTCACCCAATGAAGCACAGTGTATCCAAATGTATTTTGATTCTTTTTCAATATTTTGGTGCAATTGAATTTCCCAGTTTTTCCTACCGGTTACAAACAATCTTGCTTTTTCCGAAAAAGGTACAGCCAGCCTGACTAGAAGCGAGTAAAGAAAAATACCGGTGTTATACAAAAATGTCATAGCAACAAAATTAGATGAAAAGTAGATTACTGGTTTAGTAAAACTTTCGTTCTGCTAAATATTCGGTTATGGTTATGTTGATAAATAACAAAAGAAAAAGTCCTGCCAGGTTTTCAACAGGGATTTGTAGTATTTGAAATTGTAATGTGTGTTCTGAGTAATAAGATATTGCAGGAAGTTTTACTATGATAACCGAAAGGATAAAGAAAGGGACTAAAAGAATTAAAAAAGTTATATAAAAATGAGTGAGATGACTTTTAAACCGGTTTCGGAAAAGCGTGTATCCAAAGTAAATAGCTAATAAAAAAAAGGTAAAAAATGTATAAACTTTTTCCCTCGAGAAGAAAGCAATTAGTCCAAAAACCACTAACAAAACCAAACTTATGGCAAGAGAAATATTATCGAATTTAAAATGGCTGAATTTTATTTTAACCCATTCATAAATAAAAAGTGAAACCCAGGAAATAATACCATAATACAACCATTTTTCCCAGGGGAGATTAAAAATTTCTTTACCGCTAAAAAACTCAGGATTATAACTCCAGATTCCAATTTGTGTAAAACGGTTGTCCCAAATAATAAAAACGGCACCGGTAAAAATAATTGCCGGAATAAAATATTTAAGCTTCAGGAAAATACGTTTTTTGTTCGCTGCTCCAAAAAGTAATGGTATAAATGCAACGACGAGTAATAGAATTAAAGTGACGAAGTTTTTAAATTCCATGAGCAAAAATTTTGGCAAAGTTACTGATAAAACAGAGAACGAAAATAATATTACATGAATTATAGAATGAATTATTTTTATGGCCAAATTTTCTGGAACTCTTAATGGAGCGTATTTTATTATTGATGTTTTATGTGTAGTGAGAGATCATATTTCCCGCAAATAAAAAGATGATTTTAAGGTTATTATGCCTATTTAGTAATGATTGAATAAATTTAGTTATTTACTTTATTTGAAAAGAGAAGGATGTACTTAAGTTCTTTCATTTTAGAAATAAACTTATTTTATGCATGGTTCAACCAGCGCTGAAATTTTCTGTTTTACCGTTTCTACGTCAGGATCAATATCGCAAATAATCTCAGGTTTTAAATAAAACAGGTTGTTTTCAGATTTGAATTTTTCTTCCCCACCGCCCGTTATATTCAGCATAATTACAGCATCCTTTTCAATTATTTTTTTAGCAGCTGCATCAATTAATGTTGCAGTTGCAATGGCGGCTGCAGGGTGAATATCATTTCCTTCGGTTTCCTTGAATAGTTGAGCAGCCTGCATTGCTTCCCGGTTATTGGCTAATAAAACATCGCCTCCTGCATCTTTCAAAGCGTCGTACAAACCACCAAAAACTGAATAAGGAGGTTTACGGTTTGAAAGAACTTTAGCATCAATTTCTTCCACTTGTTTACGTGCCAGATCTTCATGAAGCGGCAACATGGCGCGGGAATCAGCTTTCCATGCATCATGAATAGGTGTAAACGGTGTATTTTGCGAAACCATCAATTTCATTTTGTTCGTACCAAACCGGCCATCGGCAATTAATCGTAAATTGGCTTCCCATGCAGCAATGGCGCCAGTTCCGCTGCCTATTGCCTGAAAATAATAGTCAGGAATTTGTCCAATTGTTGTTGTTGCTGAGAGCATGGTTGTTCCCATTCCGTCACGCCGCGCCACATTTTTGGCCCCACCCTCAGCAACAAACTGGTCCATTCCTGCAATAATATTCGAAAGGTGTATTGAATCAAAATAGTCGCTGCCCGATTTACTGGAGACCAATTTAACACATTCATTTAATGGTGCATCAAACCAAAGTGCTTTTAAATTATCTTCCGGAACACAAAGCAACAAAGGAATTTTATTGTCGGAACAAACTTCTGCAAATGCACGGGCCGTATTTCCTGCGGATGCCACTACCAAAACTTTATCCATTTTTGGAGTCATTCGGGCACAAACTGAATATGCTTCGGTTTCCTTAAAAGATGCAGTTTTCATGTACACCCCTTTTTCAGGCCAATAACCACTGAATGTAATCCAAAGATTCTTTAATCCCAATATCTTTGCCAACCCTTCACTTTTGTATGTAATTGGAGCCGACGAACCACTTAACACCCTGTTTATCGGTAACCAATCAGCAAATTTGTATAATCCCCATGAATCATCTCTTACATTAATTTGCTTTTTCTCATAGATTGCCCGAACCAAAGTCGGCTCATTTTCCCAGGGCGCATCCAATGTCCATCCTTCGTCATTAAATATTTTTCCCGTTCTAACCGATTGAAGCTGGTAATTGGTTTTCGAAAATTCAGTGTTCATTTTGCCATTTTAAGAAAAGGCAAATGTAGAAAATGAGACTGGTTTTTAAAAATCTCTTTTAAAATTTGAAAATAATGAAATGAATAAGCAGGGGAAAGGAATTTTTTTAACAAGTTTCTGGCAAAACAGAAAAGAATTATCGTTGGGTTCAAACTTGTAGGAATGTTTGATTTCCAAATTGTTAACGATGTAAACATTAAAATTGACACTTTAAATAATCTTCAGGAGAGGACGTGGGAGTGGTATAGGTAAAGACTCTTGAATGGAAATGCAAAAGTTTTGACTTTAGAAGTAACCAAATATTAAGAAATAAGAATAACAAGATCTTAAAACAAACTACCACTTCCCGGTCCTCTGACGTTTAACCCGCTTTTTTCATTTAATTGTTTAATAAAATGGGTTGCAAGTAACGGAGATTCTTTCTCAATGTTTTGATGAACAAAGAAATACAGATTTTCAAGTCCATTGTCAATCCAGTATTTCACCCGGTCAACCCAATCATCAAGACGTGTATAATCAGATGAATGGTTTGCTCCAACATACCGTACAAACGCAGTTGATGTAGTTAAATGCATGTGTAGTAAATCCCTCCTTCCGGCAGAATCTACAATGATATTTGTTATACTATTTTTCTCCAAAAGTGGATAAAGCATCTGATCACTAATTTCGAAATCGTTAAACCAGGAGTTATTTCTTAATTCAAGAGCCAAAGGAATTCCTCGTGGAAACATTTCTATGAATTTCTTTAGCTTCTCGAAATCCTTGAAGGAAAAATTATCGTGCAACTGAAGAAAAACCATGCCAAGTTTTGAGCCGAAATTGCTAATGTTTAAGCAAAATTCATCAACCAATGAATCAACGCCGCTTAACCGTTTAAAATGACTAATGGAATTTGTAATTTTTGGGAAAAATTTAAAATCGTCAGGCGTTTTTTTGTACCATGCTTTAACTTGTTGAATACCTGGCAATTTATAGAACGTAGCATTGAGTTCGATGCTGTTAAACTGTGTTGCGTAATATTCTAATTCGTCTTTTGTACCTCGCGGATAGAATCCTTTTAAATCGGTTCGATTCCATTTTGCACATCCCACATAAACGTTCAACTTTTTTTTGCTTTTAGAACTTTTCAGAACCATTTTAGTGTTTGGATGGTCTGGCGGAAGTCTAAAATCTACTTGTTCGGGATCATCAACTTTACCAAAAATCATGATAGTAAATATTAGAATTTAAGTAGATAACAAATTTTGTTTGACCTATGTTTTCATCAGGATACTCATTCCAAATTTCAGTTTATTCTGCTTTGTTCCCAAATTTATCTAAAAAATATGAGTGATTTATAATCTTTACCTTTTTTATGTTTTCCAATTATTCTCTTTGAAAAGGCCGTTTTCTGGCTTTTATAATAGTAAAAGCATTTTCAATTGTGAGAGAAATTAAACAAAGGTGATAATATCAGATTTGCAGAGAGGAATAAATAACTTTAGTTGAAATCAGCGTTTCATAATTCCGTAGCAAATGATTTTAAGAATAATATCCACGCTGCTTTCCAGGTTTACATTACCGTAGAACCCTGCAGAGAGTGGCATTTCAAGTCCTTTGATCGCCATGGTAATCCCAATGGCTGCCAGATTGAAATCGTAAATTTCAAATTCATTTTTCCGCACACCTTCAATAAGAATTCTTTTGATCATTCTGATTTCGTCCTGCTCATAACGGTGTTTTATTTCTTCAATAAAACCAATTGCAGTAACATCATTTTCAATGGCGTGATAAAAATTGGCAAGGCCACGGAAGGTTTTTATTTTAGTCAGAATATAGTCGCGTAATTTATCAACAGGATCAGTATTACGATTAATAACAATTTCAAGTTCGTAGCCAAGAATTTCAACTTCTTTCATTATTACGGCATGGAAAAGGTCCTCTTTGCTTTTGAAATAATAATAAAGAGAACTTTTACCCTTACGAACTGCATTGGCTATATCGTCGAGCGTTGTTTTTTTATAACCATATTTACTGAAAATTTCGCGGGCAATCTTTAAAATGTTTTCTCTGTTGGAATCTTTTTTATTCCCGTTAGTTGTGTTGATTTGCATTTTTAATTTCCCTTTAGCTGCATAAAAAAACCAAGCAAATATAACTAATTATTTAACCCATAAAACTATTTTGAACATTTAAACTTTACAGACGATAACTAATACAATATATTCAGATTGCTTTAAAACAGTATAAATCTTAACGTTACAATTCAGAACAAGCCTTAATTTTCTTCGGTTACAAGTTGAAAATCCAGTTGTTTTCGTTCCAGGTTAGTTCGCCAGATTTTAACCTTAACATCGTCTCCTAACTGGTAAGTTTTGTTGGAATGCCGGCCAACAAGGGCATAATTTTTTTCATCAAAAATATAGAAGTCGTCATCCAATTCGCGAATGGGGACCATGCCTTCAATTTTATTTTCCAGTTCAACATAAATGCCCCAGTCAGTTACTCCTGAAATAGTACCGGAATAAATCTGACCAATTTGATCCTGCATGAACTCAACCTGCTTGTATTTTACGGAAGCCCTTTCAGCATTTGCAGCACGAGTTTCCATATCTGAAGAATGTTTACAGAATTCTTCGTATTTCTGCTCATTTACTGATCGGCCGCCTTCAATATATTTTTCGAGCAAACGATGCACCATCATATCGGGGTAACGACGAATTGGTGATGTAAAATGAGTGTAATATTCAAATGAAAGACCATAATGACCTATATTCCGAGTTGAATAAACAGCTTTTGCCATTGCCCTGATGGCCAAAGTCTCAAACAGGTTCTGCTCTTTTCTTCCTTTTACGTTATTCAGCAATTGGTTCAACGAACTGGAAATAGCTTTTGGAGTTGTTAATTGAATGCCATAGCCAAAACGGTGAATAAAAGAGTTGAAAGAAACCAACTTATCTGCGTCTGGCTGGTCGTGAATACGGTAAACAAATGTTTTTGGCGTTTTTCCTTTGTCTCTTTTTCCGACAAATTCGGCTACTTTTTTATTGGCCAGTAGCATAAATTCCTCAATCAATTGATTTGAGTCTTTTGATTCTTTAAAGTAAACTGATAATGGTTTTCCGGTTTCATCAATTTCAAATCGAACTTCAATACGGTCGAATGCAATGGAACCAAGTTTGAATCGCTTATCACGTAAATTTTTTGCCAACGAATCCAGTGTCAGCATTTCAAATGAAAAATCTCCTTCACCTGTTTCAATAATTTTCTGGGCTTCCTCATAAGTGAATCGTTTGTTGGAATGGATTACAGTTTTACCGAACCATTGTTTTAAAACTTCAGCATTTTCGTTGAGTTCGAAAATAGCTGAGAAACAAAGTTTGTCTTCCTCAGGACGAAGAGAACAAACCCCGTTTGAAAGCCGTTCAGGCAGCATGGGCACAACCCGATCGACAAGATAAACAGAAGTAGCCCTGTTTCGGGCTTCATCCTCAATAATAGAGTTCGGTACCACATAATGAGTAACGTCTGCAATGTGCACACCTACTTCCCAATTTCCATTTTCAAGTTTACGGAGCGAAAGTGCATCATCAAAATCTTTGGCATCAACCGGATCGATCGTAAATGTTGTAATGTCTCTGACATCGCGGCGTTTTTTGATTTCCACTTCAGGGATTTCCAGGGGAATTTTTTCTGCTGCTTTATCGACATTTAGTGGAAATTTATGCGGTAATTCAAACTCAGCAAGGATAGCGTGCATCTCAGCATCGTTGTTTCCAACATCGCCGAGTACTTCGATAATTTTTCCAAAAGGGCTGCGCGCGCTGGAAGGCCACTCGGTGATTTCAGCAATGGCTTTCTGACCACTTTTAGCACCGTTTAATTTGTCAAGAGGAATAAATATGTCGAATCCAACTTTTCCGGCCGGAATAAGGAAAGCAAAATTACGTGAGGTTTCTATTGTTCCTACAAATACTGTCTTTACCCTTTCAAGAATTTCAATTACCTCGCCTTCCAGATCATGTTTTTTGCGACGGGCGTACAGGCGAATTTGAACTTTGTCGCCATCCATTGCATGTTTCAAATTTCGTGATGAAACAAGCACCGGACGTTCCATTTCTTCACTATTTATGTAAGCAAAGCCTTGAGGTTGAAGTTCAACAATTCCGATAGCTGTGCCTGTTTTTGCCTTAAGTTGATATTTCCCACGTGAAATTTGTTCCAGGTAATCATCATCTTTCAACTCTTGTAAAACCACATTGACCAGCTTACGGGTTTCCATATCTTTTATTCCAAGCAAATCTGATATCTGTTTGTAATTCACTGCCTTGCCTGGTTCTTCGTAAACAAGAGTCAATATTGAATTTTTTAGTTTTTTCTTGTTAAAGGTTCCGGGTTTCCACTTTTTAAAACTTCTGTTTTTTTTCTTCTTTTTTGTCATGATGTGCCTGAAATAATTTTCGTACAAGTTACTTTTTTTCGACTGACGTTTGCCGGGTTTTATTGATTAATTTATTTGTGAAACTTAAAATTAAAAAGTGCTGTTTCCCATATTAACGAGATCGGTTTTTAAAAACCGGAATTAATGAATGCAATTTTATCGGTTGAATAAAACTCCATTTTCCGAAGGTGAATTTATTTTGGATTATTTAAAGACGAAGTATTTAAATTAACAACACATAACATTCAATGTTTGTAGGAATTTGTATGTTTGTAATCCGAAAAATCTATGAGGATCAAGGTAAAAATACCGATTATTATTGTTGCTGCTTTTGCATGGGTTGTTGTTGTTTCCTCCTGCGCAAATCTTGGAATGCCAACCGGAGGCCCAAAAGATACAATTCCGCCGGTTCTTATTGAAACCGACCCAAAGTTTGCTGCCTTAAACTTTAAAGGTGATGAGGTGCGCCTTACTTTCAATGAATACCTTAACATTGAAAATGTTTCGGAAGATCTTGTTGTTTCGCCGCCGTTGTCAAAAAGGCCTATTGTTAAAACAAAATCAAAAACTTTAATTGTCGGGTTTAATGAAGATTTGAAAGACAGCACCACCTATTCACTTGATTTTAAAAATTCTATTACCGATAATAATGAAAAAAATCCGTATAAGAACATGCGGTTTTCTTTTAGCACAGGCCCGGTTTACGATTCGCTGCGTATTGCAGGAAGGGTGATGGACGCATTTGATATGGAACTAAAGGAAAAAGAACTTGTTTTGTTGCATCGGGATTTACATGATTCGGCAATTTATACACTCCCGCCAGATTATATTGCAAAGACAGACAAAAACGGAATTTTTCTGATTGACAATATAGCACCAGGAAAATATCATTTGTTCTCGTTAGACGATGCCAATAATAATATGAAATACGATGAAGGTGCCGAAAAAATAGCATTTATTGATTCCATTATTGTTCCGTCGGCCGAATTTGTAGAAGAGTTGGATACGCTGGTTAATGGCGTCGATTCATTCTTAGTTTACGGGCATACTCATTTTCATCCCGATCCTTTTTATTTGCACGAGTTTACAGAAGATATTTTTAATCAGTATCTGAAAAGGGATGAAAGAGAAACCCGGTATAAATGTGTTTTTGTGTTCAATGAATCAGTAAAAGATACTTTTTCGGTAAAATTGGTAAATTATAACCAGTCTGCCGAAAACTGGTATCAGCTTGAATATAATGAAAATGTGGATTCTCTGACCATGTGGATTGCTGATACAACCGTGGCCAAAATAGATACCTTGCAAATGGAGATTTCATATTTTCAATTGGATTCAGCCAACCAGGTTTATCTTCACAAAGACACCCTTGAAATGAAATTCACTGATAAGGCGGAAGATAATTCAAAAAGTAAAAAACGAATAAAAGAAGTAGAAGTTAAGTCAGAGACAAATGATCAATTTAATTGGGCAATCTCAGTAAATTCAGCTAAGATAGAACTTAACCAGGATATTGAGATTACTTCGCCAGAACCGATAAAGTCATTCGACAATACAATGGTTCAACTTTATAATACGGATGATACTTTAAAAACTCCGTTAAAATTTAGTTTAGCAAAAGATATGTCTGCCTGGAGAACCTATAAAATTCATTATGAATGGGAACCGGAAGCCAAATACACACTTGAAATTGATTCGGCTGCCTGCACAAATATTTATGGCGGTTCAAGTAAAAAACTAATTAAAAATTTTGATGCGCGTGAAAAGGATTATTATGGAGCGCTGAAATTGAATCTTACCGGAGTTGAAATGCCAATGATCGTTCAACTTCTGGATAATTCCAAAAATGAAAAAGTACTTTACGAAAAAACAATTGAAAAAGACGGATCTGTTCGTTTTGACTATTTAACACCGGGCAAAATAAAAATTAAGGTCATTTACGATAAAAATGGTAACGGGAAATGGGATACAGGGAGTTATCAGGATAGAACACAACCGGAAATGGTAGAGTATATAAATGAAGTTCATAAAGTACGTTCAAATTTTGATGAAGAAATTAGCTGGAACGTAAAACCTAATCCAACCTATGTAAAAAATATTCGTGATCCCGAGCAAGAAGAAAAAGAACGGAAAGAAGCGGAAGAGAAAGCCAGAAAAGCAAATGAACAGCAAAACAATCCGCAACAAATGCAGAATTTAATTCAGGGTGGAGGTTCCAATATACTTCGACAGTAAATACAATCCGCTTTTTCAGTATCTTTAAAAATCAAATCAAGTAAAAATGGCAAGCATTAAAAATCTTAAAAAGGACATCGATCTGCTAATGTCGCTGGTGTTAAACGATTGTTTTTATGTATTGGAATACAATAGTAAAGTAGATAACGATGCTGTAATGAAAATTGCAGGCGAAGTAATTCAGAAACATCGTGAACTGAGACTAAGAGTAAATCATCCTGATGGGAAGGATAATCCGAAACTGGTAAAAAATTATTATGACTTAACTGTTGCAGATATGCTGACATTTGCTGATGCTTCTTTAGAGAAACTTTCGGCAGAAGTTAAAAAGGTAGCAAAATAACATAGCGTTTTTCCCGGCACAGATTTTTACGATAATATGTTCTTCTTCCCCAAATTAATTTCTTATTCATTTTATATATAAGAAAACATCACTAAAGTAAACCACAATAAATTCATTTGAACAGCGGTAAGTGCCACATTTTATTTGATGCAGCATAAAAGATTATTAATTTTGTTGCGTTTAACGAATTAAGTAATCTTTCCGATATGAGTGAGTTTCCTGTTCAACAAGAAAACAAGCGCAAGAATTTGCGAAATAATATCATTGTTATTGCACTTTCAGTAATTCTGGTCATTATATTAGTTCTATTTTTTATTCAGCGGAAAGAACATCAACTCATTGTCGGTGATTTAATTGCAAAAAAGGATTCAATTCAGGTGGAATTAACACAGATGGTTGCTGGCTATGACTCTTTAAAAACGGAAAACGATACGATTAATGAAAAGTTGATAATGGCTCAAACGAGGGTGAGAGACTTACTGCTTGAGGTTCAGCAAACAAAAAAAGTAAGTAACGATAAAATTGAAGGTTACCAAAAACAATTAAACACCCTTCAAAATATATCGCGTGATTTATATTATCAGGTTGATTCACTTAATGAACGTAACAAACTGCTAATGGCAGAAAACACCAAAGTTAAAGAACAAGTCAAGCAAGCTGAAATAAAAAACGAACAACTTAGTCAGGAAAAACAGGAACTGCAGCAGAATTTAAAACGTGCAGCCATGCTCGATGTGCGTGATTTAGTCATTGAACCGTTAAATGACAGAAGCAAGGAAACAAAATATGCCAAACGGACAGCAAAAATCAGGATATATTTTATACTGAACAGTAACGTTGCGGCAAAACGGGGAGAAAAAAATATTTATGCCCGTATTATGCGCCCCGACCAGTTTTTGTTAACCAAATCCCCGGATAATGTCTTTCAGTTCGAGGATTTGAAAATTCCTTATTCAGCCATGCGTGAAGTCAATTATGAAGGCCTTGAATTACCGGTTGCTATTTTCTGGGATAATGAAGGTGAATCGGAACTGATGACCGGAACATATGATGTTGATTTGTTTGCCGATGGAAATGAAATAGGCGAAACAACCTTTGAACTAAAATAATCACGAATTAAATTTATCGTAAATCTCCAACTGAAAATTACAGTTGAAGTTATATTAAATGGAAATCATCTGTTTAATGTTTGACTGGTGAAATAGCAAGTCAACCAGTGAATTTGTTAATATGATTATTAACGGAGCAATTTTTAGAATCAATTAAATGTCTTCTGAAAATTGGAGTTGATTTCATCAAAAAACTGTATTTTCACTAACCAAATTTTTTAAAAAATTATGTCAAAAATAAGGGTAACCAAGCGGTTTCATTTTGAAATGGCCCATACACTTTATGAGTACGATGGCCTGTGCCGAAATATTCACGGTCATTCTTATAACCTGGAAGTGACACTTATAGGTGAATCACTCAATAAACCAAATCATCCTAAAGATGGAATGGTAATCGATTTTAGTGAACTGAAGAACATTGTTAAATCTAAAATTGTGGATCGTTTTGATCATGCACTTATGGTTAACAGGCTGGTTCCTGAACCACAGCTGGAGTTGTTAAAAAAAACAACGGACAGGATCCTTATAGTAGATTTTCAACCAACCTCTGAAAACATCGCTGCATATATTGCCGAAATCTTGCAACAACATTTGCCTGTTGCTGTTACATTATTTAGCATCCGGCTGTTCGAAACCGTAACGTCATTTGCCGAATGGTTTGCATCCGATAATCAGTAAAACAAAAAAAACATGCCTGAAACGAACGAACAAAAACTTTTTCTTCTCGATGCTTATGCGCTGATTTACAGGAGTTATTTTGCATTTATCCGTAATCCACGATTTAATTCAAAGGGTGTGAATACTTCGGCAATGTTTGGAGTTACAAATACCATTGTACAGCTTTTGGAAAAAGAAGATCCACACTTGATTGGTGTGGTTTTCGATGTTTCAGCACCAACATTCAGGCATGAAATGTTTCCTGAGTATAAAGCTCATCGTGAAGAAATGCCTGAAGATCTTCGCAAATCTATTCCTTACATCCGAAATATTATTCAGGCATTTAATATACCAATTATTGAAAAAGCTGGTTTTGAAGCTGATGATGTTATCGGAACGTTGGCAAAAAAAGCCGAACAGAAAGGATATACTACCTATATGATGACTCCTGACAAAGATTATGCACAGTTGGTTACGGATAAAATTTTTATGTATAAACCCGGTAAATCGGGTGGAGATGCAGAAGTTTGGGGATTGAAGGAAGTGCAGGAAAATTTTGGTATTGATACGGCGGAACAGGTAATTGATATTCTTGGTTTGATGGGAGACACTGCGGATAATATTCCGGGTTGTCCGGGAATTGGCCCAAAAACAGCTGAAAAATTGATTTCAGAGTTTGGAAGCATTGACGGGATTTATAAAAATATTGACCAAATAAAAGGAAAGCAAAAAGAAAACCTGATCGAATTTGAAAAACAGGTAAGGCTTTCAAAAACACTCGCTACAATTATTCTAGATGTTCCAATTGAATTTAATACAAAGAACCTTACCCGCGAAGATTATAACCGTGAGGCATTAACTGCTCTTTTTAAGGATCTTGAATTTAAAACGTTGGCAGAAAGATTAAAACTGAACGAACGTATTGTTGTTGAAACTGCAATGCAGGGAACTCTTTTTGATATGGGAACTGTTGCAGAGCCGGTACAGGAAGAAACGAAATCAATGAATACCATTGAAACGATACCACATCAGTATTATTTGGTGGAAAATGAGATGCAACGGGCAAGTCTTCGGGCTGAACTTTCGGTACAGGAAGAGTTTTGTTTTGATACTGAAACAACAGGTCTGGAAACACAGTCAGCTGAGTTAGTTTGTATGTCGTTTGCTTTCCGGGAACATGAAGCTTTTTGCGTGACAGTTCCATCCAACAGGGCGGAGGCCCAAAAAGTGATGGATGAATTTCGCGAAATTTTTGCCGATGAAAATATTACCAAAATCGGGCAAAACATAAAGTTCGATATGATGATGCTAAGCAATTACGGAATTGAAGTTAAAGGACGTTTGTACGATACAATGCTGGCACATTATTTAATTCAGCCTGAAATAAAACACAATCTTGATTTTTTGTGCGAAATCTATCTGAATTATCAAAAAATTCCAACGGATGACCTGATTGGAAAAAAGGGGAAAAATCAAATCACCATGCGATCAGTATCTCCGGAAAAACTGATGGATTATTCATGTGAAGATGCCGATTTAACCTATCAATTAAAACAGGCGCTTGATCCGCATCTGGACAAAAGTGGGGTTCGCGAGCTTTTTGAACAACTGGAAATGCCGCTTGTCCCGGTTCTTGCCGAAATGGAAAATACAGGGGTAAAAATAAATTCAGAAGAATTAAATAATTATGCTGTTAGGTTGCGTGAGCAAATCATTCAGCTTGAAAAAGAAATTTTTGAATTGGCAGGCGAGGAATTTAATGTTGGATCGCCAAAACAGTTGGGGATAATACTTTTCGAAAAGCTAAAAATTGATTCGAATGCCAAGAAAACAAAAACCAAACAGTATTCTACGGGTGAAGACATTTTAATCCGGTTGACCGATAAACATCCGATAGTTCAAAAAATACTGGATTTCAGGGAACTGAAAAAATTACTTTCAACTTATGTGGAGGCGCTTCCACAAATTGTCAATTCAAAAACAGGGAAAATTCATACATCCTATAACCAGGCAATTGCGGCTACCGGTCGGTTAAGTTCGGTAAATCCAAATCTTCAGAATATCCCGATCAGAACAGTAAATGGCCGCGAAATCAGAAAAGCTTTCATTGCATCTGACGATGAACATACATTTTTATCAGCCGACTATTCGCAAATTGAGTTGCGAATTATGGCTGCCTTAAGCGAGGATGAGGAGATGCGCCGGGCATTCAGCGAAGGAAAGGATATTCATGCGATTACTGCTGCAAAAATTTATCAAATACCTGAAAGTGAGGTTGACAGTGAAATGCGCCGAAAAGCAAAAACAGCCAACTTTGGTATTATCTATGGAATTTCAGCATTCGGACTTTCGCAACGATTGAATATTCCGCGCATTGAAGCAAAAGAATTGATCGATGGATATTTTAATAGTTTCCCTAAGATTAAGAAATTTATGGATCAACAAATCGAACTTGCAAGAAATCAGGGATTTGTTCAAACAATTAAAGGGCGGAAGCGTTATTTAAATGATATTAATTCTGCCAATGCAGTTGTACGCGGAATGGCTGAACGAAATGCAATTAATGCACCCATACAAGGATCGGCTGCAGACATTATTAAAATTGCGATGATTAACATTTTCAAGCAGCTGAAGGCGCATGACCTGAAATCGAAAATGGTGTTGCAGGTACACGATGAATTGAATTTTGATGCATTGAAAAGCGAGTTGGCAGAATTAAAACAAATTGTGAAATATGAAATGGAAAATGCCGTTAATATAGGCGTTCCGTTAACCATTGAAATGAATGCTGCTGATAACTGGCTTGACGCACATTAACTTATGATTTACGAAATAGAAACAGAAGAAGATTATCAGGAAGGATTGAAGCGATTTCTTGAGATTTGCGGTAAAGTTAAAACTGAAGAAGAGGAAAATGAGCTTTATTTACTTATCAGTTTAATGGAGAAATATGAAAAGAATAACTGTTCTTCCAATTAACTCATTGTTTGAAAAAGCTGTGGATTTCTATTTTATAATTTGTAAGTGACCTGATTTTTTTAATTCGTTTCAATAATTTTTCCCGATCATTAAAACTCATCCCAAAATAAATCCAGAATTGTTTCATTTTATTCAACACGTTTCCGTCATTATCCATCCAATCATAGTAATACTTTAAAATAAGCTGATGAAATTCATATAGTTTTTTATTTTTCTCAGTTTCAGAAAAATGAATGTTTTTGATTTCACCGGGCAAAAAAGGATTTTGTAAAATACCGCGACCAATCATAAAAGTATCAATTTCAGGGAAAAGATTTTTTATTCTTTCAAAGGTGGAAATAGAAATAATATCACCATTAAAAATGAGTTTATGTTTCATATTTAGGCTCACAAAATGAAATGTTTTCAGAGCAATTGTGCCTGCATAAAGTTGCTGCGCAATGCGTGGATGTATGATAATCTCACTGACCGGAAAATCGTTTAATACACAAACTATATCTTCAATTTCGTTGATTGAAGTTAGCCCAATCCTCATTTTAACAGAAAGACTTAAATTACTTTGTTTGAAAAAAGCATCGAGCATTGTTTTTAACTTTTCAGGATGGGGTAAGAGCCCGGCTCCCTGTCCGCGATTTGTTACCATAGGATAAGGACATCCCATGTTCAGGTTAATTTCGGAATAGCCATTATTTTTAATAATATCGGAGAGTACAAGTAACTCTTCAGCGTCTTTTGCCAAAACCTGAGGAACAACCCGGGTTTGAGTATTATTTGCCAACAAGATTTCTCTTTCGTATTTTTTTAAAAGCTTTTTATTCTTTATCGTTACATACGGAATAAAATAAGCATCAATTCCTGAAAAAATTTCGTTGTAAGCTTTTCGGTAAACAACATCAGTAAATCCCTGCAAAGGAGCCAGGTACAATTGGGGTTCTTCATAATGATTTTGTACATTTTCCATTTGGAGGTAAAAATACAAATCCTATCCTGTAAACATATTAAGATTGTAAAATACACAATCCACATTCATTTAATATCTTTGCAAATAGTTTAAAGAAGATGACTGATTTTATTAAATACAATAGTAGCGAAAACCATTTAACAATTTCGTTTAGTCAGGCAAAGGGAGCTACAATTATTCCAGTGAAGAATTTTGTTGATGTACCTTTTCAACAAGCAGATAGTATTTCCGGAGCGATTGATACAATTATTCAGCCTGCATCAGAAGAAATGCCTAATTCAACTTCTTTCAGCGACTTTAAGTATGGTTTCTATAAAGAATTGAATAATAACGATTTTAGCCTACCAATTCGGGAAAGGCATGAACTAAATAATGACTGGATTACAATCGTTCTTTTATTGGCTTTTGTGCTGCTTGTTTCGGTTCGTGCCGGTTTTCATAAATACATTGGCACCCTGTTTCAGTCGGTTATAAACTATTCTACCTCAATTCGCATGTTTAACGAAAAAAACTATTCATTTTTACATGGTGCCTTTCGTTTGGAAGTATTGTATTACATAATATTTTCAGTATTTATTTACCAGGTACAGGTGATGCAGAATTTTGAAAATGCGCACCGGGGTCTACTATTATTTGGACAGACTACTGGTTTTATTGTGCTGTATTTTATGGCTAAAAAGTTTATTTATTGGTTTCTTGGTATTGTATTCAACAATGGTTCAGAAACGTCGGAATTCCTTTTTAATCTTGATAATTACAATCGGGCAGCGAGCATCGTATTGTTCCCTGTAGTGGCTTTGATTGCGTTTTATCCTTTCAGAAACCCGGGGTTAGTGGTATTTTTGGGAATTATAGCTACTGGTTTTTTCTACCTGATGTTGTTGCGTAGAGGGGCCATAATTTTATTGAAGAAACAATTTTCTATATTTTATCTCTTTTTATACCTTTGTACCCTTGAATTTTTACCCTTGCTTTTAATTTATAAAATAGTGGTTGAATAAGAAGGGGTTAAGTTTCATTAAAAGCAGTATAACTTGAAAATCAAAAGTATTTTAGTTTCGCAGCCAGAACCGGAGACAGGTAAATCACCTTACTATGAATTGGCTGAAAAAAATGGATTGAAAATTGATTTCCGTCCATTCATTCAGGTTGAAGGTGTTTCTGCCAAAGAATTTCGTCAGACGCGAATCCATATATTGGATCATTCCGGGGTAATCTTCACAAGCCGAACAGCAGTTGATCACTTTTTCAGGATCAGTCAGGAGTTACGACTCACTGTTCCGGATTCTATGAAGTATTTTTGTATTTCAGAGGCGACAGCATTTTACCTGCAGAAGTATATTGTGTATCGTAAACGTAAGATATTTTATGCTGACGGACGATTTTCTGATCTGGTGAGTGTGATGAAAAAACACAAAGACGAGAATTTTCTTGTCCCGCTCTCCGATATTCATAAACAGGAAATTCCAACGTTACTGGAACAGGAGGGTTACAAGTACACCAAGGCGATTTTATATCGTACAGTTAGTGCTGATTTATCGGATTTAAGTGATATTAAATACGATATCCTGGTATTTTTTAGTCCTTCAGGCATCAAATCACTATTTCAGAATTTCCCGGATTTTCAGCAAAATGATACCAAAATTGCCTGTTTCGGGCCCACAACTGCAAAAGCTGTTCGCGATGCGGGGTTACGACTTGATATTGAGGCGCCAACCTCACAGGCTCCTTCAATGACAATGGCTTTGGAACAATACATTAAGAAGAATAATAAAATATAATAAGAAAATAGTTCTAATTTTGAAAGGCTGTTTGTTCACCGACAAATAGCCTTTTTTGATTAAAATGGTAAATAAATCTGAAAATAGAAGCGAAAAACACCAAAAATTTTCTTTTAAGAAAGAAGAACGCCTTTGCAGCAAAAAAATAATCGACAGGCTTTTTGCTGAAGGGGAGTCGTTCCTTGTTTTTCCTTTAAAATTTGTATTTTTGAAAACAAAACTTCCTTCAGATTCTCCGGTTCAGGCAGGTTTTTCAGTAGGGAAAAAAATATTTAAAAGAGCAGTTCTCCGAAATTTAATTAAACGAAAAATGCGGGAAGCCTACCGATTGAATAAACATACGCTTTATGAAAATACCGGGGAAGATCAATTAGCACTTTTTATTATTTATATTGGTAAAACTATTCCGGAATACCAACAGGTTGAAGAAGCTATAAAAAAAGGGTTAAAGAAGTTAACAAAAGAAATTACATCTAAAAAATAAGAAAAATAAATTTTTAAAACATTGCTTATCAATAAATTAAAATAATGAAGCCGAAAATTAGAGTAATGAAATTATCTAATTTTCGGCTTCAGTTAATTTTGGTTTGAACAATAAGAATGTTTACTCTTCATCCATAATTTCAGTTTGCATTCGAACAGAATCTTCATGAATTAACTGAAAAAGAATTTTTACAAACGTTTCATTAATATCGAGTTTCTTTCCAAGACTTACTCTACTTTCCATTAACTGTGTCCAGCGCCCCATTTGTAAAGCGGTAACGTTATTGGCTTTTTTATACCTACCAATTTCTTTGGTAATGGCGATTCTTGAGGCCAGTGTTTCCAGCAGTTCAGCATCAATGGAATCAATGCGGTTTCGCAGAACATCGAGCTGATTTTCAAAATCGGGATTATCCGCATTTTCATGTCTTATTACCAACTTGTCAAGCAATTTTGCCAGATCGGCCGGAGTAAGTTGCTGTGCTGCATCGCTTAATGCACAGGAAGGATCAATATGTGATTCAAGCATCAACCCATCCATTCCCATATCAAAGGCTTTTTGCGAGATTTCAAAAAGATATTCACGTTTTCCCGCAATGTGACTCGGATCGCAAATAATTGGGAGATTTGGCATTACGCGGCGCAGTTCAATAAAAGTTTGCCAGTTTGGATAATTCCGGTATTTCGTTTCCCTGAAAGGCGTAAAACCACGGTGAATAGCTACAATATTTTTAATTCCGGCCTGGTAAATTCTTTCAATGGCTCCCACCCATAATTGAACATCAGGATTTACAGGATTTTTCACCATAATAACTGCATTAGTTCCTTTTACTACGTCAGCAATTTCCTGCACAACAAAAGGACTGGCGGTTGAACGAGCACCGATCCATAATACATCAAGTCCGGCTTTTAATGCTTCTTCTGTATGTTGGGCATTTGCCACTTCGGTGCCGACCATTAACCCAGTTTCCTGTCGTACCATTTGTAGCCATTTTAATCCAATGGAACCAACACCTTCAAAAGAACCAGGGCGAGTACGTGGTTTCCAAACGCCTCCGCGATAGATAAAAACACGTTTGTCTTTCACTAATAAACGTGCAGTATCCATAACCTGTTTCTCTGTTTCAAGGCTACATGGCCCAGCAATTAAAAGCGGGTTATCAATAGTTGGCAGCCAAGTTTTTATTGGATTTATATCAAGTTTCAATGTCATATTTATTTGGTATAAAGTTTTACTATTTTTTCTTCGTTTTTAAGGAAATGAGGGTTCTCTCCTTCGAGAATTCCCCTTATTTTATTTGCATTTAAAATAAGCTCTTTTAATTTATCATCTTCCTCATTTTTTAGCCTGTCACGAAAATCTTTTAAGTGTTTTATATATACATCAAGCGATTCAACAACGTAATTCCGATTTTGTTGAAATATTGGATGCCACATTGTAACAGAACTTTTCGCTAAACGGACCGTAGAACGGAATCCTCCGCTTGCCAGGTCAAAAATAATATTCCGGTCTTCTTGCGACTGAACAGCATTTGCAAGTGCGAAAGCAGCAGCGTGTGGCAAATGCGAAACAAAAGCAGTACTGTGGTCTTGTTCATCAGCGGACATATAAGCTATATCCATTCCAAGACTTTGAAACATTTTTTCCACCAGTGCCAAATGTTGGGGACCAGAATCGGCAGGATCACACAAAATAGTAATCTTTCCCCTGAACAGATCTTCGATAGCTGCTGTTGGACCAGAGTTTTCTGTACCTGACATCGGGTGTGCAGGAACAAAATTCTTCCGACGTTGGTGGTTTTTTACCTGCTCAATAATTACCCTTTTTGTTGAACCCATATCAATAACTGTGGTGCCGGAATTGATAAGATCCAATATCTTTGGTAATAGTTCCAGTTCCTTGTCAACTGGAATGGCAATAATTACCATATCTGTATTTTTTACACCATCTTCCAAAAGTTCGATGCGATCAACAAGCCCGATTTCAAGCGCCTGTTTAGCATGAGCTTCATTGGCTTCTACACCTAAAATTTCGGTTGCAAATTTTGATTTTCTTAAATCTCTTGCCAGTGAACCTCCAATTAATCCAAGTCCTACAATTGTTGTTTTCATCTTATTAAAATTGTCAATCTTTTATAGAATAAGATGCCTGCTTTGTCGGCAGACTCGTCCTTATTCGATTACTCCGGACTCGTTTCATAATTTATATGTAAAAAAAAAGGCCTCGATTTTTTCGAGACCTTTCGGTAAAATATCCTTAATCTAAAACAATATCCTACTTCCTGATCCCGTCTTTTGAACCATAATAAAAATAAAAGTAGAAATAGGTATTGCTGTTCAAATTCATTTTCAAATTATTTGTTTACAAATATAGAGATATATTTTAATAATGTTACAAATTCTACTGATTTGACGAAACTGTTAATTTTTTATCTTATTGTTTTATCACTTTTTTTGAATATACATTAATCCCGTTCTCTTTAATATTTACTAAATACATTCCTGCCGGAGACGCCACTCATGTCAATATTCTCAGAAAATTCTGCTATAATTCTTTCGTATTGTCTGGAATGAATTTTTTGTCCATAAAGATTATATATTTCAATTTCCATTTTGTCCATCGGGTTGTTTCGGTTGTATTGAAATGTTGATCTTGTTGTTAAACGGATTGGGATAAATCTGAACATTCCCGGGCGACAAAGCAACTACCAAAGTAGAAACCGGTGTTTGAATTTGCAGATTATCAATTGTCCATCCCCAGCCGTTAGCGAAAGGATCAGAAAACAATCTAAACCGGATTAAAATGGTATCTCCTACTATAAAATTTCCTGTTTGCAACATGTTAAACTGCCGGGTTACATACCAATCGGGAATCCCCACAGCCTGGGATGTATTATCCACAATATTCTTGATTATAATTACTTAGCCAATTTGCATTGTCTCCTGAATCATAACCATCGATTAATGGAAGCCAGGTTTTTCCTTCGTCTTTGCTTCCTTCAACAATTACATAATCCCAGAAATTATCATCCCCGTATTTTGAAAGCGGTTCTCCCGGTTCAACCAAAACAACTTCATCATAACTAATTGAAGCATTTTGTTGAAGTATAATTGGATGTTTTAGTAAGGTAGTAAAATTAAAATCCATATTATTTTGTTTTGGACTTGGATATGGATGAGGACTGTTTAATGAGCCATTTACGAATCCACTATCTGTATAAACCTCAAAATCATATAGAACAAAGTCAACTGTTGAAGTATTAAAATCGTTGAAGTATTGAACTACCGGTTTAAATATCCTTTCTATTTTGAATGAATAATAATCGTTAGACGGAGAAGTTGCAGTATTTTTTGCAAGAGAAGAATCAATGGCAACTATCCGGTAGTTGATTTCATCGCCATCATTCAAATTATCAATAATTACAGGGAAGATTCCTTTATAAATAGTAGCAGAATCCAAAGTTAAACCAAATGGCTGTTGTTGAGTATTGTTGATAGAATATTCAATATATACTGTATCAACACCCAGGTTATCATCAACATTGGCAGTAACAGGAATTTCGTTTTCAGTTGTAACAAAATAAGGGATTGGAGAATGAACAATTACAGGTTTCTCTGTATCAACACCTATTGTAACTGTATAATATTCACCGGGTGCTTCTGATGGCAAACGAAAAAACCTGTTTTTTATATCCTTTGCAGTAATATAATAAAAGTATTCAATGGCATTCGATTCCGGTAAAATTGTAGCAGTAAAAAAACCTGTTGTTTTATTATAAATCATAGGAATAGAATCGGACAATATTTTCCGGTGATACAGAAGAGTAGACAACATAAAGCGATGAAGTATCCAATGGATAATCGCTGTCAACTGTCATGTTGAAAACAATCGGATTTTTTTGCTCCATGTCTTTTGGCTTATCGAGGTTAAGAAACATATATTTCCAGCCAATATCATCCATAATACCCATTGTTAATGGACCGGGGTTGTGCACCGACTCGCCCATTGAAATGGCATGAGTCATTAGTGAATTTCCTGAAATAGGTGGATAAATAGCATCATCTAAATGATAAATACTTGAGCCGCTATCCCATGTTTTCGGGCGCATATAATTTTGGGTTGTTCCCATTGTTATCGTATAAAGGCAGACGGGCTATTAACATAAAATGAATCAGAAGTAAGTGCACTATAAAGCTTGGTAGAAGGGTCCGCAAAAACATTTGATCAACCAGGTACTGATTACTTTTATTTAAGACCATAATATCGTAGGAAGTTGCGTCTCCTATTTCATTAAAATCATAATATCCCAAGTTATTGGAGACATAAAAGAATCCTGTAAATCCTAATCCGTGGGCGATTTCATGTAAAACAACTGTAACAAAATCATAAAGTTGGGAAGGAGTATCTCCATCTAGTTCCAAAATACCAGTTAATGTCTTTGTTGAATGTACATACAATGTCAGGGGAAGAATAAGGATTAATATCTGCCTTCGCTAATTTTTCTGCCATGGCTAACGGATAATACCTGTTCTTGTGCGGGATATTGTTAAAATTGGTAACGTAATCAGCTGGGGAAGCACTTCCAAGTGTATTTGTGTCTGCGACCGCCAGTTTGCCTGTACATTAATTGGAATATCAGATTTTACCATATGTTCCCAGATATTTATTGCAAACTCGAATGCTGCTTTAACAGTATCAGGAAACAGACTGTAAGTGACATTAATTTGTGACAATTTTGTATCACCTGATTTTAGTAATAAACCCGCAGGAGGAGGAATATTAATCTTCTCTGTTTTGCCCGAGGCATAACAAACCACAGGAGGGACTTTGCCTTTTAACTTTCCCAAAATTAATTGTGCATTAATGATGTTTATATAGGCTAAAGTGAAAACAATAATTGCCAGTATCTTTTTCATGAAATTATAATCTTGACAAACAAAATACAATATTACATTACAAATTGTTTTAAATAAACGTAAATGTTTTAAGGTAAATTTTTTTACTTGCAAGAATAGCGATTATATATAAAAAAAGATGCCGAAAATTATCCGGCATCTTTTAATCGAATTGGTTCTGCAGGAACCTTAATTCCTGCATCAATCATCACTTATAAAGCGGAGTTCTTTTTGTAAAGACCAAATTGTAAAAAATAACCATTGAGGTAACCAGACCAATAAGCGCTGCTATAAAAGCAATTAATAGTAGTGTTTTCATTTTTTTAATTTTTAATGATTCGTTTTGTTATTGTGTTAAAGTTTTCGTCAGTTACACTTGCCAGGTAAATACCTGGTCTGATAGTTGATAAATCGACCTGAAGTTTAGGGTTATATCTAATATCCAAATTAGTTTCCCGATATACAGTTTTGCCAGTTAAATCAGTAATTTTTACTTCAACCGATGATTGATCAGATGCTAGGCTGTTACAATCAATAAAAACATTGCTTGAAAACGGATTTGGATAAATATTTATATTATCGGCAACTTGCATATTTGTTATCTGCGTTTTATTATTCTGAATTTTCAGATTGTCTATAGCCCATCCCCATCCGTTAACAGAATTGTCAGATGACAGTCTAAAGCGGAATAATACCGTATCACCTTCTGCAAAATTTCCGTTACCAGAAATATTTATAGTATGATTCCAATACATGTTTTCACTTGCTGACGCATATGAAATATTACTTTTTAAAGTACTGGTAAACTGCGCACTCCAGATTTCATTAATTCCAGCGTCATAACCATCTTCCAGTGGTTCCCACGTTTTACCAAAATCTTTGCTGGCCTCTACAATTACATAATCCCAGAAATTATCATCTGTAAAAGCCGAACCAACTTCACCAGGTTCTACAAGAACAATTTCATCAAAAGACATTTGGCTTTTACTTTCAAGAATTACCGGGTACTTTAATTGTGCTATCAAATTTTGTTTTTCACCTGCAACTTGTGATTCTGAATATGGTGTCAAAGTGTGCAAAGCGCCATTGGAAAAACCATTAGGTGTTGAAATTTCGAAATCATTGAAAGCAAAATCGCTGGAAGTAGTGTTAAAATCTGAAGAATACTCATCAACAGGGGCATAATTACTAACCACCTTTAATGAATAATAACCATCGGCAGGTAAATATTTTTTGTTTTTTCGGGTTGAATTATCTTCAGCAATAACTCTATATTCAACTACATCATTTTCATTTAAATGTGCAGATATATTTAACTTGCCTTGATAAATGTCGCTTATTTCATTTGTAAGAACAGCCGGTTCCTGATCAACTCCATTAATTCTGTATTCAACTTTAACCGAACCAATTCCCAGGTTATCTTTCGCAACAGCTGATAAATCAATAGACGGATTTGTAGAAGAAACCAATTTAACCGGATTATGCTCTAAAATTGGTGGATAATAATCGGGACCAATTTTAAAGCTGAGCATATTCAATGGTGCATGATTCGGGAAAGTTCGAGTCATATCATCCATGGTTTTTGCTGAATAATAGTACTGAACATTTCCGTTGTGGAAATTAATCGGGAGTTTTCCTTCAAAATGGTTGGTTAAATTATTATAAACCAGTTTAACCGAATCTTTAGATTTAAAATAATCATAAGAATACACAATCTTAACTGTAGATTGATTGATATTCAACGTTGTTGATAAATCGCTTTTTACAGGTAATTCAGCAGAAGTTACTTCTATATCACCAATTTCAGCCATTTTGAACATTACAGCATTCCATCCTATTTCTGATAAGATGTGTAAAGTATTTTCACCTAAACTATGAATGGCTTCGCCTTTATATGTAAATGGTGACATTAGCTCAAGACTATTACTCCCACTTGTGGTGGTTGATTTTAAATGATAAATGCTTCCCCCAGGGTTCCAGGTGGTAGGTGCAAAAATTGTAGCCGACCCCTTTATATTATAATCGTCAAAATAATTAAAGTTCAAACTATTTGAGGTGAGCTGATTATGAAGTTCATCCGAAGGACTACTAAAAATATTATTATCCGAGATTCTCTGATCCTGATGATTAAAAACGTAATAATCATAAGCACTTGGAGAGTTAGTAGGATTGCTAATTTTCCCTTCTCCGTCTTCATCAATAAAAAAGCCTGAAATACCCAATCCATGAGCAATTTCATGTAATGCAACAGTTACCAAATCATATTGATTTTCGGGTGTATCTCCGTTAGTACCAAAATACCAGGGTATTGAACTGTTGATGCTGCAAACAATATCAGCATCTTTTGAACCGTTCATTTCCTTCCCCATCAGTTTTTCTACTAAGGCAATTGGATAGTAAACATTTGTTAAAGGAGCTGCAGAAAAGTTTTTTTGAAAAGTAGCTGCCTGACAATTAGCAAGTTCGTTGCCACTCATTACTTCCCATTTTACAAGAATATTGATTGGAACAGGAGACGAAATATTTTGTTCCCAAATTCCAATAGCATATTCAAAAGAAGTTTTTGCCTTTTCCGGAAAATTGACATAAGTAACATTTATGTCACTCTCTTTTGACATTCCTGATTTAAGAAGCGGATTTTTTGTTGTTGGCGGAACAAACGATTTATGAACTTCATTAAGTCCAATGTTGATGGGACTTGTTCCCTGAATAATATTTTCCGATAATGTTTTTTGTCCAAATGCACTAATAACTGTACTAATGCACAGGAGCGAAATAAGCGTCCATCTCATTTCAATTCGATTTATGGTTTGTAAACACCATAAAAGTACTTGGTTCTGAAGCTAAAACCGAAAAGTTTTATTCTGAATTAAAGAGTCAAAATTTCTGATATTCAGTAGATTTTAACCTGATTCCCGGGTTTGTAAAGTAAATAAGAACCAGTGGGTTTGTAAAACCTATTTTCAAATTTCAGAACAACATTTACCGCTTATGCGGCTTCAATAATTCAAAAAAAACGCTTGAATCATGCAATTGCTAGGGTTACAATATATACAGGAATCAAAAGCGTCTGCCTCATGACAGTTTTATTTTATGGGTTTGTGATGGTAAAAATATATATTATATTTAATAATTACAAGCTTTTTTTATAGTTTCAGCAAAAATTATTTTAAACCATATTATTTTTTATGAAATATTTATCAACAACTTTATTGTCTGTAATTCTTGTGTTTACGCTTACATCTGTTGTTAGCGACAAAGGAGAATTTGATGAATTGTACAGGCCTCAGTTCCATTTTACACCTGAAAAAAACTGGCAAAGCGATCCTAATGGGTTGGTTTTTTATGCCGGAGAGTATCATATGTTTTACCAGTATAATCCAAATGGTAATGATTGGGGTTATATGCACTGGGGGCATGCTGTAAGTACAGATTTAGTACATTGGGAATATTTACCTGTTGCTATTAATCCGGATGAAAATTCAATGGATAAGGAACGTTGTACTGCATTCTCAGGCTCTGCTATTGTGGATGAAAAAAATTTATTGGGTAAGCAGGCGGGTCAAGAAAAAACGTTGGTGGCTTTTTATACAAGTCAAAGTTGTGGACAAAGGATTGCTTACAGCACTGATAAGGGACGAACATGGGTAAAATATGAGGGGAACCCAATTATCCCTTTTAATGATGACGATGCTCTCGATCCAAAAGTTTTTTGGCATGAAGAATCACAAAAGTGGGTGATGGTTTTGTATCGCAGAAATTCAAGTGATGTAAAATCAAGAGGAATATCAATTTATAACTCCGTCGACCTTATTCATTGGACGTGGAAAAGCCATATTTCTGGATTTACGGGAAATCCGGACTTGATAAAATTAAATGTGACCAACCGGCCGGAAGAATCAAAATGGGTACTTTTTCAGGGTAATGGTATTTATGTAATCGGAGATTTTGATGGTGAAACATTTACCCCGGAAACAGGATTGATAAAAAGCGATTTTGGAACCAATTATTTTGCTACTCAAACATGGAGCAACATTTCGAAAAAAGATGGCAGAACAATTCAGATAGCCTGGATGAAGGGTGGAAAATATCCGGGAATGCCATTCAATGGACAAATGTCGTTTCCTTGTGAACTTAGTTTAACAAAATTCAGTTTTGGATATAAACTGGTTCGAAACCCAGTTCGGGAAATTGCGAAATTGCATGGCAAACATTACACCTGGAAAAACAAAAACCTAATTCCGGGAATCAATGAAAATATTGTGAAGAGTGTAAAAGATGATTGTTTACATATCATTGGCGAATTTGATCTGAAATCGGCCGACGGTTTTGGTTTTATGATTAGAAATAGTCGTAAAAATCCCGGAACCGAAATTTTATACAATGTAAAACGCGGGGCTCTGAGTGTTCTCAATTCAACGATGCCAATTGTTCCCATAGATAATAAAATTTCACTTGAAATATTAGTCGATCGTACTTCCATTGAAATTTTCGCCAATGGAGGCCAGTCGGTTGTTTCTAATTGTTTTAATCCTGATGAGGACTCTAATGAGTTGGTTCTTGTTACGACAGGAGGTGAACTGGGTGTAGATAAACTGGATATTTATAAAATGAATTCAATCTATAGTGAAAAATAAAATGATTTTACGTAAAATCTGTTACTCTATTTAATCAGAAAATCAAAATTATCACCGGCAAAAAGTTCGATAGGTTCCTGACCTTTTTTGAAAATTCTGCAGGAACGTTTTCCGATAAGTTCAAGCTTTCGGTTTTCAAGTTTTAACATCGTACCTTCACGTAATCCTGCTACAAATACGTTCGGATTAATTTCAAGAAACTCTTCGATTCGCTGTTCACGGGTTTCTCCTCCATGTCCTTCCGGATTGGCATCGAGATAATGTGGATTAATTTGAAAAGGGATTATTCCTGTACATTCAAATCCTTTAGGATCAATAATTGGCATATCATTGGTCGTTCGCAATGTTGGACAAGCCACATTTGATCCTGCACTCCATCCAATATAAGGTGTGTTGATGAAAGCCTTTTCACGAATCGGATTTAATAATTTTTTATCGCGCAACATTCTTACCAATTGCCATGTATTTCCGCCTCCAACAACAATTGCTTCAGCATTTTCAATGGCCTTTACAGGATTTTTAAATGTATGAATGCCAATAATATGATGTCCGATTTCAGAAAACCGGTCTTCCACCTTTTCGCAATAAGCCTTGAATGAAAAAGTTACTGCAGCATAGGGAATAAAAATTGCAGTAACCGGTTTTTCTCCCAGAAATTTTTTAATCTCATATTTTGGATAACCAAGGTATGGTTCACCCGGCATGGTTGAATTGCTGATCAATAGTAGTCTCATGGTTTTACTTTTTACAAAAAAAGGGTTTTAAAATTATGATGAATATGACTTTCGACAGGGTAGGTTTTAAAGTTTCATTTTTACGAAATAATTTCTCTAAAAACTTAACAAAGTAACCCCAAAGCTAAAGGGGGTAAGTTTTGGTCCCAAATCTTTTTTAAAGAAGTTTGAAAGGTCGTATGTGGCAAAAATGTTGATCCAGCGATAGCCGGTGCGAAACATTAATCCATATTTAAAATCAGGAATAGAAAAAGTGTCTGGCGTCTTCAGTTTTTCTTTTTTTACATCCCGGTAAATGATTTTTGTATGACTACTGAGTCGGTAACCTAAAAAAATTCCGCCTGAAAAATAGAGCCTGTTTTCATAATTGTTAATGGGAATCTGGAATTCCGCAAGTATAGGTGCAGTAATATAAATTAAAGAAAGTTTAGATCGCTGATTATCATTATAATATAGTATTTTGGGGACGATAACTCCATTAGCCTGCCGCTCAATGGTCGTATTCTGATCGAGGCGGTAACTTTGAAACTGAACACCCAGCCCGGTAACCAATCCAATAGTATTACGGTTTCTTTGCAAGCCAATGCTTTGTTGAATAAGATTGATATACAATGAATTTGACCTGAATACATTATTTTTCATAAACTTGCTGTCGTAGTTTGAATAATCAGCATTCAAAAAAGCATTAAACCCCAAGTCTATTCCTGCCCAGTGACCGGAAAATTTATCCTGCCAAAAGTTAAAACCGTTTCGGGTAATCGATTTGATATTTATTTTACGAAGAACTTTTTCAGGATTTCCTTTAATAGGAACAATTGAATCAGGTTCCTGCGCAAAAGTTGGGAATCCGAAAGTGATCAGGAAAATTCCGGTGATAATGAAATTGAACAAGTTAACATTTGTTTTCGGTGGCATTTTAATATTTATTTCTCGCAATTTTGAATAAAATATTATTGTTCAGCAAATTTAATTCATTCAACTCGAATTATCATAAAAAAGCATGTTAAATGACAAAAAGTATATTTTAGTTTACCTAATTTGACTTTTCCTTTTTTTTCGGCTTAAATTAATATAGACAAAGAAAAATCCATAAAATGCTGAAATTCATTTTAAAAGAGTACATTTGCGCGCAAAATATAGAAACAATTTAATGACATTATTTAGTGAGATGGGGCTGAGTGCCGGCTTACAATCGGCTATTGAAGATTTAGGATTTGAACAGCCCACCCCAATACAAGAAAAGACAATACCATTTTTATTGGATAATCAACAGGATATGGTGGCGTTAGCCCAAACGGGAACAGGAAAAACGGCTGCTTTTGGCCTACCTATTATTCAACAAATTGACCTTGAAAAGAAATTGCCCCAGGCATTAATTCTTAGTCCAACCCGGGAATTAGCCATTCAAATTTCCAGCGATCTTGAAAATTATTCAAAATACCTTGGAAAAGTAAAAATTGCAGTACTATACGGTGGTGCTGATATTAAAAAACAGATAGCCGATTTGGATCATGGAGCCCAAATTGTTGTGGGAACACCTGGACGATCGCTTGATCTGATTAAAAGGAAAAAACTGAATGTTAGAGAAATTCATTGGGTTGTGCTCGATGAGGCCGACGAAATGTTATCGATGGGATTTAAAGATGATTTAGATGCCATTCTCGAGAATTCACCGGCTGAAAAGCAAACGCTTCTATTTTCGGCTACCATGCCAAAAGAAATAGTTGCCATTGCAAATAAATATATGAATGATCCTTTTGAAATTTCAGTTGGCAAAAGGAATACCGGGGCTGAAAATGTGGAGCATCATTATTATGTGGTTCATGCTAAAGACCGTTATATAGCACTTAAAAGAGTGGCCGATATAAATCCGAACATTTATGGGATTATTTTTTGCCGAACCCGAATGGAAACCAAAGAAGTTGCTGACAGTTTAATGCAGGATGGCTACAATGCCGATGCTTTGCATGGCGATCTTTCGCAGGCACAGCGCGATCATGTAATGAATAAGTTTAGAAGCAAACATTTGCAAATGCTGGTCGCAACCGATGTTGCGGCGCGCGGTCTGGATGTAAATGATCTTACACACGTAATTAATTATAATTTACCCGACGATCCCGAAATATATATCCACCGTAGCGGAAGAACAGGTCGTGCGGGGAAAAAGGGAATTTCAGTAACACTTATTCATTTACGTGAAAAAGGTAAGTTGCGGCAAGTGGAAAAACTTGTGAACAAAACGTTCATTAAAAAAGTTGTTCCATCCGGAAAAGAAATTTGTGAAAAACAATTATTTAGCTTGATTGACAGAGTAGAAAAAATTGAAGTAAACGAATTGGAGATTTCACAGTTTATGCCAGTGATATATAAAAAACTCGCCTGGCTCGATCGGGAAGAACTGATTAAACATTTTGTTTCGGTTGAGTTTAACCGATTTTTACAGTACTACGAAAATGCGCCTGATATAAACGTTGATGAGTCAAAACACTTTGATGATGAAAGAATAGGTGGTGACCGGAGAAAACGTTCCAGAGGCAGGGATGATAGGGGAGCACGTAATGAACGTGGAGGAAGAAGCAGCGGATACCAGTACTCAAGATTTTTCTTCAATCTGGGTAAAAAGAATGGAGTTGCGAAAAAAACCATTATCGATTTAATTAATCAACAACTTCCAAATAAAAGAGTGGAAATAGGAAATATTGAAGTACTGAAAAGTTTTTCTTTTTTTGAAGTCGATTCAAGGTACGAAAAAGAAGTATTAAAAGCGTTTAAAAATTCAAACTATAAAGGACAGAAAATAGGCATTGATATTGCCAAAAAGAAATAAAACAATAATTCGGTATTGTTTCAAAGAGGCTGTTTAAGGGTTAAATCTTTTACAGTCTCTTTTTTGTTTCCTTTCAAAGAGTTGTTAATTTTAACCAGATTAATTCTAAATCGACTAAAACAAATCTACTATGAACAGAAAGCTTCGCATGGGCATGGTTGGCGGTGGTAATGGTGCTTTTATTGGTGCAATTCATCGTATTGCTGCTTTAATGGACGGACAAATTGATTTTGTTTGTGGTTGTTTCAATTCCACTCCGGAAAAATCAAAAGCATCAGGGAAAATGTTTTATCTGCCTGAAGATCGAGTTTACGGAACTTATCAGGAGATGTTCGAAAAGGAAAAAATGCTGCCTGAGGAAGAACGCATGGATTTTGTAATCATTGTAACTCCAAATCATGTACATTTTGAGCCTGCAATGATGGCATTGGAAAACGGGTTTCATGTGGTAATGGATAAACCGATTACATTTAATCTTGATGAGGCGTTGAAGCTGAAGGAAAAGTTGGATCAAACCGGATTAATCTTTGCGCTGACGCATACTTATTCAGGCTACCCTGCGGTGAAACATGCAAAACAGATGGTTGCTGATGGTGAGTTTGGAAATATCAGGAAGATTTATGTTGAATATCCACAAGGATGGTTGTCAACCAAACTGGAAGACACCGGAAATCCGCAGGCGTCATGGCGAACTGACCCAACCCGTTCGGGGAAAGCCGGTTGTATTGGTGATATTGGTACACACGTGCATCATTTGGCAGAATATATTACCGGGTTAAAAGTAACGGAACTTTGTGCTGAACTAAATACTTTTGTTCCAACACGTTTGCTTGATGACGATGGGGCGGCACTGCTTCGTTTTAACAACGGTGCAAAAGGTGTTTTAACAGCTACGCAAGTTGCAGCCGGCGAAGAAAATGCTGTTCGTATCCGTGTATACGGTGAAAAAGGCGGACTGGAGTGGGCACAGCAGGAACCAAATACATTGATCATAAAATGGTCAGATAAACCAACTCAAATACTGCGTACCGGCACAACTCTCAATAGTAAAATTGCGGCACATAATACCCGAACACCTGGAGGACATCCTGAAGGTTACCTGGAAGCTTTTGCAAATATTTATCGAAATTTTGCTGCAACAGTTATAGCAAGAATAGATGGTATTGAGCCAACTTCTGAGATGCTTGATTTTCCGGGCGTTAAAGATGGAATCCGCGGTATGCAGTTCATAGATACCATGGTTAAGGCTGGATACGATGACAGTGTTAAATGGGTAAAATTTGGTGAATAAAACTTTGAACTTTAAACAAATATTATTATGACTAGGCCTGTAACATTATTTACCGGACAATGGGCCGACCTACCTATTGAAACAGTGTGTAAAAAAGCAAAAGAGTTTGGTTATGACGGACTTGAACTTTGTTGTTGGGGTGACCATATAGAAGTTGCGAAAGCTGATCAGGCATATTGCGATGACAGAAAAACACTTTTGGAAAAATATGATCTTCAGTTATTTGCCATTTCAACCCATCTTGATGGGCAATGCGTTTGTGACCCGATTGATCATAGACATAAAAATATTGCAAGTGCCCGTGTTTGGGGCGATGGAGATCCTGAAGGTGTTCGGCAGCGAGCTGCTAAAGAAATGATTGAAACAGCAAAAGTTGCAAAAATGCTGGGTCTCGATACTGTAGTTGGTTTTACCGGCAGCCCGATTTGGCATTTGCTTTATTCATTCCCTCCGGTTCCTTTAGAAATGATAGAAGACGGATACAAAGATTTTGCAAAACGCTGGACTCCTATTCTGGATGAATACCAAAAACTGGGAGTTAAATTTGCTCTTGAAGTTCATCCTACGGAAATAGCCTTTGATATTCATACCGCTCACCTTACTTTAAAGGCGTTGAATTATCATCCCGCTTTCGGATTTAATTTTGATCCTAGCCATTTTGGATACCAGCATGTTGATTATGTTCGGTTTATTTATGAATTTTCTGATCGTATTTTTCATGTTCATATGAAAGATGCATACTGGAGTGATGTTCCAAAAACAGTTGGTGTTTTTGGCGGACACATGGAATTTGGCGATAACCGGCGTTATTGGAATTTCAGAAGTCTTGGAAGGGGTAACGTAAATTTTGAGAATATTATAAGGGCATTAAATGACATTGGGTATAAAGGACCTCTTTCTGTTGAATGGGAAGATGGCGGTATGAACAGGGAAGCTGGAGCTACGGAGGCTTGCGCTTTTGTAAAAAAAGTTGATTTTGCTCCCTCTGACATTGCTTTTGATGACGCAATGCAGAAAGATAAATAATTTTGTTATTTATTGAATGATACAAATTACAACTAAGTTATGAGTTCATCATTCACTAATTATTAAAGGACATTTGAAAAAGATCATTTATCCGAAGGCGTCAAATACTCAATTGCCAGGTATTAACAGGCCAAGAATCCTGGGAATATCCAACGCTTAATTAATCACTCAAAGAAGACATTTGCAATTGAGTAGGTTTTTTTAGTTTGTCTAAATAACAATAAATAAAAAATTAACCTTTATGTATATACCACAGGAAGAACGTTATAATTCGATGAAATACAACCGTTGTGGAAAGTGGGGATTAAAGTTGCCTGCTGTTTCACTGGGTTTGTGGCATAATTTTGGTAGAATTGACGATTTTGAAAATGGGCGTGCAATGCTACGTCGGGCATTCGACCTGGGGATTACACATTTCGATCTGGCTAATAATTATGGTCCGCCGCCCGGTTCTGCTGAAGAAAATTTTGGGAAGATTCTAAAACAGGATTTCAAAAAATATCGCGATGAACTGATTATTTCAACCAAAGCAGGATATTTAATGTGGCCCGGACCTTACGGTGAGTGGGGAACACGAAAATATTTGCTTTCCAGCCTGGATCAAAGTTTAAAAAGGATGGGATTAGAGTATGTTGATATATTTTATTCACACCGCCCGGATATGGAAACTCCTTTGGAAGAAACAATGATGGCACTTGATCAGGCAGTTCACTCTGGGAAAGCATTGTATGTAGGCATCTCAAATTATTCTGCTGAAATGACAAAGGAAGCTTCAGAGATTTTAAATGAACTTGGAACACCTTGTTTAATCCACCAGCCAAGATATTCAATGTTTGATCGTTGGATTGAAAATGAATTACTTGATGTTCTGGAGGAAGAGGGCATCGGCTGTATTCCTTTCTCACCGCTGGCACAAGGGTTACTCTCCAACAAATATATTAAAGGAATTCCGGAGGGTTCCAGGGCGACTCGGGAGGTTTTTCTGAAAAAAGATCATGTGGACTCAGCACTTGATAAAATTGTCAAATTAAATGAAATTGCATTGACAAGAGGACAAACACTTGCTCAAATGGCACTTGCCTGGGTACTTAGAGATGATCGAATTACTTCGGTACTTATTGGTGCAAGTTCAGTGAATCAAATTGAGGATAATGTTGAATCATTTAAAAAATTGACTTTTAGTAAAGAAGAATTGGATAGGATTGAAGAAGTAATAAAATAGATCTCAAGTTGTTCCATAAAAAAAGCCCGCTTTAAAGCGGACTTTCCCATGTTATCATAATACTTTGTTCGTTTCAATTGCACCATTTACAGTCCAATTAATTTTTCAACTCCCCAAAAAAGGCCAAAAATAATAATCACTCCGGCAACAGTTCCGGCGGCAAGTGTGAGGATTAAGTTTAGCGGCAACTTTTGTTTCCGTTCTTCAGAATCTAATTTTATAACAATCTGATCCTGATTTGCTTTTGTTTCCATTGTTTTCTTGTTTTTATTAAAAAAAGACATAAAACTCTTTTACAAAAATAAGAAATGTGTGTTACAACACAAACTATTTGTCTCTTCTGTTAATTTTCTGTTAACCTGATTATTACAAAATCAAACGTTAAATGCTACAAAAAATTACTTTTTGAGCGTTGCAGTTTTAGCTAAAAAGAGTTAAAAATTTTGATGTTAATTATCAACATTCCACTCCTTGGAATTGCTGAAAAGACACTATGTTGCGGATTCAAATTGTTTAAGAAAGCGCACATCGTTTTCAAAGAAATGGCGAATATCTTTTATCCCGTAACGCAGCATTGCAATACGTTCGATTCCCATTCCAAAAGCAAAGCCTGTGTATTTTTTACTATCGATGTTACAGGCTTCCAAGACATTTGGATCAACCATGCCACACCCAAGGATTTCGAGCCAACCGGTATATTTACAAACATTACAACCTTTGCCGCCGCAAATCGAACAACTTACATCCATTTCAGCGCTGGGTTCGGTAAATGGGAAATACGACGGGCGCAGTCTTATTTTAGTTCCCGCGCCAAACAATTCTTTAGCAAAATGTAAAAGTGTTTGTTTAAGGTCGGCGAACGAAACATTTTCGTCAACATACAATCCTTCTACCTGGTGGAAAATACAATGTGATCGTGCTGATATCGCTTCATTTCTAAAAACTCTACCCGGGAAAATAGCCCGAATTGGAGGTTGTGTCCGTTCCATCACCCGAATCTGAACACTCGATGTGTGAGTCCGTAATAAAACATCAGGATCTTTTTCAATAAAGAAAGTGTCCTGCATGTCACGGGCAGGATGTTCGGGTGGGAAGTTCAAAGCCGAAAAAACATGCCAGTCGTCCTCAATTTCAGGTCCTTCGGCAACTACAAAACCAAGCCGGGCGAAAATGTCAATAATCTCATTTTTAACCAGTGAAAGCGGATGGCGAGTGCCAAGTTTCATTGGTTCTCCGGGGCGGGTTAAATCAATCCCTGAATCAACAGATGAAGAAGATTCAAAGCTTTCCTTTAAGGAATTAATTTTATCCAGCGCGAAGTTTTTCAGTGTGTTAATTGCCTGTCCTACTTCTTTTTTCTCTTCTGCTGAAACATTTTTAAAGTCGGAAAACAGTTGGTTAATAACACCTTTTTTACTGATGTATTTTAACCGAAGTTCTTCAACTTCTTCGATGGTTGATGCAACTGCCGCACCAATTTCTTCCTGTAAAGCTTTAATCTTTTCTAACATTTTTTGTACTGATTAAGCCGCAAAGATAATCATTCCGTATAAAAATCAGATTTTTACAATTGGTGAAGAATTCAGGAATTCCGGTTTTTGTAAATTTTGTAGAGCACCCATGCAAGAAATATGTTGGATAGAATAGCAAGAAAAAATGAAACCACAAATTGACGGTTCAAATTTGCTAATCTTAACGTATCGAATATCCAGAAAAAGGGGATGATTTCGAAAGCGTATTTTAACCAGCCATTGACGAAAAATGCAATTACAGGGATAAAAAGCAAAACATTCAAACCTTTGTAAAGTGTGGCTGCTTCAATTTTGTTTTTTGCAAAAGCTGTAATCGCAAAAGTTAATACAGGAGGAATCAGGGCAAATAGGATCGATACAATTATTATTTGCAGAACCGGGAAATGAATCAATCCATTAAATGCAAGAATTAGAAATGAAAACAAATACCCTAAAACAATCATTATTCCGATCCGGCTTTTCAATATAAAATTCTCTGGAACCGGCAGGACACGCAGCATAATGTGAACATTCTCATCGCGCTCATCAAGCATTAAGAAACCAAATAAATACGATGGTGTGGCAGCGGTTATCATTGCAAAGCTCGCAACAATCAACCAGTAATAACCGGGTAGTTCGGAAACAATTTCATCAAGCTGTGAAATCCCGAACCGGCAAATCAAAATAATCGCCACCGGTATTACAAACATTATCATCAGGCTTTTATCCCTGAAAATGAGCTTTAAATCATTTCGTATAATTTCAAAAAACAAATTCATACTATTCTCCCCTCACCATGTGTTTCATAAAAAGATGTTTCGAAATCAGGTAAGTTCCCCAAATAAAAAAGAGCAGATATACAAATGAATAAATTGTTTCTCCCGTATTTATTTTTTCAAATGCTCCACGGAAAAGAATAAACGATGCCTGCGTAGGCAAAATATAAAACCATAATGTATTTGTGACTCCGAAAAAGTTAAGGTATGGAAGAATAAGCGGCGTTATAAAAAGTGGTATTACAATAATGTACTGGTTAAACGTTTTCACTTTAGCAACGCCTATAAAACCAAGAAAAATAAAAAGTACGGAAGACAAAAAAGTTGCCGCAAGAAAATAGAAATAATTAAAATGAAACCCGTGGCTTGCAAAAACCATTGCAAAACAAATTATTGATGTAATTATTGTAAGCGAAATTGCCTTTGAAAAAAGGTATTGCCAAATTTTAACCGGAGTAACAACAAGCGCCTGCAATGTGTTTGCACTTTTTTCAAAAAGAACCAGAACACCTGTAAAAATGAATCCTAAAAAAGTTGGATCGGAAAATATAAGGGCAATTAAAATGTCATCTTTCCCGCGAAGGCCAAGTAAAAGAAATAGTGCGACATAAAAAACAGCAATAAAAATTGATACCGTTAATATGCTGTTTCTTATCTGGATTTTCAGGTCCCAAAGAATCATTTTACAAAGTGCTTTCATGGTTCATTAGGTTTTTCCCGGTTAACTGAATAAAAATATCTTCTAAAGATGCTTCTTTTGAATGGATAGAGCGAACATGATTTTTGCGAAGTACTTCCAAAAACTTTTTATTATCTGCAAGACCTTCGATTTCAAACTCTTCCATGTGTATTTCACCATTTTCATATTCAACTTTTACCACACGTTTCCCACCCATTTGTTTAATGTTTTTGGGTGAATCAATAACTTCCAAATGGCCATCAACCATAAAGGCAACGCGGTCGCAAAGTTCATCGGCATCGTACATATTGTGTGTGGTAATAAAAATGGTTTTACCCAACTGTTTTTGCTCAAGGATTATGTCTTTAATTTTACGCGCGTTTCCCGGATCCATTCCGGATGTTGGTTCATCCAGAAAAAGAATATCAGGATCGTGCATAATTGAACGGACGAAATTTAGCCGCATCTTCATTCCTTTTGAGAATTTTTCAACCTTAACTTTTGCATCTTTTTCTAATCCAACTTTTTCAAGCAACTGCAAAAGATTAACAGGTTTTTTTGCATAAAATCCGGCGAAATACTGAAGGTTTTCAAGTGCGGATAGTTTTGGGTAGTGGTTCGGTAACTCGAAACAAACACCAATATGATTGAAGTAATTTCCATCCGATTTTCGATGATCGTTGCCCAGAATTTTAATTTCCCCCGAATAATTGGTAAGTAACTTTATCAGGATTTTTTGTGTAGTGCTTTTACCTGCTCCACTGGGGCCAAGAAATCCGAATATTTCTCCTTTCTGAATAGAGAAGGAAATATCCTTCACGGTTGGTTCTGTACTTTTAGAATACCTGTAAACCAGGTTTTTAACGTCAATCATTTCTTTAAGATTAAGCTATTAATCCTGTTTTTATAATCGACAGCATTTCATCCACAACTTCCATTATTTCTTCTTCTGAAACCGAAAACAGCCGACCGTTTTTTACTACCTTTTTAAAATCGACACCCTTAAACTTTGCCAGGTAATCATAAATCCCGAGTTGGTTTTGAAAAATAAAATGAGCGGCTATATCAGGTGAAATCGCAGGATTTAATTCACCTTTTTCCTGGTATTTACGAACTAAAGATGCTGTAAATTTAATTACCTCGCTTATCATATCTTTAATTGCATTCCCTGTTTGCTCCAAATCACTTTCCTGTAGTGCGTTATAAAGGAATATACTTTCGAGTGGGAAGTTCAAATCAAAACGAATTTTATCACGAAAATTTTCGCGGATGATTTCAAAAAAGCTGAGTTCTTCTTTCTCCAAAAGTATATTTAACTGCGTCATTCTCATTACATAGGCGTTTTGAATGAGATAGGAGTACAAGTCGAATTTGTGTTCAAAATAGCGGTAAAAGCTTCCTTTTGCCACTCCAAGTCTTTTTACGATATTTGAAAGTGATGCTGTTGGGTAATCATTAAAAGCAAATTCTTCGTAGGCAACTTTTAGAATCTCGCTTTTCCGTGTTTTATCAAGGTTATAAAATGTCTGCAATGGCATAATCTTATATTTAAGCGACTATATAGTCGCAAATATATAAATTAAAAGCGACTATTTAGTCGCTTTTTGACATAAAAATGTATTTCTGTACTAACAAAGTTGTTTTAATTATTTGATCTTTAATTTTATTAGTACTGGATTATGATCAGAGTTCTGAAAATTTAGGAGAACTACCTTGATTTTTTCGGCTTCAATGTTTGGCGAGAGAATAAAAAAGTCAATTACGGTAACATTTGTTTTTCCGGGTGTTAATGGTGTATCGATTTCGCGGTTTGTAGGATGAGTTGTATCGAAAACAAAATGCCAGCCGGTTGGGAAAAGAGTTTGATCCATTTTTTGCCCGTAAACAGCCGGATATGATTTATCCATTTTATCGGGTTCATAACCAGGAGGATTTTGATTCCAGTCGCCGCCGGCAACTACATAATTTCCTTTTTTATATTCCTGTACCATTAAATCTCGAATGAGCGGCATTTCTACATTTCTGAGTTTTCCTCGCTGGTATCATAAGCTGAGTTGTGCGTGTTAAAAACTACCAGTTCTTTACCATTTGCTAGTTGAAATTTTGAAACCAGGAAACAACGGTCGAGCATGAAAAGTCGTTTTGGCCAGGCATATTTTGAAAAATAAGAAAAACGCTGAGCTGTTTCAGGTTGAAAGCGCGAAAGTATCATTTGCCCCATTTCAACTTTTCCCAATGGGTTAGTAAATGGCAACGGAACAAACCAAACATCGTAATTGGTTCCATAGGATGTGGCATACTCCGGCATGGTATTTTCAACCATTTTTACTTCATCCTGTCTTCCGGTTCTGGCAGAGTTTTTATCAACTTCCTGTAAAAAAATGTAATCAACAGTATCTACCGTTTTCAGAAAATCGAGCACTCCTGTAGTGTATTTATTTACCAGATTCAGTGCTGGACGAACCATTTTTCCCCCATCGTAGAAAAAATCCATATCAGAGCCAAGTCCGCAGTAACCAATATTCCAGCTTAAAAATGTAAATATTGAATCTGAAATGTCACCTTTAATGCCACCGCCGGAAACATCAAGTGCAGTCATTGCTTTTGGACGATAATCGGTTATGGTGCCCGCAATAATGATAACACCAAGATAAACAACAATCAAAATTAAAATACCAAGTAAAAGACGAAGGATTATACGAATTAACTTTTTCATGATTCGGTTCTTATTCAGGTTGATTTTGCCCAAATATCAGGAAAATAATATCGCAATTTCCTAATGAATGGGAATTTTTAATTTTTGTTACCACGTACTTTGAATAAATACGCTTGTTTTGCTTAAAAGTAATAAATTAGGTTTCAAGCAATTGAAAGTTTTATATTGAAAGGATAATTCTGTTGTTTCCGAGAAGGAATTTCGGATAGTATAAAGAATACGATTTTTTATTTCTGATTAATTCAGATTTTACACATATAAAGAGGAGTTTCATTATTTTTTCAATTACTTGTTGGAAATAAGCTTTTTGTCTATTTTTGCACACTTGAAAATGGTCTCATAGTTCAACGGATAGAATAGCAGTTTCCTAAACTGTAGATCTGGGTTCGATTCCCGGTGGGACTACAAAATGCACTGATATTCAGTGCATTTTTATCTTAATGATTTTCCTCTTAAAATATAGTATTTCAAATAATTACCATAGTAATTGATAAAAAAACCGCTGCAATTCCAGATTACAGCGGCTTATTTTAAATTATAAAGTTTCTTTTACTTTCCTAAAGGAGTGGATCATTTATTATAATCAAAAGTGACTACAATTTTTCCGCTTTCTTTTCCCGGAATAACTTTTAGGTTCATTTCTCCAAGAACCTGAGTCCCTCTGCCTAATTCGGTCAGTGGTGCTGTAACAGTTGGTTGGTCTCCTGAGCCAATGAGATCAGCTTTTGTTAATTCCCCACTCCATAATACTGGGCCAAATGTATGTCTTAAAGTGTATTGACCCGGTACAATACTATCAAATACATATTCATTTACGCCTTCATAAGTCATTCTACGGTCGTTGGATCCTCCACCTCCGAATCCTCCTGCTCCTCTGCCGCCACCGCCTTTTGATAGCTCAATTTCGGCACCACGGCCCATAGTTTCCTGGGTTCTCTCGCGATAGAAGTCTGTTCCGCTGTCAAAAGCCTCAACTTCAAAATAATATTCCGGCTCTTTGTTTAAACTGTGCATCGTTAACTTATCGTCATCATAAACCATATAATTGTTATACAGCTTATTTGGCTCAATACCATAACGAACAACATAACCGTCAGCTCCTTCAACAGGTTTCCATAAAAGTGATGCATCACGGCGATCTTCCGGGCCACGAACAACCATTACATCCTGTAACTTTAGTGAATTTGGCAACTTCTGGATTTCCAAAAATCCGCAAATCTTTTACTGCAAATTGTCCTTCACTTGGTGTGAATACATTCGTTAGTTTTACATATCTGGCTTTCACTGGTTCGGGAAGTTCAATATAATCGTGTCTTAAATCCTGTTTATTATCGCTTTTATCGATTAACATTGTCCAGTTTTTGTTATCGCTTGAAATTTCAATGGTATAAGACTGATAACGATCGAGGCCTCCACCTCCACCAAATCCGCCAAAACCTCTTCCTCCGGTTGGTGCGGCAATACCATGTTGATCAAAATTGGATTGTATTGCATATATGTTGCAATCTTTTCCTAAATCGACCGTCATATATTCTCCCGGATCACCTGTTTTAGCACACCAGAAAGTCATGAAATTTTCATCGACAGCATTTGCAGGCCTGAAATCTTCAAGTGTAGAAGACACCTCAACATATTTTTTCTGCGATAAAAGCATCCATCCGGTAAAGTTATTATCAACGGCATCTTCTTTAATTCCGGGATAATATTGAGGATAATCCCCAAAAGCGGTATTGGAATGCATAACGCCATCAGCATCTACAGCCGTAGGGAACAACGATATCTCAGCACCACCTCTTCCTCCATAAAAAGATGGAATCATACAAATGGTCCATAGTTGTCCGTTTTTGTCCTCGAAAGTACTTCCATGTCCAGCTCCGGGAGCAAAACCTGTTGTTTTAAATGTTAACGGATTGCTTTCTGAGTATTTAAACGGTCCCATCGGGCTATCAGAAACATAAACCCCGTGTGAATAGGATAAAAATTCGAGTCCGATCGCTGCATATTGCAAATAGTATTTTCCATTGTATTTAAACATCCATGGTCCTTCTATCCATGGGTATTCTTCCGGGTAATATGGCCTGTGATTGAAAAACGGAAATATTACATCGTCAGCTCTTCTTCTTTCAAAACCATGATCATCAGGATCTCCAAAGAAACATACCACAGGTTTTCCAATCTCTTTAAATGTATTTGGATCTAACTCAACAACTTTAAACGGCATAAGTTGAGACCATCCGTAATACATATAAAGTTTACCATCAGTATCAAAGAACATATCGGCATCACCATATCTGTCGCTATCAAAAGTACCTGTCAATTCCCAATTTCCTTCTTTGGGGTCGCCAATACATTTATACACATTTTTTTGGTTCATTGAACAGGCAAATAAAGTCTCACCATTACTTGCAACAGCAACAACTCCACCGGGGAAATTTTGAGCATTAACATAAGTCCAGTCTCTCATATTTGTAGAATACCAATAACCTCTGCCACCGGTAACAAAAAGATAATAATAATCATTGAAAAGAACCACAACAGGCTCACCGCCTCTACGGGCTCTTTCTGAACCTACTACCAGGTTAAGCGGGTTACAAAATGTCAATGGTTTGTCTGTTATTTGAACTTTAAAAGTTCCCGATTTTTCTGAATTCTCAGATTTATTGGAAACCTGAGTACAAGAAGTGCCAGCAATTAAAACTACTGCCAGTAGGAGCACTAATGTTTTTAATGTTGATTTGTACATAATTAGTTTAATTAAGTTGTAGATTTTTAAACGATCTTATCCTGATTAATAATGATTACATAAATCTAAGTAGTTTTTTTATAACGAGAAAATAAATACTTTACTTAAAAGATTTTGGTCATAAAGTTAGGTGAAAATATAAAAAAACCAAAGCTAATATTATTTCACCAGGATTATTAACTATTTAATTGACAAATCCACAAAAAACCCCATCCATCAACTGACGGATAGGGTATTCCTTCTAATAGCTAGAATAAATTCTTATTACACATACATCAGAATCGGGGACATTATTTCATGAATTTTTCCCATTGCTGTTTGAATAATTGTTCCTGTCGCAAGTTCCGGTTCCGGTTGAACTATTTCCATAACTGCCGTTCCCCATGTCAGCCCTGAAATTTTGTACTGAACGAAATACCTCAATAAAAACTTCCGGGGCAACGTCTTCGGTATCGTGTTGATTTTTAACAATACCGTAACAGGTATTCCCTGCCATTTGATGGTAAGTGTTTACCAGTTGCCTGAAAGCAGATTCATCTTTTCCTACTAACTTTTGTATCATTTCTGCCTCGCTCATCCCATTCATTTTATATGAAATTAGAAATAAGACACGGCAATTTAAAAAGACTTGTGTTCAATATTATTCAATTCCATCATCTGGAATATCGGGATTGCTCTGATAAGGGGACTCAAGATTTCTTCCCCGGTAAGCGAATCGCTGCGACATGATATTAAGTATTTCGTTGGCAGTGCTTTCAATGGGTTTGTTCGATACATTGACAACGGTAAATCCACCCCGTTCAAAAATAAACATGGCTTGCCTGATTTCTTCTCTGATTTCTTTCTCGTCAATATACTTATCATTCTGAAAATTATTCCATGCTAATAACCTTTTCTTTCGATGTGCAATTAGCTGGCCAGCCGAAATATGCAACCCAAAAACCCGGTTTGGATCAACTTTAAATAATTCATCAGGAGGCTGAATCCCTTTTACTAATGGGACATTGGCTACTTTCCAGCCATACATGGCAAGGTAAACACTTAAGGGAGTTTTACCCGCACGTGAAACCCCGGTTAGAATTATTTCTGCATTATTTAACCGTTCCGGACTCATTCCGTCGTCATGAGAAAGTGTAAATTCAATTGATTCTATCCTGTCGAAATATTTATGGTTTAATTCGCGGTATAAACCCGGGTGTTGCAAGGGTTCTACCTCTAAAGTTTCATCAAGATAATCGGCAAGTTCTCCCATCAGGTCAATTTTATGTACACCGAATTCGGTACATACTTCGTTCATTTTTTTTCGCAGTTCGGAATTGACCATGGTATGTGCAATTAATCCCCCATCAGTTTTTGCTTTTAAAACCACGTCGAAAACTTCGTCTTCAGTAAATATGTGAGGAACAATAATAACAGGTATATTATTTTCCGGATACTGGATAAGAAGGGATTGTACAAGGTTATTTCCGGCAATACCGCGTCCACCTGAAACTACATAAATTGGCGGTGGTATAATTCTTTTTGAAATATTCATTCAACTTTTTATTTTTCAACAAATTTGTTGTGTAACTGGTTTTATTCTGAAATCCATTTTAGCGTAATATAGTCCATTTAAATACTGCTTTAAATAACAATGAAATATGAGAAGTTAAGACAAAAAAACTGCTTCCCAATTATTGTGAAAGCAGTTTTAAATAATAGCGGATTGATTGTGTTAAACACAAGCTCCAAAATACATTTTCTTTTTATTGTAAACAAATATTGTAATCATTTATTTTTCAACATTTTTCATTCATTTATTACGATTTGGGAAGACAATTTTCATAAAAAATTCCAAATACAGGTAATTTTTTATTGAATTCAATGAATTTCTGACCAGGTTCTGTTGATAAATAGATAAAACAGCTTTTGGAGTTTATCTTTTCATGGGTTTCATAGGTTTTATAACAACTTCGACCTGACAAGAAGGGCACAAATAAATTTCACAACCAGTGCAGGCAAAACAGTTGCTGCATGATCTGGGAACCTCCAGGTTTGAAAACTCGAACCCACATTCAGAACAATTGTAAAACTTTTCTTTCTTCCCCTGAATCATTTAACCAAAGTTTTAAACAATTTAACCAAAGCAAAAAGAATTACTAAAGTAAAAATAATGGCCGCACCGGAAGGAATATCGAGAAAATACGAAATAAACAACCCCGAAATAGTTCCCAGGAAAGCAAACAGTGATGAAAGGAGTAAAAGCTTTTTAAAATCGTAGGTAAAAAGGTTGGCTGTTGCCTGCGGAATGGTAAGTAAAGATAGAATCAGAATGATACCAACTACCCTGATATTTAAGACTACGGTAAGAGCAATCAAAGTCATTATAAGGTAATTGAAAAATGCAACCGGCAACCCCGCAGCCTTAGCAAATTCCTCATCGAAAGCGATATAAAGGATGTGATTGACAAAGAATGCAAAAAAGGTAATAATTACAATGTTAAGAATAAACATCCACCATAACTCGGCAACAGTAACTGTTAGGATATTTCCGAAAAGATAGCTCATTAAATTTGGGGTATAACCGGGTGTAAGAAAAATAAAAATAATTCCAAGCGCCATCCCCAGCGACCACCAAATGGCAATGGAAGAGTCCTCACGGATTTCAGCGACTTTAGTAAAAAATTGTATTCCAAGCGCTGAAGCAATTGCAAAAAGAACGGCTCCTAAAAGCGGGTTAAAACCAAGAAAAAATGCCAGTCCGATTCCACCAAAAGATGCATGAGTAATACCACCGCTGATAAATACAATTCTTCTGGAAACTATATATCCGCCAATGATTCCGCAGGAAATACTGGCAAATACTGCCGCCAGAAAAGCCTTCAGAAAAAAATTGTATTGAAACAAATCGATTATTGCATTCATTAATGATGATGTTTTAATATAGTGTGTGGTATTTCGCCATGGGAAATAATCTGGATTGGACAATTGTACCCATCAAGTTGCTCCTGGGTAATTTTATTGCTGGGATGATAATGCAGATTTCGGTTTACACAGGCAATAGTTTTTACATAGGTTGAAATGGTTCCTACGTCGTGCGAAACAAGAATAATTGCCATTTTTTGGTTCAGCAAATGTAGTTTTTCGTAAAGTTCACCTTCAAACCGATTATCCACAAAAGTATCGGGTTCGTCAAGGATTAATAATTTTGGATCACTCAAGAGTGCACGGGATAGGAATACACGTTGCATTTGTCCACCCGACAGTTGTCCGATAGCTTTGTTTCTGATGTCGTAAATACCCATTTCCTGCAACAGGTTGTCAACTTTTTCTTTTACAGGCATTTGTTGCTTCACGATATTTCGCATGATTTCACCAGATTTAACTACATCGAAAACAGTGATTGGGAATTTTCGATCAATATGTTTTACCTGGGGAAGATAACCCAGAGGTTTTCTTTTATCTTGAATATCGCTTCTGAAAATGATTTTGCCAGAATACGGTTTTAGTAATCCCAAAATAGCCTTTAGCAGCGTAGTTTTGCCGCCACCATTTGGGCCAATCACCCCCAGAAAATCGTTATCAAAAATATCGAGATTTATTTTTTGAAGTACCGGGATTCTGTCGTAACCTACCGTTAAGTTTTCTATTTTAATTAATTGATCCATTGAAATTAGTTACAAAAATATCTGCAATATTTCTAAGATTGTTAGCCCAGTCAGGGTTGAGAGGGCTGATTTGAACAACTTTCCCTCCCGTTTCTTCGGCAAAAACACGGGCGTTTTCACGATCAAACTCACTTTGAATATAAATAACTTTAATGTTTTCTGCTTTAGCCATATCAACAACTTTTGCCATGTGTTGCGGGGCAGGTTCTTTCCCGCCGCTTTCCAACGCCCATTGATCAAGTCCGTAATCACGGGCAAAATACGACAAGCTAGGGTGAAAAACAATGATCTTACGTCCTTTGTATGGGCGAAGTTTATTGCTGATTTCGATATCTAATTCATCAATTTCTTTTACAAATTTCAGATAATTTCCTTTATACTCTGTTGTTTTTTCAGGTTTCAGTAATACAAGTTCGTCATAAATTTTTTTTGCCATTTGTTTAACCAACCTTGGTGAAAGCCAAATATGCGGATCAATGCCACTTTCAAACGATTGTTTTCCTTCATGCCGATCGCCTTCAGCAATAAGATCGAGTCCCCTCGAAAGATCGACCACTTTCATTTTTGGATTGGCCTGTTCAATTTTATCTTTCCACGAATATTCAAAACCAATATGCCCAATACGGAACCAAACCTTTGAATTGGCAATGTCTTTTAACTGTGAAGGAAGAAGATTTCCGGTTTCAGGTGTTGTGCCAGGCGGAACAAGTACATTGATTTTAAAATCTTCTCCGGCAATTTTTTCAACAAAGGTTTTTTCGGGCACAATGCTGACTGTTATTGCACTCCCTGCGTTTTTATCCGATGCTTTTTTTGAATTACAGGAATTGAAAACCATTATTATTAAAAAGAACAGGAATAATTTCTTCATAAAAAATGTGTTGAAATTCAATATGAAACAACCAACTGCAAATTTAGTTTTTACTTTTTGAAAACCGACATATTGTTTGATTAACACCTTGTTTCTACGGACTTTTTTTCTTTTGGCGGAACCGGATCATAACCGTGGGTGCCCCAAGGATGACAGCGGGAAATTCTTTTTGAGGCAAGCACTATTCCTTTAAACGGGCCATGGATTTTAATGGCCTGTACAGCATATTCCGAACATGTTGGAACATGTCTGCATGAAGCTGGTGTAAGCGGAGAAATAGCATACTTATAAATATACACAGGGATAAGAAAAATCCAACTTACTACTTTTAATATGGCTTTTGCTAAACACTGCATAATTTTATTTCACTTGCACAAAGTTATAAATCTATTTTTTAGCAATCCGACTTCTTAAACAGTAATTTATTGGGTTGCAGATTTGTGTAGTTTAAATATATCAGACGTTCAGAATCTGATAAAGAAAGAATAATATAATATTTTTAAATTTGTATGGCTTCTGTAAAAAGTTAAAATCTTTGAAATGAAATTAAATCCAATGATATGAAGAAAGCAGCAATTGGAGTTGATATTGGCGGAACCAACACTGCTATTGGTGTTGTTGACAATGCAGGAAATGTGATGGTGAAAGATAATATTACAACTCCTTCAGATGGCGATATTGATAAATATATTTCTGAACTTGCAGCTACTATCAAGGAATTGATCAGATCAGTAAAACTGGTTAACGAAGATTTGAAAATATTAGGCATTGGAATTGGAGCGCCAAATGGGAATTATTATAATGGTACTATTGAACATGCCGCCAATTTATCGTTTAAAGGGGTAATTCATTTTACCAATTTGCTTCGCGAGCATTTTAAAGATTTGAAGGTTCTTGTTTTAACAAATGATGCAAATGCTGCAGCCATTGGCGAGATGATTTATGGTGGCGCCAAAGGGATGAAAAACTTTGTGATGTTTACCCTTGGTACAGGAGTAGGTTGCGGAATAGTAGTAAATGGGGATTTGGTTTATGGCAGCGATGGTTTTGCCGGTGAATGCGGGCACACTACTTTAGTTCCTGGTGGAAGGGTATGCGGATGCGGCGCATTAGGACATTTGGAGGCATATTGTTCGGCTCACGGGAATGAAAAGGACAGCTTTTGAATTAATGGCACATTACAATGCCACCAACAGTTTACTGGCAGATAAGTCGTTCAAAGAGCTGGATTCAAAAATGATTTTTGAAGCTGCAGAAAAAGGCGATAAAATTGCTTTGGAAGTTTTCGAAAAAACGGGTAAATGGTTAGGAGAAGGTTTGGCGGATACTGTCCATCATTTAAGTCCGGAAGCCATATTTCTGTTTGGTGGCCCAACCGCAGCTGGCGATTTTATTTTCAAACCAACAAAAGAAAGTATGGAAAAACACCTGCTCCCGATTTTCAAGGGCAAAATTAAAATACTGCCATCACAACTAAGTTCAGGCGATGCAGCTATTGTTGGCGCAAGCGCTTTGGTATGGAAGGAGACTGAAAAAGAGGGGTAAAGAAGATTACTTTCAAAATATAAAGGCGGACTTGTACAAATCCGCCTTTTTCATTAAATGATTTTTCCTGACTTGTCCCTTTTAGTGCGGTGATTCCAGTTTGGCAATAAGTTCCTTCATTTTCTGGGTTGGCTGGGCTTTGACGGTCACTATTTTTTGGGTGATGTGGTTCAGTATTTCACCATCGACGACTTTTTTGGATTCATCTATAAATTTTCTAATCGAAACGCCTGTTTTTAGTTCGATATGCTTTGATACAACGAGTGCCATAAAGCAAATCAATATATGCAGTTTTATCGGTTGCTCCTTAAAGTGGAAGATTGGCCTTGTTTGCAGGTCGTTTTTTGATATCCTGAAGGCTTGCTCGACCTTATAAAGTTCGTGGTAACGCTCTATTATCATCTTATTGTCGGCTACCGATGCTTCCATGTTTGTATAGTATCCTTTGATCCCAAGCAGTTTCTGTGTTTTCTCAATCAGTGCTTCATTGAGTTCTATTTTCTGCCCCTTTGTTTGGGTAAACTTCATTTTTTTGCTTTTTGACGGTTTGGCAATTACCTGTTTTGCTTTTTCGATTTGCTTCTCCATTTCGTACCGGTCCTTGCGGTACCTTACCGATGAATAGCTACAAATAAGATAACCGTTATCGGTTTTTATCCGTATGCTTTTGCCGTCTTCCCTGCTGATGGTTTTATCAATGGTTTCCAGCAGTGCTGCGGGGACATTCCCAAGCCGTGCCCCTACGATGTAGTTGATGTTGTTTTGGGCCAATTGCTGTATGTTTTCCGAGCTGATCATGGCAGCATCGGCCACCACGGTAAAATCTTTCACGCCATTTCTATTGATAAAATCTGTAATAACAGGGATGATGGTGTGCCCTTCGAAGGTATTGCCCGAAAATACCTCGTATGCAATTGGGAAACCCTCTTTGCTTACCATCAGGGCAATGAGTATTTGTGGTTGTTGGGATTTGTTGTCTTTTGAAAAACCGTTCTTGCGCAACCCGTCTTCTTCAAATGTCTCAAAATAAAGTGTTGTAACATCGTAAAACAGGATGTCGAAATTGAACGAGTAATGAAGGCCCGCAAAGCAGGCAACCTTTTGCTCCACTTTTTTCTTCAGGTCGACACAGTCGGGGGCAATCTTGTAATATGTCTTGCGACTATGGATGATGCCGAAGAACTGTACCAACAGCTCAAGGGAACGAAGCTTGGATGCGGGTTCAAATATCCTTATCGCTACCAAATCGTTTAGCAAGGCAGGCAGGTCATTCAACTTGATCATGTCCTGTATTGCACGCACCTGCGCGTGGAAAAAACGGTATTTTACACCGATAAAGGTGCTATGGTTGAGGTGCAACAACTTGTTGGGATTCTCATCGGGGAAGATCGAGAGTTGGCTGGTGTTGTCCTTTATCCATTCTTCCGCCAATATCAGTAAATCGCTTAGTGCTTCCTCGGTATGCGCCGAGCCGATATGCTGCAAAACAATCCGTTTGTTGTTCTGGTAACGAACAACCTGCACCGCCTTTGCTTTTGATGCGGTTTTGACAACCCTGATTTTCATGCTAAATCTACCTTAGTGCGGTAAATTTAGTGCATTTTAAAACATAAACATTGATTATAAGACACTTATGACCGCACTAATTTGGAGGGGGACAAGTCAGGAGACTGAAAAAGAGGGATGAAGAAGATTACTTTCATAATATAAAGGCGGACTTGTACAAATCCGCCTTTTTCATTAAATGATTTTTCAGATCGATGAAGTATAATTAATCGTTATCAGATGACCAAAGGGAAAATCTTAGCACACCCATAACAGAAAAACTTCGGTCTGGAGAGTTTTTATCATAATACATGCCATCAGAATTATCCATATTAAACATATCAAGTATTAACCTTAACCCAGCACTTACTTTATCTGTAATTTGAACTTCGGCACCTACAACGCCTGCAAGATTAAAAGCATTATAATTATCCTTTTCATCATAACTTTGTCCATCCTCTTTATCTTTTGCTGAAATCTGAAATTTTGGTTGTACGCCACCTTCAACATTTATTTTATTATCAAAACTACGGTGGTACAATATTGGTAGAATTATATGTGTGAATTTAGAATTTCCGGAGTAGGAGTAACCGTCTGAGCTTTCTTCCCATGGGACATTATGAAATTGAAACCCGATTCCCCCAATAATACTTGATACTTCATCTAAAGAAAAGAGTTTTGAATCAATACCGGCAGTAATGCAAACGCCACTTTTCCAGCTTTCACCGCCAAATACAGTGCCTATCCCTGGACCAACAAATACTCCTACATCCTGGAAGTAAGATTTTTTATCACTCTGTGAAAAGCCAGGCGAATAAGGAGAACAGTAAACAGAAGTAAAACAAACTTTTTCATAATTTTTCAATTTAAAAGGTTAATAAATAGATCATATTTGTCAGAACTATTTTATCTGTTTTACAAGCTTCTTATTGCGCCATACTTTTCCTTTTAAATTGGTTTGTTCTGTATTTGTGAAATTTGATGAAGGAATTTCTGATATTAAATATAAGAATAAAAAGATTTATTACTCTGAATTAAATCCAACTTTATACTTATTTTAGTAAAAATTATTTCTGAATTTTCGAATTTTCGAAATATAAATTCGATAATGTTTATTTTTATTGTTATTCAACACATTAGATATAGAATTAGCATTTCATTATGTTATGAATAATTATTTCTGTAAGAATATTACCTTTTTAACGAAAAAGAAGTCTTGATAATTACTTAAAATAATTATTTCAATATTATGTATAATTGCCAGTTCAGAACTATTCAATAAAAAAAATTATTACTTTCGTCAACAACAACAGAAGGGTCTTAATTTTGGATAAATTGTTGTTACGGGACGCAAATCATCAAAAAAATATAGCGGCGTACAGTCCATTCTTCAAAAAATGTTTTATCTCACTATCCAAATATGGATTTGTATGCCGCTTCTTTTCACCAAAACAAAGTTATTGAAAAGAGGTTTAAATCTTATTGTTAAATTTTTAAAATATATTGAATCAGTCAGGAAGCTGTAGTAAAATCTCAAAAAAGCTACTTAACTAACAACAATTTTTACCTTGTTGAATTGGTGGACAAGGAACTGAACCATAAGAACAATATACACAGCAATCACCTGGGTTTGGGTTTTAAAATGGATTTACAATTGGTGCATTCGTAAAAAAAACTGCAAGCGTCTTCCGGCATCGTTTCTTCTTTTTGAAAACCACATTTGGGGCATGTAATTACCGATTTCAAAATAACCGGTTTCAAATCCTGAAAATCAATTAATTTCATAAATATTAATATCTCCATTTATTTGCCAATGCCACCAAAGATAACATTACCGGAACTTCAACCAAAACTCCAACAACAGTTACAAGAGCAGCAGGAGACTGTAATCCAAACAGAGCGATTGCAACAGCAACTGCCAGTTCAAAAAAGTTACTGGCGCCAATCATGGCAGCGGGCGAGCAAATAGCATGAGGCAATTTTAATTTCCGACCGCCAATCCATGCTACAAAAAAGATAAAGTAAGTTTGGATAACAAGCGGAATAGCAACAAGAATTATGATCAATGGGTTTGAGGTAATTGTATTTCCCTGGAAAGCAAAAAGTAAAATTAATGTAAGTAATAATGCAATAATAGAAACAGGCTTAAAACGCGGAAGGAAGGATTCTTTGAACCACACTTCTCCCTTTTGGCGAATTAAAGTTTTGTGAGTAATATACCCTGCCAGTAAGGGAACTACAACAAAAATAAGTACGCTGGCAACTAATGTATTGTAAGGAACTTTAATATTTGTAATGCCAAGCAGCAAGCCAACAATGGGAACAAATGCAACTAAAATAATCAGGTCATTTACCGAGACTTGCACTAAAGTATAATTTGGGTCGCCGTCGGTTAAATAGCTCCATACAAAAACCATGGCAGTGCAGGGAGCGGCGCCCAGTAAAATTGCACCGGCAATGTATTCGCCAGCCTGATCGGGCTGAAATAAATGCGGCATAAATTTTTGTAAAGAAAATCCACGCAAAAAATGCCATGGTAAATGGTTTTATCAACCAGTTGACAACAACTAGTAAGTATCAATCCTTTTGGCCGTTTCCCAACACTTTTCAGGCTCGAAAAATCAACCTGTAACATCATGGGGTAAATCATTAACCAAACCAGGATAGCAACAGGAATGTTTACTTTAAAAACTTCCAATTTGCTTAAAACTGTTACACTCTCTCCAGCAAAATTTCCAATGACAATACCCGCAACAATACATAAAGCAACCCAAACGGTTAAATATTTTTCAAAAAAACCGATTCGCCTTTTCTGATTTGTCATAATTGAGGTTTAATTTCTTCCTGGTATAATTTGAAAAACACTTCTTTTATTTCGTCACGAACGCGGAAATATTCGCTTTGAATAAATTCGAGAGTTCCGGTTGCATGCGAAGGATCATCAAAACCAATGTGCAAGCGGTGCTTAACACTTCCTAAGAAAACGGGGCATTTTTCGTTGGCATCGTCGCAAACTGTAATCACATAATCCCACGCTTCGTTCATGTATAAATCCACTGAATCGGAAGTGTGATGGCTGATGTCGATGCCAATTTCCTTCATCACTTCAACCGCTTTGTGGTTTAGTTTCCCGGAAGGTTCAGTACCTGCCGAAGCCACTTCCAATCGCTCATCAAACGACTCCATAAAACCATGTGCCATTTGGCTGCGGCAACTGTTCCCTGTACATAAAATCAATACTTTCATCTCATTAAAATTATAAGTTTTCAAATGTATTCGATGTAACTCCCTTATTAATTATGTTTGTTTGTGAGGCATTTCTGCATGGTCGTTTCATACTATTCGCACTTATAATTTTCAAGGTTTATACGCTCTAAAAACGATTGTAATGAATTTTGAAGTTCCTGTAATTTTGCCGCATCCAAACAGTATTTTGTTTTTACCCCTTCGATATGGCCTGTCACCAAACCCACATCTTTTAATTCCTTTAAATGCTGATTTACAGTGGTTCTTCCTAATGGCAATTCATCCGAAATATCGCCGGTAATACACGATTGTGTTTCTGAAAGAAACTGCAGAATTCGAAGACTGGCCGGATGAGCCAGCGCTTTAAACAGATTTGCTATTTCTGCCAGTTCTTTGTCAAATAATTCAGTTTTTGATTGTACCATTTTTTGTTATTTGACGCAAATATACGTCAAATAATTTTAAGACGTATATATACGTTATTTATTTTAATAAAAAAGGCTGAAATTTTATATTCAGCCTCTGCTTTTGATTAGAGAAGATCGTCTATTTTGCAGCACAATCCATGCAAACTTTTTTATCGTCTTTAACCCGGCCGTATTCCATAACGGTCATTTCACCACATTCTTCACACACAAAGCTGTTAAAACTGTGTGGATGTTCTTCCAGATTATAATCAAAGACTTCTGAAATATTAATGAGTTTTTCATCTGGTGCTCCCATTACTTTGGTAACCAGAGGTTCCACTACTTCATCAGGAACTTTGCTTGCCGGAATACCTTTTTCGCGATAATCTTTAAAAAAAGAAGTTTGTTTATTGGCCAGCATAGCTTCAGCTGTAGGAGTTACCCTTACTGCTTTCCCTGTTGCTTTGTCGACTACTATAACAGCCCATTTACCTTTGTGTGTTTTTTTGATGTTGCCTTTTCCGAAAGTTGTTCCCAGGATAACCTGTAACCCATCGGCGTAACATGTGGCACAATGATCGTCGCCCAAGTCGACCAAAGCAATAACCTGTCCGTCTTTAGCGCGTTCAATACCTAACTTGTTTAGTGCAGCAGCACCTACTCTTAAGCCCATTGGCATAGCAGGACATTTGTGTCCGTGAAATTTTTGCCCGAATTCGAGCCATTCTTTTGGATTTACCATGATTTTTGTTTTTAAAATATTTATAAATAATTCAATTAAAAAAGAGTTGTAACTGTATTGTTGAATAATAATTTTTTAAGGTTCCTGAACTGAGTTGTGCTCCATTATCGAGCATAATTTTGAGTTTATCACCATTTACCAGATAGTTGTAACCAAAATGAAATACAGGGGCATCAGCAGTACTTTCTATCACATCGTTGTATTTGTTCCATGAAGCTATCAGTTGATTTTTTCCAAGATTGACATTGGCCAGCAGATACCATCCATCCGCTATTTTACCGTCAAGGTTTGCCTGGAGATATTCAGCTTGGATATTCCACATTTTTGAATGCCACTGTGCAAACACGTTGTAGCGGAAATCATTTCCCGAATAAATAACCGAATCGGGCATTATATGCAATAACTGAAGTTGGTCGGCTCGCCGGAACATTACTGAATAACCGGAATAAAAATGATTGTTGAAAATGTTAACGGCTGTTTTATGGGTTAAAAGAATACCTGAATTATTTAACCGGTATTCCTTAATTCCGTATCCATTAAATACCCCAAACCAGGCTTGCAAAAGTTTATTTTTTGATGAATACTGCGTTTCGATGCCTATATCGCGCACACCCAGAGTCCCGTTTGGAATTAAGGCATTGATAACCTCAGCGCGTTCGGTTAACGGAATTCGAATAATCAGGTTGAAAACGCTGCAAACTGTAATGAGGAACAAATTGCCCCATATTAATCCGGAATTGCCCCTGTTTGTAAAAAACCAGGACGTCCTGTAAAAAAAACTTTTCATTCTGATTACTTGTGATAGTGGTTTGCACATGAAAGCCCCAATGTTCACTGAATCCCGGGGGCAGAATTCACCCAAAGTTTCATTCTGCGCATGGCAAAGGAGTTTACATTGTTAAAATTGCCTGAGTAACGCAACTGGGTGTAACCATTCCAATTTACTTTATCTGTCCCGTTTTCCTGTGCCAATCCGCGACTGACTAAAAAGAATCAGTATAAAAACAATATGTAATATTCGGAATTTCATTTTCAGGCAATTACTCCATAAACCAACTTGGTAGCAATTAAAAGCAATACAATAGCGTAGATAATTTTTACCTGTTTTGATTTCGCTTTTTGTGTCATATACCGACCTCCTAACTGAGAACCGATAATTACAGCTATCACCACAATTACAGTAAGCCACCAATTCATATGGCCTTGCGAGACATGTCCCAGGTACCCTGAAATAGAAGAAAAGGTAACCACAAAAGCCGTAGTTGCAGCTGCTTCTTTGGTTTTATATCCCATCATCATTAAAATAGGAGCAATTATGAAACCTCCCCCTAGGCCTAACATTCCACCAACAAAACCGGCAAAACCACCCACAAAGAATCCAATCATACTCCGCTTTTTAAACGACATCATCGTATCGGGCTCAGGTAGTTTAGATGCCCAGAGCATACGCACAGCAGCAGCTATTACCATTAAGGCAAATAATATTTTCAGCGTTTGCACAGGCACCTTATCGCTGGTCATTGCTCCCAGGGGAGAGGCAATCAAAGCAGTGGCTGCCATTACGGCACCACCTTTCCAGTCCACCATTTTTTTACGTGCAAAAGGAATGAGAACCAGCCCAGTGTTTAAGCCATTCAGCAGTAATCCGAGAGGAATTGCAACTGAAACCATATCGAAACCAGCCCAGTTTAAAGCCGGTACGTAAACCATTCCTCCTCCAAGTCCTAGCATGGCGAATACAAAAGAGGCAATGGCGATGATAAAAAAAACGATTGCGTAAAGCATATTTTTAAATATTATTAGTTTTTGCTATTTGTTTTATGATTACCAATATTATTTCGTTGAAGAAAATTTGTCAGAACATTAATAAATTCTGGAGTTCGTAAATACCCAAATGATTTATGAGGATTTGCAATACCGTCCATGACGTAAGTATTTGTAACCAGTTTATCGATACATTTTACGCCATGGCTGTTGGAATCAAAATCATTGCTCAGTTTATAGTCGAGTGCAATTTTATCTCTAATGTCAGAGAAATTAAACCAGTTATTATATACACTTTCTGGCGTTTGAAGTTTGATTAGCCCATACGTGCTTTTTGAGTGTGCTGCAATTCTGCTCATTACAAAAGGAGCTCCCAGGGGTGCTCCCATGGTTACAAGGGTATCTATCTTTGCGGTTTGGTTAATAAAACTTAGTACATCAAAAGCAATTATAGCTCCCATTGAATGAGCAATAAGCATTATCTCATCATTGGAATGTTTTAGTAAAACATCATTTAGCCGATTAACAATTTTTCCTTTTATCTGGAAACTGAGGTCCGAATCGAATTCACTATCGCCATTGAAATATACCTCTAACTCGTGAAAATATTTATGTAACAATTTTTTAGAAACAAAAGCATAACGCAGATGGTAGTCTTTTTTCAAGAATACCTTATAAACCAACCTTTTAAATAAATCCATAAAATATTTTCGAACTTCATGCGATTCATATTTATAATTCTTAGGGGTTGTGGTATAAACTTCATTTAAGAAATATGGACTGTTTTTGTCTGCTTCATCCAAATTTTGAGGTTTGTCATAAAGTAAATCAGCCCAATACACCAATTCAAATTCAGGTAATTCAAGATTAAGCCCCCTGTTTTGAAGTCCTTCCTGAATGGACATTTTACCCCATTTCTGAAGTTGCTTCTTAGGTGGTTTATTACCCAATCCGTGTATGGCTATAATCACTTTTGACATTTTCATGAATTTCAATAATTGATATCTGGATAGCGTTCACTATGAACCATCGTTTTTCTGGCAAGCACTTGTTCAATTCGAATCTTGTCACCGCGGGTAACAGGTTGCTTTTTGAGCGAATAGAAGAGCTGTTTCAAGTCACTTTTTCCCCACGCATTTAGCAGTACGGGAAATAGAAATAAATTTAATAATTGTCTGATCATGATTCCTTCTTTTTGGGGAAGTAAGTGTTTGCTTACATCGCAGATAAAAAAATTATTTATTTAGAATTTTTAGCATTAATTGCATCATACTGGCGCAAAAATTATCAATGTGAAATTCACCGCCGTTTAGAACTAACTCAATATTAAGCGAAACCGGAATCCCCATGTAAAGCATAGCTACATTTTCAACAGGAATACTTTCATCCCATATTCCTAATGCGATGCCATCGAGGATAATTTTACTCACTAATTTCTTTTGATTATTAAAGATTTGCAGCAAGTTATTTTTCAATTCTGTATCGTTGTTGTGCGAAGCTTCTGAAAAAAGAAGCATAGTAATTCCCTTGTTTTTAGTAAGGTATTGCACAGTTTGGCATAAGAAGTTATTCAACCGCTGTTGCGGTTCTATATTCGAGTTGGCAATATTGCGTAAACTGCCAATAAAATCGCGCTGCACATCTTTTATAATGGCAAGTGTTATATCTTGTTTGGTAGTAAAATGCCTGAAGATAGTGGCTTCGCTCATGCCAATGCGTTTAGCCAAATTCCGTGTCGACAAGCTTTTTAAACCATCGGTATAGATAATATCAAGTACCGCCTGCTTGATTTGTTCCTGACGTATTTCTGTACTTTGCTTATCCATGAATGTAAGTATTTACTTACAAAGATAAATGTTTTTAATTTAAGTACAAATTTTTTAATCCATTAATTTTTAAGGAGGAAAATTTGAGATAATTGTTCTGTATGAAAATAAGCCTGCCACTCCAAAATCATAAAATTAGGCACTGATGCACAGACATAACATGTAGCCAAATCTCCTAAAAAAGATGCAACTATTTGTGTGGAAAATGGTTTTTAGTATAAAATTAGAAAGGTTTGCAATGAATTACATCCTGTTGCCCCTGTAATATATGGGGTAACAGGATGTATTCCTATTCACTTTTAGCTGGTATTTTACCAGGTTCTTTCCTTTAATATGTCTTGAATTTGTTCCTTGGGTACAGGAAGTTCATCTATATGATCATTTAACCATTGTGAAAAATCTTTTTCAATATCAGCACTCCAACGCGCATCAATTTGTCCTGCTGTGTATTTTCCTTCCTGTAAACGCAGGTGGCCAAACATGTCTCTAAGCCTCACAACTTCCGAAGTTTTAACAATTTGCTCTGCTAAATGAGGAGGAATAAACACGACAACTCCCATTTTACCTAAAACCACATCACCGGGCATAACAGTAACCTGGCGAATAAGCGTTGGTTTATTAATGCCCATAATCATGGTGTTAGGATTTCTGCCCGGGTTATGGTAAGATGGATCATAACTTGTATAATATGATGTAAAACCTCCAATTTCTTTTAATCCTTCAACATCTCTGAGTGCTCCATCATATACAACACCATTACCAGATTTGGCATAAATAGCATTACCTACATTGTCGCCAATAGTTGGTCCATCTAATTTAGCTCCAAATTGATTGACAACATATACATCTCCCTGAGACAGCATATCAATAGGCCATGAGTTCTGTCCTGCCCATCCTTTTGCTTTTCCAACAGCATCAATGGCTTGCCATACATCAATTCGGCCGGGCATAAAAATGGTAGTAAAAGCACGACCCACTAAAACACTATCAGGATTTATTATTTTCCAATCTTCGGCAATTTGATGTTCATATCCTGCATTTTTCATAGTTGACCATGCTTCTTCAACACTAACATACTTCATTCTTTTAAGGATATCATCCGGTACTTTTGGACGTCCATCAGGAAAACGCTCACCTTCCCACTTTGGAGTTAAAGCAATTAATTCTTCTTTACTTATTTGTACCTCTTGCGCACGAATTTGAAGTGCAATGATTATTACTGCAACTGTTAACAATATGAATTTTAATTTTGTCATAGTTTAGATAAGATTTAGATCGTTAAATTAATTTATACAAAAAACATTTTTTCTTAAGTCAAATATAATTTAATATAAAGAATTTCCTAAATAAGTACCATTAAAATAGCTAAACAATATCTTTTCAACCCATTTAACAACTTCCGATTCAATATCAGAATCTTGAATCGGGAATGATACACATATGCATCAATAAAAAGATTTTACAAATAGACGCACTCGGTTGGTATGGCAAAACCTTATTATGGTTTTATTTTACTAAACAACCCCAACAATTTCGTATGTAGAATATTATTGATTTCGGTTTCGTTTTCACCAATGGGTTTTACAGGAATCAAATCCATTACTTCAGCCGGAGTTAATCCTGATTTGTAATACAATTTCCATGCTTTTTTCAATGTTGATGAAACTGCTTTTTGAGCTTCATCGGGAGTCAGTCCAATTTCGGCAGCGATCTTTTCTATTTCCTGCCATTGAAACCAGAAATAGGTGGGCAACATGGCTGAAACAATGGCGTAACTTTCCAGTTTCGATTCTTCTGTTTCGAATGTTTTTCCCAGTTTTTTCAGGAATTTCAGCAATTGCTTTTTCTCTTTTTTGTCGAAATCCGAGGCAAAAGTTACCGGATTATATCCTTCGTTAATCAATGATGTGGCGTTGGGAATTAATCGAACCAATTTTGCATTTGAAAGGACGGAAGCCATTTTTTCAAGTGTAATTTTCGGAGCCAGAGAAATAACAACCGTTGATTCAGAAACGGTTTCTTTAATACTTTGCAGAATTTCCATTACCACAGGTGGATGAACCGCCACAAAAACAACGTCTGCTTCAGCAGTTTCTGAAACTGAAGCGGCTTTGCTAATCGTTGGGAATGAGGTTTTTAATGCCTCAAATGTTTCATCAGTGCGTTCAAATACTTTTACATTTTTAGGTAATGCATTTTTGTTGGAGAGACCTTGTAGAAAAATCCGGGTGATTCTTCCTCCACCAATAAAACCAATTGATTTAAATTCCATAATATCTTTTCTTAAAATCGTTTATAATAAGTAATTGAAAGTTAATCCTACAATGATTATCCCAATGGTTACAATCCCGATGAATGCTGCAATCAATTGCCATTTCAGCACCTTTTTCAGAATGATTATTTCGGGTAATGAAAGCGCTATCACCGACATCATAAACGCCAGCGCTGTTCCCAAGTGAAACGCCTTTTTCAATTAAAACACTAACAATTGGAATAATGCCGGCAGCGTTGGAATACATCGGAACACCGATTAGAATTGCAAGCGGCACTGAATACCAGTTTCCTTTTCCAAGTAGCGATCCAAGAAAATCTTCAGGTACATAACCATGAGCACCTGCGCCAACTGCAATACCAATGATCACATAAATCCAGATTTTGCCCACAATTTCTTTTACTGCATCGTAACCGGCCTGAATCCGCATTTCAAAAGTTGGCTTTTCTTCAGCAATATTTTGATTATTGGCTTTTACCTCAAAAACCCAGCTGGCAACATATTTTTCCAGTTTCAGTTTTCCGATTATCCAACCAGCTAAAATTGCAATTATTAAACCTGTTCCAACATAAATTGCCGCCACTTTCCAACCAAATAAACCAACTAATAAAACCAATGCAACTTCATTTATCATTGGGGCTGCAATCAGAAATGAAAAGGTAACACCGATTGGTATTCCGGCTTCAACAAAACCCAAAAAGAGTGGGATTGCTGAACAGGAACAAAATGGCGTAACAATTCCGAGTATTGATGCTAAAATATTTCCGGTAAATAATGATTTTCCTTCCAGTGCTTTTCGGGTTTTTTCTGCTGAAAAGTAACTTCGAAGAATGCCGACACCAAAAACGATAAGTACCAGTAAAAGCATCACTTTAGGCACTTCGAAAATGAAAAAACGCAGGGTTTCAGTTAAATGAGTTCCCGAAACCATTCCTGCCAGATCATCAATAATAAAATCGGCTGATTTTTGCAGGTTCATATAAATCAAAATCCAGACCGGCAAAAGTAGCGCAGGGATTAGCCAGCCATTCAGATTTTCGTTTAATGAAATTATCTTATTCTTCATATATAATCAGATCGTTCAATGAATTACAAACAAAATTTTAAAAATATACCGTTGCTATATAATAGATGCCAACTCCTATAAACACTAGTGAAACAACACGTCTGAACCATACCTCAAATGTCTTTAACTTGTTAAATAAAACGCCCACTCCGGAAATTGAAAATGCGATCAACCACGCAAAAATAATAACCGGAATTCCTGTAGCAATGGCAAAAATAACCGGCAGATAAAGTCCTGACGCACTACTAATTGTTAACGGGATCAGCATTCCGAAATATAATACACCGCTGTACGGACAAAATGCGGCAGCAAATAAAATCCCAAGTAAAAGAACATTCAGGTAATTTTTTGTGCCTTTGTTTTCAAATCGCCGTGAAAGGGTACCTAAAGCTGGAAATTTTATTTTTAGTATGTCAAGCATGATTAGTCCAATTATTAGCAGCAAGGGACCAATAATTTTTTCTCCGTATCGCTGAAACACGCCGGATAACCTAAATTGATCGGCACCCAGAAAAATGATAACAGCAAGAAAAGTATAGGTAATTGCCCGGCCAAGAGTGTAAATAATTCCGTTATAAAAGACCCGGTTTCGGCTTTCAATATCCTTACCGAGAAAACCGATGGCGGTAATATTGGTTGCCATTGGGCAGGGACTGATCGCTGTCATCAATCCCAAAATTAATGCGGTCATAAAAGGAAATGAACTGTTTTCAAGTAGTCCATTTAAAAAACCCTGCATGTTACAATAACGGTTTGATTTTTTCTTCAATCACTTTTTTAAACTTTTCCGGATCGGTAAGAGCATATAAAAAACCTTCATTGGTAAGGTCGATTTTTTTATCGCCTTTTACCACCAGTAATGATTGACTGTTTACGCCTAATTCTTTCCCTTTAGCCTCACCTTCAGGTTTATCCAGATTGTAGGCAGCAAAACTTACATCTTTGCCAAACAGCATCGAAATGTTGGCTTTCGATTCATTCTCTACAGCACGACAAGTTTCGCAGCGGGTATTAAAATGAAAATAATAGACATTTACTTTGGCTTTATCTTCTTTTTGGGTATTTGCAGTAGTTTGCGCTGTTAGGCTGAAACTTACCAGCAGTGAAAAAAATACGGTTAATGTTGCAATGTTGATTTTTGTTTTCATAATACTGTATGATTTTACTGAGTTAACAGACTTTTCAATTCTTTGTCATTTGGTAATCTTCCACTTAACACTACTTTTTCATTGATTACCAGAGCAGGTGTTCGCATTACCCCAAACTGCATAATTTCCATTATGTCTTCCACCTTACTTACATCAGCCTGAATATTTAACTCAGAAAGTGAGTTAATAACAGCTTTTTCAAGCGCTTTACATTTAGGACAACCTGTGCCCAGAACTTTGATGTTCATTTTTGTGATTTTTAAATCTTTGTAATCCATATTTTCTTTGTTCGGTGTTCGCAGAAATGCGAACAATGTTTTCAAAATTTTTATATTCCCATAAATTCTTTAAAAAGAAGTTGAGCTTCTTTCCAGTTTTCTTTATTGATACAATATTTGATTCTTGGCGCTTCAATTTCTCCCTGGATTAACCCGGCATCTTTCAGTTCTTTTAAATGCTGGGAAAGGGTGGATTTTGCAATCGGTAGTTCATCGCTTAAATCGCCACTGTAGCAACAACTTTGGCTCGAAAGCAAATTCAAAACGTACATCCTTATCGGGTGTCCCATTGCTTTGGCGTACCGGGCTGCTTTTTGCTGTTTTTCTGTTATTGAAGTTTCAACTGTCATTTTCTATTCGTAAAATTACGAACAAAGATAATAGAATTATTTAAAACGCATCATATTCGAAATAACGAATAGATAAATTTTCTGTATTTCCTTAAAAATTTCCTATTTTCGATCTTATCAAAATTGTAAATATTAATCCGATGATGAAATCAATAAAATTATTGTTAGCCGTTTCAATCTTAATTTTTGCTCAAACGGTTTTTGCCCAGGGAAAAGTTACCAAAGTAGCCATTATTGGAAACAGCATCACCGAAGGCAGTTTTCTAAAAGACCCGGTTGAAAACAGTTATCCGGGACAACTGGCAAAAATGCTTCCTGCTGGTTGGGAAGTTGGAAATTTTGGTGTAAGTGGCAGAACGATGCTTAAAAAGGGTGATTTCCCGATTTGGAAAGAGCAAAAATTTAAGGATGCCCTGAATTTTCAGCCTGATATTGTTACAATTATGCTTGGAACGAATGACAGCAAACCGTACAACTGGGTTCACGGAGAAGATTTTTATGCTGATTTTGTCTCGATGGTAGATACATTTGAAAACCTTCCGTCGCACCCTAAAGTTATTGTGGTTTATCCGCCAAAAGCTTTTACACATGCTTATAATATTGATGATAAGGTAATTCACGATGAAATCATTCCTGTTATTAAACGGATTTCGGAAGAAAAGAAATTACAGGTTATTGACTGCTATACGCCAACAATTGATAAGTCATCGTATTTTAATGACGGCATTCATCCGAATTTAGAAGGCGCGCACTTTGTTGCTGAAATATTTTATACTGGTTTAACAGGCAAGTCATACAAGTGATTTTTGATAGAATCCGTCTGTATTATAAATAATTATAGTAATACAATTAAGGAATCCATCCGGGATCTTTGGGCAAATCACCCGAAATTGTTTTAAAGCTAATTACTTCTCCAACACTTGTTCCCTTACTGTTAGTGGCAAATGTCCGTAAATAATAAGTGGTGTTTGATTCCAATCCGGTAAGAGATGTGGAAAATATGCCTGTTCCGTTTCCGGCAGTTTCAACATTATCACTGCTACCGGGATTATTATTTGTTTTGCTCCAGTAAAAACCCCTGGATGTTACCGTGGCGCCTCCATCGCTGGTCACTTCTCCGTTTAAAGTAGCTGAATTGGAATTGACACTTGTAGCTGCATTGGTCGTTAATGTTGGCATGTTAACAGATTGAGAGGTAGTAAAACTAACCACTTCTCCAACACTTGTACCTTCGCTATTGGTAGCAAAAGTTCGTACATAATAAGTGGTGTTTGATTCCAATCCGGTAAGAGATGCGGAAAATATTCCTGTTCCATTTCCGGCAGTTTCAACGTTATCACTGCTACCTGGATTATTATTTGTTTTGCTCCAGTAAAAACCCCTGGATGTTACCGCGGCGCCTCCATCGCTGGCCACTTCCCCATTTAAGGTTGCTGAATCGAATGAGACTCCCGAGGCTATAAAAGTAGAGACCACCGGTTTTTCGACAGAAGTGGGGGTTGTAAAACTAAAAACTTCACCAAGACTTATACCTGCACTATTAGTTGCAAATGCTCGTACATAATATGTAGTGTTCGTTTCGAGTAAGCCTAACGATACTGAAAATTTACCAATACCTCCTCCGATATTCTCGACATTATCACCGGCATCCGGATCGGCATTACTTTTGCTCCAGTAAAACCCTCTTGACGTTACATCTGTTCCGCCATTACTGGTCACTTCACCATTCAAATTTGCAGAATTAAATGTGACCCCTGTAGCTGAATCTGTTACAACAACGGGTGCCTCATAAACTAATTGCGCCATTTCAGAATAAACAGGAGCACATGTTCCTTCTGTAATACTTGCCTTGTAAAAACCCTGACCTCCAAAAATCGCGAATTCCAGCTTATCAGATTCTTCACCTGACAAATCGTTCCAATCAACGTTATTACTGCTGAATTGCCATTGTATTTGTCCTCTGTAGCTATCAACCTGTAATACAACTGAGTCCTGATCTAATTGAATTGTATCATTTTCAGTATAAAGTAATTGACCAAATGAAATAACCGGGACTATCTGCAAGTTTAAAATCAGGAATATTATTAATTTGGTTTTCATATTGTCTGATTTGATAGGATTAATTAATAACAAACGTTCTACTGATTCTTTGATCTTTGCCCAGTATGAGCAAATTATAAACTCCTGAAGGCAGTTTTAGATTTAGCATCTCCGTATGTTCGCCGGTAAAATTCCTTATCACTTGTTTCTTAATCGCCTTTCCAGAATTATCGATTACGGACAATTCAATATTATTTTGTGGTTCACCGGTTAACTGCACTTTAAACTTTCCATCTGTTGGATTCGGGAATAAAGTTGCAGTTAATGAATGGTTCTGCTGAATATAATTTGTAACGGCTGTTGAGTTCTTTTTTACGTTTACGGTATAACTTACCGCAAAACTGCACCCGTTTGCATCGGATACTGTAAGTAAATATGTTGTAGTATCTTCCGGAAAAGCAATTGGATTCATCAGTGAAGGATCGTTTAACGTTTCTTCCGGAGACCAGCTAAAATCATAAACTCCTGAACCACCAAAAACGGTTAAGTCTTTTCCAAGTGTTATTGAATCACCATTTGTTATTGTAGAGTCGGTTACGCCTATTTCAAAACCAAATTCAGAAGGTTGGTTTACATTTAACGTTACAACAGTCTGAGCTGTAATATAGCCAGTTAGAAACACAAGAAATAAGGTCAGTAATTGCTTCATTGTGTGCATATTTTTCATTTCCTATATGAAGATAGCGAATTGCCGGTTAAAATAAAATGGTGACGATTAAATTAGTAAACAATCAAAACAGATTTTTGATTGATTAGAATCCATTTCTTTTGTTAAATACGGGGAAAATCTGTAAAAAACAAAACTCCCAACAGAATGTAATTTACTGCTTATAAGAAGATATTTAGTTTTCAAATTTGTTGTTATTCTGTAATTACACTTATTACAGCATAACCAAGATTATCGTTATTCTCTGTGTTTTTAAGTCTTGACTGGGTAAAGTTGGAAGTTTATTTATAACCTGGGCAACCACATCAAGGTTTTTTAAAGAAGATTCCTATAAAGCTTTAAATGAAATCACTAAGAATGTAATGTTGATACAGCGCTTGAAACAGATGTTTTGTACAAGAATTATTATAGTGTAAAATTAGTTTATACTAATCGGTTGGGTGGATTTTTAGAATAGGCATTTCTGAAAAAGATAAATATCCTTTGAAAGAGGATGTTAAAAACTCTGGTTGGCTATAATCCTGGGTTTTCTAAATTAAAATATAGTTTGAAATTATTCAGGTTTGGCCCGCCACGATAAAAATATTTTGATAAATAAAAATATTTAAATAAAATACCTTGAAACATTGAAAACTCTCAACTGAGTTTCCAACATTTCAATGGTACTAATAATTATAACTAAAGCTAAATTCAAATTTATCTTTTCGTTTTATCGGAAAATCTTGCCGATACGATAGGTGCCAAACCGACATACATTCTACGGAGAAAGTTTAGTGTTTAATCCCACCAGGTTTCCCCATCAACCATATATTTTTCCTTTATTAGTTTTCATTTAAGTCGATACCAAAACCGGGGCGGTCACTTAGCTGGATGTACCCGTTTTTAATCATCGGTTTATCGTACCCCAGAACATCTGGATCCCCGTTTATGCCGTCGCCGGCCCGGTTTTTAGGATTCATAATAAAAGTCTCGTGAGCTACAAATTCACGAACGGTTGCAGCAAAATTAGCAGAAGCAATTGTTGCAATCGGGCCGGCAACATTGTGGGTACACACCGGGATGTAATAAAGTTCAGCGAGGTCGGCTATTTTTTTTGCTTCCAGAAGGCCACCCGACATTGAAACATCGATCTCTATCAGATTCACTCCCTGGTTTACAATAAAGGGTCGGAAATCATCCCTGGTATATAAGTTTTCACCCGTAAGAATTGGAACAGGCGATTGTTCTGTTAGCTTAACCCACTGTTCATTATAAGCGATCGGCAACGGATCTTCCATCCATATAGGACGAACAGGGGCTACCGCGTTTGCCAGACGTAGCGCACTATCAAAATCGAACTCCCAGTGACAATGCACTGCAATGTCAAATTCAGGCCCCAAAGCTTCCCTCATATTGGTAAATCCTTTTACAATATTATCTACTCCTGTGTTTGAAAGCCTGCGGTTATTCAGCTGGTTCCACCTTTGATCTCTGTCAATATCGCTTTTACAGGCAGTCCAACCCTGGCTTTTCATTAATTCTGCAAATTCTTTGCATGAATCCATGTCAAGCATATTTCGTGGGCGAGAAGAAGCATAGGCACGAACTTCGCTTACATGACTACCGCCTCCCAGTATTTTGTGTACGGGTTGTTCTACAATTTTTCCTATAAGATCCCACATGGCAAATTCTACCCCGGTTATAGCATGTGTCGCTATTCCATGATTTCCACCGTAATACGAAGTTCGGGTGCTCATCTTGAATACAAGGTACTCCAGATCCAACGGGTCTTTTCCCATCAGTATGGGTTTACATACATTAAGTACAATATCCTTGGCTCCAAGTCCATTTTCATCATGATGACATTCTCCAATACCAACCAATCCTGCATCGGTGGTAATTTTGACCAATGGGCTGATACGCATTCCAATTTTGGTTAGTACACATTTTACATCGGTAATTTTTACTTTACCGGCAAGAGGATTTGCAAGGAGATCGAAATAAGGCATAAATGCAAATGCAGAAGTTGCAATAACCGTATTGCGGATAAATTTTCTTCGTTCCATTTTTACAGTTTAATTAAAGTTCATTTGTTTAAAACAATTTAAAATTTGATTATCAAATTAATAGTAAGAATAATTTGTTTGTCTTCAACTCGTTTCAATTCGTGTTATTTTTAAACCAATATAATGCTAACTACAAGATAGTTGAAATGGATCAAATCAAATGCGACGGATTTAAGTAAATAATATCGCAAAATAAAATACTTCTTATCCCCACCATTTTTCACCTTCTACCAAATACTTCATAGCTACTTCTTTATTCAAATCTAAGCCAAGACCGGGCTTATCGGAAAGTTGAATGTACCCATCCTGTATTATTTCCCTGTCATACTCTATCAACGTTTCCCATCCACCATGACCATCCCGTGAATTTTCACTGTAATCATAGCTCTCGTGCCCAATAAAATCAAGCATGGTAGCAGCGCAATTTGCAGAAGCAATTGTTGCAATTGGACCCATCACATTGTGAGTTGCTACAGGCATATAATACATATTCGCCAGGTCAGCAATTTTTTTTGCTTCCAGTAAACCTCCTGCCATGGAAATATCTATCTCGACTAAATGTACCGCCTGGTTGGTAATGAATGGAAGAAAATCGTACACTGTATATAGATTCTCACCACAAAGAATGGGAATTGGAGAGGCGGCCGTGAGTTTAGCCCAGGTGTCAACGTAATTTATTGGCATTGGATCCTCAATCCACCAAGGACGGATGGGTTCCAAGGCTTTGGCAAAACTCAGAGCATCGTAAAATCCAAATTCCCAGTGACAATGCACAATGATTTCAAAATCATCGCCTGCTGCTTCTCTAAGATTTGAATAAGCCTGAATATTTGTTTTCAATTCAGCATTTGTAAGCCTGCGGTTTAACTCGCTACCTCCGGGACGACGTGAAATTCTGAAGGGTTTTGCAGCAGTCCATTTTTGTACTGAGTTGTTAATGTAATCGATCCATTCCCGACAGACACCGGCATCGAGCATATTTCTTGGCTGGCTGGTTAAATAAGCTCTTACTTTATCTGTATAACTACCTCCTCCAAGAATTTTTCGAAGCGGCATATTCAGAAGTTTACCAGTGAGATCCCAAAGAGCAACTTCGCAACCTGTAACTGCATGAATACCAATCCCATGATTTCCACCAAGGTAGGATACGCGCCATTTCATCATTTGAGTGAGGCGGGCGATATCGAATGGATCCTGACCTACCAATATTGGTTTAAATGCATTCAGGACCACATCCCTGGCACCTAAGCCCGTAACATCATGGTGGCATTCGCCTACTCCATAAACTCCTGCATCTGTTTCAATTCTAACTAAAGGCAAAACATGACCTCTGCTACTCATTTGAACACGCATAAATTTTACATCGGTTATTTTCACTTTACCAGCATCTGACTCAGAGAGACGGGTAAGGTTTTGCACAGAAGCTGCTGCGGGGACAGAGGCTGCCATGGTTTTAATAAATTCATTTCTTTTCATTTTAAGGTTATTTTTTAAATTTCTTTTTTAACATTAAAAAAACCCGGGTTAGATATATATTTGTAAAAATATATTTTAATAGCTAATCAACACCTATATAAAAGTATTGCCATTAGTCTATTATTGAACCAATTAGCTACCCTAATAAAAAACTCATATCTTATCTTAATGAAAGTTCCAAATAAGACTACTTAATTAAGTAGTCTTATTTGTTTACTAACATATAAATTTAACGGATATTAATTGTCCCAAAAAATACGAGTACCCATATTGTCACCTCCAATGCGGTCCGCCGCTTCCTGAACATTAATAGTGTTAATAGACCACTCTTTTAATGGATAGGGAAGCCGATGAATAAAACCATCCCCTCCTGTTGCAATTGATACATAAGGATCTTCCCCAGGAAAGTTAAGCGGACTTAATTGAGGATAACCGCTCCTACGGAAATTAGCATAAGCTTCAGGCCATATCATTAAACATGCAACCCAGTATTGTTCATTGATTTGTTTTAATGCCTGCGAAGCATCAAAAACAATATTTGGTTGCTGAAGATATGCATCCTGTTCTGCCTGTGTAATTGGTGAAGCTCCTCCATTTATAGGTGTCCAAAAATCAAGTTGAGTCATATGTCCATTGATACCAGCTTCATAATAATCTTTTACTGTACCTGTTGTAATATAATCTCTTTGACGCGCTTCAGCTAAAAGTAATTGGGTTTGTGCATAGGTTACATAATACAACCATGAATCAATTCTACCAACGGTTGAACGATTAAATTGGGAGTATTTAAAGGTGCTACCATTTTTCCCCGGGTAGTTTGGAGCATTTACAACATTAACATCAGTATAACCGTAAGGGCAACCAATCTGATCCGCCGGATTAGTATCCGGAGTGCCTGGATTAGATCCAGAGGCTGGATTTGGATATATCGCCGCAATATATTGCAAACGAGGATCATTATTATTTTTTAAAAAATCAATAAAGGGTTCACCTATATGCCAAATATATCTAACAGAGCCATTTATAAAATCATTAGAGGGATTTGTTTGAGTTGTATTGCATTTAAGAACAACATTGTCGCCATTGGAAGACATTACACCTCCTCTGGCTGGATCTGTTGCTATCCCTACTAATGATTTGGCCTTATTTTCATCGATTTTTGTGTATCGCATGCCAACTCGTAATAATAAGGAGTTGCCAAATTTTTTCCATTTTGAAATGTCTCCTCCAAAGTACATTTCTCCACTTACATCATCTTTGCTTGCATCTAATGCATCAACAGCTTCCTTCAATTCTTTTGCAATATCCTCATATATAACTTCCTGATCGTCATATTTAGGAAACGTAATACCTTCCAAATAACCTAATCCAGCCTCTGAGTAAGGTACATCTCCGTATCTGTCCACCATAAGCTGAAAGCAATATGCTTTAAGTATTCTTGCCATACTGTAAAGGTTTGTTTTGTCGGGGTCATCTTTTACAGTATTGATAATATCGACCAGATTCTGTATTTGGGTACCATATAAAGTGTTAAATGTAGTGCTTGCAAATCTGTCAACATTAGTATTTCTATTACCTGCTTCTTCAGCTCCTCCCAAAAGATTTTGAGCCTGTTGAATAATACAACCCTCATAATGAGCTATATTAATTCCTATAATTTCTGAAGCAACAAGCTCATAAACAGGATTAATTGATGTTGCAAGTACCGGATTTGTGTTTGTTTCAACGAAATCCTTTTCACAACCATATAGATTTAATAATAATAAAAAAAGTGTCGCAATTATATATTTAGTTTTCATGATATACATATTTTAAAATTAGAACTTAAGGCTTAAACTTAACGAATAGCTGCGGGTAGTAGGAAGCGAAATGGATTCAAGGCCTGCTTGCGTATCTCTAACTTGAGAAACAGCCTCGGGATCTATATTATCCGTATATTTCTTAATCATGAGAACATTATTAATGTTTGCATTCACTGACATCCCTCTTATAATCGTATTTGAAACAAGATGTGAAGCATCATAACTGACTGTTAATGTACGCCATCGTACAAAACTGGCATTATATACCGCTTCAGTTGTTATTCTCTTCCCGCTGTAGTCAGTATAGAAAGTTTCTGCTTCAACTGCTGTTGTATTCGGGCTGCCATCTGGATTTACAGCATCAAATATTACACCCCCCTCTCTTCCGGGCAATGAGTTTTTAGAATGACCTGAACGCAACATGTTCCAGTTTGTGTCTGATATCAGTTTATTCCCTGCCTTGAAATCGACTTGTGCAAAAACACGAATTTTTTTATAGGTAAAAGTATTTAGAATAGCCCCGATATGTTTTGGTATTCCGCTACCAAACGTTATTTCATTTCCTCTTTGAAATCTGCCATTAATAGTAATAATTTTACCCTCATCGTTACGCAAATAATCATAACCTCTCAATGAAGCAAGTGGCTTTCCAACCTCCTGGGATAATCTTCCTATAAATGTTGCGCCTCCGACATTAATTATTGGCTGTCCGGAGGCCAATTCCAAAACTTTGCTAATATTATACGTGTAATTTATTCCAGTCTCCCATGTAAAGTTTTTATTACGCACAGGCACAATTGTCAACAAAGTTTCAATACCCTGGTTTCTTAATCTTCCGACATTCACTTTTGTAGTTGAATAACCTGATGCATTTGAAATATCCACATTAAGAATTTCATCAACAGTATTTTTTCTATACAAGGCAGCATCAAGGCTTACACGACGATTAAATAAAATTAATTCCATCCCTGCCTCAACCTCTTTTACTTTTAATGGCTTGAGGTTCGGGTTTGGACTTGTACTTCCCGAAATATTTCCATACGCGTAGCCATTATATGTATTTGAAGCCATATCATAATACAGGTTATCACTGTATGGATCTGTATCGCCTCCAACCTCTGCATAGGACGCACGCAATTTACCGTAGTTTATCCATGAGGGCATTAATTTGGCAAATGCCTGACTAAATATAAAACTGCCGCTTACTGAAGGATATAAGTAACTGTTTGATTGGGGATTCAAGGTTGAAAACCAATCATTACGGGCAGTTGCATTCAAAAATAAAAAGTCTTTATATGAAAGATTTAGTGATCCATATAAAGAATTTACTTTTTTCCCTGAATAAGAGTAATCAGGATTTTTTATCTGGCCATTTCCGATAGTATACAAATCCCTGATATAAAAATTCGTAACCGAAACTGATAAGTTATCTCTGACTTGATCCATAGCATTACCTCCAAAAGTTGCATCAATTCCAAAAGCACCGAAAGTTTTGTTTGCTCCAATTAGGAAATCCATGTTTAACTCATGAAAAGTATTTTTATTCTGGGAAAAAGTACCATTATACCCAACAGCAACCGGAGGATTATTGGCAGTGCCGGTTGGATTGTTTACTTCATGATAAATAAAATATTTATCTTGTCCAATTCGTCCCTGAATATAGAGCCATTGAGCTAACTGATAGCGTAATAAGATATTGCCGTAAAAGCGGTCTTTCTTATTTTCCTCAAGGCGTTCATAAGCCGACCAGTACCAGTTGGTTCGATCCAAAAATCTTGTCCAACGTGTTTCGTTTCCAGTTTCCGGATCTTTGTAAGAATCTCTTAACCACCTGGGATCGATACTGTTTGCCATCGTCATAATTGAATTAGGGATACTGAAACGTTGTCCCCCAAATGGAGGATTCTTATTTTCATCTATGGTATAGTTTGCATTCAATTGTGCGGTGAGTTTCTCCCCAAATTTATAATTCATTGATATATCAAATATCTTTTTGTTGTAGGTGGAATTAGGAATGATATTAGTTGCATCGGTATTTGATACTGATAACCGATAACTTCCCTTTTCATTTCCATTTGACAAAGCAACCGAATTCGTTAAATTGGTTCCGGTATTATAGAATGCACTTATACGATCTTTGAAAGGCACATACGGATGTTCTTTCCCATCGATAGACCAAATTGGCAGACCATCGAACTTAGTTCCAAAGCTCCATCCACCGGTAGAACGCGCATCGGAAACACTTGCAGGACGTATTCCGAATTCTCCTTGTCCATATTCATATTGATAATCAGTAAAATCAAGAGCCTGGTCTGCCGTAAAACTGGTTCTAAATTCTATTCCAAGCCCTGTTTTATTTGCTCCTGTTTTTGTTGTTATAATTATAACTCCATCTTTAGCCCGATAACCATACAATGCTGCTGCAGAAGCTCCTTTCAAAACCGTCATCGATTCAATATCATCAGGATTGATACTTTGCAGTCCATCACCCAAATCCGATTCCTGAGCATTTGGATTGCCAGAAGTAGTAGGATCATTGTTTATTGGAATGCCATTTACAATAATTAGTGGAGAGTTATTTGCACTAAATGACGACTGTCCGCGAATTCTAATCTTTGAAGTTCCTCCTACACCAGATGGAAGAGCGGATACATTGACCCCTGCAACTTTCCCTAACAGATTATTTCCAAAGTTTACCATTCCCGGAGTATTAATTTCATCGGTATTAACTGAAGTTGCTGAATAACCGATGCTTTTTGCGTCTCTTTTTATTCCAAGTGCTGTAACTATAACTTCATCCATTTGTTGGACGGATTCTTCAAGCATGACATTTATTTGGGTTTGCATCCCAACTGCAATTTCCTGGGTTTCATATCCAACAAATGAAAACATTAATACTGCTTGTTGATTCGGTACTTGAATCGTATAATTGCCATTAACGTCCGTAACCGTACCTTGAGAGGTTCCTTTTATTGTTACAGTAACACCAGGTATTGGTTGTCCGGATTTGTCTTTTACTATACCGGAAACACTTAACTGCTGTTGATATTCATTCGTAAGGTATTCCGGCGCTAAAATTATTTTTCTATCTGTAATTGTATAAACTACATCAGTTCCTTTGAATAATTTATCAAGAATTTCATCAATCCTTTCATTTTCAACATTTAACGAAACTTTTCTGTCTGTATCTATAAGTTTTTCATTAAAGAGAAAATAAAATTCAGAACGTTTTTCAATTACATCCATTACATCTCCCAGTTTCGATTCTGAAACATCAACCGAAATTCTGGTTTTTTGAGAATAAGAATTTATTGCAATTGATTGGAAGATAGAAATAAATACGATGAATACTGTTAATTTCATAATCCTCAGTAGTTTCTTAAGTAAACAGTAATCAGATTCATGTAAAAATTTGTTTTTTTTCATAAATTTGCGATGTTAATTAGTTAAAAAAATCAGAAAATTTTTTTAGGAAATCGTTGCAGCGGTTTCCTTTTTTTAGTTAGTTAAGTTCCATGTTTTAGTTTCATAAGCTTAAGTTTTTTAGATTAATTTTCTTTTTTTATATAAAGTAGAATTTTCTTTTTTTGTACAGTTCCGTTATCTTGTAATTGACGATCAACAATTCGATATTCTATTGGTGAAGTCATACTTAAAAAGTGAAGTACTTCCTCAAGGGAATCGTCCTGAAAGGTTCCCCTAAAAACATAATTTTTCAATTCTTTGTCAACTAGTTCTACTTCGACATTGTACCAACGTTCAATTCTTCTTGCTACTTCATCCATGGGATCGCCTCTAAATACCATTTTACCTTCCTTCCATGCTGAATATTTGGAAACATCCGTGACATTAATATTAATTTTTCCGTTATTGAGTATCAAACGTTCATCAGGGTTCATCTCTATTCCCGAAAGAAGTTCGGGTGCAGAGAACCATACCTTTCCTTCTTCCAACACCACTTCAATATATTTTTCTTCGGGATAAGCACTGAGATTAAATTTTGTACCTAATACTTTAATTAATGAATTGCCTGCAGTAATTTCAAAAGGATGATTTTCATCATGCGTTACATTAAACCAAGCTTCACCCGCAACAGTTATATTTCTGTTATTGCTAAAAGGGATATTGTATTTTAATGTTGAACCACTATTAAGCCATCCTTCTGTTCCGTCAGGGAGATCGAAACTTATTCTTGAGCCAAAAGGGGCAAATAAAGTATAAGTTGCCTGGCTTTCTACTACTGCTTTGGTTTCTGATTTTTGACTAATAACCCAGATTCCTCCTGCAATTATTAATTGAGTTAATAGCACTGCCGCAACGACTGAATACCAACGGTATATTTTTCTACCTAAAGAAAGTTTGTAATTGCTTTCATTTTTATGAATGATATGGTGGATTCGATCGAGAAGGTGAGAGAGATTATATTCATCGTCCGCATTATCTTTAATAAATTTGTAAAATTCCTCTTTTAGTTGTTGTTTAAATTCTGGATTATTTTCATTTTCGGTAAACAAGGTGTAAACATATTGCACTCCTTTTTTGTCAATTTTGTCCTCACCATATTGCCTTAACATTTTCGTATCGTTTTTAGAAATCATATTCAATTCTTTAAAAATCCCCCTGTATTTTGAGGGGGATTTCTCCGAAAACTAAACCTAAACTATTTTAATAAAAAAAGTGTAGATTCTCTTTTTATATTAGTAATAGTAGTTGGTTTATAAAATCTCACGATAAAAACCAGATTATTTTCAATATTATTTTTCGGGACGGCGCAAAAACGTATAGCATTTAATAATATCATGATTTATAAAATTGGCTTTCCAGTCGCTACATGAGTTAGTTCAGATTGTGCATAAATAAAGAGTTCTGCAGGAATCAGATTAAAGATTATTCCGCATGTATTGCTCTTATTTGACTCTTGAAAAAATAGGATTTATTATATATATATATTGAGTAATAATAACAGGACAAGATTTTCAGAGGTTATCATTTTTCTTAAAAATTTTAACGCCAGAGAAATATTGTTATCTATAGTCCCGGGTGCCAGGTTCATTTCTTTGGCAATTTCCCGGGTGCTTTTTCCCTCTTTGCGGCTTTTAATAAAAATTGCTCTTTGTTTTTCGGGCAACATATTTATCAACACATTAATTTTATTGAGAGTAAATTCGTATTCTATCTTTTCTTCTTGTTCGAATTTTTGGATATTGTTAGACCTTTCTGCTTTTTCAATGAATTTCAAATAGATTTGTCTTCTCCTGAATATTTGACACATATTATGATAAGCGATAGTAAAGAGATAGGCTTTAAGCGAAGATTCTTTTTTCAAATTTTTTCTGTTTTCCCACACCTTCAAAAAAACATCCTGAACAAGTCCTTCTGTCTCTTCTTTCGATTTGAGATATTTTAAAGCAAATCCGAATAATTTATTGCTGTATCTGTTAAAAATTAAATCAAACGCTTCAACATCTCCCATTTGAAGTTTTTCACTCAGTTTGGAGTCAGAAATACGTTCATTTATCGACATCTAAGTTTAGTTTAATGGACTAATATAAAAAAATAATAATTAATTAACACAGAATCTATCGGTAGTAAAACTAAAGTTTTAAGTCGCAGGTGTTGCAGACAAAGGTTTTAGAATTGTAAAAATTTCTGTTTAAAAAGTGACTTTATTGTTATTGACTCAACAGAAATTTAGGTATGATCATATAACCAATTTCTTGTCTATTGCAACGATGAAAATTTTAAACAGCTATTTGTTGATATACTAAACCACTTAAACTAAAGCGAAGAAAAAGTTAGTATGGGCTTAAACTATAATTAACGACTACAGTTTTAACCGAGAGTCTTTTGGTAACTTTAAATATAATCGGATGATGAAAATAGTAGCGGGTATACTACTAGCCCGTCAGAAATTATTTAACTTATTGGCAAAGTTATTAAACTTCCTTTTAATCATTGATTTAGATATTAAATAATGAGTAAATCTACAGACCTACTACAATTATGCCTCAAAAGAAAAAAGCCTTTATGTAATTACAACCTTTAAAATTCAATAAAACGAATTGGGATAATTGATTTTCCAAATTATATCCAAAAGTTTTCATTTGTCATCCAGGATTCTACTTTTAGTTCTGGGTCATTTGCTGTATTATTTAAATTCCAGGTTGCATTGTCAATCATCATATTTTCAACTTCAGGTGTGGATTCGGTTTCCTGTGGAAATCCTAATATGTTTTTTGAACTGGTACTCCAAATCATTTCATCAGTCATCCAGTTTTCCATTTGAAGGGGTGTTTCTGTTTCTTCTTTATTTGCGACTACTGTTTCTGTTTCCTCGGCTTTTACATTTCCAACTAAAAATAGAAATGCGAAAAGACTGATTGTTACTAATTGTTTTACTATTGCTTTCATGGCTTTAATTCTTGTTCAATTCAAAGCTAAGGGTGTAATGTTGTTTCCTAAAATGAAATAGAAAAACAGGCAATTTTTATCGACGGAATCTGGATTTATCTCGTTGAGAATAGGAAAACTCAGACTAAATTAACTTGAATTTTCTTTGAGCAAAATTACATTTTACTAGCACATAATTTTCTTAAGAAAAAGCACAAAAAAAGCCGACTTAAAACTGGCCTCCTGGTAGCGGGAAGGTTTTAAATATCTAGCCTATTTAAAGATTATTATTTGTTGGTTGATTTGTATGATTTATTAAAAATCGAAAATAAAACAGCCAGTTTAAAAGCTATTAAAAACTCAAACTGAGTTTCAAACAGAATATCAAAATCAATTTTAAAACAATTTAAAAAATAAAACGTATCTCTTAATTTTATCCAATATCATTAAATTTTTGAAGGAATAGAGATTTAGGATGAAGAAAAAAAATTGTTGATCTGGGAAAATATTAAGGGACGAACATAATAAAAGAGTGTCAATATAAGAATTCTTAAAGGGGCAAGCACGAATATGAGTTTCAATGATTACAAGAAAATAACCCGACGAAAGTTTGTTAAAGGAGCAGCTGGTGCAACTGTTTGTTGTGCATGTTTTTCATTGGATATTTTGGCCTTTGAAGAAAAAAACTCAGGGCATAAAATTGATGATGGCAAAGGTAATGAACATCTGGCAGCCGTATGCGGGACATATTGCGGAGCCTGTCCGGCTTACATCGCTAAACACAGCGAAGAGTACAATAAAATGAAGCAACAAAAGCAGCTTTCAACGGAATCAAAGAAGGCACCGAAAGGAATTCCAAATCCAAACTGGATGGATGGTATTCTTTGCGACGGCTGTCTCAGCGGCAGCGAGATTGCTGCCCATTGCCAACGTTGTGCAATAAAGGAATGCGCAACAAATATACAGAATGTGACTCGCTGTTCTGATTGTGAAGAGTTACCTTGCTATCGTATTACGAATATGATTAATACCGGCTTATCTGCATCGTGCTGAATACCTGCCAAACCTTGAAAAAATTCGTGAGATGGGTGTTCAGGAATGGGTTAAATACGAAGAAGAGCGCTGGAGTTGTCCAAATTGCGGCTTGCCAATGAGTTGGTATGACGCTGAATGTGTCGGATGTGGGCGAGCCAAGATCAAAAAACTTGTTTTCGCTGCTAAAAACATAGAATTCTCCCTTTCTGGCAAGAATGTGATGGAGCTAAGTTCAATGTTAGGGATCTTTGTCAGATATTTCAGTTAACTAATTAAAAATAAACAAACTTCAATAAAATATAAAAACCCAGTAAATACTATGCTTTTGGTAGCGGAGGCAGTCCTAAAGCTATCGGGATGAACCGCAAGGACTACTCATTAAGCATTCAAGAACTACAAAAATATCACTCCTGTTTATTGGGTTGATCAACTTTAAATGTGCTGTTAATCCTTTCAATAAATCTTTTGCCCCCTAATGTTGTAAGAATAATTGAAATGGCACTGATTGTTACCAAAATAGTTGCAAAACCAATAATTACAATGGTTTTAGCGAGCTCAAGTTCTACCAAAGCAATTGCAGAGAAAAACAGCATTAAAATCATTTTAATAAATTTTGAAATAAGTGAAGCACGTGGAATTTCTTCTCTGTTTAGTGAAATGAGAACAGATTTTTCAGCCCAAAAGGCCAATAACCAACCAAAGCCAAATATTACCAGGCTGATAATAATTTTTGGTAGATATAAAATGCCTTTACTCAATAAATCTGACAGCATGGTTAATTTCCACGCAACGAGGGCATTATCGAGAAAAAGCAAAAATACTAAGACATATCCGATGTTTCCAATTAAATTGTAAACACCATATCGCACATCGGCTTTTGAGAAATCATCAGCCCAGCGAGAACGAGTGAGAAAGCGATCGATCCTGACAAGGATTGAAAGCTGGATAAGTAATCGTTTAATAAACCAACCGGCTAACCATCCAATTAGTAATAAAACAATTCCGGCCAACAGACTTGGAAGATAAGCAACAATGCTATCAGCTAAACTTAAAAACTGATCCTGAATTTTAGTTTCCATATTTTGTCTCTAATTTTGTTTTTTCGATTTAAACAATGAAATGAAGAAAGATTCTCTTTCTTCGTATTCCTTTAACCACAGAACCGGGCAGTGAACCTGCTCTGTAATTTCTCTTACGAGTGATTTTGAGAATAATAATTCAATAAAATCACCTGATTTCCCTCCCATAACCATAAGATCATGACCCCGGGATATTTTCAGTATTCCATGTAAAACATCAGAATCAACGATAGTTTTCACGGATAAGATTAAGCCGGTTTCTGATACGAGTTCGTTAATCTGATTCAATTTGGTTTCCTTTTCAACCTCTGACATTTCAGGACTGAAAACTACAGCCAAAGTTATCCTTGCGTCAAAATATTCAAGTAACGCGGGAGCAATTTCTGCTGCGAGTTGGGTGTGGGCATTTCCTCCGTATGGAATAACAATATTTCTAATTTTTCCAGGCTTAATTTCGCCATGTAAAATAGCAACCTCGGTTGTAGATTTCTGAATAACTGAATCAACTACTGATGCAAAATAACGTTTTATAAAACTGCTTCCCTTTTTTCGGTCGATTAGAATAAAATTACAACTCTCTTCCATGGCCGTGTCAACAATTCCTTTAGATATCCGGTGAGAAATTTTAAGTATCGATTTCGAAGGTATGTCTGATTCCATGGCTATATTTTGTGCTTTTTGAAGCATTTCGTTACCCAATGTATCGTCCGTAATTCCCTGTTTTAGTTTTTGGTTTTCCATGAGTTCCCTGATATATAAAAAGATAATGTTGGCATTATGCTTTTTAGCAATGGCACATGCAATGCGCGTTAATCCGGGAATATTGGTTTGGTCGGAAATGTAAACAAGCAAGTTGTATTCCTTTTTTTGTATCTGTTCCAGTGTCCTCACTTTTTTTGCATATTCAATTTCGCGGGTTGAAGCATAAAACCGGTAAACAAGTAATCCGATAGCGCTCCAAATAGCAGTTACTATCCAGGCCAAAATGCTGTATTTGAACATATAAATCGCCAAAAACAACAGCAGGAGAATTCCAACAATTGTCAAATACGGGAAAAAAGGAACTTTAAAACCACGATCAAGATCTTTACGTTTTTTACGCAAATTAATCATAGCAATGTTTACCTGCAGAAAAAGAAGTAAAAACATGATATCAGCAGCGCTGGCAACATCCTCAATAGGTAACGATACTGCCATAATCACAATAATGACCAAAGAAATCATGATACTCCAGTGAGGTGTGAATTTTTTAGGATGCACTTTACTGAAGAATGATGGAAAATTGCGGTCGCGACCCATGGCAAAAGCAACACGCGATGATGAATAGATGGTTGCATTTAGTGCTGAAATGGTAGAAATCAGTCCTCCGATTAAAATCATAATTCCACCTCCAACAAAAAAACTTCGGGCAACATTTACTAATGCAATCTCTTTTTGCTGCGCCAGAAAATCCCAGCGAGTAACTCCTGCTGGAGGATTCACTGTTCCCAGTGCAACATAGGCCACCATAATATAAATGGGAACAACAATTATTAGCGAAAAGAATACTGCCCGGGGGATATTTTTTTTAGGATTTTTAATTTCCTCCGAACTTTGGGCAATTACCTCAAATCCCTGAAAAGCTATAAATGTAAGTCCCATTGCCTTAAAAACACCTCCGAATCCATTTGGCAAAAAGGGTTGGAAAGTTGTTTGCCAGTCTCCATGACGCAGAATTAATTCAATTCCGAAACCAATAAAGATAAAAAGGATAATGATTTTAG
>CAWKJY010000017.1:0-55553 GCA_963849985.1 uncultured Prolixibacteraceae bacterium | reverse complement strand
TTGGCGATTCAGCGGGCTACTATCATTTTTATCCCAAGAATTTTATACAGCAGGAGAACAATATTACCAACTTATACCTGAGCAAATTTTACATCGATAATAATGAAGTGATTCCGGGGGTAGGTAACATCCTTACCAAACCACTCTCTCAAACAAAAAAAATTTTCCTTAGTTATCTGCAGAATAATTTTAATGTGGAATTTGATAATATCGACTACCTCACCGATCCATCAGAAAAGAATGTATTATACAAACTGGATAATTTTGATAAAATCTGGAGGAAAAACAGAGGGGATAATCTGGCTAACTATTACAATATTCCACCCGGTAAATATGTGTTCCGGGTAAAAGCATCAAATCTTTATGGAAACTGGCTCAATAAATCACTGGAAATTATTATTAAACCACCATGGTATAAAACTACACTTGCTTATATTATTTACGCCCTGTTATTTGTTGCATTATTATTCGCTTTTGATCGTTTTATGCGAAGACGTATTGTTCAGAAAGAGCGTCAGAAGGCACAGGAAAGGGAACTGGCACAGGCTAAGGAAATAGAAAAAGCATACAACGAATTAAAAACTACCCAAGCCCAGCTTATTCAGTCTGAAAAAATGGCTTCGCTCGGTGAACTCACTGCAGGTATCGCCCACGAAATACAGAATCCTTTAAACTTCGTCAACAACTTCTCTGAAGTCAGCAATGAGTTAATAGATGAAATGGATGAAGAGCTGGGAAAAGGAGATATTGCAGAAGCCAGAGAAATAGGCAAAGACATTAAACAAAATCTCGAAAAAATAAACCACCACGGTCAGAGAGCAAGCAGCATTGTGAAGGGAATGCTGGAGCATTCGCGTGCAGGCAGCGGTGAAAAGGTACCTACCGACATCAATGTACTTTGCGATGAATATTTACGCCTCTCCTACCACGGCCTGCGTGCCAAGGACAAATCTTTCAATGCCGATTTTAAATTGGAAGCCGATTCGTCAATTCCAAAAATAAATGTAGTTCCGCAGGATATTGGTCGGGTTTTATTGAATTTGATAAATAATGCGTTTTATGCCGTTGATAAGCGGGCTAAAGAAAATGAAGCTGATTTTAAGCCTCAAGTTATTGTGAGCACTTCCTCGTCCCCCTTCGAAGAGGGGAGATTAAGGGGGGTGAAAATTAGTGTGCACGATAACGGCACCGGAATCCCCTCCTCCATCAAAGACAAAATCTTCCAGCCATTCTTTACAACCAAACCAACCGGTTCAGGAACCGGACTGGGATTGAGTTTGAGTTATGATATTGTAAAAGCACATGGAGGTGAGTTGACAGTAGAGACCAAAGAGGGAGAAGGAACAGAATTTATTATTCAATTACCGACTAAATAAATGAATGTCATGAAGCTTTCTATAAAAATAATTCTGCTTTTTATGCTACCGGTTTTCGCTTCAGCACAGTCCGGACAAAAACAATTGGACAGCCTTCACCTGGCAATAAAAAATGCTGCCAACGATACGGTCCGTATGGATGTTTGCATCCAATTGGGAAATTATTATAAGTATTTAAGCTACGATAGCCTTCTTTATTATCAGGAACAAGCGTTATCGTTTTCACGGAATCTGAAGTTAAGATTGAATGAAGCTTCCATATTATTTTCAATTGGATTTGCGTATCAGCAAAAATTAAATTTTTCGAAGGCTCTTGAAGCATATTTAAAGGGAATAAACATTGTAAAAGATCCGGAAAGCGAAAAAATTACCTGGAATTTACCCAATGGGCAAAGCCCCGCTACCGAAAGACTGCGACTACTCAGGTGGAGCTATTGGCGATTGGGTGGGTTGTATGGATACATAGGACATTGGACATCAATTACAGATAAACAAATAGAAAATTACCGGAAAGCCATAGAACTCGCAGAGGCTGCGCATGATAGTGAGCTTGTGGCATGGGCGTATGTGAATTTAGGTATACCTTATTTATTTTCGGGTAAGTTGGATTCTGCAATTCTTCTGGAACAAAAGGCTTATTCATTTTTTTCAAATTCTCCAAATATAAAAGGCGAAGGTGAAACTTTGTCATTGAAGTATTTAGGTGATATGTATCAAAAAAAAGGGAATTTTGATTTGGCCCGTGATGTCCTTTTAAAAGCGGTACAGATTGACATACGCCAAAATTTGCCTGGCGCCCTGGGATATGCCTATAGCTCTTTAGGCAGTTTATACATGCAAGAGAAAAAGCTTGACTCTGCAATATATTATGCAAAAAAGGCAGTGGCATTTCACAAAATTGTTAATGCTTCAGATGGGGTAAGAGAAGCATACAATTTACTTTATTCCACCTTTGACCAACTAAATAACAGGGATAGTGCTTTTGCATATTTAAAATTAGCTAAAACATTAAGCGACAGCCTGAATGATGCCAACAGGGGAAATATTCTTGAATCCGAGGATGTAGCAATCAATGAACAAATGCGATTAGAGACGCTTGAAAAGGAAAAAATTGAAACGAAAAATAAAATACGGACCTATACCTTTTTATCAGCTATTGCTGTGTTTTTACTAATTGCCTTTTTGCTATACCGGAATAACCGGAACAGGAAAAGATCAAATGACCTTTTACAACAGCAAAAAGAAAAAATAGAAACACAGAAAGATGAAGTTGAAAAAGCATTAGCTGAATTGAAAGCCACCCAATCCCAACTCATCCAATCTGAAAAAATGGCTTCGCTTGGTGAGGTCACTGCAGGTATTGCCCACGAGATACAGAATCCACTCAACTTTGTAAATAATTTTTCAGAAGTAAGCAGTGAACTGGTTGATGAATTAAAAAGTGAAAAGGCAAAAGGCAAAAGTGAAAGAGATGAAGAATTAGAAGAAGAAATACTGAATGACATAAAGCAAAATCTGGAAAAGATAAATCATCACGGACAGCGTGCAAGCAACATCGTAAAAGGAATGTTATTGCACAGTCGCGGCAGCAGCGGGCAAAAAGAACCGACAGATATTAATGCTCTTTGCGATGAATACCTGCGTCTCTCCTACCATGGTTTTCGTGCTAAAGATAAATCCTTTAATGCTGACTTTAAATTAGAAGCCGACGAAAATCTTCCAAAAATAAATGTGGTTCCACAGGATATTGGACGTGTTCTTCTTAACCTTATTAACAATGCTTTTTTCGCTGTTAATGAAAAAGTTACACAAATTGGAAACAGTTTTAATCCAAAAGTTGTTATAACTACATCGATGAAAAATGACAAAATAAAAATTATTGTCAGCGACAATGGAAACGGGATTCCTGATTCTATCAAAGAAAAAATCTTCCAGCCTTTTTTTACAACTAAACCAACAGGTTCAGGAACCGGACTTGGATTGAGTTTAAGTTATGATATAATTAAAGCACATGATGGTGAAATATCAGTGGAAAGTAAACCAAAAGACGGGACGGTTTTTATTATTAATCTTCCAATAAATCAGTAAAACCATGGAAAATAAACATTCGCAAAATACGTACATCACTTTGAAAAGCCTTTTATTGGGGTTAATATTTCTTTGTGCTACCTTACCGGGCAACAGCCAGCAGCTAACAATTGCACCCGTACCTTTACCCGACCTTAATCTTGGGCCAAATCAATCAATTCTTGGCATGTGCCAGGATAATAACGGGTTTATCTGGATGGCAACAAATGGAAGCGGTTTATATAAATATGATGGTAATCAACTGAAAAATTATACAGAGGAAGAAAATAACCCGAACTCAATTATATCAAACCAGACTTGAATGTGTTTTCGCCGATTCACACGGAAATATCTGGATTGGGAGTTTTGAAAACGGACTGGACCGTTTTAATCCGGAAACTGGAGTTTTCACCCATTATACGCATAATAACCCGGATACGACTTCCATCCGTTGCGATTCGATACGGGCCATTATTGAAAGTCAGGATGGTTTAATTTGGATTGGCACAACCGGTGGTCTTGATAGTTATGATCCTTCTACAGAAAAATTTACACATATTAACGGGAAATCAAAAGTAGGCGCCGATTTAAACGATGGACAGGTAAGAGTATTATATGAAGACAAGGCGGGTACGATTTGGATTGGCTGCGGAAGTCCTTTTCCGGCCGATTATGGCAATATGCCAACAGACAGAATACGTGGCGGTTTATATAAACTGGACAGAAACACCGGTAAAATTACGCAGTACCTTCATAATGATAATGATAAATCAAGCCTAATCGACAACAGGGTAGGTGCAATTTTTGAAGATAGCCGGGGTGTTTTCTGGGTAGGTACTGCAGGTGACGGATTGCATATTATGGACCGGCAAAACGGAACATTCCAACGTCTCCTTTACGATCCTGAAAACCCTGACAAATTAAGTCGCCCACCACTTAAAAAAGATGTAGCTAATAATATTGCAGTTGATCACATTCGGTTTATTAATGAAGATGCACAAGGTTGTATTTGGATTGGAACTTTTGCCGGAGGAATTAACCGCTATAATCCGCAAACCAACCAGGTGGAATATTTCGGAACAACAGCAACCGGACAAGATAAAATCAGTAATGATGACTTTTGGGGGTGCCTTAAAACAAAAGACAATTTACTGTGGATTTCAACAACGTTTATCACATCGGATAAAAGCCGGGCATTATATAAAGTATCAACGATTTCAACAGATATAAAATATTCACGAACGAATAATCAAATTACAAAATTCGTTGAGGATGCCGGTGGTGATATGTGGTTTGGATCCCGCTGGTTAATGCGAAAAAATAAAAATGGCGGCTACGACAACTACCTTCAGGACATAAATAGTTCGGGAGCAGTGTTAATTAATAACATGGAACCTGATTCCTTAAACAATTTATGGATATCAACGCAGGTCGGACTTTTCTATTTTAATACAAAAACACATGCATTAAAAAGCTTCCAACATAACCCTGATAATTCAAATAGTATCTCATCCGATACAGTTAATATTACACAGATTGACAATGACGGATTATGGATCGGAACGTATAAGGGATTGGATTTTTTGGATTTAAAAACAGGTATTTTTACACATTATAAAATAAATCCCTTATCATCATCTATATTTTTTAATTTGATTAATAATGTTAGTAAAGATACGAAAGGTAACATTTGGGTAGGAACTTTGAGTGGGTTATACCGGATTGATCCAAATACCGGGGAATTTATCGAAGAATTAAAAAAGTCATATTTCAGAGTTAATAATATATTCGAAGACAGCCGGCAAAGGATTTGGCTGGGATCAAGCGATGGATTATGGATAAAGAATTCAGTGAATGATAATTTTACAAGGTATATCGACAATACCGGATTAATAACCGAAAACCTGGGTATTGGCGGAATTACCGAGGATAAATCTTATTCATTGTGGATGGCAACAAGAAAGGGACTTATCCGGTTAAATCCTGAAACAAAAAACGCCGTACTTGTTGGAAAAAGCTGGGACATTAACCCGGGAACACTAACCGGTAGTATTTTTACATCTTCGCAAGGTGAAATATTTTTGGGAGATGTATCGGGCTATTATCACTTTTATCCGGGTGATTTTGAACAGCGGAACGAAAATATTACCAACCTGTATCTGGGGAATTTTTATCTCGATAACAGTGAAGTTATTCCGGGTATCGGTAATGTCCTGTCAAAGCCATTATCACAAACAAATAAAATCACCTTAAATTATCTTCAGAATAGTTTTGCAATACAATACGATAACATTGACTACCTGACTGATCCATCGGAAAAAAATGTGCTATATAAAATGGAAAATTTTGACCAGGGTTGGAGGAAAAACAGCGGAGACAACCAGGCTTACTATTACGATATGCGGCCAGGAACTTATGTATTCCATGTAAAAGCTTCCAATCTTTATGGAAACTGGAGTGAAAAATCTTTGGAAATTATTATTCAACCTCCCTGGTATAAAACCATACTCGCTTATATATTTTACGCGTTGGCGTTTATTGCAGTAATATTCGGTTTCGATCGGTTTATGCGAAGACGTATTGTTCAGAGAGAGCGTCAGAAAGCACAGGAAAGAGAACTGGCACAGGCTAAGGAAATTGAAAAAGCTTACAACGAATTAAAAACTACACAGGCCCAGCTTATTCAGTCTGAAAAAATGGCGTCATTAGGTGAATTGACTGCCGGTATAGCGCATGAAATCCAAAATCCGTTGAACTTCGTCAATAATTTTTCGGAATTGAATAACGAGTTGATTGATGAGCTGGAAACAGAGGCTAAAAACGGAAATATTGACAACGTTTTAGATATTGCTGAAAATATTAAGGGAAATGAGCAAAAAATAAATCACCACGGTAAAAGAGCAGAATCCATAGTTAAAGGTATGTTGTTACACAGTCGTGGCAGCACAGGACAAAAAGAACCGACGGATATTAATGCGCTTGCCGATGAATACCTGCGCCTCTCCTATCACGGATTTCGGGCAAAAGACAAAACATTTAACGCAGATTTTAAATTGGAGGCAGATGAGAATTTGCCAAAAATAAATGTTGTTCCGCAGGATATTGGGAGGGTTTTGTTGAATTTAATTAATAATGCCTTCTATGCAGTGGATAAACGGGCTAAAGAACACCCCCTGCCCCCTAAAGGGGGTTCAGAAGAAAGCGGCGTGGAATATAAACCAACTGTCGTAGTAAGTACATCTTCTTCAAAGTCCCCTTCAGGGGATTTAGGGGTCAAAATAAGTGTGAAGGATAATGGTAGCGGAGTCCCTGCCTCCATCATCGATAAAATCTTTCAGCCCTTTTTCACCACCAAACCAACGGGCTCTGGTACAGGATTAGGTTTGAGTTTGAGCTACGATATTGTAAAGGCGCACGGCGGGGAAATAAAGGTAGAAACAAAGGAGAATGTGGGAACTGAGTTTATTATTCAAATCCCAATAATTTGAATCACGATATAATTTAAACTAACAGTGCGGATAAAAAGTAGAAACAAACAACGGCAAAGAAAGTGAATTTATAATTGAACTGCCGAAAATTTATAGAACATGAAAAAGAAAATATTTGTAATCATAATGACATTATTAATTCGATGTACTGGCTTTGCACAAAGGTCTGATATAAGTCTCAATATCGATAGTATGCGACACGACTTATCAATTGCAACGCAAGATTCAAGTATAGTGATGATTAATGCCAAATTTTCTAATTTCTATAAATACAACAACCCGGATTCTGCCTTTTATTACGGATTCAAGGCAATTACACTGGCACAACAAATTCATTTTCTAAAAGGCCAGGTTAGAGCTATGGAGTATATCGCTCTTACACAAATGACACTTGGAAATTATCCGAAAGCACTACAAATAACACTTCAGGGGGTAAATATGGCTGAAAAGGAAAATCTGCCTTATGATAATGGAATGCTGTTTGAAATTTTAGGACGGATTTATCTACAGTATAAAGACTATTCCAGAGCATTAAAATTATTTAAACAGTCCCAAAATTCTTTTGAATCTGTAAATGAAATTCCATTATCAATTTTTGTTCAAAATTGGATCGGGACGACTTACATTTTGACTGACCAGTTAGATTCTGCTACATATTATTGTAACTCAGCAAACACGAAAGCGCTTCCTTTTAACCTTCCTTGGTTAAATACAGTAATACTGTCGAATCTTGGAAAAATTGAACTCAAAAAAGGAAAAATTAATGATGCTCTATTCTATTTTCATCAGGCAAGTTCTCAGGCAACATTCGATAACGATTTATTTCAGGCAAATCTGTTAATTGCTAAAGTTTATTCTCAAATAAATCTATCTGATTCATGTATTTATTATGCAAAAGAATCACTTGATATTGCTCATAAAAGTGGCTTTTATTCAAATATTATTGAAGCTTATATTTATTTATCCGGAATTTACGAAACGATTAACCCACAAGAGGCACTTGCATTCAATAGGAAGGCTATAAATTACAGGGACAGCCTGGACATGATGAGAAATAACACAGCACTGGAAGCATTTACAGACTTTGACGAGCAACAACGACAATTTGAACTGGAAACGGCAAGAAATGAATTTCATGATCGAATACGTATGAATGCTTTTCTAGGCAGTACTTTTACTTTAATGGTTATCGCCATTTTCCTATACATAATCAGCAGACGTAATAAGAAGGCCAAACAAAAAATAGAGTCAGCCTACGACAAACTCAAGTCCACACAGGCCCAACTCATCCAATCTGAAAAAATGGCCTCGCTGGGAGAACTCACTGCGGGTATTGCCCATGAAATCCAAAATCCGCTGAACTTTGTTAATAATTTCTCGGAAGTAAATTCAGAGTTACTCGCAGAAATGAAGGAGGAAATAAAAGGAGGAAACTATGATGAAGTTAATGCCATTGCAGATGATGTTATTGAAAATGAACAAAAGATAAATCACCATGGAAAACGTGCTGAATCAATTGTAAAAAATATGTTGCAACATTCTCGAAGCAGTTCAGGTGTTAAGGAACCAACCGATATCAACGCACTCGCTGATGAATACCTGCGCCTCTCCTACCACGGTTTCCGCGCAAAAGACAAATCGTTTAATGCCGATTTTAAATTGGAAGCTGACGAATCGTTACCAAAAATCAATGTGGTTCCGCAAGATATTGGGAGGGTTCTATTGAACCTGATTAATAATGCTTTCTACGCGGTTGATAAGCGGGCAAAAGAATACCCCCTGCCCCCTAAAGGGGGTTCAGAAGAAAGGGGCATGGAATATAAACCAACCGTCGTTGTAAGTACCTCTTCTTCAAAATCCCCTTCAGGGGGATTTAGGGGTGAAAATAGTTGTGAAAGATAATGGCTCCGGCATCCCTACTTCCATCAAAGATAAAATCTTCCAGCCCTTCTTTACCACAAAACCCACCGGTTCAGGAACCGGATTAGGTTTGAGTTTGAGCTACGATATTGTAAAAGCACACGGCGGAACAATAACAGTTGAGTCTGCCGAAAATAGTGGAACTGAGTTTATTATTCAAATACCTGTTGTCTGAATCACGGATGAATGGGATTAAAAGATTATTCGGAATAAGAATGAGGCTGATCAATTAAAAATATAAAATGAGATCAGCGGAATCAGTAAATCCCTGCCTTGCCCGCAGGCAGAAATGTGAATCGGTGATTCAGACAAATAATGATATTATTAAAGCTCACGGAGATGAAATAATCGTTGATTCGAAATAAAACAGGGGTACAAAATTTATTATTAATTTACCTCTTAATTTAAAGAACAAATCTGTTATTCAATGTGTTATAGTATCAACTTCAGAACGGTAATTTTACAAATGATTATATGAAACGACCATGATAAAAATCTTGACACAAAAATGCATGATTATAAATTTCATGGGAGTTACCTGTCTGCCGACAAGGCAGGCATCGAATACATTAAATAACTAACAATTTTAATGAGATGAAAACAAGACGCCTGCTATCTCCAAAACTACTGATGATTATACTATTCGCGTTGTCTTCTAGCGCTTTTGGGCAGCAAGTTGTTTTTAATAAACTTAATACACAAAGCGTTCAAATAACATCGCCAATAGGTGATTTCACGCAAGATGCAAACGGTACTCTATGGTTTAGTACAGATAATGGTGTGTACAGTTACGATGGCTTTCAATTAAAAACGTATAGGAACAATCCTTTGGACCCCAACTCGTTGGCAAATAGCTTTTCAATTTCAATCTGCACCGACAATAACGGAATGATTTGGATAGGTACCGTAGGAAGTGGACTTGATATGCTGAATCCGGAAACAGGAAATTTTACACATTTTAAGAACGACCCGAATGATCCAACCAGTCTGAGTAATGACCTTGTAGCTGACATTCTTATGGATAAAGATGGTACGTTGTGGATTGGCACTCATGGCGGACTGGATAAATATGATTCGGAAACAAACACGTTTATCCATCACAGATACAACATAAACGATTCTATGAGTATAAGCAGTAATCAGGTGCGCGTGATTTATGAAGACAGGGAAGGAACACTCTGGATCGGGACTGGTAGCCCCTGGCCAAATGATGGTGGCGGACCTGATGAGGGGGGACTTAACCGAATGAATAAAAAGACAGAGACGTTTACCCGTTATAAACACGACCCAAATAATAAGCAAAGTTTAATAAACAATAAAGTAGGTGCAATTTTTGAGGATAAAGATGGAACCCTTTGGATTGGGACCGGGAAAAAGGGAATTCAAAAAATGAACCGGGAAAAGGGAACATTTGAATCTGCCTTTACTAAATCTGAGATCCCCGAATTATTTGTCGACCACGATATGTCAAACACCGGGCTTGTCGACGATTACATCACCTTTATCAAACAGGATATTACAGGAAGGTTATGGTTTGGAACAGTTGCATCTGGTCTTTATTGTTACGATCCTGTAAGTCAAAAAATAATTTATTATGATGCAACGGACAATTCATCATCGGGATATTCAGATAATGGCGCCCGTTCAGCATTTATCACTCGCGATAATATATTATGGATTGGTAGCGCTGCAGGAAATTTATATTATACTGACCCATCCATCAAAAAAATACAACATTCTTCATTGAAAGATGAATCTGTCGGCAGTTTTTATGAGGAACAAAACGGAGATTTCTGGATTGGCACAAGGGGGGAGATTATTCGGATCATTAAAGATAGCGGGATAAGTAAACGATATGAAACGGATGATTATAGATACGATGCTCCGAGTACTCTTGGCTATTTGGTATATGGGGACAAAAAGGGAAATATTTGGGTCGGCACTACAGAGAGTTTAAACCGGTTTGATAAAAAAACGGAGAAGTTTATTGCATATAAACATGATCCCGGGAATAATAACAGTATTAGCAATAACTATACAATAACCGTTTATGAAGATAGTAAATCAAATTTTTGGGTAGGCACGGCCTATGGGTTAAACCTTATGGATCGGGAAACAGGAACTTTTACGCAGTTTTATGCCTATCCGGAAACCGAAGAAAATGCTAACAAAGAAGTTGTAACGAGCATCCATGAAGATAAGTCAGGAAAATTATGGATCGGTTATTATAACCTGGAAGGTGTAAAATTATTTAATCCTGAAAATAAGAGTTTTAAGAGCTACTTAAAAAAGACAAGTGTATTGGTTCTGTATCACGATTCTGAAGATGTTTTGTGGGCGGGGACTTTAAATGGACTTTATAAATATAATGCTAATATTGATGACTTTATTCCATTCACAACCCCCGGGTTAGCTGCCAATATCCCGCAAGCGTACAGTATTGTTGAAGATAACCAAAAAAACCTGTGGTTAACTACCAGTAACAATATTGTTAGAATAAATCCGGAACGTACTGAAACCAGTGTTTTTGGACTAAATTACGGAGTAGGTCAGGATGCTTTTAATTTTTTATCAGGTTATATAAAGAATAACGGTGAAATTTATTTTGGCGATAGAAGTGGTTATTTTTCGTTTTTCCCCAATGAGCTAATTGAAAGTATAAAAGTGCCTGAGCTTGTTTTTACCAATTTTCATCTGTCGGATAAAAAATTAATACCGGGAGATGGCGGCCCTTTGCATGAGAATTTAAATGAACAAAAAGTTATTGAACTTCAATACAACCAGAATGTATTTGCATTCGATTTTACAATTGCTGATTATGCCAATCCTGCACAAAATCGCTTAACGTATTATTTGGAAAACTACGACATTGACTGGCGCAGCGCAAATGCGGAGCGCAAAGCATATTACTTTAATGTTCCTCCCGGGAAGTATGTTTTTCATTTAAAAGGAGTAAATAGTTATGGCGCCTGGGCCGAAAAAACCATCGACATCATTATTATGCCGCCATGGTACAGAACGTGGCTGGCCTACACCATTTATGCCTTGTTGTTTATTGCAATAGTATTCACTTTCGATCGGGTTATGCGGAGACGTATAGTTCAAAGAGAGCGTCAGAGAACACAGGAAAGAGAACTTGCCCAGGCAAAAGAAATTGAAAAAGCCTATACCGAATTAAAAGCCACCCAATCGCAACTCATACAAGCTGAAAAAATGGCATGCCTTGGTGAGCTCACTGCTGGCATTGCACATGAAATTCAAAACCCACTGAATTTTGTCAATAATTTCTCGGAGGTCAGCAACGAGTTGATTGATGAAATGAAAGATGAATTCAAAAAAGGAGATATTGAGGAAGGATTTGCTATCGCCGATGATATTAAACAAAATCTTGAAAAAATACTCCACCACGGCAAACGTGCCGATGGAATTGTAAAAAGTATGCTCCAGCATACCCGTGGGAGCAGCAGTCAAAAAGAACATATTGACATTGGTACTCTAGCTGATGAGTATTTACGCCTTTCATACCATGGGTTGCGCGCTAAAGACAAATCGTTTAATGCCGATTTTAAGATTGAAGTTGATGAAAATCTTCCCAAGATTAATGTGGTTCCCCAGGATATTGGAAGGGTTTTATTGAATTTGATTAATAATGCATTTTATGCGGTGTCAGAAGCACGAAGCTCGAAGCACGAAGCTGGAAGTAATAACTATAAGCCGGAAGTAATTGTAAGTGCGAAAAAATCAGGTGATAAAATCGAAATAATAGTGAAGGATAATGGCAATGGCATCCCCGCCTCCATCAAAGAAAAAATCTTCCAGCCTTTTTTCACCACAAAACCAACCGGCTCAGGAACCGGCTTGGGGCTTAGTTTAAGCTATGATATTGTAAAAGCACATGGCGGGAAAATAACCGTTGAGTCGAAAGAAAAAGAGGGTACAAAATTTATTATTACATTTACCTTTAAATTCGTAGAACAAAACTGTTATTCAATGTGTTATAGTATCAATTTCAGAACGGTAATTTTACAAATGATTATATGAAACGACCATGATAAAAATCTTGACACAAAAAAGCATGATTATAAATTTCATGGGAGTTACCTGTCTGCCGACAAGGCAGGCATCGAATACATTAAATAACTAACAATTTTAATGAGATGAAAACAAGACACCTGCTATCTCCAAAACTACTGATACTTATATTGTTCGGGTTGTCTTTTAGCGCTTTTAGCCAGCAAGTGGTTTTCAATCAATTTATTCCACCAAATGGTCAGAATCCTGGTTCGGCGACCGGATTTATACAGGATAAAAATGGTACAATATGGTTTGGTACCGGAACCGGGCTGTACAGCTACGACGGTTTTCAACTGAAAACGTTTCAAAACAATCCGTTGGATACTAACTCCCTGGCAGGAAATACTTTGCTTTCTATTTGTATAGACAATAAAGGGATGATCTGGTTAGGCATCCGACTGCAAATGGATTGATATGTACAATCCTGAAACAGGAAATTTTACCCATTTTAAAAACAATCCGAATGATTCGACAAGTCTGAGCAATGATAAGGTACCTGCTATTCTCATGGATAAAGATGGAATCCTGTGGATTGGGACTCATGGCGGACTGGATAAATATGATCCGGAAACGAATACATTTATTCATCACAAATTCAATGCAAACGATTCCACCAGTTTAAGCGATAACCAGGTACGCGTTATTTATGAAGATAAGGAAGGAACACTCTGGATCGGGACCGGCAGTCCGTGGCCCGGTGAGGGTGGCGAACCTGACGACGGGGGACTAAACCGAATGAATAAAGAGACAGGGACATTTACCCGATATATGCACGATCCTGATAATAATAAAAGCTTGATAAACAATAAGGTAAGTGCAATATTTGAAGATAACGATGGTACCTTTTGGATTGGAACATGGAAAAACGGAATCCAGAAAATGGACCGGGAAAAAGGAACATTTGAACCTGCGTTTTCTGAATCGGAGCTCCCTGAAATTTTTAAACCTCGTATTATTTCGGGTTTTGAGCCTCAATACGACTACATTAAATTTTTTATACAGGATGCTACCGGAAGTTTATGGTTTGGAACTTATCAATCGGGACTCTATAACTACGATCCGGTAAGCAAAAAAATAATGTACTACTATGGACCTGAAAATTCCTCATTGGGATTTTCGGATAATGGCACCCGCACAGCATTTATCTCACGCGATGGTATAGTATGGATTAGTACCGGGACAGGTAACGGAAATATGTATACCATCGATCCGTCCATCAAAAAAATTCAACATACTTCGGTTTCAGGTTCATCGGTTGGCAGTTTTTATGAAGAACCAAATGGCGATTTCTGGATAGGAACAAAAAATGAAATTATTCGGACAATTAAGAATACCGGGATTACTAAACGATATGCAACGGATGATTATGTTATTAATGCGCCAAATAATCTTGGCTATCTGGTTTATGGAGACAAAGAGGGAAATATATGGGTTGGTACAACAGAGAGTTTAAACCGGTTTGATAAAAAAACGGAGAAGTTTATTGCTTATAAACATGATCCGGGGAATAATAAGAGTATTAGTGATAACTATGCAATAACAGTTTATGAGGATAGTAAGTCAAATTTTTGGGTAGGCACAGCTTACGGTTTAAACCTTATGGATCGGGAAACAGGAACTTTTACACGGTTTTATGCCAATCCGGAAAGTAACAAAGATGAAGGAAGTGATATTATAACGAGACATTATTGAAGATAAATCGGGTAAATTGTGGCTTGGTTACTGGAATGGCAGAGGTGTATATCAGTTTAATCCTGAAGATAAGAGCTTTAAAAACTATTTGAGTCGTAACGGAGGAGTAACTTCCATTTATATAGATTCTAATGATGTTTTATGGGTGGGGACTTTAAACGGGCTTTATAAATATAATCCTAATATTGATAACTTTATTCCATTTACAACATCCGGTTTAGCTGCCAACATTCCGCAAGTTCGCAGTATCGTTGAAGATAACCAGAAAAACCTATGGCTAACCACAAATAACCAAATTGTTAAAATAAACCCGGAACGAAACGAGGTTAGTTATTTTGGACAAAATTACGGAGTAGGACAAAGTACTTTTAATTATTTGGCAGGTTATAAAAAGAATAACGGTGAAATTTATTTTGGCGATGCAACTGGTTATTTTTCGTTTTTCGCTGATGAATTCCTGGGAAATTTAAAAACACCTGAAATTATTTTCACCAATTTTCATCTGTCGGATAAAATTATTAAACCGGGCGATGGTGGGCCATTGTATGAGAATTTAAATGAGCAAAAAGAAATTAAATTACAATACAACCAAAATGTATTTTCATTCGACTTTACGATTGCCGATTATGCCAATCCTGCACAAAATAGCTTAAATTATTATTTGGAGAATTACGACTTTGACTGGCGCATTGCAAATGCGGAGCGCAAAGCATATTACTTTAATGTTCCTCCCGGGAAGTATGTATTTCATTTAAAAGGGGTAAATAGTTACGGTGCCTGGGCAGAAAAAACCATCGACATCATTATTATGCCGCCGTGGTGGCAGAACCTGGCTAGCTTATGGAATTTATGCATTGTTATTTATTGCATTAATTTTTGGGTTCGATCGAATTATGCGACGACGTATTGTGCAAAGAGAACGTCAGAAAACACAGGAAAGGGAACTTGCACAGGCAAAAGAAATTGAAAAAGCCTATACCGAATTAAAAGCCACCCAATCGCAACTCATACAGGCTGAAAAAATGGCTTCTCTCGGAGAATTGACCGCGGGAATTGCACATGAAATTCAAAACCCGTTAAACTTTGTCAACAATTTCTCGGAGGTAAATAAAGAATTGATTTCTGAGATGAGAGATGAGATCACAAAAAAGAATTTTGATGAGGTCGATCAAATTTCAAAAGACATTGAAGAGAACGAGGATAAAATAATCCATCACGGAAAAAGGGCCGAATCAATTGTAAAAAATATGCTGCTGCATAGTCGTGGCAGCAGTGGTCAAAAGGAATTAACCGATGTTAATGTACTTGCCGATGAGTACCTGCGCCTCTCCTATCATGGGTACAGGGCGAAAGACAAGTCATTTAATGCTGATTTTAAATTAGTCGCCGATGAGCAAATTCCAAAAATAAATGTTGTACCACAAGATTTTGGCAGGGTATTGTTAAACCTGATAAATAATGCATTTTATGCAGCCTGGGAAAGATCGAAACAAACCAGTGATGGTAGTTTTAAACCGTTGGTAACCGTAACAACATCAACAGAAAAGAACAAGGTTAAGATCGTTATTAAAGACAACGGTAATGGAATTCCCGATGCTGTTAAAGATAAAATATTTCAGCCCTTTTTCACCACCAAACCAACAGGGGTTGGTACGGGATTAGGATTAAGTTTAAGCTACGATATCATTAAAAAGGGCCATAACGGAGATTTAATTGTTAATTCAGAAGAAGGGTCAGGAACCGAATTTATAATATTAATACCAAATACATTATGAAATGAGCCGATTTTAATCGGGATGTGTTAATTTACAAAAATAAACAATTATAGACATATGAAAATTTTAGTTGTTGATGATGAAAAGGACATTCAACCGCTTTTTATACAGCGGTTCAGGAGAGAAATTAAAAGTGGTGAGGTAATTTTTGAATTTGCGTACTCCGGTGAAGAAGCACTGGATTGCATGAAAAAATACCTGCATGAGGCTGTACTCATATTGTCTGATATTAATATGCCGGGAATGAGCGGACTGGAGTTGCTCGAAAGAATAAAAAATAAAAACCATACGCCTCCCCCGGTGGTTATGATGATAACAGCTTATGGCGATGCAGAAAACCATAAAAGGGCAATGGAACTGGGTGCCGATGATTTTCTGACAAAACCTGTAGATTTCACCGCATTAAGGGAAAAAATTAAAACGATGGAAGTATGACTAAAATTTTAGTGGTTGACGATGAGCCCGATTTGGAAGTTTTGGTGAAGCAGAAATTTCGAAAGAAAATCCGTGAGCAGGAATACCTGTTTTTATTTGCGTCCAACGGTGTTCAGGCGCTGGAACAAATAAAACTGAATCCGGGTGTTGATATTGTTTTAAGTGATATTAATATGCCTGAAATGGATGGTTTGACACTTCTTGCAAAAATAGGAGAACAAAATTCAATGCTAAAAACGGTAATTATTTCAGCCTACGGCGATATGCAAAATATACGAAATGCAATGAACCTGGGCGCTTTTGATTTTATTACCAAACCTGTCGATTTCAATGATCTTGAGCTTACGATGGAAAAAACGATTAAACATGTTCTCCAAATAAAAGAAACGTTAAAAGCCATTAAAGAAAACAATATCCTGAAAATGTATGTGGATGAAACGGTTTTAAATTTTATGGATACGCATGAATTCGAATCCTCGATTATGACAAACGAAACGATCGAAGCCACAGTAGCTTTTATTGATATTTGCGGGTTTACATCCATCAGCGAAAATGAACCTCCCGATACCGTTGTTGCTTTACTGAATAATTATTTTGATGTGATGGTAAAGGAAATCATTGCGCAAAAAGGGTATATCGATAAATTTATCGGCGATGCGATTATGGCCGTTTTCCAGGGTGAATATCATCTCGACCGTGCAATTGATGCCTGCCTGGCAGTACGGAATAAAATTAACGATCTTCCCCAGGTTGCAGATAATGTAAAATTTAAGCCCAATGTTTCTATTGGTATAAACTCAGGTGAAATGGTTTCAGGAAATATAGGTTCAGCAAGCTTGCGAAGGCTTGATTACACCGTAATCGGGGATACGGTTAACACCGCCCAGCGTTTACAGGGAATGGCTGGCCAGGGGCAAATACTTATTTCAGCAAATTCATACGAAAAGGTAAAAGAATTTTTCAACTGTAAGGAATTTGGAGAACTGACCATGAAAAATAAATCAAATCCGATTAAAACGTATGAAGTAATTGCTTAGCAACTGTTTTCTATTAATATCTGTTTTGAATGAATCTTGTTTAATATGAAACCTGTAATACCATAGCGATGAAAAAATCAAAAGGAATCGACTGGAAAGCAGTTTTCTCCCTTCAATATATAATTTACACTGTACTTGGTAGTTTTATTGCAGTTATTGCCTTGCAGGGTTTTATGATTCCAAATAACTTTGTTGATGGAGGTGTTACTGCTGTTTCCATTCTATTTCGACAGGTTTTTCATATTCACATCAGTATTTTCTTATTGGAATTAATCTCCCTTTTGTTTATATTGGCTACAGGATAATCGGCAAAACATTTGCTGTTCAATCTCTGATTGCCATTTTGTTTTTGGCCTTATTAATGTTGGTAATTCATATTCCACCAGTAACAAAAGATAAGCTTTTAATGGCTGCATTTGGAGGGTTTTTAATGGGACTTGGAATTGGACTGGTTATTCGTGGCGGCGGTGTGGTTGACGGATTGGAAATTATTGCCCACTATACTACGAAAAGAGTACCGTTTACAACCAGCGAAATCATTATGCCTTTTAATACGCTTGTAATTATTGGAGCTGGTTTTGAATTCGGACGTGAACCTGCCATGTATTCCATATTGGTCTACTACATTGCCATGAAAACTTCGGATTATGTGGTTGACGGATTTGAAGAATTTACTTCGTTAAGTATCATTTCACAAAATGATCAGGAGGTAAAATCGATTATTGTTAACGACTTTGGGAAAGCAATTACGGTTTATAAAGGCGAGCGGGGCTATCTTCCCGGAGCATTCAATATAAAACACGATTGTGATATTGTTGTTACGGTTGTTACCCGACTTGAAATACACAGAATTAAACATGCAGTACTAAAAATTGATCCGAATGCATTTCTTTTATGTGCAAAGTATTAAAGAAGTGAAAGGAAGTTTTCAGCGACTATATGACAAGAATAACTAAACTTAACCTATGAATATTGAAAAAATAAAGCATTTTATTTTTGATAAATTAACTACAGAACTTTCCCCATTACTTACCTATCACGGAGCTCACCACACAAAACTTGTATATTCGAATTGCGAAGATTACATCAAACGAATGAATATTGGCAAAGAGGATGGATTTCTATTGCTTACGGGTGCTTTACTGCACGATACAGGATATTTATTTGCTTACGACAATCACGAGGATTACAGCATGAAATTTGCTGCTGAAATTCTACCGGATTGGAATTACAAACCGCAGGAAATTGACATTGTTAAAGGAATAATAAGGGCAACCAAAATTCCCCAGCAACCAACCAATGTTTTAGAAAAAATTATTGGAGATTCTGACCTCGATTATCTGGGTACCGATGCATTCTATCTGCTTAGTCAGAAAATGTTCGAAGAATTAAAAGCTTACAATAAAATTTCGAATGAAAGGGATTGGGATCAGATTACAAATCAGGTTTCTGCAAAAACACCATTATCACACTCCATTTGCACAACAATTCCGCGAACCGGTAAAACAAAAATATTTACAGGAGATCATTGATAAATGGGGGGTAGTAAAATAATCAGTTGTAGTTTAAATCACTTAAAATGATAAATTTTCAGACAACCCCATAAATAAATTGTCCTTATTTTCAATCAATAATTTTAAGACAATTAAGTCTTTTAAATGTGACTATTTTTGCTTAATTTTAGTTATCAAATTGAATAAATCATGTTCTATCATATTTCTTTTATTCAGATAAAAATCATTAAATATTAAAATCATGAGAGAATTTATGTTGATTATCCACATGTTGGGACTCACCATGGGTCTTGGAACGAGTTTCGGCTATATGTTTTTGGGTATAGCAGCATCAAAAATGCAAAAGGATGAAGGAATTAAATTTATTCTTCAAACATTTAGTTTAAGTAAAATGGGGAATACCGGGATTATTCTACTCGTTCTTTCAGGCGGGTATTTAATTACTCCCTACTTGCCCAGTTTAACTGATATGCCGTTTTTGATAGCAAAACTATCATTAGTAGCAGTATTAATTGTTCTGATTATTCTATTAAACATAATGTCAAATAAAGCGAGAAAAGGAGATGCCGAAAAATATTTGAAAAAAATTCGCATAATGGGGCAATTTTCTATGTTGACCGCAATTTCGATTGTTGTTCTTGCCGTATTGAATTTCAGGTAAATATTGAATGCACTGTGCCTACCCCAAAAAAATACTGCTGCTGATAAAACGGAATTTGCCGTTAGTCATTCGTTTCATCGGTTATTTTTTGTGTATAGACGTGAAGATTGTTCCAATTGATATTTGGAATTTGAAAACTGGAGAGGTATTTATTCCTAATTCGTATTTAAATGGAATAAAGGAATAATAATTTAAAATCTCGAACGATGAAAGCTTTTTTTAATAAACCCTACATCTACCTGTTGATAGTAGTTATTGGGATCGGTCTGAAATTTTATAAACTCGATGAAAAATTCTTTTGGGATGATGAAATCGCAACAGTCCTACATACTTCAGGAATACCGATGGATGAGTATGAAAAGAAAATACCGGTAAATACTATCTTTTCCCGAAGTTACTTCGATAAAATACTTGCTCTAAACGACCGACATCTTAATATTTTTGATCAGATAACCGGATTAACCATGATGCCGCAACTAACTCCGGGGCATTATTACTATTTAATTTTCTGGGTCAGGTTATTTGGCGACGGGTACATGTCGTACCGCTATTTTTCAGTTTTCATATTTCTCCTTTCGCTTCCATTCCTGTTTTTGCTAACAAAGAAACTGTTTCATTCGTCGACTGCCGGCTGGATTGCCGTTAGTTTGTACGCAGTTTCCCCGTTTTTCCAGGCCTATTCCCAGGAGGCGCGTTATTATATTTTGTGGGGGCTGGCAATTATAATAATAGATTATCTTTTACTGATGGCATCAGAAAAACAGAACCGGTTATGGTGGGGACTTTATGCAGTAGCAGGCGCCCTGGCAATACACACTACCATCCTGTTTTCTTTGGTATTTTTAATGCACATCATATACTATTTTACATTTCATAAAAAAGACTGGAAGCCGTTTGTTATCAGCCTCGGAATCATTTTTTTGTGTGCTCTTCCCTGGTTGACATTTATATACATTAACCGACATAATATTGAAAATAGTCTGTCATGGCAGTTAGTTTATGATGGTCATATAAAACTTTTTCAGTTAATACTCTTTCAGTTAAAAGACCTTTCTGATGTATTTTTTAATATGGATATTTTCAAAGTAAATATTGCTGAGATTATATTGCATCATATTTTTTACCTTGCAATACTGAACGCCGGAATTATCGTTTTATTTAAGAAAGCAGACAAAAAACAAATCCTGTTTGTTATGTTGGCTACGTTCGTTGGGTTTATTGTATTTATTACGCTCGATTATATAAGAAACAGTTACGCTTCAAGTTTACCCCGTTACTCTTTATTAAATTATATTGGGATAATCTTACTGTTCACATTCGCCGGTAAAACATTATTGGAAAAAAGCGGAGTTATATTCAGCATAATTTTTATTGCTGTTATCGCCGGAGGAATAATTTCATCAAAGGCTATATCTGATAATCCTGCTTTTGGAAACCGGTTTGACAGCCCTTACCATGTTGAAGATGCCAGAGAGCTGTTTTCAGGTAACAACCATATTTTAATTATCTCTGATTATCAACTAATAGGGGGACATTCGTTCTCCACATTCATGTCATTGATCAACCGCAGCAAAGACAAAAATATTGATTGCATTTATGCCAAACCTGACTATCCTGATTTTGCAACAGACTTTAATCTGGGAAACTATGATAAAGTATATGCCATGTATCTGTCTAAAGAATTGACGGATGATTTAAAAAAATGTTTTCAGGATAAAATGGTAATTATCAAGGATCGAAATTTTGACAGATACCACTACCCTGTATATCAAATTCAAAACAAATGAGTAATTAATATTCCAACCAATATAATAATTGAAGATACTGAGATTCTTCAGAAAAATGATAAATACCCTGCCGTTTCATAGCAAATGATATTTTATAGAAAACCAATAAGTTAAAATACCTGAATATCTTTTATTCGCGGATTATTATACTTAACTTGTTTAAGAATAAGAGATTAATTCTTATTCTTAAAAATATATATAATGAGTAATTTAGAAAAATTAAAGCAAGGTTATAAGGATTTTGCTGCAGGAAATGTGGAAGCTGTTTTAAGTATATGGCAACCGAATATTGTATGGAACGAAAGTAAAGGGATGCCATTTATTGAAGGAGATGGAATTTTCGTTGGGGGAAAAGCAGTTGTTGAAGGTGTATTTGCACACATACCGGAGTACTTCGAAAATTTCAAGATTGAATTTGACCATTTTATCGATGGCGGTGATAAAATTGCAATGGTGGGCTATTATACCGGAACGTGGAAAGCAACAGGGAAAAAATTTAAAGCCAATGCCATCCATGCATGGACTTTTGTTGATGGAAAAGCATCAAAATTATTCCAGGCTGCTGATACAGCTATTATTATTAATTCTTAAGTAATTAAGTTCAAAAAATCAATAAAAGCCGTGTTAAGCGGCTTTTATTAAAATAAATCTATGCTTCGCTTCTTCTCTAAAATACGTTACCAACATGCCGCCGACAATAAAGTGGCTAAATACCTGCGTTATGCCATTGGCGAAATTGTACTGGTAGTTATCGGGATTCTGATCGCACTGCAAATTAATAACTGGAACGAAAACAATAAATCAGATGCTACTAAACAAATTTATTATCAGCAACTTTTAAAGGATTTAAATGCCGACAAGGAGTACATAGCCGGAAAAATAGAAATGTACAGTAACAGAATATCCAGATACGATACCTATTTAAAAAGTTTTAACAAACCAAACTTATCGACCGAAGAGGCGATGAAAAATCTAATAAAAGTTGACTACACAGTTGACCACATCAGGTTTCAAAACAATACCATAATTTCTCTTGAAAGCACCGGTGACCTGAAACTATTACCACTGGATTTAAGAAACAGGTTACTCGACCTGAAACGCCGTCAGGAGCTAATACTTGAATTCACAAAAAGTAATTATGATTACTATATGGCTATTATAAGACCAGGTGGTTTGGCTTCAGGAGTATGGGATTTACCATCCAGATTACAGAATCAACCGGAGTTTGCAAAATTGTTAGATATTGACAATAAAATGGACATCGCCTTTATGTCACTTGATTACGCCCAATTTATTAAAAACTATTCAGAAAGTAATCTATTACGTGATTTGGAAAATATGCAAACAGATATTGAAAAAATTATTGACCTCATTAATTCAAATTTAGAAAATTAAACAGAAAAAAATTATGCTCCGCTTCTTCCGAAAAATGAGATCTGCACTTGATTCCTGAAAGCAGGTTTGGCAGATACTTTTTTTATGCCATTGGCGAAATTGTACTTGTAATGATTGGAATCCTATTGGCTTTACAAGTAAATAACTGGAACATTGACAGAACAGACCGCATAGAAGAAGTTAAATACATAAAAAACATTAAACTAGACCTTCAAAAAGACTTAAAAAGTTTAACCTATCAAATACAATTCAGAAAGAAAAAATATGAAGGAACAAAAAAACTTATTTCTCAACTCAATGGTATGCCAATTGAAGATGTAACCGAATTAACTTATAATGTAATAAATACAATTATGGAAGAACGGTTTACACCAAATAACACAACCTTTGCAGAGTTGGAAAGTTCTGGAAATCTAAACCTTATCTCAAATGATTCTATTAAGATTCTATTACTGGAACTACAAGAGATTTATAAGAGAAATGATTTTGGAATAGAGCACGAAACCTACGACTATCGTGAATATATATCAAAACCCATATTTAAAAATATAAATGCAAGCCAAATGATTCCTGTATTTATGGGAGAAAAAACAATTCAGGAACAAAATATCTCAAAAGATAGTTTTTTAAATTTATTTCAAAATCCAGAATATAGAAATGGTATTGTAATCATGAACTTAGTTGCTCAAGATTTCATCTTAATTTATGAGAGCATAGAAAACAAGTCCAAAAAGATTATTGAATTAATAAATAAAGAATATGAACTGCCTTTATAAATCTTCAAGACAGATAAAACGATGATAAGATTCTTTCGAAATATCAGACTAAAGCTGGCAACCGAAAATAAGATTGCCGCCTACATGCGCTATGCTGTTGGTGAAATTGTCTTAGTGGTGATAGGTATTCTTATTGCACTTCAAATTAATACCTGGAACAAGTCATACATGAACAAACAAAAAGAAAAGGAGTATCTGGATAATCTGATCGAGGATCTTAAAACGCAGGAGAATTCCATAGATCTGCAAATTGCGCATGAAATGAAGATGAGGCTAAATTGTGAAAAGGCAATGGTAGAACTCAATTCTGAAAATATCAACGGCGATAGTGTAACTGTTTATTTAGGAAATGTTACCCGCAGGACTTTTGTTGTAAATGACCCAACATTTCAGGATTTAAAAAGTTCCGGAAATATTTTACTTATCAAGGACAATGAAATCAGAAAGAAGATTCTTTCATTTTATCAATACCTGGAATACTGCGCTAAAGTTATACAAACAAGCAACGAAACTAATATAGCTGTGTTTGGATATCTTTTGAATGATAACAACGTTGTGAATAAGAACTATACCGATAGTGCAACAGTTGCTGAAGGGGTAGATTTTTCTATAAAAACGATAAATATACCCTGGGCTAAGAATATTCAGGAAGAAGGGTTCAAAGACAAAAAAAATCTTTTAAAAGTATTGAATAACATAGCTGGAAGAGGTAGAACAAGTAGTGTTAATTTGGACCTCATGAATCAGTTAAAAAACCGTTTAGAAATAATCAGGCAAGATTTAGACCACTATCTTAATCATTAAGCAAGTTCATTAATAAAACCACAAAAGCTCAAATGCTTATATTCGTCATTAAAAAAGCTCAAACCACAACGGTAATCCTTTAATTATCAAACTTCTTTTCAATTTTAGTGTTATAGGTTAAAATTATCCCGTAATGATAAAATTCTTCCGTAACATTCGCAAAAAACTGGTTTCAGAAAACCGTTCCATAATCAGGAATACCAACTACTTTAAATATGCCCTTGGCGAAATTGTACTGGTAGTAGTTGGAATTCTGATTGCGCTACAGATTAATAACTGGAACGAAAACAGAAAAGAAAAAAAAGAGCTTAGGGAGTATCTATATAAAATATCGCAAAATGTGACTCAAGACATTGAACAGATAAATAGATTGAAAATAAGAAGAGATACTGTTTATGCTCAAGCGAACAGAGCGGGACAGGCAATAAAGAAAAGTGATTTTTCAAACATTAAAGTTATTTTACAAGGAAGTATAACTTTTGTGGTTTTTTATTTTATTCCTAACAATAGTGGATTCGATGCCTTAAAAACCTCTCCCTTTTTGGGCAAAATTAATAACACCAAAGTTGATAGTTTACTCACACTTTATTATAGTCAAGTTGCAATAACTCAAGATGACGAGGAAAGTTTTAACAATTTAATTGATGAAATGCAGGTTCAATTAGTGACAGATTTTGATTTTACTAAATTTTTGGCTTTTTACGATAATAGGACAAATGATGAGAGTGAGAATTTAAATGACTATACAGACATTTTGCCATACATTCAGCATAATGCATTCAAAGCAGCTATAATGAGAACTGTTAGAGATAGCTTTTACAACAGAGATTATAAAATGTTAGTAGAATATGGAAATGCATTAATCAAAGAAATTGATACGTTTTGTAATCGTCTTAATTAATAACGAACAGGGTTATGATCAAATTCTTCCGAAACATCCGCAAAAAACTGATTTCAGAAAATCAGTCTGTTATCAGGAATACCAACTACTTAAAATACGCCCTTGGCGAAATTGTGCTGGTGGTGATAGGAATTTTAATTGCACTGCAGATTAATAATTGGAACCAGGAAAGATTGACCCAAATTGGTGTGGAGCAAAGACTTAACGAACTAAGTGCTGTAATTAAAGAAGATAAAAAAGATTTAGTGAGATAACATAATATAAATATATTTCGGTCTCACGCCATATTATACCTGTTAAACCTGGTTGGAGAAAACCCAAGAAAATCAGGAAACACTAATTATCAAATACTACCATTCGTAAAGACAGACCTTTGGGATAGGGAAATCCCTAAAGATGAAAACGAAGAATTTATTCGACTGGCAATTAGTTATTCTATACTTAGTTTGACGTTTTTTCCCAATAGATCGGTAATAGATGAAATGATTGACAGAGGTTTGTTTTATGAAATTAAAAATGATGAATTGAAAAATAAAATAACAATGTACTATAGAAATGATGGCCCTTATAATGTTTCAGCAGAAGCTGAATTTAATGATGTCCTTGATAAATCATTTTTAGAGGAGGGAGTCGAAGTTAGGGACTTTAATTTAGAGCACTCACTTACGCTTATAAAAAACAACCCTAAACGCATAGCTTACCTTAAGCGTATTCAAGGAAATGCGATTTTTATTACAAACAATGGAACAAATAAAATCTCACTGGTCGACGACATTTTAAAATTAATTGAACAATACAATAAAAAATAAAACTATCAGCTAATAAGCAATGATTAGATTCTTTCGAAATATCAGACTAAAGCTGGCAACTGAAAATAAGATTGCCGCATATATGCGCTATGCTGTTGGCGAAATTGTGTTGGTAGTGATTGGAATTTTGATTGCCTAGCAAATCAATAATTGGAATAAACTTAACAAACAGACAGAAAATTGAAATTAGTTAAACTGGAAGATTGATCCGCGATGAAAATTTGTTTTTAGAACACAGCTTTAAAAGTGAGACAATCAAAAAGACATAATTAAAAATGAAAATAATTATTGGAGGCGGTGGTATTGGAGGGCTTGTTGCAGCAATAAGCTTACACAATGCCGGCCACGATGTGAAAGTTTTTGAATCAACTAAAGAAGTTAAACCATTGGGTGTTGGAATAAATCTTTTACCGCATTGTGTTCGTGTACTCGATAATTTAGGACTCATTGACGATCTGAAAGCGATTGCAATTGAAACCAAAGAGCTTGTTTATGCAAACCGGTACGGACAATTTTTTTGGAAAGAACCACGGGGAGTTTATGCCGGATATAAATGGCCGCAATTTTCCATTCACAGGGGCGATTTTCAAATCTTACTCTGGAATAAAGCGGTTGAAATTTTAGGTCCTGATTGTTTATACCCGGGGCATCATATTTCATCGTTTGAACAGGATGAAGATGGTGTTACGGCTCATTTTATTGATAAAGACAGTGGAGAAATTATTCATACTGAAAGAGGAGATTTACTGATTGGTGCCGATGGAATTAATTCTCAAATCAGAAAACTGCTTTATCCTGATGAAGGTCCGGTTGTTTATTCGGGAAACGTATTGTACAGAGGAACAGCGGTAATGAAACCTTTTTTGACTGAAGCCTCCATGGCGATGATTGGTTCTTTAAAACAAAAGATGGTTGTTTACCCCATTAAAGATGCTTACGACGAAAACGGAAATCAACTCATTAATTGGGTAGCAAACCTAAAAGGTGGATTAGGAGAAACACTTACAGAACGCGATTGGAATCGACAGGCAGACAAAAAACAACTACTGGAAAAATATGCCAATTGGAAATACGATTGGCTGGATGTTCCATCTATGATTGAACATTCGAATTCAGGAATTTTTGAGTTCCCGATGTCTGACAGAGATCCATTAGATCGCTGGAGCTTCAACAGAGTAACGCTCCTGGGAGATGCAGCTCACCCGATGTATCCAATTGGATCGAATGGAGCATCACAGGCCATTTTAGATGTTGATGAATTAACAAACTGTATCAATCAATTTGAAAGTCTTTCCGAAGCATTAGAGAATTACGACAGTGATTCGAGTTGAGGCTACTGCCAATGTGGTTCTTAACAACCGTAAAAAAGGACCGGATATTATTTTAGACCTGATGGAAGAGCGTTTTCCAAATGGATTTAGTCCGGATGAAATTCCTCATCAAGAACTTGAAACCCTCATGGAAAAATACAAGAAAATTGCCGGCTTCGACAAAGAAACTTTAAATGCTAAATCATGAATTCAAAACCTGAATTAATACCTGTTTTTGAAGCTAAAGTAATCATTGGCGAAGCTCAGTTAGTTGGATCGGTTTATGGTTATCAGCGTAGAATAGTTCCTGTTTTAGGGGGTGAAGTTTTTGGAGAAAACATTCGCGGAGAAATACTTGAAGGAGGAAGCGACTGGCAACAGATCCACGATAATCAGGTTCGTATTGAAACGAGATACACCATTAAAACATCTGATGGATATTTGATATATATGGTTAATCGGGGAATACGAGTGATAAAACAAAATCAAGCAAAGGAACCCGAGACTTATATGAGAACGCACACTTTTTTGAAGTGGAAAAGGGCCCTTATCAATGGCTTAATGAATCGCTCTTTGTATCTACAGCCCAAAAAACAGATCAGGGAATACATCATCAATTTTATCAGTTAACATAAAGCAACCAGGAAAAAATATTTGAACTAACTAACAACAAATAATATGCTTCGATTCTTCTCAAAAATACGTTATCAACTCGCTGCCGAAAACAGGACAGTAAAATACCTGCGTTATGCCATTGGCGAAATACTGCTTGTAGTAATTGGAATTTTAATCGCCCTGCAGGTAAACAACTGGAACGAACTTAAAAAGGAGCATTCACTTGAACAGAATTACCTGAAACGTTTAAAGGTTGATCTGGAAAAAGATAACGAAAGACTGCTATTCTCAAATGATTTGTGTGATATTCGGATGAACCAGATTAATGAACTTAGTGGTGCAATACAGAATCCTGATTCCGAATTTGTTAACTATAATAAAATAGTAGAAAGCATTGAGAAAGTTACATGGAAGTCCTATCTTCCATTGTCACGCATCGTTTATGATGAGCTTCAAAATACCGGGAGAATGGACCTGATTGAAAAGGAAAGTATCAGAGAAGAACTGGCCAATTATTATGTACTGGCCAAATACTGGGAGAGCATACTGCAAACCCTGGAATATCAAAAGGAATTTGCCCACGCTACGCTGGGATTACTTGACAAGAATATGCTTGCTGCGATTGAAGCTGCGGAGCCACTTGAAATGAAGGAAGCGGTGGATCACAGTATTCTTCAACTGAAATTTAAGAAGGCTCATCAAATAATTAGGGAACTCAGTAATAATCGTGACGCTATTCGATGTCTTCCCCAGATTTATCACTATCATGCACTTTCAAAAGAGGTTGTTGGCCTTCTGTTGGAGAAAAATAAATTGTTAATGAATACCATTCAAAACGAAATAAAAAAATAAAACCTATGCTCCGCTTCTTCCGAAAAATGAGATATGCCCTGATTCCCGAAAGCCGGTCTGACCGTCTGGTAGGCCGTTTTGATGAAATACCGATTAAAGGCCTGCCGCGCTACCTGGCAATTATCCAGGGTTTTATCGGCTGGTTTATGCTTACGATTTTTAGTGTTTCGTTGATTTCACAACTTTTAAATTGAAAATCCGGAGGATTTAAATATGTATAGAGAATCAGATGATATTTTAACGTGCGACTCCTACCGGAGTCGAATTCTGCTGGCTTTACATTTTTACTACAAACATCCGATTCCTCTGGAATCGTTAAAACACAGATTATGAAACGATTCATTTTCCTCCTATTGTGCATAACACTTTTATCTTCCTTATCGGCTCAGGAAACAAAATTTAAGGAATATTCTTACTCCGAGTTTTTCGACTTAGTTGCCAACGAAAAAGACTCCGTATTCCAGTTAAATGATGCCCTTATTAAATACAATGAGAAAACAGATTCGATATTCCTTTTTAGCAAAACTATATCCAATTCAAATGAACCCGTATTTGAATCAGCCAGAAAAGATACCATTCATATTTACAAGCAATTACGTTTAAATAACGTACATTTTGTAATTCAGTCAGGAGAAAAATATGCCGGGTTATATCTGATTCATTTTCATAAAAAGGTATATATTATAAATAGCTGGAATATAATACTTTCCAACTGTATTTTTGATGACGAATTCTATTTCAGTCAGAATGGTATTAAACTTGATTTACAGGAATTAAGAAGCAATATGCCTGATGTTTTTTTTGTTAAAAACCTTTTTCAAAAAGGAGTCAGGACTTATTCCGGTAATATGTTAATGACAGAAAATGCCAATTTACGAAATTCATCAGATATTAATTTTTATAACTGTACCATTTATTCTCTCGACAAAAAATTTTATGGTCTTCACAGCATTTTTTCCTTTATCAATGGAATTTCACTTAATATAGTAAATACCAAATTCGAAGGGAAAGGAGAAGTGAGGATACTTTTTCAGAATGGTAGGTATCTGTCGTTAAAAAGAAATTTATTCCCCGAACAAATAGTGCAACTTACGGTAAATTCTGATGAGGATCCTGCTGGTACTGGATTGGATATTTCGGAGAACGAGTTTGAGAACACAGTTATGTGTGGTATTTCTACATTTTCAGATAAATTGATAATCGACTATGACCAGTTTAAAAAAGGTATCGTGTATTACGGCAGTTATTTCAATATGTCAGACTCCATTGATAATTTTCGGGATAATTTATATAGTCAGGCAATGTTGGATACTTATTTGAATAAATTCCGGGTTGAAAACAGCCGGGCTTTTCGTGAAGAATCAAAAATGCTGGGGCAATTCTATGATAAATATAAAGGTGAACACGATACTGAAAATGCGAATAAAGTTTATGTCGATTTAAAAGATCTGGAAACGCAACGACTGGCTTATCATTATAAAACTCATCCTACATTCGATACTTTTTTCACTTTGAAAATTAATCAATTCCTGAAATTATTTTCCGCCTATGGAACCAAACCATCCAAGGCAATTATATTCTCATTATATGTTATTCTGCTTTTCGCGCTCATCTACCTTTTCTTCCCAAACAGTTGGGACAGCCACGGCAAACACCGCATTATTCACCGCTATACTTTTTTTATGAAATACCTGAACCGCAACCAGGGAATCCATGAAGTGTATCTCGAAGAAAAAGAACCGGAATTGCTTGCTTACGAAAATTTTAGAAAAATGCTGAAAGAATCGGAACAAACCGTCCCCCGATTTTTTGTTGCCACTGCCCTGCCACTTTACAAATGGGCTTTATCAGGAACAAAACTTACTGCTTCACTTTTAAGCCGCTTTGATGTGCTGAAAGGAACCTGGCAGGAAGTTCCACCCTCCCACCGCTGGTGGAAAGTAATTTTGCTGGTTGGCGCGTTTTTAATTGCCATTGCTTACGATATCATTATAAAAATTCTCAACGCACTGATGCTCTCCATCAACACCTTTACCACCCTTGGTTTTGGTGAAATACCGATTAAAGGCCTGCCGCGCTACCTGGCAATTATCCAAGGTTTTATCGGCTGGTTTATGCTTACGATTTTTAGTGTTTCATTGATTTCGCAACTTCTGAATTGAAAATCCGGAGGATTTGAATATGTATAGAAAATCAGATGATATTTTAACGTGCGACTCCGGCCGGAGTCGAATTCTTCAAACCCTTCTTTTTGCTACAAACATCCGATTCCACGGGAATCGTTAAAACAAATTTTATAAATAATGTAATATTTAACCGTTTATCTATGCCTCGCTTCTTCCAAAAAATGAGAAATTTACTGCTGATTATGAATAATTACATGGGAATTGAATACGTAATATTTTTCGAGCAGAAAATTTATAAATATATTTATGTGTTAAAAATCCCCTACTCCGCCATTCACAAGATTAAATTCCAGGTTGCTCATTACTAAACTTTTACTTCAATGTATTGTTTTAGTTGCAACTATTTTAGAAATTGAAAAATTCAAAATAATCATGGCAAAACATCATTTGTTTTTCATTCTCTCAATTTTTTTTCTTGCTGCCTGTACAAATACCTCAAACCAAAAAAACAAAGTGGATGATAAAATCCTGAAAATTCAACAAGATTTTGATCTTATGGTAAACGATTATTACGAAGAGGGGCTCAAACTTAACCCCATAAATGCGACTTTCACAGGAGACAGTCGATACAATAGCAGCTTCCCGAATTTTCTGTCGGATGAATATAGGGAAAGGCTGAAGTCTTATTATACCAAATACGCTGACGAATTATCAAGAATTAATATTTCGAACCTGAATGAGAACCAGCAGATAACGAAAAATATTTTAAAATGGGAATGCCAGATAAACCTGGATGCGCTAAACTTCCACGAAGATTACTTTCCAATTGACCAGATGTGGACGGTCAACCTGGTAATGGGGCAATTTGCGAGCGGTAAAAGTGCACAACCGTTTAAAACTGTTCAGGATTACAAAAACTGGCTCGAACGGTTAAATGGTTTTTTAACCTGGCTAAATTCGGCAGAAGATAAAATGAAAGAAGGGATGAAAGCTGGTTATGTACTTCCCAAAAGCTTGATTGTTAAAGTTATTCCTCAACTTGGTGCACTTGCCGCAAACGACGTGCAAAAGCATCTTTTTTATCAACCGGTTTTAAATATGCCGGAATCATTTTCTGCTGAAGATAAAAAAGAGTTGACTGAAGCTTACACCAAAATAATTGCTGAAAAAATTATTCCCGAATTTAAAAAGCTCCACGATTTTATGCAAAACGAATACCTGCCATGCCGGGCGTGAAACCAGTGGCATTTGGGATATTCCGGATGGGGAAGCATATTATAAACACCAGATAAAAAAATATACTACAACCAATATGACAGCCGATGAGATTCATCAACTGGGTTTAAAAGAAGTTGAAAGAATTACGGCAGAAATGGAAAAAGTGAAACAGCAGGTTGGATTTAACGGGGATATGAAATCGTTTTTCAATTTTGTTCGTAACGACAAAGATTTAATGCCATACACTGAACCACAACAAGTGCTGGATCATTTTCAAAATATTTATGACCGAATAAAACCGCATCTCGATGAATTGTTCGACCATAAACCAAAAACGAAATTTGAAATCAGGGAAACCGAGAAATTCAGGGAAGAATCGGCAAGTGCAGAATATAGTCCCGGCTCTCTCGATGGAACACGTCCCGGTATTTTTTATGTACCCATTCCCGATGCTTCAAAATATAATGTTTACTCTGACGAGTCATTATTTCTTCACGAAGCAATTCCGGGACATCATTACCAGATTTCCTTAACGCAGGAAAACGAAGATTTATCGACATTCAGGAAAACAATCTGGTACAGTGGCTATGGCGAAGGCTGGGCGCTGTATTGCGAATCGCTGGGAAAAGAACTTGGCTTATATACTGATCCATTTCAATATTTTGGCCGGCTTAGCCAGGAAATGCATCGTGCAATCCGACTGGTGGTTGACACGGGAATTCATGCAGAAAAATGGACCCGTGAACAGGCCATTCAATATTCGATGGATCATGAAGCCGACAGCGAAGCAAGTATTACTGCTGAAATTGAACGTTATATGGCAAATCCGGGACAAGCACTATCCTATAAAATCGGAGAAATAAAAATCAGGGAATTGCGCGATCTGGCAAAGGAAAAATTAGGAGACAAATTTGACATACGTGAATTTCATAACCAGGTGCTTTCGACTGGTTGTGTTCCTCTTGAAATATTAGAGAGAAAAATAAGGAACTGGATCACTGATTTTAATAAATAAAAGAATTACCAATACGAATGATCAATATCGAAAAGGCAATCGCTACGCAGGAGAAGATACCCACATTATCGGAGAATGCATTATTAAGATACATAACATTTGCGGCACTTTATTTCGCACAAGGAATACCTCAAGGATTGCTTTGGTACGCCATGCCGGCATGGATGGCCATGAATGGAAAAACACCGGCGGAGATTGGTAGCTTTGTTGCAGTTATTGGTATTCCATGGAGCTTTAAAATCGTTGTTGCCCCATTTATGGATCGTTTTACCTTTTTGCCAATGGGCAGGCGCAAACCATGGATTCTGTTTGGGCAGGCAGGATTAGTGGCAAACTTTGTTGCGCTGGCAGTAGTAAAAGATCCGTTAAATCACCTGCCAATTCTAATGTTTATTGGTTTTATGAGTAGTTTTGCCAGCATTTTTCAGGACATTTCGGTTGATAGCCTGGCAATTGACATTCTACCAGTTAATCAACAGGCAAGAGCCAACGGTTTAATGTGGGGTTCAAAAATCATTGGAACTTCAGTAACGGTTGCAATTACCAGTTGGCTAATCAATCATTACGGATACTTTATGTCGATGATCTTTTTTTCCTTTGTTGTGTTGGGAATTATGCTTTTTCCGTTACTGCTTAAGGAACGGCCAGGAGAAAAACGACTACCATGGTCGGTAGGAGAAGCTTCTCCAATAGCGCAGAAAATTCAACTACATAGCTGGAAAGCAATTTTTAAAAGTTTATTCAGTGTTTTTATTTTACCGGTAAGTTTAATTATGGGTGTAGCTGCTTTTAGCCAATGTGTCGGGCGTGGCCTGGTTGACGCTATTTTACCTGTCTTCACAGTACAGAAATTGGGTTGGACAGACGCTTATTATTCACAGGTTTTTGCTTCTACAACACTGGTAGCAGGTATTCTTGGCATGTTTATCGCCGGGGCTATGATTGATATTTTTGGAAAAATACGAATGATGACCTCTTATGCAATAGCACTTATTATTCTGTTATTGGGAATGTCGTTTCTCTCACAATATTGGACCAACAAAGTTTTCGTCATTGGTTTTTTCGTTGTTTTCTACAGCCTCGATGCATTTATGACGATAGCCCTGTTTGCGGTTGCCATGCAATTATGTTGGAAACGAATAGCAGCAACCCAGTTTACCCTTTACATGGCAATTTCGAATATGGGACTTTCTGTTGGCCCTTATATAATGGGTATAATGAAAACTCATTTTGACTGGCAATACGTTTTTATGATTTACCTCTTGTTTATGGTTATCGTATTAATTTTCTTGCGTTTTATAAATTTTGAAAAACACAAAAAACAGGTGGAGAAACTGGAAATTAAATACAATGAAAACCTGGTAAACGCCATGGTAAATTGAGAAATGTCATCTTATTATAATTTCAGATTTATAATCAATGCGAATAGGAATAAAAGTTTAATAATAAAAGATATGAAGACAAAATTTTCAATTTTTATAATTTTTATCATCCCAATGTTTGCATTTCAAGCTGAAAACCATGAACCTGCTGTAAACTTTTTAAATTCACTGACCCGTGCCCAAAAAAATAAAGCACAAATGCAATTTGACGATGATTCAAAACATGACTGGCATTATTTTCCTGCTTCCATGTATCCGCGAGCCGGTATTTCAATCGGAGAGTTAAATGAAGCAACAAAAACAAATATTATTTCAATTGCTACATACTTCCCTTAGCGAAACAGGATATGCCAAAACACTGCAAATTATGAGTCTTGAAAATGTCCTTGCCGAAATGTCGGGCGAGACCTTTTCTCATGACCCTGAAAAATATTATGTAGCCTTTTACGGCAATCCTGCAAAAGACAGTTTATGGGCATGGTCTTTTCAAGGTCATCACCTTTCATTAAATTTTACCATTTTATATGGAAAAATGGAGATTGCCCCCAGATTTATGGGTGCCAACCCGGCAACTGTTAAAAGTGGAAAACGAAAAGGTGAAAGGACGCTTGCTGCAGAGGAAGATCTGGGATTGGAACTAATAAATTCCATTCACGATAAACAAAAGGCTATTTTTAGCGAACAATCACCATATGACATAGTTACCCGAAATGCCCCGGAAGTTGATCCGTTAGAACCGGTTGGCATAAAACTGGAAGAGCTATCGGCTGCCAACCAGGAACTCCTTTTAAAATTAATACATGAATACCTCGCAACAATGCCGGATGAACTGGCTAAAAAACGCGCTGAAAACCTTGAAAAGGAAGAAATGGATGAAATCAGGTTTGGATGGGCCGGGGCGACACATTCCGGTGAGCCTCATTATTATCGCATCCAGGGAAAAACATTTTTAATTGAATTCGATAATTCGCAAAATAATGCCAATCATATTCATTCAGTTTGGCGTGATTTTGATGGTGATTTTGGCCGTGATTTTATTCGTGAACATTATGAAAATTCGAATCACCATCATTAAAAATTCAGAAAATACATTTAAGTTAACCGTCGAAATACTAAAATAATTTATTAATATTTCGACGGGTTATACGAGAATTAAATTTCATAATAGTTTAACTGGCATCGGCCCGGCAGGTGGTTTTGTCATATCCATCCCATGAAAAACTTCGAGTACCTTTCCCATCTCAAGATCAAATGGGTGCTTTGAAGTTACAACTTCGGACATTAATTTATCCGCACCTGGTCCTTCGTGTAGTATAACCCCCAACAATCCGTTTGGTGTTTCAACCGCCCAAACATCGTGACGCAATAAACCGTAGCGTTTATTAAAATCATCGAATTCCTTTTTCTTTTCACCTTTGAGGCTTAAAGTCCATTTTTTCCATGCTTCTTCCTGCCCTTTTACAATGGGCGAAACTACTAATCCCATAATCTAAAATTTTTAATAATTAATATGTTATATAAATTTATACAATTTAAGACTTATTTGTCTTTATTATTGCTTTTCAGGGTTAATAAATATTAAATTAGTTGAAATATTTGATAACATTTTAAAAACCCATTTTTGAATAGAATTATTTGTTAACAAGAAATTAGAGAGTAATTTATTTTATTGTATTTCAATGATTTATTTTGTTTTAAGATATATTTGTCTTATATTCCATTACTGTTTGATTTATAGGTTTATTTCTTTGTGCTTTATTAAAAATCATGTCAGATTAATTGGCATTTTCTGAATTAATTGACCAAAGATCATTTACACATTGAATAAAATGAAACGTGGAAAATTTATCCTTGCAGCTCTTTCCATTTTTCCCTTTAAAATGTTTGCCAATTCTAATACATCATTTTTTATGAGAACAAACAAAGGTTTTAAGGTAAACTGCAGGGGAAGCGAGATTTGGCGAACACTTCAAAATGAAAGGTGTTACACTGAACAACCTCGACATCAAGATTTCAGGGACAGATACTGAAAATGATTTGGCCGTGTTTGAACAAACCGGACTTACGCCAAACGGAGGACCGCCTTTGCACATCCATCCGTTTCAGGACGAGTGGTTTTATGTGATCGAAGGCGATTATCTTTTTCAGGTTGGCAACGATAAATATAAGATGAAATCCGGCGATACCATTTTCCTCCCAAGAAATGTGCAGCATGCATTTATTCAACGCTCAGAAAAAGGTAAAATGATCGTCTCATATTTGCCTGCCGGAAAAATGGAAGCTTTTTTCAAAGTAACCGATAAATGGACCACTCCACCTTCGAAAGAAGAAATCAGTAAAGTTTTTGCAGATCATGAAATGAAAGTTGTTGGTGAACCTTTGGGAATAGACTAATAACCTAAAAACATAACGTGTTGAATATTAACTATTGAAAAATGAATAACAAAAATTTTGTCGGATCCTGGGAATTAGTTAAATGGACTGCTGAGTTAAACGATGGAACAATCGTTTTTCCCTTTGGAGAGGACGCAATTGGACGAATAACCTACGACAAAAACGGGAACATGTCGGTTCAATTAATGAAAAATAAGCGATCGAAGTTTCATTCCGAGGATCCTCTACAGGCGAGACCCGACGAAGCTGTTGGTGCTTTTAATGAATTTCTTTCCTATTGCGGAAGTTATGAAGTGTACAATAATCCCGATCAGGTGGTTCATCGGATAAAAATAAGTTCCTTCCCGAACTGGTCTGGCCAAAACCAGATAAGAAAATTTGAATTTATAGATGACAAATTGATATTAAGTACCGATACGATTGGGGCAAGTCGGCATAATTTAGTTTGGCAAAAAATGAAAAATAATATTTAAAATTTCTACATTAGAATGACGAAGTCCGAAGAATTAAAATCATTACAGGCACCACTTAAGAAAAAATACAGGGAAGATCCGGAATCTGCAATTATTACGATAAAAGCTAAAGGGAAAATTGGCGAAGGCGTAACCTGTAGTATAGAAACCGGAAGGGCACTGGCAAAAGCAGGATTGCATCTTGCAGCCGGAGGTGACGGAACACTGGTCTGTTCAGGAGATTTGCTTTTGGAAGCACTGGTAGCTTGTGCCGGAGTTACTTTAAGTGCCGTTGCAACTTCAATAGGTATTGATATAAAAGAGGGAATCGTAAAAGCCGAAGGCGATCTGGATTTTAAAGGAACACTGGCTGTTTCAAAAGATGTCCCCGTAGGATTTAAGGCTATTCGGTTGTTTTTTGAATTGGATTGCGATGCCGATGATGAAAAAATCAAGTCACTGCAAAAATTAACTGAAAGGTATTGTGTCGTATATCAGACACTGATTGCTGCTGTACCTGTTCAATCTAAAATAGAAATGATTAACTAAAAATTTTAACTAAATCCTTAATATAATTTCTCACCCAAAGAAGCATTCAAATTATAAATGTTAACTACATAATCAATTTGTGATTTTAATAACAATAACCTGCTTTCTGAAACTGCGGTAGCTGCATCAAGTAAATCAAGATTGGTGATTACTCCAGACTGGTAACTTAACTTAGCCAGCGATAATGCTTCTTCAGCCTGTTCAAGTTGCAGTTTTGACTGTGTTACTTTTTGGACAGCAGTTTGAATTCTTGCCTCACTTTCAACAACTTCACTTGAAATATCCCTGCGGGTTACTTCAGTTTGCAAAACTGTAGTTTCTGCAGCCGATTGTGCTTTTACAATATTATACTTTTCTCTTGTTCCATCAAAAATCGGGATATTCACTCCAAGCCCAACAACATAATTTGGTCTTATTTTATTAATTTCCGGAACAAAACCGTTCTTTATTCCCCCATTTGCGATAAAATACAATGACGGCGTTTTCTTTATCTTTTCCATTTCCACCTGCATTGATGCCAGTTGCTCCTTCTTCTTTGCAATCATCATTTCATTTCTGTTAGCATAAGCATGACTGATCATTGAATCGCTTTCAATAACCGGTAATTTCATATCAAGTAATTGCTTCACATTATGAAAGGTTTCTGATGGCAACCCAAGCAAAGAATTTAATGCTGATAGTTGTACTTTACGTGCAGCTTTTATATCAAGTAACTGGCTTTCAACACCCGATATTTTTACTTTTGTACTTAATACCTCATAGTCAGTTGCTGAACCGGTAGCTTTCTTCTTTTCCACAAAATCGAGGTGTTCATTCAGAGTTTGTAACTGTTCAGCCTTTATTTTAATAGCCTCCTGTAAAAAATCCAGGTTATAATAAATCTGAACTGAATGTAATGCGAGTTTTTGTTTTACCTGTTCTTTCGATTGTTCAGTAATCGATTTACCCTCATCTGCCACTGCAATACCTTGTGCTGTTTTTCCAAAATCGTAAATGCTCTGATGCAAACTAAATTCGCCCGAGATATTATTTCTTGGGACAAAGCTAAATGTTCCCATATCAGGTAATGACAATGAAGGAACCGGACCTATATTATTTATATTAGCATCAAAATTAATATTCGGATAATAACCTGATTTTGCCAGTCCGATCTGTGCATCAGCACTCTTCAACGCCTCTTCAGCTGACTTCACAAGCGGATGATTCTTGATGACTTCCTGAATAATCCACTGTAAATCGAGTGAATCAGATACTGCCTCATTTGATTTTAACTGTTGTGCATTAACCGTTAAAGAGGCAAAAATTATAATGATAAAAATCAATAGTTTATTCTGTAATGTTTCCATTTACAATCTTATTTTTCGATTTATTTTTCTTTTTGGTATGAAGGAAAAAAATGGGAATCAATCCCAATGAAGTAATAAGGGCAGCAATCAGATAATCATCGTTGATTCCTTCAATATACGCCTGATTATTAACACTTGACATCAATAAAACCTGACCCTGCTGCCGGGCAGTTGCAGGAGAACTTCCTGCATTATGTTGAATATAATTATTAACGTGCTCCATAGTTGTTTGGTAAGTTTCGGAATGTGCCTGAATGGATTGCCCATATGTTTGTGCATGAAAACTAATCCTTGAAGATAGCATTGTAGCCAGAATGGCAATACCAAGACTACCGCCGAGCTGACGGATCGTATTTGTTAAACTGGAAGCCTGTGCCATTTCGTGTCGTGGAATTTCACTAATAGCGATAGCACTGAGCGGAGCAAAAAGCAGTCCCATTCCAATTCCACGAAGATACAGCGAGAGCATAATATAACTATGCTCTGTTAAAAATGAGAGTTTTGTGAATATGACGAAACTTGCTACAAATGCCAGTAAGCCTGCAACGATCGGAATTTTCACATTTATTTTATCGGAAACAATACCTGCAAGGGGAGCTACAATTCCCTGAATAATCCCGACAGGTAAAAATACTTCCCCCGATTGTAATGCCGTGTACCCAAGTGTATTCTGGAGATATAAAGGTAGTAGGAAAATACCTCCAAAAACTCCAATACCGAATATGAGTATAATAATATTGGCTATTCCAAAATTATGATTTAAAAGAAGCTTCAAATCCATTAGGGGTTCTTTCACAGTAAATTCAGTTGTTAGAAAAACTGCAAACGAGATTGCTGAAATAGCAAAACATGCTAAAACATAAGGAGCATGCCACCCTTGTGCATTCCCTTGTGCAGTACCTTCAGAAAGTGCATATAATAAAACCGGAAGAAAAATGGTTATGGAAACAAACCCCACAAGATCAAACTTTCTAAGTTTTTTACTTTTATATTCTTCCTGAATAATAAAAGTTGCTATCATGGCCGCTATTCCTACCGGTACGTTGACATCAAAAATCAGCTTCCAATTAAAATAGTCAACCAGGTAGCCACCAATCAGTGGACCAAATGAGACGGAAGCTGCAGCAGAAACTGCCCAGAAGCCAAGCGCCACTCCCCTTTTCTCAGGCGGAAATTCCCTGGTAATAATGGCCATCCCAAGTGGTTGGATCATTCCGCCGCCTAACCCTTGTACTATCCTCGATAAAATAAGCATATTTTCATTAACAGACATACCACACAACATGGAACCCGCAGTGAAAAGCAGTAAACCAAAGAAATACATACGTTTGTAACCAAATTTATCGGCCAACCATCCTGAAGTTGGCAACATAACAGCAAGCGCCAAAAGATAGGCTGTTAGTACCCATTCTATTTTATCAATACCAACACCATACGACGACATGATTTTAGGCAAAGCAACATTTACAATTGTAGCGTCCAATACCGCCATGAAAGTCCCAATCATAACGTTGACCAGTAATATCCACTTATACGCATTGTTACGCGGATGTAAAATTGAATTCCGCGGACGCATGAATTTTCGTATTTGATGTAGTATCGAGGCGCGGTGCATTATTTCTTGTCTTTTATAATTTTTACCACTGCCGACATACCAGCCAAAACCTTGTAATTGGATAAATTTCCACCGTTCGATACTCCGTCAATAGAAATTTTCAGCGGCACACGCTGCGTAACTTTCGTGAAATTTCCTGACGCATTGTTTGGCGGTATTAGTGAAAATTGTGATGCTGTATTCGATCCGATTGAATAAACTTTACCCGTAAATTCAACTCCGGGAAATGCATCGATGGTAAAATCAGTTTCCTGTCCCAAATGAACGCCGGCAACTTTAGTTTCTTCCAAATATACTGCAACCCACAATTTTTCATTATTGGTAACCGTAAATACCGATTGTCCGGGTTGAACAATGTCCCCGGGCAATAACCACCGTTTTGCGACAATCCCGCTGATCGGAGCATAAAGCCGGGTATTTTTAAGCTGCGTTTCAATTACCTGAACCTGGGCTTCTGCAGCTTCAACAGAAGCTCGCGAACTTTTTATCGCGGCCTGTGAAACTTCCAACTGCGATTTTGCAGCCTCCAATGTTGCTTCTGACGATTCCAATGCACTTTGCGAGTGTTCAAATTGTTCCTGAGTTATGATTCCACCATCAAACTGGTTTTTTGCACGGTTATAATCCTGCTGCGTTTTTTTCAGATTAACATCAAGAACTTTTATGTTTTCTTTATCGAAATTATATTTAGCCTGTACCTGCGCAAGGTTTGCTTTAACCTGGCCAATTACAGCCAGCGCACTTATTTTTTGGGACTGTAAATCGCTACTGTCAATTACCGCCAGCAATTCACCCGCATCCACTTTATCACCTTCATCAGCAAACACATTGGTAATTCTTCCCAGCATTTTTGAACTTACCGAAACATTATCGGTATCTACATGGGCATCATCGGTGGAAATATATTTTGAATACTCCTTAAACCAGTATCCAACGCCGACAATAACAATCAAAACCACGATTATGAGTGGAATATACACCCTGAAGCTTTTCTTTTTTGTTTTTTCGTTCATATTCTATTTTTTCTATTAATCAATTTATTTTGAATTTTAATCACCGGGCTTTTATTGACAAAATAGTTAAAATCTATACTCTAATATTCGATAACACTTTTTTCAACAGTCTTTTAAGTTCAACAATTTCATCCTCAGTTAATCCTTCTATTGTTTGGCTTTCAAGAATTTGCCAGACTTTTTTTAACTGCACAACAGCTTCTTTTCCCTTTAATGTCAAAAAAATACGCGATACCCGGGCATCTTTTCTATCTCTGACTTTTGTAACCAAATCATTAGCAACCATTCGGTTAATCATGTTTGAAATAGTCGAATGCTGAATATGAATATCTGTTACCAACTGAGAAACTGTTTGGCCGTCTTCCAAACTGAGATAATACAATAAAACATCCTGCCCCGCATGTATACCATGTTTCACAAGCATTTCGTTCGCCCTATTTCTACGTGTTTTACATATTTTTATAAATAAATAACCTATGGAATCTGTATGTGGCCCTTCTCTCATGCCACAAAAATAATATTTTTTAGTTAGTCGGCTAACTAATATTAATATGTTTACTTAAACGTTAAATTTAAATTAATACTCAATTGTGTTTTATTGAAAATTATGCGCTATTAACTTGCTATCTTCCCTTTCATTAGCATATCAACGGCCTCGCTTAAAGAACCGGCCCTGGTAACGTTACCAGTGTTTACAAAGTAAATTACATCCGCATTCTCAATGGTATTTAGCCGGTGTGCAATAATCACTTTTGTGGTCGACGCAGGTAGTTTTTGCAGAATGTCATCCAGCAACGATTCTGTGACCGTGTCGATATTGGCAGTTGCCTCATCCAGTATAATCAAATCCGGTTTTCGAAGTACCGCCCGCATAAATGCGATAAGTTGTTTTTGTCCCAGGGAAATCCCATCGCCAGAAAGATTCACTTTTGTTTCAAGCCCGTTTTCAAACCGTTGCAACAATGATTCAAGGCCTGATTCACGAAATATTTTAGTCAGTTCGCCATTCTGAAGATTTTGATATTCTTCATTGCCGTAAAGAATATTTTCACGAATAGTTCCACTGAATAAAAAAGGATCCTGTAAAATAAAGCCTATTTTTTTAACTCTTTCTTCGGCTGAATATGACCGAATATCGCGACCTTCCAAAAGTACTTTTCCTTTTGTTGGATCATATAAACGGGAAATTAAAGAAGCTGTTGTCGTTTTTCCGCCACCCGTTGGACCTACAAAAGCATAGGTTTTCCCTTTCTTCAAATTAAAAGTAATATTGTGCAGAACCTCACTTCCGTTGGGATACGAAAACGAAACATCACGAAACGAAACCAGTGTCGCTGTTTCATCAAAATAATCAGACTCAACCAAAGGCAGATTGCTTTCCAGTTCCAGGATTTTACCAATACGATCCCAGGCTGCAAGTGCCAGTTGAAAATTTGCCCACAAAGAGGCCAATTGTCTAAGCGGGTTGTAAAAACTGTTTACGTAAGCAATAAAACTGATCAATAACCCGATGGTAAACTGACCGATGGAAATAAAATAAATCCCAAACGCCAGCACAATTAAAAGTCCAATATTTGAAAAGAGCGTATAGATGGGCAAAAACACGTTATTTGCAATACCTGCTTTAACCGAAGTTGAATAATTATCGTTGTTTGCTATTGCAAAACGTTTTCGGAAGTAGTCGCGCCGGTTAAAAGCCACCACTACTTTAAAATTGTTCAGACTTTCCTGTACCTCCGAACTTAGATTACCCACACTCCTCAGGTTAACAGCGTTTTTCTTTTTCACCCAGGGTGTTAGAAACTTTGTTATTCCCCATATAAATAATGCCGGTAAAAGTGTTGCTGCCCCCAACTCAAGATGTATGGAAAGCAGAAATATCCCTGATCCAATCATAATCAGGATTGCGCGAAGAAACTGCATTAACGATTGCGAAAAAAACTGGTTTACTTTATCTGTATCGTTATTTATTCTTGAAATTAAATCTCCGGTTTTATTCTGGTTAAAGAAATCATAAGGAAGCTCCTGCAGTTTTTGAAAAACTGAATTACGTAAATTATAAAGCATCCGCTGACCAACCGACCCCATTAATTTGGTTTGTAAATAACCGGCTACCAGTGCAATAATATACATTGCAAGCAAAATACCGCTAAATACAAGCACCCCGTGAAACTTGCCTGTTTGAATATAATTATCAACCGTATGACCAATAATAATCGGACCTGCCAGGTTCAGTACAGCAGTAATTAACATTGCCAGAAAGGCCACAACAAGAATTTTTTTCTCCTCAACCATATGGGCAACCAACTTTTTAAGCAGATTAAAACCCAGCTTTTTCTTCTTTTCTTCTTTTATATCCAGATTAAGATTGTAGCTCATAATGACTCGTACTTTTTTGAGATTCATAAATCTGAACATATTCTGGACAGGATGCACGCAGGGTTTCATGTTTTCCTGTTGCTACCAATTCCCCTTCCATCAGTAAAATAACCTGATCATAATCTTTTATAGGGCTTATTTTTTGCGTCACCGAAATCAGTGTCAGCTCAGGATAATTTTTTTGCACATTTTTCAGTATTTTCTTTTCGGTTTGCGGGTCAACGCGAGAGGTAAAATCATCGAGCAATAAGATTTTTGGATCCAGTGCCAAAGCGCGTGCCAGCATAATCCGCTGCTTTTGTCCACCGGATAAACTGGTTCCCCGTTCGGAAACAACTGTATCAAGTTTTTTAGGTAAAGCTCCAATAAAGTCTTTTAGTTCAGCTGTTTCAATAGCTTTTTCTAACGACTCATCAGTTACATTATCGTTAAATGCAATATTCTCACGTAAACTCAAATTAAACATCACGCTATCCTGAAAAACAAATCCGATCTGGTTATGAAATGTTTCCTTTTTGTAATCATCAAGTTTAATACCCTCAAATTCTATCGAGCCTTCATCGGGTTTAATCAATCCCGTTAAAAGATAGAGTAATTGTGTTTTTCCTGCTGCAGTTGGTCCTATAATTGCAGTTCTTGAACCCTCCTTTATTTGCATGGAAACATTATTTAATGCAGGTTTCCCATCGTACAAAACCGATACATTTTTTAATTCAATGTTCCCTTTCAATTTGGTCTCAACAATTCCCGTATCCGCTGTTTCCTTTGCCTTCAGTACTTCAGAAATACGATTGTATGAAGCAGTAGCAGATGCTATTAAATTACTCATAAACCCAATAATTATGATAGGGAAAATAAGCATTATTACATAACTGTTAAATGCAGCAAAATCACCGAGAGACATTTTACCCGAGATCACAAAATGACCACCAAGTGCCAGGATGCTTAGCGTTGCCATGTTTCCTAAAAAGTTAATAATTGGGATTAGTGTAGCAAATAGTGTTACAATTGAGATCCCGATATCACGAGCTTCAGCGCTCGCCATAAGAAACTTGCGGTATTCATGTTGCTGCGAATTGATGACACGGATAATAGCCGATCCTAAAATACTCTCATTAATCACCTTGTTCAACCAATCAATTACTTCCCTGCCTCTCCGAAAAAGTAAGCGGACTTTTTTCAGAATGACAAAAAACGTGATTCCAACCAAAGGAATAATCATTATTACCGGAATTGCCAGTTCCCAATCAATTATAAATAAAAGAACACATGTACCGATAATCATAAAAACCGAAGAAATGATCGATGAGATACCGCTGGATACGAACATTTTCAGCGAATCCATATCGGAAGTAAGATTGGTAAGTAATTTTGATGGATTAGATTCCTGAATAAATGAATAACTCTGCCTCGAAATTTTGTCGGAAAGTTCCTTCCGAAGATTAAATGCAACTTTCTCTGATGCAAAAGTTTGTACAACATTCTGTAACAAAGTAAATATAAAGATTATGCCAGCAGCACCCAGAAATTCAGCTAGTATTATTTTAAGATTATAGTTTCCTCCCGTGTATGAATCGATACCATAAGAAACGATTTTTGGAATAATAAGGTTGGCAGCATTACTCGCCAAAGCAAAAATCACAAGCATAATCACCATTCCCCGGTAAGGTTTTAACAGTGAAAAAATGCTCGGTTTTCCACCCTTTCCTCCTTTTCTGCCTCGTTCAGCTTTTTCCATTCTTTCCTGTAAATCTGTTCCTACAAAGAAAACCGAAATATGTGTTTTACTTTAACAATTTTAAAAATAGTTTCGTTTCCTCTCCCGAAATTTATACAAGTTTAAAATTAAGATGTAGTGACACGTAACTTAAAATCAGAAGTACAACCTTTACAATTCGGAAAGGTTCAGCGAAACAAATAAATTATGTGTTCTTTTTTTAATTGAAATCTTTGTGGGTTTTATATAACTTAGGATGTCATCTTTTTAAAAAGATGACATCCACTTTCCTGAAATCTCCGATGATCCTGAACATTATTTAATCTGTTTGTTCTGTGCTTTTTCCATCCTGAATATCCTCATCCTTGAAATATCCGTGACGCCAGACTGTGCGATCGTAATGCATTTTTCGAAAAAATTCTTTTTTTTCATCCGGCGACATTTTCATAAGTTTATTACGAAGTTCACGATCCTTTCCATACATCGTCCATCTTGGATTCCGGTGCGGGTGATGTCCTCCGAAAAGTAACCGGGCAAGGACAAGCAACCCAAGCGCCTGCCAAAAAGTAATGGCAGAAATATTAAATAAATCAGGTAAAAGCGCATTCCATAACAGCATCGTCACGTAACCAAGCAGTACCAAACCCAAAGCTATCAATGGTATAAAAAAGAGTCTTCTTCTGTGATAATTCATTGTTTTCATCGTATAATCATTTAAAAGTTTAATAATTCATCATATATCAATTTCAGCCGTTCACGCAAAATCAAAACAGCATATCTTTTCCTTGAAATCAGCGTATTTACCGGTTCGCCAGTAAGTGCAGAAATTTCCTTGTATGAAAGGCCCTCAAATTCTGTCAGTTCGAATACTTCCCTTTGTTCAACCGGAAGCTCTTCCAGTGCAGCACCAAGTTCTTCCCAAATTACCGATCGTACAAATTCCGTTTCAGGTGTGTTTTCGTCTATCTCCAAAAATCTACTCCATTCTGTACCCGTGAATTCATCTTCTTCATCGGATTCAAATCCGGAATAAAGCTCCGGCTTTTTCTTTCTGTACAGATCGGTTATCCGGTTTCGGGTAACGGTAAACAGCCAGGCCGTCATTTCGTCAATTGGTTTCATTAAGCGGTCGGCTTCTGAAAGCTGGATGAAAACCTCCTGCAGGATGTCTTCGGCGTCTTCTAACCGGCTTACTCTTTTTCGAATAAATGCCGAAAGCCTGCCCGTGTATTCCTTAACGATATCGGTAATGTTTAACCTTTGTGCCACTTCTGTTTCCATTGTTGTTTTCATCAGCCTCTGTTGAGGTTGACGAATGAGTGAAAAGAATATTTTAAATTTAAATGATTATTTTATGTTTTTTGAAAATCACCTTTATTACCATGAAAACAATATTTCGAAATGCAAATAAAACTGCCTCAGGGTGGTATTAAATACTAAAATTTACTTCTTCAATCTTCATACATCTTTCAGAATTTACAAATTCTTTCAGGTTTAGTTGTATTTTTGGAAACTGAAATATAAATAGTTTCTGAGTCTATTAAATATGAACAACAAATCAGCTAATAATGTGCGTTTACCGGCAGAATGGGAGCCGCAATCGTTTTTGCAGCTTACATTTCCCCATAAAAACAGCGACTGGGAATATTTGCTCGACGAAGTTTCTATATGTTTTATTGACATTATAAATACTGTATCGAAATTTGAGGATGTACTGGTCATTTGTAACGATGTTAAAAGGATTCAATCCTATTTCACCGACGCTGAAAATATACATTTTGCTGAAGCTCCATCCAATGATACATGGGCACGCGACCACGGCGGAATTACTGTTTACAATAATGGAAATCCAGTAATTCAGGATTATATTTTTAATGGCTGGGGAAATAAATTTGAAGCCGGGCTCGACAACCAAATCACTAAAAATATCTTTGCACAGGGTGTTTTTCAAAACTGCAAATTAAAAAGCTTTGATTTTGTACTGGAAGGCGGATCGATTGAAAGTGATGGAAAAGGAACGATTTTAACCACTTCGGAATGTTTACTTTCAAAAAACCGAAATGAGCAATATTCAAAACGGAATATTGAGTCAATCTTAAAAGAAAACCTGGGTGCTAATCGTATTTTATGGCTAAATAGTGGATTTCTAATTGGCGATGATACCGACTCGCACATCGACACGCTGGCACGTTTTTGCAACGAAGATACGATTGCTTATGTAGGTTGTAATAACACGGAAGACGAGCATTTTGAGACGCTGCAAAAAATGAAAGCTGAACTTACAGCAATTTGTTAATGTTAATGGAGAACCTTACCAATTAATTGAACTCCCCCTCCCCGATCCGTGTTTTGATTCGGAAGGAAACCGACTGCCTGCAACCTACGCAAACTTTACCATTATTAATGGTGCTGTTTTGGTTCCGGTTTACGGGGTTTCTCAGGATGAAAATGCGCTGGAAATTTTACAGCAGTTGTTTTACCGAAAGAGAAATAATTCCGGTAAATTGCAGAACACTCATCGAGCAGCACGGTTCGTTGCACTGTGTTACGATGCAATATCCGGAAGGCGTTAATTTGAACATTAAAAAGTAACGATCATGAGCAAAATAAAAGTCGGACTGGTTCAGCAAAAACGATCTGCTGACAAAACGGAAAACATTCAAGAGAGTGTGGAAGCTATTAAAAAATGTGCTTCGCTGGGTGCCGAACTGGTGGTTTTACAGGAACTTCATGCCAGTCTTTATTTTTGCCAGGTTGAAGATACTTCACTGTTCGATTTAGCCGAACCAATTCCCGGTGCCGATTCGGATATTTTTTCAAAAGCGGCCAAAGATGCCGGTGTTGTTTTGGTTACTTCGCTGTTTGAAAAACGCACTGCCGGACTTTATCATAATACGGCAGTAGTTTTTGAAAAAGATGGTTCAATTGCAGGGAAATACCGCAAAATGCACATCCCCGACGATCCGGGATTTTACGAAAAATTTTATTTTACCCCGGGCGATCTTGGTTTTAACCCCATACAAACCTCAGTAGGGAAACTGGGTGTTTTAGTTTGCTGGGACCAGTGGTATCCGGAGGCAGCGCGACTAATGACATTAGCCGGCGCAGAAATGCTGATCTACCCCACTGCCATTGGCTGGGATCCTGCCGATGAGGCAGAAGAAAAAGTGCGCCAATTGGATGCATGGATGATTTCGCAACGCGGACATGCCGTTGCCAACGGGTTGCCGGTAATTAGTGTGAACCGTACCGGTTTTGAAGATGATCTGACCGGAGCCGGACGTGGAATTAATTTCTGGGGAAACTCGTTTGTAGCCGGCCCGCAGGGAGAAATTATCAAACAATTTCAATCGACAAAGAAGAAGTTGAAGTTGTGGAAACTGACATTGCACGATCGGAAGAAGTACGCCGTATCTGGCCATTTTTGCGCGACCGCCGCATTGATGCCTATGATGATATTCTTAAAAGACTCATCGATTAAGCCATTTTTAACTTCTCAATTATTGCTTAAAAACAATAAATCAATGCGTTCTACTGCATTGAATCGAAATACTTTCCTCTAAAATTTTGATATTTTGTCAATAAAACAAACATTATTTTACAAAAATTATGTTTATTTTTAGGCAGGCTAATAACCTGTAACATTGACTACACGACCAAACATAACACTCCGAAAAGGGAATCACAAAAACCAAAGCATTGTGCGTATTGAATTTCCATTTAACTTTCAAATTAATGATGTATTGCGAAAGAATACAACAGCAACATGGAGCAAAACTTTGGGATGTTGGTTTATTATGGAAGAGGATTTTGAGTTAGGAATATTTTTCTAATTTGTTTAAAGATCATGCTCTTGTTGATTATTCTGCATTAAATATAGTTACAAAATCGATTGTTCCTGAACGTGTCAAACGAGACTATTCGCATCGAAAAAACATTCAACTTCCCAAAGGATATTTAGAACTGTTAGAACAAAAACGTTACAGCGCGAGTACTGTAAAAACTTACGTTCATTATTTTGAAGAATTTATGGATTATTTTCAAAACCTGGAATTACCCGAAATTACCACGGAAGAAATCAACCGTTACATTCTTGAATTAATTAGTAAGAGAAATATTTCGATTAGCCAGCAAAATCAGCGAATTAATGCCATAAAATTTTACTTCGAAAAAGTACTTAGAAGAGATAAGGAGTACTATAAAATTGATCGCCCGCACAAGGAGCGTAAATTACCTGATGTACTGAGCAAAGAAGAGATAGGTAAAATGCTTAAAGCGACTAAAAACCTGAAACATAAAACAATTATTGCATTAATATATTCATGTGGACTGCGACGCAGTGAATCAATAAATATTAAAATTAATGATATTGACTCAAAACGAATGCTGATAAAAATAAGAGGGGCAAAAGGGAAAAAAGACCGTTATGTGCAACTCTCGCCCAATATACTCCCACTGCTACGAAATTATTACCGAAGGGAAAAACCCGATATCTGGATTTTTGAAGGAGCCCCGGGTAAGCAATACAGCGAAATGAGTGTTTATAATGTTATAAAAAACGCAGCAAAAAATGCAGGAATTAAAAAGCGGGTTTACCCACATATTTTAAGACACAGTTACGCTACGCATCATCTTGAACAGGGTACCGATTTGCGTTTTATACAAGAATGGCTTGGTCACGATAGTTCGAAAACCACAGAAATATACACTCATGTGTCAAACAACAGTTTTATAAAATTCAAAAATCCGTTTGATGATATTACATTAGATGAAAACTAAAAATATAAACATACACAACCAAATGGGTCATGTATATTTACAAATAACCAACAATAAAAGCGAAATATATTTAACTGTATAAACATACACAGACGTTAACGCTAATATTGAAAAAACAACCAAAAACAATTAAAATGAAAAATCTACTTAAAGGACTATTACTACTTTTCATTATTACACAAGGATGTAATAAAAGTGAAATCGATGAACTTAAACCGAGTCCCGAATATCCTTTTGTATATTCAGAACTGAGCCAGGAAGAAATGGCAACTGAGATTCAAAATTTCAATGCAATCAATTCAATTGAAAGTTTGACGTTGGACGAGTATGGTATCTTGTCAGGTTATGTTTCCGTAGATTTAAGTAATGGACTTGACTCGTCAACCGTGAAAAACAATATTTCGTTTATTGTAAATACTTATTCGCATTTTCTGGGAATTTCAAACCCTGAGAATATTAACATTGGAACAGACTTTAGTATTCGACTGACTGGTGGAGTTAATGTTACTTTAAGTGACTTTTTTCAAAATGGAGAAAATGCATATCCAGCTTTTTCAATTAGCCAAACAAACCTTGAAGAAAGAGATATTGAACAAACTCAAATTTCATTTTATTTTTCGACAGAGAATAATCAAATGGTAATTAGCGGTCGTTGGTTTCCTGAGACTTTTGTCCCTTCGACAGAAATAAAAAATCAGGAAGATGCTTTAAATATTGCAGTCCAAAATATCAATGAGAATCATTCAGAAATTACGCCATTAAATTTATCAAACGTTGAAAAAGAAAATTTTAGAAAAGTATTTTATCCATTTCAATCTGAATTAGGAATTGAAATTCGTGAATGTTGGGAAGTGATAATCTGGGATAATACTGTTAAAACACTTGTTGACACTCAAACAGGTGAAATAGTTTATTATCTCGAATATGGCGACATGATTTAAAAGTATGACCAAAAATAAAAATACTAGCGTTAACAAATTGTATATGGCAGGCGGGGGTTTTAGCGGTCTGACAAGTCAGACCTTGCGCCCACTTTCCTGCGGGTCTGACACGATTTCTTCCAGAAATCCCGCCCGACCACATACAAGTGACCGTTAGCTGCTATTTAAAGAAAGGACAACACCATTAATATTTGGAGAATGAAAAAAAAATTGACTGCTATTTTTGTACTTATTACGATTTCAGTTATTGCAGGATTTTTACGTTTCAATTTTGCGAAAAACAAAACTGGAACTCATTCCTGTTCAACCGTGATTTACTATCAAGGTGATACAACTTTTATTGGTCATAACTTAGACGAGAATTACAAGACTTATGGATTGATTTTTATTAATAAAAAAGGGATTTCTAAGAGAGATATAAGTATTGATGATTTTACGATTTGGGGTATGGGTAAGCCTAAATTGGAATGGATTTCAAAATATGGTTCAATAACTTTTAATACTTTGGGTAAAGAATTTGCAGATGGCGGTATTAATGAAGCAGGATTATGTGTAAATGAAATGTCTTTAGATAATACAGAATTTTGCAATAGCAATGATAAAATAAGGTTATATCCTTGGTTATGGATTCAATATGTTCTTGATAATTTTGAAAGTGTAGAACAAGTGTTAGCAAATTTATCTAAAGTTGTGATGTACGGAGATGCTCGCTGGCATTTTATGATTGTTGACAGGAATGGAAATAATGCAATTATTGAGTTTTTAAAAGGGGAACCAATTATTTACAAAAACTCACAAATTCCAGTAAAAGCTTTGTGCAATTTTGAATACGAGAAGGAACTTTCTCGATTGAAAGATTACTCTGGTTTTGGAGGAAACAAAGATATTGATTTCAACACAAATTGCGCAAATGACCCAAGATTTTTATGGGCTGCATCAATGCTTAATAGGAAAGTCAATAAGGCGGCTTCGGAATATACATTTGATATTTTAAAACAATTAGATTGTGGGGGTAATCAATGGTCGATTGTTTATGACAATAAAAATATGAGAGTATTCTTTAATTCAAGAGATTGCAGAGATATTCGATTTGTGGACTTTACTGATTTTGACTTTTCTAAAGAGAAACAAATTTTAGTCCTTGATATTCATAAACCTTTGCAAAAAGGGAATGTAGCAAAGGAATTTATACCATTTAACGAACAAATAAATAGAGAATATATCGGTAAAATGTTGGACAATAGTTTTAAGGGTTCGGAATTTTGGAAGAAAATAGCAGTAAAACGATTAAATAATTATACTAAGGATTTTAAATAAAATCGAGTAGGTAAAGGGGAGTTTCACCCCTAAACCTCTCACAGAACCGTGCTTGAACCTCTCGATTCACACGGCTCTTCATAATGAAAGACTGCGGTTAAGGCATAAATCCGACTTTCCAATGCTCAAACATATAAGGATAGCTTTTTGCAATACCCTGTAAATATTTGTAGGCAAAGTACCAGTGTCTGCGCCGAAACCTGCGATACTTGTTGCTTACCCATTTCGCCAGCCGTTTATTCAAATCACGGAATAAATGCCGTAATTCCGACTTGCGGAACTTCGAGTAGTAATTTAGCCACCCCCTGATTTTGGATTTTAACAGCTCGCCCACCCTGCTCAAACTAAAGTATGTCCAGCGATGTATTTTGAGTTTTCGCAATACTTCATTTATGCGGGCAATACTCTTTTGACTGATGGCAGGCGTGAATGCAAGAACCAGTTTACCATACTCCTTGCTGATTCTCGGCTTAAAAGTAAAACCCAGAAAATCAAACTTCTGATAGTAAACCTTAAACGGCGGTTGTTTCTTCTGGTTGCGACGGCAATAAACGATTTTCGTCTTGTCCCTGTTTACTTCCAGTTTACAAGCCCTGAACCGTTCTTTTATCGCTTCCAGTAAACGGAGTGCTTCCTTTATGTGCTTGCAATGAACCACAATATCGTCGGCATACCGTTCAAAAACAACCTCCGGGTTCCGCTTTTCAATCCATTTGTCAAACACCACATCTAAAAAGATATTTGCCAGTACCGGGCTGATTACCCCGCCCTGTGGCGTGCCTTTTCCCTGTGAGTGTTTGATAGTACCATCGGGCAACTGTATGGGTGCTTCCAACCAGCGTTTGCAATACAGTAAGATATATTTCTTCTCTGTGTGCCACCCAACAGCTTTCATTAGCAATTCATGGTCGATATTGTCGAAAAAGCCCTTGATGTCAATGTCGATGACCCAACTGTATTTCATACAATTGATGCGACATTGTTCTAAGGCTTGGTGTGCAGACTTATCAGGGCGGTAACCAAACGAGTTACTGCTGAATGTCCTGTCAACAATATCTTCCAATTCGGTTGCTATGACCTGTTGTGCAACCCTGTCAATTACGGTGGGAATCCCCAATGCACGTTTACCACCATCGGGTTTACGCAGAAAGCTCTGGCGTACTGCTTTTGGGAAATAACTCCCGCTGGCCATCCTGTTCCATAATGGGTACAGGTACTTGCGTTTGTTATTGTCCACTTCTCCGATTGTGATGTTATCAACTCCCGGATTTCCACCATTGCCTTTTACTCGTTTAAAAGCATCAATTACCTGCATCCTCGTTATCGGTTGCGTCTTTTGTCCATCTTCAAAAATCATCCTTAAAATAATTTTAAGTTGTTATACAATTCTGAACCCATTATGTGAAGCCCTTCGCTCGCGGGGTCTTACACCCGGACTCTCCTGGATATGTTCGCTACTACGGCTTCATCTGCCACAATGCTACACTTCGCTAATTTTGGCGTTTTCCCTTCGGGATTCTCCACCGTTTCGCTTGCCATTGCAGTATTGCTTCTCCTGTTTCCTGAAAGAGCCCAAACATGGGTCTTGCCGTCTTTATGCCGTGCGGTGTGTAACCGTAAACCAGGTCGCCTGTTACACTTTGTCTCCCGGGGTCGCTCCCCCCTCGATTTTACCGCAGTAAAAGTTATTTTCGACACCTCGATAACGGTTCACTCACGTTCAACTCCCATGTCCATACCATACAAAACCTCGACCTACAAATGTCTGACTTTGCCTTGACCCTGACGCTCAGTACCATCCCGTTAAAACAGCACCTCAGGGCGGTTTGGTAAATCTGCCTGTACAGCCTTTACCGATAGTCCAAATACCTTATTATTTCTTCGTCAAGCCCGGCCAGTCTGTTCGCTTGACCTCCGCAACTTAACACAAGAATTTTATTGATATTCCCTATCATCTCTCTCAGAATTATGTTACCATTTCAAAGAACATTTATTTATCTTCGTATCCTGTGGTAACGCAGG
>CAWKJY010000016.1:0-33585 GCA_963849985.1 uncultured Prolixibacteraceae bacterium | reverse complement strand
ATTTCAGTTTTTTTGTCCATTCTGTTTCTTTGATTCCGGCAATCTAGGTTGTTGGTTTTGTCCAGCCTCCTTTGATTTTGTATGCTTCACTTGCTTTCACCTGGTTATCGCGTTCGAAGGACAGTTGCGTGCAATGGAGCATTCATTGCAATTCACACAGATATCATGAATGATTTGAAGATGCAGTGAACCGTTTCCAAATGAAGTGCAACCTTTTACACATTTCGCACAACCGATGCACGAATCCTCGTCGATAACTGTATTCAAAAAAAGGCGCTTCAATGTATCTTCTTTTAATGGCTGAAGTGGGGCAAGACTGATTTTCGGCTGCCGTTGTACGTGCATTTGAATCGGGTTTTAAATATCCTCCACATAAATCGCAGTAACCACAAAGTTGAAATGCATGTACACATTTTACTGCCGATGGAGTCATCACACATTCCGTTGCACAACGACCACATTGGGTGCACAAAAATGGATCGATCTGCCAAACGTAATCGTCTGCCGTTACTTTTCTTAAAGCAGCTGCACTAACCGTTCCCAACGAAAGCAACAGAGAGAAACGTACGCCGTTTTGAATAAATTTTCTTCTGCTTTGTCCTTTGTTTTTTTCCATTCTATCTTATCTAATCAACCTCTCATTATGTGGCGCATGTTACCGACATTTTCAATTAACGAGCGTAGATGCGCCTTTTTATTTGTTCGTTCATCTCCCCCGGGTTGCACCCGAGGCTAACAATATTTCACCCCTTCGGGGTTTTTGCTAATTCATTCATCGTTTCAATTTGTGGCGCATGTTACCAACATTTTCAATTAACGGCCATGGATGCGCCTTTTTATTCATTCGCTTATCTCCCCGGGTTGCACCCGGGGCTAACAATGTTTTACTCCTTTGGAGTTTTATCACGCTCAATTTTAACTTCAGGATTTACGCAGTTGGTATAAATTCCGCAACTATTGCATGTTGAAGAAACAGTACAACTGGCTGACACTTTCTTGTTGACTACAAGATATCCAACCGAGGCTGTTAATCCCCCGAACATTAAAATTCGTCCTCCTGTTTTAAAAAATTCTTTTCGGTTCATATTTTCAAGTCGGAAGTCAGAAGTCGGAAGTCAGAAGAAATCCAATTTCCAAATTTCTTTCAATCCATTTTTTTAATTATTTATTCGCTCAAAAACACGTATAATTTTTCTATCAAAATCAAGGGCATAAACGTTGCCCGAACTATTTACTGCCACATCCGGCGCTTCACCTCCATCCTTAAATTTTCCCGGCGCAGCAACCACACAATTAAATTCACCCGACGGTTTATACACTTTAATCCTGACTAATCCTTTTTCACTGGTGACAAAACTTCCATCCTCCAGAAAAGTAAAATGCGCCGGATTACAGCATCCGCTAAATCCATTTATTTCAATACCCGTGCTTTCCCAGAATTCTCTCAGATTACCATCATAAGTATAATTTTCAAGTGAATGAACACCGGGATTTACCACCCATAAATCACCATATTGGTTTACATCCAAATCAAAATACGGACTTGGAACAATAAAACCATGCACTACATCATCACCTTTTTTACCTTCAAACTCGTTAATAAGTTTACCATCCTCCGAGAAACGAAGTACTTTTCGCATTCCGGCATCGGCAACAAAAACATTTCCGTTAAAAACAGAAATGGCTGTAATAAATGAGTTTTCATCTGTAAGTGGCCATTCATTCAACTGTTTCCCATCAGAAGAAAAAACAAGTATTTTCTTGCCCAATGCAACAAATATTTTTCCACTATCAGCTTCCACCGTTTTTGGTTCAACCTGGAAGGTAATCTCATTTAATAAATTCCCGTTAAGGTCGATAATCTTTAAACTTCTATCGCCGGTTAGATATATTCTATCATCATTAATCGTTAATCCCGTCGGATTGTCAAACCCGATTTTAAAATTCTTTGTTTCCTTATATTTTATGAGTTCCGGTTTAACCGTTTTATATGCATCAATATTATATTCGTAAGGATTCACCTCACTTTTATCGGGACGTTCAGAAGAATAATCAATCGCAACAACAGCAACTATTACTACTGCGAGGATGATCAAAAAAATTACAATTCCTTTATTCTTCATTTTAAATGATTTAAACGTTTAAATCGATACAAATCATTGTTTTAGAATCTCTTAAAATTAAATATCCGTTTGCAAGAGCAAAAGGCGCCCAGGCATCATGCGCATCTTCAATTACTTTTACCTGGTCCAGTTGAATATATCGTTCTGTACTCGGGCGAACAATTGTTAATATTCCCTCGTCGCTTAACACAAACATTTTATTATCGGCAATAAAATAAGGTCCAAGTCCAAAACGAACATCTTTCCCACTCGACCACACAATCTTCCTGGAATCAGAAGGATCGACACATACCAGTTGATTTCGCAATGCCCCACCATCTTTAGGTAAAATACCAAACAGATGTTTATTCCAGTAAATGGCCGTTTGCTGTTCACAGGCCAGTCCGTCTTTTGGTGCGTAATCATAAAGCGGTTCAATGGTATATTTTCCATTATTGGCTGAAAGTTGCAACATCATGCTACCAGCACCATATCCGGCAGTCAGGAAAATTTTACCATCGGGCATACAAACCGCTGACGGCGCTACAACTGAGTGATTCCACGCCGATGTTTCCCAAAGAATTTTTCCGGCATCTTCGCCATCAGCAGCCACTCCGACTAATCCTCCAACTGCGCTGTACACATACATTTTTCTGCCTCCATAAGTAAAAGGCATTACCGATGAATGCGACATCAACCAGTTATTTGGATTTGGCGTTTCCCATAATTTGTTACCCGTGGCGCAGTCAATTGCTACCAACAATGCTTTTCCTCCTGTTGCGATTATTGCTACACCATTATCGATAAGCGGACATTGGCCTGTGTACCAAAGCGGCACTTCCGATTTGTATTCTTTCGCAACATCAAGTCCCCAAAGTAAATCCCCTGTTTTCCTGTCGAGACACATCACCTGGCACATTGGTCCCATTGTTAAGATAAAATCTTCAGTAACAGCAGGAACTGTACGTGACATGCCATGATTTCGTTTTACATTTATTCGATATCCTCTTGTCCACATTTCTTTGCCGTTGAGGACTGAAAAACATCGAAGCATATCCGCACGTTTCGCCTCATCATAATCCAAAACATAAGCCAGCCCTTTGTAAATGGCGGCACCCGAATGTCCTTCACCTAATTCTATTTTCCACAAAACTTTGGGGCCTTCAGGTGGAAACTTATCAATCAGTTTTACAGGAGATTTTGAAATATTATCAAAGTCACTTCCTCTGAATCGCGGCCATGTTTCACTAAGTTCCGTGTAATCTGTTATATACTTATGAAATATTTCACCAATATTAACTACCTGCAAAGAATCGCCAACTCCCCTGTTGTCTGCACCCTCTACACTAATATTAAAATTATGTGTTGGATCATTATTAATCCACCAAAATATTACGATAAAACCAATAAAACTTATCGTAAGAAGTGTAATATTTATGGTTCGCTTCGTAGTCACCTGAAAAATTAAGAATTATTTCTCTCTTATATTGTACACAAAAAGTACGTCACCATGTCGTATAAACAATTTTCCATCGGCGATAAACGGATGTGCCCAGTGTGGACCGGCGCCACCTTTTAACTTAAACTGACTGATAATTTTAAAACCATTAGGATCGGGTTTAATCAATCCAACCTGTCCCTTTTCGTTATACGCATAAAGCAATCCTTCATCCATTATAAGCGCTCCTTTAGATCCCCAGCTTTCCTCGTATTTTATTTCACCGGTATTCCAATCCATGCAAACCCAGTTTCCACGACTATTATCTAACCAATTGGAGCCATATACATATCCGTTATACAGAACTAAACCTCCAAAATGGTTATCAAGTACTGTATTTGTATATTTCACTGAAACTGATTTACCTTCAGCGCTCATTTTTAACATAACTGCAGGATAATCATAACCCATTGAAAGAAAGATTTCATCATCTTTGAAAGTCGGGGTATTTGCCCAAATCAAACCTTCCTGATCCCATTTTTCAGGATCCCAGTACTTGTATGTCCAAACTACTTCTCCGGTTTCCGGAACCAAAGCAATAAGATGTGTTCCTGTTGCAGCAAGAATATACCGGAAATTTTTGTAATTATAAATTGTGGCCGACAAATAGGTTCTGGGGCCACCAACCGATTTACTTTCCCAAATTGTTTTACCGGTCAATTTATCTAAAGCAACAATACTTGTTTCGTTTCCTCCGGGCGAGCAAATCACCATATTATCGACAACAAGTGGTGTTTCAGAGTTCCCCCAGGTGTGATACTCACCATCAAAATCTTTATCCACTTCTTTTGCCCAGATTTCTTTTCCTGTTTCTTTATTGATGCAGGCAACGCGGCCAGTACCACTTTGTACATAAATTTTGTCATTTTCAACCACCGGAGAACAGCGGGTATCCGGATATGACTGGTTCCACGAAAGACCATAAGGAACCTGCCATTTAATGTTTCCCTGCATATCGATTGCAGAAAGATAATCATGCGTATCTTTCATCCCCGTTGTATAAATCATTCCGCCAGCATAAATTGGGGAGGACCAGCCTTTTCCAATTCCTTTGGCTTCAAGGATTTTATCCGGACCATCCTCCGGCCATTGTTTTAATAATCCAGTTTCCTGAAAAATTCCATCCCGATGAGGTCCACGCCATTGGATTACCTGAGCATTAAGATTAATACTAAAAATGGATAATAGGAATAAGACAAAACTTATTTTCATTATTGATTGCTGTTTAATTGGTTTCTATTAAATTCTGTGTATCATTTGATTTTATAGGCAATTAAAACATTTCCATGCCTTAAATAAAGTCTGCCATCATTTATAACCGGATGCGACCAGTGTTGGGCAGAACCCATATTAACCTTTGTTTTGCTGATGATATCGAATTTTTCAGGAGTAGCGTTTACTAATGCCAACTCTCCTCTTTCACTGTAACAATATAACATGCCCTCATCGTAAATAACCGGGCCCTTTCATTATATCGGTTGATGCATAAGTTTCTTTTCCGGTTTTCCAATCGAGGCAACTCCATTCACGATGGTTGTCTCCAGATCCATAAACATAACCGTTTACCAGAACGGCGCCACCCATACGACTATCGAGTTTTTCGCTTTTCCAGGCTACTTTTACACTGCTACCATCTTCGTTTAAATCCAGTTTTACACATCCTGCACCATAGCCGCTAAAACAGAATAAACTATTATCAAAAAAAATTGGTGTATTTGCATGAACTGCCCATTGATTGGTTTGAGGTTGCGACCATAAAAGTTTACCTGTTGAAGCATCGAGACCAATAATATGATTTGCGGTATGCGTAACCAACAGCTTCCTTGCAGTAAGGTTAACAAGTAAAGGTGTACAATATGCAGAAGGTTCTCCCAAACCTGCCGACGACCAAACAACATTTCCACTAAACCGGTTTAATGCAACAACATTATATTTCTTACCTCCCGGAGTAAAATAAACAATATCTCCATCAACCACAACGGTTTCGCAAACACCCCAATTCAGTTTTTGTCCATCGAAATCAACAAAAGAACCTTTTTGCCATTTTACTTCACCGTTTTTTGCATCCATGCAGGTTAACACACCGTTACCGGAATAGATGTACAACAAATCTCCAACCACAGTTGGTGAAGAGCGTGCCCCTGGATAAGTATCGTAGTACTCTTTACCGTATGATGCTTTCCACTGAAACTTTCCGTCTTTATTTAAAACCACAATGTAACCAATGGAATCAATTCCTGCAGAAATATAAATCAGGTTATTGGCAAAAACCGGTGATGAATGCCCGTCTCCCAATTCATCATAATGCCAAATAATTTCGGGACCAGAAGCAGGCCATTGTTTTAATAACCCTGTTTCGTTGTAAATTCCGTTTTCGTTCGGGCCTCTCCACTTTGTTGATTCCTGTCCAAATGAGGCAATTACAATCAACTGAATGACCAAAAAAACCGGAAAAATCCTCTTCTTCATACCTTCTGAATTTAATTGGCTAAAATTAAGATCAATAAGCAACATTTACAATGAATACAGTCAATTTAGCACATGTCTAAATAGTGAAATATGTTTACATATTATTTCGAGTTTATTAACAATCAAAAAAAAGAGCTCCGATAAATATCGAAGCTCTTTCAATTATGTTGTTAAATTTCAATTTTTGTCCTGAACCACTTATTTTGACTGGCGTTTCCGGTCGTTTTCGTTTAATAGAATTTTTCGGATTCGCATATGTTTTGGAGTAATTTCAATGTACTCATCGTTGCGAATGTATTCCATTGCCTCTTCGAGTGAAAATTTAATGGCAGGAGTAATGCTGGTTTTTTCATCGGATCCTGAGGCACGCATATTAGAAAGTTTTTTCGTTTTAACAATATTCAACGTCAAATCATCCTGACGAGTGTTTTCACCAACAACCTGTCCCATATATATTTCTTCGCCGGGATCAACAAAAAACCGCCCACGATCCTGCATTTTATCAATAGAATAGGCTATGGCAGTTCCTGTTTCAAGAGCAATCAAGGCTCCGTTTCTTCGAACGCCCAATTCACCTTTCCAGGGTTCGTAACCATAAAAACGATGTGCCATTATTGCCTCCCCTTCAGTCGCAGTTAGCATTTGGTTTCGTAACCCTATTAACCCTCGTGCCGGAATAAGGAAATCGAGGTGGGCCCTGTCTCCTTTAATTTCAATATTCGCAATATCACCTTTTCGCTGTGTTACCAATTCAATTACTTTACCTGAGAAAGCCTCAGGAACATGTACCGTTAAAGCTTCAATTGGTTCGTGCTTTTTACCATCAATTTCTTTAATAAGAACTTTGGGTTGGCCAACCTGCAACTCGAATCCTTCACGACGCATGGTTTCAATTAAAATCGAAAGATGAAGAATCCCACGACCGAATACCATAAATGAATCGGCTGAATCTGTGTCTTCAACTCTAAGCGCCAGGTTTTTTTCGGTTTCTTTATATAATCGATCTCTTAATTGTCGAGAGGTTACAAACTTTCCGTCCTTTCCATAAAAAGGTGAATTATTGGATACAAATAGCATGCTCATGGTTGGCTCATCTACCCGAATCGGGGTAAGGCCTTCCGGCAATTCACCATCGGCAACAGTATCGCCAATATCGAATCCATCCAATCCAAGAACGGCACAAATTTCACCGCAGGGAACCGGTTGTTTAGTCTTTTCCTTCCCCAAACCTTCAAAAAGATATACCTCTTTTACCATTGTTTTAACCTTTCTTCCATCGCGCTTAACCAGTGAAACCTGTGACCCCGGTATCAATTCGCCGCGGGTGACCTTTCCAACAGCAATCCTTCCGGTATAAGATGAATAATCGAGGGAAGTGATTTGCATTTGCAGCGAACCTTCTTTAGGTTTTGAAGCCGGAATGTGTTGCAGAATTGTATCGAGCAGATAGGTTACATCCGTAGTTTGTTGTTTCCAGTCAGGGCTCATCCAACCTGCTTTTGACGAACCAAAAACAGTAGGGAAATCCAACTGGTCTTCTGTTGCTTCAAGGCTGAACATGAGATCGAAGACTTTTTCCTGTGCAATATCGGGTGTACAATTAGGCTTATCAACTTTATTAATTACAACAATTGGCTTTAATCCCAGTACAATGGCTTTTTGTAACACAAAACGGGTTTGCGGCATCGGACCTTCAAAAGCATCAACAATCAGCAAAACTCCATCGGCCATGTTTAAAACACGTTCAACTTCGCCCCCAAAATCACTGTGGCCTGGAGTGTCGATAATGTTAATTTTAGTGTCTTTGTAACGCACCGAAACGTTTTTCGAAAGAATGGTAATTCCACGTTCACGTTCCAGATCATTGCTGTCAAGAATTAATTCACCCATATCCTGGTTCTCCCGAAACAGGTTCACCTGGTATAAAATACGATCGACCAGTGTGGTCTTTCCATGGTCAACGTGCGCAATAATTGCAATATTTCTAATCTCTGTCATTTTCTTTTTTACTATAACATAAACCCATCCAGCATAAATAAAGTTTCAACTTTAAAGTTGAAAGTGAACTATTTATGCAATCGGCGCGCAAAAATAAGAAAGTTTTGTTACGGAGAAATGAAATTAACATGAAATTGATTTTTTAAATAGAGAATTAATGGACCAAAACTTATTTCAGAATACCAGAAATTATAGCTTTTTGAAAATTAATCGTAATTTAGAAGCTTGTAAAACATAACTACTAAATCAATTTAAAAAGACTCCTAAAAAATTATTACCATGAAAAATCGAATTCTTTTTTGCACTATTATTATCCTATCATTCCTATTCGCCAGTTGCAATAAATACACTGATGTTAAGCTTAGTACAGGATGTTTTGATGAATTTCCAACTACCGATTATTTAAGTGGCCAACACGGTAAAATACAAGCTGCTACTAATGATGATCAGGCAAATCTGATTATAATTGATAACCCTGACAAAACAGACAGAATAATTTTTGCCTGCAACTTACCACCTGAGTACCAAAGGCAAGGATTGGAAATAATTTTTGATGCCGAAATAAAAGATATCCCGGATATGATTTGCGATACAATTTCTGTTGATTCAGTACATTGTATAAGCATTGATATTTTAGGAACGCCGGTTCATTTGACTGCATTAAAAGTAAAAGATTAAGTACGGGAAACCGTTTTCAAACGTTTAGTTTGGAAATTGAAGCTTCCAGTTCATTCCTGCATTTATTGCAAAACAAATGTTTTTTCTGATCTATGTCTTCTACGTAAGTTCCCGGCCGCATTACACAGTTTGGAATATGACAATGAATTAATCCGAATGTATGACCCAGTTCGTGGATAATCACTTTTCTGAAACGTTCAAAAAGCAATTTATTGTTTTCCGGTAATCCATACTGCTCGTTTCGTAATCGGTAAACCGAGGCAATTCCGACGCTTCCATTATATTGTGCCTGTCCGAAAATATACGTAAGAATTGGGATAAAAAGGTCAACTTTAAATAACCCGATTGTTTTAAGTGAAGTTGTTTCATGTTCTGCATAAACCATTTCAAGAAGATGGTTGGCATCGTATTGTTTACGCGCAGCGTCGAAGCAGGATGCAATATCATGATAAAAAGGAGCTATTGTGACTGGAATTCCAAAAACGATTCCGATATCATTTGCCATCTGGTCAAGAAATTTTTTCTCAAACTGTCCGCGCGAAACCAATGTAATTTGCTTTTTCTCCAATCGGGGTGTCTAATTAAATGAAAAATAAGTCAAGTCTGTAAATCGTAAAACAGGTAACTAAACCTGTTATTTTGATAGAGGATTAATCTGATGCTTTTTAATCTTACTGTATAGCGTAACCCTATCGATTTTAAGTGCTTTGGCTGTGCGGCTGATATTCCATTTGTATTTATTCAGCGTTTTCAGGATATATTTTTTTTCAAGATCGCTTAAACTGTCGTTGGAATCGCTGATTACGTCTTTTTCCAAAGGCAAATCCTTTAAACGAATCTCCTTACTATTACCAACAACAATGGCTCTTTCGATCATGTTTTCCAACTCACGTACATTTCCGGGAAAATGATACTCTTCCAACCGATGTAGTGCAGCATTATCAATTGAAATGAGGTCGCGACTCATAGCAGTGCAATATTTTCTGATAAAATGATTCACTAGCATCGGAATATCTTCCTTTCTTTCGCGAAGTGGCGGAATGGCAATATTCACTACATTCAGCCGGTAATAAAGATCCTCGCGGAAGGTACCGTTTTCAACCATTTTTTTCAGGTCCTTGTTGGATGCGCAAATTACCCTGAAATCAGATTTTATTTCCTTATTCCCCCCAACCCTTGTAAAAGCTTTTGATTCAAGAACGCGCAATAGCTCAATCTGCATTTTGCCTGAGATAGTGGCAATTTCATCCAAAAAAATGGTCCCGCCATCAGCCATTTCAAACCTTCCTTTTCGATTAAACATAGCGCCGGTAAATGCTCCTTTTTCATGTCCGAATAACTCGCTTTCCAGTAAATCTTCCGAAAGCGCGCCACAATGTACTGTAACCAACGGAAAAAATTTCCTTGGCGAATTGGAATGAATTGCCCGTGCAATTAACTCTTTTCCGGTTCCGCTTTCGCCTGTGATTATTACTGATGAATTGGTTGGCGCCACATTTTCAACGTCTTTTAAAACCGTGATCATTCCTTCGCTGTTACCAACAATGTCTTCAATGTTCTCCAATGAAACGATCCTGCTTTTTAAGTATTTCATTTTCATTTTTCAGCGAAATCTGATGTGCAGCGTTTCGGATCAGATGAGAAAGATCATCAGGATCGAATGGTTTTGTAATATAATCAAACGCGCCGTCTTTAAGTGCCTGAACAGCTGTTTCAACTGATGCAAATGCTGTCATTATAATTACAATTGCATTGCTGTTAATTGCTTTAATTCTTCGATGCATTTCCAGACCATCCATTCCGGGCATTTTTATATCGGCAAGAATGATATCAAAATTTCCGGATTCAATTTTTATAAGCGCCTCTTTTGCGTTGGCAGCGCAGTCCACTTCATAACCATCTTCAATAAACCAATTATACAGCGAGTCCCTGACCGATTCCTCATCATCAACAATAAGCATTGAAATTGTTGTTTTCATTTATTTAATATTAGAACCAAGACTCAAGACTCAAGACACAAGACTAAGAATTTCAATCATTCTTGCCTGTCTGCCGCGGGCAGGTTTGTGTTTAAAATCTTTAATCATGGGTGTTTCGTTTTATTTGATTTCGTTATTTACCAACTTAAAAAGTACCGATATCGTTGTTCCTTTTCGCTGTTCAGAAACAACCTCAATTTTTCCTTTGTGGCTTTGAACTATTCCGTGAACAATTGCAAGTCCCAAACCTATTCCACTTGCATTTTGTTTTGCAGAATAAAACGGCTGAAAAATGCGGGAAATATCTTCCGGGGCAATTCCGACACCATTATCAGCAATATCCATTTTTATATGTTCCTGATCAGGATTTGAAGTTTTTATCAGCACTTCTCCATTTTCTGTAATCGCTTCAAGAGCATTTACAATCAGCGCTACACATACCTGTTTAATCTGATTGCTATTGCAGGAAATTACATCTTCCTCTGCTGTAAAATCAGTATAAAAATGTACTCCTGCTATTTTCATTTGATGCGCCATTAAATGGTATGTCTCTTTTAATACCTGATTTAAATGACAAAGTTCAAAATTCTCCTGATCTTTCCTTGAAAAATCGAGTAGCCCCCTTACAATATCTCCACAACGTTTCGATTCAGTTTCGATTACTTTCAGGTATTTCAGCATTGATTCTTTTGAATCGCCATCCATCTCCAGTTTGGTTAACTGTTTCGCCACAAGTTTACTGTAAGTTAAAATGCCGGAAAGCGGATTATTTATTTCGTGCGCAACAGACGACGAAAGCTTACCAAGCGAAGTAATTCTTTCGATATGAATGAGTTCATTTTGAATTTCGGCTAATTCTTCCGATTTTTTCTGAACTTTATATTCCAATTGATGCGACCAGTTTTCCAATTCTCTGTTAGCTGCATCCAGATTATCCAGCATGTTATTGAATGCCATCGATACCGATCGCATATCTTCCAGCAGGTAAGGTTTAATTTCCAGTCGCCGGCTACGATCTCCTTTCGACACCGCTTCACTGGCACTAATGATCTCACTCAGTGGTTTTTGAATTTTATTTCGCGTAAAAAATATAAGTAACGATGCCAGCAAAATGGTAATTATAATAGCCAGTAAAAAAAACTCTGCCGATGATTTTGAAACGGCAGAATCGAGTTCAGATAATGGAACTTTTATGATTAGTGAACCAAGTACTTTTTCGTCCTGGCTGTGTGCATGACAAGCACTGGTATAACAGGAACTTTCGTTTAATATTGGTGTTCTTACCAACAATTGCCGATGCCCTTTATCACTCTGATTCATGCTACAGGCACTTTTAAAATCGATGATGCGATAAACTTTTTGTGTGGCCGGAAACATTACGTTAAAATCAGAATGGCATTCCACACAATTGGGATTACTCTTCGCCAAAGTATCTGAGATAAAGGTTGAATAAACGATGCTATCGCGACTATCATACATGTTTACCTCATCAATACCGGGCATGGCATTAATAATATCAAGTGTACTTAGAAGCGCACTTTTATCGTTCTTCAGCATGGAATAATACAACGATCCTTCAATGATCGACCCAATATTATCACCTCGCTGACGAATGACCGTTCTCAGATAACCTTCGTAAACCGACTTGAAAATTACGCTGTAGGATATAAAAAGGAACAAAGATAAAATGGCAATAATATAAACAACACGGGCATAAATCGATGATCGAAAACTGAAATAATTCTTTACAACCCGCTTAACAGAATTTTTCTGTTTCGGTGATTGCCAATTTTCTTGATTTCCCTGATTTTTTTTCATCAAAGGTTAGTAGATTCGTGGTTTTCGAATGTGCTGCAATTTACAAAAAAGAACGAAGGGGTTAACGAACAATTGTCATAAATCAATGGTATTAATCCAAAAATTCATGTTGGAATTCTTCCCAAATTTCAGGTTCCAGTCCCGACAATGGATTCATTTGCATTTCACCTCCTTCCTGAAAAACAATTGCCGAAGATGCACCGGCTCTTTTTGCAAGCGCGACGCTCAGAAAATCCTTCATTCTTTGCAACTCATTTGAAATCCATCTTGTCGCTTCTTCGTCGAAGTAAAATCCCAGTGTTTCCCTTTTCCAGTTGACGGGTTTTATTGAAAATAACCAACCTTCATTATAAATATCAGAAGGCAAAACTCCGTTATTTTCTGCTAATGCTGAATTAATCCCTACCATTTCACCCGAAACAGGCGAATTCAGATGGAGTTGTTTGCCATCCTGTTCAATGGTAGCGATAGCATCACCCTTTCTTACTTTTTCTCCCGGAGATTTTAATGAATGAACTTTAATCTCTCCGAGCACCCGGAACAAAAAATCATCGATTCCAATTTTTGCCAATCCCGATTTTTCCAGATAAAGCCAGGTATGATTTTTACTGTAAAATAATCCTTGCGGAATTCGTAAAACACCTGCAGTTAATGCACCTACAGTTTCCTGGAATTGTTTTATAACACTGCTCTTTCTGTTTACAATTATCCAGAACGGAATTAATAACAACAGGAAACAAATAATAATAATGTATTCAATTCCTTTTGTATCGAACAGATTTGAATAAGTATATGATTCCATTTTTATTTCTTTTAAATGATTTATTTGATTTTGTTTTAATGCGTACTCTTTGCCCAGTTGTAGGAAGACTCCCGTAAAACCGGCAACCGGTTGATCACCCAACGGAAAATCCAGATTTCGGTGAATATTACGGCAAGTGTAACCACAATTTCCATCCATGACGGAACGTAATGCACAGCTGCATCCCAACGAAAACCGATAACCGAAATATTCAAGCCGGTTAATAATGATTCCGAGCATGGTAATTACAGATGCCACTTTAATCAGCAAAATATTATTTCGTTTGTAACTAATGTAGAAAAGCAACATGGGCAAAAGAACAAACCCGAGCATTTCTGTAAGATACCAATAGCCCATTTTTGTATTCAGGTACACCCAGTTTTTATCGTGAACAAAAACCAGGATTTGCAGGAATAAATAAGCAAACATAGCGCCTGTGCATACTTTTGATAATCCACGGATGATTTTGTTATGTTCCTTATGACTTTTTTCACTCAATCTGGTCGCTGAAAACTTTATTGGTAATTGAACCTTCAAAAATAACCATGGAAAGCCCGGCGAAAATACTGGATACAAAAAACAATATGGGGATAAACTCGGAATACCAGAGCGGATGTATTTTTTCTTTTGCCATTAAATACAGCGCTCCCAAGCCCGATTGGTGAAGTGTGGATAATGTTATCCCGAAAATTACGGCTGCCAATGTCATTCCCGAAAGAATTTTATATGCTCTTTTTGCGCCCAGCCATTCAGCGATTGCCGGAGAAAACTCGATCAATTCAGCCATCATGTAAAGCAAAAAATGCCATGCAACGAGGAATAGTACTGAACTGGTTCCGAAACCATTGCCGATTATTGGATTGATTACATTCCACGGGCGACCAAGATCGAGCAATAATGCACCAGCATAAAATACATAAGCCAAAAAACCATTTAACACTGTAACCCTTACAATGGAATGGTAATTTTTCATGTTCAGTATGTAAACCATAAACGTTACCACATAAGCGCCGCCGGCAAAAGCTACACCGGTAACCACATCAAAACCAATCCACAATCCCCAGGGAACTTCCTGCGTTAAATTTGTTACGGAACCAATACCTTTCGCGAAGCGGATCACGATTAAAACAAGGCCTAAAATCATTATCGGTATGGAGATTACATTGAACCAGGTAAACATTTTCCCTCTGGGTTTCAATTCACCCATTAGAAATTTAAAACGGCTTTTCTTTTCCTCTTTTAGTTGAATACTGATTGTATTATTCATTGTCATCGGGTTTTTTATTGTTATTTTTTGTAGCATCCTGAATTCCCAGTAAAATCATTGGCCAAAGCACAAAAACTGAAGGGACACTGTATAAAAAGCCTTTGGTTAGTGCAGGATATGAAGAATTTTGAATTTTGGTATTAAATCCCAGTTCTTCGAATGGCACCGGCGATAAATAAAGAAATGAGGTTCCGCCAGCTTCGGTTTCGCCATAAATATGATTGTAATAAGTATCCGGATTCTCAGCAATTCGTTTATTTGCTTCGGCAATTAATTCTCTTCTGGTTCCAAAAACCAATGCTTCGGCAGGACAATTCTCGACACAAGCAGGCAACTTACCTTCCTGCAACCTTTCGAAACACATGGTGCATTTTTGAATTTTCGGGTTGGCGCTGTGATATTCAAATTTTGGCATATCAAACGGACACGAAACCATGCAATATCGGCAACCCATACATTTATCTTCACGCCAGATCACCGGGCCTTCCTCCGTTTTGTGCATGGCCTGCGTTAAACAGGCGGATGCGCACGCCGGCTGGTTACAATGCATGCACTGTCTTTTTACATACACTTCGCCTTTTGATGTATCGTAAACGTTTACAACCGTACGACGCGTTTCATCGGTTTTCCGGATTACGCCAACTTCTGGTGCATCCTGCGGCTCCGGCAAATTATGAGCCTCTGCACATGATATTTCGCAGGTTTGGCAACCCACACACCGCGTAGAATCATAAAGAACAGCTTTAAATTCTGTAATCTCTTCGTCTGAGGGTTTTGCTTTTGCTTCGTCACCGAAAGCAAAGGTAGCACCAGTTACTCCAAGCACTTTGAAGAAATTTCTTCGATCAATACTCATGATTATATTATTTATGAAAATTGTTATTAAAAATCAGTTTTTTACTCAGGACTAATATTTATTAGCAGACTCGATAAAATAGCTTTGAAAGTCTTCCCAAATTTTAGGGTCTAAATCTTTTAATGGTTCCAGGGTAAGTTCACCGCCTTCCTGAAAAGCTAGTTTTTCTTCCGAAAGTTTTTTGATATTGAATGAACAGGCAAGAAAGTCTTTTAAACGCGTAATTTCGCTGCCAATCCACACTTTATAAGCTTCGCCCAATTTAAAAAAGCGTATTTCGCGAAACCAGTTGGAAGGTTCAATTTTATAAATCCAGCCTTCATTATATGGTGAACTGTTAATTGTAAAAGGATCGACAACCAGTGTTTCATTTATTTCTTTTATTGTTCCTGAAACCGGTGCGTTAATTGTAATTTGCTTACCTTTTTGCACCAAAGTAACCACAGGTTCTCTTCTTTTTACTGTTTCTCCCGGATTTTTCATAATAACACGGGTATATTCTCCAGTGACGTTTGGAATAAAATCGTCGATTCCAAATTTTACCATTCCCCCTTCTTCCATAAATACCCATGTGTGTGATTTATCGAAGTACAAACCCTTCGGAAAAGAAAGCACATTTTCATTCAAAATTTTAGCATATTTAGGAAATGTTCCCAATGGAATTTTTATCTTTTTATTTCTGAACCTTGAAACAAGTACAAGTAAAATTATCCCGGCAACAACTACCAATGCGATCAAGAGAATGGTTGATAAACGATAATCTTTTTCAGGTTGCTGTTCAGCAAGCATTATTGGAGACAATTTTTCAAGAGTTGATTGTTTCTCGTTATAAACCAGGTTAGTAAAACCACTTTGCTCAATCGCCGGTTGTCCGGAAGTAACAATCCAACTGATAAAATTTGTAATCTGCTTATTCTCCGGAAATTCCGTAGCAACAGCATAAATATTATAAATCAGAGATCGTGGGTACTTACCAATCCAAACCGAACGCTCAAACTGATCGAGGTCAGCATAAAAATTTTCATTGTAGTCAAGCCTTCCATTCCCGTTTCTATCGATTGGAAGCGGTTGAATACTTGGAATAAAATCGTGTTGTTCTTTGTCAGTTATATTGGCAAGCCGGCAAAAACCGATAGCGTACTTATCACCGCTCATTGATTTGATAAATTCGTCGGCTGATTTTTTATCAACAGAAGATAAAACCGAAGGATCGATATCCAGAAATTTTGTAACCGAAAGTCAGAACTTCAGGTTCATCCAAAATGATTACCGGAACAGTTTCATTTAAATTTTTACCCAGAAGTGTTTCCCATTTTCTGTTTTGCTTTCATTTCAATTATTTCAGATAATTCCTTTACAGAAACACCTTTTTTATTCAGCATTTCAGTATATGGATTTTCACTGTTGATCACGGCAACAATTACATCGCGTCCAACAGTTATTTTCCACATTGATTCACCAACCATGGAAACGTCTGGCCGTTGCATCAGAAATCCAAGGGTGTTATTTTCTAGAAATATTTTCTGCAAAACCTGAAAGATTCACCGGAGTAATTTCGAAATTCAAATTTGGATTTGTTTTGCTGTATTCCGCAATCCAGGATTCTGCCAGTTTTTGGGTAGCCGGCGTTGTGCAAATCCGTACAGTTTCATTTTCCGATGTAGCATTTGAGACCACATTGCTACTTGTTCCGGTTATTACCGACAGAAGCAGCGCAACAATGATTAAAATTTTGGTTTTCATTCTAATTGATTTATAAGTTTTTTGTTCGAGTTGTTTCTAACAAAAGATCAGTACCTAAACAACTTCGGCTTACTAATTCAACTATGATGCCAAAACAAAAAACAGCAGTATTTGATTGATTTTATGCTACTTAGCAAAACACTGTAATTAATTTCAACAATATAAAGTGTTGTGTTTATTTACACTATTTCCAATAAATCACATTAACAATTCATTATCAGTTATTTAACCGACTGTAAGTATTTTCAACACATGTAAACATTTTCAACAATTAAAAGATAACTTCCCTTGTCAGTCTCTATTTTCAGGAGTTTTTTGGTCATTAAAAATTATATTTGTTTAAATAACAGAAGAAATTGAGAATACAATCATGTTATATAACAACCGGTATTATTGAATAAGTAACATTAACTTCAAATTAAATTTGAAAAAAATAACCACCTTTAGCTGGATAATTTTTGTAACTGGTTCAAATTATCAACGTAATATACAAGTTCAGTAAAACGGAAAATTATTAAGATGAAGAAAGTATTGTTGCTCGGCGCCGGGATGGTTGCCAAACCTATTACTAATTACTTACTAAACAACAATTTTAAATTAACCATTGCAAGCCGCACAGTTTCTAAAGCAGAAAATCTAATTAAATAACAGACCAAACGGGAAAGCTGTTGAATGGACTACCGATGATCTGGATATACTTGACCAAATGGTGGCTGAACATGATATAACAGTTAGTCTTGCTTCCATCCACTTTTCATGTTACTGTTGCAAAAATCTGCATAAAACACCGAAAAAATATGGTAACTACATCTATATCTCAGTGATGAGATGAAAAAACTTGATAAATGCATGCAAAAAAAGCAGGAATACTTATTCTGAATGAAATTGGTGTTGACCCGGGTTTTGACCACATGACTGCAAAACGTATTATTAGATAAAGTGCAAAATGATGGTGGCAAAATCAAGGAATTTTATTCGCTGTGTGGAGCACTGGCAGCGCCTGAAGAAGCTGACAATCCTTTTCGTTATAAATTTACATGGTCGCCACGCGGTGTACTGATGGCCGGAAATAACGGAGCAAAATACCTGAAGGATGGAGAAGTAGTTGAAATTCCTACCGAAAACATTTTTAAGAATCCAATGAAAATTGATTTCCCAGGCCTGGAGACTTTAGAAGTTTATCCAAATCGGGATTCTTTGGCTTATATTGAAATATACAATCTGAAGGATATTAAAACCATGTACCGGGGAACCTTTCGTTATCCAAACTGGTGTGCAAGTATGGATGCAATTAAATCGCTGGGAATTTTAAGTAACAAACAACAAAATTTCGAAGGTAAAACCTACAAGGATGTGGTTGCTGAACTGATAGATGTTTATCCGAAAAATGTAAAAGAGAAAGTCGCAGAGAAGTTAAAACTGGATTTGCATGATCCTGCAATTGAATCGATGGAATGGCTTGGATTTTTTACAAGCGAAAAAGTACCGTTTAAAGAAGGATCTACTTTTGATTTGACTGTCGATTTAATGCTGAAAAAGATGATGCTCCCGGAAGGAGGTCGCGATATGGTAATTATGTTGCATTCTTTTCTCGTTGAAAATGCCGATGGAACAAAACAAGTAGTAAAATCACGGCTACTTGACTTTGCCACAGAAGAAGCCACTTCGATTGCCCGAACTGTTGCTTTGCCAGCAGCCATTGCCGTAAAATTGATCCTCGATGGAAAAATCAAAGATACTGGCGTTCAAATTCCGGTTTCGAAATCTATTTACGAACCGGTACTTAACGAGCTTGAAACACTTGGAATTTCAATGACAGAAGAATGGGGACTGCCGGAACATGAAAAGTTGGATAGTTTTAAATCGAATGGTCCAATTTATTATAATTCTCCCCCTGAATTTTATTTCTGAAAAATCATTCACTTTCTGAATTTGTGAAAACTTGTAAATATATTCTTTGAAAAAAAATAAATTTTTTGTTGCAGATTAAAATTAATTGTCATATTATTGCAACCCAAAGGTATCATTTTGATATTTATAGGTTCCATTTTGATACAATAATGTCTCATTGCTAAAATTTAAATAATAATGAGTAAACAAAAAAAATCGAGCGCCGACCATGTTGATACACACAGGCGGCTCCTGTTTCTTGCAATGTTGATATTGTCGTTGATATTTGCCATTAAATCGTCGACTTACCTGTTTGATGGCGAAATAAGAAGTTTATTGAAAATCGTTGCAATTGTGCTTGCAGTAACTGCAATTACTTTATTAATAATTACCGTTTACTGGAAATTAAGATACATTCCCGGAAAGGAGCGATATCAATTACTAACCTCAACAGATAGTTTCGTAATGGCAGCAATGAACCGCGCATACAGATCATCGTGGGCATTAACCTTTATTTCAATCATGCTAATTCTTATGACTACCCAAAGAGACACTTCTGAATTTCCGGCGGAGTTTTATTTAAATCTAATCGCATTTTTTATGCTTGCATCGTTCAGCATAAGCTTTTTTATAGTTTTTAGCGGTTGGGTAAAAGAAAAGAATTAAAAGACTACCAGATGAATGTAAAACTGGAAAATCGCATCCATGTATTTCGGGCTGAACATCGCTTGAGTCAGAGTGATCTTGCCAATGAAATTGGAGTATCAAGAAAGACCATTAGCACCATTGAAGTTGGAAAATTTGTTCCTTCAACGGTGATTGCGCTAAAAATTGCCCACTATTTTAAAGTACCGGTAGAAGAAATTTTCTCGCTGAAAGAGCTGTAAGCGTTTATATTCAATATGTTTTAAGATTTGGAATAATATCGTACTATCCCATTTTTTAATTAATATATATTGATCCTCATTGTCATGAATATGTATAATCATACATTCTTCCATTTTGAAGAACAAATTTAAAGTACATATCTTTGGGGTCATCCGGTGAATTAGCAAACTGCATCATACTATAAGTACCATAAATTTCATCGTTATTTTGCACCAATACCGTTATCCTCTCTCCAGTACTCAAAATTTATTTTTGTTTGTGTATCTAATTTAATATTGTATAAGAGATTAAATTTTGAGTCTTTATATAATTCCAGTTTTGCATTTTCCTGATTAATTTGGTTTTTGTACAGCACGATACTATCTCCGGCAAATACTGAAGAATCAACAACAGATTCATGAAAATAATATGTTCTGAACGGGTTTGAATTTGAATTTTTAGAGGAAGCTGTATTTAACTCATTTTGAATTACAACTTCAGTGTTCTGGCAGAAAACCAGACCTGTTATAAAGATCAGTATAAGTATTAAAAGTAATGGTTTTTTCATTTATTTCATTTCAAAGTTAATTCCCTACTTTCATTTCTCTGTTTAGTAAAAACAATCATTTAATTTTTCCATCGAATTCCTGGCGTATCCAAAGTTGCCGATTTGAAATCAGTATCTTTTTCTCTTTTTATTTTGTAAAATTTTTTGCAATTAATATATTTTCAAACTGTTCGATTTTGCTGTATTCGTTTGCTCTCAAAAAAAGTTCCACAAATCATAAAAATATTTCGGTTGATATAAATATTCAATATGCTATTATCCAGGTTCATTAATGGTGTTAGTGAATTTCACCGGCTTTATTTACAAGGACTACATTTGATAAAACTGCTGTATCAATTTTATCCGGAAGATGAGAACAAAAACCGATTCCCACATAAAAAGGTTCACTGAGTTGAAGTTGAATTGGAGCACCGAATTGGTGCATTGGTTCACCATCCATGCTCACAAAGAGTGCGAAAGAATCTCCGTTTTTTTCAATTCCAATTCGTTGTGCATTGTTGGTAACCAAATCATCCGGTGAACTGCCGCCTGGAATTCCTCCACGACTTCCAATACGATATTCCATATCTTTTATACGCTTTCCTTTTTCAGGGCGCCAGGCCAGATGAATCATACCTGCGCCATGAAGTGCAACGATAGCTTCTTTCGAGTCATCGTCAAGACTTTGCCGAATAACAAGCACGGCTTTTCGGTCGCCAAAACCTGATGTATCGGGAAAGCTTATATCCGCTGCCAGTGAAACATCGCCCGACATTTTTTTCCAGAGATATCGAAATTCATCGCGGACATACCAGATATTATAACCTGCTGATGTGATGGTATATTGATTATTTTTCGCATTGTAGCTTGAACTTCCGGGGATCAGCGCTGCACCAATATCTGACTGTCCATCAAAAATGCCTATTGGTTCATTTTTTGTGCGGGCTACACGATGAAAATCTGCCGGAGGTGAAACCTGTGTGTGCGTTGAAGATTGGGGCAGCGCCCAGTCAGGTACTTTCTCCTGTTGTGCAAAAGATAAAAACGGGACCAATATAACCGTCATCAAACAGAGGAATTTCTTATTCATAACTTTCATTTTAACATTTAGTGCTTTTAAAGGTATGAACAAAAATTAAAATCAGTACCATGATTTTTTGTTGAGATTCCGGATAATTGATTTCAGAAGTTTTATGAATACAAATTTTTAGACCGGCTCTTCATTTTTGTCCGGCTCCTGATGTACAATGGCTTCATAAATTCGCGTGGCAACCGGCGGACAACCTTTAACATAAATGCCTTTGTCCTGCATGTGTCGGGTACAATTTCCAACAAATACAGTTCCGTCCATAGCTTTATTTACGCCTTTACCAATGGCAATATGAAATTTTCCGTCGCAAAGAGCATATTGGCTCATGTCTTCACCAAAACGTTTCAGAAACAACATTAATGAAGAAAGACAGGAACTGCACGAATCCACATCCTGCACTTCGATGCCCGGAAATTCAACCGATATTTTAGTTGGTGGTTTCTCGTAGGCGCTAATATAATTTCGGTAATTTTCAGGTGTAATAGTATAATCATCCACATGAATTGATAAGCCTTTTCTTTCTCCAATAATTTTCAGGTGCGGAATATCTTCTGCATTTAGTCCCATTAATTGACAAGCAACTACATCGGCACCCATTGCGTTGAAAGAGGCAACAGCAAAATCCGATTTTTTGGATTTACCACCTGACGGACCAAGTCCTTCCATTCCGATATAACCGTCAACTACAGTCATTGATGGCATTAAAACCATGGCAAGATCGGAAATAGCAGAATCGAGCGTTTTCTCAGGATATGTTTTTTTCAGGTATTCCAACTGATGATAACGAACTTTTTCGTGACGGTACAAACAACCTTTTAAATTTTTAATACCAAGTGTAACACCTGTGTGCATGTGTGTTTTTGCCACCGGCACCGAAATCAGTACATCGAAATCGTAAACCTGACTGCAAATTTTTGTTTCGGTTAAAATTCTTGGCTGAGGAATTTGTTTAACAATTGGAGGTTCAGCATTGAAATCGATCAGTTCAACACCATAACGTGCGGCCATATCGGTAAAACCGGCTCGTTTAAACGCCTCAAAAATATCAACACCAACAATGGGACTTTCGCCAATGGCAATGGATTCAACGCCAAGTTGGTTAAGTGTTTCAATAATGCCGGCAACCGTTTCCGGATGAGTATTGTAACCTGAATCAGGTGGTGCAATCCTTCCCACATTTGGCTTTATCAGAATGCGTTTATTCTTTAACGGCGACAGATCAAGATTGTTTAGCGCCTCAATCACATTAAGAAATGGCCCTTTTTTACCTGCTACACTTACACGTGGCTTTAAAATCATGAGGCAAATATATCAATCCTTAATTTTTAATGAAATATAAATTACAGTTTGAAAGATAAATTAGTGATTTTTTATTGATTTATTTTAATGAATTAGGCGCTTAATATATACAAATCAAAATGTGACTTAGCAGGTTAAATATCAACTTATAATAACCGTCAGCTATCCCGATAATTATTGGGAGACGGCAATAAATAGCCAGTAAAATTGAAATTGATTTATAATTTGCCGTTCACTTAAGTGAACGGATTATGTGAGTTGAGAATGAAAGGGTTTTAACCGCATTTTTAGAACTAAGAAATTTATTGACTAAATGCCCGATACAATATTTTTTATTAAACCAAACGTTTCTGGCTTGATTATTCCATCTCTTTTGTCATCCTGTAATTTATTAAATCAACGCCCCTGATTTTTACCGCTTGTTCTTTAATTACTTTGAAACCAACACTTTCAAAAAATGGCCTTGCCGTTTTACTTACATCGGAAAACAGAGCTTTTTGACCTTGTTGTTTTGCTTCTTTTTCAATTTCGGAATAAAGTTTACGGGCAATTCCCTGTCGCTGAAAATCTTTATGAACATAAAGCATGTCAATATAATTTCCGTTATCTAAAGTACAAAAACCGTTAATTTGCCCGTTTTCCACTGCTACCAAAATAAACTGGTTCTCAATCAAATCCTCCCAGCGTTGCGATATTTTCAACGCTTGATTTCCAAACCTCAATTTGATTATTGTCATAATCTGATGTGCAAACATTTGAAACAGTCTCCACAAATAATTGCTGCAATTTTGCTAAATCTTCATGATGCCCTTTTCTGATGATCATCTTTATAATTTATTCCATTTTGGTGATAAATGATATTTTGTATTTTCCAAATATGAGTTGTTCGGAAATACGAAGAAAAGATTCAAACGCGCAGGGAACCCCGAAATCCCCGGGCTGCATAATACGATTCTGCCCCGTTGTGATACAGAAAAACGGTATCGTAGCGACGGTCACAAAAAACAGCACCGCCGAGTTTTCGTATATTCTTCAGGAGTTTTCACCCAACTCGATGTTTTCAGATCGAAGTTTCCCAGTTTCTGCAGTTCATGGTATTGCTGTTCTGTTAACAGTTCAATTCCCATAGCGGCAGCCATATTTACAGCGCTGTCTCTGGGTTTGAATTTTTTTCTTGACTCCAAAGCTTCAGGATCGTAACAAAGGTTTCTTCGTCCTTCGGGACTTTCAGGTGAACAATCATAAAAAAGGTATTCGCCAGTTTTATCATCACAACCTACAACATCTGGCTCGCCACCAGTTTCTTCCATTTCATTTAATGACCACAGTTTTTCAGGATTATTCTTCAACTTTTCCACTACTTTAATCCCATTGAAAACCTTTGTGGCGATTCATGTTTTTCTCAAAACGAGCTTTCAATATTTTGAGCATATCTTCGCATTCTTTTGGCGACAACACTTTCTCACTGTCATTCATGTCAATAGGTTTAGTCTTCAGCGTGCAGTCCTACCCTATTTCCTTCTGAATCTTTGATGACTGCAATAAATCCAGCATTCATTTTTGTTTTTGGCACAATGATTTTTCCACCGGCTTGTTCCACTTTATCAAGAACCTCCTGGATAGAACGGGCTAGCATTAATATAAACGAGTGTTCCGGTGGCTGAAGGACTGTTATTTCTGATTTTGACAATACTCCCGTTACCCTGCCGGATGTAGCCTGTATGATATTCGGATCGTAAGGGAAAAATGCCGCTTCGTTGTTGTTATCCGATCGGATAATCATAGTGATATCCAAAATAGTTTCATAAAAATTTTTAGCTCTCTGAATATCCACAACCGGAATTTCAAACCAGGTTAAAACATTTGTTTCTGAATCGATCTTTTTGAGTTTTTGCATAACTTTTTTTCGACTGTAACAAATGGGATTATTAATTGGTTTGAAAAACTTTTCAGAAAGAGTAAACTCCTTTGTTTGTCTAATATTCCCCTTTTATTACAAAAAATGAGCCCCTGATTGTTCCGGCCAGTTTAGATTTCTGCCTGGCAAACTTAAATTTTCCTTCCAGCTCTTTTGGTACTTCCATACCTACAGAAAGTTTAAATCCTACAGCCCGTTTTTTTGGATTATCAATTGTATATAAAACATTTACTGCAAGCCCGTCCTCATAAAAAACGTGGGTCCAGTCGATATTTTCCACCTGGAAACGTGTTGTTTCCAATGGTTTCGCTGCAAATACAATATTTCGTTCTTCCTTTAGAATCCGGTTTACATAATCAATGGTTTCCTTGCTTTCGCTGGCGGGAAGAACGGTAAATTCATGCTTGTATTTGTTCATAAAGTATCGGGCTTCATTCGCACGTAACCCGGCAAGAGCTTCTGCTACTGGCGAAGACTCCAGGCCATCTGTGGATACGTTTTTAAAATCAACGATATAAGTCATTTTTGTTTCCTCCTTTTATTTTATTAATTCCCGGCAATCAGAATCAAACTTACATTCTGTTCTTATTATGATTAACTACAAAAATATTCTTTGTCTTGAAATGAAATATTTTCAAAGTCAGAACTATGAATCAATAATATTAAAAATATTTCTTTCAATGAGAAGTACTTTCCAGCGTGTAAGGAAGTCTAAAGGCTTTTAACAAAAAGAAATAGCCAATAAGATACACAACAAATCTTAACCGGTCAGCAATGAGCCAATGCTTAACCAAGGTCTGTATGGCGTGCGGTGAAAGATCGCCTCCGGCTTTTAAAAACAATTCGTTATTAATAGGATAAACGTAAACCAACGTAAAAATGATAAGAATTACAGTTATCGAAAGAGTAATTGACAAATACCTACGATGAAGCCTGCTATTCCAACCAAATATTAATGCAAGCACAACAGGCAACAAACTTCTTAAAACCATAAATGGAGGCCCGAAAAAGTTCCAGATATATTTAGGGAAATCAGTTTGCCCTAAGAAAAAACGCACGGATTCAGGCGGGTTTTGGCTCCACTGAGGATCAACAACTGACATCATGTATACAGTTCCTCCAACCCAAATACTTACGCCAATAACTGACCACCATAGAGAAAAGCTAAAAAGTTTTTTTCGCCATTTCATATCTAAAAATTTTGAATTGAGTTTATCTCTATTTTTACTGTTTTAGTAAACAATATAATGGATTTACAAATCCATTATTTTTCATTGAACGCACCATATATTTAATCCCTTTCCACTTATTAAACAAGATATCAACGTAGGAATTCATTGTAAATAGCTATTACTGAATAACAATCTATCTCATTTTCGGTTCGTAAAATATCAGAGTTTTATTTGTTCTTTATTTTATCCACTCCCTGCTTTCTATAATATTAATTAGATTGAGTTATCTTTTGATACCGCAGGAATCCACATACCGATTTGTTCCCGTTTCCACCAGTTTCCCTGCGAATTACCCGGTTTTGCAAAACTGTACCGGTACAAAACAACCCTGATATATTTTGGAGGATGATCAGGGAAAGGATTCTCAGCAAACAATCTTCAATGCAACCGGATCATTATGCAACAGTTTCCAGATGAGATTCAGCGACCACGGGTAACGGTTAGGCGTTGCCATGGCAGCAAACCACATTTGCCAGTCGAACCGCAGATGATAAGGCGCAACCTGTGGGGGCCGTTTATTTAATTCAACCGGTAATCCCTTGTAAATATAAGGTTTCCAGTCAGCCGAATCGGAAGGATTATCGTCATCGGTACCTTCAAAAACCAGGTTCATTCGTTCTTTTCCTACTGATCCGAAAGCACCGTACGTATTCACTAAGATCAAGCGGATCGAAGGAGGTATTCATAATTTGTTTATCGGAAAGCATATTAAATACCGGCTGAATACTGAGTAATCCTACAACGATTACAATTACCCACGCTGTGATATTCATTGACTTCGAGGGCTTTGCATTTTCGGCAGCAAGTTTTGCTTTTCTGACCAAAAATCCCGGAAGAATAACAGACCAAAAATCATCATCAAAACAAGCAAGTGCTGGAATAATTGTAAGCCAGTTCAGAAAAGAAAGATTTCCGCTAAAAATAAGGGTAACCTGAAATGCAATAATAACTGATCCGGCAATCTGGCGTGCCAGTCGCGGCCAAAATACAAAAAAGGGCGACGCCACTTCAGCCATCCAGTTAAACCAAACACCACCTTTTAGAATTGAATGCGGTAAAAAATGAAACCAACGACTAAGTGGCCCGGGTAGTGGTTGCGTTTCAAAATGATAAAAGAGAGCAGTTCCGTTTCTCCAAACCTCATCGCCCCGGAGTTTAATAAGACCGGCGCCAAGCATAATCCGTAAAATCAGCCAACGAAAAAGGACAATAATTGTAAAAGGTGTTTCGCGCTTTGGAAAGGGACGCATGTCGATTAGCGGACAGAGAAAAATGGCAAGAAAGCCGGTTTCGAGAAGTTGAATTTCCCAGCCGTAACCATACCAAACCTGCCCCACATGAACAAAAGACATGTACAGGATCCAAAGCACAGTCATTAACAGGGCGTTGGAAAATCCACAAACAACCACCAGTGACAGTATGAAGCCTACCCATGCAAGAACCAGCAGTGCTGTATCAGAATGATTGATCCAGAAAAGCGAAGGAAGACGCATGAATCCGGCGCCGTTTGATCCAAGCGCAGAACTTACTCTTTCTAAATAAAGTCCTGCCGGCGTCAGTCCGTTTGAACCAATCAGCGGAATGATCTGGCGAATGGCAACAAAGAATGCAACAGCATAAACAATTCCCAGTAAGCGAAGAATCATAAAACGAGTAAGCCAGTAAGTCCTTGGCTTTTCTGAACGGAATACCGATAAATCAAATAAAGTATCCATTGTGTCTTTTGACGTTTATTCTGTCACACTACAGTATGTTTTCTGCTTCCTTATTAATAAATATCCATCGCCTTTAAATGAAAAACATCTTTTAAAGCCCTTTTCGCGGCATGGTAACCGCACATTCCGTGCACTCCTCCTCCGGGAGGTGTGGATGAAGAACAGATATAAATTCCTTTTGCCGAAGTTCTGTAAGGCGACAAACGCAATGCCGGACGGGTGAACAACTGTGTAATATCCATGAGCCCGCCGTTGATATCTCCGCCAATGTAATTCGGATTGTAACTTTCCATTTGAGTGGCATTCATTGTATGCCTTTTCAGGATCAGGTCACGGAAGCCCGGGGCAAAACGTTCCACCTGTTTTTCAATTCTTTCTGTCATATCAACATTAGAACCGTGTGGCACATGACAATATGCCCAGGCAGTTTGTTTTTCCGCAGGTGCTCTTGTCGGGTCAAACAGGCTTTGTTGCGCCAGTAATACAAAAGGTTTTTCAGGAATTTTGCCGTTAAATGTCTCGCTTTCCGAAGTAGCTATTTCTTCCAGCGTTCCGCCCAAATGAACGGTTCCTGCTCTCCTGCATTCCGGCGCTGTAAATGGAATTGGCCCATTCAATGCCCAGTCGATTTTAAAAACACCCATGCCATAACGGTAGCGATTCAATTGCGTTTTGTAAATGGAAGAAAATCGTTGTCCGGCAATTTCTGATAACTGTCTCGGTGTTACATCAAACAAAATTGCTTTGGTTTTGGGAAGTTGTTCAAGCGACTGAACATAAAATCCGGTTTCTATTTCACCGCCTAATGCGACAAAATAATTTTCCAGAGCATTAGCAATTGCCTGTGAACCGCCTGCCGGAATTGGCCAACCGGAAGAATGGCCTGCCGCCAGTAGTACCAATCCAACTGCTGAAGAAACTATGTTGGTAAGCGGTTGCATGGAATGAGCAGCCATTCCTGCCCACAACCCTTTTGCTTTTTCCGTTTGAAATCGACTGCCTGTTTTTACCGCTGAAGGAAGTGCCTTCCAGCCAAATTGGGCCAGGTTCAACGGATATTTTGGAAAATGCAGGGGCCCCAGTATATCAGTAACCAAATCCGGCCATTTATTTACAAGAGGCGCGATCAAATCCAGGTAGGTTTGTTCATCGCTGCCTAAATTTTGAGCTGTTTGTTCGACCTGCCTGTACAATGCTGCCGCCGTCCCATTATCAAAAGGATGGGCTGCCGGAATATCAGGATGGATAAATTTCAATCCGTAATCTTCCAAAGGGAGATTTTTGAAAAAGGGAGAACTCACCGCCATTGGATGAATGGCTGAACACACATCGTGGACAAACCCCGGCAAGGTAAGTTCTGCTGATCTCAGTCCGCCTCCAATGGTATCTTTTGCTTCGAGAAGTAATACCGAAAGTCCGGCCTGCTGCAAGGTTATTGCAGCCGCCAGGCCATTTGGCCCCGACCCTACTACAATACAATCATAATCCTTTTTCAACATTGGTTAAAGATTGTATCAGTTTAACAGAAATATGACAGGCAAAGTTTGATTGAATACCTGTTATTAAAGAAAAATAACAGGTAATACATTTTTCCTGACGATCAAAAAAATAGCCGATTTACAGATTATGCTTTTGGGGTTCTTAAATCAATTAACTTTTTTTAGATTCGAATATCATGAATACTTGTTTCACTCCTCCATTAATTTTTTCTTCAAAGCAAGTAACTGCTTTTTTCTTGGGATATTACACGCTTTTTGTTCCCAGCGAATGACAAAAATTGAGATTAAAACACATAGAATTAAAATCAACCATTCTAACCAGGAATCTTTTCTGATAAACATTTCAGGGAAGGTTATAAGAGCAAATAAACCGATATATATCAGACCAAAATAATTGAAACTAATCAGGTAATTTGTATTCGATAAAGCCTGGTCCAGCTCGCCCATTAAAGTCCGGTCGAAGGTATTTTCTGCCTTTTTTCTTTTATATCTGAAAAATTGGACATATACTACAGTTGCTGCAAATAATCCGCCGGTAATGTAAAGTAGCGGGTGTCCTTTCATTGCAATCACAAACACAACTGCTGCTGTAATAGTATTCACAATAGTCAACATTATTTCAGCAGTGTTAATTTTTTTGCCGGCTGCATTTTTCTTATAAGTCACACTTCTTCGCAATGCATCTTCATTTATTACGTACATAGTTTCTCCTTTTTGTTCGTTCCAAATTTTTTGTATTTCTTCAAACTCCATCATATTCAAATTGCTTTAGCGTTTTTTACCAACTGCTTTTTAATCCGGTGAATTTTAACACCGATGTTATTTTCTGAGATTCCCATTATTTCGGCCATCTCTTTGTAATTATATCCGTCAAGCAGAAGCAACGTCAGTGAGCGGTCGATTTCATTTAACTTCTTGATTTCTGCGTAGAGCCAGATCACCCGCTCTTCTTTCGACTCTTCACTCTCATGTAGCAGATTGGTCATTGTTTCTATATCCTGATGGCCGTTTACCCGTTTTTTTTCCTTTGTACTCCAGTTGATTGCCGTATTTAATGCAATTCGGTAAAGCCAGGTTGAAACGGCAGACTTCGATTCGAAATTTGGAATCGAACGATACATTTGCAGACATACATCCTGAAAAAGGTCATTCTGATCTTCCGTATTAAATGCGTAAGCCCTGATAATTTTGAAGAGGAGCGCACGATACCTGTCAAGCCATTCCTTAAAAATCTGTCTTTGTTCGCTTTCCTTCATTTTTGAATCGTTACCCCATTTGTCATAACGTAAAGTAAATTTCTTACAGGAAGGAACAAAATTTTGAATGCTGATGTTTTTAATGTGAATTATTATATGATATTAAGCTATCATTTATAGGCAAGTACATATTTTTGATGAGCAAATACGAAGTCTCATTTATTCAGAAATTTGAACGGTAAATCATCTTAAAATGGGACGAGAGAATAATAAACAGTTTCCATTATCAGACAGAATTTTTATGTTATGTTCCAGGTAGAACAGATTTTTAATTAAGAATCCTTATGTTTGATGCAAAATCAATTTTCAACATTCATCCGCCATGTCGCATCACCTGAAAAGCATTACCATCGAACCGGAGCGGTACCCCACCAGGGAACATTATCCGTTCAACCTGCCGTTGTTTTCTGAAACAAAAAACTATATTTCCCCAGCACGGTTACGTTATTGCTTAGAGAAAACGGATAGGGCAAATCGACATTATCTGAAGCTGTTGCCCTAACCGCCGGAATTTATTTCCTTATAAACCTTATTTTGGGAAAATAAGTTACCTTTCTTCCATTATTAATTCTAACTGAATTAATTATAACAAGAATAAGATTATAGACATACATGATCCCGATAAAAACCATGTGCGAAAAAATACTAAGACCTATTATCCCTGTATCAACATCTTTTTTTGCGTTAATACTGTAAAACGTTCCTATAACAATGCTTAAATATCCGATAAAAACAATCATTGCCCATGTAATCTGAAAATTTAAAACTTCCTTCGCCACGTCATTTACATTTTTGATTTTGTCCTTTTTCGAAATCCACATAATGAGTGGAACGAGAATCCCCAGCAAAGGGAATACAATAAAACTTAATGCCGAAAGATTTAGTCCGGTTAAAAATCCTTTATCCTCCTGAATCGTCCAGTCAATTATTTCATCGGGCGAAACGTCAAAAGCTGCTGCCAGTCTTTTTAATGAATCGCCTCTGGGTTCCGTTTCCCCGTTTTCAATGCGTTGAATGGTACGTAAACTTAACCCGGTTTGTTCTGCCAGTTCTTCCTGTGAATACCCTTTCCGGTTTCTTAATGCTTTAATTCGCTGTGCTAATTCGTTGTTCATTTTTTAATTGTTTAATAATTCAGCACGAATGTGAAAGTAATCCGAATTATTGATTGCGACATAATTATGACATGTTTACGTCATTTGTGTCTCTTAAATATTTTGTTTGAGCAAGCTATTGAATTGAACTTCTTATAACGCTTTTAGAATAAAAAAATCAACAATTTTTCATAACTTGAAAGTAAAAGACTTTATTACCAATGAATACTAAGGAAAAACTTTTAAACGCTTTACAGATTGAGAAAAAAGGTGACTGGGATACGGCTCATGAGATAGTGCAAGATATTGAACATCCGCTGGCATACTGGATTCATGCTTACCTTCATCGCAAGGAACCTGATATTTCAAATGCTTCGTACTGGTATTCGCGGGCCGGGAAACCGGTATCGCAGTATGATTTTGAACGGGAATGGCATGAAATAAACGATTATATTTTGCGTTGGGAAGACGTTTAATCCTGCTCAATTAAGATAATTTACCGATTTCGAAAAACACAGTTCAAAAAACCTTTGTATTTTGTCTGATCAAAATTTGTGAAATGGATACCACAAGAAAAATTTATGTTTTCCTGATTGTTATTACTACCGTTGCAGTACTTATTTATGCGCAATCGATAATTGTCCCGTTTTTTCTTGCCATTATATTCTGGTTTGTCATCAGGGTAATTAAAAAGATTTTGTTGAGGGTAAAGTTTGTACGCAGGTTACCCCGCTGGTTAGTAACCATATTTTCGTCTCTGGTGCTGCTCGGTTTCCTAACATTAACGGTTGATTTAATCACTCAAAACATCAGCCAGTTGTCGGATACGCTTCCAAAGTATCAGGCCAATGTAAATAAAATTACGGAAGCCATTAATACGCGTTTTGATATTAACCTTGGCAACGAAATAAGCAATTTATTTAAGGATTTAAAATTCGGCGATATTTTAACCGAAGTTTTATCTGCATTAACAGGAATCTTCGGCGATGCATTTACCGTAATTCTTTACCTGATTTTCATTTTGCTGGAAGAACCGCTTTTCCCAAAAAAAATAAAGGCGATGTATCCCGACGAGAAAAGATACAAGAGTGTTACCGGTCTGATTGACAAGATTGATCACTCGGTTGGAAATTATATTGCATTGAAAACGCTGACAAGTTTTCTCACCGGATTTCTAAGTTATTTTGTGCTGCTGTCAATTGGAGTGGATGTACCAGTGTTTTGGGCATTTCTGATTTTTGTACTGAACTTTATTCCAACCATCGGATCGTTGATTGCGACACTTTTCCCGGCTATTTTTGCCTTGTTGCAATTTGGAGATTTTACCCAGGGCATTCTGGTTCTTGCCATTGTTGGTTCAGTACAAGTAATAATCGGGAATTTTGTTGAACCAAAGCTAATGGGTGATTCACTGAATATTAGTCCGTTGGTTGTGTTGCTTACGCTCGCCATTTGGGGTGTAATGTGGGGCGTTACCGGGATGCTTTTAAGCGTGCCAATTACTGTAATTCTCATCATTATTATGTCAGAATTTCCTGCCACGCAACCACTGGCAATTTTGTTAAGTCATACCGGAAAATTAGGCAAAGAAGATAAAGACAAACTAAAGTAAAAATGAAAACAGGGGAATACAGGTTAATCACGATTTTGCTGCTCGCACTCATCTTCAATACTGCATTGTTGGCACAACCAAAAATTATTTTTGACACCGATATTGGCGGCGATGCCGACGACCTTGGAGCGCTTGCCATGTTAAATACTTTCATAAGTCGCGGCGACTGTGAATTGCTGGCTGTAATGAACTGGACAATGGATGAGGATGCTGTTCCTTCAATCGATGCTGTAAATCGCTTTTACCTGCATCCCAACATTCCCGTTGGAACCCGAAAAGGAAAAACCGTTCACCTGGATGAAAACTATAACCGTGTTATTGCTGAAAATTTTTCGTACAAACTTACCTATAACACA
>CAWKJY010000015.1:0-135167 GCA_963849985.1 uncultured Prolixibacteraceae bacterium | reverse complement strand
CACTGTTTGGTTTTGAGTAGAAGTGTTTCCGTTACCATCATCATAAGTCCAGTGAATGGTATAAGTTCCCTGTGCAGTATAAGTTAACCGGATCAGTAGTAGTTCCAGTGATATGAACCAGCAATTATCAGTTGCAGTTGGAGCAGTAGCAGTTGCAGATACATTCACCGGTTACATCGGAAAGTGTTGCAACATCAGGAACCGGAGCAGTCACGTCATCGACAATTACATGTTTGGGTTTGAGTAGAAGTGTTTCCGTTACCATCATCATAAGTCCAGTGAATGGTATAAGTTCCCTGTGCAGTATAAGTTAACGGATCAGTAGTAGTTCCAGTGATAGAACCTTCGCAATTATCAGTTGCAGTTGGAGCGGTAGCAGTTGCGGAGCATTCACCTGTTACATCGGAAAGTGTTTCAACATCCGCAACAGGAGCAGTCACGTCATCGACAATCACAGTCTTGGTTTTGAGTTGAAGTGTTTCCGTTACCATCGTCATAAGTCCAGGGAATGGTATAAGTTCCCTGTTCAGTATATGTCAACGGGTCATGTAGTAGTTCCAGTGATAGAACCATCGCAATTATCAGTTGCAGTTGGAGCGGTAGACAGTTGCAGCTACATTCACCTGTAACATCGGAAGTGTTTCAACATCCGCAACAGGAGCAGTCACGTCATCGACAATCACTGCTTGGTTTTGAGTTGAAGTGTTTCCGTTACCATCGTCATAAGTCCAGTGAATTGTATAAGTTCCCTGTTCAGTATATGTCAACCGGGTCAGCTCAGTAGTTCCGGTGATTGAACCTTCGCAATTATCAGTTGCAGTTGGAGCGGTAAGCCACAGTTGCAGCTGCATTCACCTGTAACATCGGAAAGTGTTTCAACATCCGCAACAGGAGCGGTCACGTCATCGACAATCACTGTTTGGTTTTGAGTTGAAGTGTTTCCGTTACCATCGTCATAAGTCCAGTGAATTGTATAAGTTCCCTGTTCAGTATATTCAACCGGGCATCAGTAGTAGTTCCGGTGATTGAACCTTCGCAATTATCAGTTGCAGTTGGAGCGGTAGCAGTTGCGGTGCATTCACCTGTAACATTGGAAAGTGTTTCAACATCCGCAACAGGAGCGGTCACGTCATCGACAATCACTGTTTGGTTTTGAGTTGAAGTGTTTCCGTTACCATCGTCATAAGTCCAGTGAATTGTATAAGTTCCCTGTTCAGTATATTCAACCGGATCAGTAGTAGTTCCGGTGATTGAACCTTCGCAATTATCAGTTGCAGTTGGAGCGGTAGCAGTTGCGCTGCATTCCACCTGTAACATCGGAAAGTGTTTCAACATCCGCAACAGGAGCGGTCACGTCATCGACAATCACTGTTTGGTTTTGAGTTGAAGTGTTTCCGTTACCATCGTCATAAGTCCAGTGAATTGTATAAGTTCCCTGTTCAGTATATTCAACCGGATCAGTAGTAGTTCCGGTGATTGAACCTTCGCAATTATCAGTTGCAGTTGGAGCGGTAGCAGTTGCGCTGCATTCACCTGTAACATCGGAAAGTGTTTCAACATCCGCAACAGGAGCGGTCACGTCATCGACAATCACTGTTTGGTTTTGAGTTGAAGTGTTTCCGTTACCATCGTCATAAGTCCAGTGAATTGTATAAGTTCCCTGTTCAGTATATTCAACCGGATCAGTAGTAGTTCCGGTGATTGAACCTTCGCAATTATCAGTTGCAGTTGGAGCGGTAGCAGTTGCGCTGCATTCACCTGTAACATCGGAAAGTGTTTCAACATCCGCAACAGGAGCGGTCACGTCATCGACAATCACTGTTTGGTTTTGAGTTGAAGTGTTTCCGTTACCATCGTCATAAGTCCAGTGAATTGTATAAGTTCCCTGTTCAGTATATTCAACCGGATCAGTAGTAGTTCCGGTGATTGAACCTTCGCAATTATCAGTTGCAGTTGGAGCGGTAGCAGTTGCGCTGCATTCACCTGTAACATTTGGTAAATCAGCATATATCAGGCGACAGGAGCTTCAGTATCACTATAACCAAGTGTCACCGTTTCTGTACCACTATTAGGAGTAGTTCCTAAAAGAGTTGATGTTCCGACATAATGATTACCATTTACAGGATCCTCAATGGCTGATATTGAATAAGATGTATTCTTTTTAGCGTTTAAGGTATCTGGAGTGATGGCTCCAGTAATTGTAATCTCATTACCTGTTGTAGGTGTATAAGTGATATTAAATGTTCCACCTTGTGCACATGACGGTGCAGTGACAATTAAATCTACTCCTGGTGGTGCATCCGTAAAAAACACCTGTTCTTTATAACCGGAAGATTGTCCCAAGTGCAGTAAGAACCAGTGATGTGTTTAGTTCATCTTCGGTAACATCCCACCAGGAGGAAAAACTACCGGTTGAGTCGGCGGTTACATTCCAGTCAAGGTAGTGGGGGTGAGGTTTAAATCAGGTATAGGTAAGGTTCATGACCATTAAATTAACCACTTCGCCGGCATGCCAGCCGGTACCTTCAATTATTACGGTTTCGCCCGGAGCGTAGTCCAGTTTATCCGTAGTTAGTGTTGCCTGCCCAAAACCGGCTTGCGCAGCCAGCAGGCAGATTCCCGTTATCAGCAGCATCAGCGCTGCGCGGGTTGTTCGTAAGGATTTGTAAAATTTCTTCATAATAAGTTCATTTTTAAGTTATAAGAGTTAAAAAATTTTATTCAGCTATTTTTTACGGGTTGGCCTGGCTGCCTTCCGGCAGTATTGTCCCGGATTTTTCAGGATTGGTTTTTCATAGGGTTTGGTTTTAAAAGGTGAGTTACAGTTGCGTCCTGCAAAAACACAAAAGGTAACCACCGGAGACAATTCCATTGCCTGCCAAAGCAGTTACCAAAAATACAGGGAAAGTATGTGTACAATTTTCCCATAAGCGTTAGTTCATTAAGTACAGTGTGTGGTGAAATGCAGATAGACCCTTATTTTTTATCTTCATCATTCACCGTTTGCAATTTACGCACTTTTCTAATTGGTTGGGTTTCAATGGTGTCCCAATATGAAAAAACGTTGCAATGCTGGAAATGTCCAGTATTTTCAGGGGTTTTATGATAAGCAGGAAATTTAGGATTATCGATTTTTTCATCAAAAAGCGAGATTTATGAATATTATGTTAATTATTGATTTGGTGGAAAACGTCGGATTTGGGGGGAGAGCAGAGAGCAGAGAGCACAGAGCGGAGGGCAGGGAGCATAGAGCAAAGAGCAGAGAGTAAAGAGCAAAGGGCAAAGAGCATAGAGTAGAGGGCAAAGGGCAGAGAGCGAGGAGAGCGGAGAGCAGAGAGCAAAGAGTAAAGAGTAAGGAGGCACGAGTTACGAGTCATGAGTTGCGAGTAAACTAATCCCCCTTTTATTCCCCCTTCGCCAAGGGGGACGATTTTTTAGTGAGCTGGTGACTTTCCGTCACCTGCTCAATAGAGTTGCATGGTGGTTTTTTATTCACCAGCTGAACGGAAGTCAGCAGGTGAACATTCTGCTTATTTATTCACCAGCAGAGCTAACAGGTGAACATTCTGTTCATTGCATGCAGATTCAGCGGGACTGAAAAAAAAGAGGCCGCCGGGATGGCAGCCTCTAATGATATCTTCATTTAAATCCAATCAGATTAAGTAATTTACTATTGGCATGAATATACAATATTGTGAAGATTTCCTTTCTTGGAAACTTCATTAACTTTAAAGTCTGTCCAGATATTTGCAAAACCCGCAGCATTCTGATCACAATCGGGAGTGAAAGTTATGTCCCATGTATATGTTGTACAAGCTTCAATATCACCTACCCAGGTAAGAACAGTTGGACTGCCTTTCCCATTTCCGGGATTCACGGTAAATGAAGCAGCATCAATTCCTGAAATACCAGTAATATGCGGGCATGTGAATTTTACTTCCGCATTAGTCAAATCTTCTTCACTTACATAAGTAAATACAACGCTTAAGTTATCGGTCGTAGCATACGAGAAACTTTCTATACAACCTTCTCCTTCAATTTCCTGGCAATCTTCAGCTGTTACAGTAATGATAGAAGATTCACTTGAAGCATACCAATTATTTCCCTCATATACTGCCCTGAATGTTTTCACCCCCTGTTCTTCCGGAGTATATGTATAGGGAGAATTACCTACAACATTCCAAGCAGTGCCATCAAATTCTTGTATAATAACTGTATTTCCATCAAAAGCAGTTCCACCAGCAGTAGCTGTTCCTGTAATTGTAACTTCGTTTCCTGTACAAACTGTAATATCTGATGCCGGATCTATGACAGTTTCAGTGCAAAGCTGTCGCAGCTTATATAATGCAGAACCACTATTTGGATTTCCAACACCAGAAATAGCTGATAGATACAATTCAATATCATCACAACTTTTAGCCGTGTCTGGTAGGTCCACAGTATATGTTGCAGAAGTTCTTGACCCGGAGTTATCACTGATTTCCAATATCGTATTACCATTGAGTTTAATCGTTCCTGCTAATTTTGAAAAATTACCTGAAGTTCTTGCGATTACAACTTGTAAATCAGAGTCTGTATGTGAAAAAGTTGCCTGCATATTATTCCCCGAAGGGTTTAGTGCTATTGTCTGAGCTGTATTTTCATATGTAAGAACATTTGCTCCTACACAATCTGCACAGTTCTCGCCTGCAGCTTTTAGCATAAATCCATTTTCAGGATTCGATAGTGTTTCTTCTTTCTGGCACGACCAGAAAAGGCCAATGGCTACAATCAGAGCCACTGATCCCATGTAAATCAGTTTTTTCATCTTTCCCAATTTTTGGTTAATTAATTAATAAATTTTTAACGATTTTCATCGTCCCATATTTCTTGATTTTGTTAAGCCCTGTTTTGCACAGAGTTAAGGGTAAAATCGATGCTAAATTACGCAGATTATCTATAAGTTGTAGATTTTTGTGTCCCATAATGAAAAAACGTTGCAATGTCGGAAACCTGCAATATTTGCAAGGGTTTTATGATAAATGAAAAAGTAAAATATGCTGTAACTGCACTAAAACCGGAATTTTAAAATAATATGTTAAATAAAAAATGATTAAAAAGCGTCAGATTTTGAGCGGAAGTCAGCAGGTGAAGGTTTTGGTGTTGAGCTGGTGACTTGAGTTCACCTGCTCAATGATGTTGCATAGTACTCAATTAATTCACCAGCTGAACGGAAGTCAGCAGGTGAACATTCTGATCATAAAGTACCTCCACCGGGTGTTTGGCCTGGCGGCCGGTGCCGTCTTTTATCTGGTGGCGGCACGATGTTCCCGGGGCAGATATAATGGTTTGTTCTCCTGCTTCGCAAACAGCGGGGATCCGTGCTAAATCACAAATTATCACTGATAAATAGTAATGATTACTATTATCAACAGTTAAATGTACTGAAACAGCCATGATATCACCTTTTTAAAAAATATATTCATTGAGTGAGATAAAATATTTGTTTAATTATTCCTGTAAATTTAATATCAGATATAAAATATAACGGGAATAATGATTATGTTTGTATTATGTATGTAAATAGAAAAATTGAAAAAGAGGCGCTGAAATTGTTAACTTTTTTTCCGGTTGTTGGAATAGTAGGTCCACGGCAAGTTGGTAAAACAACCCTGGTAAAAGAGCTTATTAAACTATGTCCCAAAGGAGACCATCTATCTTGATTTGGAGAGTTCCGAAGATTATGCGTTGCTTAATGAAGCTGAATTGTTTTTAAAAGAACAATTTGATAAATGTGTTATTATTGATGAAATTCAACGCATGCCAGCCTTATTTCCATTGTTACGTTCGTTGATTGACAGAGACAGAAAACCAGGAAGATTTATTGTTCTTGGTTCCGCCTCGCCAGAATTAATAAGGGATAGTTCTGAGTCGTTGGCAGGAAGAATCAGCTACCTGGAATTAATGCCTTTTAGTTTAACAGAAATATCTTCGGAAATTCCATTACGCAAACATTGGGTTTTAGGTGGTTTCCCTGAAGTTTTATTGTCCGGAGATAACTACTTTGCAAATAAATGGCACGAAAATTTTATAAAGACATATATTGAGCGGGATTTACCAACTTTAGGTTTTCATTCAGATACGGTCAGGGTTGAACGCATTATTCGGATAATTGCAAGTCTTCACGGGCAAATACTTAATTATTCTACCATTGCAAAAGCGGTAGGTTATTCTGTATTTAATGTACGCAGGATAATCAATATTTTGGAGCATGCCTTTATGTTGGTTACATTACCTCCGTATTTTGTAATACTAAAAAACGACTGGTAAAATCACCCAAAATTTATATTAGAGACTCAGGAATCTTACATTATCTTTTAAGCTATTAATGATTATAAACAATTAGCATCTCATGCTACATTGGGGATGTCATGGGAAGGTTATGTAATTGAACAAATTCGCAATACTATTGGCACACCGTTTCGTTTATCGTTTTATCGTACACAAGATCAGTCAGAAATGGATTTGATCATCGAAAAGGGTAATGATGATAGTTGCAGCAATTGAAATTAAATATACGGCAACACCGAAACTTTCGAAAGGAAATACGTTGGCCCTTCAAACCATTGGCTGCAAAAATAATTTTATCATTACACCCGATTCGAGAGATTATGTATTGCAGGAAAATGTCCGGGTTTGTTCGCTTCATACTTTCCTTGAAAGCTCATTTGCCTATCCTGATAAATCGAGTTAATGGAATAAGCATGGGAAAGACCAGGAATTTTCCCTGCCAAACTGGTAGAAAGGCTTTCAAAAGAGGAACGGTTCGTTTTTGTCCCCCTTAAAAAAGGGGGTGTCCTGACGTTTATAGTCAGGATGGGGGATTGAGATAATGAAATCTCACTGAATGAATAATTGTTGAATCGACTCTCCGGTCCCTTCGTTGACGGGACCACCTCCCTCTCCAGGGAGGACGAAATCAATCCTCCGTCACAACTTGCGTAGCGACACCTCCCCGTCCGAACGGCTCAGCCGGGCGGGCCTCTCCAGGGAGGACGACATTATTTTATACCAGCGCCTCATAAAGTATTTCCACCGGATGTTTGGCCTGTCGGCCAGTGCCGTCTTTTATCTGGTGACGGCAGGATGATGCCCAGGATACTCTGTACTCATTTTTATTCCGGATCATTAAAAATTAATATTGTATTTTTATCTGAAATTGGTTATATTGCTGCCCGAATTTATATAAATTTGGGTAGCATGGTGTCCAGGATTATAAAAAAGCAATTACTCGATGATTTGAAACCTCAGCACGTAACTGGTCTTTTTGGCGCAAGGAGAACCGGGAAAACGTATTTGATGGAGCAAATTAAAAATGAGCTTGGGAGTAGAAAAGTTCTTTTTGTTCAGGGAGATGATCTTGATGTGGCCGATATTTTATCAACACAACGTTCATCTGTTTTAAACAGTTTTGTTAAGGGTTACGATTTTCTTTTTATTGATGAAGCACAGAAAATACCCAACATTGGAAATAGTTTAAAGTTGATTGTTGATACCATCTCAGGTCTTTCTGTTTTTATAACCGGATCTTCAGCGCTCGAACTGACTGAAAAAGTTGGAGAGCCATTAACAGGGAGAAGTAATTATTTTTATCTTTTCCCTTTTTCGCAGGCTGAATTGAATCTTAATTTTCTTGATGCAAAAAGAAGGATGAATGAAAACCTTGTTTTTGGCACTTACCCACAGGTTTACACGGAGGAAGACCAGGCAGTGAAAACAAATTTACTTAATTCGATAAAAAACGGCTATTTGTTAAAGGATATCTTAGCGCTTGATAATCAGAAGGATTCAGTATTTATTTTGCATTTGCTTCGATTAATTGCTTTTCAAATAGGAAACGATATTTCATTTAACGAACTGGCAAGTACTTTAAATGTTAACAGGAAAACGGTACAGCGGTATTTATATCTTTTAGAAAAATCTTTTGTTCTTTTTTCTTTACCTGGTTTTAGCCGGAATTTACGCAAAGAATATTCAAAAACACCGCGTTATTATTTTTGGGATAACGGTATCCGAAATATTTTGATTAATAATTTAAATCCGATTCCTTTACGTGATGATATGGGTAAATTGTGGGAGAATTTTTGTATTTCGGAACGTTTGAAATTGAATAGAAATACGCAAAGATTATGTGCTCATTATTTCTGGCGCACGTATGATCAGCAAGAGATTGACCTTATTGAAGAGAGTGGGGGGGGAATATCAGGATTTGAATTTAAGTGGACGAAAGATGGAAGAAAGCCGCCAATAGCTTTTTCAACAACTTATCCGAATGCCCGCTTTGAAACAATTAATCAGAATAATTTTTTAGATTTTGTTTTGCCGGAAAATTAGATTTCCAGCGCCTCATAAAGTACTTCTACCGGGTGTTTGGCCTGCCGGCCGGTGCCGTCTTTTATCTGGTGGCGGCAGGATGTTCCCGGTGCAGAAATAATGGTATTTTCTTCTGCTTCGCGAACAGCAGGAAACAAGTACCATTTCCCCGATTTTTTGCGAAAGTTCGTAATGTTCTTTTTCGTAGCCAAACGAACCTGCCATGCCGCAGCAACCTGATGGAATTTCGGTAACGGAATAATTTACCGGCAACGACAGCATTTGTTTTGTTGGTGCAGTGCTGGCCACTGCTTTTTGCTGGCAATGCCCGTGCAGCAGGATTTTTCTTTCTTCCGGTGTAAACTGTTCCGGAGTTATGTTTCCTTTTTCAATTTCGGCAGCAATAAACTCTTCAAAAAGCAAGGCATTTTTTCCCAGTTTTTCGGCTGCCGGTTGCAAAGTCTGTTTCCACCAGTTCAGGGTACTCATCGCGGAAAGCCAGGATTGCGGATGGTTCAATTCCAATTAACGGTGTTTCTTCTGAGATCAGATCTTTTAGCAGATTTACATTTTTAGTAGCTATTTTTTTTGCGCTTCGCACCAATCCTTTTGAAAGAAATGTACGGCCACTTTCTTTATGAACCGGAATTTTTACTTCGTAACCAAGTTTGGTAAGCAGTAAAATGGCTTTTATCCCGATATCACTTTCATTGTAATTGGTAAACTCATCGTTAAACAGGTAAACTTTTCCTTTTGCCTCTTTTTCCGGTTTCGGAATTCCATTTGTTGTCCAGCGGTTCAGTGTTATTTTTGAAAGTTTTGGAACACTTCGTTTTGTGGAAAAACCAATCGCCTTTTTCAGCAGCGAAGTATTCATCATAAAATTGGAAACCGGTCGCACCAAAACCGCCAGTTGATTGAGTCGTGGCAAGTAAGCAACCAGTTTCGATCGCAGCGGAATTCCATGAATATCATAATAATTTTGCAGAAATTCGGCTTTTAGTTTAGCCATATCCACATTCGACGGGCACTCGGCTTTACAGGCTTTGCAGGAAATGCACAAATCGAGAATATCATAAATTTCCCGGTGATCAAAAGCTTTCTCTTTTTCATTATTATAAAGAAATTCGCGCAGAATATTTGCCCTGCCACGGGTACTTTTATCTTCGTCGCGGGTGGCCATAAAAGTAGGGCACATGGTTCCGCCAATAATTTCACTTTTGCGGCAGTCGCCGGTTCCGTTACATTTTTCAATGCTTCGGAAATATCCGTTGTAATTATCAAAATTCAGGGTGGTTTGAAATTCAGGAGTTGGCTTTCCCGGAATAACACGCAGACTTTCGGTAATTGGCGGCGTATCCACAATTTTTCCGGGGTTGAAAATATTGTCCGGGTCCCAGGTTTTTTTCACCTGTTTTACCAACTCGAAGTTTTTTTCGCCCAGCATAAAAGGAATAAATTCACCCCGTGCACGGCCGTCGCCATGTTCGCCGCTCATGGAACCACGGTATTTTTTTACCAGCGTGGCAACTTCGTGCATTAAAGTATCAAAAAGCTCCACATCCTTTTTCTCCTTAAAATTGATCAGCGGCCGGAAATGGATTTCACCGGTGGCAATGTGGGCATAAAAAACACTGTTGAGGCCGAGTTTTGCCAGTACCTTTTTAATGTCAGCAATATAATCGGGCAGGTATTCCGGGTGAACTGCAGTATCTTCAATTCCGGGAACTCCTTTTTTATCGCCGGGAATATTAGCCAGCAAACCCAGCCCGGCAGTGCGCAGCGCCCAAACCCGTTTAATTTTATCGGCGCCGGTAACCAGCGGAAAATGATAACCGAGTTTTGCCTTACGGAAATCTTTTTCCAGGTCAGCCGCCGTTGTTTTGCAATTCTTCCTCGGTTTCAAACGAAAATTCGATCATTAACAATGCACCCGGGATCGCCTTTAATAAAAAAGCGGTTTTTATTCTGTTCAATGTTTTTCTTTGCCGCCTGCATCACCGTGTCATCCATCAACTCAATGGCTGTTGGTTTGTGTTTCAATGCAATCAAATTGCCAAGCAACGATTCTTCCAGTGTTTCAAAATGCGCGCAAACCAGGCCTTTGTATTTTGGTGGGAGAGGGATTACATTCAATTTAATCCGGGTTGAAAATGCCAGTGTTCCTTCCGATCCTGCCAGCAGTTTGCAAAAATTAAATTCAGGTCCTGCCTGGAGTAAATATTTCTGAATCGAGCAACGCATCAATAGCATAACCCATGTTTCGGCGGGTGAGTTTTGGGTCGGGAAATTTCTCCCTGATTTCTTTCTGATTGTCCGGATCAGAAAGGGTTTCAAAAATATGGGTGTAAATGGCTTTTTCCAGTTGATTGGGATTGTCCTTTATTTTTTGTTGAAATTCTTCTTTTGTAAGCGCTTTGAATGTTGTTTCAGAACCATCGGATAAAATGGCATCCACCTCAAGAATATGTTCGCGAACGCTACCATAAACCAGCGAATGCAGTCCGCATGAATTGTTGCCAAGCATTCCACCAATTACACAGCGGTTGGCTGTTGAAGTTTCGGGGCCAAACTGTAATCCGTATTTTGCCAGGGCCAGATTTAATTCTGCTAAAACAACTCCCGGCTCAACGATCACATAATTTTCTTCTATGTTGAACTCCAGGATTTTGTTCATGTATTTCGAAACATCAACCACAATTCCGGGACCTACCACCTGTCCGGCCAGTGAAGTTCCTGCTCCACGGGGAATAATCGAAGTCCCGTTTTCCCGGGCAAAAGCGATGATTTTTTTGATGTCATCGCTGGTTTTAGGACGGGTAACCGCCAGCGGCAATTCTTTGTACTGAGAGGCATCGGTGGAATACAAAACACGTTGTACATTGTCGGTAAAAAGATCGCCTTCAAGCTGAGATTTAAGCCGGTTAAAATCGGGTTGCATATTTCATTAATTAAAACAATGTAAAAATAGAAGATAAAACAATGTCAGGCAAAGGAATGTAAATTATCTGTTGTGCAATTAAGACAAATATTACGCTGCTGCAGCTACAAAGATTTCGGTGCTCTGCACCTACCAATATTGCGCTGCTAACGCAGCTACAAAGATTACGGTGCCTGCACCTACAATATTGCGCTGCTGACGCAGCTACAAATGTTTCGGTGCGCTGCACCTACAAATTTTGTTTGTAACACATTGTTTATATTGATTTGGTAGCATCGATAAGCGGCATCGCCGCGAAAAAATTGTAAAATACGGTGAAGAGGTATGATTGCAGGTGCATCGCACCGGAATATTCAGGAATTATAACAACGATTCATCGCGATTAAGGTCATCGAAGAAATCAAACAGGTAATCATCGTTGTAATGAATATCATTCTTCCTTAAAATTTCAAGATATTCAATTTTAAAATCTTTCTTTTTATGATGCGTTTCCTGATTCACAATATATTTAACTACCGTGTCTATTTGAGACTGAGAATGAGAAAAGGCACCGTAACCCTTTTGCCATTCAAAACGAAATTTAGAGAGATTATTTGTTTTTATCCAGCGATTTGAAGAGGTTTTTATTTCCTCAACAAGATCTGGTATTAGATGATTTACATTATAACCGATAAAAATGTGAATATGGTCGGGCATGGCATATATAGCCAGTAATTTATGTTTATGATTTTGTACAATTCCAGTGATGTATTTTTCCAGCTTATTTTTCCATGCTTTTTTTATTAATGCGTTTCGATTTTTAACTGCAAAGACCAAATGGACATAAAATTGGGTGTATGTGTTTGCCATGATTAAATGAATATAGATAGGAATAAATTTAGCGATTCATTGTTGTATTCACAAATATTACGCTGCATCCACAAATGTTACGCTGCATACAAAGATTACGGTGCTCTGCACCTACGAATATTGCGCTGCTAACGCAGCTACAAAGATTCGGTGCGCTGCACCTACCAATATTGCGCTGCTGACGCAGCTACAAATGTTTCGGTGCGCTGCACCTACTGCTTTTATTGATCCAAAGACATTTAAATTACAACACTATACGTCAATTATATCGCCGAAAAAATCGGTTCAGATTTGCGGTTAACTGGGTGTAAATCGGCTTTGTAAATTCAATAAACAAATCCTGTTCCGCTGGCAACGGAATTGCTTTGTGCTTTGAAAGTTCAAGCTGTTTTGGGCTCAATGCTTCACTGTCTCCAACAAACATTGCATATTCGTTAATCCATGTGAAAGAACCGGGGACAAGATCATCATATAACAATTTACCGGTTGCAGGTTCTGCTATTCTAACGCGTAAATTTCCGCCGGACAACACCTGGTCGCTGAACGTTTTTAATTTTGCAACGTAGGTTTTATAATTAACCCGTGTTGTATCTTTTGATACTAGTTTTACTTTTTTTTGCACCGTTTCCTCTTTTTCTGAATGGGATAAATTACCAACTGAAAAATCGAAAAATTCCAGGTCGACAATCAGATCCGGATTATTCAATCCTTCTCTTTCAGCCTGTTGCGGGGTATAAAAGTTAACAAATCCATTGGGGCCAAACTGCCGGTTGACGTATTCATAAACCTGGTCATAAAAAAACTCGGATGTAAGCCTGTATTTTTGAGTATGTACAGGGATTGTCTGTAAAATAACCTTTGTCGTTGCAGCTATTTTTGCTTCCTCCATTAACTCATTTATATTTTTATAATCCGGAATATACCTGCCGGCAATTAAAAAATTATTGTAGGCTGCCTTTGCCGATTCGCGCGTATCTTGATTTAATTCTGACAATCCTGCATTATATCGGTCTTCAGCAGCTTTTTCATAAGCCATATTTAATTCGGTTGAATAAGATTTTGGATTTGAAACAATTGAGCGTGCAGCGGGAGTGCTCCTGATTTCATCGGACAAACGGTTTATTTGCTGCATCAGGTTAATTGCCCTTTCCCATTTAAAAGGTGCATTGGAGGAAAGGGTCAGATCCATTTCCTCCTGCGACCAGTCCAGCGCCAACGGATACCCATCCTTCAGAACTTTCGTTGCATTTTTATTATCAGGCGCCGATTTCAGTCGTTCAACTGCTTTTGATACGGCGGAAAAGTAATCTCCGTGTTGAAGCGCTTTTTTCCCGGTTGAGCATGAAAAGAGAATCATTACCAGGATTACAAGGACGGTTTCAATTCGTTTCATAAGTCTAATGGTTGAGTTTGTAATATTTTTCACAAAAATAAGATTTTGTGTGATTTATTCGTGTGATAAAATAAGATTACAAAACCAACATGTAAGTATTATCGCCAGGAAATACAAAATAAGTGCTTTAATAATCAAGCTGTCCGGGGAATCAGGAACAAGTTATTTTCAACTTCCAGGAACCGGCATTGTCTCGTGAACCTCGATTTGACAGGCACCGTCCCACATCAGATGTGGATGTCCGACAAGTAGTTTTTTTGCCTCTTCCATATTTTCCGCCTGAAGTATGGAATAGCCGCATACCTCCCTTGTACTGTTTTCTGAGTTACCATTGGGTAATACTTTTTGTCCGTTCATCAAAGGATTTCCCAAATCAACCAGTTTGTCGCCACAATTTTTTGCCCATTCCATCCAGGCTTCCATGCCTTTTGCCTGTTCCTCGGGTGTTGTTTGTTGACTTTGTTGTAATAATTCATTGGGGGCGTGATAGGTTACAATAAATTTTTTCATTACATTTTATTTAATTGTTATTCTTACTACAAGTTAATTAAAATTATTAAAAAAGGCCAAAATAGTCTTTAATTATTTTGGCCTTTGGTTTTATGAAAAAACTTAGATTATTTATTCATCAGTTGTACGTAGGCAACCATGAATGTTCTTTCGAATAGCGCATCATTTGTTCAGCATAACCTTCCGTGTAATCCAAAGTAATGTCAGTTATATTTCCACTGTTGTCCTTCGTAACAATGTATTCAGGATTTACAAATCCGCTGTAGGGGGCCAGGTTTAGTTTTTTGTATCTTTCCAGTACCTCTTTGTGCAAATCGTGATCCACTTTAACCCCGTACGTTTCAACCAGATTCTTAGCCCCTTCGTAATCGCCTTCCGATTTAATGCGTTGAATTTCAGCAAGCAACTGGCCAAAAAGTGTGCGTAATTTTTCGTAGTCGTTAATTTCAAAAAATGTTCTTCCATCCCGCTCTTTTCGTTCAATAACATGATCATCTTTCCCTTTTTCAAACGCCCATTTTGCAATTAACTGGCGGTTTCTCATGTGCGACTCCTCAATATTATCACCTAAATTAATTCGGGTTAACTGGGTCATTAATCCGTTGCGGATATAACTGTCGTACTGTGCTTTATAAGCTTCTTTGTCAGGAAGTAATCCAAGTTCAACTATTTTATCATCTCCCATGTAATAAAGCGCAAACAAATCGGCGCGGGCTTCTTCAATGGTGGCGCCGTAAGCTTTTAGTTCATCGCCGGCAACACCCGGTAACAGTTGTCCTGAACCGTGTCCAAGGCATTCGTGTAAATCGGTGTGTAAATTATCGGCCTGAAAACCATATTTTTTCTCCCGGTCAATTTCTTCCTGTGTATAAGTGAATTCTTTAAGAAAACCATTTCCCTGGTTTGCCTGATCGTAGGCATAGGTTATGTTTTCGAGCGTTACTGATTTTGAACCGTATTCTTTTCTGATCCAGTCGGCATTGGGAAGGTTAATTCCGATTGGTGTTGCCGGGTAACAATCGCCTCCCAGCATTGTTGCCGTAATTACTTTTGCGGTCACTCCTTTTACTTTTTCTTTTTTGAACCTCGGATCGACAGGGGAGTGGTCCTCAAACCACTGTGCATTGGCGCTAATAATTTCTGTTCGGTGGGTGGCTTCTATGTTTTTAAAATTTACAACACTTTCCCAGCTTGCTTTTAATCCCAGCGGATCGCCATAAGTTTCAATAAAACCGTTGACAAAATCGACCAGCGAGTTTTGATCAGCCAGCCATGCAATGTTATATTCATCAAACGTTTTCAGATTGCCTGTTTTGTAATAATCGATTAAAAGTGAGATGACTTTTTTCTGATTATCATCTTCAGCAACGGTAAGTGCTTTATTGAGCCAGCCAACTATTTTTTCAATCGCTGCAGAGTATGTACCGCCAACTTTCCAAACCTTTTCAACCAGTTTACCCTTTTCGTTTACCAGCCTGCTGTTTAATCCATACGAGACCGGTTCCGGGTCGTTTGGCTTTTTCATTTTATTGTAAAAATCCACGGCTTCTTTTTCGGTAACTCCTTCTCCCCAGTAATTGTTGGCAGACGTTGCGATCAGATCAACACCTTCAGCCTGATTCACCCTTTTACTATCGATATTGGGATCGAAGATTACCGGAACAAGCGTTGAAAGAATTTCTTCTTTTGGTAACGGCAGCTTCGACGAATCAATTTGCCCGATCAAATCGGTGAAATAATCAGCACTAAAGCCCGGAATAAATTTAACGGTGGAGTAGTGGTGGTGAATTCCGTTTGAAAACCAAACGCGTTTCAAATATACTTCCAACGCTTTAAAATTATCCGTGTTTCTGTCTCCGTCGAAATTCTCATAAATGGCTTCCAGTGTACGTCGAATAGCCAGGTTGTATTTGAAATTCTGATCATAAATAATATCTCTTCCCTCGATTGCAGCCTGAGCTAAATAATAAATCAACTCTTTCTGTTTCAAAGTAAGTTCTTCAAATTCAGGTACCTGGTACCGGAGGATTCTCAGGTCTGCAAATTTTTCCACCTCGAACTGAAAATTGTTTGTTTTTTCTTCGTCGCCTTTTTGTTGCGTGTTACAACCCGCCATAATCATTAAAATTACCATTAAAAATAGAGTAATAGATTTCACTTTTAGTTGTTTTTAGTTTGTCAATAATAATCAATGATTCAAAGATAGAAAGAATAAAACACTCTTCTTTACGGAGTGATTTCATTTTTGTTTTTCGCCTGTAATCACCTTTAAAAAGGAAATTCCGTTTTTCCTTTTTAACGCTGTAATGGCTTTATTTTTTTAGGGGATAACAATGTTCTTCAAAAAATCTTAAGCTTTGGCAGTTTGATTTGCTGGTCACAGAAATTATCTGAGTAAATTGTGTTTATGAATGCAGGGTAATTTTAACGAAAACGAATAGTATTATGGGATGCAATGATATAATTATCCTGAGATTTTTCATAAAAAAAGCCGCTAAATTTTAAGCGACTTTTTTAAATGATGGTAGATTCTTAAACAGCTTTTTTCAATTCTTTAAAAAAGAATATATTTCCCTCAGGATTCACCTGAAGGACAATATTTTCATTTTTCTTCGATAATTCAACAAAATAATTATCGGCACTCGCAAATTCAGCTCCGTATAAAAATATATTATTATCATTCCCCTCATTGTCTTTATAATATATTACATTGTCAACAGAATAACCTTTGTATTGCTTTTTAATCTCTTTTTGAGCATACTTCGGCAAATTGGCGAATTTTTCCTGCGTGGATGTTCCTACCAGTTTTGATTCCCCGTCATAAAAGGCTGTACACTTCATGCCATTTTTTGTAAACATAGCTTTGTCAAAATTTGGATCTTTTTCCCATACAACATTTCGGATGTTTCCAAAATCTGAATTAAAAGCTTCAATAGACATATCTGAAACGAGATTACGATCTTCTTTACGAATCTCTTTTCTTTCCATTTTTGATTCCCTTACGTTGTTCCTTTCAGAATTAAGCATCATTCCTTTTGTTCCCCGAGCATTTGATGTTGTTGTAAACATCATCATCAGGACTGACATTGATATTACAATTACTTTTTTCATGACTTTCAATTTTAAACGTTAAACTTTAAAAAACTAACGCAACTTTGACAATCATTAAAGTATAAAGTTTACTGAATTACAAGGTTTTAACAATATTTAAACTAAAGTGGTGTGTTTAAAAAAATTAATTAAAAACAGCGATTTTTTGATTATGAATTTGGTTCAGGACTTTTGCTTTATTCTTCAGTATTACCTGAAATTTTTTATCTTATTGAACCCGGAAATAATTAGCTATGAATATAGTGATTTCAAGAATAGCAAAATCATTACAAGTACAAAAGATCCCCGATTTCTTTCATTGCCACGTTGGCTTTTTCTTTAATAAAAATATCGGAAATCTCATGTGTGAAATGCGTTTCTTCAATATTAATTTCAATAATTTTTGCACCATGATTTTTGGCTACAACCGGAATCTCAGCAGCAGGCAGAACTTCTGCATTTGTTCCTATAATCAGCATTACATCTGCTTTTTCAGCTTCTTCGAACGAGCGTTTTTTTGCATACGCAGGAATAGGTTCGTTGAAAAAAACCATATCGGGTTTCAGGATTCCTTTGCAAACAAAACAAGTTGGAGGCAGGTAATTTAAATCGGCAAAGCTTATATCGTATTCTGAATTGCATCCTGTACACACCAATCGTTTATAAGTGCCGTGAAGTTCATAAACAGTTTTGTTCCCGGCTTTTTGATGAAGGTGATCGATGTTTTGTGTAATCACCGCTTCCAAAAAACTACGCTTTTCCATTTTTGCAAGTGTCAGATGAGCTAAGTTAGGTTGCGCATCTCCCAGACTGTCGTAAAATATTTCCTTGATTTTTTGCCACGATTGAAGCGGCTTTTTATAGAAATAGTCGATTTCAAGGAAAATCGGATCAACAGTATTCCATAATCCGTTTTTTCCTCTAAAGGGAGGTATTCCGCTTGCAACTGAAATTCCTGCACCTGTGAAAGCAACTGCATATTTTGCTTTTCTTATTATATTGGCAGCTTCTTCAATTTTTGCGAAATCCATACTTTACATTAAAAATTACCCGGCAGGGAATGGCCCACTGCCGGGATAAATTGGTTTACGCTTTTGTTTTAATTAATCTTCAATCGATATATCTTTTGTTACCGAAACTGTAGTGTCTTCATTAAATCTGATTTTGAAATTCAGTTTACGAAAAACAGAAATCATCGGTTTATTGTCCTTTGTTGTTTCAGCTGCCAAAGTTTTTATACCTTTCATTTTTGCAATTTCCATGCAATAACTGGTCAGTGTAAAACCAAGCTCTTTCTTTTGCCATGCATCGGTAATTAATACTGCATATTCCATAATTTCAAGGTCAGGGTCAGCAATTAACCTACCAACTCCAACAAGCTTCTTTTGCCCTTCCTCTTCAACTTCCGCTACAATGGCAATTTCACGGTCATAATCAATAAAACAATATTTACTGGCTACTTCGTGAGAGTCAAAATAAAAATCGTACCTGAACCGGTGATAAATCGATTCCTTTGAGCAACTTGCAAGCATTTCCAGCCACAGCGGTTCATCCTCAGGTTTTATCGGACGAAGTAAGATTTCGGCATCATCTTTTAACTTACAATTCTTGATAAGGCTTTCCGGATATGGACGCAAAATCAGGTGAGAATAATCCTTAACAGGACTTTTTAGAATATCTTCATCAACGACAATACGAGCGTCAAGTGCAATAACATCAGAATTCGTTACGACCAGCGGATTTATATCGAGTTCAGCAATTTCCGGATAATCAGCTGCCAGGTATGACATACGAATCATCACCTCTATCAGTTTATCGATGTTTTTTGGAGAATCACCACGCCAACCTTTTAACAACGGGTAAATTTTCAGCGATTCAAGCATCTGTCGTGCAAGTTTTTCATTTAATGGTGGAAATTCAAGACGATTGTCTTTAAACAATTCGGCAGTTGTTCCACCCATTCCAACCAGCATCACGGTTCCAAAAATTGGATCTTTTTTGATACCTACAATAAGTTCAATTGCAGCTTTGGTATCTACCATTTTCTGAATGGTAACCCCATCAATTTTAGCCGTCGGCATTTTTTGCGAAACAGTTTTCATCATGTTTTTGAAAGCTGCCCGCACCATTTCTTCACTTTTAATGTTAAGAGCCACACCTCCAACATCTGATTTATGTGTAATATCAGGAGAATAAATTTTCATTACCACCGGATATCCTTTTTGTTCGGCAATTTTTATTGCTTCTTCTTCTGTTGCTGCAGGCATCGGGTGTGTTGTGTCAATGCCGTAATCATTTACAAGCATTTTAGAATCATCTTCGTTCAGAATTTTTGCTTTCGGGAAAATATTCTTTAAATATTTTTTACGAAGTTCGTTACGGTCGTACTGGAATGAAACCGGAACTTCTTTTGGAGTTTCATACAGCATGTTCAGGTTTTTCGAATAATCCGAAAGGGTCATAAATGCTTTAATGGCCTGTTCAGGTGTTGAAAAGCTTGATATTCCAGCATTATTAAATACCTGGATTCCTTCGCGCATGCTGGCGCCACCCATCCACGCGGTCATTATCGATTTTGATGTTTTTGTAGCCAGTTGTGTTATCGCTTCTGCGATTGCAGTAGGAGCAGTCATCGCCTGCGGCGTGAGCAGGATTAAAGCAGCATCAACATTTTCATCTTCCAAAACTATTTGAGTTGCAGCGGAAAATCTTTCAGGCGTAGCATCTCCAAGGACATCGATCGGGTTTCCATGCGACCAAAAGGGAGGCAGACAATCATTCAGTTTTTGCATTGTCTCATCAGAAAGTTTTACCAGTTTTCCTCCCAGCGAAATAAGCGAGTCGGTAGCCATAACTCCCGGTCCACCGGCGTTGGTAATTATTGCCAGACGATTTCCTTTTGGAATTCTTTTGCGTCCCACAAGGTCCGTAAAGTCAAAAATGTCGCCAAAATCGAAAACCCTTGCCAAACCAGCTCTGCGGAAAACGGCATCATATATCGAATCTTCCGAAGCCATGGCACCGGTGTGCGATGCAGCAGCAGCAGCAGATTCAGGGAACCTTCCTGATTTATAAACGATAATTGGTTTTTCCCGCGAAAATGCACGGGCGGCCGACATAAACGTATGTGCGTTAGTTACTGATTCTACATAAAGTACAATTGATTTCGTACTTGGATCCTGTCCAAAATAATCGATCAGGTCGCCAAAACTAACATCCATTGAATTTCCGATAGATACAAAGTGGGAAAAACCGATATTTGATTCGTAGGCCCAGTCGAGAACAGAAGTACAAAGCGCTCCTGATTGGGAAATAAATGCTACATGTCCTTTTTTTGGCATACCTGCAGCAAAACTAACGTTCATATTTAATCCCGGAACAAGAATTCCTAAACAGTTAGGACCGATAACCCGCATATCAGGGAATTTAGCTTTTTCTGCTTTTACCTGTGCTTCCAGAGCTTTCCCTTCTGCACCTGATTCCTTAAAACCCGCCGACATGATGATGAGGCCATTAATACCGGATTCTCCACATTCGCGAACCAGTTGAGGTACAAATTTGGCTGCCGTCATGATAACAGCGAGGTCAGGTGTTTTAGGAAGACTTTTTACATCAGGATAACACGGAATGCCAAATACTGCTTCCCTTTTAGGATTTACCGGGTAAACTACCCCATTGTAACCACCTCCAACAAGGTTACGCAAGGTTATTCCTCCCACACTGTCCGGATTATTTGATACGCCAATTAACGCAATACGTTTTGGCCTGAAAATACTATTTAATTTTTTAATGGGCATTGGACTAATTTTTTTGTTTATAAAAGCTTTTGGTATTCATTTTAACCAATTACAAAGATGTTTGAAATTGGTCATAAAATTCATCAAAAAAAGTCATTTACTGAAATTTAAATGAAGTGTTTTAAATTTGTGTGAATTAGATTTAAGATAGCTAAAAATCAGTAAAATAGAGAGTGTTTTTGGGATGTGCTCATTGAATATATGTTGAAAAACAAGTTTCTGATTCGCTGTTTAAGAACATGGATTAGCCTAAAAACAAAAAGCGCCTGGTGAAAGGCGCCTTTTATATGGGTATTTCGTTTAAGTATATTAAAAGAAATTAACCTCTTGTACCAATCGGTAGTACTGTTTTACCTTGTGTTTCATTAATTACTTCAGCCATGGCAAGGTAAATTGCAGATAATCCGCAAATGATTCCTTCAAAGCCTGCAATTTTTCCTATCATTTCAGATCCTGTCCAATGTTCGGTTGCTAATAACAGGAACAATATCCACAATGTAAAAAAGATAACCTGGAGAGCGCGGTTGTTACCAAATGTGCCAATCCACATCATAAAGGTGAAAACTCCCCACATAAACAAATACCATCCCATAAATGCTGATGGCGGAGCTTCGAGCCAACCCATTTTTGGGAATACAATCAGAAATACCAGCGTAAGCCAGAACAAACCGTAAGAGGTAAAGGCTGTTGTTCCAAACGTATTGCCTTTTCTGAATTCAAGAATCCCGGCAATAATTTGGCCAATACCACCGTAGAACACACCCATGGCAAGAATCATAGAACCAAGCGGAAAAAATCCTGCGTTATGGATATTTAGCAAAACAGTTGTCATCCCAAAGCCCATTAAGCCAAGGGGTGCCGGATTTGAAAGTTTAGTTTCCATAAGTTTTAATTTTGATTATAATAAGTAGTTTTAGTTTTTATTAGTATTAACGTTTAACATTAACTTTAGCTCCCTGTATAATTTCGTCAACTACACCCGGATCGAGCAAAGTAGATGTATCTCCAAGGTTTGTGGCGTCCCCCTCACCAATTTTACGCAGGATACGGCGCATAATTTTACCTGAACGGGTTTTCGGAAGTCCGCTAACAACCTGAATTTTATCGGGTTTCGCAATTGGACCAATAAATTTAGTTACAGTAGCTCTAATTTCATCTTCGATTGTTGTCAGTTCGATATCAGACAAAGCTTCGCAGATAACGTAAGCATAAATTCCGGAACCCTTAATTTCATGAGGATAACCAACTACGGCAGATTCAACTACTTTCGGGTGCTGGTTAATGGCATCCTCCACTTCTGCAGTACCAATCCGGTGACCTGAAACATTAATTACATCATCGATTCGGCCGATGATACGGTAATATCCTTCTTCATCACGTTTGGCGCCATCTCCGGTTAAATACAGACCGGGAAATGCCGAGAAATAAGTTTGGTAGCATCTGAGATGGTCACCATAAGTGGTTCGTAACATGCCCGGCCATGGAAATTTAATACAGAGAATTCCTTCAACTCCATTTCCTTTTAGTTCTTTTCCTTCAGGATCGACAAGAATTGGCTGGATACCTGGCAGTGGTAATGTTGCCAAAGAAGGTTTTGTAGGAGTGATTCCTGCCAGCGGGGTAATCATAATACCGCCTGTTTCAGTTTGCCACCATGTATCAACAATCGGGCATTTTCCTTTTCCAATCAGGTCGTGATACCAACGCCAGGCTTCTTCATTTATCGGTTCCCCAACTGTACCAAGTACTTTTAATGAACTTAAATCGTGCTTTGTTGCCCATTCATCGCCCTGAGCTACCAATGCCCTGATGGCAGTTGGAGCAGTGTAAAACTGATTGACTTTGTATTTATCAACTACATCCCAGAAACGACCGGCATCCGGGAATGTAGGAACTCCTTCGAACATTATGGAAGTGGCTCCTGCTAAAAGTGGTCCGTAAACAATGTATGAGTGACCGGTTACCCAGCCAATATCGGCTGTACACCAGTAAATATCACCATCACTGTACTGAAAAACATTTTTAAAAGTGTATTCGGCATAAACCATATAACCACCGGTTGTGTGTACAACGCCTTTCGGTTTTCCTGTTGATCCGGATGTGTAGAGGATAAAAAGCATATCTTCAGCATCCATTACTTCAGCTACATTTTCAGTGGAAACACCTTTTATCAGGTCGTGCCACCAGATGTCACGACCATTTACCATATCAATTTTATCGCCAGTACGATTTAATACAACTGTATTTTTAACAGATGGACATTTTGTAAGCGCTTCGTCAACAATGCCTTTTAGTGGAATTGATTTTGTTCCGCGATAAGCACCATCGGAAGTAATTACCACTTTTGCTTCGGCATCAACAACCCTGTCGGCCAAAGCAGTGGCTGAAAAACCGGCAAAAACAATTGAATGAATCGCTCCGATACGTGCACAGGCCATCATTGCGATGGCAAGTTCAGGTACCATAGGAAGATAAATTGCTACACGGTCGCCCTTTTCAACGCCAATCTTTTTCAGTGCATTTGCAAACTGCTTTACTTTATCGAAAAGCTCTCCATAAGTAAGTTTTATTTCTTTTTCTTTTGGATCATTTGGTTCCCAAATCAAGGCAACCTGATCCTTACGCATATGCATGTTGCGCTCAAAAATGTTTTCGGTGATGTTTAATTTGCCATTAACAAACCATTTTACGTCCGGAGCGCCATCACCTGTAAATTTATAATTGAGAACCTGATCCCACTTTTTACGCCAGAAATGATTTTCTGCAATACTTCCCCAAAATTTATCAGGATCGGCAACACTTTCATTATATTTCTGAAAGTATTCTGCTAAGCTTGAAATTTTATTTACCATAACGTTATCGTTTTAATTTAAAGAGTTAATGATTAGAAAGATTGTAATGCACTTTTAACAATAAAAAATATAACAACTTAAAAGCGAAGAACTCCATTTGATCGTTTTTTTCCGGTTGAAAATACATCAAAGAAATTCCTATATATTGTTATTTCAATATTAAAGTCGAAGGTTGGAATAATATGATATGGTAAACTTGAATTAAACAAAATGCTTCAATTTATACCTGAAAATTTATAAGGCATGAATTTAGTATAAAAAAACCTTTTTCTGAAATGTACTTATATATTGTATAACACCCATGGAATCAGCCCTAAATCAGAAATATTGTTCTTTGAAGTTTCCTTTTTTTTATTAAATTACGATGCACTATCTTGTTAAAAACAGGCTATATGCCACTGTTTATAGCGTTTTTGTGCAATTTAAATGTGGCTTTTTTACTATGATTTTGCAATGTCAACTTTGCATAAATTTAAAAAGTATTTAAAACCAGAACAGATAAAATCGGAAACTAAAATTTTTCAAACACATTTTTTTAGATTTCTTTTAGGTTTTAAATGGTATTTACACCTTTTTTCAACCCATTTTCATCGAGGTTAACAAAAGTTATATGTGTTGAAAAAATTAATTCGAGGTTTGGATTGCAGTTATTCTGACAATAAACATTTACATGATATTGAACGGAAGTATTTCCTTCGTATGATTTTTCGATAATAAATTTCAAGATAGCTCCATCGTTAACTCCCTTTTTGAACGTTACTTTATCCAAAGCCACCGTAACAAAGCGACTCCCAGGATAATCTAGAGTAGCAGCAATCCATGCATATTCATCAATCCATTTAAGCAGGTTGCCACCATACAAATATCCGTGTTGATTAAGATCACCGGGCAAAACTAATTTGTAATTTTCCATAATTAAACCATTTAAAACTAAGTTAAGGTTTATTTTTCAATTGCCTCGTATGGTATAAATCCTTTTGGTATTTTTGTCACTTAATGCTTCGCGGGGTTTATAAAATTCAGGGCTTTCAAAAATTTTCTCGAAGCAACATTTCTTTTGTGTGAGATTCTGCAAGGTGTGCAATTCCGATGGCATGTTCAGCAAGGTTTAATCCCATTGGATTAAAAGCACCATTTTCCGTTACAATAACCACCGGGTCTGCAGCAATTGCTGTTGTGGTAATCCCCTCGGGGCACATGTCAATAATTTTTGAAATTCCGTTATTGGTAGTCGATTCCATGGCAATAATGCCGTACCCGTTTTTTGACAGAATTGAACCGCGCAGAAAATCAGCCTGGCCGCCAATTCCACTGTAAATTTGTCTCCCTTTTAAAGAATCAGCCCAGACATTTCCGTGTAAATCGACGCCGATAGCGCTGTTAATGGCTACCATTTTATGTTGTTGCGCAATGCGAAGTATGTTGTTGGTGAAATTACAGGGACGGTTTTGAATGGAACTGTTGTAGTCGAGCCAGTCGTATCCATGTTTATCTTTTGCAAGAAAGATGGAAGATATGGAAAAGTTGACATCCTGAAATTTATTTGTTACAATTTTTTTCTCAATCAGTTTTTGCATTGAGTCGGTAAAAAGTTCGGTATAAATGCCAATATCCTTTACTCCCTTATCAATAAGTGCGTCAGTAACCGCTTCAGGAACTTTTCCAATTCCGTATTGAAGCGTACATCCGTCGGTAATAAAAAGTTCAGTAATTAACCGGCCTATTTTATGCGCTGTTTCATCGGGGCGTAAATAAGGAATTACCGGCAGTGGATAGTCTGTATCAATCAGGAAATCGATATTCGATTCGTCGATAGTTGTTCCCAAAATAAAGGGCATTTGCTTATTTCTTTCGGCAATTACAACGCCTCCGTTTGTTTTTGCTGTGTTAACAGCTGCCTGTAATCCTTCAACGGTAGTTCCATAACTGTAATTACCGCCTTTATCCGGGCCGCTAACCTGTAAAAAGACCACGTTTGGTTTTAAATAATTTTTAACCTGGAAAGGTACATTTGAAAGATGCATTACCTGGTAGGTTGCCAATCCTTCATTTAACGCTTTTCTGGAATAGGGACCTGAGAATATTACCCTGTGTTTTATTCGCTGACAGGATTTTTTGCTGAATAAGTCCTGAATGTCGCCCAAAAGTAAAATACTGATTAGTTCGACGTCTTTTATTGATTTGTCGTTAACAAGTTGTTTCAGCAGGGTTTGCGGAGTTGCAGCATTTCCCCCGGTATAAATAACTGAACCTGGCTTGATAACAGTTGAATTAACCGCGTCAGAAGCTTGTTTGATGATTTTCATGTCAGTATTTTTTGATCATTTTTTTTGACGATACCAAATTATATGTAATGATTGTAATTAGACAAGAAATAAATCATACAATTTCAGTTATAAAGATTTTGTACGACATGTTTTTAGGCCAAAAACAATTAAAAAATTAGTAATTATATCTAATACTTCAACTTGATTACCAAAAAATAAGAGGAAAAATGTAGTAATTAAGTTTTTAAATTCATCATTTAGAAAACAGAATTTATTCCATAATAATTTGGGAAAGAGCTATTTTTAAAAGAAATCCAGTGCTTTATGATTTTATTGTTGTAGTTGCAATTCTTTTTTTATCATAATATTAATAAATATTGATAATTAATTAATATCTTATTCTGCAGTAATTAATTATTAGCCTAAAAATTAAAGCAAAGAAGTAAAAACAATCAAAAAATATTAAAATGAAAAAAACAGTTATTTGTGTGGCAGTTGCAGCAATGTTAATTATGACTAACATTTTATGTGCTCAAAATTTTACTTTAGGTGTAAAGGGAGGAATTAGTATTCCTAATCTTACTGCGGGAGGTACAGAAAACCCGATAAATTCAGGATATTCATCCCGGTTCGGGCCTGATTATGGCATATTTGGAGAATATCATTTTTCTGAATTAATGTCTCTTTCCTTAGGTATAGAGTATTCGTCTCAGGGCGGTGCTAAAGATAAATTTCAGGCTTTCTATACTCCCCCTGAATACGCTTCCATGGTGCCATCGCCTTATTTGTACGCTGATTTTAAAAGTGAGGCCATAATGAACTATATTCTTGTTCCTTTAATGGTAAGATTTGGATGGGATTTAGGAAGAAGAAGTCCATGGAGATTTAATGTTGGTGTTGGTCCGTTTGCCGGATATTTGCTAAATGCTAAGCAAAAAACAAGTGGATCGAGTTTGATTTATTTAGATGAAACGATGATGGTTCAATTAACTCAGGAACCTCAATCTTTTGATGGAACAACTGATATAAAAAATGAAATAAATACATTCAATACAGGAGTAATCGGATTTATAGGATTCTCTTATAGTCTTGCCAAATCAAGCTCAGTGTTTATTGAGGGTGGAGGCAATTTTGGATTTATTCAAATCCAGAAAAACAGTGATAACGGGACAAATTATACAGGGGCAGGAGTTGTTACTGTTGGTTATGCTTACACTTTTTAAATATTAATCAATATCAGGTTTTAAATCTTGAAAAGAATGGTAGGATTCTCCTTGAAGAGTTTTCTACTTGTTAAAACGCATTATTAAATCTTAGATGTTTTATAATCTTACCTGAAGGGTAAAAAACAACCCGAACTGTTGTCTTGAGTGTTCATTGTAGTTGTATCGCCAGACCCCATCGACGCGGATAAATTTGAAAATATTTTCAATTCCGGCTGAAAACTCAGTATATGGCTTGTTGCTCAATCCTTTCATGTTTCCCGGTAAAACAAGACTGTTATGTTTGCTGGCATCATATTGTCCCCATAATGATCGCATTCCAACTACTTCGCGCCATTTCAGCTTTCTGAAAACCGGTATTTTATTCAAGAAAAAGCCCACGAAGTGATGTTCCCAGAAAACGCTGGCATAAGTATCGCTGACAAACTCCTGATAGTTCATTAAATTAAATGCATTAGCATCGTATGCATACGTTTCATTTCCCTCATGAATTTTAAGAAACGGGAATGGCACATCTCCCCAAATTTTTCCCGCCTGTATGTAATACAAGCTATAACCAAAAGGGTTTAAAGTCCAGCGGTCGGAAATTCCGAAATGTATGTTGAGGTAGTTATAGTCGCCACCGAGAAAGCCTTTTATTCCTTTGTTTACTTCAAAAGAAATTACCGGGTCATAGTTGGCAAAAGTGCTACGTTCAAAATCATCCTGAATAATATCTTCGCCTGGTGCATAACGAAGTTTAAAATGAATCTCACCACTTTTCACCAATGGAATTTCTTCTCCAGAATTATTTATCAAAGGAACGAATGGAGCCGAATGTATTTGGGTTGCAGTGATTCCCAATTCATTTGTAAAACCAAGACGCCACTCTTTTTTTGCCAGGAATTCGACTTTGTCAATCATATTAAGTTTTGTGTTTGGTCGCTTACTTAATAAAGTAGTCATAATGTTTTGTTCCGTAAAGGCGTCACTGCTCTTACCCAGCATTTCCATGTCATGCTGTCCTTTCAGTGAAAGCATAGTTATCGGTTTAACAGAAAAGAAATATTCAATACCTCCACCGTACTTCATTTTTTTATCAAGAGTTCCATAAGCCCCAAAAGCACTCAGGCGAAGATGTTGATTGAATTTATAGTTTGTCCGGGCACCCAGCCTGAAACGTGATCCTTCTACTTTATTGTTACTGTATAAATAATAATATGGTCCAAGTTCCACTGTTCCCAAATCGCGGTACCCATAGTAAAACATATATACATAATCAGCGAAGGTACGAAAGAGCTTCACATTCTTTATTGAATCCACCATGGCATAAATGTTCTGCTCTCTTTGTTGTAATTCAATTGGACGACTACTAATCCAGTATTGTTCTGTTCTATTTACTGCATCGTCTGCAACAGTAATTTGCTCCTTAAGATTCTTAATTTTATCTGTAACATTCTGAAAATGAAAATCTTCGTAAATATTTGTTTTTCGTGCAATTATACCGAGCATTTCAGAATTTTTATTTTTCTGCATATCAATATCCGCAACAATCCATTCATTTCGCGGTGCCCACTTATTATCGATTTTTTGAAATTCAACTTTATATTGAAGGTTATTTACAAAATTAACATTGGCTTTGTCCGATAGCTGGATTTCCGCTTTTGTAATTGCAAAACTACTGTCTTCAACCCATATTTTACCGTTAAATGTAGGCTCTTGTGCTAGTTTGGGACGAAACGAAATTTCATAGATTTTCTGATTTCCATTAAAAACACTGTCAAGCAAATAATATTTATAAAATTGCATTCCAAGATTATTAATCGGAGAAATTAGCCCGACATCCGAAATTGTAAGGTAATTATCGTAAATATTTGCTTCTTCATATAACTTGCCCGTAAATTGTGTAAAAATATCGGTTTTCATACCAGAAGCTTTGTTGGCAATAATTTCTTCCCTGTCTTTGTTGTTTTCACTATCGTGATAATAATTTGATACTGTTTCATTAAAAAAGACAGGAAGAAAAGTTTTTCCTTTCGCTTCCAAAGAATCGAGATAATTGAAAACAAAATCGAAATCTTTTAGCAACTTTTTATTTTTCAAATTATTACTGACATTCTTGATATCAAATTCTGTTTTTGCATAAATTCGACTTTCCCAGGAAGGCAGTTTTTCAGGATTGTTGGTTTCTTTATTTGCAATAATATTTTTGAAGATTCTATTTGCGGGGTTTTCTCCTGGCGTAACTTTAACTTCACCAATACTAAAAACCTCTTCTTCCAATGCGAAATTGATATTATTAATCTCTCCGATATTCACCGGAACTATCTGTTTTACATAGCCAATTGCAGAGACTTCAATTGTTTTTCCCGGTTTTGCTGTTGATAACCGGTAATTTCCGTTAATGTCGGAAGTGGTCCCGATATAAGTTCCGGTAAAAAGAATATTAGCATAAGGGATCGGGTTTCCTGTTCCTTTTTCTGTAATTTTTCCCGATATGACCGTATTTTGACCGGAAACATTTGAAAGTAAAAGGACAGACAAAATAAGTAGCAGAAATTTTTTTAGCACTTTTTCTGTTTTATTCCAATTTGTTTTTTTGTTTTCAATGGTAAAGTTATTTATAACAGCAATTACACTTTAAAGTTTTGAGACTTCTTACTTGTTTTTAGGAATAGAATAACGTTTGAAAATGTTAATGAGACTTGGACTTAATAAAAGAACTAGATTTAGCATAATATTATTGTTTCAAATAATGCTTAACATGCTTTCCAATTATTTTTGTTTTTTTGTAATAAAGAAAAATACGTCATTTAGTAAACATCAAATAGATTTAAAAAGATATAATGGATAATATATTTTGTCTGATTATGGCAGGAGGTGCCGGAACAAGATTTTGGCCCGGAAGTAAAGAAACAAAACCAAAACAATACCTCAATATCTTTGGCGAAGATTCATTGTTGCAATCAACAATAAAACGATTTTCAACTTTCACATCGGCAGAGCGCATTTATATTGTTTCGGGGAAAGATCAGGCTAATGTTCTTGAGGAACAAACACCAATGTTACCAAAGAAGAACCTCATTTACGAACCGGTTGGAAAAAACACATTGCCATGTATCGGTTTGGCAGCTATGGTTGCTGAAAAGGAAAACCCAGAAGGAATTATGGTTGTTTCCCCTTCTGATCATCTGATTGAAAATGTTGAATTGTTTAAAAATTCAGTACTTACAGCGGTTAAAATTGCATCGGAACGTGAAGGAATAGTTACGTTGGGAATTTCGCCTTCGTATCCTGCAACTGGTTATGGTTATGTAAAAACAGCAGAAGAGATTACCGGTGAAAATGAAATCAGGCAATTTAAAGTAGAACGTTTTGTTGAAAAGCCTGATTTGAAAACTGCTTCTTCATACCTTGATCAGGGTGGCTTCTACTGGAATAGTGGTTTATTCATTTTTAAGATTTCAGTATTTCTGAAAGCAGTGGAAGAATTTGCACCCGAATTGTATGTCGATCTTCGAACGATTCAAGCCGATTTAGCGAATCCAACATTTGATCAAACATTGGATACTATTTACCGAGCGATTAAAGGGATCTCGGTAGATTATGGAATAATGGAACATGCCAAAAACATCTTTCTTGTTGAAGGAAATTTTGTTTGGAATGACCTAGGAAGCTGGGAATCGGTTTACCAGGTTTCCCAAAAAGATAACAATGGAAATGTGATATCAGGAGAAGGTGTTTTTGTCGATAGTAAAAACTCATATATAAAAACTGATAACGGATTAATTGCAGTAGTTGGCCTCGATGATGTTATTGTTGTCCAGGACGGGAATACGACTTTAGTTTGTAAACGCGATAAAGCAGAAGATGTGAAAAAAATTGTTGAACAACTTCGGGCTGAAAACAAGAATCAATTCCTTTAAATAATTATATTCGTCAAGATTAAAATATAACTAAAACAATAATGAAGGAGATTAAAAAGATTGTCGTTGAAAGGAAAATTCTTGTTCCTTTTATATTAATCACAAGTTTGTTCGCATTGTGGGGGTTTGCTAATGATATAACAAATCCCATGGTTGCAGCATTTAAGACAGTCATGGAAATTTCGAATGCAAAAGCTGCTTTGATTCAATTTGCATTTTACGGTGGTTATGCAACAATGGCAATACCCGCGGCCTTAATAATTAAACGTTACAGTTATAAGTTGGGAATTCTAATAGGTTTAGGTTTATATGCAATTGGAGCACTTTTGTTTTATCCGGCAGCGCAATTCGAAATTTTCGGTTTTTTCCTTGTTTCACTGTACATATTAACATTTGGGTTGGCATTTTTGGAAACGACAGCAAATCCATATATTCTTTCAATGGGGTCGCCAGAAACGGCAACAAGAAGATTGAATCTTGCACAATCTTTTAATCCAATGGGTTCAATTATTGGGATGTTTGTGGCTTCGCAGGTTATTCTACCTGCTCTTGATTCCGATAAGCGCGATGCTTCTGGAGATCTAATTTTTAATACTTTAAGTTCAGCGGAGAAAGCTGTTATAAGAACCCACGATTTGGACGTTATTCGAAATCCTTATGTAATGCTTGGGTTTTTTGTAATTGCGATGTTAGTTTTAATTGCTGTATCAAAGATGCCGAAGCGGAATAGTTCAGATCATGAAATTCGCGCGTTGGATTCGTTTAAAAGATTAATAAGAAATCCAAATTACAGAGAAGGTGTTATTGCACAGGTTTTTTATGTTGGAGCACAAATTATGTGCTGGACATTTATTATTCAATACGCTGATAATTTGGGAATACCTAAAGCAGAGGCACAGAGATACAATATTGTAGCAATGGCATTTTTTATTTCAAGCCGTTTTATTAGTACATTCCTAATGAAGTACTTAAATTCGAAATTGATGTTGACAATGTTTGCTGTTGGTGGTATGTTAACTACATTAGGCGTTATTTTTATACAGGGAATGTTTGGTTTATATTCTTTAATAGCAACCTCGGCGTTTATGTCATTAATGTTCCCAACCATATACGGAATTGCACTGGAAAATGTTGGTGACGATGCTACAATTGGTGCAGCTGGTTTAGTAATGGCAATTGTTGGGGGAGCATTAATGCCGCCTCTCCAGGGATTAATTATCGATCAGGGAACAATAGGGTTTTTGCCTGCAGTTAATTTCTCTTTTATACTTCCATTCATTTGTTTTATAATAATAGCAATTTACGGTTACCGAACTTTAAAAATTCATACAAAATTTTCACTTGAATAATTGAAAAATTATAAAAGATATTGCAAAACACTTACCTTAAAGAATGATCTGGAGCTGATTGAAGCATACAAAAAGGTTCATGCTCCGGGAGCTGCATGGCCCGAAATAACTCAGGGAATGAAAGAAGTTGGTATTATTAACATGGAGATTTATATCCAGGGTAACCAACTTTTTATGATTATGGACACGGTTCCTGACTTTGATCACGATCGGGCAATGAAAGAACTGGCAAAAAAGCCGCGACAATCAGAATGGGAAGCTTATGTTTCGCATTTTCAGCAAACTTCTGCAAATGCTTCGGCAGATGAAAAATGGCAATTGATGGAAAGAATCTATAAACTCGGGGAGTAAGTAATTTTTCTTTTTGCCAGGTTTTATTACCCTATTTCAAAATTCACAATTTATTTTATCTTTACTTATATTGATTCTATCTTTTTATAGATTCTTAAACAGCGTAAAAGCAAACTTTATGGACTCATATCTCTTTATAATAGGACTTTGCGTAGTAATAATTGTATCTTTTTTTACCAATATTCTGGCCAAAAAAACGAACATTCCAAGCGTGTTAATACTTATTTTAATGGGAATTGGCATTAAAGAACTGCTAATTTATTTTCATTTAGAGCCCGATTTTTTTAGTACGCTCGAAGTGCTCGGAATTGTTGGTTTAATTATGATTGTGCTTGAAGCAGCGCTTGATCTGGAACTGAAAAAGGAGAAATGGCCCATCATATGGAAGGCATTTGTTATTGCACTTGTTTCAATAATTATAACTCCAATTGTACTTTCTTTAATCCTTCAGCTTTTTATTCCTGACCTTTATTTTCTGCCAGCCATAATTTATGCCTTACCACTTTCTATCTTAAGCAGTGCAATAATAATTCCAAGCGTTGCAAATCTTGATGAACACAAAAAGGAATTCATGATTTACGAAGGAACATTTTCCGATATACTTGGGATAATGATTTTTTACCTGATTATCGAAAATATAGATGTGGAAGGAATGCGGCAGCTAAGTTTTGTTATTGGCGGGAATATTATTTTGACTCTTGTAACCTCAATGGTACTGAGTTATGTGTTGTTATATGTTATTCAAAATATTAAAGGGCAAGCGAAATTCTTTTTGTTTTTATCAGTTCTTGTATTGTTGTATGCAGTCGGGAAAATGTTTCATTTGTCGTCGCTTATAATCATTTTAATGTTTGGTTTGCTTTTGCGAAACCACAAAGTATTGCTGTTCGGGAAATTGGAAAAGTGGCTTCTCGATGATCGGATCGACGAACTTTTTGATCAGTTTAAAATGATTACGGTTGAAACTTCTTTTCTTGTAAGAACATTTTTCTTCGTGGTTTTTGGAATGATTCTTCCTTTAAATTCGTTAACAAGATGGAGGGTCTGGGTTATTAGTTTCGCTTTTTTAGCTGCTGCGTACTTGTTGAGATTTGGGTTGTTTTATATTGTTGAAAAGAAAAATATTATGCCACAGGCATTTATTGCTCCCCGTGGTTTGATTTCAGTCCTCCTATTTTTCGCCATTCCTGAATCGTTGAAAACAACCGGTTTCGAGAGTGGTATTTTGTTTATGGTAATAATTGCAACCAGTATTATTATGGCATGGTCGCTTATTGCAACAGGTAAACGTAAAACAAAAATTATAGAAGAAGAATTCCTGATTATTATTGAAGAGCGGGAAGAACAAAATCAAAATATTTCAGAATAAAGAAGTAATGGCGTGGAAAATATCAGGAAAATTATCCACATTGATATGGATGCATTTTATGCATCGGTTGAGCAACTTGATAATCCGGCATTGAGAGGTAAACCTGTTGCAGTTGGTGGTTCGCGCGAAAGGGGAGTGGTGGCAGCAGCAAGTTACGAAGCCCGTAATTTTGGTGTACGTTCAGCAATGCCTTCAAAACTGGCAAAACGTAAATGTCCTGATTTAATTTTTGTAAAACCCCATTTTTCAAGATATAAGGAGATTTCGGAACAGATACGTGCAATTTTTTTTGAATATACTAATCTCGTTGAACCGCTTTCACTGGATGAGGCATATCTCGATGTTACTTACACAAAAAGAGGAAAACCTTCAGCAACATTAATTGCCAATGAGATTCGAAGAAGAATATTTATTGAAACCGGATTAACTGCTTCTGCGGGAGTGTCTTATAATAAATTTTTGGCAAAAGTAGCTTCCGATGTAAAAAAGCCAAACGGAATGTTTGTGGTCACTCCCGAAAAAGCGCAAGAATTTATTGATCAACTTGAAATCCGAAAATTCTATGGTATTGGAAAAGTGACAGCAGAAAAGCTTAATAAAATGGGTATATGGATTGGCAGCGATTTAAAAAAACTTGATCGCATTGAATTGGTACAATTGTTTGGAAAAGCTGGAAATTATTTTTATGAAATTTGTCGCGGTGAGGACCACCGACCAGTGGAACCAGAGCGCGAACGAAAATCGGTGGGTGCTGAGCAGACATTTTCAATTGATTTATTTTCTGAATGAAGAAATTGAACACGAAATTGCGGCAAATTGCCAATATTCTTTGGAAAAGAATTGAAAAAGCGGATGTAAAAGCAAAAACACTTACGCTAAAATTTAAATATGCCGATTTTGAACAACATACACGAAGTAAAACTATAACTGGTTTTTTTGAGTCGGAAAATGAAATTATATCTGAAAGTAAAAAACTGCTTAAAGCCGAATATGGATTTATAAAAGGAATTCGGTTGTTGGGATTAAGTGTTTCTAATTTTCAAATTGAAGAAATGAAACAGGCAGTGCAACTTACTATTAATTTTTAAAATAGGTGTGGCGATTTGTAATCGCTATTATTGTCAAAAAAAACGCGGTTGAAAACCGCGTCAACCTTAAAAAAATATTAATCCAATAAAAAAGGCCGCCACCGGCAGCCTTTCAATTTTATCCAAGATATGATTTTAACAACTTACTTCTTGAAGTGTGTCGCAACCTCCGGATTGCTTTTTCTTTAATCTGACGAACCCTTTCGCGGGTTAATCCAAAACGTTCCCCGATCTCTTCCAGTGTCATCTCCTGACAACCGATACCGAAGAACAAACGAATAATGTCACTTTCTCGCTCTGTCAATGTAGCTAAAGCCCTGTGTATCTCTTTGGCAAGCGATTCCATGATAAGGGCGCGGTCGGCATTGGGCGAATCATTGTTTACAAGTACATCGAGTAAACTGTTGTCTTCACCATCAACAAATGGTGCGTCAACAGAAACATGACGGCCAGAAACGCGCAATGTGTCGGCAACTTTATCAGCAGGAAGATCCAACGATTCGGCCAGTTCTTCAGGTGAAGGCTTGCGTTCATGTTCCTGCTCGAATTTCGAATATGCTTTATTAATTTTGTTTAACGAACCTACCTGGTTCAATGGCAATCGAACGATTCGAGACTGTTCTGCAAGCGCCTGAAGTATGGACTGACGAATCCACCAAACGGCATAGGAAATAAACTTGAAACCACGGGTTTCGTCGAATTTTTCTGCAGCTTTAATTAACCCAAGATTTCCTTCGTTAATTAAGTCGGGTAAGCTAAGGCCCTGGTTCTGGTACTGTTTTGCAACCGATACCACAAACCTCAGGTTAGCCCTGGTTAATTTTTCCAGTGCTGCCTGATCACCCTTTTTTATCCGCTGTGCTAATTCAACTTCTTCCTCGACAGTAATCAGTTCTTCTTTTCCGATTTCCTGTAAATACTTGTCTAAAGAGGCACTTTCACGGTTAGTGATTGACTTTGTGATCTTTAGCTGTCTCATATAACTTTTTTAAAAAACGTGCAAATATAGAACTTATAAATTAACGGTCAAGGAGAAATAAAGTTTTAATTTTTTATTTTAATGTATTATTAAAACCCATTCTTTAACAGGACTAATCCACCCCGAAAACAAAGTAAGCTTGTTCTCCATTTGGATAAATTCCTTCTACCAGAATTCCTCCCCTTGCGTTTCCAATTTCTCGCTTAAAATCATTGACCTCATTAATGGGTTTCTTGTTCACGGAAGTGATTATAAATCCTTCTTTAAGGCCGGCATCTTTTAACTTGCCTTTTTCAAGTGTCTTTATCTTGATACCATTACTGATTTCCAGTTGCTCTTTCTCTCTGTCACTTACTGTTTCAAACTGAGCCCCCAAAACAACATCTTTGTCGCGTACAATTTGGGTATCTCCGTGTTTGTTACGGAGAGTAACAGTAAATGGTTTCTCTTTATGGTCACGAATTACCACAACTTTTATATCTTCGCCAGGACGATACTGACTTATTTTTTCCTGCAATTCCGAAGTTGATTTTACCGGTTCTCCCTGAATACTGATAATAATGTCACCTTTTTTAATTCCTGCATCACGGGCAGCACCATCGTCTGTAACGTTATCAACATAGACTCCTGCTAATTCATCAAGGTTTAATTCCTTAGCTAAATCAGCATTTATATCACCAATATTTACACCCAATAAAGCGCGTTGTACTTCGCCAAATTGTTTAAGGTCGGCAACCACTTTCTTTACTATTGAAACCGGAACGGCAAAAGAATAACCTGTATAGGAGCCTGTTTGACTGGCAATTGCTGAGTTAATTCCCACTAGATTTCCCTGTTGATTAACGAGTGCGCCACCACTGTTCCCAGGGTTAACTGCAGCGTCGGTCTGAATGTATGATTCTATGGCCATTTGATCATCGTTTATTCCCAGGTTACGTGCACGTGCACTTATTATTCCTGCAGTAACTGTCGATGTGAGGTTAAATGGATTGCCTACAGCCAAAACCCATTCTCCCAGTTTTAATGCATTTGAATCTCCGTAAGTCAAATAAGGCAGATCATTAGCATCAATTTTTAATAATGCGATATCGGTTGAGGGATCTGTTCCAATTACCTTTGCTTCAAATTCCCTTTTATCATTTAGAATTACTTTTATTTTTTGAGCATCTTCAATCACATGGTTATTTGTAACAATATAACCATCATCAGATAATATCACTCCTGAACCAAAGCCTCTGCTAATTTGTGGCTGGCTTCTGCGAAGTCCAAAAAACTGATCGAGAAACGGATTTCCACTTGACCATTGTCCGGTGCGAACTGACTGTGTTGCAATGTGAACAACTGCGTGAACTGATTTCTCTGCGGCAAAAGTAAGGTCAGGTAATGTAGTCTGACTACTTGTAGGAATGCTTGCATATTTAATAGGCTGGTCTTCCTTAATGGTTACCACCTCATGTTTATCAAAAAAAGTTGAGTAAGCCCATACAGCTATAAACGCACCGACAATTACCAATGAAAATGTAAATGCAATTTTTCCAAATCTCTTCATTCTAAAAATAATTTTAAAATTTATTTCGAAATTATACCTACCTGGCAGTATAACGCAAATTTACTGCCAGTGTTTTAATTTCAATTGTTTACAATACTACATTTTTATAATTTTAACAACTGTGCCTTATTTTTGTTACGGATTAAAAGGAAATAACTCCGTATAATTTTTTCACTTCAATCTTTTTCTAAACTTTTTTCGGGTACTTTAAACCACTTGGTGTCCAGTACAACGGGAATATAATTTTTAATGTATTCTAAAGCCTCTGTAGAGTTTTTAGCAATAAAATACAACTCACGATAAATTTCTTTGGCAAATGATTCACTGTATGAAATCTCAATCTGTTTGAAAAGGTGGTTAAAGAATCCATTGGTATTGATGAAAACAATGGGTTTTGTATGGTAAGAAAGCTGCCGAAGTGTAATCACTTCAAGAATTTCTTCCAATGTACCAAATCCTCCAGGCATGGCTATAAATGCATCCGATATTTCCCTCATTTTTGCCTTTCGTTCATGCATATTAGGCGCAACTATTACCTGATGTGAGTTATCAGACGCCAATGAACGGTCTCTCAGCATTTCGGGAATGACGCCTATGGTTTTTGCCCCTGCATTTCTCGCTGATATGGTCATTGTCTCCATTAGTCCAACATTTGCACCGCCGTTAACAAGGGTATGATTTTCTTTTCCAATTAATGTTCCGAGATTTCTGGCTTCCTCGAAATATAGATCGGAGATTGCATTACTTGAAGAACAAAAAACACAAATATTCATATTTTTAGATATGAGCAGTTAGAACTTAGTATTTAGTAAGAAAATCTGAACAAGGACGGATTTCTATTTTAAAATTGATTTTTTTATTTGAGATTTGAAAAGAGATTGTAAATAGCTTTAAATACAAGCTCTTAATACTCATAACTCTCATATCAAAAATTACACATCAATATTGGCGTAAGTTGCGTGATCCTCGATAAACTTGCGCCGTGGCGGAACATCATCACCCATTAGCATTGAGAATACATGATCGGCTTCCGCTGCATTTTCAACAGTAACCTGCTGTAATGTTCTTTGTTCCGGATTCATTGTGGTTTCCCAAAGCTGCTCTGCATTCATTTCACCTAACCCTTTGTAACGTTGCACATGTACGTTGCTTTCATTCCCATCAGCCCATTCCTGAATATAATCAAGCCTTTGCTTTTCAGTCCATGCATAAGCTTCTTTTTTCCCTTTTTTAACGAGATAAAGTGGCGGAGAGGCAATATATAAGTACCCCCTTTTTATTAAGTCGTTCATGTAACGGAAAAAGAAAGTCATAATCAGCGTGGCAATGTGGCTTCCGTCAACATCGGCATCAGTCATAATTACTACTTTGTGGTACCTTATTTTTTCCATATTAAGCCCTTTGGAATCTTCTTCAGTACCAATGGTTACGCCAAGCGCAGTGAAAATATTTTTAATTTCTTCGTTTTCGAAAATTTTATGCTGCATGGCTTTTTCCACGTTTAGAATTTTACCTCTTAACGGAAGAATAGCCTGTGTGCGACGGTCGCGGCCTTGTTTGGCAGTGCCGCCAGCCGAGTCTCCCTCCACAAGAAAGATTTCACACATTGCCGGATCTTTCTCCGAGCAGTCGGTTAATTTTCCGGGAAGTCCGCCGCCGGTGAGAGCATTTTTGCGCTGCACCATTTCACGCGCCTTACGGGCTGCATGTCGGGCCTGGGCTGCTAAAATTACTTTATTTACAATAGTCCGGGCATCTTTTGGGTTTTCTTCGAGATAATTTTTAAGCATTTCGCTAACTGCCTGATCAACCGAAAGGCTAACTTCTGAGTTTCCTAACTTGGTTTTGGTTTGCCCTTCAAACTGGGGTTCCTGAACTTTAACAGAAACTACCGCGGTTAATCCTTCCCGGAAATCATCGCCGTTGATATCAAATTTCATTTTTGCGAGCATCCCTGATGAATCGGCATAGTTTTTAAGTGTTCGGGTCAACCCTCGCCTAAACCCTGTTAAATGGGTTCCGCCTTCAATCGTATTGATATTATTGACATACGAATGAATATTTTCAGAAAAAGAAGTATTATACTGCAAGGCAATTTCCACTGGCGAACCACTTTTATCAGATGAAATGTGGATAACGTCATCAATTAATCGCACCCGTGTTTCATCCAGATATTCAACAAATTCTTTCAAACCATTTTCCGAGAAATAATTATCCGATTTAAAATTGCCCTCTTCATCTTTTTCACGTTCATCAATTATTGACAATTTAATACCGGCATTCAGATAAGCCAGTTCACGCAAACGTGCTGCCAGTATTTCATATTTAAATTTGGTCACCAGGAAAATACTGTCATCGGGTTTAAAAGTTATAATAGTTCCTGTTTTATCTGAATCACCAATAATTTTGGCTTCATAAAGTGGTTTCCCAATGGAATATTCCTGAACCCAAATTTTTCCTTCACGGTGAATCTCTGCTTTCAAATGCGATGAAAGTGCATTTACACATGAAACACCAACTCCGTGCAAACCTCCTGATACTTTATAGGAATCTTTGTCGAATTTACCCCCGGCATGTAAAACGGTCATAACCACTTCCAGTGCCGATTTATTTTCCTTTGTGTGTCTTTCAGTTGGAATTCCGCGTCCATCGTCTACAACTGTAATCGAATTATCTTCGTGAATGACTATATCAATATTACTACAGTATCCTGCCAGTGCCTCATCAATTGAATTATCTACAACTTCATAGACCAAATGGTGTAACCCTTTTTCATTTGTATCTCCAATATACATGGATGGGCGCTTACGAACCGCCTCCAACCCTTCCAGTACCTGGATGCTGTCGGCTGAATAAAAGCCATTTCCTTCATTTGCTGTCCCATTCTTTTCCAATTCACTCATGCTATATTCTTTAATTTTATGTTTCGTATTTTTACTAAAAACAAAATAGTTTCCAGGATAAAAAGCAATAAAGGCTTTTTTGTTAGGAAACTAGTTGATTTTCAATTTGTTAAATCTGCAAGAAATTGATCTAAAAATCATGTTGCAAATATAGCAAAATAAAGCGAAGGAGAGGCGTTTTTTTATCGTATGTTAAGTTAATTTTTCAACATTTTATTAACCTGAAAATGAGAGCGAAAACAACGATTTTAAAATTACAAAACCGAACTTTCGCGTACAATTTTTTAGTTAAAATTAACATCTTAAAAAGCATAACTTAATCCGGCCAGAAAATTGAGACTCTGAACAGGGTATCCAAACCATCTTTCATACTTCTGAAAACCAAAATTATTAAGCTGTGCAAAAACAGAGAATTTCTGCGTTAATTTATAATTTCCACGGACATTCAGATCGATTGCAGTATCAAGATTGTATGATTTATATGTGGGGGGATTTGCGGTGTCAATGGGCGTGTCAGGAAACATTGTTTCAATGATTAGTGCTTTACGGGTACCAACCAGAAAAACATCTGTTGAAACACTTAGTTGCTCGGTAATTTTATAACTTAATGAAAAATTTCCATCCCAGTCTGGTAAGTTCCATGCCGATTTCTGTTCATTCAAATTATATAAATAATAATTGCCTGAAACTAAAAATTCCAGTTTTTCTGACGAAGAATGGAAGATTTCGAGATTGAATTTGAACAGACTCAGATTGTCGTACATAACTTTAAAATCATTATCTGTAAGAATTGGGTTTGGATTAATGTTTGGGTCAGGATAAGTATATTGGTGCAGGTAATAAAGCGGTTGACTATCTATCAACGAGTAATCGGCTGAAATCTTAAAATTTGTTTTTGAAGAAAATTTACCATCAATTCCCCCAAGAAAATGGATTTTTTCAAAACTATTCTTAATGTCGTGTTGTGGATCGACGAACGGATTTTCATAAGCGATCTTTGAATAATTATTGTTAATGTAGTCGCCCGTGATTCCTGCATAAAGTTTTAGGATATCTTTCACAGGTGTATAATTTGCCCGCAAGTTTGGAGTAATATGAGCGACAGCATCAAAATCCTTATCAATAATAAACCAGGTTTTTACCCCCATTTGAAAGTTAGCTTCTTCATCCCCAATAATATATGAAGGATTGGCGAATAACCAGGTTTGGCTTCGGGTTCCAATTGCCATTGTTGCCCGGTTAAAAATCTCATCTGCTTGCGAATAGATAACACCAGCTTCGAGTACACCACTACCTTTATCGAATTGATGTTGTGCCCGTACTGATAGTTTGCCGTAATTTTCCTTTTGTTTTGTTTTTGTATTAAAATAGTAATATCGAAGATTAAAACTAACGTCATTATCATCCATTTCTACCGAAGGATTTGACAGCGAGATATTTAATCCTCCTTTTGTAAATGTTTGATGTTTTCCCTGGTAATTAATATTCTGATCTTTTTCTTTTAAGGGCTCGGGAATGGCAACTTTTGGATAACCATAGTAGTCAAAACCGTCGTGGCTAATATCGAAATTTAGTGAAAGCACTGATTTTCTCAAGAACTGGTCAAAATATACTTCAGCTTCATTTTTAGCGAATGGCGCATCCACTTTGTCACCACCTTCAAGTTTTATTTTTCCAAGCGAAGAAAGATGTTTCCCATGAATGCCGAAGATTGATTTTCTTGAGTTTAAATGATCAAAGAAAAATTCACCGTATGGTTTGTAATAATTGCCTAAACCGGCGCGTACCAAACCGTAGCCGGTATTTGGTTTCCGGGTTTCCTCAATAGCAGCTGCTTTCAAGGGATTTACTGAGAAAGTACTGAAAATGGGCTGACTATAAATGCTGTAATTAAACGTTGGTTTCTGATGCTCTGTTTGATCAGGTTTTGGCATGTCGTTAATCTTGTTTGCATCTGAAATGGTAGGCTTAAATGATTTTGTCACCTCTACTTCCTGGGTTAAAGTTGTGTCTCGTTGGGCAAGTACCGGGTAAAAAATACCGGCAAAAATTACGAGCAGGATATATTTTAACATATTGGGCATAGTTTCCGTTTTTTAGTTTTCTTTGATTTTGATTTGATACGAACTATCGATGGCTTTTTGCTGTTCCATTTTTTCTTTTGCCTCAATGGCGAGCAATTTTTCTGATGCAGCAGCAATAATTCCATCTGTTTTATTATTGTAATTTTCAGCAAGGCTTTTCAGCGTATGTTTTGCTTCGAACTCGTCGCCATTACTTAAATAAATATCTGCAAGCACCAAAAATGCTTTCCCAAGCCAGTATTGGTAAGGCGAATTTTTATCAATGAAATCCATAATCTCATCTTCGGCCTGTTTCTTTTTACCCTGCTTGTAATAAATTTCAATAACCAGATATTTTGATTCCGAACCTTGCTCATAAGTTACATCGGTAGCAACCGCTTTTAAACTTGGTAAAGCTTCATCAAAATTTCCGAGTTCGTAGTTCGATTTTCCCTCGGCATAATTGGCCTCTCGCTTTAAAGCTTCGTTGGCAATATCTGATTTTTTGATTTTCCGGGCAGCTTTTATCGCGTCACCGTAATTCTTTAAAACCATATAGCACCTCATTTGTCCGGTGTTCGCTTTCAGTATGTTCCATTTCTCATTGGCTACTTTTTCAAGGCGGTTAAACATTTCCAATGATTCAGGATATTTTTCAGCATTAAAAGTAAGTTCTGATGCACGTGAAAGTGCCTGTTCTGTGAAAATATTGTCGGGTTGATTGACCACATATGTATAATTCTGATTTGCCTCAGAATACTTTCCCTGCTTGTAAAGAGATTCTGCCATGTAAAAATGAGCATTTACTGCGAAACTTCCGTTCGGGAACTGTTGTAAATAGCGTTGTAATTGCGATGCTGCATTTTCACCACCAGCCATATAAACCCGCTCGGCTGCAAGAAATGTCAGCGAGTCCTGTTCCGAAACAGTAACGTTGGTAGCTGTTCCAAGTTTGCGTGCGTATGCAAAATATTCATTAATATTGTTTAATTCCACGTAACAGTTTTTAATTCCTGAAAGTGCTGCCTGTGCTTCCGGTGTTCCGGGGAAGTTTTCAACTACTTCTTTGTAACGCACCAGTGACTTATTATAATCGCCGTTGTTGTAATGGATCAACCCAATTTGAAGCAAAGCTTTCCTGTAATAAGTACTTTGCTTGTATTTTTCCAGAATTTCCTGGTAAAGTTTAATGGCATCCGCGTTTTCACCCATTCTTTCATAAGCACGTCCAAGTTCGTAAAGGGCGTCGTCTTCGAAATCGGATTCAGGAAATTCCTTTAACAGTTTGTCAAGGGTTTCAACTTTTCCTTTCTGATCACGCTCCAAGCCCTGGCAAGTGGCAATTTGAAACAGCGCGTAATCAGGCTCAAAAATTTTCAAACCGTAAGATTGGCGGTAATTTTGAATGGCCCTGTCATAATCTGTATTCAGGTAATAATAATCCCCAATCCGGTTTAGCGCATCAGCCAGTTTTTCGCTACGGTTATTTTGGTTGGCATTTACATATTTTCTGAAATGTGATGCAGCGGCTTCATAATCTTCGAGTTTAAAATAAGAGTACCCCAGGTCATATTCAGCGTTGTTAAATTCAGGAACTGTAGAAGCACCTGCCGTAATTACAAATCGTGAGAATGTGTTAATAGCATTATTGTAATCGCCAACACGATAAAGCGCTTCACCTTTCCAAAACATGGCCTGTGCATTGATTTTCCTATCGTAACTGCCATTATTAATTGAGATATCAAAATACTTAATGGCTTCATTATAAGCGAAGTTATTAAAAAGTTCAAGTCCGCGATAATATGTTACGCGTTGGTAGGCTTGCAAGATAGTAGGTGTTTTCGATTTAATCTTTTCAATCGATTCAATCGCATCCTTATAGTTTTTTGTCACCATATAAACTTCGGTTAAAATGCGGTAAGCCTCTGCATTTCGTTCCGAATTGGGGTACAAACTAATATAATTATCAAATGCTTTGATGGTTTCATTAAAAGGCGAGTAAGATAATTCATAGGTTAACTTGGCATAATTGAAAAGCGCATCTTCCTTGATATGTTCATCAAAGTCGAGTTTGGATGCCGCATCAAAAGCAAGTTTTGCCTTTTCTTTATCGTTTGTTTTTATGTAACATTCTGCCAGATGATAATACGCGTTTTGTGCCAGTGCATCATTTCCTTTGGAAGCGCCTTCAAGTAACGGTGCAGCTTTTTCATATTGCCCTGTATCATAATAGCAGTATCCAAGTATATAATTATCTTCGCGGGTTTTCAGCTTGGTCGCATCAAAATAAGTTTCAAGGTAGGGAATAGCTTTACCATATTCCTTTAAATGGAAATAGGAATCGCCTACAATCTTTGATAATTCTACCCGATCATCTTCACCCACATCATTAATTACGGAAGTGGTGTAAGTAACTACATCGTTGTATTTTTCCTGTTTATAATAAATATGACTGATGTAAAGTGGAATTACTCTTGAATAGGTCGGATCGTTATTCAATTTAGTAAAACCTTCCAGCGCCGACTGATAATTTTCCTGTAAATACATAATATGCGCCCAATAATAAGTGGCCGGCTTGCTGTAAAGATTGTTTGCATCTTTTATAGCATAAAATTCTCGTGAAGCAACATCAAGGTTGTCAGCCTCCAGGTTGGAATAACCATTCATGTATTTGAGTTTGATAAGCTCATCTTTTCCAAGGTCATTTCGGTCGATATTTTGAAAAGTACGAACAGCCACTGTGTACTGTCTTCTTTCAAATTGATAATCGCCTAGATTGTACCATGCCTGATTGATAAATGGACTTTCTGAATAATTTTCGGTAAAACTGGTCAGCATTTTGCTTCCGGCAGAATAACCTGCTTTAAGTGCTGCCACCGACTTAAAATATTCAGCTTCAGAATAAAGCTCCGATTTATCATCCAGCTTTTTTTGAATCTTTTCAAATTCGCGGAACGACGAAATGTATTTCCCTTTCGTAAAAAGGTCCTTTGCTAAATCAATTTTTTGCTGAACATTTCCGTAGTAAGCAGTTTCCTGACTTTTCAACGAAGTTTGCAACAATAAAAAGACGGATAGAAATATAAAAATCCGAAATGTTTTCATGCACTTTTATTTTAGTGTTATACCGATAACCCATGTAATTTTTCTTTAGTAACGGTTTATAAGCAAGCTCTTTTATCCGATGTTTGGTCAATTTTCTGCACGCTGTTTATGAAAAATTACTACAGACAAATTAATCTTCTAAGTTAGATGTTTCAGTTTTCCTAATGTGGTTATTCTTTTCCATTTTCTTAACAAAAAACTGTTTATTACTTAGGTTTATTATACCTGCGGTGAAAAAAACCTTTAATTTTGATCAGAATTAAAATAATGGACAGGCAAAATGTCATAGAAATCAGAAATGCAGAAATTTGGCAAAGAGAAAGCCGGATACTTTCTGACGTTTCAATTGAGGTAAATGCCGGTGAGTTTATCTATATTATTGGCAAGGTGGGAACCGGCAAAACCAGCCTTATTAAGACATTAAATGCTGAACTTCCGTTATTCTCAGGAAGTGCGCAGGTGGCAGGTTTTCAACTGGAGAACATTAAAACGAGGGAAATAAGAGAACTTCGCAGAAAACTTGGTGTTGTATTCCAGGATTTCAGGTTGCTGAATGATCGAAATGTTTATGAAAACCTGTCTTTTGTACTCAAAGCAACCGGATGGAAAAACAAATCTCAAATTGAAAACCGGATTATTGAAGCGCTGGATAGTGTTGGAGTTGCCGATAAGATAAAGAAAATGCCACACCAGTTAAGTGGGGGTGAACAACAACGTGTTGTTATTGCGCGGGCAGTGCTGAACAACCCGCTGATTTTGCTGGCAGATGAACCAACCGGAAATCTCGATCCTGAAACGTCGGCAGAAATTCTTGACTTGTTTTATCGGTTAAATTCAGAAGGCAAGACTGTTTTAATGGTTACGCATGATTATGCTTCCATTGCGGGAAAACCAGCGCGTACAATTGTTTGCACAAAAGGCCGAATCTCAGATTCTGCAACAAATGAAACCATGGTTGATTTTGAAAGTTTACTGGAAAAAAATTTCTAAAACTGCCAATTAATCTAAAGTAAAAACGCTGAAAAGATTTCTTTGACTATCATTTCTTCTTTTTCCCACACCAGTTCGTTGGCTGCTAAAGGTAAATTTTTAAGCCATATTTTTCTTTTCACTGCATTGTGAAGTGCATCGTCAATTTTTTGTGCCAAAATTTCCGGTTCAAGTGATTCGGTAATTTCACCAATTTTATACTGATTTACAATTGCCGCCATTTCTGGTAAATTAGTTACCAAAACGGGAACCCGGGCCTGGATATAATCGAAAAGCTTGTTTGGAAGCGTGTACCGGTAATTGAGGCCAAGATCTTCTTCGATTGAAAGTCCAAGGTGTGTGGTTGAAGTAAGTTCTGCCAAATCTTCAAGTGGTAATCGGCCTTTGAATTCTACTTTGTCTGTCAGACTTTCCTGTTTAACAAGATTTTCTAATTTGGTTTTTATATCTCCGTCTCCAACAATAATGAGTTTTGCATTTCCCAGGTACTTCATTGCCAGGATAGCTTGCTCCAGTCCACGGCCTATATTTATTGCCCCCTGATAAATAATTCTTTTTTCAATGTTATTTTCATTTGCAGATGTTTGAGGAAAATAGGAAAGCGGCAAATTGCGAACGACCCGAAAAGAAACACCGTATTTTTCGTGGTAAATATTTGCAATGGATTTGCAAACAGTATAAGCATATTTGATACGGGGTAACATATTTTCTTCCAGCCACTCCCAAATTCTTTTAACCTGTGGTCGATTGACTAGTTCAGGGACTTCCGTAAAATATTCGTGACTATCGTAAACCAGCGGTTTATTTTTGACTTTTGAAGCCAAAAAATTTGCTGCAAGTGTGTCCAGATCATTCGAAAGAAGAAGATCAAACTGGGAGAACAACAGGAATAAATAGAGACGAATATTATATTCAGTATAAAACAAAGGGCCTTTTTTAAACCATAACCTGAATCTCTTTGTTGAGTAAGGTCTATCTTTCAAAGGCAAACTATTCGGGAGTTTTCTTCCGGTCAGCAGCACCTCAAAACCCATATTCGAGAGCGTTGTACAGATTTTATGTACCCTGTTGTCGGTTACCAGGTCGTTGGTTACTGAAACGATTAGTCGTTTATTTTTTTTCTTGTTCAATTCGGTAGTTCAATCTGATGTAAAGATAAAACTTAACGGTTTTAAAAATAGTATTACCACAATGTAAAAAACAGGGGTAGGTAATTTTGATGTAATTGCGGATGGGGTCATTTATATTATATTTGCGCTAAATAAATCAACCAATGATTCGCTTTTTTGAAAACTACTCTTTAAAAACCCATAATACATTCGCTGTTGAAGCCAAAGCAAAATACTTCTTTGAATTTACAGACCCTGCAGACCTGGATGTCTTTCTTCGATCGAACAAAACATGGAAAGATGAAAGGTTACTGATATTAGGCGGAGGGAGTAATATTTTATTTGTTAATGATTTTGATGGTTTGATCATCCGCTCGAATGTACCGGGTGTAAAAGAAATTGCTGAAGATCGCCAGAATGTTTGGATCGAAGTTGGCGCGGGTGAAAATTGGGATGAGTTTGTTCATTATTGCGTTGATATGAAACTGGGTGGAGTTGAGAATCTTTCATTAATTCCTGGGTTGGTTGGTGCGGCACCTGTGCAGAATATTGGCGCCTACGGACAGGAAGTTAGTAATGCGATTGAGATTGTTAAAGGTTATGATTTGGAAACCAGGCTTAATTTCGAATTGCTTGCTGCCAATTGTGAATTTAGCTACAGAAGCAGTATTTTCAAACATACTTTTCAAAACCGGGCTATTATCACTTCGGTGGTTTTCAGACTCAATAAATTTCCTGAATTTAGCCTGGGTTACGGACAAGTTGAGGAAAAAGTGAAAGAGAGGGGAGAAGTAAATCTTTTGAATATTCGGGATGCAGTAATCGAAATCCGATCGTCAAAACTGCCGGATGTCAAAGAATTAGGAAACGCCGGAAGTTTCTTTAAAAACCCGGTTGTTGAAGCGAAAGTTGCGGAACATCTGCAAAAGCATTATGAAAATGTTCCGGTATATTCGGTTGAGAACGATAAAGTAAAACTGGCTGCTGGCTGGCTTATCGAAAAAGCCGGATGGAAAGGAGTTAGAGAAGGCGATGTTGGCGTTCATGAAAAACAGGCATTAGTATTGGTCAATTATGAGAATGCCACCGGAAAAGAAATTTTTGATTTCTCAGAAAAAATAAAACGATCTGTTCTGGAAAAGTTTGGTGTTGAGTTGGAACGTGAAGTAAATTGTATTTAGTTTTCTTGTCTTTCTGAGTGGAGTCGAAGAATATTTTTCATATTTCGACTACGCCCAATATGACGTGCCAGTATTCAAAAGGAGGTGGTTACTTCCAAATCTTTTCTTCATTCAAGGCAGCCCTGTATTTTTCGGCATTCCTGTTATGTTCGGCCAAAGTACTTGCAAAATTATGGTACCCCGAAAAATCCTCGCGGGCACACATGTACAAGTAATTATTTTTCTCGTAATTCAAAACGGCATCAATGCTCGCAGTTTCCGGAAAATTGATTGGTCCCGGAGGCAACCCTTTGTATTTGTATGTGTTGTAGGGAGAGTCGATTTCAAGATGTGAATTCAGGATACGTTTTAAAGAAGAATCGCCAACAGCGTATTTCACTGTCGGATCGGCTTGAAGTGGAATTCCCTTTTTCAGTCGGTTGAAATACAACCCCGCAATTATCGGCATTTCATCTTTTTTTGCAGTTTCGCTTTGTACTATTGATGCTAATGTGCTCACCTCCAATGGAGTTAGGTTCATTGCTTCGGCTTTCTGCAATCGTTCCGATGTCCAAAACCGGTCGTATTCTTTTTTCATGCGATCGGCAAATTCCTCTGCGGAAGTAGTCCAGTAAAACTCATAAGTATTCGGAATAAACATTGCCGGGTAAGTTTCTGGCGTAAAACCAAAATCTTCGATCTCTTCATCATCTGAAAACAAGTTAAGGATTGACAGCGAATCGGCCTGGATATATTTACTTACTTTTCCAGCTAAATCTTCTTTGGAATGTACATTGTTAAATGTAACGTCAACAGGAGTTTGCAACCCACTTCGAAGTATGTTCACTATCTGGTTGGTATTCATCCCTTTGGTAAATTTGTATCGTCCGGGTTTCATTGCCGATGGGTATTTTTTTCGTTTTGCCACCCACTTAAATGCTTTGTAACTGTTTAATACATCGTTAACCATCAGGCTATCGGTTATCTGGTTAAATGTGGCGTCCTGCGGAACAATCAGCACATAATCTTTTACTACATTTTCCCTGAAAACGAACTGGTACAACTGATAACCCCTTATTGCAACTACAATAAAAGCGATGGAAAAAAATACGATGATATATTTTCCTGCCCGTGGAAACAGCATTATTTTATTATTTCGCTCAATTGCCATGAGATAAAATTTGCCGTAAAAATAATGTTTAATCGGAAACCTCAGAATAACCTTTTTTTAAATATTTGCCCTGACTGTTTTTTTCGTGGCTGCAACGCATCAAAAATCATTAGTTTTGTACCTTAAAAAAATCAATATTAAAAATTGAACTATGCAAAAGGTAAATCTAGCCGACGATATTTATTTCCTTGGCTATAACGACAGAAGAACCCATTTGTTTGAAAATATCTGGCCAATTCCACACGGCATTTCATATAATTCTTACATTATAGTTGACAAAAAAATTGCACTGATAGATACTGTTGAACGAAGTTTCATTGATGAATATCTTGATAATATTGAAGAAATTATCGGGGATAGAAAAATAGATTACCTGGTGATCAATCACATGGAGCCAGACCATTCCGGTGCATTAAAAGCCATTGTCCAAAAATATCCTGAAATTACACTTGTGGGCAACAAAAAGACGTTTGGTTTTGTGGAAAGCTTTTATATGCAACCCAAAAATGTGCTTGAGGTTTATGACAATTATGTACTCGATCTTGGGAAACACAAATTGCAATTTCAAATGATACCGATGGTGCACTGGCCGGAAACTATGGTTACTTTCGATGAAACCACGAATATCGTTTTTACTGGTGATGCTTTTGGAAGTTACGGAACATTGGACGGCGGAGTTTTTGACGATGAAATCAACCTTGAATTTTATGAAATAGAGGTGATGCGCTACTTTACCAACATTGTTGGAAAATACTGTCCGCACACGCAACGTGCCATAAAAAAACTGGCTCCGCTGAATATAAAAATGATCGCAGCCACTCACGGTCCGATCTGGCGTAGTAACCTCGACTGGATTCTTACCCGTTATAACAAGTGGAGTTCGTACGACTTGGAAATGGGAGTAATTATTGTTTATGGCTCGATGTACGGTAATACACAGCGTATGGCTGAAATTATTGCACGTCAATTGTCGGAACGGGGAATCAAAAATATTCGCGTTTATGATGCTTCAAAAACGCACTCCTCATATATTATCAACGATATTTTTAAATACAAGGGATTTATTGTGGGCAGCGCGGCTTATAATAACGCTATCTTTCCTAATGTACAAATACTGCTTTCAACCATTGAGCACATGGCGCCAAAAAATCACTACCTCGGTATATTTGGAAATTATTCATGGAACGGTGGGGGTGTAAAGAACCTAAAGGAATTCGCAGAAAATATTAAATGGGAATTGGTTTACGATCCCATTGAAGAAAAAGGTGCACTAAAAGCAGATAATAAACAGCAACTGATTAACCTGGCAAATGCCATGGCCGATAAGTTACTGGAAGCGTAAAAGAAAAACTACCCCTCGTTTGTAACTATGGGTAGTTGGAGATATGCAATCTTATACGTCAACCTGCATTGAGATGGTAATTGGCTCGATCACGGTGTGTTTTTCCTTAGCAACTTTTTGCATAACTTCATCGTTGTTCATTAAAGCTTGCATTCCTTCAAGATCAAAAATATCTGCGACTATAACAATGGAGTTTGGATCGTCGGTATCCCGGAAAGTTTTAAATCCGGAGCCAAATTTTGAGAATAATTCTACTCTGTCCTGATGTCCCTTTAGCCACGTGTCGAAATTTCCAACCTTGTGACGCATCACTACTGTTTGCATTGTTTAAATATTTAATATTACGCTTACTCTGTACGGTTTTCAGCATTCCCGTTATTCTGGATAAATTCTTATAGATCATTGCATTTACAATGCATACTTAAAAAAAATATTACCGCTGCAAAATCCGCAAAATTTAATGTGCTTTCTTACAGACCATAATTTTAATTAGATAAATGTACGATATAAATGATCGATTCACTATGAATATTCTAAAATAAAATACTAAAATATCTTAAATAATATTAATATGGTATTTAATAAGAAAAAAAGGTTTGCAACCGATCTTTTTGCATTTTTTAGAATCCCGGCTTCAACCATATTTATATTTTACATAATATCTGCGTTTTCAATAATTAAATAAGGTTATGAAGACAAAAACGAATCGCACAAAAGATTATAATAATTTAATACAGAAATAGAACAAATTGTTTTCATTAACGTAATGTTTAATGAAAAAACCTAAAAATCAAAATGCCATGATTAAGATCAATAAATTCTTATGGGTATCTGTTTTGAGTTTCAGCATTTTTATATTGGCCGGTTGTGGAACTGACAAGTCGGATAAAAATGTGGATAAAACTAAATCTGAAGTTAATACCGAGCTTTTACAAGAGCAAAATGATTTGTATGAAAAAGTCTGTCAGGATTTTTCTACCATTAATCAAAAAGTTGTTGAGCTGAACAATAAAATGCGTTCCATGAATGGAAAACTTTCCGATACGCAGAATAAGGCGATTGATGAGATTGAGGAAAAGCGCAATTCCATTTATAGCAGAATGCATGGACTTAAAAATGTTACCACAGCTGATTGGGAAAATTTCAAAACAACGTTGGGAAAAGACATTGATGATGTAAATAGCCAGATTGATGAAATTTTAAATGGTTTAAAATAAAATTTGGAGAGACAGGTTTTACCCGTTAGTCTCCGGTAAACTCAAAAATCGTTAAAACCTGACAGAAATCTCAGGGATCTGATATATTCTACCGTTTAGACAAAATGGAAATAACTTCTTGTTGCAAAAGAGCTGAGGGGATAATATTTTTTACCAAACTCCGAAGATAAGGCCAGCCAGCGAAAACAGAACCATGTACAATCCGGCGTCAATAGCAAGTAATTTCAACGAACGATTGGCAAATAAATAGGTGCCTCCCATGGCGGGAAGTATCCAGATAAAAGAAATCAGCAAACCCATGTGTAATCCCTGCGTGGCGCCAATCCCTGCGGTTATCGCATTTAATCCTGCCATCGCCAGAAAGTGCATTACGGCTGTTCCACCAAAAATTAACGGTGCATTTATTTTACGTGAATCATCGTAGTGATTTTCTGCTTTCCATGTTTTCCCAAATAAAAACGGTTGATGCCACGCAAAACCAAGCGCAAACGATAAAACGGTCATTACAATCACCGGCAGCCAGTGAATATTAGACATTAAACTATGTGGATCCATAATTTAAGCGATTTAATTTTGTCGTTAAGATAAATATTTTAGTCAATCTTTCAACGTATTTTGAAAAATGCTGGTAATAAAAGGGGAGGTCTTGAAGTAAATTGTCGTTTAATATTTTTCTTTAAATATATTTAGTTTGCCTGCGATTGATGCGATTGTATGACTTTCCAATCACCATCAATTTTTTCATAAACAAAAGACCAAAGAAATTTTGATGAGAATGTTTGGCTGGGGCTTAATTCAACATCTGCAAAGCCGGCAGCGTTTAAAAGAGCAATATTATCAGCAAGAACACTGATTTTTTCTTTTTGAATTGTAATGATTTGCCTTGCACCATCCCGAATGTTTGTCTTTAACAAACTGGCAAGCGAATCATATTTTGGAAAATATGCACCATTCACAATAAATCCTGCATGATGATTGTCATCAACACCTGTACTTAATTTATCATAATCCAGTTTTTCAGCAGCTTTTATCATTTCGTGAAATACAGAATCTACTTGTTTTTCAATTTTTGATTTTTGCTGATCTGTCAGGATTTGTCCGCTTGATTGCTGAGTAAATCCAGTAATTAAGATGTATGTTAGTATGATAGTCAGTGACTTTTTCATAACCCGGGTTTTTAACTTTATTTGAAGATAATACACTAGAGTAAGTATTGTTTTTATTTTAAAACGGAACATTAATGGTTATTTGGGGAATTATTTAAACATGATGTTGCCATCGGATTTCTTCCAGCCGGATTCTGGAGGCCGGATCATGCATAAAATGATGTTCAAGCATCTCGCAGGGAAAATCAGGGCAAATTCCACAACTTTCCAGGTTTCTGCCCGCAGCACATTTTTGAATTTCACAATTAATGCACCCGTTGAATATCCTGCCGGTGTTGGCTTTGCATCCGTCGCAATCGGTAATTTCGTCCGCATCCATTTGTATGTTATACACTTCCCGGCATTTTTTTGCAATCGATTCGCGCATCTGCAACTGAACTGATTTATCAGTTTCAATTGTTGCAATATGTATCGGGCAGCTTTCGCAGTTTAATCCGCAGTAGGCGATCATCGGTTCCATTGGCAAGAAAATCGATTTGGTTTTTAATAAAATAAGTTACGGCTTTTTAACCTAAAAAGAAATTTTATTTATTAACCAAACAAAACATTACAATCTAAGCGCAAAGAGAAAAATACAAGGGCTACAAAAAAAGATAAATGGGATTGAAAGAGAATATTCTTCCCAATTTATTGAGATTGAAATGAAAGGAGATTATCAATTTTGATTATTGTTCAAATCATCCGGGTTCAAAATGTTTTAATCTTTTTTCACAGAAAACCGGTAAATGGTTCTTGATTTGAATTTTTCATCAGGATTTAAAACTGTTGACGGAAATCCAGGCTGATTTGGGCTGTCAGGGTAGTGTTGTGTTTCGAGTGCAAATGCGGAACGTGTATTCGTCGGTTTTTCGCCGCTCTCCAATGATTGTTTCCATCTCATTCCACCATTGCCCGAATAGAACTGCATTCCCGGTTGATCGGTAATCACTTCCATAACCCGTCCACTTTCAGGATCATAAACTATTGCATTAACTTTTTCGCCTTTATCGAGAACAAAATTATCATCGTATCCCTGGAATGTTTTGTCATTAAATGTTTCCCCAATTTTATATCCCATCGGATGAGGCTCGGTAAAATCGTACGGAGTTCCTTTTACTGAAACGATTTCGCCAGTAGGAATTTTTGTGGCATCCAGCGGAGTGTATTTCGAAGCTTTTAATGTAAGTATATGGTCGAAAATATATCCTTTCCCGGCGCCATGCAAATTGAAATAAGCGTGATTGGTCATATTAATTACCGTTTTTTTATCGGTAGTAGCTTCATAATCAATAATTATTTCATTTTTGTCACTCCAAGTATAAGTGACAGAAACATTTACAGTTCCGGGAAATCCTGATTCCATATCAGGACTTACATAAGTGAATTCAACAGCCGGCTCTTTGCTGTTTTCAACAATCTTTGAATTCCATGCTTTTGAATACCATCCGTCAGGGCCGCTATGTAAAGTATTTGGCCGGTTATTAATTGGTAAATTATATTCAATGCCGTCGAGAGTGAACTTTCCGTTTGCAATCCGGTTGGCATAACGTCCGATACTTGCACCTCCAAATGCATCGCCTCTGATAATCGATTCCAGAGTTTCCCCGCCGTTTGTAATATTATCTTTATTACCGTTTTTATCCGGAACTTCAATCGCAACGATTCTTGCACCATAATTGGTCAGTTTTAATACATTTCCAGCTTTGTTTGTCAACGTGTAAAGACTAATTTCACTTTCGTTATGATTTCCCAAAACGTCTTTTTTAACGTTATTTGATTCCTGTCCGAAAAGCAAACTGTTAATAAAAAGGGCAATTGTAATTGAGAATAAATATTTCATAATATTACGCGTTAAAAATGTTATATACTATTTTGTAAAAATAAATTAAAAGCTTGAAAATTAAACAGGCGAAAGGGATTAAATTCAAATTTGTGAAATTTTATTGGTTTGGTCAATCTGAATTCGAATTTGTTGGAACCGGACCTTTATTTTCATCGTATTTAAATCCCTGCAACTCCAGCATTTTCACTCCAAAACGTCTTCCAAGCTCGCGCATCCCGGTGGTGTTAAAATGAAACTGGTCTCTTGATCCCTTAACTCCTTTTGAGGAGATGATGTAAGAATTGGGAAGTACTTTTGGCAGGTTTACCAGAATATCAGTATTGAAAGCATAACAAACACCATTTTCTTCCTTGCTTTTCAGTTCACCGGCCAGAAGGGGAACATCCTTTGGATTGAGGTTTAAATCTTTCATCACCTCATCGTAAATACCTTTTACCTTGTTGGGCCATTCGGTATCGGTGGAGTTTGATTCTCCCTGATGAAGTAGAATTCCTTTAATAACGCCATCTTTCCGGGCAATTTTTGCCATTTCAATCCAACGTTTGTAAGGATTTCCATCATACTGTTTACAAATGTTCTGCATCCATGACTGCGCACTGTCGAGATAACTTTTATAAGCGTCTTTTTCCCATAATTCAATTTTGGCCCCCGCTACCGAAACATTGATAACTCCAACACGGTAATCTTCGGGAAGATTGGCAACCATTGTACGGCCAAACCAGTCAACCGGGCCCATATTGTTTTCTGGTCGGTTAATTGGAGGATCAGCAACATACCAGTTACCCATTGTTCGGTTCATCCGCGGATTATCAACTGCGGCAAGCATCTGGAATCTTGGATCCAACGGACCTTTGTCTTGCTCTTCAGGCCGTGCACCTGCTTCCATGTTCGACTGCCCAAAGCAGAGGTAAATAAAAAATTTCGGATCAGGCTTTTTTCCCTGGGCAAAAGAAGCAACGGAAGTGATAAGCAATATTATTGAGAGAACAACAACAAGTCTTGTTCCCGTAATCATTTTTCCGATCGCACTTTTATTTTGTACCATAATAAATTATTTGTTTGTATTTAATCGATTTAGCCTGACAACCATTCTGGATATTTCATAAATAATTATTTCCAGATTTCTATTTACCTGTTCGTTTCTATTAATTTAAGCCCATGCCAATTTAATTATTTTATAAATTTCAGACGGTAATTTAGCTTATTTTTTGTAAAACAATTTTCCTGTAATTAGCAAGCTGGCAAACAACACAGCGCCAAACAATAAACTGCTTATTGCCAGTTGCATTCCACCCGAAATTACATGTCCACTGGTACATCCTCCTGCCATTCGCGCACCAAAGATCAGGATAAATCCACCGACAAATGCCCAAATACCGCGGCTGATTTTAGATTTGCCTCTGTATTTTTCCCAGTTTTCGTGTACCAGTATTAACCGGAAAGTTTTTTTTGCCAGTGAGAATACAAGTCCTGCAAGAAAGGCACCGGCAAGGAAAATAAGTTCCCAACGGCCCGGCTTTTCGATTTCAGCAAAATAGTCGTTTTGTTTAACACCAGTTAGAAAATCAGCCAGGTACGGATAACTTGTCGATGCTCCGATAGGTCGGTTGGAACCATATTTTGAAAATACAAATACATTAAGAATTGCCAGCGCTATGCCAGCTACCAGCCAACGGTGGTTTTTAGTTTTCTCCTTTTTTTGCAGCCAGAAAGCAATAACAATAAATGCTAAACCTAAACCCAGCACTAGCAGGTAAAACAGCATTCCGCTTCCTGCCAGTGAATTGATAGAAATTGCTCCCAAGTCAGGACCAAGTATACTTTTAATTGCAGGTAGTACCAGTGTATAAATTACACCGCCAATTAATCCGCCGACGATTCCTATAAGTGCATCCAACGAACCTTCCCCCAGCGATACTGCCATTGTTCCCGGACAGTATCCAAGAATAGCCATTCCTGCGCCAAAGAGAATTCCTCCAATAATAACACCACCCAAAATCAGTGGTTTTACATGGTACGAAGCGATGCCAATACCGATGGCAATATTTAGTAAAATAGCACCAACACCAACAGCGACAGCAATTGCTTTGGCAACGGTAAGATCGTCGAGCATTGCCATTCCACTGATGGTATTATACTTGTTCAGTGCAGCATACTGAAGAATTGCGCCAAACAAAAATCCAAGAATTAAAATGGTTAAGATCATTTTTTGGTTTTTTTATTGATATGTAGAAAAGTTATTTTCTTAATTTAATTCACCTGCTTTTTTCAACGACATGTGCGAGAATATTGGCCCGGTAATTTCGTGTATCAATGTGGCGCCTATTACAATTCCAATCACAAGAGAACTAATGGAATGATAAATTTCATTTTTCATGAGTAATAAAGCCAGTCCAATTACGATACCTCCCTGCGGAATTAATCCGCCTGCGGTGTATTTCTTAACTTTTGGGTCGGCCTTAAATTGTATAGCGCCAACATAAATTCCGGCAAATTTTCCAAAGGCACGTGCAACAATGAAAATAGCAATAATCAAAAAGCTACCTGTTAATGAAGACAATTGTAAATGTAATCCCGAGAGCGTAAAGAAGATAACAAATATGAGTTCATCAGTATAGCGTTCGATAAGTTTGAATATATTTTCTGACAGCGGGTTCATGTTTACAACGATAGCTCCAAGTGTCATTGTGGAAAGTAATGTTTCGAAATTAAAATAATCAGCTATGCCGTAAGTCAGTAAAATCACCCCCAAAGTAATGACGATGAGCGACCCGTCACTTTCATTTTTTAATATTTTAACCAGATAATTGAATAGAAATCCTATAACTGTTCCAACCAGCAGTGCACCGCCAATATTTCGTCCCATATCAACAAATACATGTGAGAAATGAAGGCCGGTATCGCCAAGAAAATAGGTCGCAAAGGCAGTTGCCAATGTATAGATTATAATTCCTGTAATGTCATCAAATGCAGCAATATTGAGAACGGTGTTAGTGACAATTCCTTTGGCTTTATATTCATGGATTACCGCCAGTGTTGCCGACGGATCGGTGGGGGAGGCAAGCGATGCTAAAACCAGACTTAAAGCAAAAATTACATATACCGACTGAAAGGTATGAATAAAGAAATAAAAGCTGAAAAACATAAATAGAAACACAAATAAAAACGCTGAAAGTGCTTCATACAGGGTGAGAAAAAGCACTGTTTTTCCTGCCGATTTTAAGTTTGATTTTGATAATGTTCCTCCAATTGAAAATGTAATTACCGACAATGCAATGGTAAGTAGCGGATCGGTGTGATCCACAAATTTGTTCGACATAATTCCTAGTAAGTCGGGATTCAATAAGATTCCTGCTAATATATATCCTGAAATTTTTGGCAGTCGAACTTTATTCGCGAGTTCCCCAAAAATAAAACCTGTAAAGATTAATAAACCAATGCTTAAAACGATGTTCATTTACTTTATTTGAAAATGAGTATAGTATCCAAATTAAGTGCCTGATATAAAATCATGAAATTAACAAATTTCTTTAAGAAAACGGAATTAATTGTAAATGGAATTTGATTGTAAATTATTTCTATTCTCTTTTCCGGAACAGCTGTAAGAATCGATTCGAAAAAAAATTGTAAAGCTTGTCAAACATTGCAGCGGTTTATAATTCAGGTTAAGTTTCTTTTTCAAAAGATTTTTTCTTTCTACATTTAAAAATTGAATAAAAATCATTATTTATGAATTTGTCCCGTCGTCGTTTTATTGCGCATTCTGCAGCCGGAGCGGCTGCACTTGCGAGTATTCCCATTATTGTTAACAATGCAATTGGTAGTCCGGTTATTGACGGGGAAAATAAATATGCTCTCTTCGAAAAGGATAATACGGTGCTTTTCCAGGGAGATTCTATTACCGACGCGGGTAGAGATAAACAGAGAGAATTACCAAATAATCCACGCTCATTTGGACAAGGATATGCATTTCTTGCTGCCTCAGTTTTGTTAAATACATTACCGGAGAAAGACCTGACGATTTATAATCGCGGAATTAGTGGAAACAAAGTTTTTCAATTGGCAGACAGATGGCAAAAAGACTGTCTTGATTTGAAACCTGATGTATTAAGTATTCTAATCGGAGTGAATGATTACTGGCACATGCGCAACGGTCAATATACTGGAACTGTTGAGGTTTATGAAAATGATTTCCGTGCATTGTTAAAGCGTACAAAAGAAAGTTTGCCGGATGTTAAACTGGTAATTTGCGAACCTTTTTGTGTATTAGGAGCATCCACGGTTGATGAAAGTTGGGTAGAACCATTTAAACCTTACCAAAAAGCAGCAAAAAAAATGGCAGGCGAGTTTAACACTTTGTGGGTTCCGTATCAATCGGTTTTTGATGAGGCAATAAAACATGCCCCTGCAACTTACTGGACCGGCGATGGGGTGCATCCTGCCATGCCAGGCGCGCAACTAATGGCTGAAGCCTGGCTGAGAGTTGTTGAATAATAATATCTAAAATTAATTCAAACATTCACGCATTAAAAAAGGTGTCCCTTTTCCGGAACACCCATTTTAAAAAAGTTTTTTATCTTTTTAAGCGAGCAATGCTTTAACCTGTTTGTAAACATTTTCACCGTTGAATCCTAATTTGTCATCCAACACTTTGTAAGGCGCTGAATATCCAAATGATTCAAGTCCCCAAATGCTACCATTTTCACCAACCAGTCCGGCAAGGTTAACCGGCAAACCGGCAGTCATACCAAAACGTGGAATTCCTGTTGGCAACACAGCTTCCTGGTATTTTTTGGTTTGATTTCTGAATAAACCTTCAGAAGGAGCAGAAACGATCTGAACTTTTAATCCGTCGTTCTCCAGTAATTTTGCACCTTCAACTAAAGTTGCAACTTCCGAACCACTGGCCACAAGAACAATGTCAGGTGTACCTCCACTTTTTTGAACAATGTATGCGCCTTTTTCAGCCTGCAGCGCAGATTGATATGGGTCACCTTTTGTGGGAAGATTAGTTATATTCTGGCGTGAAAGTATTAAAGCAGTTGGAGTTGATGTGTTTTCCAATGCCATTTTCCATGCTACAGTTGTTTCAACAGCATCAGCCGGACGAAGTACCAATGCACTGTTTTGTCCATGATGATTTTTCAGTTTTTCCATTAAGCGAATCTGCGCTTCCTGCTCTACCGGTTGGTGAGTAGGACCATCTTCTCCCACGCGGAAAGCATCGTGTGTCCAGACATATTTTACCGGAAGTCCCATCAATGCAGCCAGACGAACGGCGGGTTTCATATAATCACTGAATACAAAGAAAGTTCCGCAAACCGGAATAACCCCGCCATGAAGCGCCATGCCGTTTGCCAAACAGGCCATTGTAAGTTCGCTTACACCTGCTTGCAGGAATGAACCGTTAAAATCTCCTTTTTTGAACGCTGTGGTTTTTTTCAGGAATCCGTCTGTTTTATCTGAATTGGAAAGGTCAGCTGATGCAACAATCATATTTTCAACTTTACCTGCAAAAGCAGCCAAAACTGCACTTGATGCGGCACGTGTTGCAGAATTATCTTTTTGCTGAACTAGAGGCAAAATCAAATTCAGGCGCCGTTTTAGAAAAGAATGAATTTAATTTAGAAGCCAGTTCCGGGTTTGCAATTTCCCACTGTTTTTGTTCTGCTTTTTTCTTTGCAGCGGCAGCAATTAGTTCTTCTTTTCTATTATTGTACAATTCTTGTACATCATCAAAAATCACAAACGGATTTTCAGGATCGCCACCAAGGTTTTCAATGGATTTTGCAAAAGATGCGCCTGCTTCACCTAATGGCATTCCGTGTGTAGATGTCTGGCGTTCGAAACTTTCACCTGATTCGGTAACTGCACCTTTTCCCATTATTGTTTTTCCAATGATGAGTGTAGGTTTTTCAGTTTCGTTTTGTGCATTTTTTAATGCTTCTCTGATCTGGCTGTGATTATTACCTTCAATTGTTACAACATTCCATCCCCAGGCTTCATATTTTTTTGCAGTATCTTCAATTGTTACTTCATCTGTTTTTGTTGAAAGTTGAATATCGTTTGAATCATAAAACATAATCAGGTTACTTAATCCCAAGATCACCTGCAATACGACCTGCGCCCTGTGAAACTTCTTCCTGTACACCACCATCAGAAATAAAGGTGTAAATTTTGTGGTTCATCCAGCTTCCGAAGCGATGCGCAAGAAAACGTTCGGCAATAGCAGCGCCAACTGCCATTGTATGTCCCTGACCAAGAGGACCCGATGTATTTTCAACACCGCGTGCAACATCTAATTCAGGATGGCCGGGAGTTACACTTCCCCATTGACGGAAGTTTTTAAGGTCTTCCATGCTATAAAAACCATTGAGAGCCTGAATTGAGTACAACATTGGTGACATGTGTCCTGGATCAAGGAAAAACCTGTCGCGGTTGATCCAGGTCATATCCGAAGGATCATAATTTAAAAATTCGCTATACAAAATGTGGATAAAATCAGCGCCACCCATGGCACCACCCGGATGTCCTGATTTTGCTTTTTCAACCATTGCTGCCGCAAGAATACGAATGTTATCAGCAGCTTTTGTTTCAATACTTTTACTCATTATTTTCTTTTTTCGGTTATTTCTGATTTAGTATTTTTTAAAAATCTTTTAAAAATATAAATTAAGGATGGATAATACGAACCATGAAGATTCCTTCAATCACTTTTAATTTATCGACTATACTATTGTCAACATTTTTTTGTGCGACATCGATAATATTGTATGCAATATCTTCGTGTTTCCGGTTTAACATATTATCAATATTTAACCCTGCATCGCCAAGTACTTTGGATATTTGGCTTACCATTGCCGGAATATTTTTATTGGCAATCAGTAATCGGGAGCCCCCGTTTCTTTCCACATTTGCAGCAGGAAAATTAACCGAGTTAATTATATTCCCGTTTTCAAGGAAATCTTTTACCTGGTTTACTGCCATAATTGCACAGTTGGTTTCCGATTCTTTAGTTGAAGCTCCCAAATGAGGAATTGAAATTACATTTTTCATTTGAAGCATTTCTTCATCCGGGAAATCAGTTATATATTTTGCCACTTTACCGGAATCAATAGCATCTTTTAAATCTTTAATATCAACAAGTCCGCCACGGGCAAAATTCAATATACGAACATCATCTTTCATCATTTTGAATTTTTCCTTATTGATGTATCCTTTGGTTTCAGGTGTTAAGCGGAACGTTGATTGTAACATAATCAGCTTTTGATAATAGCGGTTGAATACCTTCTACCCAGGTAACTTCACGGCTAAGTCTCAAAGCATGCTGAACTGAAATATAAGGATCGTATCCAACTACATTCATCCCCAGTGCTTTTGCTGCGTTAGCAACTAAAACTCCAATAGCTCCCAAACCGATTACTGCGAGTGTCTTTCCCTGAATTTCCTGTCCGGCGAAATTACTTTTACCTTTTTCAATAAGCGCAGGAACCTGGTCTCCCTGTCCAATTAATGTTTTTGCCCAGTTTGTACCATCAATAATATCACGCGATGCCAACATTAATCCGGCGATTACCAGTTCTTTTACTCCATTTGCGTTCGCGCCCGGAGTATTAAATACTACAATTCCTTTTTCTGTGCATTTTTCGATCGGAATATTATTTACCCCTGCACCTGCACGGGCAACTGCTTTTAACGATGCGGGTAATTCCATATCGTGCATTTTAAAACTACGAAGAATGATTGCATCAGGCTTAGGAAGTTCACTGGCAATTTCATATTTACTTAATGGGAAAAGGCTAAGGCCTTCTGAATCGATAACATTTAAGGTTTGAATTTTAAACATCAGGTGTAATTTTATTGGTTACGAAACTTTTAAAGTTAATTGGGCAAATATCCACAAATTATTGAAAAACATCGTTCTTCAAACTAATATAATTTTCAAATTAAAATTAACATTAACTGGCTGAATCTGTGGATTCGGAAAATTAAAACAGGGCATTTTGCCGTGATTAAAGCAGTGATTAAAAAGAAAAAGCCAGATTCCAACGAACCTGGCTTAACAACCTTCAACTACTAACCGATTTTATAACCCAAAAAATTATGAAGTAATAGCTTTACAACTATTTACTTTGAATTGTCTGGTGCAAAGTAATAAAGAGTAAAATACACGAACTGTAATATAAGTCACAAAAGACCGGAAAAATCAATAAAATTTCTCGATAATTTTATTTTTCCCTGTTTCTCCAGCTTTTTGAGCAGCCGCGAAATAACCTCGCGCGAGGTATTTAGTTGTAAAGCGAGATCCTGATGGGTTCCTTTAAATGTTGTTGAACCAGATTTTTTCATTCGGTAACTAAAATAATTAATCAACCGTTCATCGAGTTTTAGAAATGCAATGGCATCAACAGTTTCAATTAACTCGCGAAATCTGATCTGGAAAGTTTCCATTACAAACTGTTTCCATGATGGATACTGGCAAATCCAACTGTCAAGCATCGTAACCGGGAGTAAAATTACTTCAGTTTCTTCCTCCGCTACTGCCTTAATTGTACTTTTTAAATTGGTCATACAACAGGTAAGTGACATTGCACAAACTTCATTTTTTTTCAGGTAATAAAGTAGAAGTTCATTTCCGCCGTCGTTGTTTCGGGTAACTCTTATTAATCCGTTGAGAACTAATGGGAAACTGGTTATAAATTGTCCTTCACGAACCAGAAGTTCGCCTTGCGGAATGGTTTTAAAGGTTCCAACGCGCAAAATTTCATTTTGCAGATCCTTTTCAAGAAATTGATAATGTTGGTTAAAATCGATCACAGTTAAATAAGATTGCGCAAAAGTAGTGATGAATTTGTACTATACAAAAATTTTAATTGGTAGGATATAAAATTCAGTTTTTACTTTTTCGTTAGAATAAATTATAAAAGAACACTCTTTTCATCGTGACGGTCAGCAATGATTTTTTTCAATAAATATACTGGTTTAATTTATTGCAATAAATAGGGGAAAGGAAAAATTATGGTAAGAGATTATTCAAATATATCCCTCATTTTCTCGAAAAATGATTTTTCCGAATCCGAAGGACCTTCCTGAAATCCAGCAGAACTCTGTAGCTTTTCAAGCATTCTTTTTTCTTCGTGGCTTAATTTTTTCGGAATCCAGACATGTACACGTACAAGAAGATCACCCCTTCCATAGCCATTTACATCAGGAATTCCTTTGCCTCTTAAACGAAGAATTTTTTCCGGTTGTGTTCCTGTATCGATTTTAACTTTAACCTTTCCTTCTGCTGTTGGAATCTCGGCAGTGGTACCTAATGTTATTTCAGGAAACGAAAGAAAAAGATTATAAATAAGGTTGTTTCCATCACGCATTAAATCAGGGTGTTTTTCTTCTGTAATAACCACTAGAAGGTCACCATTTATACCACCTCTACGGCCGGCATTTCCGCGACCTGAAACATTCAACTGCATTCCCTCGCCAACTCCGGCAGGTATTCTCAGACTAATAACTTCCTCGTCGCGGATAACGCCTTCACCGGCGCAGTGCGAACATTTATCCGTGATAATTCTTCCTTCACCCTGGCAGGTTGGACAAATGGTTGCAGTTTGCATCTGTCCCAGCAAAGTATTTGTGATTCGGGTTACCTGTCCTGTACCCCGACAAGTTCCACAAGTGGAATGAGCTGACCCGTCTTTTTCCCCAGTACCGCTGCAATGGGTACAGGCAATGTATTTTTTTACTTTTATTTTTTTCTCTGTTCCGTTTATGATTTCTTCAAGGTTGAGCTTTACTTTTACCCTCAGATCGGAACCCCGGCTAACTCTTCTGCCGGAGCGGGAGCGAGAATTCCCAAAACCGCCAAAGCCGCCAAAATGTCCTCCAAAAATGTCTCCAAATGCCGAAAAAATATCTTCAATATCAGAAAAACCACCGCCAAAGCCAGTCGCTGAACCACCCATTCCGGCATGTCCGTATTGGTCATACCTTTGTTTCTTTTCCGGATTACTTAACACTTCATAAGCTTCAGCAGCTTCCTTAAATTTCTCTTCAGCCTCTTTGTTATCCGGGTTTTTATCAGGATGATACTGCAACGCCTTTTTACGGTATGCTTTTTTAATTTCTTCGGCAGTGGCATTTTTGCTCACTTCCAGTATTTCATAATAATCTCTTTTGGCCATTTTCAGCGTTTCATCTCATTAAAATAGTTTACTTCCAAAGGTATTCGATGGAACTCCCATGTCCCGAAGATTCGGGATTAATATATTTTCTTTGTTTAATAGAGTTGCATGGTCGTTTCATAAAAGTTATTCTCCGATTATCACTTTGGCAAACCGGATTACTTTGTCATTTAGCAGGTAGCCTTTTTGAATTACATCGACCACTTTCCCTTTTAGTTTCTCATCCGGGGCAGGAATTTTAGTGATTGCTTCGTGAAGATCAACGTCAAATTCCTGATTTAAAGCCTCAACTTCTTTTACATTATTTTGTTTAAGGAATTCTTTGAATTTGTTGTATATCAACAATGTTCCCTGTTTGCCAATGTCTTCATCTGAAACATTTTTCATTGATTCCAATGCCCGTTCAAAATCGTCGATAACAGGTAATATATTTACCAGTACCGATTCACCGCCCGATTTTATCAGGTCAGCTTTCTCCTTAATTGTTCGTTTTCTGAAGTTGTCAAACTCGGCCTGTAACCGTAAATGTTTGTCGGTTAATTCAGCAAGTTTCGAGTTCAACTCCTCCATGAGTTCCTCTTTTTTATCTTTTTTTTGCTTCTTCTTTTTATCCGATTTTTCATTTTGTCCTTCCTGTGTTTCTGCTTTTTTCTCTTCAGGATCGACGTCTGCATTCTTTTTTATTTCCTCTTTTTCCATAGAATCTTTTCAAACAATAATTTGAGTTTTTAATCCATAATAAACCCTAAGGTTAACCTGAGCCAATCTTTATCAAATAGTTTGCCACGCAAATATAAAAGACAAATTGGCATCCATAGCTAAACAATGAATGCCAATTTGAATTTTTTAAAATATTATGACCGTTTTTATTTGAGATACTTTTTTAAGTTCGCTTCCAGTCCAGGGCCTCTAAGTGCCGTACCTTTAGCAACTATAGTTCCATCCCCGTCAATTAAAAAACTTGACGGAATACTGTTGACGCCGTAAATGGCAGCAAATTTCGAATTCCAATATTGAAGGTCGCTTATATGATTTGGCCAGGAAAGTTTGTCATCTGTAATGGCTTTTTTCCACATATCAGCCGTTCTGTCAAGAGAAACAGAGAATACGGTAAACGATTTTCCGTTTTTGAATTTTTTGCCTTTGTATTCATTATATACTTTAACCACATTTGGATTTTCTCTTCTGCAAGGTCCACACCAACCAGCCCAAAAATCAAGCAAAACCAGCTCTCCTTTTGTATCAGAAAGTTTCAGTGTTTTGCCAGTAGGGGTTTTACCAATTAACTCGGGTGCTTTATTTCCAATGCCCGTTCCTATCTTTTGCTGGGCAAATGTTGCACCAGAAAAAGCAATAATTAATGTAAAAGCAAAAACTAATTTTTTCATCTCGTTATTTTTTTATTTTTATCGGAATTCGATGTAATTTGCTATGATTTGATAATTTTTGTAAATGTAACTTTTGTTCATAGCTCATTTCATAACAATAATTTCCTAATAGATTTAATTTATAAATTAACAGTTTTATAGTTGGAAAGTTTACAAAAACCAGGCCGTTTCTTAAATTTCTATAACCTGGTGATTTTTGCCCCCAACATATTTAAGCGTCCTTCAATGTTTTCATATCCGCGGTCGATTTGTTCAATGTTCTCGATTGAACTGGTTCCTTTGGCTGACATCGCAGCTATAAGAAGAGCAATACCGGCACGAATATCGGGTGATGTCATTTTTGTGGCTCGCAGGCAATGTTCACGGTTTAACCCGATAACTGTGGCACGGTGCGGATCGCATAAAATAATTTGTGCTCCCATATCGATTAGTTTGTCAACAAAAAACAAACGGCTTTCAAACATCTTCTGATGAATGAGGACACTTCCTTTTGCCTGTGTTGCAACTACCAAAAAAACACTTAATAAGTCAGGTGTAAGTCCCGGCCACGGTGCATCCGAAATAGTCATTATGCTTCCATCAATATATGATTCGATTTCGAAGTGTTCCGTATCTTTAACCACCAGGTCGTCATTCTCTTGTTCCACTTTAATTCCAAGTTGCCGAAATGAATTAGGAATAATTCCAAGATGCTCCAACCCAACATTTTTGATTGTAATTTCAGAACCTGTCATTGCGGCTAATCCAATAAAACTCCCCACCTCAATCATATCAGGAAGAATCCGGTGATGACATCCGTTTAGCGATGAAACACCTTCAATGGTAAGCAGATTTGATCCTATCCCGGAAATTTTTGCTCCCATAGAAACCAACATTTTACATAACTGCTGTAAATATGGTTCACAAGCAGCATTGTATATGGTGGTAATCCCTTCGGCCAAAACGGCAGCCATAATAATATTTGCTGTTCCTGTTACCGAAGCTTCATCAAGAAGCATGTACGCGCCTTTTAATTTTTTCGCTGTAACAGAATACCAGTGTTTTTCAGGATCAAACTGAAATGTGGCCCCCAATTTCTGTAACCCGATAAAATGGGTATCAACGCGACGACGACCAATTTTATCGCCACCGGGTTGCGGAATAAAACCCTTTCCAAACCTTGTTAAAAGCGGGCCTATAATCATTATCGAGCCACGCAAACTGGCCGCTTTTTTTGCATATTCCGGGCTTTTCAGAAAATCAATATTTACATTGGCAGCGTTGAATCGGAACACGCCTTTTTCAACTCGTTCGGTTTTTACGCCGATATCACCGAGAATTTCAATGAGTTTTAAAACGTCACTGATTTCAGGCACATTTTCAATTAACACATCTTCGGGTGTTAACAAAACGGCACAAATTACCTGGAGTGCTTCATTTTTTGCCCCCTGGGGTTCAATGTTACCTTTTAAACGGTGACCACCTTCAATTGTGAATGTTGCCATTAGAAAAGGGTAAGAAAATTATTTTCTTTTTGGTTTTTTCTTTTTTGGTTTTCCAAGAATAACTTTTGTTTCGGTCAGTTGAAGATCTTTACTTATTTCAACATTTCCTTTTGAAAGTTCTTCCAGGTCCATAAAAATCTTTTCATCATCCACAGCATCTTTGTTCCATGCCAGGTACAATTTTTTCATTTGATTGGCTAACTGCTCAACTATAATCTCTTTTTCTTCCCCTTCCATTTCAACTGCCTTCTTTATCATTAGTTGCATCGTATAACCGTAGTGCTTGTATTTAATGTGATTTTGGTTATAGGGAACAATATTTGGTTTTTCGAGTAATTTGTCCGGCGACGGAGGATCATAGGGATAATCAATATCCAGCTTAAAATCAGACATAATTGCTAAATGATCCCAAAGTTTGTGTTTAAACTCTGCAACATCGCGTAAATAAGGATACAGGTTCCCCATTACATCAATCACCGTTTGTGCCGACCGGTTTCTTTTTTCCTTGTCTTCAATGGTGAAAAGATAATCAACCATGTTTTGTATGTTGCGTCCGTATTCCGGAAGCGGGAGTTTTTTCCTATTTGTATTGTAATCCATTTTATCGTACCTGTTGTTTATAACTTATTTGTTTTCAATTGTCCGAAAGTTAACCCTGGAAGTTGATGCAAAACTAATGATTTCTTATCAATTCACAATTTTTACCTTGATTTTAAACTTTGATTTTCAGTTTGGCAAATTTTAAGAGCAACTGCTTTTGTCCATAATTTTGAAAAAATATTGTTGCCTTGATATTTGGCATCGAGCCTTCAACTTTTAGTACTTTTCCTTCTCCGAAACGTTGATGTTCCACTGTCATACCTGACTGAATTTTAGTTGGATCATCACCTGTAAACTCTGCCTGTTTTTCCAACGAATTGTTTAATTCTACCAACCTTTTACCCAGCAGATTCCTTCTGTTTTCTGATGAGTAATTTTCAAATGAGTCGCGGCGATTAAAAGACGGTTGCTTTAATTCTGCAGATTTTTGTGTTCGATAACCTCGTGTTTGCTGAAATATGGTGAATGAATTTTTATCAAGAAAGTTTTCGTCAATTTCTTCGAGGAAACGGCTTGGAGTACAAAAATCAAGACTTCCCCAGCGATACCGTTGATTGGCATATGAAAACCATGCATTTTCTTCAGCCCTTGTTAATGCCACATAAAACAAACGCCGTTCTTCTTCCAGTGCCTCTTCACTGTGTTTTTCACCCTGGCGCTGCGATGGGAACAGATTTTCTTCTAATCCAACAACAAAAACATTTTTAAATTCAAGTCCTTTTGCCGAGTGAATTGTCATTAATGTCACCTTGTCGCGGTCTTCCTCTTTTTCCGTATCCTGATCAGTCAGAAGTGCAACATCTTCGAGGTAATTTTCTAATTTATCGGGCAGGCCTTCTTCTTTTGCATTCAGGCTAAATTCCTGTATACCATTAAGTAACTCCTGAATGTTTTCATGACGGCTTATTCCTTCCGGCGATTTATCATTGTATAATTCGAGTAGAATCCCGGTTTTTCCCGCAATCATTTTTGCGGTATCAAAGGCTTGATTTTCTTTATCAAATTCCTGAAAATTCTGAATTAACCGGGCAAAATTCAGCACTTTAGAAATTGTCCCTTTGTTCAGTTTTGCCGGATTTAATTCTTCCAGTTCCAAAATAATATTCCAGATCGAAGTCTCTTTTGCAACAGCGGCATCTTCCAGTTTTAGAAGGGTAGTGGCGCCAACTCCACGTGCCGGATAATTAACGATTCTTTTAAGCGCCTCATTATCTGCCGGATTAATTGTCATTCTGAAATATGCAAGCAGGTCTTTAATTTCCTTACGCTGGTAAAAACTTAACCCGCCATAAATTTTATAAGGAATATTTCGTTTTCGAAGCGCTTCTTCAAAAATCCTCGATTGCGCATTTGTTCGGTACAAAATAGCATAATCAGAGTTTCGGTAATGGTTGCGCAACTGTGTTTCAGCAATTTCCTGAACCACCATAAAACCTTCTTCATTATCGGTAAGAGCAGAAAGAATTTTTATCGGATTTCCCTCCTTTTTTTCTGAGAAAACCGTTTTTGGAATTTGTCGTTTATTGTTGGCAATTATACTGTTGGCCGCTTTTACAATTGTTTTGGTAGAACGGTAATTTTGCTCCAACTTAAATATTTTATGGTCTGGGTAATCATTTTTGAAATTGAGAATATTTTCAATCCTTGCCCCGCGAAATGAATAGATACTTTGTGCATCATCACCAACCACGCAAAGATTGTTGTTTTTCGATGATAACCTTTTTATAATTTGGTATTGCGCGAAATTTGTATCCTGATATTCGTCGACCAAAACATAATCGAAACGTTCCTGGTATTTTGTCAGAATTTCTGGACTATCGCGAAAAAGCAGGTTGGTTTTCATCAGTAAATCATCAAAATCCATGGCTCCTGAAAGAAAACAGCGTTTAGTGTATTCTTTATAAATATCGGCAATTGAAGGCATGCGCATGTTTTTGTCGATTAATCTTATTTCGCTGGTATTTGCATAAACCGACGGAGTTATAAGGTTATTTTTTGCCATTGAAATACGGCTTGCAACAACTCCGGGTTTGTAAACTTTATCATCGAGTTGCAAGCTTTTCATAATCGTCTTAATAAGACTTTTGCTATCGGCGCTATCATAAATGGTAAAATTGGAAGGATAACCGATTGTTTCATGTTCTGAACGTAACATCCGCGCAAAAATGCTGTGAAATGTTCCCATCCAAAGATAACGTGCCAGATTTTCTCCAACTACCGCTGCGATTCGTTCCTTCATTTCACGGGCAGCTTTGTTGGTAAATGTAAGCGCCAGAATACTCGAAGGTCGCGCTCCCTGCTTCAATAAATGAGCAATCCGGTAAGTTAAAACGCGGGTTTTACCTGATCCGGCACCAGCAATTACAAGAGCCGGCCCTTCTGTGCGGATTACTGCTTCGTACTGATTTTTATTAAGATCTTTTAGATATTCGAGCACCTTGGTTTGTTTTCTTCATTAAAGGAACAAATGTAAAAGTTGTTCACTGTATTTTCAGAAATTCAAAACTCCTTTTATTAACAAATTTGAAGTATGATCAAATTTGAAGGTTAAAGCTCATTTTTGTTGGTGACCGGACAATTAAATAAAAATTATACGTTATTATTGTAGCTCAAATGGTTGAATTTATGAATCGGTTTGGATTATTAATAATCAGTATTCTTGCTTTTACTTTTTGGAATCCAGTGCACATTTCGGCACAACTCTCAGCACCCGGCGCTTCAGGATCAGATAAAACTTCATATCCTGTATTCTCTTCGACGGATAGCATTTATATTTTTTGTGCAGGCGATGCACAGTCTTCAATAGGTCAATTAAAAGCTGAAACGGCGTTAATCGGAACAAAGACATTTCTTTGGGAGAAGTACAATCCGCAGACCGCAGCTTTTGATTTCCATCAATCCGAATCGGTTGATGGTGCTTCATCGGAAATAATCGGGTTGGCAGATGGTTGTTACCGCGTAACCATTACTCAGGGGGCAACTACTGAGGTTTACCGTGCCTGGGTCTTTAACAACTGGTACACTGCAGATGGAACAGTTACTGAATCGAATTGTGACTGGTTTAAAATGGAAGCCACTTACTCAGGGGCAGAATTAAAATATTATGATCTTTCTAATAACTCGGAATTACTGGTTTCAAAAAATGTAAAAATGGAGTGGAAACTCGGAGATCAGGTGATTTCATCATTTCAAACCACACAGATTTTTGATCCTCCAACCCAAAATACCGATTATACTTTTCGTGTTTTCGATCAATATTCTTGCGACGGAATAGCAACTGTCACATACAATTCGATTGTAACCAAAGCTGATTTTACCGCAAATCCTATGAGTGGGGAAGGACCACTGGAAGTTACATTTACCAATCTGTCGGAAAATGGTGATCCGGGGGAATATGAATGGTCTTTCTTTTATGACCTGGATTATTTAAAGGAAAATTTAGGTGGAAGCACTAATCCCAATGATAGCATTATGGTTATTGCTTATGATAAAGACCCGGTTTACGTGTATGAAAATTCTGGAAGATATATGGTTAAACTGGTGTCAAAAAAGATAACTGAAAACAATGTTTGTGTTGATACTGCTTATTTGCCGGATTATATTACTGTTGATACTTCCTTTGTTGCGGTTCCTAATGTTTTTACGCCAAACGGAGACGGAACCAATGATTTGTTTGTCGTCAAATTCTGGTCGATGAAAAGCATTAAAATCAGCATCTTTAATCGTTGGGGACAAAGAATACATTTTTGGCAAAGTGGCGATGTACAGGGATTTGAAGGAACCTGGACTGAAACAGTTTGGGACGGCCGTTTAATGGGAGGAAGATTTGCTAGCCCGGGAGTGTATTATTATAGTGTTGATGGAGTTGGGCGTGACGGGAAAAAACGACAAACGCACGGATTCTTTCATCTTTTCAGAGATAAGAGTTGACCGGATTATAAAGATTTTAGGCGTGTAAGTTTTGAAACAATTTTATTTGTCAGGCTGAATTTTGACCAAAAAATATTATCGTTGGTTTCATTTCGAACTTCCTGTACTATTACATTTATAACATATTCATAAAAATACAATCAGCCAATTTCTTTTAGCGGAATTCTGTTTTAGAAACTATACTTCAATTACGTTATCGTTAACAGTTGCAGGTAAAACATTGTAACGGTCTCCAAACTGGGCAAGGAATTCAATACTGAAAGCACGAAAGGTATAACTTACCGGCAACAAAATAACTGCGCCAATATATGGTATTGCGATCAATAAAAGTCCGATGCAGCAGGTAAACAGGGCAAAAAATATTACTGCAATGGCAACTGCAATTCCAAGAACAAAAATAAACAGGCCGTAACCGATAAAAGAGAAAAAGTGTGGAAAAAGGAGTTTCAAAAACTCGCCCCAACCTTTAATAACTCCAACACGATGTTTGTACATTATAGGAACAACAAAATCTTTCAGAAAAAGTGAAATATACCCGAAAATAATAAAGTAGCCGATTAAAATTAACACCATCATTGCCACAGCCCAGAATATGGCAATGCCAGGCAAATCAGCATAATACAAATTCTTTGCAGTGATGAAACAATAAATCAGGAAAAGAATAAAAACCGCGGCGGCAATTAGTCCGAAGAAAAACTGCCAGAGAAATAATGAATTTCCTTCTTTACGGTATTCATGCCAGGGTTCACTAATTTCCGATTTGTTATAGATAACGTTATGCAGAAACATGAATTTACCGCGAGAACTTACCCAGGTTATTACTGCGCCTATTACAAAAAGTAATATTATCCCGACAATTATCAGATTGAATATAACCGGATGATCCATCAGCCAGTTCCATGCAGTTTGTGGAAAAGTAAAAATATCATTCCAGGCGTTATTCATGTCATGATAGGAATGTTTATTTCCAGCTCTACCACCACCTCCATTACAATCAGTAAGACTGGCCAGCCACGCGGTAAAACCAACGCGAAACCATTTTGAGATATCGAAAGGTTGAAATAAGGCTTTTTTCATTCTGTTCCAACCATTGGAAAGAGGGCGTGAATAACTTATACTCATGGCACGTAATTTTTTTGGTTTTTTTCAATTTACGACAATTCTGGCTTATGTGTATGTAGATCAGTTAAAATGTAACAGATTTTTTTAATGAATTGAAAATGATTTTCGAAACAACCTAAAAAAATATGATCGAACTACTTAGCAAAGTAAGTTAGCTTCTTTGACGTAAATCTTCAATAAAAGCTTTTATTCCGGCTTCGGGTGAAATCGCTTTCATCCCGAACCGTTTTTCAAATTTGCTGCTGTCGAAAATATAGTCACGGTCGTTCTGATATAGCATCTCCGGGAATTCTCGCATGATTGGTACAAAAATTCCAACCAAACGGATCATCCAAAGCGGCAAATGCTGAACACGTGGTTCAACCTCAAGCTCTTTGGCGATCATTTCAATCCATTCTTTAACTGTATATTTTTTCTTTTGTAGTAGGTAAATGCCAAACCTGATTCCAAACATCTTCTGTATTTCCTAAGTATGGCAGTTGCTTTGGCCGCATCGGGTGTGTAAGTATAAGTGTGAACGGTATCAATATTTCCAAAATTTTGCGCTTTCTTGCCTTTTATAAAATTCTCTGCTACCATAATTGATAGTACACTTCCACGGTTTTCCGGACCATAAAAATCGGCGGCTCTCGCAATTATTGCAGTCAAATTCCTTTTCTCCACTTCATTCATAATCATTTCATGAAGCTGTAACCGAACTTTACCTTTTTCACTTGGCGGATTTAATGGTGAATTTTCTGTCATAAACGGAATAGCAGATTTATCATACACATAAATATTATCGAAGAATACCAGTTTCGATTTATGTCTTTTACAAGCTTCGATAACTGCTTTCATAAAAGCAGGCCAAATTTGCTGCCACACTTTAAGGCGGTATTCAAATCCAACAGTAACATAAACTACTTCACTACCTGCCACTGCATTTTCGATTTGTTTTAAATCATAAAAATCAAGTGGAAATAATTCATCAGTTTCGTTCACTTTTTTGGGATTTCGACTTACCAGCCTGATATTGTCGGTATAATTTTTAAGCTCCCGGGCTAATGGTATTCCGATGGCACCGCCCGATCCCAAAATTGTTTGTACCATAATTTTACCTTTTTTGATTTAATCAAGTTAAATCTTTTTTGTAAAACTAAAAAGTGAAATACCTATTTGATCGATTGAAGAATTTTTTGAACTTCATCCAGATATTCTTCATAAACTTTAATCTCAATTGAAATATTACTTGGACTTATTGGAAATGGTTTTAATCCCCGCATGTTTTCATTCACTTCAATATACGGGATTTCTGCCTGTTCCAGCATATCTTTTAATAAGCTGTACCTGATATCAAACGAGGTTGGGAATTCAGCGACAGTTACTAATCGTTTCATCGTTTTAAATTTATGTTGAAATAAAAGAACATTTCTAGCCATCAATTATCCTGAAAATAATAATAGTAAATAATATGTGTCTGTTTCATTATGAAAGTAACACTTATCGTTAATAAAACTTCAGTTAACTGCAAAAGAAAACCCCGGTACTTGCGCACCAGGGCTTCTGTTTAGTTTATAGTAAAATGGATTAGAAAATTTCTATTCTTCGTCCTGCTCTTCAGCGTAAGCTTTCAGCAGTTCATCCTGTACATCGGATGGTACTTTTTCATAATTATCGAATTCCATTGAAAATACTCCACGACCTCCGGTAATTGAGCTCAGCGATGTAGTGTATTTGTTCATCTCTTTCAGTGGCACTTTTGCAGTAATTTTTTCAAGACCCTTTTCTGATCCCATTCCCATAATCATGGCACGGCGACCCTGCAGGTCACTCATTACATCTCCCATTCGATCAGATGGAACCCAAACATTCAGGTTGTAAATCGGTTCAAGAATTTTTGCTCCTGCATTTTTAAATGCTTTGCTAAATGCATTTCGTCCGGCAAGTTTAAACGAGATTTCGTTTGAGTCAACCGGGTGCATTTTACCGTCGTAAACGTAAACAATAATATCTCTTGCGTACGATCCGGTAAGTGGGCCTTCTTCAATTTTTTCCATAATTCCTTTCAGAATTGCCGGCAAAAAACGGGCATCGATTGAACCGCCCACAATACAGTTGCAATAGATTAGTTTTCCGCCCCATGGAAGTGGAAGTTCCTGTACATCGCGAACAGAAAGTTTTTGTTCCTTATCGCCAAATTTAAACATGGTTTTTGGTTTAGCGCCTTCTTCATAAGGTTCAATTATCATGTGAACTTCACCAAACTGGCCGGCGCCCCCCGATTGTTTTTTATGACGATAATCAGCTTGAGATGCTTTTGTAATGGTTTCGCGATAAGGTATTTTTGGCGTTAAGAAATTAAATTCAATTTTATGGATATGATCGAAATACCATTTCAGCACATTCAGATGATATTCACCTTGTGCATGAACCAACAATTGTTTTAATTCTTTTGAATACTCAACAATAAATGTTGGGTCTTCGAATTTAATCTTACTTAAAACTTCCCCTACTTTTTCATCATCCGAATCATTTACGGCTTTTACAGCGGTGGTTATTCTTGGTTTCGGGAATGTAATTGGCTGATATTTTGTTTCGGCATCTTTTGTTGTAAGCGTTTGGTTAAAACGGGTTTCTTTCAGTTTAACGGTACATCCCATATCACCTGCTACCAAGGCATCAACTTTTTCCCGGCTTTTCCCTGCTGATACGAAGACCTGGGAAAGCCGTTCCTTGGCGCTGTTGGTTGAATTTATAAGATCCATCCCTTCAGTAACTTTTCCGGACATTACCTTGAAATAGGTGATTTCACCTACATGCGGCTCAACAGATGTTTTGAATACAAAAAGACTTGGTTTTTCCGATTCTTCCATTTTTAATTCACTACCACTACTCTACCGGTATCGATTTCATTTCGTTTGGCGCCGGCGCTATGTTTGAAATAAATTCAAGTAAACGGCCAATGCCAATATCTTTTTTAGCGCCTGCACAAAATACCGGGTAAAGGCTACGGTCAATAATTCCAAGTTTGATTCCTTTCCGCATTTCATCTTCTGAGAGCGAACCCTTATCAAAATAAAGCTCCATTAGCGATTCTTCGTTTTCGGCAGCCATTTCAACCAATTCGTTGTGCAACTCTTCGGCTTTGTCCTTTTCAGAAGCTGGGATGTCAAGTATTTCAGGTTTTCCGCCGTTAGGACTATATTTATACATTTTCATCTTCAATACATCAATGATTGAAGAAAAACCAGGACCGGCATCAACCGGATATTGGATAACAGTTATTTTATTTCCAAATGAATTTTTACAATGATCGAGAGCTGCATCAAAATTAGAATTTTCGTGATCAAGCTGGTTGAAAACAAAAAGCAGTGGTGTTTGCGCAGCATCGGCATGACGATATGCACTTTCTGTACCGGCTTCAACTCCATTTGATGAATTAATGGCTACCAAAGCCATTTCTGAAACATAAAGCGACGAGACAACTCCCCCACACAAATCATCCATTCCGGGTGCGTCTAAAATATTGATTTTCTTTCCGTTGTATTCAGTATATAACAAAGAAGAAAAAACGGAATTGCCATAATCCTGCTCAATCTGGTTGTAATCGGAAACAGTATTTTTTGCAGTTACTTCTCCCCTGCGATTAATTACTCCACCCTCAAAGAGCATGGCCTCTGCGAGGGTGGTTTTCCCACTGCCGGCATTACCTATTAAGGCAATATTTCTAATCTGATCAGTCTTGTAAACTTTCATTTTATATCGTTTTTGATTTGATTTTTTATTGCTTTATCACCTAATTCCCGTGAAAGGCCACCAAAAATAGTAATAATTTATTAACAATCAAGAGTATCAAAAACAGGTAAAAATGTTATACAAAACCATGTAAACATTTGTATATTACCAAGTGTTTGTCTATTAGCTCGTTGTATTAGTGACAGGGGAATGTAAAAAAAACTTAAATCGCTAAATATAAGGATCTTAACAATATGTTTTTAGCTGAACATTAAATAGTTGTCAGGTCAATGCCTTTTTCATCCGTACTTCCTACTACTCACAAGAATAAAAATAATCAACGTTAATTAATTTAGATTGATTCAAAAAAAATAAAAAATATATACGGATAAAAAAATATTAATATATATTTGTGGCGAATGTGACAAAAGTCACACAATGATTATGAAAAACATTTCTTCCTACATAATGATGGTTAGCATGACATGTTCAATGATATGTATGTGTTGTAATAACATAAGTGTGCAGGAAGTGAATAAAAGATAGTTGTTTACTAAAATTTTTATAAGAGCCTTTCTGCAAAAACAGGAAGGCTTTTTTTTTAATTATGATTGGATTGACAAAAATAGACTGGAATCATTCGTTAGCAGAAAGAGAAAGTTTTATTTCTGAAAACGGGATTTTTTGTAATCAGGGAGTTTTGCTCCAAACCTGTAACCGGGTTGAATGGTATTACGGGCGGGGTGAAATATCTGATCATATTGTCAGACATTTGTTTCGTGTAGTTTCCGGAATGGAATCGCCACTGATCGGCGAATCTGCGATTGTTAACCAGGTGAAAATTGCTTATCAGGATGCAGCAAAAAAAAGCCAGTTGGATAAAAGTCTCCATAAATTATTTCAAACAGCACTTTTTGTTGGAAAGCGCGTCCGGAAAGAAACCGGGATATCCAAAGGTGCTATGTCACACAGTCAGGCAGCAGTACACTTTTTGTTTAAAGAAATTGGCGACATCAAAAACTTGAAAATCACAGTTATTGGCGTAAATGCTCTAAACGAAAAGATCATCAAATTTTTACTAAAAAAGGATGTTGAACCTGTTTTTATTGGAAACCGAACTTATGATAAAGCCAGAGAACTTGCGGATAAATACGGAGCAAAAGCTTTTCGTTTTGACCAGCTTTATGAAATTCTTGAAAAAACCGATGTGTTAATTTCTGCTACTGCAGCGCCACATTACATTATAAAAAAAGAAAATTTCAATATCAGTAATTCAATGTATATTCTTGATTTGGCAGTTCCGCGCGATATTGATCCTGAAGTAGGAAGGTTATCGAATGTTGAACTTTTTGATATTGAAATAATTGAGAAACAGATAAAGAAGAATATTATTTATAGGGAAGAAAAACTGGATAGGGCAACCAAGATAATTGAAGAAGAAGTAAAACTGTTCAGTGAAAAATTTGTTTATGAAACGAACTGATACAAAAAGGAAATCTACCGAAAAAGGTTATCGTAGTTTAGTAAAAGCTATTTCGTGGAGAACATTAGGAACCATAGATACAATCTTTATATCATGGATAATTGTTGGAAACTTAAATTTTGCAGTTTCCATAGGAGGTGTAGAACTTTTTACCAAGATGATCCTTTATTATTTTCATGAGAGGCTTTGGCAGCGTAGCAATTTTGGGCGCGTGAAAGAGTCACCAATTGAATATGAAATTTGAAATATATGACAGGAAAGCTAAATAAGAATTTTATGCCTGTTTCGCTGGACATTTCCCAGGGAAAAATATTACTAATTGGTGGTGGACAAACTGCATTTAAAAAACTTAAATTATTGCGGCGATTTGATGTAGTGGTTGAAGTGCTGGCATTAAAAATCTGTGATGAAATTAAAAACATCGGCGTGAAATATTTTGAATCAGCATATTCAAAAGAAAAATTGAAAGGCTATTTCATTTTGTATTCATGTACCAATAACGATGACCTTGATCAGCAAATTCTTGCAGATGGAAAAGAAGCAGGCGTTCTGGTAAATATTCATGATAAACCTGAGATGTGCCAGTTTATTTCACCGGCAATTTATATCAATGGAAAAATGACGGTTTCTGTTGCCTCCAATGGAGAAGATGTTTATGAATCAATTCGATTAAGAAATAAAATAAAAGAGTTTTTAACTCGTGAAAAGTATAATGTGGATTTATGAGTTTGAAATCAAATCAATTAAATGAGAAACAATTAACCGCTTTAAATGAGTTGGTTAATGGAATAACAAAAGAACAGATTATCTGGCTGAATGGTTATTTTGAAGGAAGACTTGCAGGGTTGAACGGTTCTGTAACGGTTAACGGAGCTGCGTCTCCACTTGCTGAACAAGTTACTGGAAGTGTGCAGGCACCCAAAATGAATCTTACCATTTTATATGGTTCTGAAACAGGTCGTTCGCAGTCACTGGCAGATAAATTGGCAGAAAAGGCAACATTCAGAAATATATCTGCCAATGTTTTCAGCATGTACGATTATAATTATAAGAAACTTAACGAAGAAGAAAACCTGGCCATAATTGTAAGTACGCATGGCGAAGGTGATCCGCCAGATATGGCGGAAGATTTTTACAAATTTGTTACCGGCAAACGGGCGCCAAAACTGAACAGTTTGAATTTTTCTGTTTTAGCACTTGGCGACAAAACCTACAAACATTTTTGCAAAACAGGTGAAGATATTTATTCTGCATGTAAAAATCTGGGGGCATTTACGGTTACTTCTATGGTAAAATGTGATGTGGATTATGAAGTTGATTCTGAAATTTGGATGAATAGTTTTCTTGCAAATCTAACTCCAACAGCATCGCCTGATTCAGTACAAAATGAACCGGCGCCCAAGCAAGAAATTTCCTATTCTAAGAAAAATCCTTTTATGGCGACCATTATTGAAAAAGTAAAAATTACAGGTCGTGATTCGGATAAGGAAGTCTATCATTTGGAGTTGGCGTTAGACGAATCTGGATTAACTTATGAGCCCGGTGATTCAGTTGGCATTTTTACAATTAATCCGGAAGATTTAGTTGATCAAATTATAGAACGCACAGGATTTGACCCTGAACAACCGGTTGATTTGGAAATTGGTGAAGTTCCGATAAAAACAGCTTTGACTCATCACCTGGAAATTACCGTTCTCTCGGTGGATATGATTCAGAAATATTTTGAGAAAACTCAAATTAAGGAGGTTGAGAAACTGCTGAAAGATGACGAGGCGTTGGATAAATATTTATACGGTCATGATTTACTGGATCTTTTGGAAGATTTCCCATTTGAATGGCATCCAAATAAATTGGTTCAGATTCTTCGACCACTGCCTCCGCGTCTGTATTCTATTTCGTCAAGTATGGATAAAGTTGGAGAAGAAGTACACATTACCGTTTCTGTTGTTCGTTACGAAAATAAAGATCGCAAACGCGTTGGAGCCTGTTCTTCCAATTTGGCAGATATTCTGGATATGGACGATGCAATTCCAATTTATATCGACAAAAATCCTTCGTTTAAAATGCCATTAAATGGTTCAAAAATGATAATGGTTGGTGCCGGAACCGGAATTGCTCCATACCGCGCTTTTATGCAACAGCGCGAAATGAACGATTTAAAAGGCGGTTCGTGGTTGTTTTTTGGCGATCGTCGCTTTAGTGCTGATTTCCTTTATCAGGTAGAATGGCAAAAATTGCTTGAAACAAATCACCTTGAAAAAATGGATGTAGCATTTTCGCGTGATCAGGAGGAGAAAATATATGTCCAGCATAAGTTGCTGGAAAATAAGGAGGAAGTATTTAAATGGCTTGAAGATGGAGCATATTTCTATTTGTGTGGCGACATGAAACACATGGCAAAAGACGTAAATAAAACACTGCTTCAAATTATTAAAGAGCAAGGTGGAATAAGTGAATCAAAAGCTGCTGAATACGTCAAAAAGTTAAAAAGAGAAAAACGATTCCAGTCTGACGTTTACTAAAAAAGAAATTATGAGCGATACAATTAAATGGGAAGAGTTATCCGAAGTTGAAAGGATAAAATACGATAGTAATTACCTGCGTGGAACGCTGGTTGAAAGCATGGCGAATCCGATCACAGGAGCAATTGCGCCTAATGATACCCAGATCTCAAAATTCCACGGTTTTTATCAGCAATCTGATCGCGATACTGACAAGGAAAGGAAACAACAAAAGCTGGAACCTGCTTATTCATTTTTAATTCGGGTGCGAATGCCGGGCGGATTGGTTACACCGGAGCAATGGTTAACCATGGATAAACTGTCGGATACTTATGCTAACGGAACGTTGAAGCTTACCACGCGCCAGACTTTTCAGTTACATGGTGTGTTGAAAAAAAACATGAAAGCTACGTTACAAGGAATCAATAACAGTTTGTTGGATACCATTTCTGCTTGTGGCGATGTGAACCGTAATGTAATGAGCCATGCAAATCCGGCGGAGTCGCCTTTACATGCTGAAGCAATTGAACTGGCAAAAAATATTGGATTGCATCTTTTACCTAAAACAAAAGCTTATCATGAAATATGGCTTGATCAGAAACTGGTTGTTGATAGTAAAGAGGAAGTTGAACCGCTTTATGGAAATCGTTATTTGCCGCGTAAATTTAAAATTGCGGTTATTATCCCGCCACAAAACGATTGCGACATCTATTCTCAGGATCTGGGATTTATTGCCATCGTAAAAAACAAAAAAATTGTAGGTTACAATGTGTCGGCTGGTGGCGGATTTGGGACCACTTTTGGTGTTCCTGAAACTTATCCGCGACTGGGAACTGTTATCGGCTCGTGTAAACCTGAACAGGTGATTGATGTAGCCGAGAAAATTGTGATGATTCAGCGCGATAATGGAGATCGGCAAAACCGCAAACAGGCACGATTAAAATATACCATTGACCGACTTGGAATCGATTGGATAAAATCGGAATGGGAGCGACTTTTAGGTTTTAAGTTCGGTGAATTTGTTACTTTCAAACTGGAAAGAAATGGCGATAATTTTGGCTGGAAAAAAGGTATTGACGAAAAATGGCATTTAACCTATTTTGTTGAAGGTGGCCGTGTTCGAAATACAGAGGAAAAAACGTTGAAAACGGCGCTAAAAGAAATTGCTGAAATTTCTGATGGACAGTTTATTTTAACCGGAAACCAAAACGTGATTATTTCGGGTGTTTCAGAAAAAGTAAAAAAACAGGTCGATAAAATTCTGAAGAAACACCATGTTTCTCCGGAAGATATTTCAGGATTAAGAAAAAATTCAATTGCTTGTGTTGCAATGCCAACCTGCCCGCTTGCGTTTGCAGAGGCAGAAAGATATTTGCCAACGCTAATTACAAAAATTGATGAAATTTTGGCGGAATTTGATCTGAATAAAGAAGAAATCGTAATCAGAATGACTGGTTGCCCAAATGGTTGCGGACGCCCGTATCTGGCTGAAATTGGTTTAATTGGTAAATCACTGGGGTATTACAATTTGTATTTAGGCGGAAGTTTTGAAGGTGATCGGTTAAACACACTATACCGGGAAACTATACCGGAAGAAAAAATTCTGGAAGAGTTGCAGCCGATAATTAAAGATTTTGCAGAAACAAGAAATAAAGGGGAACGTTTTGGCGATTTTGTTATTCGTAAAAATTACGTAACCGAAATTAAAGAGGGAAAAGATTTTAAACATTAATAAATGAGTTATTCAATCTTTATAGGGCGAGAATTATCTGATGAAACCAGAAACTGGTTGCAGAAGAATAATGTCTCTTTCATCGACAACCCGCTTATAAAGATTGAATATAATTTGCCTGATTTTTTATTTTTTGAACGATTAGAAAATACAAGATAAAAATTGGGCAATTACAAGTGAGCAGGCAGCAAAATGGTTGAAAAAATATCATATTGAAATTGGTTTAAATACTCAACAGACTCAATTTTTTGCATCTCCCAAAAACAGGCTGAGAATTTGAGTCAGAGTTGTCAAATCGAAATTGTCATTTCAAAAGAAAAAAATGCAAATTCTTTAGCTGAATTGGTAAATAAAAATTGCATTGGAAAAACGGTTGTTTATCTAAAAGGGGACAAATCATTAAATACTCTTCAAACTGAAATTGATTCAGAAAATATTCAACTTTTTGAAACTGAAGTGTACCGAAATTTGCCAGTTGTTCAAAAGTTAAATACCGATTTTGATGCTTATCTTTTTTTCAGTCCCAAGTGGAATTGACAGTTTTATTGACGCAGGTAATTTAATTTCTGAAATCAGCAATTATTTTTACCATTGGTAACACAACCGGAAATCGGGCAAAACAGATTTTTTCAAATCAAGTTATTGAATCACCAGTTCAGGAAGAAAAAGCATTTGTTGAATTTGCCGTAAAAGAATTAAAGCTTTTGCAACCGGAAACAAATCATTAACATGAACAGGGAAACTAGTAATATATATTATAATAGGGCACAAAAAACAATTCCCGGCGGAGTAAATTCTCCGGTGCGTACTTTTGCTGGTGTTGGTGGAATCCCGACATTCATAAAAAGCGCAAAAGGAAGCATTTTAACCGATGTTGATGGGAATTCATACATTGATTATATTGGATCGTGGGGGCCAATGATTTTTGGTCATGCCTGGCAACCGGTTGTAGAAGCCGTATCAAAACAGCTCGAAAAATCATCAAGTTTTGGTTTGGCAACAGAGAAAGAAATTCAACTGGCCGAGTTAATTGTTTCCATGGTTCCGGGAATTGAAAAAGTACGCCTGGTAAATTCGGGAACTGAAGCTTGTATGACTGCTGTACGGATTGCCAGAGCCGCAACCGGACGGGAAAAAATCATCAAATTTAACGGTTGTTATCATGGTCACGCCGATACTTTTTTGGTAAGTGCTGGAAGTGGCGCATTAACGTTGGGAAAACCATCAAGTCTCGGTGTTTCCGCTGAAGTTGCCCGAAATACATTAATTGCTGAATACAACGATTTGGTTTCAGTTGAAAATATTCTGGCTGAAAACGAACACTCGGTTGCAGCAATTATTGTTGAACCGGTTGCAGGAAATATGGGTTGCATTGCACCCGAAAAAGGTTTTTTAGAAGGCTTAAGAAAACTGGCTAACCGATATGGCACACTTTTAATTTTCGATGAAGTAATGACCGGTTTTCGGCTGGCGGCAGGCGGTGCACAGGAAATTTACAATGTTTACGCCGATTTAATTACTTACGGAAAAATAATCGGTGGCGGTTTTCCGGTTGGTGCAATTGCCGGAAATAGTATTTTTAATGGATTTGCTTGCGCCCGCAGGACCTGTTTACCAGGCCGGAACATTATCGGGTAACCCGGTAGCCACAACTGCCGGATTAACAGTTTTATCCGAATTAAAAGAAAATCCTGAGATTTATGACAACGCTTGAAAATATCGGGGGAAAACTTCAAATGGGACTTTAGCTAGGTTTTTCAGAAAAATGAAATATCTGCCCAAATTAATCGGGTTGGCTCCATGATAAGTGTATTCTTTTCAGAAGAAAGAGTAAACAACTTTCAACGATGTAAAAAAGGCTGATATGGGCCTGTTTTCCATCTTTTTCCATCAAATGCTTGAAAATGGAATTCATCTTGCCACCGTCGGGTTTTGAATCCTGGTTTCTGGCAACAACTTTAACAGAATATTAATCGATCAAACTATTAGAGGCTACGGAAAAATCAATTCAACAAATTAAAACTGAAATAGCATGAGAACACAAATATCAATACTTGGATGCGGATGGCTGGGGACGGCAGTTGGGAAAACGACTTTTATCAAAAAGGTACATTGTAAAAGGTTCAACCACTTCCAACGATAATTATAATATGCTTGAAACCACGGGTATTCAACCTTATTATTTGAATGTTGCGGCCAATTCAATGGATATTGATTATGGTAATTTTTTTAATACCGATGTGCTGATTATTTCAATTCCACCAAAACGAATTCAAAATGTTGAGGAGGTTTTTACCGGCCAGATAAAACAGATAATTAATTATATAAAGGAGCTGAAAATTCCAAAAGTGATTTTTATTTCTTCAACGTCGGTTTATGAAAGTACAAATAAAAAGGTTCAGGAAGATGAGGTCGGTAATCCCGAGAAACTTTCGGGAAAGGCGCTTTTGAAAGCTGAAAAAATGCTTCAGGAAATTGATGGCACAAAAACTACGATACTACGTATTGCCGGAATGGTTGGTGCCGACAGAAATCCTGCCCGGTTTTTATTGAATAAAAAAGATGTAAGTGGCGATATTCCGGTAAATCTGGTTCATCGCGACGATTGTGTAAATATTATTACAGAAATTATTGAAAAAGAAATTTGGGGCGAAGTATATAATGTTTGTTGCACCGGGCATCCCACAAAAAGGGAGTTTTATACAAAAGCTGCAAAAGTGGGAAATTTACCTGCTCCTAATTTTGTAGATAAAAAAGAAAATTTCAAGATTGTGGATAACAAAAAATTAGTTGACAAACTTGGATACAAATTTGAATATCCTGATCCGATGGATTATCTGAAAGAACTGGAAGAATGGATTTACCGCATCTGATCTCGATTGTTGGCGCCGGTCCGGGCGATCCGGAACTGCTTACGATAAAAGCGCTTAACCGTTTAAAAGCTGCTGATGTTATTTTGTATGATGCATTATCAGGAGAGGAAATACTTGATTTGTGTAATCCGGAATCTGAAAAAATTTATGTTGGAAAATTATATAAAGACGGGCAAAATCAGGAAGAACGCCAAAATGAAATTCATTCTACATTCTTAAAATTCGCGAAAGAGTACAAAAAAGTTGTTCGTCTGAAAGCCGGCGATCCAATGATTTTTGGACGTGGTGCAGAAGAGATTCGGTTTTGCAAAGAAAATCAATTGAATTATGAAGTTATTCCTGGGATTACAGCTGGAATTGCGGCTGCTTCAATTTTTGAGATTCCTTTAACGGAACGGGAAAAAAACGGAATGGCGCTATTTTATACCGGTCACCGTATTGACGGAGGATTTACCGATTTGAATGCAGTTATTCAGGTTCTGAAATCAGGATCACCGGTGATAATTTACATGGGACTAAATAATCTGGTTGAATTTTCAAAAAGCATACTTAATGCTGAAATTGATCCGGCTACTCCTGTTCAGATTTTATCAAAGGTATCACAGTCGGGGCAAGCAAAATATAACACTGTTTTAGGTGACGTTGAACATTTTATAGCCAACGAAAAACCGGCAACTCCGGCAATGATAATCATCGGGAAATTTGCAGAGCAGATATGAGCAGAAAATTGATAATTGCAACACGGGGAAGCAGATTGGCATTGCGTCAGTCGGAAATTGTAAGGGATTTACTTTTGCAGAAATTCCCCGAAACAATTATTGAATTTCTGGAGGTAACAACAAAGGGAGATATTGATCAAACAACACCATTGAGTGCGTTTGGAAACTCCGGTGTATTTGTAAAAGGATTGGAGCAAAAACTACTGTCGGGCGAAGCAGATTTGGCGGTTCACAGTTTAAAAGATGTGCCTTCAGATTCGCATCCTGATTTGGTTCTGGCATCATTTCCGCAACGTGTAGATGTTCGGGATGTATTGATTACTACAAATGGGAAAACGTTGAATGATTTGAAGCCGGAAGTGTAATTGGAACAAGCAGTCCGGGACGACAGGAACAGTTAAAACGATTGCGTCCTGATCTGGAATTTAAATCCATTCGCGGAAATGTGGATACCCGGGTGAAAAAAGTATTGGATGGAGAATACGATGCTACCATTTTAGCCGCTGCCGGTTTAACGCGATTGGGCTATGAAATTCCGGAAGAAAATTATTTTTCACTGGATGAAATGATTCCATCGCCAGGACAGGGAGCGCTGGTTATTCAGGTAAACAGGAATAATAAAGTTGCACTGGAAATAGTAAGGCAAATCAATAATGAAACCATTGAAAAACAGGTTTCAGCAGAGCGAAGATTTATGCAGATCATTGGTGGAGGATGCCGATATCCGGTAGCTGCACATGCTGAGATTCTATCTGATAAAGTAATTTTTAGAGCTTTGTCGTACAAACCTGAATACAATAAATAAAAAAGATAAAACAGGAAACTTTTCTTGAAAATGTTTGGGAAGTGGCAGAGATGTCGCGAAGCAAATGTTGGAAGAGAAATTCGATTAAGAGTTAAATGATAAAGTTTAAATCACAGTTCGACTCCGCTCACTGTGACCGTCAGACTGGGCGAAGTCGAAGTCTGCTTAATGAGCTTTTTTAATAAAATAGAAAAATAAAATCATGTCATCACCACAATTTCCAATTACCAGATTACGACGAATGCGATACAATCCGCAGGTGAGAGAATTGTTTGCAGAAACCCAATTGTCTGTAAACGATTTGGCAATGCCACTCTTTGTAACTTATGGTGTAAATGTAAAACAGGAAATTCCATCCATGCCGGGACAATACCGGTTTTCTGTTGATTTGCTGGTTGAAAAGTGCAAAGTGTTGTGGGAGAAAAAAATCAAAGCTGTTCTGCTTTTTGGAATTCCTGAACATAAAGATGAAACCGGAGATGTTGCTTGCCATGATAAAGTATCGTTCAGCAGGCAATAAAAGCGATTAAAAAAGAGATTCCTGAAATCTTAATTATTGCCGATGTTTGTAATTGTGAATACACAACTCACGGTCATTGCGGAACAATTGTAGATGGCGATGTTGATAACGATTTAACGCTAAAAACCTTGGCAAAACAGGCAGTTTCTCTGGCTGAAGCCGGTGCCGATATTATTGCCCCAAGCGATATGATGGATGGCAGGGTGAAAATCATTCGTGAAGCGCTCGACAAAAATGGTTTTTACAAAATTCCGATTCTGGCTTATTCAGCAAAATATGCATCAGGTTTTTATGGTCCGTTTCGAGATGCAGCCGACAGCGCTCCGAGTTTTGGCGATCGAAAAACGTACCAAATGGATTACCGAAATGCAAATGAAGCAATGCGTGAAATTGAACAGGATATTGCTGAAGGCGCCGATATGGTTATGATAAAACCGGGTTTGGCTTACCTCGATATAATTTCTAAAGCAAAACAAAATTTCAATATTCCATTGGTTGCATATAATGTAAGTGGTGAATATTCAATGGTAAAAGCAGCCGCACAAAATGGCTGGATCGATGAAAAGAAAATTGTATTGGAAACCATGTTTGCGTTTAAACGTGCCGGAGTAGATTTGATTTTAACCTATTGGGCAGAAGATGTTGCTGATTATTTGGTTAATCTAAAAATTTAAGGATTCACCATGGATTATATTTAAGAACCTGAATATCCGAATGGTTTTTTAAATCATTTCCGGAAAAAGAAACTTTATTCCAAAAGCATCCATTAAAATCAGTTGATTACACCGGAATATTTCTACTTTTGGTGCGTCGAAATCAGTATGCATGCTCGGAAAATTAAATCTTCTTTTATTTGTATTGTTGCTGGCTTTCAAAGCGTTTTCGCAGGAGAAATTTGTGGTCAGCGGGCATATTCGTGATGGAGCTACTGGAGAAGACTTAGTCGGTGCTACTGTGATTGTTGAAGATCTTTCAAACACTGGGACAGTTTCAAATAATTATGGTTTTTACTCTTTGTCGTTACCTGATGGAAATTATATCCTGAGATTTCAGTACATAGGTTACACCTCGCAACAAATACCAGTAGCTTTATCCGAAAATGTAAAACTCGACGTCGATTTTGTTGAAACTCCGGTTGAGATTGGTGGAGTAACGGTTACCAGCGACAGGCCCGACCGAAATATTTCGTCGCTTGAAATGGGAAATGTTAAGATGGATCCAAAAAAGATTGAATCCATCCCGGTAATATTTGGAGAACGTGATATCTTGAAAACCATACAATTAACACCCGGGGTAAAAGCGGCGGGTGAGGGTAATTCCGGTTTTTATGTTCGTGGGGGTGGAATTGACCAGAACCTGATTTTACTGGATGAAGCGCCGGTTTATAATGCCTCACATCTCTTGGGATTCTTTTCTATTTTCAACTCGGAAGCTATTCGGGATGCAAGTTTAATGAAAGGATCAATTCCAGCCGAGTATGGAGGTCGGGCTTCTTCTGTTTTCGATATAAAAATGAAGGAGGGAGACCTTAAAAAATATGATGTTACCGGAAGCATTGGGATCATTTCATCAAACCTGGCAGTGGAAGGCCCAATTGTAAAAGATAAAGGTTCTTTTATTATTAGCGCCAGAAGAACTTATGCTGATATGTTTCTGCTTCTTTCAAAAAATGAAAATCTAAAGGACACCTGGCTTTATTTTTATGACTTGAATTTGAAAGCTAATTATATGATTAATGATAATAATCGAATTTATCTTTCAGGTTATCTGGGACGCGATAATTTTGGTTATTCAGATGAATTTGGTTTCGATTGGGGAAATTCTACCGGAACCTTGCGTTGGAACCATAATTTCAGTGAAAAACTTTTTTCCAATACATCGTTTATTGTCAGTCATTATTCCTACAATATTAGTATTCTTGGAGATTATGATATAACAATTCGCTCCGAAATCAATGATATTAACATAAAGCAGGATTTTACCTGGTACCTTAATACCAGAAATACGCTCAAGTTTGGTTGGAATGCGATATTCCATAACATCCTACCCGGAGAAATCCTGGCAAATGAAGATTCCGGTATAAGTTCTGAAACTATTTTTAGAAGAAGAACTATTGAATGGGCAGCCTATTTATCCAACAGTCAGAATATTTCTGAACGATTAAAGTTGTACTATGGATTACGTTTGTCATTGTTTAGTAATGTTGGACCGGGCGAATTTTACGAGTTTAATAATCAGGGAGAATTAGCTAAAACAATTAATATCAACAGGTTCAAATTCTTTAAAACACAGGGGGGACTGGAACCAAGAATAGCCTTAAATTATTTGGTTGATCGGCAAAGTTCAATAAAAGCCTCATACAATCGTATTTACCAGTTTTTACATTTGTTGTCAAACTCAACAACAACAACGCCCACTGATTTATGGTTGCCCAGCAGCAATAATGTAAAACCACAGATTTCAAATCAGGTATCGTTAGGTTATTTCAGAAATTTTAAAGACAACGAATTTGAATCGTCAATTGAAGTTTATTACAAAGGTTTGAAAAACCAGATTGATTATAAGAATGGTGCAGAACTGGTTTTCAATTCAACAGTAGAATCCGAACTTGTTTTTGGAAAGGGTTGGGCTTATGGTGCTGAATTTATGTTAAAACGTAACACGGGGCGATTAAATGGCTGGATAAGTTATACATTAAGCCGAACTTTAAGGCAATTTGATGCGATTAATAAAGGTAAAGCATTTCCGGCTCGCAATGATCGCATCCACGATATAGCGATAGTTGGTATTTATGAAATAAATAAAAAATGGAGTGCTTCAGCCACGTGGATTTATTATACGGGGAATGCAGTAACTTTTCCAAGTGGAAAGTATGAAATTGAAGGTATCCCGGTAGGTTATTATACGGAAAGGAATGGTTACCGAATGCCGTCCTATCATCGATTAGATATTGGTTTTACATGGCAACGCAAAAAAACAGATAAGTTTGAGTCGAGCTGGAATTTCTCGGTGTATAATGCCTATGCACGTGAAAACGCTTATTTTATTCAGTTCAGAGAAAATGAAAATAATCCCGGCAATACGGAGGCTGTACAATTTGCATTGTTTAGGGCTATTCCTTCGGTAAGTTACCGGTTTAAATTTTAATTCTTTTAGTTCATGAATAAAGAAATTAAAAACATAATTCTTCTATTGGTTTTTGCAGTTCTTGTATTTACAGGGTGCGAAAAAGTAATCAATGTGAATTTAAATAGCGCTGATCCCGTTGTTGTTATTGAAGGAAATGTGGATGCATCAAGGCAATCGGCTCAGGTTAAAATATCGAAAACTTCAAGTTATTTTGATCAGTCGGAAAGCGAAATGGTTTCCGGTGCCGATGTTCGCATTGCTCTCGATGATAATGAAAGTTTTCTTTTACCTGAAATTGAAAATGGTGTTTACAGCCTGGAAGAAATTCCGGTTAAAGTTGGCTCAACCTATCATTTAACAGTACATACAAATAATGGCATTTTTGAAGGAACTTCCCTATTACAGCCAAAAGTAGGAATTGATACGATGTGGTACTATTTTGATGATCCTGAGTCCTATTTTGATAAGAGTTACGTTGTTCACGTTTATTTTGACGATCCGCCAAAAGTTGACAATTATTACAGGGTTAAAGTATTCGTTAATAACAAGCTAAAAGATAAGGCTGATGATTTTGTAATTTTCTCCGATCGTTTTTTTGACGGGGAGCGTGTGAAGATTGATTTGCGAAACTTTGGCATCAACCCAGGAGATACGGTTGATGTGCAACTTATTTCGTTTGATGAAAAAACGTATGATTTTTACAAAACTTTTATTGATTTACTCAATAATAATCCGGGTTCAGCAGCACCGGCAAATCCAAATTCTAACCTTTCCAATGGTGCTTTAGGATATTTTTCGGTATGGACATCAGATAAACAAAGAATTACAATTGGGCACTAACCAGTTTCTTATACAATAGCTGATTAACTAATTTCGTTCTTTATTTACAGACTTTAACTAATTTAACATGGAAAAGAATAATAAAATGTGTTGCCGTATATTTCCGATTATTTTAATCCTGATTTCGGCGGTAATTTCGCTTGGTTTATGGTATTTTGATGAAGGTGTTCATTCATTTTCCTTTTTAACGAATAAAAAAGAAATCTTTAATTTTATTGGAACAGTTTTATTTACTGCCGTAATCCCAATAGGAATTTTTTATTGGCTTAACGATAAGGAAAAATACCAATCAAAAGCAAGGGTATTTTCATTGCTGGGATTTCTGCCTGCTGTTTTGGTTTTATTTATTCTTGTCTAAAAATATTATTGGATTCATAAATATTAAACGTCAAGTGTTAACAACCGAACGGTCAAAGTTTGAAATGAATTCAATCAAATTACTATCTTTCGGAATCAAAAGAACCGAATGAATAAATTTCCGCATTATCTTCAACCCGATGCCATGGACTGTGGCCCCACGTGTTTGCGAATTGTAGCCAAACATTTTGGACGGCATTATAATCTGGAAACCTTGCGGGAACTCACCTGGAAAACCAGGGAAGGCGTGTCATTACTCACCATTAGCGATGCTGCCGAGAAAATTGGTCTGCGTACACAGGGAGCGCGTTTGAGCTGGGATAAGCTGCCAATGGTTTCGCTGCCGGTTATTTTACACTGGAACCAAAATCATTTTGTAGTTCTTTATAAAATAAAAAAGAAAAAGAACGACTTTGAATATTATATTTCCGATCCGGCACATGGTCTTGTTGTTTATAATAAAAAAGATTTTCTGAAAAGCTGGGCTTCAACAGTACAAGATGAGAAACCTGCCGGGATTGCATTATTGCTTGAACCAACCGCAGAATTTTACAAAGATGAGGGGGAGGAGATTAACAAAACCGGATTCCGTTACCTTTTTTCTTATGTAAAACCTTACCGAAAGTTGATCATACAACTAATGCTTGGGTTTTTAACAGGTGGTATTCTCAGTCTGCTTTTTCCATTTTTAACACAAGCTATTGTTGATGTCGGTATTACCACTAATAATTTAAGCTTTGTTGTATTGGTTCTGGTCGCTCAGTTGGTATTGACAATTAGCCAGACAGCGGTTGGATTTATTAGAAGCTGGATAATGTTGCATACCAGCACCCGAATCAGTATTTCTCTTATTTCTGATTTTCTTGTAAAATTGATGAAACTCCCCATTAGGTTTTTCGACACAAAGCTTATTGGAGATTTACGTCAGCGAATAGAGGATAATGACCGGATTCAAACTTTTCTTACCGGAAATTTGGTTAGCATGTCGTCCGGCATTTTTACCATTATTATATACAGTTTTGTTCTTGCGTATTACGACTGGACAATCCTGTTTGTTTTCTATTTGGGTAGCGCCCTGTATGTAATGTGGATTTTGATGTTCCTGAAAAAACGAAAGGAAATTGATTACCGGCGCTTCTCAGTAGCTTCCGAAAATCAGAGTAATGTTTACCAACTGATAACAGGGATGCAGGAAATAAAACTTAACAATTGCGAAAAGCAAAAACGTTGGGAATGGGAGCGAATTCAGGCAAGGCTTTTCAAAATAAGTGTGAAAGGATTGATGCTGAATCAGAATCAACAGGGAGGATCGATTTTTATTAACCAGGTGAAAAACATTCTAATTTCATTCATTGCAGCCAAAGCAGTTATTGAATCAAACATGACTTTAGGTATGATGATGGCTGTACAATTTATAATAGGTCAGTTGAATAGTCCGTTAAATGAATTCATCGGTTTTATACGTGCCGGGCAGGATGCCAAAATTAGTCTTGAAAGGTTAGGCGAAATTCATACGAAAGAAGATGAGGAAGATGAACGGTTTAAAAACTACGAACTTCCACAACAAAAAGATATTTTACTTAAGGCTGTCGCATTTCATTACGAAGGACCAAAATCGCCAAGAGTGCTTAATAATATTAACCTTTCAATTCCACAAAATAAAATTACCGCAATTGTTGGAGCAAGCGGAAGTGGTAAAACAACACTTATTAAATTAATGCTTGGGTTTTATCCTCCTTATGAAGGCCATATTGAGATTGGGGGGATTAATTTTAACCAGTTTAGCATGGAAATGTGGCGAAGCAAATGTGGGGTGGTAATGCAGGAAGGATTTATTTTCTCGGATTCAATAGCAAATAATATTGCTGTGGGCGAAGATCATCCCGATAAAGATAAATTATTGTATGCAGTTAAAATGGCCAATATTCAAGATTATATTGAAAATCTCCCATTACGTTACAATACAAAAATAGGGCAGGAAGGCGTTGGATTGAGCCAGGGACAACGACAACGGATTTTAATTGCGCGTGCAATCTATAAGAATCCCGAGTTCCTGTTTTTTGATGAAGCAACAAATTCGCTGGATGCAAATAATGAAAAGGTAATTGTTGAAAATCTGAATGATTTCTACAAAGGTAAAACAGTTGTTACTGTAGCCCATCGGTTAAGTACCGTTAAAAATGCAGACCAGATTGTTGTTCTCGAAAATGGCGAAATTGTTGAAGCAGGAAAACACCAGCATCTGGTTAATAAAAAAGGTGCATATTATAATTTAGTTAAAAATCAGTTGGAACTTGGAACCTAATGACTGAAGACAAGAATAAAATAGAAATTCGATCTGAAGAAGTTCAGGAAATAATGGGAACACCACCAAAATGGATTGTTAGGTGGGGGATTGTAATTATTTTGACAGTAGTAATTATCTTAATTTTGGGAAGTTTTTATTATAAATATCCTGACATTATTGAAGCTCGGGTAACAGTTGTTTCTCAAAATCCGCCTATTCCAATTGTGGCCAGATCTGATGGAAAACTGGATCGCATTTTTGTAACAGATAATCAGAAAGTAAAAGTAGGTGATTTATTGGGTATCATTGAAAATCCGGCCAATTACAAGGATGTATATTCGCTCAAACAATTTTTAGATTCGATTCAGTCTTATTTTGCAGAGCCCGAAGCCTTTAACAACATTCAGTTGAAACAGGACTATCAATTGGGGCAGAATCATTCCTTATACGCTTCTTTTATTAGTCAGCTAAAAGACTTTCAAACATTTATCAGGTATAATTCATTTGAACAGAAGATTCGTTCACTGGAAAGGGAAGTCCGTGATTACCGAAATTTAAATGAAAAACTTAGAAACCAAATAAATGTTCTGAATGATAATTATGTACTTGCCAATAACCAGTTTATGCGTGATTCTGCATTACATGCCCGTAAAGTAATGTCAGATGTCGATTTTGAGAAGTCAAAGGCAGCTATGTTGGAGCAAAAATTTGCGTACGGCGATGCACAGTCAAATCTGGCCAATACACAAATAACAATGAATCAGTTAAATCAGCAGATTCAGGAACAAAAAGTATCAAAGGCTGAAGATGAAAATAAAAAGCTTGCCACATTAAAAGAACGATATGATAATCTTTCGAATCAGTTATTCGCCTGGGAACAGACATATGTATTAGAAACGCCAATAGCAGGGCAAATCACATTTAATGATTTTTGGAGTATCAATCAATTTGTTTCAAGCGGAGATATTGTTTTTACAGTTGTTCCTGAAAATGAACTAGAGATTATCGGAAAAGCAAATGTTCCGGTAACAGGAGCCGGAAAGGTTGAAGTTGGGCAAAGGGTGAATATTAAGTTGGATAATTTCCCATATCTTGAATTTGGTTTCCTTGAAGGTGAAGTATCAAACTTGTCAAAAGTTCCTGTCTCAAACGAAAAAGGCATTTATTATACAGCGGAAATCAAGCTAAAAAATAATCTCATAACAAACACAAATAAAAGATTGCCTTTTAAACAGGAGATGCAGGGTTATGCTGAAATTATAACTAAAGATCGTCGCCTGATTGAACGTTTGATTGAACCACTGGTCTCCGTATTTAAAGAAAGATTTTAGCGTATCTTTTGTACTATCATAATCAACACATTTCTACTTTAATTTTTTGAAAAAATTATAAAAAAAGTATGGTTCTTAAATAAGAAATTGTACTTTTGCCAGCCGTTTTAAGGGAGTGGTATGCATTTTCTCCTCGAAACGTATTGTTTTTGAGGATTTTTGCATACTTTTGCAGTCCATTTTTGAAAATGATTATTAACGTTATAAAAAAGAGGTATTTATGCCAACTATTCAACAATTAGTTAGAAAAGGAAGACAAAGTAAAGTGGAGAAGAGCAAATCTCCGGCTTTAGACTCATGTCCGCAACGTCGCGGCGTTTGTGTTCGTGTTTACACGACCACTCCTAAAAAACCTAATTCTGCAATGCGTAAAGTTGCAAGGGTGAGGTTAACTAATGGTAAAGAGGTGAATGCTTACATTCCTGGTGAAGGACACAACCTGCAGGAACACTCAATTGTATTGGTTCGTGGAGGCAGGGTAAAAGACCTTCCGGGTGTACGTTACCACTTAATTCGTGGTGCCCTTGATACAGCAGGTGTTGAAGGACGTTTACAGCGTCGTTCAAAATATGGAGCAAAACGACCAAAAGTAAAAAAGTAATTAAGTAGAAATAAAGTTATTTGTAGTGGTTTGGTTGAGTAAGTTTTTTCTTCAATTGTCTTCCGGGAAAAAGCTGAAGACCGCCTTAGGGCAACCGATTTAAATAACACTAAAAACAAAAGAAATGAGAAAAGCGAAACCAAAGAAGAGACATTTACTACCGGACCCAAAATTTAATGATGTTTTGGTAACCCGGTTTGTCAACGATTTAATGGTGGATGGGAAAAAATCAGTTGCTTACACTGTATTCTATGATGCATTGGAAATGGTGTCAAAAAGGGCAAAAGATACCGAACTATCGCCACTTGAAATCTGGAAAAAAGCATTGGAGAACATCACTCCTGCGGTTGAGGTGAAGAGTCGTCGTGTGGGAGGCGCAACTTTCCAGGTACCTATGGAAATCCGTAATGAAAGGAAAACCTCCATTAGTATTAAAAACATGATTTTATTTGCCCGCAAACGCTCAGGTAAATCAATGGCCGATAAGTTGTCTGCAGAAATTGTTGCTGCATTCAACGAAGAAGGTGGTGCGTATAAAAAGAAAGAAGATACTCACCGTATGGCCGAAGCAAACCGTGCATTTGCCCATTTCAGATTTTAATAGCCACGTTTAGTTCGTTTATAGGATAGAAAATTAGGATTAGAAAATATTTTTATGGCTAAGCAAGATCTGAAATATACAAGAAACATTGGTATCATGGCTCACATTGATGCCGGGAAAACTACGGTAACAGAACGTATTCTGTTTTATACCGGGTTAACCCATCGCATTGGTGAAGTGCATGATGGTGCTGCTACTATGGATTGGATGGAGCAGGAGCAGGAGCGGGGTATTACCATTACCTCGGCAGCTACCACAACGTTTTGGAAATATAAGGATGTTGAGCATAAAATCAACATAATTGATACTCCCGGGCACGTTGATTTTACTGTTGAAGTTGAACGCTCTTTACGAGTGCTTGACGGAACAGTTGCATTATTCTGTGCAGTTAGTGGTGTTGAAGCCCAATCGGAAACCGTTTGGCGCCAGGCAGAAAAATATGGCGTTCCACGAATTGCTTTTGTAAATAAAATGGACCGCTCAGGTGCCGATTTCTTTAAAGTTTACAACGAAATAAAAACAAAATTGGGCGCAAATCCAATTCCTGTTCAAATTCCAATTGGTGCAGAGGAAAAATTTGAAGGAGTTATTGACCTTATCGAAATGAAAGCTGTTCGCTGGTTCAACGATGAAACAATGGGAACCAACTACAGTCTCGAAGAAATACCTGAAGATTTGTTGGAACTGGCTGAGGAATGGAAAGAAAAGCTGGTTGAATCGGTAGCTGAACTTGACGATCATATTATGGAACGCTATTTCGATGATCCGGATTCAATTACCAAAGAGGAAATGCTATCAGTTATACGTCGTGCTACTATCGAAGGAATTATTGTTCCGTTGATGTGTGGATCGGCTTTCAAAAATAAAGGGGTTCAGCGCTTGCTCGACTCTGTTTGCGCATTTCTTCCAAGTCCGCTTGATAAAGGTCAGGTTACAGGTATAAATCCATATACTGATAAAGAAGTTACACATACAGCAGACGTTGAAGAACCGCTTGTAGCCTTGGCATTTAAAATTGCAACCGACCCGTTTGTCGGAAGATTGGCATATATTCGTGTTTATTCTGGTAAAATTGATGCTGGTTCACAGGTTCTGAATTCACGGACTGACAAAAAGGAAAGAATTTCCCGTTTGTACCAGATGCATTCAAACAAGCAAATCCCAAAAGATGTAATTGAAGCAGGAGATATTTGTGCTGCTGTTGGCTTTAAAGATATTCGCACCGGCGATACGCTTTGTGATATTAAACATCCGATTGTTCTCGAAAGCATGCAATTCCCGGAGCCTGTTATTGGAATTGCAGTTGAGCCAAAATCACAAAAAGATATAGATAAATTATCTAATGGTCTTGCAAAGCTGGCAGAAGAGGATCCAACATTCCGTGTAAATACCGATCCTGATTCAGGTCAGACGGTCATTCGTGGCATGGGCGAGTTGCACCTTGAAATCATTATCGACCGATTACGCCGTGAATTTAAAGTAGAATGTAATCAGGGAGCGCCTCAGGTGGCTTATAAAGAAGCTATCAGTAAGTCGGTTGAATTACGCGAAGTATTCAAAAAACAAACTGGAGGCAGAGGTAAATTTGCCGATATTAGTGTTAAGATTGAACCTGCTGATGAAAGTCAGACAGGACTTCAGTTTATAGATGAGGTAAAAGGTGGAAGGATTCCTAAAGAGTATATTCCATCGGTACAAAAAGGTTTTCACGATGCAATGTTAAATGGTCCGCTTGCAGGCTACCCAATCGACAGTTTGAAAGTGATTTTGCTCGATGGTTCATTCCATCCTGTTGACTCCGATCAACTATCGTTTGAAATTTGTGCCCGCCAGGCATTCCGAAGTGCAGCATCAAAAGCAGCTCCAAAATTACTTGAACCCATTATGAAACTGGAGATTGTTACTCCTGAAGAATATATGGGCGATATTATTGGTGATTTGAACCGCAGGCGCGGTGATGTTTCTGGAATGGAAACGAAAGGCGGTGCAAAAGTAATTTCAGCAAAAGTTCCGTTGTCGGAACAATTTGGCTATGTTACCGTGTTACGTACGCTGTCTTCAGGAAGGGCAACTTCTTCTATGGAATTCAGCCACTATCAGGAAGTGCCGAAAGCTTTGGCTGAAAAGGTACTTGAGAATGTAAAAGGAAGAATAGAGTTATTACAATAAATAATATTAACAATTTCTCATTATGAGTCAAAAGATCAGGATTAAGCTTAAATCGTACGATCATAATCTGGTTGACAAGTCAGCTGAGAAAATCGTAAAAACGGTAAAAACTACCGGAGCAGTTGTAAGTGGTCCTATTCCACTTCCAACTCACCGCAGGGTATTTACGGTTTTACGTTCAACTTTCGTGAATAAAAAATCACGCGAGCAGTTCCAGTTGTCTTCTTACAAAAGATTGATTGACATTTATAGCTCAACCGCAAAAACCATTGACGCCTTAATGAAGCTGGAATTACCCAGTGGCGTTGAAGTAGAAATTAAAGTTTGATAACTAAAAAGTAGTCGAAATGGCTGGTATTATTGGAAAAAAAATCGGAATGACATCCGTATTCAGTGTTGAGGGGAAAAATGTCCCATGCACTGTGATCGAAGCCGGTCCCTGTGTAATCACACAGGTAAAGACCGAAGAAACCGACGGCTATGAAGCGCTGCAGCTTGCCTATGGCGAAAAGAAACCAAAAAATGTTTCGAAAGCTGAATTTGGGCATTTTAAAAAAGCTGGTGTTACGCCAAAAGCAAAAGTCGCCGAGTTTATGAACACCTACCAGGAAGAATTTGTAGTGGGACAGGAAATTGATGTGACCATTTTTCATGAAAACGATTATGTTGACGTTGTTGGAGTCACAAAAGGAAAAGGGTTCCAGGGTGTAGTAAAAAGACACGGATTTCGTGGGGTTAACGATGCTACTCACGGGCAGCACAATCGTTTACGTGCACCAGGTTCAATTGGGGCATCATCGTGGCCATCGCGGGTGTTTAAGGGAATGAGAATGGCAGGTAGAGATGGCGGTAAAACAATTACTATCGAAAATTTGCTGGTAATGAAAATCATCCCTGAGAAAAATGTTATTGTGGTTAAAGGTTCGGTACCTGGCGCCAAAGGTTCATATTTAATGATTAGAAAGCAATGGAACTAAGTGTACTGAATAAAGAAGGAAAAGATACCGGAAGAAAAGTCACTTTGAATGACCAGATTTTCGGAATTGAGCCCAGCGACCATGCCATTTACCTCGACGTAAAACAATATATGGCTAATCAGCGGCAGGGAACTCACAAATCAAAAGAACGTGGTGAAGTAGCAGGAAGTACCCGCAAAATCAAAAGACAAAAAGGTACAGGTACAGCTCGTGCAGGTAGCATCAAATCGCCTGTATTTCGTGGCGGCGGAACTATTTTTGGTCCGCGTCCGCGTACGTATGATTTTAAGTTAAATAAAAAAGTGAAGCAACTTGCACGTAAATCGGCACTGACTTATAAGGCAAGCGAAAATTGTATTCTGATTTTGGAAGACTTCAATTTAGAAGTTCCAAAAACCAAGGAAATGGTGGCTTTAAAAGGGAATTTGAATATTGCAGATAAAAAGTCACTTTTCGTTTTACCGGTAGAAAATAATAGTATATATTTGTCCTCCAGAAATTTAGAGGACGTTTCTGTCGTAACTGCTTCTGGTTTAAACACTTATCAGATTCTTAACGCAAAAACCATTGTCCTTTTCGAAGGATCTGTGAAGAAAATTGAGGAAGCATTAACTATTTAATAGAGGCAAAAGATGGATATTTTAATAAAACCATTGGTAACTGAAAAGATGACCAACCAGGCCGAAAGGTTTAACCGTTACGGTTTTATAGTAGATCGCAGGGCAACAAAACCACAAATAAAAAAGGCTGTTGAAAGTCTTTACGATGTGAATGTTGAAACTGTAAATACTATGGTTTACGGTGGTAAAGTAAAATCAAGATACACCAAGGCCGGTATTATTTCCGGAAAAACTGCTTCATATAAAAAAGCAGTGGTAACGCTGGCCAATGGAGAAAGTATTGACTTTTATAGTAATATATAATAGAAAATGGCAGTAAGAAAACTCAAACCAGTAACTCCGGGTCAAAGGCACAAAATTATTGGGGCTTTTGATACCATTACTGCATCTACACCTGAAAAATCATTGTTGGAGCCCCTGCGGAAAACTGGGGGTAGAAACAACCAGGGCCGCATGACAATGAGGTATAGAGGTGGGGGACACAAACGTAAATATCGTATTATCGATTTTAAACGCGATAAAGACGGTGTTACGGCTGTTGTCGATTCCATTCAGTACGACCCAAACCGTACTGCCCGCATTGCACTTCTTCAATATGAAGATGGCGAAAAAAGATACATCGTTGCGCCTAACGGGTTGCAAGTTGGCCAAACGATAAAAAGCGGATCCGGTGTTGAACCGGAAGTTGGAAATACACTCCCTCTGGCAGAAATACCTCTTGGTACTTTGGTACACAACATTGAATTACACCCCGGTCAAGGTGGTGTAATGGCTCGTAGTGCAGGTGCTTATGCACAGCTGACCTCCCGTGAAGGTAAATATGCAATTTTGAAATTGCCTTCAGGCGAATCTCGTATGGTACTGACCTCTTGCAGGGCTACAGTAGGAACCGTTGGAAACACAGAACATAACCTTGAAAAATCGGGTAAAGCCGGTCGTTCAAGATGGTTAGGAAGAAGACCACGAGTACGTGGTGTTGTTATGAACCCAGTTGATCACCCAATGGGTGGTGGTGAAGGCCGCGCCTCAGGAGGACACCCGCGTTCACGCAAAGGGCTTCTTGCTAAAGGGTACAAAACCCGTTCTAAGAAAAAGGCTTCCAATAAATATATTGTAGAACGTAGGAAAAAATAAATAGAGGAAAATTATGAGTCGTTCATTAAAAAAAGGTCCGTTTATCGATTTCAAGCTTGAAAGAAAAGTGTTGGCTATGATTGAAACCAACAAAAAATCGGTAGTGAAAACCTGGGCCAGGGCATCAGTAATTTCCCCTGATTTTGTAGGTCATACTATTGCGGTACATAACGGAAACAAATTCATCCCGGTTTATATTACCGAAAATATGGTAGGACACCGTTTAGGTGAATTTGCGCCAACCCGTACATTCAGGGGGCATGCTGGTAATAAAAAGAAATAGGCATTAAAATTTAAAAAGAAAGTACAATGGGTGCCAGAAAAAGACTAGCAGCTGAAAAAAGAAAAGAAGAAAAAAAACAACAATATTTTGCTGTTTTAAAAAACTGCCCTACATCTCCAAGGAAGATGAGGCTTGTGGCTGATATGATCCGCGGCATGGAGGTGAATAAAGCACTTGATGTTTTGAAGTATTCTTCAAAAGAAGCATCAGGCAGGGTAGAAAAACTTCTTCTTTCAGCCATTGCCAATTGGCAGGCTAAAAATGAAGGAGTTCGTTTAGAGGAAAATGAACTCTACGTATCTCAAATCATGGTTGATTCAGGTAGAATTTTGAAAAGGTTACGTCCGGCTCCCCAGGGTCGTGCACATCGTATCAGAAAACGTTCGAATCACGTGACTATTTACGTAGACAGGAAAGAAAGTGTTGTTGAAGAAAATCTTAATTCGTAATACATGGGACAAAAAGTAAATCCGATAGCAAATCGTTTGGGCTTCATTAAAGGATGGGACTCAAATTGGTTCGGTGGTGACGATTATGGCGATAAATTGGTTGAAGACCAGAAGATCAGGGAATACCTGAATGCTCGTTTAGCCAAAGCCAGTATTTCAAGGATCGTGATTGAGCGCACCTTGAAACTGATCACAATCACCGTTCATACGTCACGCCCAGGTATTATTATTGGTAAAGGAGGTCAGGAAGTTGACAAATTGAAGGAAGAATTAAAGAAGATTACCAATAAAGAAGTTCAGATCAACATTTTCGAGATCAAACGCCCGGAACTCGATGCAAAAATCGTGGCAATTAATGTTGCCCGTCAAATCGAGGGTAAAATTGCTTACCGCAGGGCGGTGAAAATGGCCATCGCATCCACCATGAGAATGGGAGCCGAAGGAATCAAAATTTTGGTTTCAGGTAGGCTCAACGGAGCAGAAATGGCCCGTTCTGAAATGTACAAAGATGGCCGTACTCCGCTACATACTTTGCGTGCCGATATCGACTACGCACTGGCAGAAGCTTTGACTAAGACCGGTTTAATCGGTGTAAAAGTCTGGATTTGCAAGGGTATGGTTTATGGAATCCGCGATCTGTCGCCAAACTTAGGTCAAAAACCTGGCCGTGGTAGTGAAAAACGCGCACCGGGTGGTGACAGAGGACGTGGTAGAAGAAGAAAATAGTGGTTTAACACTCATAAATTAAAAGGATGTTACAGCCAAAAAAGGTAAAATTTAGAAGAGTACAAAAAGGCCGGATGAAAGGCAATGCCCAAAGAGGCAATCAACTTGCATTCGGTTCATTTGGAATAAAGTCGTTGGAAGAAGACTGGATTACCGGTCGTCAGATTGAGGCAGCAAGGGTTGCGGTAACTCGTCACATGCAACGACAAGGGCAAATATGGATACGAATCTTTCCTGATAAACCTATCACCAAAAAGCCAGCCGAAGTAAGGATGGGTAAAGGTAAAGGTGCTCCGGAAGCATTTGTTGCACCAATATCTCCGGGTAGAATAATTATTGAAGCCGATGGGGTACCGTTTGAAATGGCCAAAGAAGCTTTACGATTAGCTGCTCAGAAATTACCGGTTAAAACAAAGTTTGTGGTTAGACGTGATTATGTTGAAGAATAAAAAAGAGGTGAATAATGAAAACATCTGAAATCAAAGAACTTTCGAATAAAGAAATTGTCGAAAGATTACAGGTTGAAAAGGAAAACCTTGTTCGCCTTCGGTTAAATCATGCAGTTTCTCCGCTCGATAATCCTGAAAAGATTAAGGAAAGCAAGAAAAACGTTGCACGTTTAAAAACCATTCTTCGCGAAAGAGAATTAAAAGAAAATCAGAATTAATTCGCTATGGAAGAAAAATTAGTGAGAAATCTCAGGAAAGAAAAGATTGGGGTTGTTGTTAGCGATAAAATGGAAAAATCAATTGTGGTGGCTGTTAAGCGTAAAGTAAAACACCCCATTTATGGTAAGTTCGTTAACAAAACAACAAAATTCCATGCCCACGATGAAGAGAATACATGCAACATAGGCGATACTGTTCGGATTATGGAAACTCGTCCGCTTAGTAAAACCAAATGTTGGAGATTAGTAGAAATCATTGAAAGAGCGAAGTAATCATGATACAACAAGAATCAAGATGTTCAGTAGCCGATAATAGTGGCGCAAAGGAAGTTTTAGTAATCCGCGTATTGGGCGGAACAAGAAAACGTTATGCTTCCTTGGGTGATACCATTGTTGTTACTGTTAAAAGCGCTATGCCGGGCAGTGATGTTAAAAAAGGAACAGTATCTCGCGCTATTGTAGTTCGAACTACAAAAGAAGTTCGTCGTGGTGACGGATCATACATTCGTTTCGACGATAATGCAGTTGTGCTGTTGAATAATGCCAACGAAATGCGTGGAACACGTATTTTCGGTCCGGTAGCTCGTGAGTTGCGTGAGAAGAATATGAAAATTATTTCACTTGCGCCAGAAGTACTGTAAATTGAAAAAAGCTCAAAATGCAAAAAAAGTTACACATAAGGAAAGGTGACACTGTAGTTGTGATTACAGGCAATAACAAAGGCCAGAAAGGTCGTGTTTTAGAAGTAATCAAAAAAACAGACAGAGCAATAGTTGAGGGTGTTAATTTGATTAAAAAACATACCAAACCCAATGCGAATACACCGCAAGGGGGTATTGTTGAACAGGAAGCACCTGTACACATCTCGAACCTAATGTTGTTTGACCCGAAATCTGACGGTCCGACACGTGTGGGTAGGAGATTGGATGACAAAGGAAAATTAGTTCGTTATTCCAAAAAATCAGGAGAGGAGATTAAGTAATGGCTTACGTACCAACTCTTAAAAAGAAATATCAGGAAGAAATCGTTCCGACTTTGAAAAAGGAATTTGATTATTCTTCCATCATGCAGGTTCCGAAATTGGAAAAAATCGTCCTTAATCAGGGAGTAGGCGCTGCAGTTGCTGATAAAAAGCTGATTGATGTTGCTGCTACTGAAATGACAATGATTGCCGGTCAGAAATCGGTGCAAACTATGTCAAAAAAGGATATTTCGAATTTCAAACTTAGAAGAAAAATGCCAATTGGCGTGCGTGTTACATTACGTCGCGACCAAATGTACGAATTCCTTGATCGATTGATTTCAGTGGCTTTACCACGAATTCGAGATTTCCGTGGAATTGAAAGTAAAATGGATGGACGTGGTAATTATACACTAGGCGTACCGGAACAAATTATTTTCCCGGAAATCGTGATGGATAAAGTAAGTAAAATCAATGGGATGAACATTACCTTTGTTACTTCAGCAAGTACCGATGAAGAAGGTTTTGCTTTGTTGAAAGAATTAGGTTTACCATTTAAAAACGTTAAAAAGAACTAAGAAATGGCTAAAGAATCAATGAAGGCACGCGAAGTTAAACGTGCACAATTAGTTGAGAAATATGCCGAAAAACGCGCCAGGCTGAAAGAAGAAGGCGATTGGGTTGGTTTGCAAAAATTGCCAAAGAACTCATCGAAAATTCGTTTACACAACAGATGTAAACTAACCGGAAGACCAAAAGGTTATATGCGCCAGTTCGGAATCAGTAGGATTAATTTCAGGGAAATGGCTTCTTCAGGCTTAATTCCGGGAGTTAAAAAGGCAAGTTGGTAATCGATTAAAGAACTTGAGACAATGAGTAAAGTAACAGATCCAATAGCAGATTATCTTACAAGGGTAAGAAATGCAATTATGGCAAAACACCGTGTGGTTGACATTCCTGCATCAAATTTGAAAAAAGAAATGACAAAGCTCCTGAAAGAGAAAGGTTATATTCTGAATTACAAATTTGAAGATGAAGTTGGTCACCAGGGAAACATTAAAATTGCTTTGAAATATAACCCGGAGACAAAAGTATCTGCAATAAAAGAGTTAGAGCGCATAAGTAAACCAGGTTTGCGTCAATACTGCGATTCAACCAATATTCCACGAGTACTAAACGGATTAGGCATAGCAATAATCTCCACATCGAGAGGTGTTATCACTGATAAAGAAGCTCGCGAGCTGAGTGTTGGTGGAGAAGTATTGTGTTATGTGTATTAAAAGGAGGAAATGTCATGTCAAGAATAGGTAAATTACCCGTTAAGGTTCCGGCAGGTGTCGAAGTAAAAGTTAACGACGATAATGTTGTTACTGTAAAAGGCCCCAAAGGTGAACTCACGCAAAAAGTTGATCCTTTAATTCAAATAGCCATTGAAGATGGTACCGCTGAATTAAAAAGATCAGGCGAATCAAAACGCGAAAAAGCAATGCATGGCCTTTATCGTTCATTAGTTAACAATATGGTTATTGGTGTATCTGAAGGATACGAAATAAAACTGGAACTAGTGGGTGTTGGTTACAGGGCAGAAGTTCTTCCCAATAACGTACTCGATCTGGTTTTAGGTTATGCTCACCATACCTATCTTCAACTTCCGCAGGAGGTTAAGGTAGACGCAACATCTGATAAAAGAAGTAACCCGATAATTACTTTAACAAGTATCGATAAACAATTAATCGGACAGGTTGCTGCAAAAATCAGGTCATTCCGTAAACCAGAACCTTATAAAGGAAAAGGTATCAAGTTTGTTGGCGAAGTATTAAGACGTAAGGCTGGTAAAGCAGCGGCTAAATAATTTTTTATAAGATAATTATTATGGCAATAACAAAAATAGAACGGCGTACCAGGATTAAAGGAAGTGTACGCGCGAAAATATCCGGAACAGCTGATCGGCCACGCATGAGTGTATTCAGAAGCAACAAGCAAATTTACGCTCAACTTATCGATGACGTTCAAGGTGTAACCCTGTTAACAGTATCATCGAAGGCAAAAGAAATTGCTGACAAAAAAGGAACAAAAGCTGAAAAAGCAGCGTTTGTGGGTAAATTGGTTGCAGAGAAAGCTGTAGCTGCAGGAATCTCAACAGTTGTGTTCGACAGGAATGGATATTTATATCACGGAAGAGTAAAACAATTAGCTGATGCTGCCCGTGAAGGTGGCTTAAAATTCTAAAACATTATGGCGAAAATCAGTAATAAAGTAAAAACAAGCGACTTGGATTTAAAAGACAGGTTGGTGGCCATTAATCGTGTAACAAAAGTTACAAAAGGTGGACGTACATTTAGTTTTTCAGCCATTGTTGTTGTTGGAAATGAAGATGGTATTGTTGGATGGGGGCTTGGAAAAGCAAGCGAAGTTACCACTGCAATTGCCAAAGGTGTTGATGCAGCTAAAAAGAATCTGGTGAAAATTCCTGTAATTAATGGTACCATTCCACACGAACAGGTTGCAAAATTTGGCGGAGCCAATGTATTGCTGAAACCTGCATCGTCGGGAACCGGAGTTAAGGCAGGGGGGGCTATGCGTGCTGTGTTGGAAAGTGTTGGGATTCATGATATCCTTGCAAAATCAAAAGGATCATCAAACCCGCATAATCTTGTAAAAGCAACGATGGCAGCTTTGCTTGAAATGAGAGATGCATTTACAGTAGCCCAACATCGTGGTGTATCAATGGAAAAAGTTTTTAAAGGATAACACAGTTATGGCGAAAATAAAAATTACACAGGTAAAAAGTAGTATTGGTTCAACCAAAAGGCAAAAAGCAACGCTTGAAGCACTTGGTTTGAAAAAACTGAATAACCCGGTTATTCATGAAGCTACTTCTCAAATTGTTGGCATGGTCAATAAAATGAGGCATTTAATTACTGTTGAAGAAGTTAATTAATATTATAAAATATTAAAAATGAATTTGAGTAACTTACAACCTGCTGAAGGTTCAACTAAAACCGGAAAACGCATCGGAAGAGGTCAGGGATCAGGTCGCGGTGGTACATCCACACGTGGTCATAAAGGACAGAAGTCCAGATCAGGATACTCCAAAAAGATTGGTTTTGAAGGTGGACAGATGCCATTACAGCGTGTTGTTCCTAAATCGGGTTTTAAAAACATCAACCGTGTGGAATACAAAGCCATCAACCTTGATGTTTTGCAACAATTAGCTGAAAAAAGGAAACTCACTGTTGTTGACACCGAATCGTTGGTTGCAGCAGGTATCGCTTCGAAAAGGGATAAAATCAAGATTCTTGGTGGTGGAACCTTAACGACTAAGTTGGTGGTTAAAGCACATGCCTTTTCGAAAAGCGCAATAGAAGCAATAGAAAAATTAGAAGGAACAACTGAAATACTTTAAACCGGAATGAAACGATTTATCGAGACCATAAAGAACATCTATAAGATAGAAGATTTGAGGTTCCGCATTGGGGTAACACTGTTCTACCTGTTAATATACAGATTAGGAGCTTTCGTTTCGTTGCCAGGGGTGGATCCTGCCCAACTTCAGAATTTACAAAGTCAAACTAATGATGGTTTACTGGGGTTGATCAACATGTTCTCGGGAGGTGCGTTTGCCCAGGCTTCTATTTTTGCTTTAGGTATTATGCCGTACATTTCTGCCTCAATTGTGATCCAGTTGCTTGGAATCGCTGTACCCTATTTCCAGAGGTTGCAGAAAGAGGGTGAGTCAGGAAGAAGGAAAATTAATCAGATCACGCGGTATCTAACCGTCGTTATCTTGATTCCTCAGGCATCCGCATACCTGGCAAATTTACATGTTCAATTACCGGAGACTGCCTTCGCAACAACAGGATTAAGGTTTAATATCCCGTCGATTGTGATATTAACAGCCGGTTCCATGTTTATCCTTTGGTTAGGAGAACGAATTACCGACAAAGGTATAGGAAATGGTATTTCTCTGATCATCATGATCGGTATTATTGCCCGTTTACCTAAAGCTGTGGTGCAGGAGTTTGTAATGCGCCTAGAGCAGCAAGGAGGCGGTCTGGTAATGTTCCTTGTTGAGTTTGTTATCTTTTTTATTGTAATTTTGGCATCGATTATGTTGGTTCAGGGTACCCGCAGAATTCCGGTGCAATATGCAAAACGTATTGTAGGTAACAAACAATATGGCGGTGTACGTCAGTACATTCCTTTGAAAGTAAACGCTGCTGGTGTAATGCCTATTATTTTTGCACAGGCAATTATGATGGTGCCCATTACTATTGTAGGCGTTGCTAACTCTGAAAACCTCCGTGGTGTTGCGGCTGCTTTGACTAATATGACGGGGTTTTGGTATAATTTTACACAATTTTTATTAGTAGTCGCTTTTACTTATTTTTACACGGCGATTACCATTAATCCAACGCAGATGGCGGAAGACATGAAGAAGAACGGCGGTTTTATTCCCGGTGTTAAACCCGGTAAGAAAACAGTTGAGTTCCTTGATACTGTGATGTCGCGGATAACGTTGCCAGGATCTATATTCCTGGGTTTTGTTACCATTCTTCCTGCATTTGCAATGATCATCGGAATCAACCGGGCGTTTGCACTGTTTTATGGTGGAACATCACTTTTGATTTTGGTGGGAGTTGTGTTAGATACATTACAACAAATAGAAAGTCATCTTCTGATGCGCCATTATGACGGCTTGATGAAATCAGGTCGAATTAAAGGTCGCCCGGGGATGATGTAATTAATTGATAAACATGAGGATCTAACCACTTTAATTTTATTGTTTATTTTATGGCAAAACAGCCTTCTATAGAACAGGATGGAACAATAATCGAGGCACTGTCTAATGCAATGTTTCGGGTAGAACTGGAAAATGGACATGTTATTACAGGACATATTTCAGGGAAGATGCGTATGCATTACATAAAAATCCTTCCTGGTGATAAAGTAAAGGTGGAAATGTCTCCCTATGATTTAACAAAAGGTAGAATTATATTTAGATACAAAAACTAAAGATTTTCAAAGATGAAAACTCGTGTTTCAGTAAAAAAACGTAGCGCCGACTGCAAAATCATTCGCAGAAAGGGACGTTTATATGTGATTAATAAAAAGAACCCGAAATTTAAACAACGTCAAGGGTAATATTATTTTGAAAAACTAAAATTTATGGCACGTATTGTTGGTGTTGATATTCCAAATAATAAAAGAGGTGAGATAGCACTTACCTACATTTATGGTATTGGCCGCAGCAGGTCAAATATGATCCTTGAAAAAGCAGGTGTTGATAAGGAATTGAAAGTTCAGGAATGGGACGATGATCAGTTCGCAGCTATTCGTAAAGTAATTAACGAAAGCTTTAAAGTGGAAGGTGAATTGCGTTCCGAAGTACAGATGAACATCAAACGACTTATGGATATTGGTTGTTACCGAGGTATTCGCCATCGTATTGGTTTACCGGTGCGTGGGCAAAGTACAAAAAACAACGCCCGCACCAGAAAAGGAAAACGTAAAACTGTTGCTAATAAGAAAATGGCCACTAAATAAGGAATTTGAGTTATGGCAAAAAAAACAGGTACAAACAAAAAGAGAACAGTGGTTGTGGAAGCCAATGGAATGGCACACGTACACTCTTCTTTCAACAATATCATTGTTACGCTGACAAACATGAATGGTGAAGTTATTTCATGGTCGTCAGCCGGGAAGAAAGGTTTCCGTGGTTCAAAAAAGAATACGCCTTATGCTGCTCAGGTAGCTTCTGAAGAGTGTTCAAAAACTGCTTACGACCTTGGACTTCGTAAAGTGAAAGTATTCGTTAAAGGGCCGGGTAATGGTCGTGAATCGGCTATTCGTGCGATGTCAACTATGGGTATACAGGTTACTGAAATTGTTGATGTAACTCCGTTGCCTCATAATGGATGCCGCCCACCAAAAAGAAGACGTGTATAATTAATAAAACGAAAAAAGGTTATGGCAAGATATAGAGGACCAAAGTCAAAAATAGCACGTAAATTCGGAGAACCTATTTTTGGGCCGGATAAAGTATTTGAACACAAAAACTATCCCCCCGGAATGCACGGTTTAGCTTCAAAAAGAAGAAAAAAATCGGAATACGGGCTTCAGTTGAAAGAGAAACAAAAGGCTAAATATACCTATGGAATTCTGGAACGTCAGTTCCGCGGTTTATTTAAAAAAGCACAAGCTTCGAAAGGAGTTACCGGTGAAGTATTGCTGCAGATGTTGGAATCGCGGCTTGATAACGTGGTTTTCCGTTTGGGTATAGCCAAAACACGGGCAGCAGCTCGTCAGTTTGTTACACACAAACATATCGTTGTAAACGGAAACGTAGTAAGCATTCCATCGTATTTGTTAAAGCCGGGCGACATTGTTGGCGTTCGTGAAAAATCAAAATCGATGGAAGAAATTACCGACTCATTGCATTCGCGCCGGAGTTCAAGGTACGAGTGGTTGGAATGGGAGGCCGAACAAATGGCCGGAAAATTCCTGAACCGCCCCGAACGCGAAGAAATACCGGAAAACATCAAGGAACAGCTTATCGTAGAGTTGTATTCAAAATAATAAATTTAGTAAGGTTATTATGGCAATATTAGCATTCCAAAAGCCTGACAAGGTGATAATGTTAGAATCCGATGATAAAATCGGAAAATTTGAGTTTCGTCCCCTGGAACCCGGTTACGGGATAACGGTGGGTAACGCTTTACGTCGAATCCTTTTATCATCGCTGGAAGGTTATGCAATTACAACTGTGAAAATTGAAGGTGTTGACCATGAATTTTCTACGATTAAAGGCGTTATTGAAGATGTAACCGATATTATCCTGAACCTGAAACAGATTCGGTTCAAAAACGAAGTGGATGATTTCGATAGTGAAAAAGTATCGTTAACCATAACCGGACAGGAAGAATTTACTGCAGGTGACATTAACAAGTTTATGACTGGTTTCCGTGTTTTGAACCCGGAATTGGTGATCTGCAGAATGGAACCTGATGTAAAACTTCAGATGGAAATCAACATCAACAAAGGTCGTGGTTATGTTCCCGGTGTAGAAAACAAACCGGTGGAAGCTGAATTCGGATTAATTCCGATCGATTCAATTTTCACACCTATCAAATCAGTAAAATATGCGGTTGAGAATTACCGTGTGGAACAGAAAACCGACTACGAAAAGCTGGTTTTGGATATTACCACTGATGGTTCAATTCAGCCGAAAGATGCATTAAAAGAAGCAGCTAAAATTCTTATCTATCATTTCATGTTATTCTCAGATGAAAAAATCACTTTGGATTCTGATGAAAAATTTGCAAATGAGGAGTTTGATGAAGAAGTGCTTCACATGCGCCAACTTCTGAAAACAAAATTGGTTGATATGGATTTGTCAGTACGTGCATTGAACTGTTTAAAAGCAGCCGATGTTGATACGTTAGGTGATTTGGTTACTTATAACCGAAACGATTTACTGAAATTCAGAAACTTCGGTAAAAAATCGCTAACAGAGTTGGACGATCTTCTGGATAATATGGGATTGAATTTTGGAATGGATATTTCGAAGTATAAATTGGACAAGGAGTAAGACGTAATGAGACATAATAAGAAATTTAATCATTTAGGAAGAAAGAGTGCTCACCGCAAGGCGATGCTTTCTAATATGGCGAGTTCGCTGCTAATCCATAAACGGATTACCACAACTGTTGCCAAAGCAAAAGCTTTGCGAATGTATGTTGAGCCACTTATTACAAAGTCAAAAGACGATACAACGCATTCACGCAGAGTTGTGTTCAGTTATTTACAGGATAAAGATGCAGTTTCAGAATTATTCCGCGAAATTGCTTCTAAAATTGCTGATCGTCCTGGTGGATATACTCGTATTCTGAGGACAGGTAACCGTTTGGGCGACAATGCTGAAATGTGTATTATGGAGTTGGTTGATTATAATGAGGCAATGCTAGCAGCAAAAGAAGAAGCTGCAAAACCGAAAAAACGTCGTTCGCGTCGTGGCGGTAGCGCTAAAAAAGATGAAACTCCTGTAGCTGAAACTAAAAAGCCAACTGAAAAGGTAAAACCTGCAGAAGAAGTAAAAGTAGTTGAGGATGTAGCACCAATAGAAGAGGTGGTTGAAGAACCTGCTGCAGAAACTGAAGTTGCAACAGAAGAACCTGCTGCAGAAACAAAAGCTGAAGATGTTTCGGAAGAAACAACAGATAATACTGCTTCTGAAGAAGAGAAGAAAGAAGAATAAGATTTATCTTGAGTATATTAAAAAGCCGATCTGTAATTTATAGATCGGTTTTTTTTGTTCCTGTAAATTGAAAAATTATTTAACTTTTATTGTTATAGCTTTTCCACCACGTATGAGCAGCCAAAATGCAAAACCAATTTCGACAATTGCAAGCGGTATGCCAAGAATCATTTCCACTGTTTCTATTTGTGTCACGTAATCTGGCATTACATTCTTAGTTATATGAATGGAAAAATAACTAATACCAGCAAATAGTAACATCCATCCCCAAATATTAGGAACAGAGAAATTGCGAATTGCCAAATATCCCAAACCCATTAGATGTATTCCAAATATGATCAATCCAATTGACCATATTCTTTCAAATTTTCCGAGATTCAAATTAATATTTGTTGCTAATGAATCAGATAATTCAGTTGAATTACCAATATTTGAAGAGATCTGGATCAGTTGAGAAATGGCAATTCCAAGAAACAAAGTGTACAATATCCTGATTAAAGCGGTTAAGATTGAAACCTGGTTGTTTTCATCTTTGAAGAAATGATAAAGAGCCAGCGCAACTATAATATCAGTTATAAATATGATCAACCACCCCGCAATGCCTGATAAAAAAAGCGTTGAAGAATTAAATACATTTTGCATTGTTGTTAGAGCATCTTCTTTTATAACCAGATTCCCATATACAAAACCATACGAAAAAGCGGCAGCAACAGCCATGATTAATAATGATAATCCGGCGGTAATTGCATATTTTCTTTTCAATGTTTTCATCTTTTCAATGTTTTAAGATAAGGACTAACAAATGGGTAATTCCTTTCACGATTTCATTACCAGAATATTTGTTTTAGCTTACGTGTTTATATTTGAGAGAAAGCATCAAAATCTAATTTTTCCAATGAATCCAAAAATCTATTCCATCAGATAATCTTTGTATTTGGTATGAATTTATCAACGGCTTTTGAAGTTTATTGTTCAATAAATCACCAATTTATAAATTCAACATTTAGTGAGTATAGCTGAATACTGAATATTTCGGCTGAGAATTTAATACTAAAACCGCTCACCCCACCATTTTTTAAGACGTTCCAGAATTTTTTCTTCTGTGGCATTTTTTTGCGGATGATACAATCTTTCGTTCTTTATTTTTTGCGGTAGAAAATCCTGTTCAACAAAATTTCCGTCATAAGCATGTGCGTATTTGTAATCTTTTCCGTAGCCGATCTCTTTCATCAATTTAGTAGGGGCATTTCTGATATCAAGCGGAACCGGCAAGTCTCCTGTTTTTCTTACCAGCGAAATAGCATTGTCGATTGCTTCGTAAGCCGAATTGCTTTTTGGTGAGGTTGCCAGGTAGATCGTGCATTCCGATAAAATAATACGCGATTCAGGAAGCCCTATTTTATGAACAGCATCAAAAGTACTTTGTGCCAGCAACAGTGCGTTTGGATTGGCAAGTCCGACATCTTCAGCAGCTAAAATCAACAATCTTCGGGCAATAAATTTCACATCCTCTCCGCCTTCAATCATCCGAGCCAGCCAGTAAACAGCGGCATCCGGATCGCTACCGCGAATACTTTTAATAAATGCCGAAATGATGTCATAATGCATTTCGCCCTGCTTGTCATAAATAGCAAGGTTTTTTTGCAGCCTGTCGGTTACTATTTCGTTGGTAATTTCAATTTTATCGTTTTCTTCAGCCAGAACAACAAGTTCTAAAACATTGAGAAGTTTTCGTGCATCACCACCGGAAAAACGAAGTAGAGCCTGATCTTCTTTAACGGTAATCTTTTTGCTTTTTAAAAGAGTATCCGTCTTAATTGCCGTATCGATAATTTGCAACAACCCATTTTTGTCGAGATTTTCCAAAATATAAACCTGACAACGCGAAAGGAGCGGGGAGATGACTTCAAACGAAGGATTTTCAGTGGTAGCACCGATTAGGGTGATTGTTCCATCTTCAACTGCTCCTAAAAGAGAATCCTGTTGAGATTTACTAAAACGGTGGATTTCGTCAATAAAAAGAATTGGGTTTGGCCGATTGAAAAACTGTTGTTTTTTTGCTTTATCTATAACATCACGAATATCCTTAACGCCGGAATTAATAGCACTGAGTGTGTAAAACGGACGTTCGAGTGTATTGGCAATAATTTTGGCCAATGTAGTTTTTCCAACTCCCGGCGGTCCCCATAAAATCAGCGATGAAATATTCCCCGATTCAATCATTTTGCGTAACACGGCATTTTTCCCCACCAAATGTTCCTGCCCAATATAATCATCAAGGGTTCTCGGGCGTAATCTCTCTGCCAATGGTTGGTTGCTCATCCTTTAAAGTTCAAAGTAAAAAGTTTAAAGTACAATGTTCAAAGTATTTCTTTGTAATGCTTAAAAATACCAAAATTTGGGATTTAAGACTAATATGAAAAGTTCTAAAAAATGGGTTTTAACAAAGTCGTTAAATTTATTGAATATAAATTTTAATATGATTTTCTGAAATACAGCTAATAGTGGTCTGCAAGCAAACTAAAAGCAAGCAACTAAATTGGTGCCTATCCGTGCAAATCGTCGGTGAATTGAGGTTGGATCAGATAAAAATTAGTGTACTTACTTTGTCTTGTGCTCAATGCAAACTTCCAGAATTTTTCGTCTTCGTTTATGTAAGTTGTAACCGCATTCCAGGCTTTTTTGAAAGCTTCAGAATAAGTTTTTTTGGTAACAACCCTTTTTTGACTCCAACATTCATTGCAAAACCAAACATTCCGGTTGATGACGTTTCCTTTCCATTAAAAGAAAGTTTCAATAAACATGAAAAACTTAAAAGAAATGGAATGAGGATATTTTACAAATGATGTGATTTAATCACAGTATCTTTTGATGACATTGTAAGCGCCGATAATTCCCAACTCTCCGGCTTTACTTAAATCAAGAGCACCACCATCAATGTCGTCCATGAATATTTTTGTAAGGCCCCGGTTAAAATAGGCTTCTGCAAATTCGGGTTCCAGTTCAATGGCGCGGTTCAGATCTTCAATGGCGCTTTTGTATTCTCCAAGTCTCAGTTTAATATATGCCCTGTTATAATAACCAAAAAAGAATTTCGGATTTAGAAATAGTGTTACTTCATAATCATCGAGAATTTGTTTATAATCACCGGAAGCTGGAGGTAGTGTGGAATTATTTGCAACATCATTTGATTTTATCGGAAGACTAATATCGTTTCTGGAAGCCTCAACTAACTCCACCTGTTCAAGCATTTTATACCTGCAGTTGGCCCTTGAAAAATAAGCAATTCCTTGTTTGCCATCCATTTTAATTGAATTATTTAAATCTGTCAGGGCACCGTTATAATTGCCTGTTAAAGTATAAAAAATGCCACGGTTAAGGTAATTAAATGCACTTGCCTGAATTTTTATGCGATCGTTAAATAACAAGATGAAATTTTCAAATATATCACGATATGAATCTACAGGCTTATTGGTGATTGTTAATAATGGATTATAATTGTTTTTTTCGTTCATCTCATCGATGGCCATATTATAATACTGAAACCTGTCATAATCCACTGCATTTTTCTCAAACGCCGAAATGATAAACATTGGTTGCAGTTCAATCACAATGTTTTTATTCTGAACCAGCCCGTCATCAACTTCTTCTGCGGTACTATCTTTGGTAGGAAGATCTCTTGAATCTTCAATAATCAGGTTCATGCGGCGACGGTTTCTTTTGTTGACAGAGTCATCTTTCGTACTGTCATCATCCTGATTATTGACATTGTTTTGTGCTGTAGCCTGATTATTTTGCTGTGTAGTTGCAGTATTATTTGTTCCTGAGCTTGAATTCTGACTTGAATTTGTGCCACCCGAATTTTGTTGATTTTGCTGATTCTGTTGATTTTGTGCCAGCTTTTCAGCATCCAGTTGCCGGGCTTCCAAATCGAATTGAGGATTTAGTTCTGCAGCAATTTTATAGTCTTCCTGGTAGCCCGGGCGTTTCAATATTTCGCGTGCCATCGCGCGGTTAAAATAGGCACTTGCCATTTCCGGGTTCAATTGGATAGCCATATCATAATCCCCGATTGCACCTTCATAATCTTCCAACTTTTGTTTTACAATACCACGGTTGTTAAATGCGAGCGCATTTTTTGGATCGAAACTAATACACTGGTCAAAATCGCGCAGGGCCGAAGCATAATCTTCCAGTTCATAACGCGCCAATCCACGGTTCAGGTAAGCAGAAGCGTAATGCGGGCGAATCATAATCACCTCATTTAAATCACGAATGGCGCCTTTAATATCTTCCTGCACAATCTTTGCATTGCTTCGGTTCATCAATGCATAAGTTGATTTTGGATTTATTTCAAGGGCTTTATCATAATCTGCAATGGCTCCTTTCAAATCTTTAAGCGCCAGTTTCGCAATCCCCCTGTTATTGTAAATATTTTCATTGTCCGGATCAAATTCAAGTCCTTTATCATAATCGGCAATAGCTTTTTTGTAATTTTTAAGATTATGATACGCCATTCCACGATTCATATAAGCTTGCGGATAATAAGGTTTTATTTCAATGGCTTTGTCATAGTCCTGGATAGCACCCCGGTAATCTTCAAGCTGATGTTTGGCAATTCCGCGATAAAAATAGGCCTCAGCAAGGTGAGGTTTAAATTTGATTACAATATTGAAATATTCGATGGCACCAGTATAATTACCGATTTGGGTTCGGGTTTGCCCGACCCTCATATAATAGTTTATGTTTAGCTGTGCTTCTGTTGTAAGAAACAAGGGCACCAGTAACAATATCAGGAGTGATTTCTTCATTCTATGTTTCTGAACAAGCAAAAATAACATTTTACAATGACAGCTTTTATTTTGATTAATTTTATTTAACTTTTCGCCTCAAATATCTCTGCTTATGTGTGAAAGATGTAATTGGAGTACCACAACTGAAATAATGACCAAATATCACGATCAGGAGTGGGGAGTTCCGCTACACGATGATAATTTATTATTTGAATTCTTTGTTCTTGAAGGATTTCAGGCCGGTTTAAGCTGGCAAATTGTTTTAAATAAGCGCGAAGCATTTCGGACAGCTTTTAATCATTTTAAGCCTGAAATAATAGCAAAATACAATTCAGTAAAAATTGAGGGACTGGTTCAGAACAAGGCGATTATCAGAAACAAAATGAAGATTGCGGCTTGTGTAAACAATGCGCAGCGGTTTCTTGAGGTTCAGAAAGAATTTGGAAGTTTCGATAAATATATTTGGGATTTTGTAAACGGGAAACCAATTATTAATCAATTTACATCGTTAAACCAACTGCCCGCCAAAACTGAACTCTCAGATAAAATTTCATCCGATTTAAAAAAGCGTGGATTTAAATTTGTTGGTTCTACGGTAATATATGCACACATGCAGGCAACCGGAATGGTAAACGATCATTTGGTGACTTGTTACAGGTATAAAGAGATAAATGAAATGATCTGATCAAAATCTTAATCTGCAAAACAGGTTCAATAATATCTCAATTAGTTTTAAGAAAAATTAAGCAAAAGGTAACTGCTTTTTCAACAATTTATAACCGTTCTAACAGCCGGATTTTATTTTTATTACTATTTTAGTCGGATTCTAAAAACAGAATTTTTTTTTATTTTATTATGAACTTTCGCGTTTTTTTTACAGTACTTTTTACAGTTACAGGAGTTATTTATGCATTTGGTGATAATAAAAATAAGTCGGATAAACCGACTTCAGGTTATGAATTTACCGATGAGATTGTTTTGCCAACCACACCGGTAGAGGATCAGTATCGTACAGGAACCTGCTGGTCATTCTCGGGAATATCATTTCTTGAATCGGAAATGATACGTTTGGGAAAACCGCCGGTAAATCTTTCTGAGATGTTTGTGGTCTGGCATTGTTATTCCGATAAAGCCATAAAGGATGTTCGTTTGCACGGAAGTTTGAATTTCGCAGCAGGCGGTGAATTTCACGATGTTACCAATGCAATCGCAAAATACGGAATGGTTCCGGAGTCGGTATATTCAGGATTAAAATATGGTGAGACTAAACATGTTCACGGCGAAATGGACCGGATTTTAAAAGATGAGGTTAATGATATTATTGAAAATCCGAACAAAAAGTTGAGCACTGTATGGCATGAGGCAGTTGATGCAACGCTGAATACTTATCTGGGCGAAATACCGAAATCCTTTGAATATGATGGGAAAACATATTCACCGCAAAGTTTTGCAAAAGATTATATGGGTTTAAATATGAAAGATTATGTGGAGATAACTTCATATACTCATCATCCGTTTTATTCAAAATTTATCCTTGAGATTCCTGATAACTGGTCGTGGGATGCTGCATATAATGTTCCGCTAAATGATTTGGAAGATATCATTGATTATGCGTTAAAAAACGGATTCACAGTAGCGTGGGCTGCTGATGTCAGCGAAAAAGGATTTGAAACCAGCAATAAGGGTGTGGCAGTAATGCCGTCAGCGCCGGCTGAAGATATGTCGGATGCCGAAATCGCACGTTGGGAAGCATTACCGGAAAAGGAAAAAGAACAGGAACTTTATTCGTTGGATAAAACAGCGCCCGAAATTGAAGTTACGCAGGAAATGAGACAGGTAGCTTTCGACAACTATCAAACAACTGATGACCATGGGATGCAAATTATAGGTACTGCTAAAAATTCTGATGGCAAAATGTTTTATAAAGTGAAAAATTCCTGGGGAGACTACAACTTGTATCATGGATTCTTCTATGCATCGAAACCCTATGTAGCGTATAAAACCATGTCGATTATGGTTAATAAAGATGCAATACCGCAAAATATACGTGAAAAACTCGGGTTATGATATTGATGCCCTTCAGAACTTCTGAAGGGTTTTTTTATCTTTGGTTTTTCATCAGAGACAAAATGAAGTACCAATTTCTTTTCATCCTGTTTTTATTGTTTTCCTGTTCGGCATTTACTCAGAATGCAAATACTGATTATACATGGTGGAATGAATTGCACGACTGGAAACCGGGTGATCCCGGATGGCGAAACTGGATAATAATATCACCCGGATATTTGGGGCCGAATGCTTTACCCGTTCCGGAAGTAAAACGAGGATTTCTAAACAAAAAAACTGAAATTGAAATTACAGCTTCCGGCCATTTTAATCCAGATGACCCTACACAGGATGTTTCAGGCAGAATGTATTTCCCGTTTTCAAACCATAAAATTGCAGTGGAAGTTTATGGTGTAATTTTAGAACGGTTTGCATTTTCTGAACGTATTCGGGATGAACGTTTTGCACGTATTGAAGATGGGAGAGGTTATGCTTTTGGTGACTTGTATTTTAGCACATTAATTCAGATTTCAAAAGACCGTAAATTTCCAAATACGTTGTTGAGGATGACTGGAAAAACAGCTTCAGGAAACAAATTGGAAGGCGCCCGTAATACTGATAGTCCGGGTTATTTTTTCGATTTAAGTTTTTCAAAAGATATGGGAACACCCGAAAGGTTACTTTTCCGTCCGTTTGGACTGGCGGGTTTCTACAGTTGGCAAACCAATGATGAACTAAATCCTCAAAACGATGCTTTTTTGTATGGAATCGGGGGCGATTTGGAAAAGGGAAACTGGCTGTTTTCATCTTCATTGGCTGGTTATTCCGGATATAAAAATCAACGTGATAAACCCATGCAAATTAACTTTGAAATCAGGCGAGACTGGAATAAATCGGCGGCCCGTATTCAGTTCATTCACGGAATACGTGATTACGATTATGAAACGCTTCGTATTTCATTTATCTGGAAAATGAAAGCTATTAATTAAATCATAAAAATTGAGCCTGAATTGATTACCTTTGCCGGAAATTCTGAAAGTTCGTTTCCGAAAAAAACAGAAGAGAAAATGAAGAAACTATCGCTGGTAATTTGTGTTTACAACGAAGAACCCAACATTAAGCCGCTTGCCGAACAAATAAAAACTGCCCTAAAAAATTACGATTTTGAGGCCATTTATGTGGATGATGGTTCTACCGATGGTACCCGAAGTGAAATTCTGAATATTAATGATGATCGGTTTTTACTGGTGGAACTAAAACGCAACTATGGGCAAAGTTCAGCACTACAGGCTGGCATTGATCAGGCACAGGGGGAATATGTTGTATTACTCGATGGCGATCTTCAAAACGACCCGGCAGACATTCCCGCGATGTTAAAAATGATAGAAGAGGGTGAATGGGATATGGTTGCCGGCGTTAGGACGAACCGGAAAGATGGCATGTTTTTAAGAAAAATACCTTCAAAAATTGCCAATTACATGATCCGGAAATCAACCGGAATTTATATGAAAGATTTAGGATGTACCCTGAAAATTTTTACCAGTGAAACCATCAAAAGCATTCATATTTATGGCGAATTGCATCGCTATATTCCTGTTCTTGTTACACTTGAAGGTGGCATAAAAATAACCCAGATTGATGTAAATCACAGGCCGCGTGAATATGGCAACTCAAAATATAATTTGAGCAGAACAACGCGCGTAATGAGCGACTTGATATTAATGCTTTTCTTTAAGAAATATTTGCAGCGGCCCATTCATTTCTTCGGATCAATAGGCTTAATTGCATTTGGGTTGGGAGTTTTAATCAATCTTTATCTGCTGGTGTTGAAAGTTATGGGAAACGACATTTGGGGAAAACCTTTAATGATGTTGGGAATTCTGTTGGTTCTGGGAGGTATACAATTTATTACAATCGGCATAATTGCCGATTTGCAAATGAGAACCTATTTTGAATCGCAGGGGAAAAAACCATATCGCGTAAAACGGGTTATTCCTGCTAAAAAACGGGATTAGTGGGATATTTCATGTAAACAGAAATTATTGTGATTTTTATTCTATTTTGGCAGAGAAATTGTTAAGTTTAATAACTTTGTATCAGGAAGTTTTTAAATATTCAGGCCATGAAAAATATTTTTTTATCAATAACATTTCTGTTATCAGTCTTCTTTTTTCAGGCTGAATGTTCAGCCCAAACAAGAATGGTTAACGGAATGGTATTTACATTCGATAGTATTCCGCTGATAAATGCGAATATAAAAGTAAAAAGTACAAAACAGACTGTAAAATCAGATACTTCTGGTCGGTTTTCAGTATCATGCGCACCAACAGATGTCCTGACAGTTTCGGCACGCGGATTTTATTCCGAGAAAGTGAAACTTAATAAAGATTCAAAAATTGCGATTGTTAACCTGAAGCTGAAACCAGGCGACAAAAACCGCGAAATTGCTATTGGATACGGTTATGTTAGCGATGCAAACAAACTAAATGCAGTATCAACGCTACGCAATAATAATAAAGAGGATTTCTCTCAATACTCGAGTCTGTTTGAAGTGATCAAAAGCAGGTTTCCTGGGGTGGAAATAATTAATAACGAAATTATTATTCGGGGGGCAAAATCATTGAATGCAAGTAATGCTGCGCTTATTGTGCTTAACGGAATTCCTGCTGATGCCAGTATTCTCAGTACGATTCCTCCGGGCGACGTAAAAAGCATTAACGTAATTAAAGATAGCGGTTCTGCTGTTTATGGTTCGCGAGGTGCAAATGGAGTTGTACTAATAGAAACTAAAAAAGGAAATGATTAACTTTTTTTTCGAAAAGTTGAGTTTTGATGGGATAGATGCGAAGTAGTCTATTTAAAATCAAGCAAATGAGCGATTAGAATTTATTTTAATCATTTTTGGCAGAGAAATTGAGTAGTTAATAAATTTGTATATACATAATAATTTAAGGAATTAACTTCATGAAAAAGTTATTTTTTAGCATAGCAGTGTTTCTTATAGTGATTTTAATAACAACCACCGGTTATTCCCAAGAAAGAATGCTCCGCGGGCAGGTGTTCACTTTCGACAGTATTCCATTAATAAACGCCCAAATAAAAATAAAGAGTACAAAACAGGTTGTTAATTCAGATACAACTGGAAGGTTTTCTGTTCTCTGTAATGCAGATGATATTCTTTACGTTTCTGCCAGAGGGTTTTATAAACAAAAGGTGAAGCTGGAAGACAAAACCAAGTTGGCAATTATTAACCTTAAGCTTAAGCCGGGCGAAAAGAGCAAAGAAATAGCCGTTGGGTACGGGTACGTAAAAGATCAGGATAAACTTAACGCAGCGGTCAGTTTAAGTAACGATGAAATGGATTTTTCCAAATACCGAAACCTTTATGAGGTTATTAGTGGAAGGTTTCCAGGGGTGCAAATTGCAAACGATCAAATTATTATAAGAGGTGAACATTCAATTAATGGAAGTAGCGCTGCCCTGATTATTGTTGATGGAATGCCTTCAGATAATAGTATTTTAAGTACACTTCCTCCTATTCAGGTAAAAAGTATCAATATCGTTAAAGATGGGAGCGCATCTATTTATGGCGCACAAAGTGCAAATGGTGTGATTCTTATCGAAACCCGAAAGGGAGGAGATAATTAAAAACCGGCTAATTTTTTAGTCACTAGTTTAATGTCATTCTGAAATCAAAATTTGATTTTAATAATTAGCTAACCTAATATGCTTTTTTAGTGAATAAAATAAATTGGTTGAATTATTTATAATAAGGGAGAAGTGGTTGGGATTCAGGTTTGTTTAGTATTTTTATTAATCGGAATTATCATTTATTTTTCCTCGGAGTCGACAATGAATTTAAAATGTTCTTGTAACTTTATAGAATTAAACGCTAAATGTGAACACTATGAAAAACATTCTTTTATCAATCACAATTCTGATATCTGCTTTTTTTATTCAGGTTGAAAGTCTTGCCCAGACAAAAATGGTTAGTGGAACCGTATTTACCTTTGATAGTATTCCATTGATAGACGCCTCTATAAAAGTAAAAAGTTCAAAACAGGAGGTTAAATCCGATACTGATGGCAAGTTTGTCGTAGAATGCACCCCTGACGATGTGCTGACGGTTTCTGCTAAAGGTTTTAGTTCTGAAAAGGTAAAACTTACTGAAATTTCGGGTAATGCAAATGTTAACCTTAAATTGAAGTCAGGAGATAAGAACCGCGATGCAGCCATTAATTCAGGTCATATCGGTAATGTAGAGAGTTTTAATGCCATTGTCAGCAAGCTTAATAATGATGAGGATTTTTCTAATTATTCGAACATTTACGAAATTATTCAGGGTAAATTTCCAGGAGTACAGATTTTAAATGGAGAGATAATTATAAGGGGATTGAATTCATTGGAACTTAATGCAACTAATAATGGTAATGCTGCCCTGGTAGTAGTTGACGGGGTAATTAATAATAGTAGTATTTTAAATACACTTCCAACATCGCAGGTGAAGAGTATAAAAATATTGAAGGGCAGCGAATCCGCTATTTATGGTTCAAGGGGTACTAATGGGGTTGTAGCTATTCAAACTAAAAAGGATTAATGCATTAAGATATTACCAGTTTTTTTAATCTTCATTTTAATGGAATCTGTGAATAAAAATTCGCTTGTATTAAAATTTTTGTTTCAAGATTTCCGGGGCAACTCAGACGACGATTTAATAAATACAGGGTCAATGTTGGTAAAATTCTGAAACGATTTCGTAGCTGTTTACTAAAAGATTTTCTATTCAACTTAATCGGTTTAATATGTGAAATGTAATATATGCGAAATTGGTAAAATAAGTTATTCCAAAAAAACAGTCTGTTGTATAACAAATGGAAAAGAATTATATGATGAATTTAGTGGCAAGAAATTTGAGGACAATATAAACTTGTGTAATTCCATAAAATTATTGCTATGAAAAGGCTAATATTTTTTTCGACGGTTTTTCTAATCCTCATCCTGACAACTGTTTTGGGTTTTGCACAGGATAAAGTCATTCACGGACAAGTATTTACTTTCGATAGTATTCCAATTATAAATGCCTCAATAAAAGTAAAAAGTTCAAAACAGGAGACTAAATCCGATGCAAATGGCAGGTTTACAGTAGAATGCACATCAGACGATGTGCTGTCGGTTTCTGCTAATGGTTTTAATTCAGAAAAAGTAAAACTTGATAAAAATTTGGATAATGTAAATGTTAACTTGGAGTTAAAGCCAGGTGATAAAAACCTTAAAAAAGCCATTGATGACGGACATGTAAGCAATGCAGAAAGTTTTAATGCCATTGCAAGTATGCAAAACGATGAAGAGGATTTTACGCAATATGCCAATATTTACGAAATTATTCAGGGCAGATTTCCTGGAGTGCAAATCAGTAACGGATATATAATCATAAGAGGAGTTAACAGATTAATGGCTAGTTCAGCTGAAAATGGTGCCCTTATTGTGGTTGACGGGGTAATTAACGATAATAGCATTTTAAGTACTCTTCCCACATCACAGGTGAAGAGTATAAAAATAATGAAAAATGGCAACAATGCTATTTATGGTTCCAGAGGTACGAATGGGGTTGTATTAATTGAAACAAAAAATGTAGCAAATAATTAAGGTTCGATCTTTTTCATTCGTTTTCATCGGTAAAACAGAAAAAATGAACACACTTTCAGGATTAAGCCCCCAACCTTTATTTAATTATTTTGGGCAGATTTGCCAGGTTCCGCGACCGTCAAAAAAAGAAGAAAAAATACGGCAGTTTTTACTTGATTTCGCCGATAAAAATGGTTTTGTTGCTAAAACGGATAAAGTTGGCAATGTACTTATCTTGAAACCTGCATCACCAGGGAGGGAAGGTGCACCAAAGGTTATCTTGCAAACCCATATGGATATGGTTTGCGAAAAGAACAGCGATAAGATTTTTGATTTTGAAAACGATGCAATTGAACCAAAGGTTGTTGATGGTTGGGTAAAAGCCAACGGAACTACGTTTGGGGCCGATTGCGGAATCGGAATTGCAGCTCAACTTGCAGTGTTAACTTCAAACGATATAAAGCATGGCCCGCTTGAATGTTTAATAACGGTTGATGAAGAAACGGGTTTAACAGGTGCTTTTGCTTTAAAACCGGGTTTTATGAGCGGTAAAGTACTCCTTAATCTTGATTCGGAGGACGAAGGAGAAATTTTTATTGGCTGTGCCGGAGGTGTTGATACACTGGCAACATTTTCATTTTTACAGGAACCAGTGAACGAAAATTCAGTTGCACTAAAACTTTCCGTTTCCGGATTACAAGGTGGTCATTCAGGCGATGATATTCATAAAAACAGGGGAAACGCCAATAAAATACTAAACCGCTATTTATGGCAGGCAAATAAAAAATTTACGGTTCAACTTGCTGATTTTAACGGGGGGAATTTAAGAAATGCAATTCCACGCGAAGCCACAGCAGTAATTACAATTTCGAACTCGGAAAAGGAAGCTTTGGTTGAATCATTTAAGAATTTTGCCGGTCAATTGAAGTTTGAATTTGAATATTCGGAACCGGGATTAAAACTTAATATTGAAGAGGTGGAAATGCCTTCTTATGTGATCGATGGAAATACGCAGAAAAATCTGATCAATGCGCTTTATGGTTGTCCTCACGGGGCGCTGGAAATGAGTTCAAGAATGGAAGGGATGGTAGAAACTTCTACAAATATGGCTTCAGTGAAGTTTGTCGATGATGAAGAAATAGTGGTTACCACAAGTCAGCGGAGCGAACTGGAAACGCGAAAATGGATGGCTGCCGAAATGGTGGAATCGGTGTTTAAGCTCGCAGGCGCTGAAGTTGTTCATTCTGATGGTTACCCGGGATGGACGCCAAATCCGGATTCTAAAGTTTTAAAAATAGTAGTTGAGTCATATAAAAAATTATTTGGGGTTGAACCAATAGTCCGTTCCATTCACGCGGGTTTGGAATGCGGGCTTTTTCTTGAAAAATATCCGCATTTGGATATGGTTTCATTTGGGCCAACAATCAAAGGCGCTCATTCTCCTGATGAACGTTTGGACATTAATTCCACTAAGAAATTCTGGAAGCATTTGGTGGATGTTCTGGAAAGGATTTGATGTTAAGGAGTCGGGCTTTTCAAGTCCTATATTTTTATGTAATTTATCACTGGTGTCCGGGCAAAATGAACTCATTTCGAAAATTATTATTTGTTGCGCTGCGCTGCAGCTTTCAGTCTTTTTTATCTCGCTGATTACAAATATATAGCTGCACTGCAGCTATTTTAAGCGACAGAGTCGCGCTAATATTTTATCGCATAAAGTTATATATAAAACAAGCCCCACTCGGGGCGGAACATTCTGAAAACCGCATGAATTACTGGATAAAACAGTTCCATGCATATTTTAACCGGACAGTAGTGATAATTTATAGTCTTAATGAAATTTCTCTTCCCGGCATCAGAATTAATTATGGCGTAATTGCATAAAATCTTATAATACGCATCATAAAAAATTGTTTGTCTTTGGGTTTTCTATTTTCTTATGAAAAAATTCTTTTGGGGCAAGTAGAAAAAAGCTTGTCGGACATGGAAAGTCCGATTCCCGCTTTGTCATTGCCTCATTATGTTCAATTAAGAAAAAATTAAGGTTATTCCTCATCCATCTCAATAAATTCATCCACTTTGTTCAGCATAAGTACTTCGATTAAAGTGGCCATTACTTCCGGCGATTCCTTTAATTTCAGGTACGATTGATTTGAGTTTTTGCTTTTTACCCATTTATTTCCGCCATTATCATCGGCTTCACAGTAACCATCATCAACTTTGTCCCAGTAGGTTCCAACACCACCTTTTACAGCATATAAAATTGCTGTCTGGTCAAACGAAAAATTGGGCAGAATTTTTCCTTTAAAATTGGCTTTCATCCAGGGAGCGTGGCTGCTGAAATACAAGAATCCTTTATACAAAGGTGTCTCCTGATCGATATTATTAAAATCTTCACCGGTTTTTATCTGTTCACCCAGTTCATATCCTGAAAATGTTATTGGCACTTTTAACTTGCCCAGCACAAATTTGGTAACGCCGGGCATATTCCCGTTAAAATTCCACTCATCCTTTCCTCTGGGAAATTGCCCTCCCATCATTACAAACTCCTTTACTTTTTTTGTGATGAGTTCAGAGCCCGTTAAAGGAGAATAATTATCGGGTCCCGATTTAATCAGGTTTTGAATATTCAGCAAAGGGCATGTTGTTACAATGGTGATGCTGGTGTCGGCAGCTTTCGAAAGGATTTTACGGTATAGTTCTGTTGCATCGGGAACTGTGTTATAGGTAAGTTTGTACGAAAAATTTTCAGCAATAACGCGGTTATAGTTTTCATCCAGGTGAACGGTTTTTCCTTTTCGTGTTCCAACGGAAATGTTGGGATGCAGGTAAAAGCGATTTACAGCATCGATTGAAGGAACAGCATCCTCATCCATTGTCCAGTTCATTACAGCCAGCAATTCACAGTCGCCGCGACTTATGAAAGTATTTAACATGGCCAACGCTCCAAGGTCGTCAGCATCGCCCCCAATATCGGTGTCAAAAATAATTTTTGGTTGTGCCAACAATGCAGTATTGAAGAAGAGTACGAGCAGCAAAATCGTGATTAACCTGTATTTCCCTGTTTTCATTTTTACTTTAGTTTGTCTTTATCTTCTTTGCCTAATTTTCCGGTATGACTTAATAAAATTGCCAATGGTTGCGTGGCAGGAAATTCTGACATAATAATGATGAGAATTACAGTAATTGGCACGCTTAAAAGCATTCCGGTAACGCCCCACATTACACCCCAAATGGCGAGCGTAAGCAACACAACCAACGGACTAATATTCAGTGAATCACCCATTAGCTTTGGTTCAACAAAATTCCCGATTATTACTTGTACTGAACCAACAATGGCAAGAACCAGAATGCCCTGGGTAAAATCTCCAAATTGCAACAAGGCAAAAATAGCCGGGAAAAGTGTCGCAATCAACGATCCGATAGTTGGAATAAAGTTCAGTACAAAAATCAGAAATGCCCAAAACACCGGTGCATCTACACCAATTGACAGCAGTACAAAATAGCTCAAAAATCCGGTGAGAAAACTTGTCAGTGTTTTCAGTGCAATATAATTTCCAACCGAGTGATCAATCTTGTCAATAAGCCCGGTAACACTCTTGTATCTTTTCTCGTCGGGGTACATCGCCTTTATTTTTTTTGGGAAAAGCGGTTCTTCCAGCAAAATGAAAATCAGGTAAAGAATTACGGTAAATGCATCGCCGAAGATTCCTGTTAATGCAGATAAAACTTCGGTTAAAATATCGCCGAATTTTAAATCCTTAAACAAATTGTTGATTTCGTTGCCAAGGTTAATATCAAAACGCGTGTTAATGGCATCCGTAATTTTATTTACGTTGGCCTGATACTTTGGAAGGGTATCCGACAATTGGCTGATATTTTGAGTGATTAAATCAACTGTCAATGTAAGGAAACCAAGTAGTAGCAGCGACGAAAATATGGTTACTAACCAGCGGGGTAACCTGCGTACAAACTTTACCCTCAACAAAATCTTTTTAATTACCCTGATAACAAACCAGAATATAATGGCCAGAAAAAACGGGACAATAATCGATTGCGCATAAATAAGTACTGCAACGGTAGTAATAACAATCAGGAAAACATAAATTTTTCTTGTGGTATCCATTTCACAAATTTTGATCAGACAAAATACAAAGGATTTTTGAACTGTGTTTTTCGAAATCGGTAAATTATCTTAATTGTGCAGGATTAAACGTCTTCCCAACGCAAAATATAATCGTTGATTTCATGCCATTCCCGTTCAAAATCATACTGCGATACCGGTTTCCCTGCCCGCGAATACCAGTACGAAGCATTTGAGATATCAGGTTCTTTGCGATGTAGGTATGCATGAATCCAGTATGCCAGCGGATGTTCAATATCTTGCACTATCTCATGAGCCGTATCCCAGTCACCTTTTTTCTCAATCTGTAAAGCGTTTAAAAGTTTTTCCTTAGTATTCATTGCTAAAAAAATGTTTTACTTTCAAGTTATAAAAAATTGTTGATTTTTTTATTCTAAAAGCGTTATAAGAAGTTCAATTCAATAGCTTGCTCAAACAAAATATTTAAGAGACACAAATGACGTAAACATGTCATAATTATGTCGCAATCAATAATTCGGGTTACTTTTACATTCGTGCTGAATTATTAAACAATTAAAAAATGAACAACGAATTAGCACAGCGAATTAAAGCATTAAGAAACCGCAAAGGGTATTCTCAGGAAGAACTGGCAGAAAAAACCGTGATTAAGTTTACGGACTATTCAAAGGATTGAGAACGGGGAGACGGAACCCAAAGGCGATTCATTAAAAAGACTGGCAGCAGCTTTTGACGTTTCGCCCGATGAAATAATTGACTGGACGATTCAGGAGGATAAAGGATTTTTAACCGGACTAAATTTTTCGGCATTAAGTTTTATTGTATTCCCTTTGCTGGGGATTCTCGTTCCGCTGATTATCTGGATTGCGAAAAAGGACAAAATTAAAAATGTAAATGAAGTGGCGAAAGAGGTTTTAAATTTTCAGATTACATGGGCAATGATTGTTTTTATCGGATATTTAAGCATTGTTATAGGAACGTTTTACAGTATTAACGCAAAAAAAGATGTTGATACAGGGATAATAGGTCTTAGTATTTTTTCGCACATGGTTTTTATCGGGATCATGTATGTCTATAATCTTATTCTTGTTATAATTAATTCAGTTAGAATTAATAATGGAAGAAGGTAACTTATTTTCCCAAAATAAGGTTTATAAGGAAATAAATTCCGGCGGTTAGGGCAAAAGCTTCAGATAATGTCGATTTGCCCTATCCGTTTTCTCTAAGCAATAACGTAACCGTGCTGGGGAAATATAGTTTTTTGTTTCAGAAAACAACCGAAGACTGAATGGATGATGGGGTACTGCTACGGTTCAATGGTAATGTTTTCTAGGTGATGCGATATGGCGGATGAATGTTGAAAATTGATTTTGCATCAAACATAAGGATTCTTAATTAAAAGTCTGTTCTACCTGTCACACATAACATAGAAATTCTGCCTGATAATGAAAACTGGTTATTAATCCCTCTCCCCATTTTAAAATGATTTAAAGTTCACATTTCTGAATAAATGAGACTTCGTATTTGCTCATCAAAAATATGTACTTGCCTATAAATGAGAACTTAATATTATATAATTATCCGGATTAAAAACATCAGTATCCAAAATATTGTTCCTTCCTGTAAGAAATTTACTTTGTTTCTGACAAATAAAGTAACGATTCAAAAATGAAGGAAAGCGAACAAAGACAGATTTTTAAGGAATGGCTTGACGGGTATCGTGCGCTCCTCTTCAAAATTATCAGGGCTTACGCATTCAATACGGAAGATCAGAATGACCTTTTTCAGGATGTTTGTCTGCAGATGTATCGTTCCATTCCAAATTTCGAAGCGAAATGTGCCGTTTCTACCTGGCTTTACCGAATTGCACTAAATACGGCAATCAACTGGAGCACAAAAGAAAAAAAACGGGTAAATGGACATCAGGACATAGATACAATGACCAATCTGCTGCATGAGAGTGAAGAGTCGAAAGAAGAGCGGGTGATCTGGCTGTACGCTGAAATCAAGAAGTTAAATGAAATCGACCGCTCACTGACGTTGCTTCTGCTTGACGGATATAATTACAAAGAGATGGCCGAAATAATGGGAATCTCAGAAAATAACATCGGTGTTAAAATTCACCGGATTAAAAAGCAGTTGGTAAAAAACGCTAAAGCAATTTGAATATGATGGAGTTTGAAGAAATACAAAAAATTTGGAACGAACAAAAAGGAGAAACTATGTACGTAATAAATGAAGATGCATTGCGAAGAAGTGTGACTTATAAGAAAAATGCAGCCGGCAAAAGAATTAACACTGCTGAAATAATGTTGACTATTGTGAATACTATTACAGCAGCAGTTGTGTTTGTGTTTGCATTGAAAGGACACCCGCTACTTTACATTACCGGCGGATTATTTGCAGCAACTGTAGTATATGTCCAATTTTTCAGATATAAAAGAAAAAAGGCAGAAAATACCTTCGACCGGACTTTAATGGGCGAGCTGGACCAGGCTTTATCGAATACAAATTATCTGATTAGTTTCAATTATTTTGGTCTGATATATATTGGTTTATTTGCTCTTATAACCTTCCCTGAAATGTTTATCAGAAAAGATTCCTGGTTAGAATGGTTGATTTTAATTCTATGTGTTTTAATCTCAATCTTTGTCATTCGCTGGGAACAAAAAGCGTGTAATATCCCAAGAAAAAAGCAGTTACTTGCTTTGAAGAAAAAATTAATGGAGGAGTGAAACAAGTATTCATGATATTCGAATCTAAAAAAAGTTAATTGATTTAAGAACCCCAAAAGCATAATCTGTAAATCGGCTATTTTTTTGATCGTCAGGAAAAATGTATTACCTGTTATTTTTCTTTAATAACAGGTATTCAATCAAACTTTGCCTATCCTATTTCTGTTAAACTGATACAATCTTTAACCAATGTTGAAAAAGGATTATGATTGTATTGTAGTAGGGTCGGGGCCAAATGGCCTGGCGGCTGCAATAACCTTGCAGCAGGCCGGACTTTCGGTATTACTTCTCGAAGCAAAAGATACCATTGGAGGCGGACTGAGATCAGCAGAACTTACCTTGCCGGGGTTTGTCCACGATGTGTGTTCAGCCATTCATCCAATGGCGGTGAGTTCTCCCTTTTTTAAAAATCTCCCTTTGGTAGATTACGGATTGAAATTTATCCATCCTGATATTCCGGCAGCCCATCCTTTTGATAATGGGACGGCGGCAGCATTGTACAGGCAGGTCGAACAAACAGCTCAAAATTTAGGCAGCGATGAACAAACCTACCTGGATTTGATCGAGCCTCTTGTAAATAAATGGCCGGATTTGGTTAATGATATACTAGGGCCCCTGCATTTCCCAAAATATCCGTTGAACCTGGCCCGATTTGGCTGGAAGGCACTTCCTTCAGCAGTAAAAACAGGCAGTCGATTTCAAGCGGAAAAAGCAAAAGGTTTGTGGGCAGGAATGGCTGCTCATTCCATGCAGCCGCTTTCCAACCTGGTTTCTTCGGCAGTTGGATTAGTACTACTGGCGGCAGGCCATTCTTCCGGTTGGCCAATTCCGGCAGGCGGTTCACAGGCAATTGCTGATGCCCTGAAAAATTATTTTGTCGCATTAGGCGGGGAAACCGAAACCGGGTTTTATGTTCAGTCGCTTGAACAACTTCCCAAAACCAAAGCAATTTTGTTTGATGTAACACCGAGACAATTATCAGAAATTGCCGGACAACGATTTTCTTCCATTTACAAAACGCAATTGAATCGCTACCGTTATGGCATGGGAGTTTTTAAAATCGACTGGGCATTGAATGGGCCAATTCCATTTACAGCGCCGGAATGCAGGAGAGCAGGAACCGTTCATTTGGGCGGAACGCTGGAAGAAATAGCTACTTCGGAAAACGAGACATTTAACGGCAAAATTCCTGAAAAACCTTTTGTATTACTGGCGCAACAAAGCTTGTTTGATCCGACAAGGGCACCTGCGGAAAAACAAACTGCCTGGGCATATTGTCATGTGCCACACGGTTCTAATGTTGATATGACAGAAAGAATTGAAAAACAGGTGGAACGTTTTGCCCCGGGCTTTCGTGACCTGATCCTGAAAAGGTATACAATGAATGCCACTCAAATGGAAAGTTACAATCCGAATTACATTGGCGGAGATATCAACGGCGGGCTCATGGATATTACACAGTTGTTCACCCGTCCGGCATTGCGTCTGTCGCCTTACCGGACTTCGGCAAAAG
>CAWKJY010000014.1:0-34465 GCA_963849985.1 uncultured Prolixibacteraceae bacterium | reverse complement strand
ATTTTCAAAATTTATAGCATGGATGGCAACAATAATTTGAAGGTGATAAAAATGCGTGAAGCACAATAATGTGTATAAATCATAAGGGATTCAGAGGTTTTCGAACCTTTTCGCCCTCATCAATCTTGGTGTGTAACCCGACAGGAATCCTGATTCTGTTCTCAGTCATGTATGAAAAAAGAGTCCAGCTGTAAATAGCTGAACCCTCATTATTTTTAGAATACACTTTTTGAAATAATGTCTTTCCCGGCATGAAATGTCTTAAGTAATATTATTTACTTCAGGATTTTTCTATCTCTGTCTAATTCTCATGCCTCACGTAAGCATTTGCAGGAATTCAACCACCCATCATTCCCAACTGCGTCATCATGGCCATATCATCAAACACACCCCAACGTTCAACCGCTTTCCCATCTTTAATACGGATAATGTCAATTCCATTAATTTTAATTGATTTATTCGTGGCAGGCATATTTGCAAAAGGTCCTGAATTGGTTCCGGTTACAGTTAAATACACCACTACCATATCACCTTCAGCTATCATTATGTCAGTGGTCACATGGTGATCAGGAAAGGCAGTAAGCAAATCATTAAACATTGCAGTCAGATCATCAATTCCTTTCCCCGAATGTCCAGGGCTGGGATTATGATCAATAAAATCAGCTGCGCAAAATGATTTAATCTTTGCTAAATTACGAGCATTCATCACTTCTTCATAAAAGCGTTTTGTCAGCGCTTTGTTTTCATCTGTTTTATTCATTTTACTTATAATTTAGAGTTTCATGCATTTAATGCCCTAACATGTTCACATGCCAAATCAATCTCTTTTGTGAATTCGTCATAATCAAGTTGAAGTCCATTTATATATGTACTCCATCCGGCACTGGATTTAGCAAAATGAATGGCATCTTCAATTTCTGCTTCCGTTGCACCATTTAACTTAGCCATTTCGGTATGAAAATATGAACAATAACGGCATTTACTAATAGCTGCAATGCCTACTCCAATCAATTCTCGGTATTTGTTTGGAATAGGTCCCTCATCCATCTGAACTCGCTTCATAAGATTCCACTCTAATTCTAAAGTTGATTCAGGTAAGGCTTTGAACATCGTTGGGACAAGACCAAACAACTGTTCGATTTCATTAAATACTTCTTCTTTACTCATCATTTAGTTCTCCTCATTTAATGTTACTATAAACAAATTACTATACAATTTATTACATATTAACGCCAGATACAATATTATAAGATACATTAATCTTTAAATATTGTTAATTTATTAGCATTAAAAATATCCATCCATCCTGTTTACCTGCGAAATTTGGATGGATGGACAAATTACCTATACTTTTTGTAGGTAGTTGTGAATATATTCCGGCTTTTTACTGATATTATTGAAGTATGATTTCTTTGAGGTTTATCCTGCTTCGAAAGAGAGATTTTATTTTTTTGAAATGGCAAAATACACGGTTAGTGAAAGGCTGAAAAGGAAACCACAAAACGGATAGCCTGGACAATACCCGGACGATAATAAAAGGGCTACAGAAAAAAATAAATCAAATTGGATATTGTCCTAATTCAATCTCCCCTATCATTAACATTCATATTGAAAATTGACCCCATAGTGAGTGAAACACTTTCATTCCTGGTCTGTCATGTCGTTTCACTTGAAACAAAAGTGTCTCATTCTCCACAACTTCAACCCCAAAAACAATGGATTACGTATTTCCTGTATTGAGTTTCGAACAAATAAAATTATGGTTATATTTAAACCACCTAAAAACCTGAAAAATGAGAACCATACCTTAAATATCAGTAATCCAAATTTTAATCATAAGGTTAATTCCTATTTTTATTCGTAATCAAATATATAATGAGAATTTTAGTATCATATATTAGATAATATATTAGGAAAAAAGGTCACATTACAAATACGTTATGCAGTATTACAAATGGATGATGTAGTAATTTATAAAAACCAGCAACTAAAAAAATAGAAAAATGAAACAATTAAGAAAAATCATCTTTATTATATTCTCGATTCTACTTGCACTACCTTTCAAGAGTTTCAGTCAAAATATAGAACAAAAGGATTCGTCAATATAATAAATTAATTAATGTTGCCAGAGAAATTATGGGTGCAGCAGGTACTTGTGCATTAATCACTTTAGATGAAAAAGATCTTCCAATGGTCAGAGTAATGGATCCTTTTCTTCCCGATAGCGATTTTACGGTTTGGCTTGGCACCAATCCTAAAAGCAGAAAAGTAAATCAAATTAAAAATAATCCCAATGTTACCTTATATTATTTGGATAGTGACGGTTCAGGATACGTTGTGATTCATGGAATAGCTCAATTAGTAGATGAGCCAAAGGAGAAGGAAAAGCGATGGAAGGTTGAATGGGAGGCTTTCTATCCAAACAGAACTGAAGATTATCTTTTGATTAAAGTTTCTCCCGAATGGATGGAAGTAATAAGTTATTCTCGTGGTATTGTTGGCGATCCTACAACCTGGCAACCACCTGTTGTACGTTTTGATTCAATAAAATAGGTTGTGTCAATTATAATGAAATTCGGTTTAACTATTTAAAGTATCAAGCATAACAATGTATAAAAATAATAGCCAGAACTGTAGTGGTTAAAAAGGTTGTAGCCTGCTTCAACTTATCCGTAGCCTTACAGGAAAGTGCCAAGCATTCGGCTAAAATTCTCAAAAATACCGTTGGCATCGACGCACTGCAAACAAACTATTTCACACTGATAAAATTAAAAACATATAATAGTAAAATAATTTCAAAACGAGATGATTAAAAAAAAGAACCTGAAAATCAATATTGGATTAGCATTAGGATTGACAGTTGCGATTTTAGTACAACAATATTTTTTTAAGCCTCCATCATTTGATAAACAGATGATGCAAATGGCCAGCGAATTAAATAAAACCTGCCCGGTAATGGTAGATGCAGAAACACGGTTAGATAATGCAGTTGCTCTTCCTGAAAAAACATTTCAATACAATTACACATTGGTAAATATGGTAAAAGACAGTATTGATATTGTAAGTATTGAAGAATATTTGAAGCCTGTAATTCTGAATACTATTAAAACAAATCCGGATTTAAAGTCATTCAGAGATAATAATGTGATAATGTCATACAATTACAAAGACAAAAACAGTATGCATATATTAAAACTCACGTTCACACCTGACCACTACAAATAATTATGGCAATGAGATTACATTTAATAATAGTTGCAATTTTTTCTTTGTCTTTTGGTTTTGCTTTTGGGCAGACAAGTAATGAAAATTATATTTTTTGGAGTTCAACAGATAAATTAACCGTTGACGATTTTGGCATTAAAACAAAAAATGGAGAAACAAATCCGTCATTTGCTCAATTCTCGGTTGATTACCAGGTAAATGGCTTTGACTTTATGACAAAGAATTTTAATAAGAAAGTTCGAAACTATCTGATAAAATCTGCCTCCTGGATAGATACAACATCCGATGTTTCAATGTCTTTACGTTATCAGCAAACACTATTTGATATATGTGAGATTTATACTCGTCTGTTTCGGAAATCATTAAGAGAGAACAGAAAAAAGATTGCTTCCGGTTTACAAATTGTTGAAGAGATGAACCAAAAAGCAATGACAGATTTTTCAAATCGCCGGGTAATATACGACAGAGAAACAAACTTTGGGAGCCATTCAAGACAAGCAATCTGAATGGGAATTACAAATTCAGAAAGAGCTGGATGATTTAAAGGAATTTGCAAACGAATAAAGTAAAAAAGAACGAACCGTCAACGCGCAATATACGTAAGCCGGGGGATGCAGGTATTTTAAACTTTTGCACATTTATATAAAATTGTAACGGTTTTATAAGTTGGAGCTTCGAAACACCTGCTTGCGCATAGCCAAACCGCCAACCCGACAGGTTTTTGAATTCCCGCTACCCCGGGAGTGCAGGACGCTATAAAACAGTAAAAATACGGTTGTTTTAACCAAAAAGGTTTTCTATTTTTAATCCTGTGAAAATCACTGACATAATGAACCTAACTTTAAGCTCGTCATTCCGAACTCGTTTCAGAATCTGAACCATTTTCATAAGATGCTGAAATATCCCGAAGTTTCGGGACAGCAAGACGCTAATAACAAATTCGACAAACTATTTATTGCTATGGCAAAAACAAGGATTATTTCCGAAAATAAAAATTACAAGGCAATAGACATTGGCCCGATGGCAAAATGGTCGGAACATGAATTTGTTCATCCAAAATTTAAAACTACCGACAAAGGCAGGTTATTCATAGGGGAACTTTTGCAGACAACCGGAGCCGAAATATCTTTCAGGGAATTACCTGCAGGTACAACAGTTTCCTTTTTACATAAACATAATAAACACGAGGAAGTATATATATTTTTAAAAGGGAGCGGACAGTTTCAGGTTGATGATGATATTTTTAACGTTAAAGAAGGCTCGATTGTAAAGGTAGCGTTAAACGGCAGCAGAACACTGAGCAGCAATGCAGAGGGGCCGGTAATTTATATGGTTGTTCAGGCACATCACAATACGTTAGCCGGATATAACACGTCGGATGGATACCGGGTTGAAGGAGAAATAAAGCTAAATAAAAAGAAAAAGGCGAAGCTGAGTTTTTGCAGTTGATGGTGGAGAGGAATTGGGTGACGGTGAAAACTGGAGGAATATGAAAAAATTTAATTACTACGATCATTAATCAATTTATTATGAACTTACTGATTCAAAAAAAATAATCATTTCCAATAAATGAAATTCTATATTGGAAATACTGATATTGACTGGTTTAAATATTTAAAAAGTATTAAACCGGAAGACATCAATTTCTGGCAACCAGGAGGAACGATCAGGTTTAAAGCAATTGAGCAGGGTTCACCTTTTCTTTTCAGGTTAAAAAGTCCAATAAATAAAATTGCAGGAGTTGGATTTTTCACATCTCATTCAATTCTACCGATTGATTTTGCGTGGGAAATTTTTCAAGACAGAAACGGCACCGATAACTATTTAAACTTTTTCAACAAAATTAAAACATACAGAGACAGTTCAAACAGTATTAATAGAAATCCAAACATCGGTTGTATTGTTTTAACTAATCCTATTTTTTTTAAGGAAGAAGATTGGATTTCGGTTCCTGAAAACTGGTCAAAAAATATTGTTCAAGGTAAAACTTATGATACCAGTGACGTAAATGACCGAAACTACTGGAACAATCTTGAATCAATTTTATTAAACTATTCATTCAATGATCCTGTTGACTCAGTTAATGAATCTGAACCATCATATGAAATATACCCAACAAGGGTGCGTATTGGACAAGGTGCATTCAGAGTTCTTGTTACCGATGCGTATTCCAGACGTTGTGCCATAAGTGGCGAAAAAACATTGCCCGTTTTGGAGGCTGCACATATTCAACCCTACTCAACTTCTGGAATAAATACTACAAATAACGGACTTCTGTTACGGGCAGATTTACATAAACTTTTCGATAAAGGTTATATTACTGTGACAGATAAGTACAATATAGAAATAAGTCGTAGAATAAAAGAAGAATATGAAAATGGCCGGGATTATTATAAATATCACGGTCAACAATTGGTCTCTTTACCAAACAATAATAAAGATCTGCCCGAAAGAAATTTTTTGAGATGGCATAATGAAAATGTATTTAGGATTTAATTAATGATTAGAATTAAACTGATGAAAGCACTCATCTTTCATTGGCAAACGAAGGTTAAACAGAGTGACCTGAAATCGAGAAAAATATAATTAATAAATGTACAATGAATGCAGTATATGGAAATATTGTACGCTTTTAATTGAAATATAAACTAGTTAACAACAATTATAAACTAAGTATGAGTAAATATAATACACTTATCAAAGTGCTTGATGAAATAAGAAAAGAAGCCCCAAAAGAATATAAAAAATACTATCCACTTGAAAAAGATCAGGATGGGTTAAATAAAGCTAGAGCACGAGCCTATATACATTTGTATTTAAAAGTAAAGTTTGGATTATTAGATTTTCTTCAAAGAGAAAAATTTATTACAGATGATCCAAATGATGGGGGAATTGATGGATATTATATTGACGAAGAATACAAAAGAATCTATTTCATACAATCCAAATTTAGAACTACAAAAGAAAATTTTGAAGGAAAAAATATTGAATTGAGTGAGTTATTAAGTATGGATTTAGATAGGATCACAAAAGGAGAAAATTGTAATTCCAATAAAATTAAATACAATTCAAAAATTCAAAAATTAATATCAACCATCCAAGAAATTGATGATTATCCAAAGTACAAAGAAACAGTAATTCTTCTAGCAAATTTGAAAGAAAAATATAGAACCAAACTAAAACCCTTAACCATTTTCCCAACAGAAACTTATGATTATGAAAAATGTTATAATGAATTGATCTTTCCTGTTATCTCTGGAACATATTATAATCCCAAAGAATTAAAAATTACCATCAACGTAGCAAATTATGGTGGGAGTAACAGGATTGATTATTATGTCGAAACATCAATTGGAGAATGCAATATTTCAATCTTGTTTGTACCGACAAAAGAAATTGGGAGAATTCTGTATAAGTACAAAAATTCCATTCTAAAATATAATCCTAGAAGTTTTTTAGAACTTTCAACAGGTTCAGTAAATTCCAAAATTCGTGAATCAATCACGGAGATTGAAACAAATGAATTTGCATTGTTTAATAATGGAATTACAATGTTATCGGATAATACATACTATAGCGATAGAGTTGGAAAGAGAAACGAAGCAGCGGTAATTATTACAAATCCCCAAATAATTAATGGCGGTCAAACTGCTTATACTATGAGCAGGGTCTATGAAGAATCTTTAGAAAATGAAGAAGATTTCAAAGTATTTGAAAATAAGGAAGTATTGTTGAAGATAATTACATTTAATGATGAATTGAATCATTTAAGCCAAGAAGAAAAACTAAAACTCATTGAAGAAGTTTCAAAAGCTACAAATAACCAAACAGCAGTTACCGAAGCTGATAGACGTTCAAATGAAAAAGTTCAAGTAGAACTTCAATATAATATATTTCAGGAATTTGGATATTTCTACGAAAGGAAAAAAGGAGAATATGGTGATGGTCTAAGAAATAAATATATAAATCGTAATCAAATTATTGATAGAGAAGTTTTTTTAAGAGTTTGCTTATCAATAAATGGAAATCCATCTCAATCTAGAAGAGGTAGTGCAAAACAAATATTTAAAAAAGAAACATTTAGAGATATCTTGAAAAATCCGGATTTATTTAAAAAGTATTTCTTTGGCTATTCAATATTGCAGAATTTGAATATTGAACAAAAGAAATTTGATAAGGAAGAAAATAATAAATATGGAGTTGCTCAATATGGTAATGCTCTTCGCTATGGGAAAATGGCTGTTGTGAATATTGCAAGTAAACTATTTGACGCCAAGTACAATGATTCTGATGATTTTTATTCTAAATCAAAACTTGCTGCTGAAGAAGTTCTTTCACAATGGTACGATTTTGAAAATTATGCAAAATCCTTAAAATCGAATAAAAATTATTTTAGAGAAACCGTTAATCCTGAAACTAGTGAAAAAGTTTTAGAAATCAATTTTGATAATTATTATAAAGGACGAACCTTATCGGAGGACCTTAAAAAATATTTTAAATAGTCATCTCCTTAGTTTGTAAAGAGGGGAAAACTGATTGTAGATTGTATCGACAAAAAAGAATTATAAAAAGAACAACAGAATATATTCTTTAGCAAGTAAGGCAGTATTTCGTTTACTCGATGGCGATTGGGACTGTCCGACACTATACAATTAAACAATATGTACAATTGAAATCAAATAATTGAATGGAACATAAAAAATGTATAATCGATAATTGGTCTTTAGAACACGCAGGTTTTTTGCTAGATAATTCAAGTGATGTTAGTTTACCAAATGATCATTCATTTCTAAACAATTTAGGTGGACTTTCAAATTACATTAATGCATTACTTCTTTACGAGGAACCAGGTTATTTGAAAAATGGATTTGAAAATCAATGGACAAGATTTAAGTGGTTTGAACAAAATACAAATCTATTTTTAAATCAATTAGACCCAAGTATTTCAAAAATAGATTGGAATAGCCGGGTTAGCTATTCTGATAATGGGATAGAAAACTATTTAATTACCTCTGAGTTATTTGAATCCGATCTTTTTATTAGTCCAGAAAGATCCTCAAAAATTATTCACCAAAAAGAACCTAAAATAAATGACAATTTAATCAAAACCCTCAAAAAAGTTGACGAACTTATTTTAAATAAAAAAGATGAATCTTGGTTTAAAAATGTTCGTATTGGAATAATGGATAATTTTCAACTCCCTTCTTTAACCCAGTACGTTCTTTCGCAAGCATCAAGGATGGAGGATCTTTTAACCGTAATTATGCAATTAAAGGTTGATGGTAAAATATCTAGAATAAAAGAAAAAATTCAAGAAATAACCAGTACTACAAAATCTTCTATAAATCTTCAAAGAGAAATAGAAAATATAATTTCGGATTCTTTCGGGTTTAAATCAGACAGAGATAAGTTATGGTCAATAAAAATTTCGATATTATTTTTAAGTTTGTCCAAGTCCTTTGGATTAAGTTTTTTTAATCGCAAAGAGCACATCATATTTTTAAAAGACATTATAGAACTAAGAGTAGAAAATGGAAATCTTAACAAAGATATTGAGAGAATTTTTAAAAGAAAGATAAAATAAAAGTGTCTCCCTCCCTCCACCGCTGGCGCGGTTTTGCAAACCGTGTCTTGTTTTGAAAAAACAAAAAGGACTCTGCTGCCTCTCATTTCAAACGAGAACTTCCGATTCGTTTCAAACAAGGCTTGACCAACAAATGACAATCAAAATAGTTCGTACAACGGCTGCGATCGGAGGATAAGGAAGATCAAAGCCCCACCAGTAAACCATTCCCGGAACAAGAAGAATAAGCGCAAGGATAGCGCCGGTTTTGCGCCCGTTCCACAGGAGCAACCCTGCATAGCCTTCAATGATACAAACAACTAAAAATCCGACTAGCAAAGGAATCGTTGTAGCAAGTCCATGACGTTCAAATCCGCCACCTCCGTATGCCGGAAAACCAAATACATAAGGTATTCCACGGCCAGCATTAAGATTCCTGATTGCCATCAGACAAGGTATGCCCAGGCCAAATGTTGAAAGCCATAGAAGCCCGGATGCAATGCGAAGTGAAACTGGTACATTCATTTTCAATTTTCGTATTAAATCATTTCTTAAACTACTGTCCTACTCTCCCCCTCGTCTTCGCCGAGGGGGGAAATGTAAGTCGATTGCATCGACAAAGAAAATAGCTTTAAACTGGCACCAGTGCATTAGATATCATTAAAACAGTTCGCACCACTTTTTTAGCTGCAGCCCAAGATCATACGCAAACCTGCGAATTTCAGCTTCTTGTTTTTGTCTCTCTGCGGCAGGCATTTTACGCCAGGTTTCAATTTTAGCCGTAGGTGGTTCCCACATGGGTGTCATTTCAGCACCTTCCAGCAGGTTGGCGCAATATTCGGCAGCTTCCAGGATATCGTCAACCGAATTTCCCGAAGTTACATAAGGTGTGATATTATATACATCGGTTAATGTATCCAAATTGCCACCAAGCGCTTTTTCCAGCAGTTCGATTGCATTATTGGCATGTTTGTCCCTGTTGGGATCGGCTTTGATTGCCGTATTCAGATCGCGTTTTCTGTAGAATCCCATAATTGCAGCAATGGCAGAAGGATCACGAATGGTCCCGTCGGGATAAATCAGTCCCTGTATATCTGACCAGTAACCTTGAATTATCAGGTCAAAAACGTACCACCCTGCATGATGTTCATTACAGATTTCCAGCGCCATGTCATAAGGATTGGAACGTCCAAGCGCACCTAATTCGCTATTTATTAATGGTTTGTTGTATTTCTTCGAAAATTCCTCAGCAATGGCATAACTTTCCTCCACCCGGGAACGGGTTTCCAGGTAATCGTGAAAACAAATTACATCGACCAAATCGGCTGTTTTTCCACAAAATTTAGGTAGCCAGTAACCTATTGTTACCGCATTTACCGGGTCAATTTTTTTTATGTATTGAATAAAGTGACGATTAAAACCTGCAATTTCATCACTGCGTTTCTCCTGTTCTTCCGGTGAAGCCTTTCTGTAGTAATCATTCATCCTGGGCTCGTTCATTACATCCCACATTAAAAGGCCTTCTTCATTCTTTAACGCATTGACCATTGCCGTTACATATTTCTCACCGGATTCCATTGCCCCCTTTTGCAAAAGTTGAGGAAAGCTGCCGTTAAATAAAATGGGCATCACACTTACTCCGTGTTCATTGCAGGTACGAACATAATTAACTACCCGCTTAACATACGCTTCGGGGTCACGCTCGTAAGCTCTTTGACTGAGCCAAACGCGGGTGCTGTTTAGCTGAAGCCGGTTCATAAATCCCAGGTCTCGCTCAAGGGTTTCCTGGTCGGGACTTATAGAATGGCAAACGCCACGTATGAAACTGTAATCTTTTAGTGGTTCTTTGGCTGTTAACGAACCTGCTGCCAGGAATATAATTCCAAGGAAAACAATTAAAATATTTTTCATTGTTATTTGGTTTTAAGTTTGATTAAATTTATAATTAACTCAAATTGCCGGTTATTTATTAAAAAAGACGATTAATACCCTGCCAGGTTGACCCATGTGAGGATAAATATGATATTATTTCGTCAGCTATGCTCAATATATCAAAGATAAAAAATTTTAAACTTCTTTATGCAAATTTGTCTGTTGCTTGTCCAAAGGCTTTTGTACCAACAACGAACGACGACACTACCTCTGCCGACACATTGCGGGCACCGTGGCAACAAGAGTGTAACTGTTTCGATTGTCTTTTCTTTTCAACAGATATTCTCTCCAATCATTTGGCAACAACAACTTGCAATTTACTGTTATTAATTCATGCTGGTTAAAAATTAAACCATGAATAGAACAGTTATATTCATTATTGTCGGCTTATTTATTACAATATCTTCTGTTGCCCAGGACAATCAAACGGAAAAAAAGCTTGACGAATACTTAACAACAATGTTTAATTATTCACAGCCGGGTTGCGAAGTTCTTGTTGCAAAACAAGGTAAAATAATTTATAAGAAAGCTTTTGGCAGTGCCAACCTCGAGTTAAACGTTCCTTTAAATGCTGACATGGTTTTTAATCTTGCTTCAATCACAAAACAATTTACAGCTGTGGCCATTCTTCAACTGGTGGAACAAGGTAAAATCTCGCTTCAGGATAGTTTGCAAAAATTCATTCCTGATTTTCCTTCAAAAGGTTATACAATTACCATTGAAAATTTGCTTACGCATACTTCCGGAATTAAAGATTACTTGCAAATTGATCACCCAAATTTATATATGGAAAGATGGGATTTTAAGCCAAAACAGCTTATTGACAGTTTTAAAAATTATTCGCTGGATTTTGAGCCGGGCACAAAATTTTCTTACAGTAATTCAGGCTACTATTTATTAGGTTACATCATTGAAAAAATTTCAGGCAAGCGTTACCAGGACTATATTCAGGATAATCTTCTCAAACCTCTGGGATTAGAGCACACTTATTTTGACAGTACAGGTATAATTATTCCCAAACGTGTTAATGGTTACCGTAAAACCGAAACAACGTTTAAAAATGCTGATTACTGGAGCCCGACTATTGAATATGCTGCCGGGGGATTAATTTCAAATGTAGGCGATTTATTTAAGTGGCATAAAGGATTATATTCCTACCGGGTTCTAAAAAAAGAAACGTTGCAAAAGGCATTTACATCTTTTCAACTGAAGGACGGAACATCGACCGGTTATGGATATGGTTGGTTCCTGAAAGAATCGAACGGCATTAAATCAATAGAACATGAAGGTGGAATACCCGGATTTGTTTCCAATGAGATTTATTTCCCGGCTGAAGATATATTTATAGCTGTTTTATGTAACAGCGAAACGGCGCCAATAGATGAGGTTTCCATAAAAATTTCATCAATTGCATTAGGCAAACCTTTACAGACTGATATGAATGTTGATGTTGCAGTGCTTGATAAATACGTGGGCGTTTATAAGTTATCTGTTGATACTACCAGGACAATGACAATCCTGAAAGAGAACGACCATCTTGTTGCTAAAGTTTCAGAAACCGAAACAATCCCGTTACTATTTCAATCGCAGACCAGGTTTCAGTTTAAAAACTTATTGGATGCCAATTGTGAATTTGTAACAGACAATGGAAAGGTTACAAAATTTAATGTAAGTCAGAATGGGCATTACGAATGGATTAAAACACAATAAGACGGAAGTATATAAAATTCTCTATCTACTTCTCGTTAGCCCCAATATTTTGGGGAGAGATAAGCTGAAAGTCGATTGCATCGACAAAAACTCCAGCCGGTAATCCCGAACAAAATTCACCATATAATCGTATTTTTACTGAAGATTTAAATCACAGTTTTATCATGTTTAAAAATTGGCTTTTGTCAGGTCTGATCGTTTTCCTGTTTTTCGGCTTGAGTTGTAACCAGCAGCAAATGGATGATTCGGAGACAGGCTTTTTGTCGGGGAAAGTCAGCATTGGGCCGCTGTGTCCGGTGGAAACAGATCCGCCTGATCCCGGTTGCCTGCCCACTGAGGAAACGTATAAAGCCTGGCCTGTTGGCGTATTTTCGGTTGATGGAAAGCAACTGGTCGTACAACTTCAGCCCCAACTTGACGGTACTTATGAAGTTGCGGTTCCTGATGGAAAATATATGATCGATCTTGAAGATCGGCACTTTTCAGGAGTAGGTGGCAGCAATCTGCCGACTTTTGTTGAAATTAACGCTGCAGATACTACACGGCTGGATATAAATATCGACACCGGAATCCGGTAAGATGGTTGTGGTAGCATCTTAAAGTTTTTCTTAATCCGGTTAAAAAATGAATGTGCCGGTACTAACTGCTGCAAATACGGGAGTTGTTTGTATTTAATTATTTTTTTAACTTGACTATTCTTCATTTTAATAACCTGCAGTTATGAAAAAATATCCATCTTTTACCAAAAGAATAAATCCGGTATCATTATTAATCCCTGCTTTTATTTTTATATCAGGCATATTAAACGCACAAAATAACAAGTCAAACGAGGAACAGGCAATGCAATATTTTAAAAGTGTTTATGTTGAAGATTCCGGTCAGTTGGAAAAACTCATCAGCGATAATATCGTTGTAACATATCCTGTTTTTCAGGAAATATTTAATAAAGTTGGATTTTCGGGAAAAGAGGAAGTTATACAATTCGCAAACCATTTTAAGCAAAAGTGGTATGAGCGCTCAGTAAAGTTTCGCGATGTAATTACAGAAGAGAATAAAGTTGTTTTGATTTGGACGTGTACAGGGAAACAGGTTGCAGAAAATCCAACAAACACAGATGATGCACAGAAACAGACCTGGGGAGGAATTACCGTAATTTATTTTAACGATTCGGGTAAAATTAATGCTGAATTTGGACTGGAAAATGACACCGGCCCTTTTGAATTACTTCAGCAAACCAGAGATCTAAACTGAACTAATTGACCCCTGCTGGCACGTAACGAAACTTCGAAATGCAAACTGAGTCTTGTTTTGAAAAACAAAAAAATTAATCAATAAAAACTCTTTTCATCTGCATTTGTAATAGCCTGCCTCGTTTTTTCGGGGTGAGGTAAGTTGATTTGTTGAATGAATCAACAAAGAAAAATGCTAAATTAGATAGCTTAAACTTACACTCAACCGAAAAGAAGTAAGTCGTAACATTTAAAATATTACAGACATTAACTTAAAAATTAACTCCACTTGCATCAACCATTGAATACAAACAAAAAATTAATGATGAAAAAGGCAGGTTATATAATTTTATTTTTGTTCATAAGTACGTTAAGTTTTTCGCAAACAATAATTAATGCCGAAAGATTAATCGATACCACAAAAACAAATATTTATTCCCTTGCCTTTTCGTACAGCGGGAAAAGCGGCAATTTGCAAACAAGTAATTTAACTGCTTCTCCAACTTTTATCCTGTTAAAACCAAAAAACGAGTACAAAATATTTGGGAGCTACTCTTTGCAATCTGTTTCCGGAGATGTGATACAAAACAGTAGTTTTATCCATGTGAGACATAACTACAAACTCGCCAACAGACTTAAAACATTTGAGTTCTTTCAAATTCAAAATAACGATGTGCTTCTGCTAAAAAAAAGAACAGTGTTTGGAGCAGGGTTAAGATATGCGCTGGCAAAGAAAGACAGCTTAAAGCTTGATATGGAATTGGGGCTGATGAGAGAAATTGAAAACCTGAACAAAAATGCATTAAAAATCAACGAATTATATACCGAAAAGACTTACAGAATTACATCCGTGAGTAGCTTTAAATGGATAATAAATAAATCGGTAGCCATTAATAATGTTATATATTATCAACCCGGGATAAAGGCCTTTAACGATTTTAGAATATTAAACGATTTTAATTTAACCGTGTCTTTAACTAAGCGAATTGAGTTAATAACGGAATTAAGTACAAGGTACGACAGTAAACCACCGGGAAATTTAAAGACCACTGATAATGCATTAAGTGTTGGATTAAATATTCTGTTTTCAAAATAATGAAAGTATATCCATTCGCAATGGAAGAAAGAATCCAGTTGTCCTCCCGGTTGAAACAAGGAGTAAATTAACAAGTCGATTGCATCGACAAAATAAAAATATTAAACAACCATTAATCAATAAAACTAAACGCATGAAAACCATTTTCGGGAGTAGGTGGCAGCAATCTGCCGGCTTTTGTTGAAATTAACGTGGCAGATACTACACAGCTGGATATCAATATCGACACCGGAATCCGATAGTATATGTTTGTGAAGTCGTCCTGCTTTTTATCCCTTTAAACAATGAATTACGCGCGGTTTTGCAAACCATATTTTGTTTAGAAAAACAAAAATCCCGGAATGCATCAACAACAGGGTAATTCGGTAGATACCCTTTAATATCCGGGTTACAGAGAAACTTTTCACTTGAGCAAGAAGGATGCTCTCCTTGGGGGGAAAGTCAGTTTCCACGATCAAAATATTGCTGTACAGGATCAGAAACGTAATTTCTATGGTCAGAACAATTTTGAACTCAATCTGCAATTTAATTTCAAACTTTTGATTATTTCAACGTTTCATTTTCTTAAACTTATCTATAATCGCGTTCAGTAACTTATCAGAAATATTTGAAATCTAATTTTTCGATATAAAAAAGGAAATATTTGTTTATTTATTTGACAAAAATGAAGTATTTTGTACAATAAAAACTATGAATCTTCTGGCTGGGATTGATAATTGATTAGCAAGAGTGGGATAAAAGTTACGAGAGTCAATTTCACCAGACATAGAAAACTAACTTTAAATCGAATTAAGAGAAATGATATTGTTAACCTTTTCATTTCGTAGTTATACACCTAAAGACAGGGAAAAAGACTGGAGGGCAATTATCACCTTAATCCTGAGCATTTTCTTTACTCTATTCACAACCATTTTCACTTTTAATATTGTCGAACAACGATCAAAGGAAGAGTTTGAATCGGTGTGCAATGAAATAGAAATTAAAATTGCAACACGATTGCAGGCCCACGTTTTGCTATTACAGGCAGGCACTGCCTTTTTTGCCGTCTCTGATACGGTAACCCGCGCTGAATGGAGAGAATTTATCAATCGTTCCCGAATAGATAAAAATTTACCGGGAATCCAGGGGGTCGGTTTTTCGTTGGTTATACCACCCGACCAGCTCGAACAACACATTAAATGGATTCAAGAGGAAGGATTTCCGGACTACACCATATATCCGGCAGGAAAAAGAGACATTTACACTTCCATCGTTTATCTTGAACCTTTTTCGGATCGCAATCTCAGGGCGTTCGGATACGATATGTTTTCGCAGCCAACACGCAGAAAGGCAATGGAACTTTCGCGTGATAACAATATTGCCACACTGTCAGGAAAAGTAGATTTGGTTCAGGAAACAGACAGAGACGTTCAGTCCGGAACATTAATGTATGTCCCGCTTTACGGACGCAACATGCCTGCAAACACCGTTGAAGAACGCCGCAATGCAATAAGAGGTTGGGTTTACAGTCCGTATCGGATGGATGATTTAATGCGAGGCATACTTGGCCGTTGGGACATCGATGAGCTAACCCGGATTCACATGAAGGTTTATGACGACAGTCTGAGCGTTGAATCCCTCTTGTATGACAGTCAGAAAAATGATCTGAAGAAACATCGTTTCGTTTCGTTAAGAACACTTTCACTACCGGTTGACTTTAACGGGAAGAAATGGCTTTTGCATTTTACACAATCCCGTCATAAGGTATTTTTCAATGGTTTTGTCATCATTGTTTTCATCGGTGGAATTATTATTACAACTTTGTTCTATTTGTTAATGTTATCCTTTTCAAAAGTAGCCCACCGATCTGATCAAATCAGGCATCAAAATGAAGAACTCAGAAAAATTAATTCCACAAAAGACAAGTTTTTTTCCATTATCTCCCACGATTTGAGAAGTCCGTTTGCTGTCATTGTTGGGTACAGTGAGCTTCTTCAAGATAATGTAAACCAAAAAATTTATACCGATGTTGCAAGATTTGCAAAGGTAATTTTAAATTCTTCAAATAAGGCTATGGCTTTGTTAATGAACTTAACAGAGTGGGCACAGTCTCAGACGGGAATTATGAAATTCAAACCGGAACGCGTCGATATGGTTGAATTAATTAACGATGCAGAACAATTATTTGACAATATTGCCGGCCAGAAATCAATTGAAATTAACAAAATATTGCCAAACGAGGCACCTCTTACAGCCGACAAAGCAATGATAAGCACCATTATAAGAAATTTATTGTCGAACGCAATAAAATACTCCAACCCGGGTGGAAAAATTGTTTTTACCATAAAAATGGAAATCAATGAGATGATTGTTTCCGTTGCTGATTCCGGGGTTGGAATTCCGGATAGCAGAATTGACAAAATGTTCCGCATCGATGAAAGCTTTTCTACATCGGGAACAATGAATGAAAAAGGAACGGGGCTTGGACTAATTCTTTGCAAAGAATTTATCGATAATCACAACGGAAAAATATGGGTGGAAAGTGAAGAAGGCAAGGGTTCTGTTTTTTACTTTTCATTGCCGGCAGAAAAGTAAGCTAAGCTCATTAACGTCATTTCCAAAACCCGAAATTACGATTTAACAAAAAACAAATATAATACCCGTGGTGTTGGTTAATTATTGATTTGTTTAATCTTTAGATATTCTTCATGCATAAAATTGTTCGAAGACACAATCCAATTGCTATATTATTGATTGCTAAACAGATCAATTTAATCGTTTCATTAAACCCGAATAATTGTTTTTCACTCATAAAATATAAAAAATGAAAAAACTGAAGCTTAATGTTATGTTTGCTATTGCAGCGGTGTTGTTGATCTTATTAAGTACGATGGCTGTGTTGTCTTTGGGCGTTCCTTCCATTAAATCCGCATACGGCATTACTGATATCTCAGTGGCTTACGCTTTCTTGATTATTGGTGCAGCTCAGCTGGTATTAGGTGTTGTTGCGTGGTCGGTTCGGAAAGACCCGGTATCGAAAACGCGCACCACGCTCGCCTATGGATACGGTTCACTTTTTGCACTTTGGGCTATAGTGGATGTAATTGGTAAAACAGGAGAATTTAGCTCACTACCTGGTCACGACAATTCTCTTTGGCTGTTTGTCGCTATCTTTTCTTTACTTGCTCTTGGCTTTTTCGCATCTGGAAAGGCCAGTAAATAGAATCGTGATAATTAGTCTCGGGAAATTATTCTTCTGATCTCGTTTGCAACGATATTTCGGGAGATAAATAGGCTGCCTGTCGGGTGATGCGACAAAAAATTAATTGATAGGCACAATTACCTTCAAGGTTGGAAAGTATTGTGAATTTTTTCCTGCAATGTTACTTTTTAGTTTTCTTAACAGAGTTAATTATCATAATATCGTTGATCTTTCGGCTTAGGCATTATTTTTGCTTTCCACGAAAAAGTTAATTATTTAATTGGGAAAGAAGGTGAAGATAGAGGGGGCAGTTCTGTCAAATACAGAATTTTTTTCAGAAGGCATACAAGTTAAGCCGATACAAAAAATCAATTTGGATTTTATTCAGTCGAATTTGGAAAAGTTAATGGGAATATTTGGCTTTAATAAAAAAGTTCCAAAAGAAGTTCTCAGTAATTTCTATGCCGCAATCAGTTATTATCCGGAATTGAAAGATGTTAACATTAAGGTTCGGTATGGTTATATAAAAACAACCATGCAGTGTCGTCCGCGCTGGGATTTCATTTTTCATAAAAAGGAAAACCGGTCGTATGTAATTTACATTGGCAATAAAATAAAAAACCGTAACGGAATTTTGTACCGCGATTTACCATTGAATGCACAAATAGGAGTAATTGGTCATGAGTTGGCTCATATCATCGATTATCAGTCAATGAATAATTTTCAGTTGAGTAGGTTTGGCATAAACTACTTAACATCAAATAAGAAAAGAGAAATTGAAAACAATATCGATTTAATTGCCATTCAACGAGGACTTGGATATCAAATTAAAGATTTCTCAAAATATGTATTTGAAGAGTCCGGTGCATCGTTTGAATACCTTAAATACAAAATGAAATTTTATTTCAAACCCAATCAGATTAAAGAAATTTTGGTAGCAATCCCACTGTACAGCAATTTTGGGCAAAACTAAAGCACCACGCTCTGGTTGAAAATATTGCTCCGGTTAGGAATAAGAAATTATTTTCCTACTCTGATGATGCTTACACACCCCCATTTATCCGGATATTTTAGAAATCGAAAATTATATATGAATTGTAATCGACAAGTCATTCCTATTTTCTGCAACGAATTCAATTCCAATTAATCCGTTCATTTTTTTTCTCTCTTTACTGATTTTTTTATTTTTGCGCAAAAATCAAAAATCAGATGATTATTCAGACTGAGAAAAAGGAAATTGAAGAGCTTCGACCAACCAACATTTTACCACAAACTCCCTTTTGGGCGAGGGTGAAAAATGAACAGGGTTTTATTCCTTCCGGATTTCAGCTTAATGTTTCAAATGACCTGATTGATCCTTCTAAACAGCATAATCAGTTCACATACGACGATCTGCTGATTCTTATCAGACCGGTAAATGACAGTCAGTGTTTCGCATATGTTCCATACGGTCCTAAACTGGAACCTGAATTTGAGAATCATGGTGTTTTTCTGGAAGAACTTTCAGAAGTATTACGTCCTCACCTACCCGTCAACTGTGCTTTTATACGTTACGACCTGATGTGGGAAAACCAATGGGCACAGGACGATGATTACTTTGATGACAACGGAAACTGGCTTGGGCCGCCACCAGTTAAAACCCAGGAGTTCAGACTGAATTTTAAGACTCACAATTGGAACCTGCGAAAAAGTCCGGGCGATATTCTACCCAAAAACACCTTTTTCTTAAATCTCAAACTCGATGAAAACGAGTTGCTCAACCGGATGCGTTACAACACGCGTTACAATATAAAAAGAGCTTTTAGGAATGGCGTCAGGGTAAAAGAATATGGAATGGAAAACCTCGACGACTGGTACAAATTATATTGCGAAACTGCTGCCCGGAATAATATGGCGCTACAAGAAAAAGAATATTTTGCCTTACTTTTAGCCAATCAGAATAAAGATGGTAAAAGAGTAAAAGTAAGTTTATTAATGGCAGATCATGATAATGAGATTCTTGCTTCTTTGTTTCTTGTACTTTCCAATAAGCGGGGAATTTATTTATATGGAGCTTCTTCATCGGATAACAGACAGTACATGGCAAGTTATGCGCTTCAGTGGGAAAGTATTAAAAGGGCAAAAAAATATGGGTGCTCGGAATATGACATGTTTGGATGCGCCCCAAATTTAAACAGTTCTCATCCACTGCATGGGGTTCATCTTTATAAAAAGGGATTTGGTGGCAGGTTGTTTCACAGGATGGGATGCTGGGATTATCCCTTTCTTCAAAAAGATTATGAACTGATGATTGCAGCTGAAATGAGCAATTAAAACTATCGCTGGAATTGTTCGGTTTGACAAATCATTATAAATTTGAAATCTCCGGAACTGAAATGGATATTTTTGCTTTCCGAATAATAAATCCTAAAAAATTAATGAATGGAACCTGTTATCGATCACATTCAAATTACGGTAAAAGGTCTGTAAATTATCGAAAATTTTTATGATAAATTCCTACCATTGTTGGGATTCGACATTAACAAAAAAGTAAGTGCGTTTTTAGTGAAATGGACAGAGAAACTACCAAATAATTTTGTTAACTAAACAAAAGAATCTCTTTTAAGCTCTTTGCGAGGTTTACTAAAACAAAAAAACACCCGATTTTCGGATGCTTTTTGGCGGTGCGGACGGGACTCGAACCCGCGACCCTCGGCGTGACAGGCCGATATTCTAACCAAACTGAACTACCGCACCATTATTAATGAACCACTTCAAATTTCCTTTTTGAAAAGGTGTTGCAAATATATACTTTCTTTTTTTCCCAACAATACAAAAAGTATTTTTTTTCAGCTGTAAAATTGTACCCCTTGAATACCACAAAAGAGGCTTAACGACTAACCTTTACAAGGTTTTCCTCAATCAGTACTTTCTCCCCATTCCACCGGTAAGCAGTCAAATTTCCGGAGCCGGTAACGCAGGAATCCACACAACAAATGTTAGGTTTTATTATGAAAGGACCATTAAAACGGCAGTAATGCCCAAAAAACACAATTGGCGCATCGTCAGGGTATGGAACATGATCAGGCACAAGTTGGCGGGGAATATCATAATGTGGCATTTTAAACTTACTTTCAAACGAGATTTCTTCAAATGTTTTACCATCAGTATCCTCCCACCACCTCATCCGAAAACTACGGGAAGATACTCCCTTGTTGTTGACAATTTTCATATCAGTCGGCATTTTGAAATCGATACCCTTTGTAAGCGTATTCACACTTTGACTAATTTCAGTTTTAGGTTTGCTGTAAACATTACGGAATATTTTTTTTCTTGATATCCCTTCCCGTTCAGCATTTTTAATGATTTCAACCGACTTGTCGGACCAGCAGGCATGTACCACGCGAAAATCTCCAAAGTCAAGAAACAGCGGCAAATCACGCATCCATCTTCGGTGACTTGCCCACTCTTCACTCTTTTCAGAAAATTGCCTTATTGTTTTAAATAGTGAAAGAAAACCCTTCTGCGAAGATTTTATTAGCGGTATTCCACTTTTATCTTTCAGGTAATAAATAATTGTATTGATTTCATGGTTACCGATAATTGCTTGTGCATGACCGTTTTCTACCATTTTACGGATAATGCGTACCGTTTTTCTGATTTCCGGGCCCCGGTTAACAAAATCACCTACAAAAATGGCTTTTCGATTTGGATGAGAATAACCACTTTCCGTTTTTGTATAACCCATCTCAAGCAACAACTTTTTAAGCAGTGAAGCATATCCATGAACATCGCCAATAATATCGTACATATTGAATAAATAAAAACGAATATAAAAAAAATAGCCACCTGTAAGGCAGCTATTTTATTATTTTATTGGTTAAGATTACCAGAAATACGCATAAAGAGAAATTAGAATGATAACAATCCCCATTGCTCCAACAAAGAAAGTACGATCTGTTTTGAATAGCTCAGGTTCAACTTCATAAGCTTTATTGTCTTGTAAGGGGAATGATGCATTGTTGTACATCATTAAAGAAAGGAATCCGAACAAGAAAACCAAAAGAATTGCCGATTGATAGCCCAAATGTCTCAGGTCAAAACCAAACCATGGGGTTCCGAATACCAGGGTAACTACTGCAAAAATAGCCGCAAGAATACCGAGTACTAAACCAGCTCTTCTCAAGGCAGCCTTTCTTTTGTCAGAAATAGGAGTTGCAGGAGTCCTGTGTGTATCTGTTAACGTAAGAACAACAGCCATAGAAATAAGAATAACACAAGTATACCCCATTCTAAGTTGGAAAGGAACTTCTGCTGCAGCAAATTTAAGGATTATTGATACTGGTAAAGTAGCAATGGTAGTCCATAACGCAGCACGATTTGATGCCCGTTTCCAGAGCAGTCCCATACCAAATACTACAACAACACCGGGATAAATAAAACCGGTAAACTCTTGTATGTATTGAAACGCCTGGTCAAGTCCGCCAAGAAGAGGTTTTGCAGTAAACATTGCAATAACTAATGCTGCAAGGGCAGAAAAACGACCAACTCTAACAAGTTGATGCTCTGTTGCGTGTTTGTTAATTACTTCTTTGTAAATATCCATGGTAAAAATGGTGGATGTAGAGTTTAGCATTGATGCCAGTGAAGAAACAACAGCAGCAACCAAAGCGGCAAATGCAAGTCCCCTGATACCTGTTGGGGCAAAATTTCGGAGTAACCATGGATATGCATCATCCGAAACAGTAATTGTTCCCGTTAAATTTGTAAAAATATGGGCATATTCTGCTTCGTTTGTAAATATTACATAAGCAGCAATACCTGGTATAACAACAATCAATGGGATTAAAATTTTAAGATATGCACCAAAAAGCAAGCCTCGTTTAGCCTCTTTTAAACTTTTAGCTGCCAATCCTTTTTGAATAATGTATTGATTAAAACCCCAATAACCTAAGTTGGTAAGCCACATTGCCCCTAAAATTACTGCAACGCCCGGAAGATCCTTGAAGTGTGTAGGATCCTTCAGTTTATCAATAATCATACTAAAGTGCAGGTCGTTGGGATTAGATGCAACCTTGTCGTATATAACTTTAAAACCATCAATAGCACTCCCTGTATGACTTATCGCAGCCAAAGCAAACCATGCAGTAATTAAACCGCCCCCAATAAGGAACACAACCTGTAACACATCCGTCCATGCAACCGCTTTCAACCCGCCGTATATTGAATAAATACCAGCGAAAACAAGTAATCCGATAACCCCATATAATTTAGGGATACCCAGAATTTGTTCCATGGCAATAGCTCCAAGCCATGAAACAGATGTAAGGTTTACAAATACGTAAACAAGAAGCCAGAAAAACGAGAAAAAGAAAGCAACGCCTTTACCATACCTGTCTCTTGCAAGTTGGGGCATTGTATAAATTTTCTTTTCCAGCATCACCGGCAGAATGAATTTGGCAACAATAATAAGTGCAGCTGCAGCCAGCCATTCGTAAGCTGCAATAGCCAAACCAATTGCAAATCCGGAACCAGACATCCCGATAAATTGCTCTGCTGAGATATTAGCCGCAATTAATGAAGCACCGATTGCCCACCAGGAAAGCGTCCCTCCAGCCAAAAAATAATCTTTCGAATCCTGTTCATGCCCTTTTTTATTTCTTGAAATAAATAACCCAAGGGCTACGATTAAGATAGCATATCCTATAAAAATGCCATAATCTAAAGGTTCAAATCCTCCATTCATAAGTTCAATAATTTAATTTGTTATTAGTTTATTTTTTTTTATTAATTACATATAGAGTCCCCAAATTTAAAATTTTTACTTTAGGAAAGCTTATTTTTTAATAATAAAGGGCAAATAATATGCATCTGCATATTAAAGCAATTAGCGCCCTATTTGGAATACTTACTAAATTATCAATAATATCAAAGTACTTGCGAAAACAAATAAAGATCATCTTGAAACTCCAATGCTGTGATTTTTTTACTTGATTACAAATTCAGAATAATTTAGAGTTCAAGTTTCACAGAACCTTTCGACCGGATAAATAACTTGTGACATTTTCCCTCTCCATAAACATGTTCTAAAGTTTTCACATATTCATTTAATTTATCCTTAGGAACAAAAGCCTGAATCGTTCCACCAAAACCGCCCCCGTGTACACGCCATGCCCCGCTCCCTTTTAACACCATTTCGCTTAAAGCCAAAGCTAACGAAACCACTTGTTCGTCTTTATGAACTACATCAAAAATATTTTGATTGTACATGTATGAACTGTAGCCCGATTCCACAACCATTTTCAGAAATGCGCGAAAATCGTTTTTTTCGAGCGCTGCCACCTGGTCAACAACTCTTTGATTATCTCCATAAAAATGATATGCTCTTAAAATTGCACGATCTCCTGTTTTCTTCCGAATTGAAGGAATATTTTCAACAATCTGTTCCAGAGTGACTTCCCGCAAAACCTTTGCTCCCAATTCTGCCGCTACCGACTTCATTTCAGTCGGCAATGATGCATACTCAGCCTGCGATGCAGGATCATCATGACCACCTCCAACATCGGTAATAACAAGGGAAAACCCCGTTGAAACAAAATCAAAATCAACCTTTTTTACAATTGGATTAGCCGGGTCTTTAAAATCGATGGTAATTAATCCGCCAACAGAGCACGCCGTTTGATCCATCAAACCACAGGGCTTTCCAAAATAATTATTTTCCGACCATTGCCCGATTATCGCGTTTTCAACAGCCGACATTTTACCATTATTAAACAGTTCATTAATAATTGTCCCCACAAGAACTTCAAAGGATGCAGACGAACTTAATCCTGAACCTTTAGGAACCTGACCATCTATACAAGCGTTAAAGCCATCAATAGCATAACCATTTTCTTTCATTCCGGCACAAATACCTTTTACCAACGCTTCAGATGTATAAAATCTTGATTCATCAATTGTTAAATCTGAAAGATCGACCTGAAATTCAGGATAACCTGTTGATTTAATCCGAATAATATTACCTCCGTTAGCTGAAGCAACTGCAACATTATCAAGGTTAACAGCCCCAGCCAAAACCCTGCCATTGTTATGATCTGTATGATTTCCTCCGATTTCGGTCCTGCCGGGAGAACTAAACAGGAAAACATCGTCAGTTCCAAAAGTCTTTTCAAAATCGTTCATCAGATGTTTATATCTTTCAAACTGTTCTTTTAGAACCATTGCATCAGTTCCATACAATTCATTAAAAAGCGGATTATTCCCTTTGTTTATTTTTTCAATCAGACGTTCAATTTTTGCCATAATTTTCTGCTAATATTCCTTTTAACACTGAGTTTAGCAACTGGTAGGTACCGATTGGCTCAAATATATATTTTAAACGTGCTTTCGCATTTGCTTACCGAATGTTACAAAACACGTTCAATTTTACAAACTTTTCCGAACGATTAGTTTTGAGGGATTTCGTACTTTACTTATTTTTCTGCTTAAAACCATCTCTCCGAGTGTTTTCCCCATCTGAACAAAGTCGGTCGAAATGGTCGTAATTCCACCGGCAACTATTTCTTTCAGCACAGTATCATTCAACGAAACAATCCCAAAATTCTTCCCTACCTTATATTTATATTGTTTGGCTGTTTTAACCACTTTTACCAGGTCATGATCAGAAATAAGGAAAAATGCTTCATAAAGGCCTGGTTGAACTCCATCAAGCGATTTTATAACTTCTCCGGCAAAATTATGATTTGCACAGAAACGCCTAAATCCATCAACTCTTTCCACAGGTTCTTTTCCTCCGGGATGCACAAACACCAGTTTCCTGTATTTCTTCAAAAGGTTTAGCCCCTCCAATAAAGCATCATAAAAATCTTCCTCAAAATCCTGATAAACTATCGGGTAATTTTTGAACTCGGTTTTAATTCGATCAAGGATGAAAACCTTACCGCGGGGAAGATTGACCATTAAATGACTTGTATTGTCGAACGTTGCTGGCATAATGATATACGAAGTGTAATTCCCCGCACTTTCCAAAAGAAGCTTCTTATATAAACGAAAATTATAATGATGAAAGTAGATATCGATATTTGCCCTGCCCTTCAACGTGCCCATTAATGAATTGTAAAGGTCTTCCTTGAAAGCATTTAATTCATCGAAGAGTATAAAAATATTTTCCGTGTTCTGTATTTCCGTGGTCGCGATATAATAACCCTTTCCCGGCTGACTGATTAAAATTCCTTTTGATTTCAATTCATTAAAAGCCATCATCACCGTGTCGCGACTAAGATTAAAATTGGTACAAATCTGATTAATGGATGGGATTTTATCGCCCTTCCTTAAGGTTTTTTTTTCAATTGCCTGTTCTACTGAACGAATGATTTGTTTGTATTTTGGGAGCGACAATTTATTGTCAATCTTTATAATTCGTCGTACCATTTAGATTAGGTTTACTCAAAAATAGAAGGATTTAATCATTTCACATACATGTTATATAACACTACCAGACCCTACCGGTTTAAAAATTCAATTTTTGCACATTTGTAACAACAAATTAATTTATGATGAAAATTACGAAAGAACCTTTTGGTCTCCTTCCTGATGGCAAAGAAACTCAGTTATTCACCCTTACCAATAATAATGGTGTTAAGATAAAGATTACCAATTACGGTGCAATTATTACCAGCATTGAAACACCGGATAAAAATGGCAATATTGAAAATATTGCGTGCGGATTTGAAAAACTCGAAACTTACCTCAGCGATGAATACCTGGGAAGTTATCCGTATTTTGGCTGTATAATCGGACGATTTGGAAACCGGATTGCAAAAGGAAAGTTCGAAATCGAGGGGAAAACTTATCAGATGGCCATTAATAACGGGCCAAATCATTTGCATGGCGGGTTAATCGGTTATGACAAACGTTTATTCGATTTTGAAATTTTTGAAGATGGCGATCAACCAGCTTTGAAACTTACCTATTTAAGTCCTGATGGCGAGGAAAATTATCCGGGAAATTTGAAGGTAACTTGTATTTATTCATTAAGCAATAAAAACGAACTTGGTATCGAATATTTTGCTGAAACAGATAAAACAACCGTTGTAAATCTGACCAATCATTCTTATTTCAATTTAAATGCTGGTAAAGACAATATTCTCAAACACGAATTAATGCTTACCGCTACCAAAATGACTGAAATGGTCGATCAAATTCCAACAGGCAGAATTGTTCCGGTTAAAAATACACCTTTCGATTTTACTGATTATAAAACGCTTGGCCAGGATTTCGACAAATTAACCATTGGCTACGATGATAATTTTGTTCTTGATAATGAAAATGGTGAATTAAAATATGTTGGTTGCATACGGGAAAATAACTCAGGAAGAAAAATGGAAGTTTATACCACTCAACCCGGAATGCAATTATACACCGGCCACTGGATTCCTGAACTAAAAATTAATGGAGTTAAAAAATTTGGGCAATATTCAGCATTTGCCATGGAAACCCAGCATTATCCAGATTCAGTAAACCAACCGGATTTCCCTTCTACCCTATTAAAACCAGGAGAGAAATATAATCATAAAACAATCTATCAATTTGGTTTGATCTAAAACAGAAGCCCGTTTAAACGGGCTTTTTTGTTGCGTAAAATCCAGGTCCCCAATTTTTAGTAAATTTTATTACATTTGGTAAAACGATAATACTAATCCAAAATGAAAACCATAATCGAACTATTTGAAACCGCTGTGGCGAATTACCCCGACAATGTTTATTTATGGGAAAAGAGCAATGGTGAATACCGGGGAACAACATATTTCGAAACCAGGGAAAAAGTGCTTAATCTGGCTGCTGGTCTTATCGATTTAGGTTATAAAAAAGGCGACCGCGCTGCATTAATTGCCGATGGCCGAAACGACTGGATAATAAGTGAACTTGGAATGTTATATGCAGGTGGAATCAATGTTCCGCTTTCTATCCGACTGGAAATTAACGAACTGAAATTCCGGCTAAAACATAGTGGAGCAAAAATTATTTTTGTATCAAAACTTCAGGCTGCTAAAGTGGAAGAAATCAGGAATGATTTACCCTACCTTGAAAAAGTTGTTTTTATAGATGGGAAAGAAAATCCTGGTACAAAAGATATCAATTATTCGGAGTTGATGGAAAAAGGGAAGTTATTAAGAAAAAAAGGTACAGAAAGTTATGATTCAATCTGGCAAAACATAAAACCGAATGATGTCGCCAATATATCATATACATCGGGAACAACTGCCGATCCAAAAGGAATTATGTTATCGCATTTAAACTATGCTGCCAATGTGATTCAATCAAACGGATTACTGGAACTTCAAACCAATTGGAAAACACTGGCAATTCTCCCTTGGGACCACGCTTTTGCGCATACCACCTGCCTTTATGTATTTATGTACAAAGGAGCAAGTATTGCTTCGGTTGAGATAGGTAATACTCCACTTGATACGCTTAAAAATATTCCTAAAAATATAAAAGAAATTCAGCCCCATATTATGATGAGTGTTCCGGCTTATTCAAAAACATTCCGAAAAAATATTGAAGCCGGGATTAAGGCAAAAGGAGAAACACTCTACAAAGTTTTTCAGTTCGCACTTAAAGTAGCTTACAAATATAATGGCATTGGTTATGATAAAGGAAAGGGATTTAGGTTTCTGTTAAAGCCATTACTTTCTGTCTTTAACGCCATTTTATTCAAAAAAATACAAGCCGGTTTTGGCGGAAATCTTATGTTTTTCATTGGCGGTGGTGCAATTCTTGACATCGAAATGCAGAAATTCTTTTATGCCATCGGTCTTCCAATTTGCCAGGGTTATGGTCTGACGGAAGCTTCCCCGGTTATTTCATCCAATGTTCCAAATTGTGTAAAATTTGGTTCATCGGGAAAACCGGTAAAAAACATGGAATTAAAAATTGTGGACGCAGATAATAATGAACTTCCACAAGGCGAAAAAGGTGAAATCTGCATAAAAGGAGACAATGTGATGTTGGGATACTGGAACAATCCGACAGCTACTGCGGAAACTTTAATAGATAATTGGCTGCATACCGGTGATATGGGCTATGTTGACAAAGATGGATTCCTTTATGTATTGGGAAGATTTAAAAGTTTACTCATTGGAAACGATGGTGAAAAATACAGCCCGGAAGGAATTGAAGATGCTATTTTAATCCACTCGCCACACATCCAGCAGATAATGTTGCATAATAATCAAAATCCTTACACTAGCGGAATGATCGTTCCTGATATGGAAGCCATTAACCGCGAATTAAAACATCGTGGGATTGAAAAAGGAAGTGATGCGGCAATTTCAGAAGCATTAAAATTGATTCAACATGACTTCAACCAGTTTAAAAAAGGTGGGAAACATGAAGGAATGTTTCCTGAACGTTGGTTGCCAACAACCATTGCAGTACTTCCGGAATCTTTTAATGCTGAAAACAAAATGCTGAACGCATTGTTAAAAATGGTTCGCGGCAAAATTGCCGAACATTATGAAAAGGAACTTGAATTTTTATACACCCCACAGGCAAAAAATATCGAAAACGAGATGAATATTGAGGCCATTAAAAAATGGAATGCTTAACTTTGCAGTTTTAATTTTCAAAACATGATAATAGAAACATATTCCTACCCCCGGGCTGCTGTTATCGGAAACCCATCGGATGGATATTTTGGAAAAACAATTGCCTTTTTGTTTTCTAACTTTTCTGCCCGTGTTCAACTTTACCAAACCCCCGAACTGGAAATAAAACCACAAAAACTGGACATTACGAATTTCAACAGCATGAAAGAGCTTGTTGATGATGTTTATTTCTCGGGGTATTATGGCGGAATGCGCCTGATTAAAGGACTTATTAAAGTATTTTTTGAATATTGCCAGGCAAATAATATTCCGTTAGAGGACAAAAACTTTACTATCAGATATAATTCCAATATCCCATTACGACTTGGGTTAGCTGGCTCAAGCGCTATAATAACAGCTAGCTTAAAGGCGATCATGCAGTTTTATAACGTTCAAATACCTGAACCCATTTTTGCCAACCTTGTATTATCAGTTGAGAACGATGAACTTGGGATTTCTGCCGGCTTACAAGACCGTGTTGCACAGGCTTATGAATGCCCCGTTTTTATGGATTTTGATCGTGACCTGATGGAATCGCGTGGTTACGGAAATTACGAAAAGATTAGTACCGATAAATTTCCACCGTTTTATATTGCATTCCGAAAAAATCTTTCGGAAGGTACAGAAATTCTGCATAATAATTTAAAGGCACGTTTTGAGATTGGAGACCCAAAAGTATTGCAGGCGATGCTTCGCTGGGGACAAATTACTGAAGAATTCAGGCAGGCATTAAGCGATGGCGATTATGAAAGAATGCATGACCTTATGAATGAAAACTTCGATTTAAGGCAAAAGACTGTTCGCATTTCACAGGGAAATATTGAAATGGTTGAGCTGGCAAGATCGGTTGGCGCCAGTGCAAAATTCACAGGCTCCGGTGGTGCAATAATCGGAACTTATGCCAATGAGGAAATGTTTTCTGAACTTTATAAAAAACTTAGGAATAACGGAATTGAGGTTTTAAAACCAAACATTGTAATGTGTCAAAAATGATAAAAAAAGCAGTTATCCCGGCAGCAGGTTACGGAACAAGGTTTTTGCCTGTAACGAAATCATCGCCCAAAGAAATGATCCCAATTGTTGACACCCCGGTAATTCAATATGTTGTTGAAGAGGCAGTAGCCAGTGGCATTACTGATATTCTGATGATTATTGGAAAAGGGAAACGTGCCATTGAAGAGCATTTTGACCGTAGCCTGATTTTGGAAGAATCGCTGATTAAAAAAGAGAACTATGAAATGCTGGAAAAAATACGGGCTATTTCGAATCTTGCAAATATTCATTTTATCTGGCAAAAGGAGATGAACGGTCTTGGCGACGCCATTTTACATGCGAGATACCATGTAAACAATGAACCATTTGTAATATTGCTTGGTGACACTTTGGTTGAAAGTCCGGATGGCCCGGTTACCAAACAGTTAATTGATGTTTATAACGAAACAAAATCGTCAGTAATTGCGCTTGAAGAGGTTAAACCTGAATTGGTTAGTCGCTATGGAATTATCGACGGAACTCCGGTTAATGGGAAAGTTTTAAGGGCCAACGACTGGATTGAAAAACCATCGATTGAAGAAGCACCTTCCAACCTGGCAATTGCCAGCCGATACCTGTTTACTCCTGAAATTTTTGATTATCTTGAAAATACGCCAACAGGTAAAAACAACGAAATTCAACTTACAGATGCCATGCGTCAAATGGTAAAAACCCACCCGATGTATGGAATGAAATTCAATGGAAAACGTTACGACATTGGCGATAAACTCGGTTTTATAAAAACCAATATCGAGTTTGGGTTAAAAGATCCTGAAATTGGTGACTCCCTGCGTAACTGGTTAAAGAAATACGCCGAAAATCTTTAATCAGGTTTTAGTCTTAAAACGAATTTAATCCCTACTGATTTTGAAAATTGTTATTCCCTTTTGCGCGAGATGAATGGCTATTTGATGAAAAAGAAAATCGAATGAATTGTGATAGTATGTTTTCCCAAAATAAGGATTGAGGAAGTTTTGCACCATCCCGGGGCAGCCGGTGATTAAAATTTATAAGCCCCGGTGCCGTGGTTGGTTATGTTTTTAATGTTGGAATCGAACCATTCACCCCACCTTAGAATTTAATTGTGAGGAACTACATCTCGCAAGATTCTGAAAAAAAGAAATAATTATTTTATGGAAAACTGATCAAAATTTTATCTGTTTATTTTACCAAATCCTTAAACGCCGATCCAAAAATTAAATAACTTGTATTTCCTCCAATCGTGCCCTCATTTTCTCCCCATAGAAATGGCCAGTCGTCGTAGTTTTCAAAATGGTCGGGTTGCCTGAATAATAAACCAGGGGCTACGTTTCCGGGAATAAAAGAGAAATCGGCCCTGTTGTTTCCGTAAAATACGGCTTTTGGACGAGCAGCGCCTACCGTTGCCACCAACGAATAATTGTGATACGGATGGCAGCCATACAACCAGTTGGTAACTTTATAAGCATTGCTGGCGTCAATAATATCAGGAAAATACTTGCTGGCAAAACATAAGGTGATACCATAGCTCACAATATTTCCGCTGCCTGCCCAGTTACCCAAACCGATCGGTACTCCGTAGGGATTATCTTTTTCAAGTTCGTCAATATATTCATTGTACTTTTCAACATACGGACGCAGTTTTTCCTTGTAAGACGCATCCATGTACGGTATTGCTTGCAATGCCGTCAAAATGGTTCTGCTAACGCCACGATCAAGTGATGGCCACAAAAGTTCCTGAAATTTATCGATATATTCTTGTTCTCCGGTTGAGATGTACAATTGAAGATTGGTGCCCATATCGGCTCCGCCGCCTCCCCTGCCAAAACGCCCCTGGGGCTGGTTGGCAATCAATTCCGTTGCTTCTTTCTGTAATCTTTTCGACTGTTGCAAAGCTCTTTCAGAAAGGTCATCGTTATACCCCTTCAATGCCCGGCTTGCAGCGGCAAACATGGTTGCTGCCCTGAGATCGAGACCCGGATTGCGGCTTGTAAATGCCCACATATCATCCTTAACTCCGCTCGACTTGCCATCGGGAGCGATTTCGTAAGGTCCAAGCTCCGGATTATAAGGAAGCCCGTCGGTGATTGAAGCAGCATCGCCAAGATGATTATAATTATCGAGAACGGAGTTAGAAAGTGTTTGTGCCATGTGGCCAATTATTTCAGCCTGGGCGACCAGGTTTAATGTTCCATGCTCAATAAACTGCAATATATCGGGTTTTCCATCCGGCCGGTGAATATCAACATAACGTTGCTTTTCATCAACAAAAGTCTGATCGCGCTCGGGTTTAAAGTATTCCCACGCCTGTACAAAATTCTGAACCACGCCGATGTTTGAACCCGTTTCAATATCAAAATCTCCGGCATCGAAAAAGCCGCCCACGTTTAACCCGGGTATTGTTTCCAGCGCTTTATACCTGGTATCGGTTGTTGGCCCCTGACTATGAAGATCGAAGTGATCGGTGTTTGGCGGAGCCTGCAGATAGCCTTCCTTAAAAGGCTCGCCGTGCCACACCCTGTAAGCCTCGTTTACAAACATGTGATTCATATGTACGGGTATCCATATATCGCTGGTGGCGTCGGTTATCCAATCGTAAACATTATCATCGATGATAAAGTTATTGGTTTTAAAATCGCCGTATTGAATATAATATATACCCGGTTTGTTAACCGCAGAAAAATCGAATTTCACATAGTGATATTTGTAATAGTCACCCCACGATTCGATATTTCCGTTGAATACTTCCTCAACGTTGCCGTCATCGTTTATTTTATATATCGATGCTTTTGAAAGCGGTTTGTCATTTTTATCGAGTTCAATAACAGAGACTTTAGGTTGTGAAGGCAGATAGCCTACCTGGGAGAAACCGATATTTGGTTCTCTTATCCAACCTTCAACAGCATTTGGTTCAACTGTCCAGGTTAAAACCTTACCTGTTTTTCCTGATGGAAGTAAACTTCGAACGACAAACCATCCGTTTTGTGCCAATATCCGACCATCAAGAAGCATAAGATCGGCATCTTGCGAAGTGATCTTTACCATGCGTTCCGGATCATCGGGTGCCATAAGAATGGTACGGCCGGTTTCAAGTGGAAGCGGATCGACAAATTTGCCGGTTCCCCTGTCGTCGGATGTCACATAACCTTTGAATTGCTTCATTTTTTCACTATTGGGCTTTGTAACTGTGTTACCTACCGCATAGCGCGGGAACCGGTTGATACGCCCGTCCATCAAATAGGTCTTTCCCCAATATTTCGAAGGCAGAAATTCAAGATTAAATCCTGCATCCCCTTCGAGTTCCGCTGGAACAGGTTTATCGAGGTATATTGATATTTCAACCGCTTTACCTTTAGCCGTGACGACCACGCGTGAGTCAAAATCGTAATCCTCATACCTTAATGTAGCCTCAATGGTATTTGATATACTGTCAACCTTTCGTGTTGGTATTTCCGGAACAAGATCCCACTGCTCCGGAGTGCTGGAAAGCCTCACTGCACCGCCTTGCGCTGTTCTGACACCATGCTGAATTATTTCTATACCAGCAGTCTTCTCATCGTTAAAACCTCCGGTAAAAAGGTTACTGTACACTAGAATATTAACGCCTTGTGTTTCGAAATATTCCAGATCATTGAGTTTTAAATTGTGGTTCGATTCACGATTGCATGCTGCCAATAACAGCAGTAAAAGCAATAAAAATGTAAGTCTTCTCATACTGATTAAAAATTAGGTTGTGGTTTAAATAATATATTATTTCTCAATTGTTCCAGATGCTAAAGTGTAAAGGTAGATAAATCAAATTAAAATTTTTGTCCCATGTTATTTTAAGATGTAAATTAATTCCATCATAGATTCCATCTCTAATCATTAATGAAAATATTTTCCTGCAAG
>CAWKJY010000013.1:0-102843 GCA_963849985.1 uncultured Prolixibacteraceae bacterium | reverse complement strand
TTTATAATAATCCATATCTAATCTTTCCAAAACATCAATTGAAACGAGATCGAAAGGTGTCGATAAAAATTTTATCTGTTGTTGATTACAAAAATCATTTAAAGGTGCATAATCATCAATAGGCAAATGAATTCTTTTACTCATTTCCAATTGATTTTCATCCTCTCCTGTTCTTCCAATCTGATAATTTGCCTTAGGTGCATATTTCGAGATTACTAATTCAGGGACAGCTGTTTGAAATTTTACATAATCAGCACCTGATTCTTTGGCAGCAATTATCAATTGCTTCGCAAGTTCATAATCCCCATTATGATTGACTCCTGCCTCTGCAATAATAATAACTTTTGATTCACTCATTGGTCTTTCGCATTAAGTAGATTAAAAATATCATTCCAGTTATTATTAAAACTTATAGCCCTATCATCTATCCAAACATCACCAACAGGCTTACCCATAAACAATTGGTGGTATTTGATATTATTCTTTTTTAACCAATCTGTTGTCATCTCAAATTCCATCCATGTCCGAGCTGTGTAAATTATAATAGTATGTCCCAAATCAAAAAGTTTGTTTACTGTTTCAATTGCATTTTCTTTGGGTTTAGCCAAACTACGACTAAAAGTTCTTTCTTCGGTACAAATGGTACCATCAAGATCAATTATTATTTGCATAAAATATCACCTCCTTAAAATATCTAGTCATTAATATTCCTTCTTTCCATTCATAACAAGGTTTTATTGGTAAACCAAGATACTCTTTCAAAATCATCTCAGTTACATCAGCACCGGCTTCAATACTTAAAATTACCCCTCCTCCTAATCGAGGATTCACTTCCATAACATAAATCCTTTGCGTTTCTTTATTTCTAATAAATTGTATTGTTATTGGACCAATAAAACTTCCTTTCTTTAAAATTTGTCTGGATATTTTTATAATCTCATCATCTTTTATTGTAACTGACCGGGTTACTTCTCCCCCGGCTGTTTCTAATCTTATTCTTGGTATAACAGAAATTATTTTCTTATCGTAAGAAACAAAAGCATCAATTGTGAATTCCTCATTTATCGGAATATATTCCTGAATTAAATATTCATCAAAATTATCAATATTTAGCAAATCGTTTGAATTATAGGCAACGGTTATTCCCTTAGACGCTGAACCAGTATTTGGTTTAAAAATTACGGGATACTTAATATTTTGATAATTATATGTTTGAGGTATAGGTATAGAATGTTTTCTAAACCAATTGGCTGATAATTTTTTTTCATACATTACTTTGCATATGTCTTCGTCACTTACCGGAATGTAAAGCTGTTCATTAATTCTTTTTAATCTGGCGCAAATTTCTATTGAAGGATCAACAAATGGTAACACAATATGAATATTATTTTGGCTTATTATTTCACCAATATGATTTAATATATTAACATCATTCCATTTTAATCCTTTTATTACTTTCCCAATTATTGAAATCGGAACAGTATCACTTAATTCATAAGAAAAAATATTAACTCGCTTATTTAATTTTTTCCCTGTACTTATAAAGTGTTCGGCAAGTGATACTCTTTTTGCTCCCCCTAGAAAAAGGATATTTATATCTTTCATTTTACACTGCTTGGTATATTTACAATAGTGTCCACCAATTCATATGCATTTTTTAATTCATCAGTCTGACAATTGATAAACATAGGTAATTTATTCATTAATCTCCAGGCTGGCCTTGTCATCACTCCGTTTTCATTTGAATATTTAAGAAACGCATTTTTTTCAACGCTGTTTTTCCAGCCAATTGTATTTAACCAATAATTTGATTTTGAATTTTCTGGTTCCTCAAAATACTTCATTCCTATTGAATGGAAAAAAGTTTTGTATTTGCCTGCCAGTTCTCTTTTTGCTTTAAGAAAATTATTTAGTTGTTCCAATTGTGCTAACCCAAGCGCTGCATTTATATTTGGCATCCGGTAATTGTACCCGATTTCATCATGAATAAATTCCCACGGATGAGCGACTTTTGCTTGTGTGGTGATGTGTTTAGCTTTTTGAGCTAGTTCGGGATCATTAAATAATAACATTCCACCACCACCTGTGGTGATTATTTTGTTCCCGTTAAAACTCAAAACACCTATTTTGCCATATGTACCGGTATGTTTTTTCTTATAAAAACTACCCAAGCTTTCTGCTGCATCTTCTACCAATTCAATATTGAATTCTTTACAAACAGCAGCAATTTCGTCTATTTTACAAGGATGCCCAAATGTATGCATCGGAACGCATGCTGCAATTTTCCGACCCGTGTATTTATTATAACAACCATCTTTTTTTTGAACCGAATTTTTTTCCAGAAATTGTTGAAGTGATTTTGGGCTTAGTCCCAGTGTATCTTTGTCAACATCGAGAAATACCGGGATTGCCCCGCAATATGCAATTGCATTTACGGTAGCAATAAATGTAAGAGGTTGTGTTATTACCTCAAAGCCCTGCTCAACCCCAACCAATTTCAAAGCCAGATGAAGTGCGTTTGTTCCGTTTACACAAACCACTGCATGTGCAGCACCGGTAAATTTTACCATTTCCGTTTCAAATTGATCGACAAACTTACCTACACTTGAAACAAAAGTAGAATCGATACATTCTTTCAGGTATTTTTTTTCATTCCCATTGAAAACAGGTTCGTGTAAAGCAATAAATCCCGATGGGTTATCAAAAGTATCCCGGATAAAATCTATTATTTTCTGATAAACTTTTTCCATCTTATAAATTGTAGATATCTGCTTTATATTTTTTTAGATTAGTTGAACTGGTATACCATTCAATAGTCTCCCTCATTCCTCTTTCAATAGGATATTTGGGCTGATAACCAGTAAGTTTCTTTATTTTTGAATTGTCACCCCAGAGCCGAAATACTTCTGAGTTTTGCGGCCGGATACGTTGTTCATCGGTAACAAACTTTACATCAGACTGCATGATTCTTTTAATTAACTCAAGTGTATCACGCATTGATATTTCCGAATTGCTACAAATATTTACTTCTTCTCCAATAGTGGCATCATGTTCGGCAATAGCAATTAATCCCCTACAGGTATCTTTTACAAAGTTAAAATCCCGGGTTGGTGTTAAATCTCCTAATTTAATTTCTTTTTTCCCATTGGCGATTTGCGTTATAATAGTTGGTATTATTGCCCTTGCTGATTGACGAGGGCCAAAAGTATTAAACGGACGAGCAATGGTTACAGGCAGGTTAAATGCATTATGGAAGCTCATTGCCATTGCATCTGCTCCAATCTTTGATGCAGAATAAGGTGATTGTGGTTGTTTAGGGTGTTTCTCATCGATTGGCACATATTGAGCCGTTCCATAAACTTCGGAAGTTGATGTATGAATAATTCGAATATTCCCCTTTTCCCTGGCGGCCTGGCATATATTCAAGGTTCCCCGAACATTCGTGTCGACATAACTTTCGGGAGCAACATAAGAATATGGGATTGCAATAAGAGCAGCTAAATGAAATATTATATTAACGTCTTTTACTATTTCTTTACAAAAATGAGCATCCCGAATGTCTCCCGATATTATTTCTAAATTTTTGTTCGAGGGAATTTCTTCCAACCATCCCCAATTATTAAATGAATTATACTGGGAAAGAGCCTTTACTATATGTCCTTTATGCAGTAATGCTTCTGTAAGATGCGAACCAATAAAGCCATCCGCCCCGGTAACGAGTATTTTCGCCATACTTTAATAGTTTTAAATAACAGACAAATATCCTCCAAATAGAATTTATATTTGCCGAAATTATTAAAAATTAATATTTATCTGAATAGAACTGGATTGTTTGTACAAATTCGAGAATGATATAAAATAGAAATTTGAACAAATAGTAAAGATAGTTACATTTACAAAGAGATTTAGTAAATATTTCTAAATACTAAGAGAACTGTACAATTTATGATTGTTGATGACTTTTTTGAAATGGAAGAGAAGTACAAACTCTTCGATTTAAAAACTAAGGAAAATTTTTCTGTTTGGGATATTTTTAGATATCATATTCATTTAAAATACATTTATCCTGATGGTCTTCCAATGGAAGATAATGTCAGATTCTCATTTCTTGTTTACATAATGGGTTTTATAAAAGTTATTTTTTCGTGCATTTCATTTTTTTTTAAAAAGGCTGATATTATTGTTTTTCCAAATTCAAGATATGTTGACCAAAATGAATTACTGTTTGACAAAGCCTGTGAGAATGTCATCCAGGAATTATCCGACAGGGTTTTAATTGTTGAGCGGTTTAAAGGATTAAAAAATTATCTTCATTCAATTGAATATAATTTTGTACGCTTATACCGGAATATGTATAGTAAATTATTAAAGTATGAACTTCCGGGTGAAATTCTTGAAAAAATAGATTTAGCACTGTTGGAAACTTTTGATGAGGTAAAAATTTCACATACTGAGATAAACCAACTATACACCCACTTCATTCTTGAATACAGATATTACCGGTTTTTTTTAAAGTTTAAAAAGGCAAAGAGAATCTTTTTAGTTCAGAATGGACTTCAAAAGGGAATGATTGCTGCAGCAAAAAAGTTGAAGATAGAATTTATTGAAATTCAACATGGAAGAATTGGAATTGACCACCTGGCTTATTCGTATCCGGATTTTATTTCCAAAGATGATCCTATTCTTATGCCCGATTATTTATTGACAATGGGAAGTTATTGGGGAAAGGGGTTTAATATTCCATCCCAAGTTATTCCGGTTGGTAATGATTATTTTGTGAAAGAGCAATCTCAACAAAAACCGGACGGAAGCATCCTCTTTATTTCTTCAATTATTCATGGAGAAGAACTTTCAAAACTCGCAGTAAAATTTGCTAAAGCCAATCCCAAAATTGTATTAAATTTTAAGCTTCATCAGAATGAAATCAGAGAGATAAGGAAATATTCAGAATTATTTTCAGGTTTTTCTAGTATCCATATTTATACCAATGAAGTTGAATTAGATACTTTGATTGAAAAATCTATTCTTATTGTATTAATAAATTCAACTGCACTATACGAGGCTCTTGATTCTGGGAAAAAGGTGGCAATCTATAAAAAAGTGAACTTTGAGTCACTCGCAGATTGTTTTGATATTCCTAATGTATATTTTTTTGAAAGTTTGGGAGAGTTACATGATATATTGAATTATAAGAATGTAACTCAACAAATATCCTTTTTTGAATCCTTTAACAGTAAAAAGATTGAAGCATTTTTAAAATAGAATATGAAATACATAAAAAAAATTATCAGGATAATTTGGTGGTTGTTAAATGTTTTTCAGTTTAAACAACTTGGATTAAGAAGTTACATCCATTCTTCCGTGATCATTACAAAAAAAACCATCAGTTGCGGCAAGAATGTAAGAGTAGGAAAGCATAATCGATTGGAAGGAGTTTATAAATACAATAATGTTAATTTTACACCTTCCATAATATTAATGGATAATGTGTCGATTGAGCAAAACTTGCATTTAACTTGTGCATCAAAAATTGTTATTGGTAAGAATACTGCAATATCGGCTAATGTTACTATTACTGATATTCACCATGCCTATAATGACATAACTGTACCAATAGAAAAACAAGACATTGAGGTCAAGGATGTTTTTATTGGAGAAGACAGTAAACTATATAACAATGTTGTCATTTTGCCCGGTGTAATATTAGGAAAACATGTTACTATCGGAGCAAATTCGGTTGTAACAAAAAATATCCCGGATTATTGTGTCGCGGCTGGAATTCCTGCGAAAGTGATTAAACGTTATAATTTTAAAAACAAAACATGGGAAAAAATAACGGATAAATGAAAAATATACTAATAACGGGAGGAGCTGGTTTTATAGGTTCAAATTTAGCACTAAAACTTATTGATAAGGGATATAACGTAACTGTTTTAGATATTTTGACACCACAGGTACACGGATTTAACCCGGTGAAAACATCACCATTATACTTAAGTATAAAAGATAAGGTAAGATTTATAAAAGGATCTGTACATAAGAGAAAGGATTTGGAATTAGCTTTGATAAATCAACATGCGATAATCCATTTGGCTGCGGAAACCGGTACCGGGCAAAGTATGTATGAAATTGAAAAATATGTAAATATTAATATTGGCTCAACAGCACTTATCCTTGACATTTTAACAAATTCTAAACATGGGGTTTCGAAATTCCTTGTTGCATCATCAAGAGCTGTTTATGGAGAAGGCAAATATATTTGTAAAGAACATGGCGTTGTATTTCCATTTGCCAGGAAAGATAAAGATATGCAGGAAGGTAACTTTGATTGTAAATGTCCTTTCTGTGCAAAGCAAGTAAACTTAACGCCGACAACTGAAGACAGCAAACTGCATCCAACCTCCGTTTACGGGATTAGTAAATTAACACAAGAGCAACTAGTAATGACCGTTTGTCCAACAATCGATGTTGTTCCTATTGTTTTTCGATATCAAAATGTTTACGGAGCCGGTCAATCATTAAAAAATCCCTATACAGGAATTTTATCCATATTCTCGACCAGAATTAAAAACGGTAAGCCTATTACTATTTTTGAAGATGGGAAAGAATCAAGAGATTTTGTTTATGTTGATGATGTTGTTGATGCTACAATAATTGGACTGGAAAATGAAAAGGCTAATTACAGGATTTTTAATGTTGGTACAGGCATTAATACTGATGTGGAGAATGTGACAAAAACGTTGATAAAAAAATACAATTCAAATGTTGAATATACAATTACAGGTAATTACAGGCTGGGAGATATCCGGCATAACTTAGCTGATATATCAAAAATGAAGGCTTTGGGTTTTTCTCCCAAATATGATTTTGAGAAAGGGATACAAAAATTTGTTGATTGGGTCAATCAGCAAAAAATACAGGTTGATAAATTTGAAGAGTCAATTGATGAAATGAAAAATAAAGGGTTATATAAGTAATAATCAAAAAGATAACAAATCATTGTAAATGAAAAAAGTTCTGATAGTATCATCACCCTTTTTTAATTATCAGATAAGTGTTGGAAAAGCATTTGAAGCTCTTGGTTATAAAGTCTTTATCGAAACCTATGATGATCCTATTCATCCTTTTAAAGGATTGTTGAAATGGCAACATAAGTTTGCGACAATAGAACAAAAAGAAAGATTAAAAGCTAAATCGAGAATCAAATATGCAAAATACATAAAAACGAAATTCGATGAAATAAGACCGAATATTGTCTTTACTTATAATGGTATAATATTTCTTCCGGAAACTCTTGATTATTTCAGAGAAACTGCCAAAGTTTTACTATGGATGTATGACAGCGTATTGCGTCCGGACAGAGTAAGATGCATTGACTTATATGATCACGTAGATGCTTATTTTTGTTTTGAAGAAAAAGATGTCCAATATTTTAAATCAATTGGAAGAAAAACATACTTTTTGCCATTGGCTTGTGACACAGACGTGTATTATCCAATTCAGGGATTAAAAAAAGATATTGATATTCTTTTTGTTGCAACAATATATACCAGTAAAAAAAGGATAAATCTCCTGAAAAGGATAGTGAAAGAATTTCCTGAGCGAAATATTTTAATTTATGGACACTACAAACCATATTATAAAAATCCGATTAAATGGTTTTTTAGAGAAAAACGTTCTATTTATAAAAATAGAAATATTCCTCCTGGAAAAGTAAATCAACTTCTAAATAGAACTAAAATTGCCTTAAATATACATCATGAACAGACAACAAATGGGGCCAATCAACGAGTTTACGAGATATCCGGCGCCGGAGCTTATCAAATTTGTGATGCCAATCCGTATATCGAATCACTATTCCCAAACGGAGAAGCAGGGCTTTATCATAATGAGAAAGGAAATGATGGAAAAAATTCGCGAAGCATTAACTAAGGATTATTCTCAACAAGCGTTAAAGGCGTATAATATTATTAAAGAAAAACATACATTTAAGCATCGAATTGAAGAAATGTTACGAGTAATTGATGAAATTTAAAACATGAAGTTGTTATTTATCAGGTATAAAAAATCAAAAAATATTTTTGAAGGGGGAGAACAATGTAGTCAAAGGAATTACAATGTACTTTCATCTATATTGGGAGTAAATAACATTACTACATATTACATACACGATGAAAGTAAAAAATCAACAATAATTACATTATATAAAAGGGATATTCTATTTTTTATAAAAATTATTATTTTGGATTAACGCCAAAAAGGGTAAAAGAAATCATCAGGCTATCTGAAAATTACGATTATGTATTTGTAGATCGTAGTGTGTTTGGAATTATAGCCAAAAAATTGAAAGAGACCGATTATAATGGGAAAATTATTACTTTTTTTCATAATGTTGAAGTGCTTTATTTTGAGGCAAAAATCTCATCGAAGGCACCATGGCGAGAATTAGTATTGGGTTGTGTTGACACTAATGATAAATATTCATGTTTATTTTCGGATAAAATTGTAGCACTTAATAAACGAGACGAGAAAGAAATAATAAAAAGATACAACAGAAAGGCCGATGAACTTATTCCCATTGCATTTGCAGATCAATATGAAAAAGAAAAGTATTCTTCCAACTTTACCGGGAAACAACCGGAATGTCTTTTTGTAGGAGCATATTTCCCTGCTAATAATGAAGGAATTATATGGTTTATGAAAGAAGTTTATCCGCATGTAAATATTAAGTTGAAAATTGTCGGGAAGGGAATGTTCAAATTGAAAAATGATTTTAATATTCCGTTAGAAATAGAAGTTGTAAGTGATGTACCGGATTTACTTCCCTATTATGAAGAAGCCGACATAATGATTCTTCCGATTTTCAAAGGAAGTGGAATGAAAGTAAAAACATGTGAATCTTTAATGTATGGGAAAAATATTATAGGAACCACAGAAGCTTTTGAAGGGTATGAACTGGATTTCTCAAAAGTTGGGGCTAAATGTGATACAAAAGAAGAATTTATTGAAGCATTAAAATATTTTACTGATAATCATATAGAACGATTTAATACTTATTCCCGTCAGCAATTTCTTAAAAAATATTCTGAAGATGCCGTAAAACAAAAATTTGAGAACCTACTTAAATCCTAAGATTTTTTTGAAATTTTATTTCATTCATGTCAAGGGGCGAAAATTATCAAACTAATTTAAATTGCTCTTTTAATCTGTTAAAGAGAAATTAATACCCAACAATTATATTATGACAAATTCGTTTGTTCTAAACATCCGTATTTGTTTTGTTAAATTTGAGTAATTAAAACTTATCAAGTAAAATGATAAAGCCAATAAAAATGTCCGATCTCTATAGCCAGTACCTCACCATGAAGGAGGAAATTGATGAGGCAATACAGGATGTTATTAAATCGGCGCAATTTGTTAAAGGTGATAAAGTATATAGTTTTGAGAAGGAACTGGGGACTTATTTGAATACACAGGTTATATCGTGTGCCAATGGTACCGATGCATTGCAAATTGCTTTTATGGCTTTGAATCTGCAACCTGGTGACCAGGTAATTACCACTCCATTTACTTTTATTTCCTCGGTTGAAGTGTTGTCGCTTTTAGGTTTGAAACCTGTATTTGTTGATGTCTGTCCGAATAAATTCAATATTGATTCTTCAAAGATTGAGAGCGCAATTACTGATAAGACAAAAGCAATTTTACCGGTTCATTTGTTTGGACAATGCGCTGATATGGAAACAATTTTGGAAATCGCCAATAACCATCATCTGTATGTAATTGAAGATGCTTGTCAGGCTTTTGGCACCGACTATATTTTTAAGGATGGCAGTACCGAAAAAAGGCGGGAACAATTGGGGATATAGGTTGTACCTCTTTCTTCCCGACTAAAAATCCTGGAGCATTTGGCGACGGAGGAGCAATTTATCACTCGGAGATGAAAAACTGGCAGAAGTTATTCGTTCAGTTGCAAACCATGGAATGAAACAAAACTATCGAATATGAACGAATTGGTGTCAATTCACGGTTGGATAGTATTCAGGCAGCAATTTTAGAAGTCAAATTGAAATATATTGATATTAGTTTAAAGTCGCGTCAGGAAGCTGCACACTTTTACGATATTCATCTGATGGATATTGATGAAATAAAGATTCCGGCAAGAACGGTTTACAGCACTCATACATTTCATCAGTACACTATTCAAACCGAAAGAAGGGATGAATTACAAAAGTTCCTGAATGAAAAAGGAATACCATCAATGATTTACTATCCAAAACCAATTCATCTTCAGGAAGCATATAAATTTTTAGGATATAAAAAGGGCGATTTCCCAATTGCTGAAAAATTAGCTGAAACGGTATTGTCTCTGCCAATACACACCGAATTAGAAGAAGACCAATTAAAATATATTGTAACTTCGGTGAAAGAATTTTTCACAAAAAATAAAGAATGACTGGCATATTTATTCACGAGACTGCAATTATTGATTCCGGAAGCTCAAATAGGAAAAGGAACTAAAATCTGGCATTTCTGTCATGTTATGGGAACAGCCGAAATAGGGGAAAACTGTATTTTAGGTCAAAATGTTTTTGTTGGCGGACAATGTTGAAATTGGCAAATAATGTTAAAATTCAAAATAATGTTTCAGTTTATACAGGAGTTACTTGCGAAGATGATGTTTTTATAGGGCCATCGGCTGTTTTTACAAACGTACTTAATCCCCGAAGCGCCATTGAAAGAAAAAATGAATTTAAAAATACTCGGATAAAAAAAGGAGCAACAATCGGTGCTAACGCCACAATTATTTGTGGAATTACAGTTGGTAAATATGCTTTTGTTGGCGCAGGGGCGGTGGTTACAAAAGAGGTTCCCGATTATGCCCTGTTTTTTGGAAATCCGGCAAAAAAAATGGGTTGGATGAGTGAGGCAGGGACAAAACTGAAATTCAAAAATAATATTGCAATTTGTTCTGTGACGAATGAAAAATATAAGTTAGAGAATAACATGGTTGTAAAATTATAAAGCCTTTTTTGCATTGGAATGAATAAATCAGGGAAAATAAAATTTGCAGTGGTAGGAATGGGACATATCGGGAAACGACATGCTGAAATGATTGAACGTAATCCCGGATGCAGAATTAGTTGCAGTTTGTGATATTCGTTCTCCGGAAGAATGTAATTTTTTAAATCAGAAGGCGTCTTTTTTTAGATCATTTGAGGAGTTGTTAGCAGTTAACCAAAACCCGGATGTTATTAATATTTGTACACCAAATGGCTTACATTCTGAAATGGCGATCGCAGCTTTAAAAAATAATTTACATGTGGTTGTGGAAAAGCCATTGGCCCTGAAAAAATCGGATGCAGAAAAAATAATCAGCCAGTCACAAGAAGTAAATAAACATGTTTTTTGTGTAATGCAGAATAGGTATTCTCCTCCATCAGTCTGGCTAAAACGGATTCTTTCAGAAAAGAAATTAGGTAGGGTTTTCATAGTTCAAATTAATTGTTACTGGAATCGTGACGAGCGATATTATTCAAAGGGGGGTTGGCATGGAACTGCTGATCTTGACGGAGGAACACTTTTTACGCAATTCTCTCATTTTATTGATATGCTTTTCTGGCTTTTTGGGGACATTAAAGATATTACCGGAAGGTTTTTTGATTTTAACCATTCAGAATTAACCGCTTTTGAAGATTCGGGCATGGTCAGTTTTGAGTTCGATCAGGGTGGTTCTGGAAGTATCAATTATTCTACTTCTGTTTATGAAGAAAACCTTGAAAGTAGCCTGACTGTAATAGGCGAAAAAGGTACTGTTAAGATTGGTGGGCAATATATGAACGAGGTTGTTTATTGCAATATTAATGATTATGACATGGAAAAATTACCTCCTTCTAATCCTCCCAATGATTATGGCATATATAAAGGCTCAGCACAAAACCATAATTTTGTTATTCAGAATGTAATAGATAAAATCATTTCTGATATTCCAATAACAACAAATGCTTTCCAGGGAATGAAAGTAGTTGAAATAATTGAAAGGATTTATGCAGTAAGAGATAAAGAAACGATTAAGTAATTTTTACTGCGATCTGATAAAAATTATTCACAGCTCCAAGTAGCTCGTAATTTATGTAGTAAGAATTTGTCCAATCAATAAATGCCTTAAATTCATGCATAGGTACATTGAATTCATCAAAGAAAATTATATCGCCTTTATTAATAAATGGAGTAATACTTGTTAAAACATATAAAGTTGAAGAATAGAGATCAGCATCCATGTGAATCACTTTTCGCTTACCTTTATTATAATCTTTTAAAAAAACGGGTAAGGTTTGTTGAAACAATCCCTGAAAAAAGTTGCAACGCAAATCATCAACAGTTGGGGGGACATTATTATTATTCATGTCTCCTTTCTTAAAAGGTCCCCAATCTTCTGGTAACCCTGAAAATGTATCGAATCCGTAAAACTGTGCATTTGGATTGCTGATATTTTTCACCCACCACTTAAAGGAAATTCCCTGGGCAACCCCAAATTCCAGATAATCAATTTCAGAATCAAGATGTTCTTTTTCTATAATATGTTTAAACATATCATATCTCCGGGAATAATCAAATTTCCAACTGTAAAAGTCCGAATATTCAGTGTTATCCTTATTGATCCATTCAGATGTTTTTGACATCTGTGCCAAAAATAAAAGGAACTTATCAGGGATTAAATAATGGAGCTTAAGCAGAAAAAAAATGCCTTTTAATTTTCTGATAAAATGTGTTTTAATGGTCATCGTTATTTTTTAAAAAATACTTTAAACTTACTTGTTTACGGATTATCTTTCCCAAATCTGAAATTGCAACCCGTTCCTGCTCCATAGAATCACGATAACGAATAGTAACTGTGTTATCTTCCAATGTTTGGTTATCAACGGTAACACAGAAAGGTGTCCCGATAGCATCCTGGCGGCGGTAACGTTTCCCGATGGAGTCTTTTTCGTCGTACTGACAATTGAAATCAAATTTCAGATCATCGATAATCTGGCGTGCAATTTCTGGTAATCCATCTTTCTTAACCAAAGGAAGTACAGCCAGTTTTACCGGTGCAAGTACCGGTGGTATTTTCAGAACGACACGCGAATCTTTTTCCAGTTGTTCTTCACAATAAGCAGCTGAAATAACCTGTAAAAACATGCGGTCAACGCCGATTGAAGTTTCGATAACATAAGGCACATAAGACTCATTTAACTCAGGATCGAAATACCTGATTTTTTTACCTGAGTATTTCTCATGTTGTGACAAATCGAAATCGGTACGGGAATGAATTCCTTCAACCTCTTTAAACCCAAACGGGAATTTATATTCCACATCAACGGCAGCATTAGCATAGTGAGCCAGCTTTTCGTGTTCATGGAAACGATAATTTTCACTTCCAAAACCAAGAGCCTGATGCCATTTCATGCGGGTTTCTTTCCATTTTTCAAACCAATCGAGTTCGGTGCCAGGTTTCACAAAGAACTGCATTTCCATTTGTTCAAACTCACGCATTCGGAAAATAAACTGACGGGCAACAATTTCGTTACGGAAAGCTTTACCGATTTGCGCAATTCCAAACGGAATTTTCATTCTCCCGGTTTTTTGCACGTTCATGTAATTCACAAAAATACCCTGTGCCGTTTCCGGGCGAAGATAAACTTTCAAAGCACCGTCGGATGTTGATCCCATTTCGGTTGCAAACATCAGGTTAAACTGGCGAACATCGGTCCAGTTGCGGGTTCCGGAGATTGGACAAGCTATTTCTTCATCAACAATAATTTGGCGAAGTTCAACAAGATCACCATCGTTTAATGCCTTTGAAAAACGATCATGCAAAGCATCCCATTTCTCCTGATATCCTAACACACGCTGATTGGTTTCTCTGTATTGTTGTTCGTCGAAACTGTTCGCCAAATCGTTTGGCAGCTTTTTCAATCTCCTTATTGATTTTTTCTTCAATTTTGCCCAGTTGTTCTTCAATTAAAACATCGGCCCGATATCTTTTTTTTGAGTCTTTATTGTCAATTAGCGGGTCGTTAAATGCATCAACATGGCCGGAAGCTTTCCAAATAGTGGGGTGCATAAAAATGGCTGAATCGATTCCAACTACATTTTCATGTAGAAGTACCATGCTGTCCCACCAGTATTTTTTGATGTTGTTTTTCAGTTCAACGCCATATTGACCATAATCGTAAACCGCCCCCAGTCCGTCGTAAATTTCGCTCGACTGAAAAACGTATCCGTACTCTTTGCAGTGTGCAACCAGCTTTTTGAAAATATCTTCCTGTGCCATTTCTATTTATTGTTCAAAATTGAAGCACAAATGTAAATGATTTTTTTTATTTGAAAGGTTTTACCGTTTAGAGTTCAAAGTTCAGGGTTTAGCGATTAGTGTTTGAATTAACAATTCCTGAAAAGTTGTTATTCAGTTTTCTTTTGCTTTTTGCTTTTGCCTTGATTAATCCACTTCTTCAAAATCGACATATTCTCCATTGTCACGTTCTGTATTTCGGGAATTGGTTCTGTTTTGTTCAATTGTAACTTCACCTTCCGGTTTTGATGGTCTTTGATTTTGCTGCCGGTATTGATCCTGCATTTTTTGTTGCATATTTTTAACACCTTTATCAATTATTAAAGGCAAAACATAACGGGTAACAAAACGAATTCCGTAATAAATAATAAGAATTATTAGTACAGTTCGAAGAAAATTAAACAAAAATAAAAACACTAGAAATTCCATTTAATCCATTAAATTTTAGATGTTGAACTAAATAATAGCCGTCTGCAAATTTATATTATTTGCTGAAGCTGGAACAAAATTTCAAGTTTTTTCAGGGTTAAAAAAACAAAAAAGACGGTTTTATCCGCCTTATTAACAATATGATAATAATAATTATCTGCGTTTTACATTTCCACCACTTGATTCGTCAATGTTCTTTGATTGCGGATTTCCGTAATAAACGATGTCGCTGCCACTGCTTGCCCTTGCATTAATTTCATCAGATACATTTAACGATATGTCAGATCCGCTGCTGGCTCTAACATTACAGTTTACACTTTCAAGGTCTTTTGCAGAAATGTCACTGCCACTGCTTGCTTCTGCGGAAAAATTCTTTGTTTTCCCGCTTATTTTTGCGTCACTTCCGCTACTAACGTCCAGTGAAAAGTTTTTGTAAACAATATCAAGCTTAACATCACTACCACTGCTGGCTTTAACATCCAGCTGATCGCCGGTCAAAGTATTTTCAGAAACAACGTCAGATCCGGCCGAAGCATCAATTTCATCCAATTCTTTTACTGAAACATAAACTTTTTTCGCCCCTGAATTAAAACCCCAGTTCAACAAATTATTGTTTTTCATGTAAATATGAAGCGTACCATCTTTTACTTCAGTAATTATTCGATCAATAATATCATCATTGGCAATAACTTTAACCTCTTCGACATCTCCCATTTTTAAATAAAGATCGATGCCGGAGGAGATTTTTACGGCATGAAAATCTTTCAAGTTTCTATTTTCAGTTTTGTCAGAAAAAGATGAAGCGGCGGAAACACTGAATACGGTTATGGTTATTAAAAGCAGCACAATAAATTTTTTCATAATAATGGTTTTATCTTGTAAAATGACGCTTCAAATAGTTAAAAGTTACAGTTTAGTTTCTTTGAATAACATTTCCACCTGAAGACTTTTCAATATTGGTTTTTTGGGGATTACCGTAATAAAATACATTTCCACCACTACTGGCCCGACCGGTAAATCTATTGGTAACTTTTATCCAAATGTTGGCACCACTACTGGTTTTGGCATCACAAAAATTTGTATTTAATTCTTCTGCCTTGATATTTGAGCCTGCCGACGCCCTTAACTCTGTATTTTCAGCGTTTCCTTCAAGTGTAATATTTGAACCTGCCGATGCCGAAATTTTAATATCTTCAGCTTTAATCTGTAGTTTAATGTTGCTTCCTGCCGAACTTGAAATATCGAGATCTTTGCAGGAAATCTCGCCTTCTGAATACAGGTTGCTGCCTGCAGTTGTATGAATTTCTGAAATATTAGTTGTCGTAACAAATACTTTCAGTGATTTTGACCTGCGAATATTTGCTGATGCTGTAACATTCAATGTATTGTTGTCAACATTGGTTTCAATATAATCCAACAGGTTTTCATCGGCTTCCACAATTATTTTTTGTACATCGCCTTGCGACAAATAAACATTAATTCCATGGGTTACTCTTATTTTGGTGAATGAGCCTGCTTCGCGTTGTTCTTTTGTAACATTGCCATCTCCGGTAATTGTTGGGCCCCATACACAGGACGTAATTATTGATGATAACAAGACAAGCGAAAAAATAGTCAGAATTTTATGTTTCATTTTTGCTGATTTTAATGAAGCTTAAATTTCTATATCAAAGTTAGTTGAGATATACAAAACAAGCTATCTTTTTCGCCAAGTGGTAGTAATTTATCGGTGAATGGGCGAAAAAAAAGCCAGTATTTACTGGCTTAAGAATTAAAAAGTTACATTTAATTCGCTCTTCCAAACTGAGCGTCTGCCCGGCCTTTCGGTTTGATTCATCCGATTCATACCAGGTCTGCGCATTTCGCCTCCAAAATGATTTCTCCGCGAATTATCAAAACTCAATAATTGCTCATCAGTTAAAAGAGCTCTTATATCCTGTCGTTCTTTTGCCTGAACTTTTGCAATATCAGTTTTAACCTTGCCAATTTCTTCAATGTTTTTGTAAATCGCATTCATATCAGCTTTGTCGGCAGTTGCTAATGTTTTCTGATGCGCTTCCATTTCATTCAATTTGTTTCGAAGTGGTTTCATTTCTTTGGCCGTTGCGAGCCTTATTTTTTTTATGGCTTCCCGTTGTTCATCGGTAAAAAATTGCATTCCCTGAAAACGCGGATGCATTTCACGATTTTGTTGAACTTGTCCTTCGCCTCTGTTTCCAAAAGCTGGTCTTTGATCTGGTCCCTGATTTGGTCTTTGTGCTAACGCTGAAGTTGAAATTAAAATTACAGCAATTACTACGATTCCGAAGATTTTACTTTTCATGACTTTTAAAATTTGAGTGTATATTTTTTCTGTTTTCATGTTTTTTCGACTTATTAATTCGTTCAGAGTTTAAAATATTTTCAATTTTAACGACCTTTAACAAAACCTGTTACCGGGGAGAATGTTATTAATTAAAAGTCTGGATTAATATAATTTAACGTAATGGATTTCAACGATTGAATACCAATTCCGGGTAAGTTTTATACTTTTGGCAGATTATTTTTTATTGAAGTACTAAATTTTGATTCAGTAAATTAAAAACAAATTAAACGAAACAAGTCCCGGTTGATCGGGAGGAGGTTCTTTGTCTGGGGAAGAGACAGGCATTTTACGTTTTAATAAATAAACAATTTTAAAAAGATGAAAAACAGAAAAATCTGGATAGCTTTTGTCATCATAACGGTTGTTGGATTAGGTTTTTACAGTTTTACCCGCGACCAAAATGATTTTGAAATTTTAAAGAACCTTGATATTTACAATTCAGTTGTCAGGGAGCTAAACATGTTTTATGTGGATGATATTGATCCGAATACTTTGGTGAAAACAAGTATCGACGACATGTTAAATTCGCTCGATCCTTACACTAATTATATTTCGGAAGACAGAATTGAAGATTTCAGGCTGATGACCACCGGCGAATATGGAGGAATTGGTGCTTTGATAACCAAGCGTGACAACAAAATTATCATTTCAGAACCTTACGAAGGATTTCCTGCACAAAAATATGGATTAAAGGCAGGAGACGTTTTGTTAGAAGTTTCCGGGAAATCAACCGAAAACATGTCGACGGAAGATGTTAGTAATCTATTAAAAGGTTCGGCCAATAAACCGGTTACTATAAAATACCAGCGGCCATTCGAAAAGAAACCTGTTACCGTTGATATTATTCGTGAAAAAATTTCTATTCCAGCCGTTCCATATTACGGTATGCTAAATGATAAAACAGCCTATATTCGACTGACAAGTTTTACGGAAGGTTGTGCCAATGAAGTAAAGAATGCGTTACGTGATCTTGAAAAGAATAAACCTGAATCATTGGTTCTTGATTTGCGTGGTAACCCGGGAGGTTTGCTGATGGAAGCGGTTACAATCGTAAATATATTTGTGCCACAAGGGAGAGGAAATTGTCAGTACAAAGGGAAAAGTAAAACAATGGGATAAAGATTATAAAGCTACTTCAAACCCAATTGACACTACAATGAAAATTGCGGTTTTGGTTAATCGTGGTTCAGCTTCAGCTTCTGAAATTGTCTCCGGGGCTATTCAGGATTTGGACAGAGGGTTAATTGTAGGCACGCGTACTTTTGGAAAGGGTTTGGTGCAAACAACTCGCGACCTGAATTACAATACTCAACTGAAAGTTACTACTGCAAAATATTATATTCCAAGTGGACGCTGTATTCAGGCACTCGATTATTCACATCGGAATCCTGATGGGAGCGTTGGTCATATTCCTGATTCGCTGATCACTGAATTTACAACCAAAATGGGAAGAAAAGTTTTTGATGGTGGTGGAGTTGTCCCGGACATTAAAATTTCTGGCGATGACCGTAAGTAATCTGAGTATTGAGTTGGTCTCTAAATTTCTTACGTTCGATTTTGCAACCAAATTTGCAAATGAACATGAAAGCATTCCTGAACCGGAAAAATTTGAAATTACAGATGATATTTACAATCAGTTTGTTGCCTTTGTAAAAGAAAATAATTTCAAATATGAATCGGATTCAAAAAACGAATTTAATGCGTTGGTTAAATCAGCCAAACAAGATAAATATTACGATCAGGCAAAAGACGAATTTGATGCTTTGAAGGACAAACTTGTACCTAATCTTGATAAGGATTTAAAGTTGTTTAAAGATGAAATTTGTGAATTGCTTAAAGATGAAATTGTAACCAGATATTACTATCAAAAAGGTGCAATTCGGGCAGCTATTCACGAGGACAAAGGTATTAAAAAGGCTATTGGAGAGCTGAATTCTCCTACAGCTTATGCAGCATATTTTAAGCCTGGGACGTGTTATTGCAATGAGTTCTGATGATTAAAATATTCAATGTTTATAAATTAAGGGAGGTTGTTTTTTGCCTCCTTTTTTTATTCCTTAAAAAGATGTTTATGTCATCACTTTCTCTCCGGGCTTTTCTTTGTTAACCAGTTAACGACGAAAAGAATGGAAATTAAAAATAATGGACCGGAAATGAGAAATAAGTTAATAACGGAAATTTTCCCCAGGCGATAACAATATAAAATATTCCCAGCAGGAAAAAGAATAATTCCACCAATCCATTCACGCCTCCAGCTTAAATCAAGCAAAATTACCAAAACTGCAGATGGTATAAGATGAATTAAAAAAGCCGTTATTTTACTAATTAAGGATTTGTCTCCATCGAATGCATCTAAATGCAAAAAGGCTGATAAATAAAATAAAGATTATCATTAATATTCTTGGTAACCAGTACAAAACATTTTTCATAAGTTCAATTTATTTTTTTGATTGATGATACGTTTATCGGAAATAAAGTTTGAAAAATCTTGCGCAAATTCTTTTTCAAATTTGTATATTGACGTTAATGTTCATTGCAAAATTAAATGTTGGTTTTAAATAAATTAAGACCAGAAGAATAATTCAATATATTTGTTATGAGGATTAATAAAACGATTTTTATTGCCGTTCGGTATTGTTACTGGCAGCGCTTTTTTTTAGTGTTTTCATAAAAGGGACACAATTAGTTGCTGAAAGTTACCTTGATTTTTTTCAAACCATCGGCCATATTTTAATTATAATTAGTCTTTCCTGGATGATGATCGCTTTTATAAGGACCATGAAAAGAATGTTCCTTGAAAAATATGATACTTCAAAAGAAGACAATTTACGTTCGCGAAAATTTCAGACCCAATTCAATTTAATAGAAAGAATTATCGTTTTTTTAATCGTTATTATTGGAATTGGATTGATATTAATGCTTTTTGACAGTGTTCGCAGATTTGGTACCACGCTGTTTGCGTCAGCCGGAATCGCGGGAATCATAATAGGATTTGCTTCACAAAAAGTTATTGCGGCCGTAATGGCCGGAATGCAAATAGCAATTACACAACCCATTCGGCTTGATGACGTTGTAATTATATGAAAATGAGTGGGGAAGAATTGAAGAGATTACCCTTACCTATGTTGTCGTTAACATTTGGGATAAACGGCGGTTAATTGTCCCAACAACTTATTTTTTTGAAAAACCTTTCCAAAACTGGACACGAACAACGGCCGAACTACTGGGTACAGTTTTTATTTATGTTGATTATAATGTTCCTTTTGAAGCAGTTCGTGCAGAACTTACCCGATTGCTTGAGAACAGTCCGCTTTGGGATAGAAAAGTTAATGTGCTTCAGGTTACCGATTCAAAAGAAAACAACATTGAGTTACGTGCTTTAATGAGCGCCAAAGATTCTCCTACAGCGTGGGATTTAAGAGTGTATATTCGTGAAAAGCTGATTGAATTTCTTCAAAAGAATTATCCTGAAAGTTTACCTAAGAAAAGAATTCGTATTGAAGACAATAATTCAGGTTCAGGTGGCGTGTTTCTACTGAACAATAAATAGCGAAAGAATGAAAATATATTTTGCGGGATCTATTCGCGGAGGAAGAGAAGATGCAGAAATGTATTTGCAAATTATTGAATATTTAAAGAATTTTGGAGAAGTACTCACCGAGCATGTTGGCGATCAGAATCTTACAGATAAAGGAGATGATGGTCCGTCAGACAGGTTCATACACGATCGGGATTTTAATTGGTTAAAATCAGCCGATGTATTAATTGCCGATGTAACTACAGTTTCAATGGGTGTTGGATATGAAATTGGCCGTGCAGTTGAATTGGGTAAGAAGGTACTGTGTTTATTCAAGCCTGAACCAGGGAAAAATTTATCGGCGATGATTGCCGGATGCCCAGATTTAAAGCTGGCATATTACAACAACCTGGAGGAAGCGAAAAAAACAATCGGACCCTTTTTAATAAACACGAATCAGTGATTTAACTTTCATTCTTTTTATTATTGAAAAGTATTTTAAGGAATCCGGGCAAAACAATCAAAAGTAAAGGCAAAGCAATAATTAATCCGCCAATGACGGCAATGGCGAGTGGCTGATGCATTTTTGCGCCTGAACCAATTCCAATGGCAAGTGGCGTAAGTGCAATAATTGCCCCGGTGGCAGTCATCAGTTTAGGTCGCAAACGTGCTGAGATGGCAAATCCAAGTGCATTGTTTACGTTCGATTTTTTCAACTCAAACAAAAACTGCTGAATCGTAAAAATGGCGTTTTCCCCAATGATCCCGATAATCATTATCAGCCCCGTGTAACTACCAACATTAAGCGGAGTGCCTGTAAAATAAAGTGCCAGCACGCTACCTGAAATTCCTAAAAGGCTTAAAAAAAGCACAGTTAATGAAATTTTCAGGCTTTTAAACATAAATAAAACCACAGTAAAAACCAGTAAGGCGCCAAATATCAGAATCTTTAGCAACTCGTCAAATGATTTTTGCTGCTGGGCATACGAGCCTGCATATACAATTTGATACGAGGGTGGTAAACTAATAGATTGTAGCTTCGTTTGAATTTCTTTCATCCCGCTTCCAAGATCAATACCATTCAGCCGGGCAGTAATCATGCTCATGGTTTGCAGGTTCTCCCGATCAATTTCAGCAACACCGCTTTTAATTGAAAAGTTAGCAAAAAAGTTAAGTGGGAAATAATCTCCTGCCGGTGTGCAGATTTTTACATCCTTCAGCTTTTCAACGGGAGTACGATTGTTCTCCGGGTAAATCATTCTGATGTTTGTTAATTGTTCCTTCTCCGGAATAGAACCAATTACAGTGCCTTCCAGGTAAGTTTGCACCTGAGAATGCAGATCATCTGATGTAAGATCAAACTGTTTTAGTTTATCCTCTTTTGGAAGCACACTTAACATTGGTCCTGCAACAAGAATACCGTTATAAACGTCATCGATCCCATCAATTGTTTCCATGCTGTCGGCAATTTGCCGCGAAAGCGCCTGTATTTTTTCATGGTCGGTACCAAAGAGTTTTACTTCGATGGGATTTCCACTTTCCATCAAATCTCCCAACTGATCGGTAACGACCTGCATGAATTCAGTCTCCATAAATGGCATCGACTGCTCAATTCTTTTGCGGATAACATCAGCCACTTCTACCGTAGTTTTGTCCCTGTTTTTGTTCAAAATAATAAGGTAATCCCCGTCGTTGGGTTCGGTAATAAAAAAGCCCATTTGAGTGCCGGTTCGCCGTGAATAGGTTTTAACCTCTGGAACCGATTCCAGAATATTATCGATTTGTGTCAACAATCGGTCAGTTTCTTCAAGAGAAGTTCCGGGAGGGGTTTTATAATCAAGAACGATGGAACCTTCGTCCATTTCGGGAAGGAATCCGGTTTCCAGGCGCGGAATCAAAATAACAATTGCAGCAATTAATCCAGCTACAATAAGAACACTGATGTAAGGTCTTCGAATAAAAAAGCCGACCCAGTGCCTTTGTTTTAAATCAGTCCCATGAAGCTGTTTTCCCAGATGCCGATCTTTTGAAAACAAAAGATAAATTACAGGCAGTCCGATCCAGGTGACCAAAAACGAACACACCAGTGTGATGATCATGGTTTGTGTCAGAATTTTAAAGTAGGCACCGGCTATTCCGGTCATTAACTGAAAAGGAATGAGAATAACAATGGTACTTAAAGAAGAACTTACCATTGCCGGAAACAGAAACTGAATCGCTTTTCCAACCAGTTCCTTAGGTTTTCGCTCAGGATGTTCCTCATGCGTTCGGTGAATTTGTTCTACCACAATAATTGCATCATCTATAATCAAACCAATTGCAGCCGCAATAGCACCGATGGTCATAATGTTAAAATCGTAACCTATAAAAGTGAGAACAATAAACGTAAGTGCCAGCGTTACGGGAATGGTAATCAGAATAACTGCACTGGCTTTTAACGATCTCAGAAAAATAGTTGCCACCACAATTGCAAGTAACAGCCCGATCCAAAGCACATCGATAATACTGCGGATGCTGGAGTGTACAAATTCCGACTGGTTGTAATAAGGTCGCAATGTTACGCCTTCGGGTAAAAGTTTGTTAAGCTCTTCCACTTTTGCCGTTACTTCGCCCGACACATCAATGAGGTTAGTATTGGGCTGTTTTAAAACGGCCACCAGCGGAACATCATTTCCGTCGGCTTTAATTTTTATATATTCGGTTTGTTCTGCAATTTCAATCGTTGCTATGTCCGACATCTTTATTTTGCGGGCCGCATTGTTAAACAGCACCATATTTTCAAGTTCTTCCTTGTTATGAATAGTGGCGTCGGTTACCGTCAGATAAAGTCGGTTGTAATCAATAGTATATCCGTTCGACTGAATAAAGTCGGTTTGCTGAAAAGCATTTTCAATATCCTGGGGACTGATGCGAAGTGTACTCATTTTTTCCTGGTTCAGGATAACGCGGTATTCCTTGTTTTTCCCACCAATAACATCGACTCCGGCAACTCCTTCAATTCGCGATAAATAAGGTTTCACCAGGTATTCTGCAATCATTTTCAGTTCAACCGGGTTTTTTGTTTTCGATTGCAGCGAATACCCCATTACCGGAAGGATTGATGGATTCATTTTTTCTACCGTAATCTGAACATCGGGGGGTAACGTATTTTTAATTTGATTGATGCGTGATTCCAATTGTTGTTTGGCCAAATTGATATCGGCGCCCCACTCCATAAAAGCTGAAATCTCACAAGTTCCAAGACTTGTTGCGCTCCGTATCATCGATAAATTTTCAATCCGTTTTATAGCATTCTCAAGTGGCTTGGTAACCGTTACCATCATTTTATCGACAGGCTGTTCTCCGTTGTCAGCAATCACCTTGATTTTTGGAAAAGTAACATCGGGGAAAAGCGATGTTTTCAGGTTTTTATATGAAAAGGCACCTCCCAGTAATATCAGTAACAGGATAACGGAAATCGGACTTTTAAAGCGGGTAAAAATATTCTTCATGGTTAATTTACAATATTTACAAAGACTACTGTCTTCCAATCCATAACCTCCTTCAAGAATAATTACATCATTTACCGTTATTGCACCGGCATTGATTTCCACCAGGCTGTCGTTTTTAATTCCTGTTTCTACCGGAACCTTAACCGCAACATCGTTCTGCATCACTTTCATTACCCAGAAATTATCCTGTGTTTCATTCGTTAATAAAGCCTTTTTGGGAAGAAGAAGCGCTTCATCACTCTTCTCATTTCGAAATGAAACTGTGATATTCATATTTTCCGGCCAGGCTATTATTGCCCGATGGTTTTACCAAAACTTCCTGTGTCTGCGAATTTTCTTCCACAAAAGGACGAATGCTCAAGTACTGTTCCTGTTGTTTGGGTTTTATCGGGAAGAAGCAGCGTACATTTTCCACCCGGTGTGATCAGATTATGGAATTCAAACGGAACATTAACAAGCACCTGCAAATCTTTAAAATCGGCAATAGTACATAATGTATTTCCTTCGGAAACAAAAGCGCCGGTCCCCAGCAAAAGTGGTTCGTTTACAATGCCGGAAGTAGTGGCTGTAACGCTAATTCTACCGAAACTTTTTAGTCCTGAATTTTCTGTTGCTGACTGTTCCAGCGCCCGGTCTTCACGGGTTTGAATTTCAAAAAGATCCTGTCCTGCATCAACAATATCGCCATATTTTACATGAATGGCAGTGATATACCCCGAAATAGGCGAAACAACCTGATTTTTCTTCAAGAAAACTGTCCGTCCGTTGAGGGTAATTTTGTCTTCAATAGTTCCCATCCGCGCGCGCGTTACCGAAACCGCAGCTTTTGAAATGACCTCTTCTTCTGCATTTTCAGCAGGTTTCGTTTTGCATGAACTTACTAAAATCAGACAAGCGGCTGTAAAAAGTAAAAGTGAGTTTATTCTCATGAGTTCCCGTTTAATAGTTCCAGTAATTATAAGCGTTAATAACCATTTGTTTTTCCATTTCAAAAAGCAGTTTTTCCTGTTTCTTCGCTGAAATATCTTTCAGCAGATAACTGTAATCCATCACCGAAATATCTCCTTGACCAAGCAGGTTTTTATACATATTCAGCAGGTCGTTGTATTGTGTTAGCTGGCTATCTGTAAGCGAAATTCTTTTGTCGAGCGAATTCAGTTTATCCAACGTAAATTTTTTCTGAATCTGGTTTTGAGTTTTGGTTTGTTGTTTGTTGAACTGAAGGTTTTCAAGATTGATTTGCGATTTCTGCCATTCCGTTTTTCGTTGATTCCCATCGAAGAGTGTTAGGCTAAAATTAGCGCCTGTGCTAAAACCGAAACGGTTGATTGAAGGCACATAAGCAGCATTCATTCCGGCATTTGCAAACCAGCTAAACTGTGGCTGATATTTCAGTTCACTGATTTTAAAATCGGCCATAATCGCAAGACTGTCTAAATAGAATGAAGTCAGAAAGCGTGAATTGGTAATCCTATTTTTATTCAACTGGAATTCAACCGGCTCAATTTCCACGTCAGCGCCTTCATCAATACCGCACAAAAGATTCAGATTATAAATATTATCGCGGTATTCGGCATTGTAGGTTTCGTAATCCTGTTCATAATTCTGTTGCGTAATTTCCAGCAGTTTCAGGTCGCTTTGTTTGTAAATGGCATGTTGCACCAGTTTTTTCATTAGCGAAATTTCCGATTCAACTTCTTTTATCAGGTCAAGATTGTTATTTGCCTGACGCCTGCTTTTTAAACAAAGAAGATATTGATGCCTGACCGCATTTTCAAGTTCATGCGCTGTCAGTTCAATATTATTGTCACTGATTTGTTTCTGAATTTCAGCTTTATCATTGTATGTGTTTATCTTTTTCCCGTTGAACAATCCCTGAGTTAAGGAAACTGTTCCCAAATACTGGCCACCGTCTGTGTTTGCCAAATCATAACCGGTGTATCTTTGTGCGTCTTTCGAAACCAGGCGAAACTGACCGGAACCGTTATCGCGTGATACAATCGGGGCAAATAAAATACTGGCATCAACAGTAACTTCCGGGTTTGAATAAATTTTCCTGATTTGCTCCATATCAAGCTGAACCAGTTGTTTTTCATTCTGATTTTGATGAATAAAAGTACTGTTGCTTTTAGCCTGTTCCAGATAAAAATCGAGACCATGTTGCTGGGCCAAAAGTTGAACCGGCAGAATTATAATGATTACCAGAACCTTTAGGAAAAATACCTTCATGAGTAATAATTTTAGTACAGGATAATCAAAAGTGTTGCTAAAATAGCAGAAAACATTGGTTTAATAAAAATCTAAAATGCATTATTGAACAAGAAAAGCCCGAATATAAAAATGGGCTTTAATTAATCCTTGCGGTAAGAGCGAATTATGTCGATAGATGTCTAATAATCAGAAATGAACGAAGTGAAATTGATGATTAAAATTAAGCACTAATCGGTATAATTCATTTGCACCCGCTTTATTTTGAGTGATTTCAATCATATCCTGCTCAATAGTGAATGCGGATAATAACCCCTGAATCCGTTTTGCAGCAACCATGATAAATGTTCCGTAACCACACCCAACTTCAATCATGTTCGAAAAATGATGGCCAGTTTTATTAATGTACCACGGTTTTTCTGTACATTAATCTTATTAGCGAGGGGAAAACCATCAGCAACAAAGGCATGGCAACTATAAACCCTCCAATTACTGCAATAGCAAGTGGTTGTTGCATCTGCGCACCTACACCGATACCGAGGGCTAAAGGGGAGAGAGCAAGAATAGCTCCAATTGCAGTCATGAGTTTTGGCCTGATGCGCAACGAGATCGCATAATTAATGGATTTATCAACATCGGATGTCTCTTTATATGTGCTGAGGAATTGATTGACCGTGAATATTGCGTTTTCGCCAATAATACCTACAATCATGATAATGCCGGTATAGCTACCAACATTCAATTGGATACCGGTAAGGTATAAAGCCCAGATGCTGCCACCCATTCCAAGGATCGCTATAAATATGATAAGTAAAGCGATACCAAGCTTCCTGAAAAGAAACAGAAGGACTGTAAATACCAGCACTATGGCCGTTAACAGAATAATCAGAAGGATTCTGAATGAGGCCTGCTGCTGTTCATAAGTCCCGCCATATTGGATATAATAACCCTGGGGAAGTGGTACATTTCGTGATATAACTGATTTTATTTCGCTAATGGCGCTGCCAATGTCCCGGTTATCAAGGCGTGCTGTCACCTCAATATCCGACTTAAGGTCCTCGCGTGTAAGTTCTGGATTGCCGGTGGACAACTCAACTTTCGCAAAGTATTGCAATGGTTTATAAGAACCGTCGGGAGTGTAGATAAGCTGATTTTTTATTAAATCAACATTATTGTCGATAAACTTAGTACTACGTAACAGAATGGTAAGCATCTGTTCGCTTTCCTGCACCTGCCCCACCGGAAAGCCCTGGTTATAGACCCTGAGCTGAGTTTGAAAATCGGCAGGTGAAATTTTGTACTGCGCCAGTTTATCCTGGTCAGGAATAACGGTAACAGAAGGGCCGTCATAAATAATGCCGCTCATGACATCGGCAACCCCGTTAATCTTCGTGAGATTTGCCTGTACTTTCAGAGCCAGATCCTGTAACATTGCCTGATCGTCGCCAAATATTTTCACAACAATGGGTTGCGGCCGGCCAATAAGGTCTCCAAGAAGGTCGGCAATTCGCTGTCCGAATTCAATATCCAGCGCAGGAGCAACCGCCGACACGTTTTCCCGAAGTTCGGATATAACATCTTCTGTTTTTCTGTTTATGCCCTGTTTTAACTGAATAAGGTAGTCTCCGTAATTGGGTGGAATTACGCCCGACGCCATGGTGATACCTGAAGCCATATTTGTCCCTGTCCGTCTCATATATGTTGCAACATCGGGGTGGGCAAGGACTGCTTTATCCACTTCTTTAAGAATTGCATCGGAAGCATCGAGTGTTGCACCTGTGGGGCCAATGTAATCAAGTACAATTGAGCCTTCATCAAGTTCAGGTAAAAAACCGGTTTTTAATTTATTAACCAGGTAAACAGAAGAAACAGCTAAAAGAATGATGAACCCGAAAGCAAACCAGGGTTTATTGAAAAACCAAACAAGCCATGCAAGTTTCTGCCGATTCGGGTTACCTTCAGTCGGCAGATGATTTTAACCGTTTTCGGTGTGGCTTGTATCCAAACAACAGATGGAGTGCTGGAAGGCCAATCCAGGTGGCAAGAAAAGAACAAATCAGCGTTATTTCCATCGTAAGAGTAAGTTCTTTAAAGAAACTGCCTGCAACACCACTCATCATAACAAAAGGTAGAAAAATTACAATGGTGCTGAGCGATGAACCTATCATTGCCGGGAGGAACATTTTCATGGTATCTTTAACTACAGCATATTTGTCTTTACCTGGATTTTCTTCATGCGTACGGTGAAGCTGTTCTATAATAACAATGGCATCGTCGATGATAAGTCCGATGGAAGCCGCGATAGCTCCCAGCGACATGATGTCGAGCGTTATATGGACAAAATGTAGTACAATGACGGTAAGGGCCAAAGTAACCGGAATAATAAAAATTATATGCAGGCTTGCCCTGAAAGAACGTAAAAATAAGATAACCACTAAAATGGCTAGAAACAGACCTTCGTAAATGCACTCAAGCACACTATCGATAGAATTTGTAACAAACACCGACTGGTCATAGTACTTTTTTAATCTCATCCCGTTCGGCAACTGTTTTTGAATATTTGATGCCATTGCATTTACATCCGTTGAAAAATCCACCAGGTTAACCCCTTTTTGTTTTACGAGGTCGATCAGCACAGCATCATGTCCATTGGCATTTATCCTTATAAACTCCTCGTTTTCCTGCAAATCAACATGGGCAATATCTGACAGACGGATGATCCGGTGCCCGTCATTTTTCACAGCCACTTTTTTCAGTTCCCCGATATCTTTAAATCGGGTTTCGGTGAGGGATAGGTATAGTCTCCGGTAATTTGATAACAGGCCGCTTGATTCGATGAAATTAGTATTGCCCAATGCCGTAACCATATCCTGTGGTGTAATCCCCAGCGAAATAAGTTTTTGCTGGTTTGGCGATATAACGTATTCTTTGGTTTTGCCCCCCATTACAATTACGTTGGAAATTCCCGGTATTTGTGAAAACTGCGGTCTTATCGTATAAAGTGCCTTGTTTTTTAAATCTATCTGACTGTAGGTGTCACTTTCAAGGCTAAAACCAATGACCGGATAAATGTTCTGACTCATGGCTTCAATCACTATGTTGACATTCGGGGGCAGCATATTTTTTATTTGATTGATCCGTTCGCTCAACTGGGTTTTTGCAAGATTAATGTCCGCATTCCAATTGAAAAAGGCATCAATGGTGCAGCTTCCCCTGTTGGTGCTGCTCCTTACCGTAGTTATGCCATTGACCCTTTTGACGGCCAATTCGAGCGGTTTGGTAACGGTTATCATCATTTTATCAACCGGTTGCTCGCCATTATCGGCTATGATGGTTATTTTCGGAAAAGTCACATCAGGGAAAAGGGATGTTTGCATGTGCCTGTATGAGTATATCCCCCAGAGAAGGAATGCCAACAATACAAAAATAATGGGCTTCAGGAAAATGCTGTAAAAGTTCTTATTGTTCATTGCCGGTGTTTTTAATTACCCTAACGTTCGCCGTATCGCCCAGGCCAAAATTGCCGGAAGCTAAAAATAAATCAGAATCGTTAAACGAAGGGCTGGATTATCTGGACATACTCTCCTTCGCTAATGCCTGTGGTCACAGGTATTTTCACAGCCACAGAGTCATTAATGAGTTTCATTACCCAGAAATTTTGCATGATTTCGTCGGTGAGGATACATGATTTGGGTAGGCTGGCCGCATCTTTTAAGGATTTTTTCACAATCCTTATTTTAGCTGTAAGGTTCTCCGGAAGGTCTTCAGTCCTTGTCAACTGTACAATATAACGTTCGGTTTGGGAACTGACTGACATGGAAGGAAAGCGTGATTTAATAATTCCTTTTACAGAAGTGCTGTCGGGAAGGATGATTTCGCAAGGTGTATTTACCTTTACAAAACCGGATAGCTCATAAGGCACGTCGAGAATGAAAGCAAAACTTTCGGGGATAGCCACCTGGCTCAACAGGTCGCCTTCTGCCACATAATCTCCTTTAGTATGTTCGATTGACGATATCAGGCCCGCAGCAGCAGTTTTTACTTTTACTATCCCATTGAATTCGAGATTTTTTAATGAATCGCCCAAAAGTGCTGATGCTTCCTTGGTACGTATGGTAAATAAAGTTTGGTCTTTTTTCACGGCTTCCCCCTGGTTGATCAGAATATTATCTATATAGCCTGTGACAGGAGCTTTAATGACGGATTTAAACAAAAATGCCGATGTTGCACTTAGTTCGAGATAACTATTTATCTGACCAGTATGGATGGCCGAAACAGTTACCGGAAGGCCGGGTTGGCTTTCATTTTCCGAATGGTTTGACACAGGTTTGCATCCCCCTGCAATGAGAATGGCAAAAATACCTGCAGTCATTTTAATTTTAATTATTCGATTCATCTGTTCCCGTTTTAATAGTTCCAGTAATTATAAGCGTTAATCACGATTTGTTTTTCCATTTCAAAAAGCAGTTTTTCCTGTTTCTTCGCTGAAATATCTTTCAGCAGATAACTGTAATCCATCACCGAAATTTCGCCCTGACCAAGCAGATTTTTATACATATTCAGAAGGTCGTTGTATTGCTGTTAGCTGGCTATCTGTCAGCGAAATTCTTTTGTCGAGCGAATTCAGTTTATCCAACGGTAAAGCTTTTCTGGATCTGATTTTGAGTTTTGGTTTGTTGTTTGTTAAACTGAAGGTTTTCAAGGTTTATCTGCGATTTCTGTAGTTCAGTTTTTCGTTGATTCCCATCGAAAAGCGTAAGACTAAATGTAGCTCCTGTGCTAAATCCGAAACGGTTTACTGAAGGCACATAAACAGCATTCATCCCTGCATTTGCAAACCAGCTTAACTGTGGCTTATATTTCAATTCGCTGATTTTATAATCGGCAACAATTGCCAGGCTGTCCAAATAAAATGAAGTCAGAAAGCGGGAATTGGTAATCCTATTTTTATTCAACTGAAATTCAACCGGCTCAATTTCCACATCTGCGCCTTCATCAATACCGCATAAAAGATTCAGATTGTAAATATTGTCGCGGTATTCAGCATTATAGGTTTCATAATTTTGCTCGTAATTCTGACGCGTAATTTCCAGTAATTTCAAATCGCTTTGTTTGTAAATGGCGTGTTGCACCAGTTCTTTCATCAGCGTAACTTCCGACTCAACTTCTTTTATCAGGTCAAGATTATTATCTGCCTGACGGCGACTTTTTAAACAAAGAAGATATTGATGCCTGACCGCATTTTCAAGTTCATGCTCTGTTAGTTCAATATTATTATCACTGATTTGTTTCTGAATTTCAGCTTTATCATTGTAAGTGTTTATCTTTTTCCCGTTGAACAATCCTTGTGTTACCGAAACTGTGCCCAAATACTGGCCACCGTCAGTGTTTGCCAAATCATAACCGGTGTATCTTTGTGCGTCTTTCGAAACCAGGCGAAACTGACCGGAACCGTTATCGCGTGAAATAATCGGGGCAAATAAAATACTGGCATCAACTGTAACTTCCGGTTTTGAATAAATTTTCCTGATTTGCTCCATATCAAGCTGAACCAGTTGTTTTTCATTCTGATTTTGATGAATAAAAGTACTGTTGCTTTTAGCCTGTTCCAAATAAAAATCGAGACCACGCTGTTGCGCAAAAAGCTGAACCGGGAGAATTATAATGATTACCAGAACCTTTAGGGAAAAAACCTTCATGAGTAATAATTTTAGTACAGGATAATCAAAAGTATAACTAAAATAAAAGAAATCATTGGTATTACGAAAATCTAAAAGCAGTAAATTGAACAAGAAAAGCTCGGATATATAAACGGGCTTTAATTAATCCTTGCGGTAAGAGCGAATTAATCTTCATCCTCCTCATCCGATTCTTTTTTAGCTACTATTTTTCCATCTCCAGTGACAAGAATTTCCAATTCTTCCTTACCCTTTTCAATTCCCAGTTCATAACCTTTGAAATCAGGTTTTTCAATTTCAGAAGCTTCATTAATTTTATATCCGGAATAATTGGTGTTACAAGCATTTAATATTGTCACCGGAAGTTCATTTTTCTTTACTTCTTTTTCTGTTTCCAACCATTTCCCTGTATTGTCAAAAGAAGCCGACATAGTATTGCTATTCATTTTAAATTCGGCTTCCCATTCGTTTGCTTCTTCATGATCCCACTTTACTTTTGTTACTCCCGGATATTTCGAATTAAAATTATCCGTAACTGATTTTGGTGGTGTTTGAGCACAGGCAAACAAACTCATTGCAAGCACTGCCAAAATAATAATTGATTGTTTCATTTTCCTGATTTTAATGTTTCAGGTAAAGGTAAAAATCGAATCTAAAGCAATTTTGAAGAGCATTTGAAGGGGCAGTTGATTTAAAATGGTTTCTTTGTTCAGTTTTATTTTGAAATTTTAAGGAAACATTTTTTTGAACTAATTCGTTTTCCTTTTAAAATTGGTCATTAAGTTGAAAAAAACCATATTGAGGCAAATAAAAGTGCCTTAAGGTATTTAAAATAATTTGTCTAAAGTCGAAACAGAATGTCAAACAATACCATAGATCAGTTTATTACCTTATCAAAAAAGTATTTCAAAATTTACCTTGGAATAAGTATTTGTGTATTTCTGTTTATTCTTTTTTTTGAACCTTTCCCTACAATTAATTCTGAATTTGAGAATAAGCAATTATTTATTGCCGGTTACGGTTTAATAATTTTCATCATTCAGGTTATAACACAAATTGTATTTCAGAACCATCTCACGCACATTGAATCAGTTGGTGAAGATAATTCATTACTAAATTCAGTGTATTACTTTTCACAGGTTGCGTTAGCCAGTCTGGCATTTGTTTTTTATATCCGTTATGTGGGAAATACAAGCATTACTTTTAATCTTGTATTGCGGGTTTCTGTAATTAGTATGAGCGTACCTGTAACCCTACACTTAAAAAATTCCATTTCATCAATACGACTGAGAAACAAAAAACTGTTCGACGAGACAAGGGGAATGAGAGACAAACTAAAACAATTCTCGGAAAATTATGCAAACAAATTTATTGAGTTGGATTCTGAAAATGAATCGGATAATATTAAAATACAGGTGTCAGAAATTGTTTTCTTAAAATCAGCAGATAATTATGTTGAAGTAGGTTTCCGCGAAAATGGAGAGGTTAGAAAGAAAATGATCAGGAATACCCTGAAGAATATTGAGAAACAATTAAAGGAATTCAACAATTTTGTGCGGACACATCGTTCGTGTATTGTCAATATTCAATACATCAATAAGCTAAATAAAAACTTTAATACCTATTGGTTAACGCTGGATGACACGCAAGAAACAATCCCGGTATCCAGGCAGTATTTAATTACTGTAAGGGACCTTTTGTAAAGGGACAGGGGCGAATGTCATTCGTCTTTAGTTTTTAGCATTCATCTTGTCAAATTGTACTTTATCCCAAAATATCGATTGTTAATCCCTTTCATTTTTTATCAGCAAAATCGTGACGTACTTTTAGATCGGCAATTTATTAATTGGATTTTAAAAAGAGTTTTTACAAAAAAGTGTAAGGCTTAAAATTTCGGCTTAAGCAAGTTTTAATCCATTGAAATTTAATTATTTCATGAAAGTACTAATGATATATCCGAAATACCCCGATACGTACTGGAGTTTTAAACACGCTTTAAAGTTTATTTCCAAGAAAGCGGCTGTGCCACCTTTGGGACTAATCACTGTTTCAGCAATGTTGCCGGGAAACTGGCAAAAAAAGCTGGTTGATTTAAATATTGAGGAGCTTAAAACCGAAGATATAAAATGGGCAGATTATGTTTTTTTGAGCAGTATGTATGTTCAGAAAGAATCGGTGGCTGATGTATTACTTCGGTGTAAAGATAACGCTGTAAAAGTTATAGCCGGCGGGCCTTTGTTTACGCAGGAATACGAAAACTATCCTCAAATTGACCATTTCATTTTAAATGAAGCGGAAATTACCTTGCCATTATTTTTATCCGATTTGGAGCACGGCTTTCCACTCAAAAGAATTTACCAGACAGAAGAATATGCCGATTTATCAGTTTCTCCTGTTCCTGATTTTCACTTGCTGAATTTAAAAGCATATGCTTCCATGAGCCTCCAGGTATCAAGAGGTTGTCCGTTTTCATGCGACTTTTGTGAAATTACGGCACTGCTCGGGCATAAAGTGAGGATGAAAAATAAAGAACAGATAATGAATGAATTGAATACATTATACCGTTTAAACTGGCGAGGAGCAGTATCCGTTGTAGATGATAATTTCATCGGGAATAAAAAAATTATTAAAAATGAATTACTCCCGTCGATGATTGAATGGATGAAAATGCATAATTATCCGTTTGTTTTTAATGCTCAAACATCAATAAATCTGGCTGATGACAACCGTTTACTTGTGATGATGCGCGAAGCAGGATTCATCTCTACATTTATAGGTATTGAAACTCCGGTTGAAGAATCGTTACAGAGTTGCCATAAAGCTCAGAACGAAAACAGGGACTTGCTGGAAAATGTGAAACAAATTCAGAAGGCAGGCTTGCAGGTATCCGGAGGTTTTATTGTTGGTTTCGACAGCGATACGCCCAGTGTATTTCAACGACAAATCGATTTCATTCAGAAAAGCGGAATTGTGTCGGCAATGGTAGGGTTACTTAATGCTCCAAAAAATACTCGTTTGTATAAACAAATGGAAGAAGAAAACAGGCTGACCGTTGATGCAACCGGGAGTAATACCGACTTTACAATGAATTTTATTCCAAAAATGGATAACCAGAAATTACTCGACGGTTACCGGCATATAATAAACAATATTTATAAAGAAAAACCCTATTACAAACGCATCAGGGAATTATTCCTGAATTACAAGCCAATAAAAGTTGGCAAAAGTAACATTGATTTTGCGCGACTTGTTGCATTTTTTAAATCCATATTTGTATTGGGCCTGTTAAAAAGAGGCAGATTTGAATACTGGAAATTTATGGTCTGGACGATAGTAAACAAACCTAAACTTTTTGTAGAAGCCATTACTTTTTCGGTATATGGCTATCATTTCAGATCGGTTTACGGACTTCAGGAAGTCCGTCACAAAAAGTATTAATAATTAAAAAATTAAAGTGATGAAAAATATTAAATATTCAAGAAACAAACTAGATTTTACAACTGAATTAAGAAATTCGGTAAACGAATATTTCAGCAAAAATAATATTCAGCCATATGGAAACCGAAAAATATATCTGAAATCTGCTTTTATGGCGTTATTGTATCTTGCCCCGTATGCCCTTATGATTTCAGGAATTATAAGTTCAATTCCCTTGGTTCTGATGTGCTGGATTTTAATGGGACTGGGAATGTGTGGACTTGGAATGGTGACCATGCATGACGCCAATCATGGTTCGTTTTCCAAAAACCAAAAGGTGAATCGTTTTTTTGGCAATTCGTTGTACCTGCTTGGAGGATTTCCGACTAACTGGCGTTATCAGCACAACACCCTTCATCATGGGTTTACAAATATTGAAGGACATGATGAAGATATAGCTCCTCCCGGAATACTACGGTTCTCGCCTCACGGTCCTTTTAAGAAGATACACCGCTATCAGCACATATATGCCTGGTTCTTTTATAGTTTAATGACGATCTCATGGATTGTGGCCAAAGATTTCAAACGATTAAAAAAATACCAGGAAACCGGGACGAAATTAAGTAGTAAACGGAATTATAGCAGGTTGTTTGTTGATATAGCAATCTCGAAAGTTATTTATTACATTGTATTCCTCATAATTCCGTTATTGACAATTCATATTGCATGGTATTGGGTGATTGGCGGTTTTTTGATGATGCATTTTACAGGCGGATTGGTGTTAAGCACTATTTTTCAAACTGCCCATGTAGTTCCTACTTCAGAATACCCTGTTCCCGACGGGAATGGCGAACTCAATAATAACTGGGCTGTACATCAATTATACACAACATGTGATTATGCGCCTAAAAGCAGAATCTTTTCATGGCTAATCGGAGGACTCAACTACCAGGTGGAGCACCATTTGTTTCCCTACATTAGCCATATACACTACAGGAATATTTCAAAAATTGTACAGGCTAAAGCAAAAGAATATAGCCTGCCATACCATGTTAACAAGAGTTTTGCCACCGCAATCCAACAACACATTAAAATGCTGAAATTGCTTGGGAAAAGCCGGGACCTGGTTAAACTAACTGCCCGGGTTTCTAATAAAAATAAAGTAATGGCAGTTTAACCTTACAAACCCGATGAAAATCAGTAAATTTAGAAAATAAGATATGACTCAATTAAAAACTGATGACATATTAGGAGGCCTAATTTTGTATCGGCAATTAATTCTGAGGCAGAATAAATTATTTGAAACTCTTTATCAAAAATATGGTTTGCATTCGCTGCCAGATGGTAGTGAAAGCCGAACTTGAAAAACTCGGCCTGCCCTATGTTTATGTAAAAATTGGCGAAGCAGATATTATTGGAGATGTTAAGCCAGAGCAGTTGGAACAATTAAAAATAGATTTAAAGAAGGCTGGTCTGGTGTTAATGGACAATAAAAAAAGCGTACTTGTCGAAAAAATTGGAAGTGCAATTATCGAATTGGTTCATTATACCGAAGATCAAATCAAAGTAAACCTTTCTGATTACCTGAGCGAACAACTCAATTACGATTACACCTATCTGTCCAATCTTTTTTCAGAAGTGAAAGGTATCACCATCGAAAAGTTTTACCTGAACCATAAAATTGAAAGGGTAAAAGAACTAATTGTTTACGATGAACTTAACCTTTCGGAAATAGCCTACAAGATGCACTACAGCAGCGTTGCGCATCTTTCAAATCAGTTTAAAAAATTCACAGGCCTCACGCCAACCCATTTTAAAATGCTCAAAAACAAGCGTCGTGAAACACTCGAAGATGTGTGAATAATGTAAATATTTATCAGAATTCTGTAAACTATTCATAATCCTTTATCACGAAATTTATTTTTGGATTTAGTTGCTTTTAAGATTGCATCCTTTATAGAAGGAGTTGCAATTGTTTTGGTCTATACATAAAAAATTCAACTGAAGTTAAAAATGAAAGTATTATTGGTTTATCCGGAATATCCCGACACCTTCTGGAGTTATAAATATGCGTTGAAATTTGTTTCAAAAAAGGCGGCTTATCCACCATTGGGACTAATTACGGTTTCAGCACTGTTGCCTGAAGAATGGGAAAAGAAGCTCATTGATATGAATATCGAAAAACTTCGAACAGAAGATATTTTATGGGCCGATTATATCTTTCTCAGTGCCATGAGTACTCAAATCAAATCGGCTGTTGACGTTATCGATCGTAGCAAGGCAATGCATAAAACCGTAGTTGCCGGCGGTCCTCTTTTTACCGCCGATTATGAAAAGTTTGAAAAGGTAGATCACCTGGTTTTAAATGAAGCAGAAATAACATTACCCCTTTTTTTGGAAGACCTGAAAACCGGGAACGCAAAAAAAATCTATCAAACCAATGAATTTGCAAATATCGAGCATTCACCTCTGCCCGACTATTCACTGGTTCAGTTAAATAAATATACTTCTAAATGTATTCAGTTTTCAAGAGGTTGTCCGTTTAATTGCGAGTTTTGTGATATTACAGCATTGCTCGGGCACAAATCGAGAATAAAAACAGCAAATCAGATTGTACAGGAGTTGCAAAATTTGTACGATTTGGGTTGGCGTGGTGAGCTGTTTTTTGTGGATGATAATTTTATTGGCAACAAAAAGTTTCTGAAGGCACAGCTTTTACCTGCTATTATACAATGGATGGAACAACACCGTCATCCTTTTCATTTTACAACCGAAGCTTCGGTAAACCTCTCCGATGACGATGAACTGATGAAAATGATGACTGATGCCGGTTTTCTTAATGTTTTTATTGGTATTGAATCACCCGAGGAAAACTGCCTGGAAGAGTGCAACAAAGTACAGAACAAAAACCGGAACCTGCTGGACAGTGTGAAAAAGGTACAACGTGCCGGAATGGAAGTTATGGGTGGATTTATTATTGGCTTTGACAGTGATTCGCCCGGCATTTTCCAGCAACAAATCGATTTTATTCAGAAGAGTGGAATTATTTCTGCTATGATAGGACTGCTGAATGCACCTACCAAATCGAACCTTTATCAGCGGTTAAAAGCCGAAGGCCGAATTCTGGAAAAATGGACTGGTGACAATACCGACGCAGCCATGAACTTTATACCCAAAATGAATAGAGCTGACTTGTATGCCGGTTTTAACGAAGTTATTAAAGGAGTGTATGGCGGAAAACCATTTTATGAACGCGTGAAAAGTTTTCTGAAGGATTTTCAGCCTGTAGTGAAAAACAAAAATAAATTGGATTTGAAAAAAGTTATGGCCTTAATAAAATCGATGATTTACATTGGAATTTTCGACAGCCACCGAATATATTACTGGCGCCTGTTTTTTTGGAGCCTGTTCAACCGGCCAAGTTGTTCCCCATGGCGATTACTTACTCCATTTACGGTTACCATTATAAAAAATCGTACGATAAAATTTTTTAATCCAAAAAAACAACCTTCTCTGTCGTTTGACAAAGAAGGCTGGAAAACTCAGAACCTTACGATTTTACAAAACAATTAGTGTGAAAAAAAACTTTTTACCTGCGTCCCGATTTATTGGTCGAAGAAGATCTGGTATTACTGTTTCTTTGACCGGATGAACGGTTGTTGCTGCCAGAGCTCCTGGAACTTACTGTAGCTCTTGATTGGCTACCCGAACTTCTTGAACTTATAGCCGATTTGGTTTGGCTTTGGCGCGAGGAGTTTCTTGAACTAACCGAACGGGGAGCTTGCTGAGTTTTAGGAACATTCCTGTTGGAAACATTCGCTGACGATCTCTGAGCATTGCCATTTTTCTGTACAACCGAAGAACTTTTTACTGCCCTGCTATTTGGAACTTCAGCAGCCTTTCGTAAGTTATTTGTTCCCCGGTCTGCAGAGGAACTTGTAGTAACCCTGGTGGAAGCATTTGATGCACCTCTGCGTGAAATATCAGTACCCTTTCCGGCAGAATTATTTTCAACATTCCTGCTGTTTACAACTGCCCCTGACTTGCGTGAGTTTTCAGTTCCCGGGTTTACTGTGGAACCTGAAGCTGTCCTTCTGGTTACATTAGTTGCCGAAGATCTTTCACCTCCTGATCGGTTACTTTCAATTGACCTGCTCTTAGTGGATTGAGAATTATTTATTCTACGATCAACAATTGAAGTATTATTCCGGGTTCTTGCTTTTTGGACTGAATTCGTCCTTGCATAAAGTGCTTCCCCATCTTTCCTCAGATCCGGGCGCGAATAGGTATTTCTATAATTACCGTTATTAATCCTTGCACTGACCCTCGGGGAATAAGTCCGGATGCGGGAATAATAAAAGTTGTTATAATTGCTGTAACGATGATAGTTCCATGTGCGGTAATGTGCGTAATAATAATTGTGCATGTTATAATGGTATCCGTAGTACGTATGCCAGTAAAATGGGCGCCAGGGATTCCAGTAAACGGGATAGTTATCCCAATACCATGAAGAATGCCACGTGACATAGCCGGGGAGATATATATATCTGACTACCGGCCAGGCAGCAATCTCATAAGTTGTGGTTCTGACAACTGCAACATTTCTGTTGTTCCCTGTATAACCCGGATTTGGTGTCTCCAACTGGTTATCGGCATATATAGGTTCAACGATATAGTTAGGGCCGTATAAAGCTTCATCGCCCACCAACTGAATCTGCACCGACCCATTACTGAACCTCTGAACTGTAAAAACAGCCACATCCTGAGTTTCATCCCTGTCAAGTGCAGCCCGCAGTACTATGGAATGAACATCTCCATCAACATAGTCAATCACCATTATATAATCGACCATATTGTCGCCGTTCAAATCAAGGTTGTTTATCCTTGAGTTTTCATCATTCAGACTTTTTTCAAAACTTTCAAGAGTTTCTGATTCCTGAAAAAGTTTCATTGTTGCATAAAGATTGAGGTTATCGCCCGGCAAGCCCAAATATTCATCCGGATAATTTTGTGCTCCCACCATGCTCCAGACTGTTGCCAAAAGCACGAGGGTTGATGTGATTATTAACTTTTTCATAACTTCAAGTTTTAGAAGAATTGTTTCTTCGAAATAGTAAGTGCAAAACTCGTACCACTAAAATTCCAGATTGCGAACTTTCCTCATTTTGAACAGGATAAATGCATGTTACAATGTTGCTTTTATATTTTTTGAAACTGCTGTAGCAAAAACAATCATTTGATTCCTCGATTTATTTTGTTCCCATCCCACATCATAAATAATAGTGGGAATTATATAAATCATCCGTCAAATTATGTAATAGTTTTTTATTGCACTGATGCTACCTTTATTAGATTATTAGTCATTATCTAAAATTAATTTGCATGAAAACAAAAAGAATAATTATTGGATCATCATTATTGCTGGTTCTGTTTCTTAGTTACTTCTTGCGCTCCTGTTGGCATGACCGGGCAACAATATGGTTTCCTTTATGGTATTGTTCAGGGATTCATTTCCCCTTTCGTATTGATTGCAAAACTATTAGGGGCGCATATAGGAGTGTATGCTGAAAATAATACGGGTATGTTATATTGGATAGGATATATTTTGGGCATTTTTATTCTTCTTGGTGGTGGTGGCGGTGGTTATGCACGAAGAAGAAGATAGTATGAATAAAAAATTAAAACGGGATAGGGGATCAAATCATGGTTGATAAAGCTGACACAGAAATATGGACTCTTGATGACGGGGAAAAGATAACACTTCGTCATATAGCACATGGCGATGCAATCAAAGAACAAAAATTCATACGTAAACTTTCAGTTCAGTCGCGCTACCTGCGCTTTCACGGATCAATCAAAGAACTGAATGAAAAGGAGCTGGAAACGTTTACGAATCCCGACCCGCTCAACGAAGAGGCCTTGATTATTCTGCATAAAGGAGAAATAAATGAAGAAGAAATCGGCGTTGCACGATTCATAATTGATTCGGATGGCAAGAGCTGCGAATTTGCAATTGTTGTTGCTGATGAATGGCAAAACCGTGGTCTTGGTGCCAAACTGATGAAAGCGTTGATAAGTCATGCTCAGGCACGTGGGATAAAACGAATCCATGGGCCTGTTCTCAAAAGTAACCCGGGTATGCTCCAGTTCGTCAAAGGGTTGGGTTTTGAAGAAACTCCCGACCCTGACGATTCCTCCGTTATGCTGGTTTCCAAATATCTGGAGAATTAGTCATAGCTGCATTGAACATTTTTCAAATCAGTTTAAAAATTCATAGGCCTCACGCCAACCTATTTTAAAATGCTTAAAAACAAGCGTCGTGAAACACTCGAAGATGTGTGAATTATGTAAATATTTATCAGAATAGTGTAACATTTTCTTTGCTCTAATCGCGAAATTTATCTGTAATTCGTTGCTTTAAAATTGCATTCTTCAAAAAAGAGACTGCAATTTCAGCGAATTTACAAGTAACATTTCAACAAAAATAAAATGAATGTATTATTGGTTTATCCGAAATGTCCCGACTCTTTCTGGAGTTTTTCTCATGCCCTGAAATTTATTTCGAAAAAAGCTGCAGTACCTCCGCTTGGGTTAATTACTGTTTCGGCAATGCTGCCCGAAACGTGGCAGAAAAAACTGGTTGACATGAATGTTTCAGCACTTAACTCCAATGATATTCAGTGGGCCGATTATGTTTTTATCAGCGCCATGTATATTCAAAAAGATTCGGTGAACAAGGTAATTGCAGAAAGTAAAAAATGGAGCAAAAAAATAGTTGCAGGCGGTCCACTTTTTACACAGGATTTTCCGAATTATCCGGATGTAGATCATTTTATTTTGAATGAAGCAGAGATAACCATGCCACTTTTCCTTGCGGATTTGAATACCGGACAACCAAAACGCATTTATGAAACAGATAAATATGCAGATCTTACTCAAACTCCGGTGCCCGATTTCCATTTGTTATCGGTAAAAGATTATGCAAATATGAATATTCAGGTTACACGCGGATGCCCGTATGCCTGCAATTTTTGTGAAATTACATCGCTGTTGGGGCATAAGATGAGGATGAAAAATACGGCGCAGATTATTAGCGAACTGGATGTTTTGTATGATACCATTAAATGGCGCGGACCAGTTTCAATTGTAGATGATAATTTTATCGGAAATATAAAGGAAATAAAAAACAACCTGCTCCCGGAAATGAAAAAATGGATGCAAAGCCATAAATACCCCTTTGTTTTTAGTATGCAGAGTTCGATAAATCTTGCCGATGATAAAGAGCTTATGTCGCAATTGATTGATGCAGGTTTTAATGCTGCTTTTATTGGTATTGAAACACCCGATGAAGTTTCTCTTCAGTCATGCAATAAAGTTCAGAACAGAAACAGGGACCTTATTCAAAGCGTTAAAAAGATACAACAAGCCGGAATCCAGGTTTCAGGTGGTTTTATTGTTGGGTTCGATAGCGATACACCATCTGTTTTTCAGCGGCAAATCGATTTTATTCAGAAAAGTGGAATTGTTTCTGCAATGGTTGGACTATTAAACGCCCCTAAAAACACCAAACTCTATCGTCAACTGGAAGCAGAAAACAGGTTAACAACCGAAGCTACCGGGAATAATACCGATTCATCGATGAATTTTATTCCTAAAATGGATTACGATGAGCTTCAGGAAGGATACAAAAAAATAATTCGTAACATTTATTCAGCAAAGCCTTACTATAAGAGGGTTCGTCAGTTACTTTTAAATTACAACCGAATTTATAAGGGAGATACAAAAATCAGTTTTTCATTATTGAAGGCATTTTTAAAATCAGTTTTTGTTATTGGCTTTCTGAATAAAGGAAGAACTGAATACTGGAAATTTATTATCTGGACAATTTTCAACAAGCCAAAATTAATAGTTGACGCTGTTACTTGTACTGTTTATGGATACCATTTCAGAACAATTTACGGGTTGCGCCGGTAACTGTCTAAAATCGACAAAATGTGTGAATGATGTAAATTATTGCATCAATTGTGTAACGCCTTTGAAATTGGTGGGGAGTACTTTTACAAAGATTATTTAATTGGAGACTTTTGTAAATGAAAGAACTTGAAAAATCAAAAATTCACATCCTCATCGAAATTATTGAGTATGTTCCCAATTCGGTGGTTAGCAAAACTATTATCCGAAAAACCACAGGAAATATTAGCGTTGTTGCCATTGATACCGGCGAGGCACTTGCCGAGAAAATTTCACCATTCGACACTTTTGTTCAGATTATTGAAGGAACAGCTGAAGTTATTATTGACTATCAGCCAAACATACTACAAACGGGTCAAGGCATAATCATTCCGGCTCATACATCGAATATTGTTAAAGCAAACGGTCGGTTTAAAATGATTTCAACGGTAATTAAAAGCGGATATGAAGGAAACACACTATAAAAGCCTCCCGCTTACCAGTCCAAAAAAAGGGGAAATAGTTGTAAAATTATATATCGTTAAAAAGTAAATAAAAATTCTAACAATCTAAAAATAAATATCATGGCAAAAAGTCAAGAGGGAAAAGAGAGAAAAAATGTAAAAAAAGAAGCAGTAAAAAACCTGAAAGAAAAAAGGGCTGCAAAAGCTGCAAAAAAGGCAGGGAAAAGCGATTCGAGTTTAATTTAATTGCTGATAAGAATAGAATTACTGAGAGTAAAATTTAGGTAAAGAATAACAAGAAAATAAGTTCAATTTTAATCATGGAAAACAAATTTAAAGAAGGCGATGTGGTGAGGGCGAAGATAAATCCAAATCAAAATTTGATAGTAAGGAGGTATGTCAACCGAATTTATTATTGTAAGATACAGGAAAATCCTACTCATAAGGATTTGGTTTATTTTGAACGGGAACTCCTTCCTCTCGACATACAAAATATAGGCTTGTTAACTTCCTTGAACGTAATCATCGATAAATGAAGATCACTTATATTGCAACATATCCTCCCCGTGAATGCGGCATTGGAACTTTCACAAACAACCTGTTCAAATCGATGTTAACCCGTAACCTGGGAAATGAACTTGTGCACGAAGGGTTTGTGGTTGCAATAAACGACAACGATCTGACTTATAAATATCCTGAAGAAGTTAAAGTTAACCATCAGGCAGGATCATCAGGAAGATTATCTGAAAGCGGTAAAATACATTAATCTTAGTGGCGCCGATGTCTGCATTTTACAGCACGAATTCGGCATCTTTGGAGGTCAAAGCGGAGTTTATATTCTTCCTTTGCTTCACCGGCTTGAGATTCCGCTCGTTGTTACGCTTCATACTATTCTTAAAACACCTTCGTACAACGAAAAGGCAGTTTTGAAAGAAATTTGCAAAATGGCACATAAAATTGTGGTGATGAGCCACAAAGCAGTTGAGTTTCTCACAAGTATTTACGATGTGCCAAAAGAAAAAATTGCGCTAATCGAACATGGAGTCCCGGATATTCATTTTAGTCCTGAAAAATCGAAAAAGGAATTTAAACTCGAAAGCAAAAAAGTACTATTAACTTTTGGTTTTATAGGTAGGAGCAAGGGTATTGAAACAGTAATAAAAGCATTACCGGAAGTGGTTAAAAAATACCCGGAACTAATTTATATTGTTTTGGGGAAAACCCACCCAAATGTTCTACGGCATTCAGGCGAAGAATATCGGATTTTCCTCTTACGTTTGGTGAAAAACCTACAGCTTGAAGATCATGTCGAATTCTTAAACGAATTTATCGATGAGCAGGAATTATTCAAATATTTATATGCCTGCGATATTTACGTTACACCTTATTTGAATGAAGCCCAAATTACCAGCGGAACCTTATCGTATGCTGTTGGAACAGGGGCAGCTGTTCTTTCAACACCTTACTGGCATGCTGCAGAATTGCTGGCTAAAGGAAGGGGCAGGTTATTTGATTTTAATAATTCAGACGACCTTGCTGTAACTTTAACGGAACTCTTTGATAACCCGGAAGAACTCAAAAAACTTAAAAACAATGCCGGCGAATATGGGAAAAAAATTACCTGGCCAAAAACCGGTGAAAAATATGTAACGCTTGTGGAAAAAATAATGAGGGATGAGCATCCGGTTGTTGCGCAGAAAGAAACAGAACCTGATTTACTCATTCTTCCCCCCTTTTCCCTTGCACATATTAATAGATTGACTGATGATACGGGCATCATTCAACATGCCAAATTTGGTATTCCGAATTTAAAGGAAGGCTATTGTCTGGATGATAATTCAAGGGCTTTACTAATGGTTCTTATGGCTTACCGGCAGAAAAAAGATATACGGGCACTTGAATTGTCCCCGATCTATTTAAGCTATATTCATTATATGCAAAATGCCAACGGGACATTCAGGAATTTTCTGAGTTTTAACCGGAATTTTTTGGATGAAGTGGGCTCTGAAGATTCGTTTGGCAGAACAATTTGGGCGCTGGGTTATTTGTTGGGAAATGCTCCCAACGATGCGTATTACCAAACCGGCAGACTTGTATTTTTTAATGCTGCTCCTAATTTTGAAAAATTAAAATCGATCCGGGGAATTGCCAATACAATGATTGGAATCAGCTATTACCTGAAAAGCAATCCAGCCGATGATTCTATGACGGAAAGATTGAGAAATCTCGCAAACGTACTAACAAAACATTATAAGGAAAACCAAACCGCTGATTGGAATTGGTTCGAATCTTTACTTGCATACGATAATGGCATTTTACCATTGGCGCTTTTACATTCAGCAGAAATATTGAACGAAGATAAAATAACAAAAACCGCCATTGAGTCAATGAATTTTCTTACCAGCCATACATTAAAGGATAATTACCTTTCGATTATTGGAAATGAAAAGTGGTATAAAAAAGAGGGTGAACGCTCCGTTTTTGCCCAACAACCTATTGATGCAATGGCAATGGTATTAATGTATCACCAGGCATATTTTGTAACAAAAGATAAGGAATACCTTAATAAGCTCTACACATCATTTTTATGGTTTTTGGGTGAAAATGATTTGCGTATGAGTTTGTACGACTTTGAAACCAAAGGTTGTTGCGATGGTTTTGAAAGTTATGGCGTTAACCGGAACCAGGGCGCCGAAAGTTCACTTGCTTATTTAATTTCTCATTTGACCGTTTTGCAGGCTTACGAAGAATTTCATAAATCGGACTTGAGATTGGTATAAAAAAAATCCCGCTCTTTAAGCGGGACAAAATTATAAATGGTTGTAATAGTTATAAACTAAGCAAGTTTAACATTCACCGCATTTAATCCTTTTTTTCCTTCTTCCAAATCAAAAGTTACTTCATCATTTTCCCCAATACTATCTTTAAGTCCTGAAGAATGTACAAAATATTCTTTCGATGAATTGGCGTCTTTAATGAATCCAAAACCTTTGGATTCATTGTAAAACTTTACTGTTCCTTTGTTCATTGTATTAAAATATTAATTGCGTGCAAGTTACAATTAATTTCTGTTATTGCACTCTTTATTTACATTTTGATTGATTATTTTATAAAAAATTACATCATTCACACCTTTTCTCGTTTTATCCGTGCCCGAATAAATATTTTGACAATCCCGTTAACCAACAGTGGACTCAAGCCTAAGAAAATTGCAATTAACTAACCTCCCAAATCATGCAATTGCAAATGAAACGCCCTTTGCATAAATGGAACACCGATTACGATTAATTGTAACAGGACAGCCCAAAAAGGCAAAGGGTAGAACTCTTTGGACGCTTTTTGAAGATAATTGATAATTTTCAAACCCTAAAAAAACCAATCTTAAATACAGAAGTAATTCTACCCTTTATATTTTTATGAATAACCAGGTGAGGCTTTGTTAAACATTAATTAAACCATGTTTATCTAATACTTGATTCTTAAATTTTATATATCTTGAACTACGTAAGTTTTACATTTACTGCATTTAATTCTTTTTACCCTTCCTGCAAATCAAACGTTACTTCGTCATTTTCCCTGATACTTTCTTTGATACCGCTGGAATGTACAAAATACTCTTTTGATGATTCATTGTAAAACTTTACTGTTCTTTAATTCATTTTTATAAATTATATTACACACAAATGTAAGAAAGCTTGATTTTTATTGCGTTACATAATTTTCTATAAAAGTTACATAGTTCCCACATTTGTCATTTTAAGCCAAATGTCAGTCAGCTCATTTTCATGCAAATTTTATCAGTTTTTCATCAAACTTTCTATTTCACTTCAAATTAACAATGGCTTTTGGGTCAAATATAATTCTCTATTCTTGCAACGGTATTACCAATTGAATACCGGGACAAAAGAAATTATATTATCGACGTTAAAATTTTTTTAAACGTCCGGTTATCGTTTCCAAAGAAGTTTTCAATTTGTCAATAGCGCCAAAAACAGCCTGTTCATGGGTGTTTGCGTGGTCGGTAACTGCAATTGGTTTCATACCGGCAAGTCGGGCTTCTACCATGCAGCGCTTATCGTTAAATCCGTCTTTGTTGCCATCTTCGTCAGAGAGGTGAATTTCCAACCGGGTTATTTGAGTACTGAACCTGCTTAATTCTTCAGATATTAAAGAACTGGAAGAAGCTATTTGTTCTTCTCCCAGGATTACATTTTTGTCTGTATTAAATTGAATTTGCATTTTATGGCATTTTATTTTAATCAAATTTGTTCCTTCTGTTCAATTTTAATTTCTGTCAAAATAATTTTTTATAAGTGTTAAAATATTTATTTGAAAAGAGTTGGTTTTCAGTTGTGAATGACTGAAAAGACAAAGTTCGGAACCTTTGATATAAAAAGTGTTACACAACTTTGGTAAAGGTTTACATTATTCACATGTTTGATGTGTGAATGTTGCAATTTTCCACAGAAATTCTATAACACTCTTAAACCAAATTAAGGTATCTTTGATTTTGAATGAGACGAAAAATATTTTTAAGGATTATAATCGGAATAACAGCAATTGTTCTGCTGGTAATGCTTTTAATAAAAATGGTTGTCGAACCCTGGATAGGGGAAAAAATTCAGTCCTCTTTAAATGCAAACTCCGGTGATTTCCTGCTTAAAATTGAAAAGGTACATGTTTTAACCTTTCAATCGGGAATTGAACTTGACAACATTACTCTGCTTTCGAAACCGGAAGTAGAAGGACAATCCGATTTAAGGGGAGAAATTGAATCTGTTAAATTCAAAGGTATTCATCTGATAAAAGCTTTTTTCAGAAAAGAAATCGACATAAGGAAAGTAGATATTTTCAACAGTCGGTTAACAGGAAAAGTCACATTTCCAGAGAAAGCCAATCCGGCAAAAGTTTCACAAATCAGTATCAGGATAGAAAACCTGTATTTTGATAAGTTGTTTGTTGACATTAAAAGCACGACAACATCACAAGCTTATTCAATAAAAGATGCCGTATTAAAACTATCTGGTATTAATGTTGATAAAGAGGATACTTTATCACCCTATTGTTTTGGTCAATTCGATTTTGATGCGATAGAACTCAAAGCTGTAACACCAGACAGCCTGTACACGATTTCAGCTATTGGCATAAACTATTCAGCAACTTCAAATACCTTGAAAGCAAGTAGGTTTTTCGTTCAACCGAATTATACCGAATATGGATTCTCTTCCAGAAACAAATATCAAAAAGACCGCATTGAAGCCGATCTCAGTGAGATAACCTTTCATGATTTTTCTCTTGCCGGCTATATCAAATCAAGGATTTTAATAAGTTCATATATCGAAATCGGGAATATGGAACTGAATGTTTTTCGCGATAAACGTAAAGCGTTCAGGCATGCTAAAAGACCCACATTTCAGGATATGATTTATAATTATCCCGGTATGATAAACATTGACTCAATCGGTATTTTAAACGGAAACATTGCTTACACCGAACATGCCGAAGAGGCCAGCGAAAAAGGAAGTATCAACTTTAACGAAATTGATGCCCGGATTTATAAAATTACCAACGATACGATTTATAAAACTGAAAAAGCCTATTTTGAGATGAATGCAAATGCTTTGTTGATGGGCAAAGGTAAAATTAGTGTTTTATTGAAATCAAGAATTTTTGACAGTCAGAATACCTTTTCAGTAAATGGGTCACTTTCCGGAATGGAAGCATCGAAACTGAACCCCATTTTGGAGAAAAGCGCTTTTATGCACATCAATTCAGGTAGAATAAATGACTTGATTTTCAGTTTTTCGGCAAACAATACAAAAGCAAGCGGAAATGCAAAACTGCATTATCAGGGATTAAATTTTGCTGTTATAAATAAGCAAACCGGAAATACCACCTCCATTAAAGAACAGGTAAAATCGGTAATTGCAAATATAATAGTGATGGAATCGAACCCGATGCCGGGTAAAGAGGTGAGGCCGGGAATTATAGAATATGAAAGAGATCCCGAAAAATTTGTGTTTAGTTATATTTTCAAATCAATCATGTCGGGAATAAAAACAAGTATTACTAAAAACCCAAAGCAATAGAAGTATTCGAATGCAATTTAAATTTTCATTTTTCAATAGATTTACTTCTATCGGCTTTTTCCTTATCCCTGAAAAAACCACGTAATAAAAAATTGTGTTGGGCGGCTTCAAGGTCTTCATCTAATTTTTTCGAACTACGCTCTAAATTTTTAATCGTTTCTTTTAACCGTGTGCCAGATTCTTCATCCTGAAGCAGCACTCCAATGGTACTGTTCGGATTACTACTTGCCAGTTTTAGATTTGTAACAATTAATGTTGCCGTGTCGGCAATTTGCTGCAATTGCAAAACAGAAGCTTTTACCGAGTTAAAAACCACTGTATCGGTTGTTAATTCGTTTGCCAGTGTACCTTTTTTATTCAGATTCGAACTAAAATCAGCCAGCGAACCGACCAACTTGTCTGCCTTTTCGGAAGCACTTTGAAGCGATGCGGTAGCGGCGTTAATGTTTGAATACACCGAACTGTCGGTAAGCAGTTTTCCTATGGTTCCTTCACCGGCAGCCAATGTTTTGCTTATAGTTTTGAAATCATCGGTAATCGCCTTAATGTTAATATTGTTTTCCTGAAGTGTGTTAATCATATCTTCTGAAGTAAAAGTTTTTTCCACCTCCAGGGTATCTCCTTCGTTAACTTCCGCGAACTTGTCGGTCCCTCCATAAATGACCAGAATTTTATTCCCGATTAAACCATCACTACTCAATTTAACTTTGGCATCTTTTCGAATATATTGCTGTGTTTTTTCATCAATTTTCAAATGCACTTCCACCTGCGATTTTCCAGAAAAATCCAGATTGCTCACTGTACCTATTTTAACTCCCGAGAACCAGACGTTGTTACCTTTTTGCAAACCGCCCACATCATCGAAAAGCGAAACTATTTCCATTTTTTTTGTAAAGGTTTCGTGCAGGTTGCCTACTATCAGCGTTCCGGCAATAAGAAATGCAAACCCTAAAAAGATAAAAAGTCCTACGATTACCGCTCGTTTATTTGGTGATTCATTCATTTTCATTGTATAAAATTGTAATTAAAAAAGCCAGTTATCTGTTCGTCATCCGAATCAAAAACATCTTCAAATTTTCCATCTTTTAAAAATTTGCCTCCATACAACATTACTATTCTGTTTCCCGTGTTTTTTGCACAGGTGAGGTCGTGTGTAATAATAACAGAACTGGTGTTGTATTTATGCTGAACTTCTTTGATAAGCTTAATAATTTCGGCACTTGTAATAGGATCTAAACCTGAGGTTGGTTCGTCGTACAGCATGATTTCGGGCTTCAGAATTAAAGTACGTGCAATGCCAATTCTTTTGCGTTGGCCCCCTGAAAGATCAGAAGGCATTTGATTTATTTTATCTTTTAAACCCACTGCATCAAGTACTTCCTCTACAGCATCATCAACCTCTCTTTTACTTTGTTTTTTGTTCATGGTTAACGGAAAGGAAAGATTCTGGTAAACATTCATGCTGTCGTACAAAGCGCTGCTTTGAAACGAGAATCCAATGCGCAGCCGTAATTTATCCAATTCGATTCCGCCTAATTTATCGACTTGTTTTCCCAGTACAAATACATCTCCTTTGTCGGGTTTAAGCAATCCCACAATTATTTTTATTAGAACCGATTTACCGGAGCCCGATTTACCAAGCACAGCAACGTTTTCGCCTTTAAAAAGATTAAAATCAATACCTTTTAAAACATCCAGATTTTCAAACGATTTATATAATCCTTTGATAGAAATCACCGGTTCTTCTTTTATGATAATATGATGTTCTGTTTTTTCCATTTCTTTAAAAATATCGAATCCAATTGGCGGCCTGAACAAAAATTAATTCCTCAATAAATATCAGGAACATAGCAAGCACAACTGCCTGGTTTGCTGCTTTGCCAACTCCACGAGTACCCTGCGAGGCATGATAACCTTTGTAACTCCCAACCATTCCAATTGTAAAACCGTAAGCAATTGATTTCGCTACCGATGCAAAAATGTCGAGGAAACTGATGGATGAAAAAGCGTTTTGATAATAAGTGAGCAGGCTGCTGGTTTCCTGGGCGTGAACATTGATAAATGAACCCAGCAATCCGAAAAAACTGCAATATAACGCCAGCAGGGGGATTGTGATGGTAGTGGCTAAAACGCGGGTAACAACAAGATATTTAAACGGATTAATTGCTGAAACTTCCATCGCTTCTATCTGTTCGGTCACTCTCATTGAGCCAAGTTCAGCGCCTATACCAGAACCAACTTTTCCCGCACAAATAAGTGCTGTAACTAAAGGACCCAATGCTCTTACTATGGCAATTCCAATTAACGAAGGCAGCCACGATGTTGCCCCGAAATCTTCCAATGATGGACGTGATTGTTTTGTAAAAACGATACCGACAATAAAACCGGTGAGGGTAATTAAAGGCAGCGATTTTAAACCTACCTCGAAACACTGGTGAATTACTTCGTGCAAGTGAAAAGGTTTTTTAAGAACCTCTTTAAAAAAACGTAAGGTAAATTTATAGGCATCGTTTATTCCTAAAAAATATTCGTCAACGCCTTTTGAAAATATATATTTATTGGTTTTAGCTCTGTTCATTATTCTGCTCTTTGTTTTGAAGATAGCTTTTAGCTTCAGCAGGAGTTCCTAAAAGAATAGCAATCCATCGTGTTTCTTTATTCTGTTCCATTATGATTTTAATAGTGAGGGTGAAAGGAGTAGCGAGGAACATTCCAACCGGTCCTAAAAGAAATCCCCAGAAGAGCAAAGAGAGAACGACAGCCAGAGCTGACAGGTCCAATCCTTTTCCCATTAATTTGGGCTCAAGAAAGTTGCCAAATATATTGTGGATAACCACAAACGTAGTGAGTGTCCAGAGGGCTCCACCTAAACCCAATTGTACCAGTGCAAAGAAAAATGCAGGAATTGTGGCGATAATGGAGCCAATATTTGGAATATAATTCATCAGTCCGGCAAGTAATGCCCATAGGAGAGGATAGTCAACCCCGATAATTAATAAAGAGATATAGATTAGAATTCCAATAGCAAAACATATCATGGTTTTTATGGCAAGGAAATGGCGAATATTTTTTAAAATGGTAGAAAAATATAAAATGGATTTGTATGATCCGTTTGTAATTGCTTTTGCTTTGATAAAAAAACTGCCGAATTCCATGAGAATAAATAAAATGATAAGTGCGATGAGGAAAGCATTTCCCAGCATATGGAACAGTACTTTTACCCCATGTGATGTAAATTCCTGCATTCTTTCCGGTTGAATGAGTTTTGTTATTTGATCTTTTGGGATATTAAAACCATGCTCATTTAAAAACTGAATGGTAGAATTGCTGAGCGCTGTAATAGTTGATTCATACTTTGAAACATTGCTTAGGAAGAATGATAATGTTCCTCCGATAAGTGAAGTAAATCCGAAAAATATTAGAATCAACCCCAAAATAACAATGATAATTGCTATCCATTTGGGTATTTTCTTTTTCTCAAGCCATGAAATGGGTTGAATGCAAATGATACTGATAAAAAGCGCAAGTAAGACGGGAGCGATGATTGCTTTTGCATAAATCACTCCGGCAAAAATGATTATTAATGCCGCAATTTTAAAAATTGGGGAACCTTCTATAGAACGTATGCTGTACATTTAGAACGGTTTTATCGAGTTTATCAGACTGAAAACCAATAGTTTTCTTGAAATTCCGTGAAGTATTCTTATTAAGACAAAACCAGTTCAACCCAAATTAAGCCAGGTGTTTTTCCCTTTCAAAAATTTTATAATCACTATTCAACACCTTCACTTTCGCGAGACGCTGATTAGACGGTATGTATGTGCTACAATCAGCATTTAGAAAAGTCATCACTTTCTTTTTCGATAATGCATATCCTTTTACCTGTCCGCCAAGGCACCTTACAAATAAATCTTCATCCTCATTTTCCTTGCAAGAAGTAGAAGGTTCCTCAATTAAAGCTGCACACACTCCAGGTATCTTATTTGCTGCCTTACATGCCTCAATGCCAGTTACACGGTTCGTTTGGTCATTTTTGTCCGAAACGGCTTTTGCCAGGGGAACAACAAAATCAGGGTAGTTTTCTCCTGCAACCAATTCGTAGGTGCCAATATCAGCCAACTCATAACCGACTACTTTCAGGGCCTCAATTAATTTCCTTTTCAATTCAAACCAACCAAAATCGGTAGCTATTCCAATGCGCATCATTTGTCTTCTACCATCAGCGCTTATATTTTGTAGTGTTCCCATTTTAATCTTTGTTTTACGGCATCTGTGTACCGTATTTTCAATTAAACCAGTATTCATAAAACTAACTTTGGCCAGAAATTGATTTTCTGAACGAAGCAAGATTTTCTTATATAAATGTCTTATTAAAGTTAATTAGGCTGATAATGAAAATCGTTACAAAATTTTTGCGAATCTTTACATTATTCACACATTTTTTGATGAACGTTACAGATTAAGGAGGATAAATTGCTGATGCCGGACTGTGGCGTTTAAAAACAGATGAAGTTGTATTTTTGCCAAATAAAATCAAAATTGTTGCATATTCAGCAATCCGCCTAACGGTTTAGAACCGCTTAACAAATCAATATTCAAATTTAACGAATTCGGCAATTTCAGATTAAATTGACAATAGAATAGTTCATTTATATACCTTATTGATTTAATAATTCATTGTTAATTATTTTCATGTTTTGTGAGTTTTATCTTCATACTATCTCCTGATTTTTAAAGGATCGAAAATCTTAACGGCAATGCCGCAGTCAGCTTTTTTCAGCGCGGATGCATCATTCACTTTATCACAAGTCATTCCTACAATGTGCCCGAGTTTTTGAAACGAAACCTTGATTAGCGGTTTGAGTTGCTATTGAAAATATATTTTATTCCTTCTGCATAAGAAATGGGATAAGTATTTTCATAATCACTATTTGTGTATTCAACTGATTCAAAATGCAACCATGGAAATTGGGCTTCTTTAATCAGGAGAATCAGTTTAGTGCATTTGGTGCGGTCATTACTTGTAGAGAAAGAAAAATGAAGTTTATTGTTCGATTTTTTTTTGGGAAATCTTCGTTTTCAATCATTTTTATGATGGCTGAAGCATAAAGAGGAGAAGGATCAGTAACAATAAAATTTTCAAATACAGAGGTTTCAGTATCTCCGACAAAAAGTGTCATAAGAACAACGCCTGATTCGCTTCCTTTTCCAATAAAAGTTCTCGACTGGTTTTTGGTGTATTTACCGTCAACATAAAGAGCCATATTCTTATAAATATTATAATGTTCCTGAAAATCTTCCGGCTCGGCATCGATATCTGCAATTTCTTCCAAAGAAACAACCAAAGCATCAAAATTCTGAAGTTGTTGCACACCATCAATTACTTTCTCAAATTCATTGGTAGCAAGTTTATAGTGTTGTTCTGTAAAATCGATTAAGAAAATTGCAGGTAAATTTTTATTCGTTTCATATAAGGCAGGGATAAATATTTTCCCCTTAAAATCCACTCCATCAGATGAAAATGTAAAAGTTTCTATTCTAGGTAAAGTTGTATCTTCAATAGAATTTGTTTTGACAATGCCAATACACGTAAATGAAAATGTAATAATTCCCAAAACCAAAATTATACTTCTAAAAATCTTTTTAGTATTCATTATATAAATTTTTAATTTAAACAGATAATGATTTCATATCATATAGAATTAATGTATGTTAGTTATTTTTTGTAATCCTTGTTGTATCATATTTTTTTCTTTTTATCTAATACAAATGCTGATTAATCCTGTACACAACGAACCGACATTCCAGCCGATTTATTCGTAAAATTGGAGAAAAAATTTACACTAAAGTCCAACTCACGGAAGTTAGCTGAAAATCCACTCTCATTACTGGTCCACCAGTAACCGTTTGTTGTGGTCTCGCCAAATCCTCCTCCAGTAAAACGTATTCCACCGGGCAAGGCAGCAAATCCATAATCGTCAGTTCCTGGTGGGCTCCATTCACTCGTAGCTTTTAGCGCGGTTCCAACATTGAGTGCAGGATTATCAATTTGGATAAAGTTTGCCAATTCATTCCAGTCGGCTGATGAGGGTATGTGCCAACCACTTGGGCATGCCCCCTGAGAACCAACTATATTCGTATTATCCATAGCTGCAGGCCAGTTGTATAAAATTCCTTTAGCAGGATCGACCTGGTAATAAAACGCAGCACTCTCCGAACCATTACTTGGAGGACTCAACGAGGATCCACCAGGAAGAAAATTCAGATTTTCAGCCATCCAAACCTGATTTCCGATCTGAACTGTTGCATATTCCTGTGCATCTCTTGAATCTATCAGTATCCCCGAAAATGCTGTGGAGGAGGTCGTATCCTCAATGGTTATATTTACCGGATTAGTGGATTCATCTACCGTGAGATTAATGATATTTATACCTCCTTCATTCAAAGAAGCCTGTACCGTTATCACAATATGATCTTTGGGCAGTGGATTGGGTATTTCACCAAGAATAACCAGGGAATCCATTGAACCCCCAGCGGCAAGAAATGTAAGGCGGGCCCGTACACTTAGCGGCGTAACAATAAAGTACCCAGCAGTGGTATCCTGATCCAGATAGGTCAGTGAATCTGTTCCAGTGCTAACTACTGTCCTGAAACCGATAAAATCAGCCAGGGTCTGAGTTGCATATTGCACTGTAACTTTTACATTAGCAAGTTCAGTTGTAACATCTACATCAGTAGTTGCACCTTTAGTAATTTGAAAATTCGCGGAACGCCCTTCGTAATAAGGATTATTAAAGGCAGCGGGAACAAGGTTTTTTGAATGAATAATCACATAATATTCTCCCACGGGTAATTCTAAAGGTGAACTAAAATCAATAAAATTTTCGATTTCCTGAACCAGAACATCAGTCGGGGAATAGATCTCAATCTTAAAACTATCAGTAACTACTAGTTGAGCCGATTTTAACAGGGTTATATCAATACGTGGAGATATCGTCAAATACCCCGTTTCAGTTATACCATCATTTTCATGCGGTGTTTCCTTTTCGCATTGAACAAAAATCAAAACGATGCAAAGCGAATAAAATAGATATATCAGTTTACTTTTAATGTTTTTCTTCATTGTCACTCTGAAAGATCTTATTTCTTTGCATGGTCCTCTATAAATTAATTTTGTCATAATATTATTTTTTAAAAGTTTATAATTCAATTCTATCTCAGAATAATAGATTTTGCAGGGATGTAAACAGCCAGGGACAATAGAATTATTGCTGTTTTAGTTATTCTATTTTTCTTCATAATTTCAATTTTTAGTTTAATACAGTTGTTTTTAAATTTGAATCAACAGGTGTATCTCACCCAAGTGCCATTTCGAGATGATAACAATTCTCAGTTCCGTGATACTCCTTGTAGTAGCAGCCATTGCAGAATTTAGATTTATCACCTGCCCCACACTTAAGAAGGCAGAAAACACAAAAAGGAAAAACAAAATTTTTAGCTACATATTGGATATTATTTTAATTATTTATTTCATAATTTTTAACTACATTTTTACCCGAATGGCCGTAAGTGAATCGGTATACCACTAAGAATGCATAATATTTAAAGGTAATAGGGTCTTTTTAATTGCCGGTACACAATTCATTCAAAAAACAGTAGATTTCATGCATGAGCATTTATGAAGTTGAATTGGAATTGGGTTGTGGACTGCCTGATAAAAGTTATAGGAAGTATGCAAAAGGTATTCGGGGAAAAAGATCTTTCTGAACTTCGTATTTAGCACTCTTTCCTGTTTCAAGCATAAGAGTCAGTTGCTGAAAATGTTCTTGTTTGGATTTGCATTTTTTTGGTATGGAGCATTAACGATGGCCAATGAAACAGGGCAGTCTAAAATGTACTCTTTTTTCAAAGGCAATGCAGGCAAATTTTTATTTTCCGTCTAATCCCTCATAAATTTCCATTTCATAAAATTTATAGAAATCATAAGCCTCTTTGTCGTTGGCGGGAAAATAATTAGAAAAATAAACGATTGCAATTTTGTTTTCTATATCTAAAGTATAGTACGAATTTGCTGCTCCGGACCAATAGGCAGAATTAGTTGGTCGAATATCATTCTCATCCAATTCTATAAACCAGCCAAATCCCCAGCCGTCATTTTTTATATGGTCAAATAATCCTCCTGTATATCCGATTTATCCTCCATTATCAAATTGATCAATTTGTGTCTGATTTGTTTGTTCATAAGCTTAATTACTTAATTTTTAACCAGGCTGATGGATTTTGACAGCAACTGTTCACTGTCAAGTTTAATTACCAAATAATACAGGCCATTTGGCAGGTGGTTGTTTTTTAGATGCCATTTTAATTCCTGATGACCCATATTTAGTATTTCTCTATTAGTAGTAGCAACCACCTGGCCGAGGCTGTTTACCAGTTGCAGATTTGCGGAAGTAGCATCCAATGCATCCAATCCAATAGTTATATTGTCAACCGCAGGATTCGGATAAACCGTAAAGTATGCAGAACGATTATCTATTCCATTGTTGTCTGTTGTAGTTGTTGGAAAAGTTGATGTATTTTTATTGTTTTTAAAGAATTTCCATATTTCAGCACTCGCATTGATATCCTTGTTCATTCGACCAAATTGAGATGGGAGCAGATCGACACCTCCGGGCCATTGATGCCCGCCACCAATTACCTTTAAATGCACAAATTCCGCATCACAATTATTCCATTGATACATTTCTACTGTTGTGGAATCTTCTGTATTTACATCAGGAAATTGTGTAATGACAGGTTCTTCGTTGCAGCCATTTTGTTCCAACCAAAATTCGATGGTTTCCTCAACTGATATAGCCAGAGGAGGAACACCTTCATAATGGATATTAGGATCCTCCGTACCATGTATGTGCATTACAGGTACCGATCGATTGGGTGAACATGCTCTGCCAAACCGGGGCGTTCCGCTAACGGAAGCAATCGCGGCTATTTTATCATCCAGTTCGCATGCCAAAACATAACACATAAATCCACCAGCAGAAAAGCCTGTAGCATAAATCTGGTCTTGTGCAATCTTGTAATCTGACTCAATTTTTGTGATTACCTGACGGATAAAACCTACATCATCCGTATTGCCTGGTGAAGAATATAATGGATCACCTTCCTCGCTTGAATTCCATCCTGGTCCTTGTGGCGGGAGGCCTGGAAGATTGGAACTCATGAGCAAAGCCTGTGGGTAAGCCACTAAAAAATTGCCGGTATCTGCCACAGCATTCATATTCGTATAGATCATTTGTATTTCTGATGTATGGGTATAGCCGTGTAAACTTATTACCAGCGGCCAGTCTTCTGTTCCATCGTATGAAGAAGGGACATAGAGAATATAGGTACGAAGGGAATCCCCTTGCATAATACTGTAATTGACGACCTCACCCTGAGCAAAACAGCCCAGGATGGTGATTGAAAACAAAAAAAATAAGGTAAATTTTTTCATGATAATTAAATTTAAATGCTATGTACAGTCAGATATTTGAAAATGTATGCGTTATAATTTATTTATTGAATAAATAATTTGCAGTATTAATTAATGAATTAAAGTAACATGGCTTTCCTCATCAAAACCTTCGATAAATAGCACGTGTTGAAGAAAATCCAATAGGCAACTATGCTTAATGAACAGCAATTGCTTTTTACCTTACTTGTGCCATTAATTAAAACTAATATAAAAGTAAGGTGGTCTAACTACTTGCCAGTTTACAATTCATTCAAATAACAATAAAATTCATGCATGACCATTTAGGAGTTGAATTAAAATTGGTTTGTGGAATGCCTGATAAAAGTTATAGGAAGTATGCAAAAGGTATTCGGGAAAAAAGATCTTTCTGAACTTCGTATTTAGCACTCTTTCCTGATTCAAGCATTATAGTCAGTTGCTGAAAATGTTCTTGTTTGGATTTGCATTTTTTGGTATGGAGCATTAACGATGGCCAATGAAACAGGGCATTCTAAAATGTACTCTTTTTTCAAAGGCAATGCAGGCGAATTTTTATTTTCTGTCTAATCCCTTATAGATTTCCATTTCATAAAATTTATAGAAATCATAAGCCTCTTTGTCGTTGGCGGGAAAATAATTAGAAAAATAAACGATTGCAATTTTGTTTTCTATATCTAATGTATAGTACGAATTTGCTGCTCCGGACCAATAGGCAGAATTAGTTGGTCGAATATCATTCTCATCCAATTCTATAAACCAGCCAAATCCCCAGCCGTCATTTTTTATATGGTCAAATAATCCTCCTGCATATCCGATTAATCCTCCATTATCAAATTGATCAATTTGTGGTCTGATTTCCTTTGGCAGATTGTCTTTTAACATGAGTTCAACTGTCTCTTTTTTTAAAAGCTGACCACCTTCATATTTCCCATAGTTCAGTATGCAGTGCAGGAATTTTATAAAATCAGTTGGTGAACCCAGCAACCCACTTGCTCCTTGATAATTAGTTGTGGGATTTTGCGGAATACGACCCCATGCATTAATATTTCCTGAAGAATCTCGTCCGCCAAACGTTACTATTTGTTCAGACAATTCTTCAGGCACATTAAACCCGGTCTCACTCATTTTTAATGGTCCGGTAATGTTTTCATGAAAATAAGTCTCGAGGTCCTGTCCGCTCAATTTCTCCACAACTCTACCTGCCCAGTCCAACCCTGTTCCATAAGCGAATGATGTTCCGGGTTGGAATAGTCTTGGTTGATCTTCATAATCCCAACTTTCAGGTTTGAAATTATATAATCTGGAGGAAAAAAGCCTTAACCCAAATCCAGATGTATGTGTTAATAGTTGTCTTAATGTAATAGGTTGATTACTTTTGATCAGATTTCCATTTTCCTCTAATATTGGAATGTCCACCATTTCAGGCATTAGTTCATTCAATGGATCATTCAATCCTATTAAGCCTTTTTCAACAAGCTGTAATGCTGCAACGGAAGTAATGGCTTTTGTCATCGAAAAAATCCTAAAAATATTATTCTCCGTAACTACTGTTGTTGAATCTTCCCAAACTGAAGGTCCGAATCGATGCCAGCTTGTTTTACCATCTTTATCAATGCTACCAAGAACAGCTGCTGGAATTGAACTGGCCTCAAAATAATTCCTTAAAGTTGAATCACTCGATTCTGTTTTCTTTCTTTGACATCCAAGAATTAGAAAAGCTATTAAAGCAAAAAATATGAGATTCTTCATCATGTTATGAATTTTAATGTGTGCTAACTACTTTGCTATGTACAGTCAGTTATTTGAAGTGGTATGCGTTTCAATTTATTAGTTGCATTTTTTCTATTTTCACTTATAGGCAAGGCTTTCTCAGTTAAGTGTAAGCACATTGGCAGGTTTAATATTTTGATTTATTTTAAAGAAATTATTGGGATCATATAACTTTTTTATGCGAGCTAAACGGTCGTAATTATGTTTATAACTTGCTTTTACACGTTCCTGGCCTTCGTCCATTATAAAGTTTAAATATGTTCCACCCGATGAGTAGGGATGTAATGCTTCCCAATAATTTTTGCACCAACCGGTTATTTTATCTGCATTGGCAGCATCTTGATCCACTCCAATAATTACCCCGGCATATTTGGCATCTCTGTACGCCCAGGGAGTGTCTTCTTTGCCAATTCTGCCTGCCGCTCCGCTTATCGGGTATAAATGCATTTGAGAAAGTGGAGTTGGAATTTCGGAACTAAATTTTAAATGTTGTTTTCTGGCTTCAGGACCTAACTCATTAAAAAAGTCTCCGCGCCAGTACCAGTGCAATCCCGTCGGGTATAATCCGTCAAATAATGTCTGAATTACCGGATAGGGCATTTCACCAACATGTTCGAACAACGGTTTCTTTTCAATTACAGGTTTGAATGCTTCTTTAGCTTTGCTCATATCACCGGTATAACACCACACAATACCGCAAAATTGTTTGTTGTGCAAGAACTCAGGAAACGGTGGGCCCGGAATAATCAGGGTTACAATAAATCCATTCAACTCATCTGGTGCACTATTAATAAATTCATGATACCATTCCATTATTTCTTCCGTTTTTTCGATTGGCCATAAGGTTGGACCACCATAAACGGTTTTTACCGGATGTGCCTGGAATTTAAAAGATGTAACAACTCCGAAGTTGCCACCTCCACCACGTATAGCCCAAAACAAATCAGCATTTTGCTCGGCATTTACCGTAACAAAACTACCATTTGCCAATACCATATCCGCTTCCAGTAAATTATCAATGGTCAGTCCGTATTTTCGGGATAAGTGACCTACTCCACCGCAAAGTGTTAAGCCTCCCACTCCCGTTGTTGAAATTATTCCTGCGGGAACAGCAAGTCCAAAAGGATGTGTTGCATGATCGACCTCTCCCCAAACATTTCCTCCTCCTACACGCACCGTATTATTTGAAGTATCAACCCGGACGAATTTTATTCCTGAAAGATCTATAACCAGTCCATCATCGCAAAGTCCCAGTCCGCCGCCGTTATGACCACCACCTCTTACGGCCACTGTTAAATCATTTTCTCTTGCAAAATTTACAGATGCAATAACATCGGCAATATCAACACACATGGCAAATATTCCGGGATGTTTGTCAATCATCGCATTAAATACTTTCCGGGTTTCGTCATATTGAATATCTGATGGAATTACAATATTCCCTTTCAATTGTGATGCAAAATCTTTAATGATTGATTCGTTTAGATTATTTACTGAAGTGCTCATAATACATAATTTTTTAAATAAATTGCTTACAGTATGAATTAATGGATGAAAGTAACAAGCCATCTTCATCAAAGCCTTCAATAAAGAGCAATGTGCTGAAGAAAATCCAATAGGCAATTATGCTTAATGAGTAATAATTGCTTTTTACCGTACTTGTGCCATTAATTAAAACTAAAATAAAAGTAAGGTGGTCTAACTACTTACCAGTTTACAATTCATTCAAATAACAATAAAATTCATGCATGACCATAAAGGAGTTGAATTAGAATGAACTTACAAACTGCTTAATATAGGTTGAAGGAAGCATCTCGAAGGTGTTCTGAAAGCACTTTGAAAAATAGGCAGGGCTGTTAAAACCTGTTTCGTAGGCAACATCGGAGATATTTTCAACTTTTTTATTTAAAAGAATAAGCGCTTTGCTTAACCTGTATTCATTAATAAAATAATTGGGAGTCTTTCCTGTCAGGGAAATCATCTTTCGATAGAGCTGCGATTTACTGTATCCCAAACTCTTGCTAAAATCATCAGCGTTTAACCTTGTATTACTCCATTCTCTTTCTGTATAATCCATTAATAGATTCAAAAATTTTTCATCATTTGAATTAAGAACATTAATATTCTTCTTGTCAACAGAGATATTTAAATTCTCGCTTTCATACAAATCCTTGACTTCCGATGATACAACAAGCTGTCCTTTAACAATATCGCATAAGTATTCAGCCATTTTTACAGTATCTTCAAAAATTCCTTCTTTTTTACCTACCGGTACTCCGGCACTTAATCCGATGTTTAAATTTATAGGTGGATTGTAATCAATGAGGGTCTGCTTGAATACTTCCTGAATTTCCAAAGCACAAAATACAGCCTTTGTAACTGACACAAATGAAATCAAAAAGTAATCAAACTTTTGTTTTACAATTCTACCGTTAAACTTATCTATGGTTTTAATTATTGATTGGTTGTGGGTTTTAATAAGCAAATTTAGCTTTACATCAGTGGATTCTTTTAAAGATAAGCACTTTATTCCTGCTACCATTATGGTTCTGAAAGCTGGATCATTAATAATATTTAATTTTGTTTTCTGCGATTTTTCAGGGTCTTCAATACGCCCCAAAAAAGATTCAACAATTTCAGCATCCACTTCAATTATTACATTTGGAACCTCTCCATGTGCATCTTTATGCATCTCTATAATTGCCTCTTTATTAGGAGCATCAACCAAACAGAAAGCTGTATTTCTAACTCCGTCGAACCAGTATGTTAATCCACGACATCCATATTTATGTTGAATTTTCAAATCTTCCTTGTGTATTTGAGCAACAATTTCGGCCGTTATTTCATTTGAAACATCATGGCGATCCATGAATACTGGCATATTTTCTTTTTTTAAATTATTATAAATGAAAACAATTCTTTGCTAGTGGTGTTCCTTCCCGGTAAATTTTACTTCTTTTTCTAATGGAATAAAATAATTGTATTAACTGCTTACTAATTTGCAGTGTATTTAATCGCGTGCCTCAATTTTTCACAACCGAATGAACTGTGTTGTGAATGAATTTTGACGATATCAAGGTAACTAAGTTGTGGTTAAAAAGCATTACATAATTTTGTTTAAAAATTACATGATTCACACATTTTTGAATGATTCATTGGTTGCATAGTACCTCTTTGTCAGGCATGGAGATGGTTCTCCTTTGTTAAAAACATCCTTCTGATATGATTTAAATCTTTGATTTTTAGGTTTGAAAATAGTTTTCAAACTTCATATCCAGCCACATTCTGCTATTTCCTGCGTTTAGTTGGATTTGTTCTTTTTTGATGAATTATTACTTTGCTCTTGAAGCAATTCAATGATTTTATCTAATTTATCCACTTCAATTGACTTCAACATGATTGCTAATGCTTCTATTTCCTCTTTTGCATCTGTATTCGTTTTATAATCCTGCTCAGCATGCATCCTGTCACGTTCGTTTTGCCTGTTTTGCGACATCATAATAATGGGCGCTGCATAAGCTGCCTGAGTTGAGAAAAGAAGATTAAGCAATATAAAAGGATAGACATCCCAATGAAACATAAAACCGACAAGGTTTAATCCCATCCAAATAATGACTAAAACCGTTTGAAGGATGATGAACTTCCATGAACCCATCCCATTTGCTACTGCATCAGCTAAACGACCACCAAAGCTTAATGTGGCATAATGTTTTTCATGCCATGTTTTATGTGTTGTCATTTTTATTGCGTTTTATTATTCAGAAATATTTCTTTCAATTTTCTAAATCACTTTCTGATTCCATTTCCAATTACGAATTTCGGGCATATCCTGACCATATTTATCAATGTACTGTTTGTGTTCGGTGAGCTTGTCGATCATCATTTGTCTCAGCTTATTTCCATCTTCTCCTAAACCGGGAACCCGGTTGATTACATCCTGAACCAGATCAAACCGGTCTAGATTATTTAAAACCGTCATATCGAAATAGGTTGTAATAGTGCCTTCTTCTTTATAACCCCGAACATGCATATTTTCGTGATTGGTGCGACGATAAGTTAACCGGTGAACCAACCAGGGGTAGCCGTGAAAAGCAAATACAATAGGTTTATCTTTGGTAAATAAAGTATCAAAATCGTTTTCACTCAATCCATGCGGATGTTCAGTATCCGGTTCAAGTTTCATCAGATCGACCACGTTGATTACCCGGATTTTCAGATTGGGTAAATGTTCACGCAGGATTGAAACCGCGGCGAGGGTTTCGAGCGTTGGTACGTCGCCACAGCAAGCCATTACTACATCCGGTTCCAAACCTTCATCGTTACTTGCCCATTTCCAAATACCGATTCCCTGTGTACAATGGCTTATCGCTTCATCCATGGTTAACCACTGGGGTGCCTGGTATTTACCGGCAACTACAACATTTACATAATCGCGACTTCGCAGGCAATGGTCCCATACCGACAATAAACAGTTGGCATCGGGTGGAAGATAAACACGGACAACGGAGGCCTTTTTATTCACCACGTGATCTAGAAAGCCCGGATCCTGGTGTGTAAAACCGTTATGGGCCTGTTGCCAAACGTGAGAAGCGAGCAAATAATTCAATGATGCTATTTTCCGACGCCACGGCAATCCAGCAGTAACTTTTAACCACTTGGCATGTTGATTAAACATGGAATCAATAATGTGGATAAACGCTTCGTAGCAGTTAAAAAGGCCGTGCCTTCCTGTAAGCAGATACCCTTCGAGCCAACCTTCACACTGATGTTCGCTTAGCACTTCCATTACTCTGCCTTCAGTGGCAAGGAATTCATCGTTCTTTTTTGTTTTGGCTTCCCACTGACGGTTGGTGACTTCAAAAACAGCATTTAGCCGATTTGAAAGTGTTTCATCAGGACCAAAAATCCGGAAATTTCGTTGTTCATTATTTAATTTGATTACTTCACGCAGAAACTCACCCAGTTCATGTGTGTCGGCTGCCTGAACCGAACCGGGAGACGGTACATCAACGGCAAAATTTCGAAAATCAGGCATATGCAAATCCTGCAAAAGAATTCCTCCATTTGCATTTGGATTTGCTCCCATTCGCCTGGTGCCTTTTGGCGCCAATTCAGCAAGTTCGGGCATAAGGCTCCCTTTTTCATCAAAGAGTTCTTCCGGTTTGTAACTTTTCAACCATTTTTCCAGCAACTTAAGATGATGGGGATGTTCGGAATCAACCTGAATGGGTATTTGGTGCGAATGGAAGGTGCCTTCAATTTTTACCCCGTCAACTTCTTTAGGTCCGGTCCATCCTTTGGGCGATCGTAAAACAATCATTGGCCAGCGGGGACGGCTTGCATCATTCTTCGTGCGCGCAATCATTTTGAATTTCTTTTATTTCAGAAATGGTTTTGTCCAAAACTTTAGCCATTTGCTGATGCATTTTTTCAGGCTCATCGCCTTCAACAAAATAAGGCGTCCATCCATACCCGGTAAGCAACTGCTTTAATTCTTTTTTTGAGATGCGGGCCAACACTGTTGGGTTGGCAATTTTATAACCATTGAGATGAAGTATTGGCAACACCGCTCCATCAGTAATCGGGTTTAAAAATTTATTGGAGTGCCAGGCGGTTGCCAACGGGCCGGTTTCTGCTTCGCCGTCGCCAACAACACAGGCAACTACCAGCTCCGGATTATCGAATACCGCACCAAAAGCATGGCTGAGAGAATATCCCAACTCCCCACCTTCGTGAATTGAACCCGGGCATTCAGGAGAGACGTGGCTTGGAATCCCTCCGGGAAAGGAGAACTGGGTAAACAATTTTTTCAATCCGGCTTCATCCTGCGTAATGTTTGGATAAACTTCGCTGTATGTTCCTTCAAGATAAGTATTGCCAACCAGTGCTGGTCCGCCATGACCGGGCCCAGAAATGTAAATCATATCCAGATCGTATTTTTTAATTATCCGGTTCAAATGCACATAAATAAAGTTTTGTCCCGGTGTTGTGCCCCAGTGCCCCAACAACATCGATTTAACATGCGATAGTTTTAATGGTTCCCGAAGTAAAGGGTTGTCGCGCAGATAAAGTTGTCCCACCGACAAATAGTTGGCAGCACGCCAGTAAGCGTTCATTTTTTGTATAAGTTCTTCTGATAATGGATTATTCTTTGTTTTCATTTTATGTATTTTAATGATTTCTAAATTAATGTTGTTTTTTTGTGAAACCAGACTTCGACTTCGCTCAGCCTGACTGTCACCCTGAGCGTAGTCGAAGGGTGTTAAATGCCATTACTTTTATTTCTATTCTTAACTAAACGACATTGATTTTTAATTTTTTTCAGCAGCACGATTTAGCGTTTGCATTACGATTTTTGCAATCATCTGTTCTTCGTCGGTATGAATAATACGGACTGCGACAGTTGCTTTCTCCGTAGCAATAAGCGGATCGTTTTTCGTGTTTCGGTTCTCGTCAATTTCAATCCCAAGAAATTCCAATCCCCTGCAAATGCGGGATCGGATGACTGGGCTGTTTTCACCTATTCCCCCGGAAAAAACAAGTGCGTCGATCCCTCCAAGTGCTGCAGCAAAAGCGCCAATCCATTTCTTTGCCTGATAACAAAATAATTCCACTGCTTCCGCTGCCCGAATGTCATTCGATTCAACTTTCAGCAAATCGCGCATGTCAGAACTAATTTCAGAAATTCCAAGGAGGCCTGATTCATGATTGATTAAATGATTAAATTGTTCGGTTGAGAGATGTTCTGATTTCATGATGTACCAGGCAACACCCGGATCCAAATCCCCGGGTCGGGAGCCCATCGCTATTCCGGCTGCAGGGGTAAAGCCCATACTTGTGTCAATACTTTTACCTTCGCGGACAGCAGCCAGGCTCGCACCGTTACCGAGGTGCGCGAGTATCACGCGGCCATTTGCAGCTTTTGGTCCGGCAACACGGGCAAGTTCCTCCATCAGATAAGTATATGATAAACCATGAAATCCATAACGTTGTATCCCTTTTTCGTCGAAACGCCGGGGAATGGGGAGCAATTTTGCAACCCGGGGCATGGTTTGGTGGAAAGCCGTGTCGAAACAAGCAACCTGCGGTAGGTTGGGATAACGTTTACGGAAAGTCTCAATAAGATCAATTTCAACGGGCAGATGATCAGGGTCAAAAGAAGTTATTCGATGAAGTTCGTCCAGCAATTCAGAAGTGATGATTTCGGGACTTGTATGATGCATCCCGTGAACAACGCGATGTCCGATGCCGGTGATCAATGAAAAATCAATCTGTTTTTCGAGCCATTCAATCAGAAAATTTATTACAGACTGATGATCTGAATTTTTAATTTTGAGGATGTTTTTCTGCTTTTCTTCTATGACGCTGAAGGTGAGTTCTGAATCCGGCAGACCAATCCGATCAATATTTCCGTGGAGTAAACAACTGAAAGAATCGTCATTTTGATAAAGTGCGAATTTTATGCTGGAAGAGCCACCATTTATAGTCAAAACAGTATTGAGAGCTGGTTTTACGGATGACAATTTTTTCATAATTCCACCTCCAATCCAAATGAAATCAGTTTTTCGCATGTTGAATTGAAATCGGTATGACAAATACCCCGAATACCCAGACCTTCCGCGATCCCTACAAACATTTGGGTGTTTTCGATGTATAAAACTTGTTCAGCATTAACCTGAGAAACGTCCAACGCCAGCCGGAAAATATCGGCATCAGGTTTCCGAAGACCTACATAACAAGATGAAATGAAAGTATCAATAAACTCATTCAACCTGAACTTATGAATACGAAAATCATTAAGTTCCCTTGATTCGTTACTTACCGCAACAATTTTTAATCCATACATGGCTTTTAGCTGACGGATCAAGTCAATCATTTTGGGATCCGATGATGAACAGGCAAACATAAATTCTTTAAATCTTGCCGGGGTAAATGTGCGCCGCTCATAAAATATCACCAGTTTCAGATAATCTTCCATGGTAATTTTATCCAACTCGAAAGTTTCAAATACGCTTTGGTGCCTGTCTTCCATCTCCTGCTGATCCAGGTGGAATTCTTTAACTGCCATTTTGCGAAACCCATGTCCCCAGCCGTCGGTGAGCAAAACGCCACCGATGTCCACAAACAATGTTCTAACTGAAATCGAGTTATCCATTTTTAGTGTTTTATTTTCAACACAACTTCATTTTGTTGACTTCTTTGACAATGCTTCCATTAGTTTATCGAAAGGTTTGTTGAATTTGCTGATACCTTCATCTTCAAGCTGCTGCGTAATCTTGTCTATATCGATCCCAAGTTTCGGAAGATTGGCCAATACCCGTTTTGCAATTCTTATATTCTTTTCGAGGGTTAATTTAGGATTGCCGTGATTGCGGTAAGCATTGATGGTTCGGGGAGGAACAGTATTTACGGTATTAGCGCCAATTAGGGCTTCTATGTATTTTACATCGCTGTAAACAGGATTCTTGTTGCTTGTACTGGCCCAAAGTAACCGCTGTGAACGCGCGCCATTTTCCTCCAGTTTTTTAAACTGAACACTTCCAAAAACTTCTTTGTAAATCTGATAAGCTACTTTAGCACTTGAAATGGCCACTTCACCCAGCGCCTCTTCTGCAATTTTTTTCTTTTTGTTATCGTAATTAATGATTTTTTCTATCATAGGATCCACTACTTTGTCAATCCGGCTTAAAAAGAAACTGGCCACCGAGGCAATATTATCAATTGGTTTTCCTTGTTTTAATCGTTCTTCAAGTCCTTCGATAAATGCTTCGGCAACTTCCCTGTAACGGGGTAATCCAAAAAGCAGGGTGACGTTTACATTTATCCCTTCCGTTATGAGTTGCCGGATAGCAGGCAGTCCTTCGGTGGTTGCAGGGACTTTGATTAAAACATTGGGCCTGTTTAAGGCAATCCATAACCGGCGGCCTTCTTCAATAGTGCCTTTGGTATCGTTCGCCAGATGAGGATTTACCTCAAGGCTGACATATCCATCTTCACCTTTAGTTTTCTCATACAATGGCCTGAATACATCAGCAGCGTTCTGCACATCCTGCTGGCTAATCGTTTCATAGATTGTATTAATATCTTTTTTTTGAGAAGCCATTTTAAGAATGTCAGCATCGTAAATATCACTTTCTGCAATGGCTTTCTGAAAGATAGCCGGGTTCGAGGTCATTCCCCGTAATCCGTCATTTTCTATCAATTGAAGAAGTTCTCCGCTTGTGATCAAATCACGCCGGATGTAGTCGAGCCAGATCGCCTGACCAAATGTTTCCAATTTTTTTAAAGGATTGTATTGCATAATTTTAAAATTTTTGTTTCATGTTATTTATTTTCCTTTTTGCTGCCATTCGGTGTGAAAAGTTCCTTTGGCATCGATCCGCTCGTAAGTGTGCGCCCCAAAATAATCGCGTTGCGCCTGAATAAGATTCGCAGGTAACCATGAACTTCGGAAAGCATCGAGATAACTTAGCGAAGCCATTAAGCCGGGAACGGGGATACCCATCGAACTTGCAGTACATACAATCAAACGGAGGTATTCCTGATTTTCTTTTATCTTTTTCGAGAGATTGGGATCCAGTAATAAATTTACAAGATCATGTTTGGAATGAAAAGCCGCCCGAATGTCATCCAGCAGGGCAGCCCGAATGATACAACCACCGCGCCAAATTCTCGCTACGGCTTCAAGATCGAGATGATATTTGTATTTATCCGATGCCACTGCCAGTAATGCAAAACCTTGTGCATATGTTGTGATCATCGACACATAAAATGCTTTCTGTATTTGTGTAGCAAACTTTTGCCGGTCGCCTGTGAAAGGGTGTTCCGGGAGTTGAAATATTTTGGTTGCCAATTCGCGCTGTTCTTCAAATACCGATAAGTCGCGCATAACAACTGCCATATCGATGGTTGGAATAGGCACCTGTAATTCCATTGCACTTTGCGAAGTCCACATCCCTGTTCCCTTTTGGCGGGCTACATCAAGAATCTCATCAATTAATCGTTTACCGGTTTTCTCATCTGCTTTGCCAAATATAGTACTGGTAATTTCCAGGAGAAAACCATTCAGTTCCCCTTTATTCCATTCGCTGTAGATGCTTTGAAGTTCATCATCAGAAAAACCGAGTACCTGTTTCATCAAAGCATACGTTTCGGAGATAAGTTGCATAATGCCATATTCAATTCCATTGTGCACCATTTTTACAAAATGGCCGGCAGACCGGGGACCTAAATACGTAACACATGATTCGTTGTTTACTTTTGCGGCAACGGCTTCAAAAATTGGTTTTACCCGTTCGTAAGGTTCTTTGGGTCCACCAGGCATCATACTTGGACCACGCCTTGCACCTTCCTCGCCTCCGGAGATACCCATCCCCATAAAATGTATTCCTTTTTCTTTTAAACTGGTGGTACGCAGGTTGGTATCTTTAAAATAGGAATTGCCTGAATCAATGATAAGGTCATCCTTCTCAAGATGTCCTAACATTTCGTTTATGACTGAATCGACAGGTGCCCCTGCCGGAACAAGCAAATATTATTGCCCGCGGTTTTTGAAGGATTGAGATGAATTCCTGAAGATTTTCAGTACAATGAATATCCTTGTTCCCTGCTTCCTTTCGGAGAGCATCGACTTTGGTTGCATCTTTATCATATCCAGCAACGGTGAATCCATGATCGGCCATGTTCAACAAAAGATTGCGTCCCATGACACCTAATCCCACCATTCCAATTTCATATGCTTGTATTGAATTTGTATTTTCCATAAATTAAAATTAACGTTGCCATAGAATCGAAGCTGTTTCCAACGGAACAGATAAACCCGGGAGATGTGGGATTACTCGTGGAGTATAATCCGTTGCAGGACGGGTTGAATTTACTGACGCGGTATAATGAAAACCATTTGTCGTGTCTTCTGATTTTTTACCTCGTTCCATCTTCGTTATTATCGGATCTTCCCCGTTCAAATCATTGGCAAATAGTTCCACCTGAATAGTATCCGGATCAATATCATTAAAATAAACCAGAACATCGAAAACATGCTGCTTTTCTGAAGTTGCGATTTTCATTTCACCAAAATAAATTGAATCCCATTTTTCCTCCAGAGTTTGTAATTGGTTTATCATTTGTTTTCCCTTTAATCCATTGTCGGCAGCACGTTCAAGATAAGTTGTTGCGCCTGGCAAATAGTGTTGCTCTGTATATTCCCTGACTGCCCTGTCGGCAGAAAAACGAGGTGTTAATTGAGCCATGCTTTCCCGCATTCGCCCTATCCACTTCGTCGGGATTCCTTGTTCGTCGCGATCATAAAATTCCGGGATTACTTCGTTTTCCAGCAAATTATAAAGCTGGTCGGCTTCCCGGGCATCCCAGACCGGATCATCACCGTGTTCGTTTCCGTCTCCCAGTGCCCATCCCACTTCTGGATTGTAAGCTTTTGCCCACCAACCATCCAGTTCCGAAAGATTAATGCCACCGTTTACAAGCACTTTCATACCACTGGTTCCACAGGCTTCCCATGGCCGGCGCGGTGTATTGATCCAGACATCAACACCCTGTACAAGGTTTTCCGATACGTACATATCATAATCGGCAAGAAACAGAACCGGAGGACGGGGCGTAGTCTGCCTGATAAAATGCATCCATTCTTTGATTAAATCCTGTCCTTGCTGATCAGCAGGATGGGCTTTGCCTGCAATGATTAATTGAACCGGAAACTTTGGATTTGTTAGTAACCGGAGCAGCCGTTGCGGATCGTGTAGTAATAAATTAGGCCGTTTGTAAGTTGCAAAACGCCGTGCAAAACCAAGTGTTAAAATATTGGAATTAAATAAATGTTTTGCCCCTTCAACCGAATCGGATGAATGGCCTGAACCAATTAATTGTTTTGAAACATAATCACTGGCAAATGCGATGAGCGTTTTATTTGCATTGGTACGCATCTCCCATATCTTATTATCCGAAACTGAGCCAATATCCTTTTCGAGGGTTTTACTCATACCCAGCCAACGATCTTTGCCACAAGCTTCTGTCCATATTTCGTCTGCCTCTTTGGAATCCCAGGTTGGCATGTGCACCCCATTTGTAATGTGACCAACGGGCACCTCAGATGTTGGCCATTTAGGAAACAGCGGTTCAAAAATGTGACGGCTGACTTTTCCATGGAGCCAACTGACTCCATTTACGGCACCGCTTCCCCGGATGGACAAATAAGCCATATTAAATTTTTCAGATTCATCATCGGGATTTTTTCTGCCCAATGCCAGCAGTTCCCGACGTGTAATTCCCAATTTCTGTTCGGCATATTCGCCAAGATATTGTACAATAGTTTCCGGCGGGAAAAGATCGAATCCTGCCGGTACAGCAGTGTGGGTAGTAAACAGATTGCCAGCTCTTGTAACGGCAAGTGCAACATTAAAAGGTTGCCCGGTTTCCTTCATATAACTATACGCACGTTCCAAAATGGCAAAAGCAGCATGACCTTCATTAAGATGGCATACTTCGGGGTGAATATCCAATTCCTGAAGAAGACGCCATCCTCCAATTCCGAGGATCAGTTCCTGTTTAAACCTTAGCTCGGTGCCTCCACCGTATAGTTCACTGGTTATGCCACGGTGAACAGGAAAATTTGCTGCATCGTTGCTATCCAGCAAATAAAGTTTTATTCTTCCTACCTGGGCCTGCCAGACACGCAACCATACATTATTCCCGGACAGGTTAATCTTCAAACGCAACCACTCCCCGTTGGATTGACGCAATGGTGTTATTGGCAGTTGTCCGGGGTCGTTAAAAGGATAAAGCGCACGCTGTTCTCCTTTTAAGTCAATTTCCTGCCGAAAATAGCCTTGTTGATAAAGAAGTCCAATGCCAATAACGGGAACTCCCAAATCACTTGCGGCTTTTAATTGATCGCCGGCAACATTGCCCAAACCTCCTGAATAAATCGGGAGCGCTTCAGTCAACATGAATTCCATACTGAAATAGGCGACACTGCTAAGTGAAGAATTTGGATAATGTTTTTGGAACCATGCTGGCGCCGCATTTGTATCCCTCATCGACTTTACAAGGAAATCAATCTTTTCCCGAAATACCGGATCGCCGATTACTGATTGGAAATGATCCCGGGAAATGGTTTGTAAAACTGCCCATGGATTATGAGTAATATCCCATAGTTCAGGATCAAGTTGCCGCCAGATTTCATCGGCGGAGTGATCCCACGACCATCGCAAGTCGAGCGCCAGTTCGGAAAGGGCATTGACCTCCTTTTGATCTTGCGGCAAAAAGCTATATACTGGTTTTTTTCTGTTAATATCTTCTTCCATGATATTCCATTTGGATATAATAAAACTTTTAACCCGGTTTCCCCGGGAACACAAATAATTGTTGCTTATTCAAAAGTTTAGTGCGGATAACGTTTCGTATTGCAATTTGCCGCAAAAAAAAACGGTTTACTGTCCTGGTGAGTTCGTTATGAGACTAAATATTTTTTCACTTTGCGATTCAGAATTTTTCAATTCAATCTGCGAATATTTAGAGATATAAATTTAAGGAAATTATGACGTAGATGAAAGAGTAAATTACTTTTTATTTATTTGAATCATGTCCAGTCTCCTCAAAAAAGGGCGTTCTTTTTTCTTTAACGTTTTTTACCGAGTACATATATATTGCTGCATGCCATACCGCTGCGGATGAAGAACAAGTTGCGTGGTATGTTCCCAGTATCCAACTCCAACAACTATGTTGGGTTCAAACCATCGGTAATACCATTTCTTTTCCTGTGCCGATTCGAAAATGCACCGGGTGGGTGTCAACTCCCATTTCAACCGTTCCTTTGTAAAGCAAATCTCCTTGTGTTGCCAGCCCTCCCGGCGAGGGTGGATAATCATATAAAACCAATACCTTCATCTGAAAACTCCTCCGTTATTTAGCCATTTTTTAGCGTTGAAAGGATTTACAAATTGCCAGAAGGCTTCGTCGCGGGGAGTTGTTTGTATTTCCCAGCTATCTTTTTCAAAACCGTAAGTTTCCCTTAAAATACTATATTTTCTTAACCAAATGCGTTTTGTTAATGTCCGGTAAATTGCTGCGCTCATAACCGGTCTGGGATGATATTTCTTCTGACCGTCTTCGTAAGCGAAAGTCCGGAGTTCGTCAGCCTTTATTTTGTTGTTGTTCCAGAGATTGATAACTGCTCTGCTTACTTCTTCATGCCGCAAATGCCGGGTATATTCTCCATTTGGATTATGCGAAATAATCAGATCGTAATGTTTTTCGGGCAGCAGATCCAGAATTGTTTGCTCAATTTCTTCCTCATTTAACGCGGATTTTGTTCGGGACCATCATCCAGATCGCCCATATTTCCTGATGATCGTAGGATTTTCAATGCTTTATAAAACCGGGGTGCCCGCTCGGGATCGTTTCCCCGGCAAACCGAAATAATAAAACAATTCCATGATGGATGGCTTAATATTGTTCCTCCGGCCCATAAAGTTTCATCGTCGGGGTGGGCAACAATTACGGCAACGTTTTTCGGTTTTATTTCATCCATTTAGCTTCACTTATTTGTTATTTCACTGTGCGTGTTGAAAAAATCTTTTACAAAGGCTTTTTGTTGATTATCGGTCATATTATCAGCAGGTTGAATTGAAATTTTTATTTTTTCAAAGCGGCGGTTATCTTTTAAAAAATTAAATAATTCGGATTTGGCATCGGTGGGTCCAAACAGGAGTACTTCGCTATAATCGTTAATAATATAACTTAATTTTTTATAGAAATCCGCGTATTGATTTTGCTCTTTATTGTGCATCAGGCTTTCATCCATTCTCAGGTTTTCGACTTGTTCAGGGAAGGCCGGAGTCGATTCCACCGATTTTGATATTACCGTGTTATTTAGTAATTCCAAAATGTTTGCTGTTGAATGATCCATCCAAATTCCTAACTTTTTTACTGATTTCATAATATTTAAATTTTTGATGATTTAGTATTATCTGTTAATGATTTTATAATATAGAAACCTGATATTAAAGTGCTTATATAAAATATTCAATCTGAAATCAGTCCTGTTTTTTTGTTGGAATAATCAATACCGGAAAAGTCGTATTTTGCAAAACTTTTTCAGAAACGCTTCCCATGGCTGTATTTTCAAACCATCTACGACTGTGCGAGCCCATTACAATAACATCTGCACTAATTTTATTTGCTGCTCTTAAAATAGCCTCTGCGCAATTACCTTCTTCAAGCAGTGTTTGAATGCGATTATCTCCCAAATAAATTTTCGATTTATCAAGAAATTGCATGGGCAATTTTTTGGAATCCAATATTTTCTTCAGTTAACTCTTCACTTGTATCAAATCACCCGCAAAACCCATTACAGTAACATGTTCATTTAAATATAATTCTGTGGGTCAGACAATACATGTAATAAAGTTGTTTCAGCCTTCATTGTTTTGGCCAATGAAAAACCTTTCTCAGCAACTTTTTGAGCACTTTGATTATAGTCAAGTGCAATCAATACTTTTTTCATTTTCTCTTGTTGAAATTTTGTCCTGTTTCTCTCTTCAATACCCACAATAAACCGTTTCAAAAAAGTTTTCCTTGAAATCATTTTTCCTTTTGTTTTCTTTCCAGCGGCACAATACCGGCCATTTCGCCAATAATGTTTACCAATTCTGTTCCGGTTGGAATAACAATTTTAGCATTGTTTCCGAGCGATGCTTCCAGTGCTTCCAATTTTCGCAACAACTGCGCATTTCCAATAAAATATTTATCGGCAGCTTCGTTTACCAGTTTTATGGCTTCGGCTTCACCTTCGGCATGTAAAATTTTCGATTGTTTGTACCCTTCAGCTTCTTTTATTTTGGCGCGTTTTACACCGTCGGCAACTGTTTCAGCGGCAGTAGCAGAATCGATGGCTGCAATTTTTTCATTTTCAGCTTTTACTACTTTATTCATGGTTTCCTGCACATCTCTGGGCGGATCGATTTCTTTCAATTCGGTCCGCACTATTTCAATTCCCCAATTTTGAGTTTCTTCATGAAGTGTCTTGTATAACCCGGAGTTAATTTTACCTCGTTCGCTATTGGCCGATTTTAGTGTGAGTGTACCAATTATATTACGAAGCGTAGTTCGGGCAAGGTTTACAATCTGCCATTTGTAATTGTTTACATTGTAAATGGATCCTTTTACACTTTCTTCGTCGGACTTTACCCTGAAATATACCTGTGCATCCACACTGGCGTTCAGGTTATCATTTGTGATAATTTCCTGTGGCTCTGCATCTACCATTTGCTCGGTTACGTTCACCAGAAACAAACGATCGATTACCGGAATAATCCAGTGAAATCCGGGAGCAGCCAGACTGTGATACTTTCCAAGCCGTTCAATTAAACCACGATGTGTTGGCCTGACAATTCTGATTCCCGCAAAAAGGATTATTACTATCGGAACAATTATATACAAATAGTTCATGTTTTTTTATTTAATGTTTTTTATTGGTAATCCCGAATACTCGGGAGAACTCGCCATAACCAAACTCGTGTGTCTCAAAAAGCTTATTGTGATGGCTCGTTTCATTTTAATGTTTTAATGTTATTATTTTGTCTATCTACCTTCAGGAAGAATACACAAATGAATTAATTACATCCATCAGATCTTTCTTGGTCTTACCCAATTTGGCTGATATCATTTCTATCAAATCGTCTCTCGATACACGTCCCCAATACAAATCGGCATCGTTTAATTCCGGATACCTATCTCTAAGTTGGCCGCTTATTCTTCCCCATTCGTTCATATCAAATTTTGTTTCCATGATTATATTTTTATCGTTAATCCAAATTTTCCGCCTGAGAATGCGTTCCCTCCTCCAAATTCCAGGTTTATACCCAATTTATTGCTGAAATAGTACCGGCCGCCAATCTGTGCGCCCAGTCCAAGACCCGATGTATGAGAACCTTCATAATTGTTAGGGGAATTCCAGCTATAAAAACCAAGATTTAGTCCTGCGTAAAAGTCCCAGGGTGAAGGAATATTCAATACGGTGTTGAAATGATAATTGGCATTCCCTAAAAAACCAATTATCGAGTGATGGTATCTGTTATGATCCAAATTGTCGTAATACGAGCGGAAAGACAATTCTGCTCCAAGGGTTATATCGGGGTGTACTCCATAATCGAATCCCAAATAAACGGGAACTCCCCATGAAGAAAGTCCAACCCCAACATTGATTTGTGACTGGCCTTTAGAAATTGGGCCTTGTGCAAAAATTACGCTTGCTGCTATCAGCAAAACGAAAGTTAAAATCTGTTTTTTCATCTAATTAGAATTTAAAGTTTTCAAAAGTATTAGAAGTAACTCCCACTTTTTAGGTATACTTTTTTGTGAAGAGTTTCTGTATGGTCGTTTCATATCTATTTAATTTTATTGTTATAATTCTTGGGTGACTTTTTATTAAAAAGAACCTGAAGTAGTACGATAAACCCTGCAACTGGCAAAAGAATATCGATATATCGGAAAGAGTAAAACCCGAAAATTACAATTGCCCAAAGAAGTACAAGTAGCCCCGCGATTATGTATAGTGAATTTTTCATGGCAGTATTTATAAAGAAACCCAAATGCAGGTTCAATGATTTCGTTAAAAATACACTATGCCGGAATGGGAAGTGTTACATAATTCAGGATAAGAGTTACATGATTCACACATTCTTTAGAAGGTGATCAGGAATTTAATGATGAATTCTCTAAAGAACCCAAACCATTAATTAACAGAAACCCTGTGAAAAGGATAAGTAGAAAGAAAAAGTTTAGTGACGATTTTACGATTTTTTCTGCAAATTGAACTTTGAAATATCGACTACCGAAAGAAGGCATTTTTGATCATCTTCGGTAACAACTCCTTCCATATACACGGAGCATAAAGGTTTTTTATCGTACCCAAGTAAAACTTCGCACGATTCTTTTGCATTACTGGTATAAACTTTTCTGAAAAAATTATTAAATACAGGTTTTGAACCTTCTGAAACAAAGAGTTTAAAATTGCTGTTTATTAAACTAAAACGTCTTTCACCCAGCATATCAGCACCTGTAAAGTTCAGCTCGCAAATGGCTCCATCTGAATCGAGCGTAAAATAGCCCATGGGCGATAAATCGAACAACATGGTATATTTTTTAAGCGCTGTTTCTGCCCATTTCATAAGCATTGCGCAGCTCCTCATTCTGCATTTCCAGTTCAATCTGGTGTACCTGCAATTCGTGAAGGAGTTTTTTTATGTCGGTTTCTTCAGGAATACTCACTTGTTGTTGTTTTTCTATGAGTAGTTCTTCCGCTTTTTTGCGCAACATTGTGACATTTGTAAAATCCATTTCTAATCTATCCATGACTTTATTTTTTTGTGATAATTATTACTTCCAATGGCAATTTCAGATTATTGGAAAGGACATTAACCGTCCATTCCATTTCCATTTCAACGCCATCTGCTCCAATTGCCTTCATTTTTATTTTATTTTTGCCTGCCTGTTTCAGCAGTTGATTCATCTGTTGCTCCGTTTTATGTCGCTCAGGTTCAGGAACAAATAATTCCATGTAATTTTGATTGATAACATCATTATACTTTCTTCCAAAAAATTCTTCCGCTACCGAATTAAACGCCAGTATTTTCCAATCGGTTGAACATTTAATGATTACATCGGAAGACAAATTGAGTAGCAGTTGGTTGAACTGGTCGATTTCATTTATTTTCTCTTCCGCTTCTTTTAAATCGGAGATATTGATAAAAGTAATAACCAATCCGTCTATTCTGTCGTCGAAAGTGCGGTAAGGCATAATGCGTATGGAAAACCACCTGCCGTCTTTTGTCGGAATTTGTTTCTCAATAAATATAAGCGTCCTTAAAACTTCAAAAGCATCTTCAGCCAATTCCGGGTAAATGAGATGGGAAACCTGATCGGTAAAAGGCCGTCCGATATCGCTTTTTATCAATTTGAAAATTTTTGTTGCCTGGTTGGTATAACGGCGAATGTTCAGTTCCTTGTCGAGAAATAAGGTGGCAATATCGGTACTGTTCAGCAAATTCTTCATGTCGTTGTTTACCCGCGAGTAATCATCTACTTTCGACTGTAATTCGGCGTTTACGGTTTGAAGTTCCTCATTCAGGCTTTGCATCTCTTCTTTCGAAGTGGTCAGTTCCTCGTTGGTTGACTGCAGTTCTTCATTGGTTGACTGCAATTCTTCGTTGGTCGATTTCAACTCTTCCTGCGAAGTCTGCATTTCTTCCAAAATGTTCTGGATTTCTTCCCGTGAGTGCTGCAACTCCTCCTCAAGTTCTGCTTCCCTGATACTGGCAACTGTATGCTTATTTCTTTTTGAATTTGTTTTGTTTTCAGAAGTTTTGGCAACATCGGTGAAAATGATTAAAACCTTGCCAAATAAAGCTTCAGGTTTATTAATCCATTGAACAGTAACATTAACTATAATCGTACTTCCGTTTGTACCAATCTTGATGTTGTGCAAAATTACCGTTTCCTTTTTCATGACTGCCCTACGGAAGGCAATGGCAAAATCGTTTTGAAATCCCGGCCTCAACATGGCAAAAATATTCAGGTTTGCTTTTCCTACTGCTGGTTCCAGGTATTTTCCGGTTCGTCCGCTGATGTATAAAATATCGCCATTTTCGTTTACCAAAACTCCGGCAGGTGAAAATTGATTCAGTAATAATTGATCAACAAGCGTTTGAATATTCATAATTGGTTTGTCAGGTATTTTGTTTTCGTTAAAATTCAGGTTTGGTCGGGCAAATGAAGAAGGGAAATCGAATAACTCGGGATTCAGACTGGAATTACCACGTTTGTATATTTTCAAACTGGAATTTTCGGGGGTGAAAAGATGACTTTGTGTCCCCAGCGTTTCTGAATTGCCCAGAAGCAAAATCCCCTCCGGATTAAGGCTGTAATAAAACAAACCAAGTAATTTCTTCTGCAACTCGGGATCCAGATAAATAAGCAGGTTCCGGCACGAAATAATATCGATATTGGTAAAAGGCGGATGCATAATAATATTGTGCTGTGCAAACACTATGGTTTCCCTGATTTCAGTATTTATACGATAGCCATCATCTGTTTTGGTGAAAAAACGGCTCAACCGTTTTGGCGATACATCTGATTCTATATTTACCGGGAATATTCCTTTTCTGGCCGTTTCTATGGCATCATTGTCAAGATCGGTTGCAAATACCTGCAAAGAGAATCCTCCGTGCGGATTTATTTTTTCGATTACTTCTTTAAATGCAATGGCAAGCGAATAAGCTTCCTCTCCGGTAGAACAACCCGGAACCCATGCTCTTATCGTTGTGGCTGCTTGTTTTTTGCCGACCTTGGCAGAAATAACTATTTCTTTTAATTTTTCCCAAACCAGCGGATCGCGAAAAAAATTGGTAACACCAATCATCAACTCCTTAAAAAGGATATGTACCTCATCCGGGTTTTCCTGTAAAAAATGAACGTATGAATTGATTGCATCAATTTTATGTACACCCATTCGTCTTTCGATACGGCGGTAAACCGTATTTTTTTTGTATAGCGAAAAATCGTTCCCTGTGTGCGTACGCAGTAAAATAATAATTTTATCCAGTGAACTTTTGTAGTCTTTTCCAACAGCCTTGTTTGCTTTAACGACCGGCACATGTTTAAGAAATTCAACTAATTTTAAATGGATTTCGTTTGGCGGAGCAATAACATCTGCCGATACTGAATTAATAGCATTACGCGGCATACTGTCGAACTTTGCTGTGTCGGGTTCCTGTACCATTACAACTCCGTTTTTTTCTTTAATGGCTCCAATTCCGATACTGCCATCAGAACCCATTCCCGAAAGGATAATACCAACAGCAAATTCTTTCTGATCATCAGCAAGCGAACGAAGAAAAAAATCGATGGGTAGTCGCATTCCCCTTGCTTCAAGGGGTTCAAACAAATACAAAACCCGCTTTAAAATTGACATGCTTTTATTGGGTGGAATAACATAGATACAGTTGGGCTTCACTTTCATCCCATCTTCTGCCTGAAAAACGTTCATTCTGGAAATTCGTTGAAGCAATTCCGGAAGCATCCCTTTATGTGTAGGATCCAAATGTTGAATGACTACATAGGCCATTCCGCTGTCTTCGGGCACATTTCCCAAAAGTTGCTCCAGCGCTTCCAATCCACCGGCCGATGCACCAATTCCGATAATTGGGAACATGGGAGTAGTTGTAACGGAATCTTTTTTATGAGCTAGTGTCGCAGGTTTTACTTTTTTGCTTTTCAAATCTTAACTTTTTATCATTTATTATTTACAAATTAATCTTTAACTGATGAAAAACAGCTTGTCAGACACCAATGCCCGCCATTACAGTTGGATCAGGTATTGCCAAAATCGGAATATTATGAAATTGCCTGACATTCAGCGAACAGTCTAAAAACAGATATAAATATACGCATTCCAATAACAGCATTTGCTATAACTAACTATTCAGTATTTGATCTCATTTCCATTTGGTTATTTCTGACTATGCATTAGTGAGGTCTATCCACCTTCTTCTACTTGTAACAGAACACCAGAATTATAATAACAACTATAATAATATAAAGACCTGTCTCCTTTAACGAAATTCTTTTTCTCCTCTTTTATAGAAAAAATTTATTTGGGTACTAAAATAAAAAGACCGGAGTGCGGTTTTGTTACATTATTCTACAGGAAAATTTACATAATTCACACATTTTTAGCCGGGCATTGAGATGTGGTTAATCTGTGTCAATGGTTCAATTCATTTGTTTATAACGGATTATTTTTAATTGTAACTCATGGACGCTGTTTATAATTATCATTCAGTGTGACAAAGCATTTCCATGCCCGTTTTGCCTGATATTCAGCGCCCAATCCACTTAAAATTTCCTCATAATGTGTGAATGTTGTAACTGATAATCAAAATTGTGTAACATTTCACTGTTAAAATGAGCTTACCTTTAATTGATATGAATAATGTGTCAAACATTAAAAAATTTCAATAAATGGTATTCAGCGAAAAAATGAAGGATAACTGGGAAAAAGATTTGTGGCAGGCCATTGGGGAGAAGGATGTCTTGATACTCAGAAATCAACTCAGGCTGAATCAAAATTTACTAAATGAAAATCTTAGGAATTATGGGATGAATACAATGGAAGATATAAAAATCTAAAGTACTCATTCCGGTTTTTTAAAATACGGTTTTGAATGAATGGTTTAAACAATTAAATATACAAGAATGAATAAGTTAAAAATGAGTTTTGTAATCGTTTTAAGTTCTGCATTTATTTTTATGGGCTGTGCTACATGGAATAAAACGCAAAAAGGGGCGGTAATAGGAACTGCAGCCGGTGGAACAGCAGGCGCTGTTATTGGCCGGGCATCGGGAAACACTGCCCTGGGAGCAATTATTGGTGCAGCAGTTGGCGGCGCTTCCGGTGCAATAATTGGCCGGCAAATGGATAAACAGGCAGAGGAGATTAAAAAAACAGTACCCGATGCAAAAGTTGAACGCGTGGGTGAAGGTATTGTGGTGGAATTCAGCAGCAACGTGCTGTTTGCGTTCGACAAATCAAACCTGTCGGAAGATGCTAAAACCAATCTGAACAAACTGGTTGTTGTATTGAACAGTTATCCTGATACCGATATTGAAGTTCAGGGACATACCGACAGTAAAGGCAGTGAAGCGTATAACCAGACCTTATCGGAACAACGGGCAGGTACTGTTTCCGGTTACCTTTCGGGTCAGGGAATTACCTATAATCGTTTAACAATTAAAGGGTTTGGGGAAAATGTACCAAAGTATTCAAACGATACTGCAGAAGGCCGTACCCAAAACCGTAGAGTTGAATTTTTGATTACAGCCAACGAAAAAATGAAGGCTGATGCTCAACAAAATTCAGCCAACTAATACACAATGCATTTAATTAATTATTTATTATGAAAGAAAAATTTATTTTCATCACATTGATTTTAATATTATCTGTTTCCCAGGTTTTTGCTCAGGGCTCAGATAATTCAAAAACATCATTTGCCATCCTGGGGGGAGTAAACCTGCAGAACCTGAATGGTAAAGATATGAATGGCGACAAGCTTAAAAATGACATGCTTGTTGGGTTCCATGCCGGGGTGAATGTTCAAATTCCCGTTGCCCCTCAGTTTTACTTTCAGCCGGGTTTACTTTTCAGCACAAAAGGGGCAAAAATTTCAAGTACTTCATATAAACTATCGTATGTTGAACTGCCTTTGAACTTTGTTTATAAAGCCTTGTTGGGTAATGGTTATTTTATGCTTGGGTTTGGGCCTTACCTGGCTTACGGAATCGGAGGAACGAATATCGAGTTTAAAAAAGTTGTGGAGTCCGGAGATTCGAATGCCATAAAATACATTAAACCGTTTGATGCGGGAGCCAATCTGTTTTTTGGTTATGAATTACCAGCAGGAATATTTTTGCAACTGAATACGCAGCTCGGACTAATTGATATTAATCCGAAAGACAACCGGGTTTCCGGCGATAATAAATCTACGCTTAAAAATACCGGATACGGGCTTTCGCTTGGTTACCGGTTTTAATTAAATATCAAACAAACAATCAATTCATAAAAGGCTGTCTTTGTTGAACAAAGATGGCCTTTTTTATTCTTTTTAAATTAGAGCTTATATTGAAAATCCGATGGACTTATGTGTATATGAAAATACTTCCCTAAATATTTTAATGTCGTGACTTTGTATATAACTATTCAAATTCAACCCACCACAGGAAATTCTCCCTGCCGGGAGCCTTCATCTTTGCCTTAAAGCAAAGACGAAGCAGAAAGTTCAAGGCTGCTTTTTATCTTCACCCATCATCTTTACAAAACCTAACTTCAAAGGAGTGATTTCCTCATTTCTTCGAAACTTCTCCTTTTCACTAAGGTTTTGTTTTGATTCCGGGATTGATAGAAAGAGGCCGCCGCATTGAGTTAACGCTGCCAGATCATCGAAGTATGGCCTCGACCGGTGAGCCGAAAAACAAGTATTGAATACGTTAAAAAATTTCGGTTGTTTGAGGAGGTACGACGAGTTCAGAAATTTTAGTAGGCAATACGTAGATTTTTAGAGTGAAGCGGGAGCAGCCTTGATTTTTGTGTTTACTATTTGGATCAAGCCAAATAGTAAAACCCGTCCGGTAGGACAAATAGTACAATTTAGTAATTAAGTGGTGATGTATAAAATGAATTCTACATCTCCGCCAACTTTTTAAAGTGAGCCTAAATTAGCTCTTATTATTTCTGAAAAAAGAAGGTGTCAAGCCGGTGACTTTTTTAAACTGATTGGATAAATGAGCCACACTGCTAAAGTGCATTTTAAAAGCAATGTCGCTAAGACCGATATCGGAATAGATAAGCAGTTCTTTTACGCGTTCAATTCGTTGAGTAATAATATACTTTTCGATGGTAATATTCTCCTTTGCTGAAAAGACAGTGCTAAGAGAACTGTAGCTAAGGTTCACCTTTTCGCTGATATAATCGGAATAGTTTGGTTTTGGGAGATCGTCAGTGAGATATACCAATTGATAAACAGCATCTTTTATTTCAGTAACAAGCCGGCTCCTTTTATCCACTAAAATTTCCAACCCCAAATTTCTAAGGGCCGAATCAAACAACTCTAATTTCTCGTCGGAAATATCGCCTTCAAATTCAACTTCACCCAATTCCACAGTAGCGTTCTGAAGACCCAGTTTATCCATTTCTTCCTTCACCAATGTTTTACACCGGCGACTTTCCATATATTTAATTTTAAGAATCATTCAGAATTGAATAAGGTTAATTCCGGGAATCAATGTTTTTCCTGTATTACCCGGAAATATTTTACAATGCGTCAATTATCTGGCGCATTTCGTCTATTGACTTTCCTAGTTTATACCCAAGCATCTCTATCATTTCTACTTCCTTTCCCTCATGAAAGTTCAAATCTTCATCGGTAATAACAGGATATTTTTGTTTAATTTTTTCTTTTTTCCCGTTCCAGTATCCAATCGTATTGTTGTACATTTTTCTACTCTTTTAACCGGATGTCAGTAATCCAATGTAAAATTACTGCCATTACTATTTTAATTCGTTACACAATTCAGCATAAAAGTTACATTATTCACACATTTTCCTGTTTCAAACGTATGTCTATCATTTTATAAAGACTTTTCGATTAACCTTTTTTTATATGTGCTCAGAGGTGGGTTCTTAATCGCCGGGAATTATTAGTCAATTTCAGCAAAGAGTTATATAAATTAAAGGTTCAGTTTTAAAACGGATATCCAATCGCCACATTCAAAACCAAATTATCTTTTCTCCATGCTGAACTTCCGAAGTCAATTTCATTGGTTACCCACCTGAAATTATCTCCGGGCTTTGGAATCTTTCGCAGTGGCATGGCCAGGTCGAATCGTAAAACGAAGAACGAAACATCAACCCGAAGTCCGAAGCCAGTGCCTACTGCCAGCTGATCCATAAATTTGGAGAACATAAACGGACTTCCGGTATTGGCAGGATTTGATTTTAAAAGCCACACATTTCCGGCATCAACAAACAAAGCTCCTTTAAAATAGCGGTAAATGCCAAAACGATATTCTGCATTCGCTTCCAGTTTTACATCGCCGCCCATTTGTAAAAAACCGGTATTGGCGCCATTCTGATAAAAAGTGCCTGGCCCGACAGAGTTTATTTGAAAAGCACGGAGACTATTCGGCCCACCACTAAAAAATTGCTTGGAATAAGGCAAAACTGATGAGTTTCCGTAAGGTTTGGCTACACCTGCAAAAATCCGCATAGCCAGAATGTTTTTATCCTTAAAATTGGTATAACTACGACCTTCCAAACTTAATTTGGCGAATTGAGAATAAACAGAACCAACAATTCTGGAGGGATTGGTTGACGAAACTTTTTTACCTGTAATATTATTCACCAGCGAAAAAGCATTGCCGGCAAACTCGGTGGTGGCATGGAAAAAGTATTGCATCTTTTTGCCAGCGAGTACCTGTTCATTGATAGGTAAACGAATATTTGCCGCCAGCTATAAACTGCTCTTCGTAACTTTTTTTCAGATATGGATTTGAATCGAGCAATTCATTGAATGCAACCGACTTATTCCCAATGGTAGATAAACTCACACTGATTGGAGTTAATTCGTGCTCTTTCAAGATATTTACTTTCCACTTGTAACTGTACCCGAAATGGAAGGTTTTCATGTCGAAATAATCTACTCTTTTCAGATAATTGTATGAAAGCGAAAAGTTTGTCTTTGGAATGTAAATGCTTTGTGTCTGGTGGATATTGAACGGTGTAATAAATCGGGGAAAAGTAAGGTCAAGTTGCGGATTCCATGAATAAGAATAGCGGTTTTTCGCCGTTCCATTCAATTGTGCTTCAAACGATCCGGCCAAATTTAATTTCAGGATTTCGGCACCATGAAAGGTGTTCCGGTCCAGAAGGCTAACATTCATTCGCGGCCCCATAAAGTTATTTGATTTGGTAACCAAATCCATTTCAGCCCTGAATGTATGTTTTGGCATCGGTGTCATTAAAATGGTTACATCCAGATATCCGGCGGCAGTCGTGTCACTGTCGGAAAATTTAACCCTTACAAATTTGAAATTATCCAGCGACATCAAACGGTTCAGCGTAATGGTGTGATTTCTTCTTGAAAAGACTTCATTCTTTTTCAGGTAAACCGATCGAAGTATTTCTTTCGGTTTGATGCTGGGAACTTCGCTATTCACGAGGAACACCGTATTCTGAAACATCATGGTATCTTTCTTATATTCTGAAGCGTCTTCCGATAATGAATAATCCTGATCAATGACCACTTTGTGGATGCGATAAACTGTCAGCGCATTTTGCGGAACACTGTCTTTCAAAGCAAGTTTTAAACTTATCGAATGATCTGCTTCCGAAGTATCCGCTTTAAAAATTAAATAATCGGGATTGAAATAGAAATATCCACTGTCCTTTAATCCGGCATCAATACGTTCTCTTTCAGTTTTTAAAAGTTCCAGATTATAATTTTTGCCCGGCTTAATGATTGATTTCTTTTTTATGTTTTGAATTGCCTGGCTTAAGCTATCGTCCGAAATGGAGTAGTTTAGTTCTTTGATTCGATAGGGCTCATGGACGTGACTCGTGTAAATTACTTCCGCAGTACGTTTTTTATCAATAATCTGATATTCGGTGTAGCTATTAAAAAATCCGTTGTTAAAAAGCGTTGCATCTATAATTTTGGAAGTAACTGCCGGTTTTATATCGCTTAGCAAAACAGGAGCGGTTCCATTTTTTTTGAGCCATTTTTCCAATTTACTATTGGTATCATCTCCTGCGGCCATATACATCCATACTCTGCGACGCACGCCTAAAAAAACTTTATTCGGTTCCGGACGCAAAACCTTTTTTACCTCCGTTTTTATCTGTTTTTTGTTGATGTTAGCTGTCGATTCAATTTTTATCTCCGCCCCGGTATAAAGTTTTTCTCCCGAAGGTAAGTGCCTCGTTCCGCTGCATGAGGCCAGGAACAGACTAAAAATTATCAGAAAATATTTAATTAATTGTTTCATTATTGCAGCCTTTTATGGCTTGAAATCTCTTTTTTGTTTATCCTTTGCCGTCCCATTTATGGGACGGATTTAAAATAATAAAAACTTGTGGGTTTTAACCCAATTTATTGAATTAAGGGCTAAAGCCCATTTATCATGAATTGCCTTTATTCCGTTGGCTAAAGCCAACGGCAAAAGATCATCCTAACATCTATTTTCATTTTAACGGTTTTTCCTCTGGTTCACTTTTCTTATTGTAACGATTTCAGGAATTCTTTCCATTTATTGAAATCGCGGACGTAAATTATTCCGGCGCCGGTTTCTACCAACTGGCCTTCAATAACACCCTCGTATTGATTATGCCTGAATCCTTTCAATCGATAGCGGCCATCTTTTGTGAGTTTATATTCCACATCTACATCACTCGTGATATTGCTTGCTGAATTTTGCCGGGCCTTTTCTCCTTCCACATCCAGCGTGCCGCCAAGCTGAATGCTCAACCGTTCGTCGAAAAGTTGTTTCTTTAAACCAATATCCACCTGGGTTCTTCCCTGCGCTCCTCCGGTTTGATAATCGTTATACGATTGAATGTCAAAATTTAAATCCACACCGGGCAGCACTTTCGAACTCCATTGATTGAGCTGCTGCGATAAAAATTTGCCCACTGTTGCCCGAACCAAAGTAGAGGTTCCACCATATTCGGTTTGCAACGGATTTTCCTGGATAAACCGGCCCAATACCAATAAGGCAAAAACCTGTTTATTCAATGCCGATTCATCTTCATTTAACATGCTCAATTTTTGATTGACAGCACCATTCAAAATACCTTTTTCGTCAGGAGGCAACTGTATTTCGAAGCTGATTTCAGGCTGTAATATTTTCCCACGTAATTTCAGCAGTACCAAAAACGGGTAACGTTGTTTGTAGCTATTCTGGTCGGCTTCACTCATCCCCGACATCTGGTCAGCCATCAGATCAATAGGTGCAGCACGAACCGGATACCTTGCATTAATTGATATTTCTGCATCAACAGGATCTCCATTCCAAATAATTGTACTTCCGCGATCAATATCAAACTTTCTTTTAATAAACGATTCCAGCGACGCCATGTAACTTCCGTCGTTCAGATTATAGGCGCCGGTAAGGCTAATTTTTCCACTTCGGTCGATGGTGAAACTTAATGCTGCATCGCCTCTAACCACCAGTGAATCGGAAGACGAAGGATCCATTAGCAGTCGTAATGTTGCCTCTTTGTCAATTTCGAGAATAGAAGAAACATCAAAACCGGTTAAGCTCGATTTTTGTATTTCCTTTTTCTCATCCCGGTATAAAATCGGATTGAGACTGGTCCCGGTTTCAAATTCAACAACATCCTCGCCTTTGTCGGTGGTTAATTGATCTTCAGGAACAGCAAAGGTAAAGTTGGAGCCTTTCTTCAATTTTAATTTTGCATTTACAACCGGAAGCGACATCGGTCCGGTTACATCGATTTTACTGTCGATAATCATCCGTCCGTAAAATTCCTTGTTGTCTTTGTACGTTGTGTTAAAGAGCAAAAAATCTTTCGTATTTATGGTTAAAGCAAATTTGAAATCACTGAATTGGTTCATGTTAACAGCTCCGTCAAGGATGGCAGTGTGTTGTTCCTTATCTAAAATGGTAAACGATTTGAAATAAATTCCATCTTTTTTCAACTGAAAGGTTTCATGCTTTAATTCCAATGAGTTATTTAGAAATGCAGGTGTAATTGACGCGTTGTTGAATGTAAGTTCGCCGGTTATTTCGGGCAGACTTGTATTTCCTTCAACCAAAAAATTGCCGGTCAGGTTGCCCGTAGCTTTTGTAATGTTTCCCATTGAAAATGCCTGCACCGTTTGCAGCGAAAGCGATTGAATTGCCGCATTGATGTGAATGGATTGCTCGCCGCCATTTGGCACATAATACCCATTGGCGGTTAAATTATTGTCGCCGCCTGACAACTTCAAATCGATATTAAATTTCTCTGTAGTCGGATTCTCTGCGTTTAAAGTCAAATTCCCGACCGGGATATTATCAACAATCAGGTTCATAATTTTTGCGTCGGCAATGATTCCGTATGAATTATTAACCCGTTTAAGCAAAATATTTCCGTCAACAACTCCTTTCAATAAACTGGTGTCCTTCTGAAAAATTCCTGAAATATCATCCAGATCCAAATTCCTGATTTCAATATTGAGATCATCATTAATCGTATCGTTTACTGAAGCAATTTTAATCTGACTTTCTTCGTCATTCAGGAAAAAATTATGGACTAAAAATCCTTGTTTTCCAAATTCAATATAATTGTCAGCGGCAATATTCCATTTTTCATACATCATATAGAAATTGGCCGGATCGAGTGTCAGTTTGTAATTGGCATTGTCCCTGATAATTTGCGTAGTGAGCAGAAGTTTCTTGTTTTTCTTCTCATCAAGCGATGAAATAGTTGTGTTTATTTTATTGTCTGCCAGATTTCCATCCATCAAAAAGTTGTTTAAACTCGCCAGCGAATTTGAAATGTTTCTGCATGAAATCTGATAATTCAATGCCTTCAAATCTGAATTCACATCAATTGTAAAGTCCTTTATTTCAGTTGTACCGTAAACCAATTTGTCGATAGTGGCATTCAGTTTCAGTTCGTTTTTCAAACTATCGAAACTTCCCTGAATGATTCCCGGTTGGAATTCGTGCAATTCAGGAAAGATAACTTCGGATAAAATGGGATGATTGTGCAATTGAATCTCAAAATTAAAATCCTGAAGTTGGTTTGTTTCAGTTGAAGAAACAGAATCGGATAACTGAAAATAGTTGTTTATAAATTGACCAAGTTCGGAAGGAAGACTAAATGGAGAAACACTCCCGGAATAGTTAACATCGGCCAAATCGCTGCTGATATTGAATTCACTTTTGTTTGGTTCATTGACCGAAGTTATAACAACCGAATCGAGCGCATATTTTTCTGCATTGTGAGCCACCACCAGATTGACAAATTTTACCTTTCCATTGATATCGGCGACTGATTTTCCTTTGAAATCGGCAGTTGCAATCGTTCCAATCCGTAAATCTGTTTTGGTGAAATTGAGTTTCTGAAGATCCGCGCCCTGCAGGTTTAAATGGAACTGATAGTTTTCAATCCCTGGATTTAGGTTCGCAGATGCATCCAAATCGAAATCAACATTTTCATCTTTCAGGTTTATTTTTCCCTCGAATTTCTGTTCGTCGATGTTCCCATCCAAATTCAAATTGTGATAAGTGTAATTGTTAAGGAAAAGTGCTGTCGCTTCAGCCTTGATTTTCGCTTTCATCGTTTTCAAATCCAGACCTTGTCCGCTTGCTTCGGCAGTTAACGAAACCGGTCCATACATCATTGTATCTTTTAGCAACTTGCCCAATTCGAAATTCGTCAGGGTGATATTACTGTTGAAATTTTCATCGGGATCGATTGTTGCCGTAAGATTTGCATCTCCAAAACTACTTGTCATTTTCACCGTTGATTCAAAGGATTTTAGCTTTCCTTTAAAAACAGTTTGCACATTTATTTTTTCAGGAAGTTCAATGTTTTTGGGGAAGTAAGTTCCTGCCAGCATTTCAATATCTTTTTTGCCTGAACTTATTTTCAGATTCGGGAAATCATAAGTAGCCGATTGAAAATCGGGCAAACCTGTTATTGTAAAATCGGTTACTACATTTGTATTTGTTCCGGTTTTTACCTTCACATTTTTCCCCGAAAGATTATTCATCTGTCCGCTTATTTTGCCTGAAGCAGTTGTGACAGTTGAGCTGTTTTTAAAAAAGGGTTGTTTGTTTAAATCGGGTTTAAAATAAAGAATATCGGAATTGGTAATGCTTGCATTTTTCAGATCCAAATTCAGGTTACTGAATTGCAATGAATCCGTCAACGTTGTCAATGATGAATATTCAATTTTGAAATCAGCTTCTAAATCAGAACTCTGAGTGTTTACTTTTATTTTTTTTGCAGTAATGGAATGTTGATCCATACTAAAATCGGTTTCGAGATTGTTGATTGCAAAGTTGTTTTGATCAACTGCGCTGAATTTTCTGATCGAAGCTTTTGTAAGGTCTGATGAATATTGAAAATTTGTTGCTTCAAGTATTAAATGACTGAAATTCCCAATAATTCGGGTTAAAAACTTTTGTTGTTTCCGGGCTATTTCCCGCTTTGTAGGTAAATGAATTGTCTTCCAGGTCAATACTCGTAACTGTAACTTTCCAGTTATTTGACGATGTTGTTGCGCGTTTCGTTTGATGTTAAATCCGGCGTGAAAGTGTGGTATTGAATTTTGCTTTTCGTTAAGAAAATAGATTCAGATGTCAACATTTCTGCTTGTAAATCGATGGAAGCATCTTCCAGCTTAACCTTTTCAATATTCGAAAAAATAGAAAGGCTGCCCACTGAATCAGTATAACTTATAACGGAATTATTGAGTTGCAGATTTTTCGCTGATATTTTTGGCAAATTGCTGCTTGATTGATTATTCTGAATGTTTGTGGATTCAATTGCCAAAACATTTACCGCTGCGCCTTCAAGGAGTATGTCGTTCAAAGAATAAATGGATTTTGTTGGATCGATCTCACCCACTTCTAATTCTGAATTCCGAAGAACTACGGAAACATTCATTCCTGCATATTCATCATTGTACTGAAACCGGATGTTTTTCAGGCTCACTTTATCGATGCTGAAAGTCCATTTAGATGAAGTTTGTGTATCAACTTTTGGCTGAATTTGCAGAATCGCCAAATGCAGTAATCAGAAAATTATAGTTAAACAGCGAATCGGTTTTTGTGCTGTGTAGTTTAACCGTTGCATCTTCCAGGGCAAACGAACTAACCGTCTATTTTACGGGAGAATAAGTCGTAAAGTGCGATGTTTATTTTTGCTTTTTCAGTATATAGCAAAGTGTCGTTTTTAAGATCTTCGAGATAAATACCTTCAACAACTACTGATTTGGGGAATGAAATACTGACATTTTTGATCTCAACTTTTGTGTGCGTTTTGTTGCTGACCAAAGTAGTGGCATAATGAACGATCTTAGTCTGAATAGCAGGAATCTGGATTAAGCCGGCAGTAATCAGGAATAAAAGCACAATAATAATGACCATCCAGATGAAAATCTTTAAAACCTTTTTTAAAACAACAGCCATCTTCATCATTGAACAGTTAACTATAATATTCTGCTAAAACCATATCTTCTAAAATAATAACTATGTTTAAATCGATAAGGTTTTTTATACAGCTTATTTATCAATTATGCATGTTTTCTTCATTCTTTCCAAAATATTGAAAGCAGCCAGTAAAATACTTTCGGGAGGTGAACCCTGTTCAAGCGCAACTTTGAGTGCATCCAACAAATCGTTAAATCCCTCCATCTTTTGATTTCGCAGGATGTGATGCGCCCCATTGCGAAGCAAAACCGAATCGGCCCCACGTTTTTTCAGCGCACGCAAAAGTTCGGGCCATGCAGCTTTCCTGAATTTTTTCAATGCTATTGCTGCCAGCCAGGCTACATCGCTCTCCGGATCTTCCAGCGCTTTTACTAAAACAGGAATAGATTTAATGTCCCGGATTTCACCAAGCGCTTTCGCTGCTTCCCAGCGTGCTTTGTATATTTTTGAATTTTCGAGTACCAGAGATAATGGCGGAACAGCTTGTTTCCCAATTACTACCAACGATTTTCGGGCTCTTGTGCGTACCTTTTTATCGTCGCTATCCAAAAGATTGACTAAAGATTGTGTGCTTATTCCGGATTGTTTTTGTTCGTACATGGTTCTGTTTTCCAACTGATTTTTTAATCTATTTTCCTGTAAATGTGAGCCAATTTTTGTTTGAAAGCGTTACATAATTTCGAAAAAGAATTACATGTTTCACACATTCCATGTTAGTGTTGTGTTAAATGCTAATTGTTGGATCGTCATTCCGAACTTGTTTCGGAATCTACTATTTATTGATGAGATGCTGAAATAAATTCAGCATGACGTTAAATGTTTCATGCTTAACACAACACTGTTCCAATTTATCGGAACAATACTGTTGCCGGTTTTCCAATTTCAAAATCACGGAAACCGAAATCGACTGTTTGAAAGGAGTTCATTTTAAAAACATTATCACCTATACCCGGAATTACCGGGAAAAAGGAGATGGACAGTTGAAAGGCATTCAAAACCAGGTTATCATTTTTTATTAAAACACCCAATCCGATTTGCGAATAGAGTTTGCTGTTCCGAAACCCTTTTGATGCGTCGCCAAGCATACCCAATGAAAAGTTTAAATAAGGGCCAAAATGGAACCCGATAAAATTCCATGGGGCATAAAATTGTGTTTGCGATGTAAAAAGCATCCGGCTGTTGCCTGACAATGTGGGACTGTTAAACCCCCGCAAGCCATATTCGTTGTTTATTGTTAAACTGTCATAATCAATGCGGTTGATGCCAATAATAAGCTGAGGTTTTACAAATTGCCTGAATTTCCATTGCCCGATTTCAATAAGGTTGGTAAAATAATTTATACCAACGCTAAAAACACCCTGCTCTGCTTTTGATGCGCGCAGGAATGTGCCATATTCGAAGTTGGAACTCAGATATCCCCATGAATAATAATTGCCTGAAGAAAAACGTGCTCCTAAATAAACCCGACCAACATTGTTTTTTTTCTGGAAACCGCCGGTTAAACTGATTACTTTTCCTACCGGAACATCTTCTGTTATCCCAAATTTAAAAATATACTTGTCCTTGCACATATAACCGTGATGAGATGCCAAAGCTTGAAAGGATAAAAATTCTCATCGGTATAAAACTGAAGTGTATCAATCGTTTCAAGTGGTTTTTCGTGAAACCGGGTTCGGATAAAACGTGCACTTGAAATAAAATTAGTTGTACGTTTATATTCAGTATTTCCCTTGAAAATACGAATGGCGCTGCCCGCCCAATAATCCTGCTGGTTGTATTTAAAATGCATAAAGTTGACCGACCAGATTGAATCGTTGTGAAGGTGTTGCGAAAGGTTTATACCTGCTGCCCATTTTGCAAATGGTGAAAAAAACGGCCTGTCGATGGCAAAACTTTTTATAAAATTTCCATATTCGTCGGTGCCGTATTGCAAAGTAGAATTAATATAGGTGTTGCGAATATTCGGGACAGAGTATTTTGTTTTATAGGCATAGTCGCCGGTTGAATGATTCCAAACCAGGTTATTTTGAAATTCGTGTCCTAAACCCAGAAAATTATTTTCTCTCAGGTTAATAGTAATGCGCGAAGCGGAATTTGAACCGCCGGGGATGAGGCTCCATTTGTCTAATTCGCGAATGAAAATATCAACAGAATCGGAGCTTTCAGGAGCAACTTGAACATAAAACTGAACATCGGTAATGTAATTCATACTTCGAACCAACCGTTCGGATTCTTTTACCAACAATGCATCGAAGGGTTGATTTTTATGAATGAGCAGCAAGTTTCGAATGGCAATTGTTCGTGTTTTTATGTGAAATTTATTTCCGGCTCTGGCGATGAAATTTAGCGATGAGGTAATGGTATCGCCAATTGAATTTCCAAAAGGGTCAAGTGTTTCGATGTTAATTTTCCGGATAATTTTCCCTTCGAATGAGGAATATGGTTTTTGAATCGGTCGTTTATTTTTCTTCTTTTGCGGCAGATCGGGTGCAACCGGTTTAAAAAACAAACGGAACATGAATTTGGTAAACTTGCTTCGTTCAGAATAGGTTTCGATGTTCTCGTAAAGATGAGTTGAATCTTTTTGGACTATAGTATCCTGTGCAAATGCGAAATCATTTGTTATCAATAAAACAAAAAACAGTATGACCACATTTCTGAACCACATTTTCACCTTTCATTTTCAACCGTTTATTTATTTTCAGCTGCATTTTTTATTTCCGTATCTATTCTCAATTGTTCTTCTTTTTTTGCCTTCCGTTTATAATATCCCCTGAATAAAAAATTATGTTTGAGCGCTTCCATATTTTCGTTCAGTCCTTCACTGCTTTCTTTGAGGTTGACAACAGTTATAGTCAAGGTTGTTGGCGAGGGTTGTATCCTGTATTAACATGCCAAGTGTACCTTCGCCGCTGTTTATTTTTACCATGATTTCGCCCAGCTGGTTCGATGCAACTTCAGTTTTTGCTGCTGTTTTTTGTAAACTCTCCATAAAAGCAAACACATTTTCTTTGGTGGCTTTAATGGTTGCATCCAGGCCTTCCGAACTTTTTTCGAAATTTTTAATCGTTTGATTTATATTTTCTGCAATGGTAGAATCCTGTATTAACCGGCCCAGTGTGCCTTGTCCGCTATTAATATTCATCGTTATTTCAGCAAGTTGCTGTGTTATTGTTTCTGCATTAACAGCCGATGTTTGCAAACTTGCCATTATCGCATTGGTTTCAACCGGCTCTTTGGAAGTGAGTTGTTGTCCGTCTTCTGCTACCGGGGCATCAGGGCTTCCATAGGTAATAATTAACAAGCGGTCGCCAATAAGACCTTCAGAACCGATGGCAACCTCACAGTCTGATTTAATAAACTGTTGAACATCCTTTTTAATCAACATGTCAACCTGCACTGTTGAATCATTAATTATTTTAATGTTATCAACCATGCCAACATTAATTCCGGTAAAACGGACATTATTTCCCACCTGTAATCCGCTTACATTATGGAAAGTTGTAGTAAGTTTAAAAACAGGGTTAAATAAATTTTGCTGTCTCCCAATGATGAATATGGTAAGTACAAACAAAGCCACCCCTCCAATGATAAACAATCCTAACCTTACTTTAAATTTCTCAGTATGTGTATCCATGACTCCTTAATCAACATGTCAACCTGCACGGTTGAATCATTTATTATATTGATGTTATCAACCATGCCAACATTAATTCCGGTGAAACGGACATTATTTCCCACCTGTAATCCGCTTACATTATGGAAAGTTGTTGTAAGTTTAAAAACAGGGTTAAATAAGTTCTGCTGTTTCCCGATAATGAATATGGTAAGAACAAACAAAGCCATCCCTCCAATGATAAACAATCCCAACCTTACTTTAAATTTCTCAGTATGTGTATCCATGACTCTTTGTTTTTATGGTATTCAATTTACCTTCTCTTATTTAAAAAATGATTTTATATTCGGATCCGCCGATTTTTCAAATGTTTCCAGGCTTCCTTCCAGATAAATTTCACCGTTCAGTAACATAATAACCCGGTTTGCATTCGCCCTGGCACAAGCAATATCGTGTGTAATAATAATGGATGACGTTTTATATTTTTTCTGAACTTCATTGATGAGCAAACTTATTTCATCTGAGGTTACCGGGTCGAGCCCGGTAGTAGGTTCATCATACAACATAATCATCGGATCAACAACAATGGTGCGTGCCAGACTAATTCTTTTTCGCATACCGCCGGAAAGTTGCGAGGGCATTTTATTCAGTGCATCGGGCAAACCCACATTTTCCAAAACTTCAGCGATTTTTTCTTTAATTTCTTTTTCTGAAAGGTTTTTTCGTATTCTCCTCAAAGGAAATTCAAGGTTTTGTTTCACCGTCATGGAATCATACAATGCCCCGCTTTGAAATAAAAAGCCAATTTTCTTTCTCAGCCCGTTCAGTTCTTTTCGGTGTAAATCCGTTACATTTTCCTCAAATACACGGATTGTTCCGCCATCGGAAGTTAATAACCCGACAATGCATTTTATTAAAACTGATTTACCGCTGCCCGATTTGCCAAGTACCACCAGGTTTTCGCCATTAAAAAGTTTTAAGGAAACATCTTTTAAAACCTCCTGATTGTCGAATGATTTCCTGAGATTTGTTATCTCAATCACCGTTTCTTTCACTGTTGGTTTTATCGGGAGAATATGTTAACGTATCTGTTTGTTTTGCATTCATTACATCATCATATCAGTTATTTGTACTGCTATTAAATCTATTATTATTACCAGCAGAGAAGCCATCACCACGGCAGAATTTGCAGCCACTCCTACGCTTTCGGTCCCGCGTCCGGCGTTGTATCCTTTATAACATCCGACCAACCCGATTACTGCCCCGAAAAAAAATGATTTTACAACCGCAGGCAGGAAATCAATAAAATCGATTGGGGCAAATGCCTGTGAGAAAAACAGGACAAAGCTTACACTGCCTTTAATATTTGCTCCTGCCCAGCTTCCCAAAATACCGAGAGCATCGGCATATAATATCAGCAAAGGGATCATGAGCGTTGCTGCGGCCACCCGCGTAACAACCAAAAACCGCATCGGATTGATGGATGAAACTTCCATGGCTTCTATCTGTTCGGTTACTTTCATTGAACCCAGTTCTGCTCCCATGCCCGAACCAATTTTTCCGGCACATATTAATGCAGTTATAACCGGTCCCATTTCTCTAATAAGTGACACGGATACCATTCCCGGAAGCAGGGAAACTGCACCAAAATCAACCAATACCGGGCGCGATTGAATCGTAAGCACCAAACCCATAATGGCTCCGGTAATTGAAACCAGGGGCAGCGTTTTATAGCCAATTTGATAACACTGACGAAAAAATTCCCTGAATTCAAAATTGCGCGAAAATGATTCTTTTACCAGCACAGTTATAAACAGGAAAACAGTGGCAACTTCTGCAAAAAAAATGCTTGCAATTTGCGTTTTCTCCAATGTTTTTTCACTCAGTTTCCTGGATTGCTGGGTGGCAAATCCTTTTACTTTAATAACAGGAGTGAATTTTTTCATATGATTATTATGGTTTATCTTAAAGGTATCATATGTAACTCGCTAAATAATTATGCTTCTGTGTAAGAATTATTTATCATGCTCGTTTCATAATAAGAACTATTGAATTCAAGCTTTTAGCATTTTGAAATCATCGTTAAAAGATGACTTTTCAAAATCTATTTGCAGCTAATGGTTCCGGAAAATCCTTTTTCAATTCTTCCTTTGTTTCACTAAGCTTTATTTGACGCTTTCCAAGCATCTCTTCTTGTTTCCCTTCTGCAAACAGCAGGTCATTTTCAGTTAAAGTGGCAAATTTTTGCTTGAGTTTGCCTTTTTGCACATGCCGTTTTCCTTCATCTTCATTTTTATTCATACTAATAATTTAATTGTGACTGAATTATCACAAACAAAGGTATGTACCAGGAATTCCGGAAAGTTTTACAGAATTCAGGATAAGAGTTACATCATTCACACATATTCCAGCAAATCACTTTTGGATTAATTTTTTCAAAATCGGTTAATTTTCAGTAATGGAGGCATGGTATCGCCCAGTAAAAATCCCCAGGGTTTTAGGGGCTTAACATGGTCGAATATGAGTTTGGCAATAGCTGTAAGCGGAATGGCAATTATCATCCCCTGGATCCCCCATAAAGCCGCAAATACAACTACGGCAGTAATAGAAGCAAGGGCATTAATTTTTACTTTTGAGGCAACAATTTTTGGAATGATAAAATTGTTATCGATTATATGTATAAATATATAAAGCGCCAAAACCAATAAAGCAAACCAGGGTGATGTTTTTGTAACAATAGCAATCATCATTGGAAATGATGATGCAATAATGAACCCCAGGTAAGGAATGAGATTGAGAATGGCGCCCATAATGCCAAGAATTATTGCATATTTTATTCCCAATATAAAAAGTCCGATTGAATACAAAGTTGAAATTATGGCCATCTCTATAAGTAGTCCGATAAGATAACGTTGAATCAGCGTTTTTATCTGGTTAATAATAACGCCTACCTTGCTGCGGTGGCTTTTGCCAAAAACCCTGCGGAAAAATTCAATTAAAATAGGCTGGTAAAACAAAATCAAAAATACATAAACAGGAATTAACACTAAAAAAACCAACACGCTGCCAACATTGACAATTGTTTGTCCGATTTCTAAACTGCCAATGGTTTCATTTTTGGTTTTTGTAATCCATGCTGTAATTTCTTTGTGGCTTAAATTGAAATGACCCGAAATATAGATAATCGTTTGATTGAGAATCTCGGTAAATTTATCTACCAGTATTGGTAATGATTCAGTAAACCGGCTTACCTGCGAAATCAGGAGGGCGCCAAACGCTGCAATAACAAGAAATGTCAGGAATAAAGTAATTATAATGGCCAAGACCCGGTTTATTTTAATCCGTACAAACAAATTTACAACGGGGTGCAAAATAATGGCAATAATGGTTGCAAAAACAATGGGAACAATAATACTTTTAGCGACATACAATACGGTAAAAAAAGCAAATAGGCCGATAAAAACAAGGGGAGCTTTTACGCTTACAGGGAATTTTCATTTTTCTATTTGTCCCGACTTGTATCATTTATTTTCCTTTGTGGAAAATATGTTGAGAAATATATTGGCCTAATGATTTTATTGCTTTGGGATTTTTGGCAATAAGGTTGGTAACACCATACTGTAAAACATAACCAAAAAGCTTTCTGAGTTTATTGTACTTGACTTTCCTGTAACGGCTTTTTGAGAAAGATAACCGCTAAGCATTCCAATAGAAGTAACCAATATATTATTGACCAGAATAGGAGAAGAAGCAATATCTTTCAGTGTGCTTTCGATCAGGTTAACAGGCTTTAAGCTTTCATAAGCCAGGTGAAATTGTTTTTTCATCAATTTTAACTTGACAGCCTGCTCCGCTTCCAATAATTGGATAGCAACCTGAAGTTCGGCGGTGGAAGATATATTTTCCATAAGATTCTATTTAAGTGCCTGTTTAACGATGTAATCCGAAATTTTCTTTTTAATCCGATCGTGCATAAAGAAATGCAATATGAGTCCAATAATTCCGTAAAATGCAGCCACAACAAAAAAACCATAAAACATATTCCCAAAGATTTCGCCCAACCAAAAAGCCACACCCAGATTGAGAAAAAGCAGGAACGACATAAAAATTATAAAAACGACAGCATGTGGTATTAAAGAAGAAACCACATCTGATGTTTTATCAATTGTCTTTAGTTTTACAAGTTCGTAGCTTGTTTTACCATAATCGGCGGCGCTTTCCAGCAACGATTCAATTGAATCCACAATGTCTTCCATAGCTTCGGGCATGATACTCTTGTTTTTAGATAAGATTATTCAAATTTCTGACGATTTCCTTCATTAACAATAGTTAAGAGAAACACTGATTCTTTCCGGGTTGTAAAGCTGTAATTAATTTTTTCATGCAATTTAAGCAACTGGCCTTCTTTAAGAATTATTGATTCTTTTCGCGTATGAAGTTTCAATTTCCCCCCAATTACCTGAAGAGTAACTGAAGCATCTGACTGAAAAGAATCAATTTTTGTATCCTCATGAATTGTAGTTAGCACAACCTGCTTATCGGGCCTGTTTACAAGAATTTTTGAATCCAATTCGCTTTTCATCCAGGTTCGTCTTAATTTCACCTTTTCAAAAAGCCATGGCAAATTGAACAAACGCAATGAGCCAGTTACCGGCCTGTTCATTTTGCCGTAGGAATTTGCCTTCAAGGTTTCTGTGTACATTGCTTTTGTTTCTGTTTTTATTCTATTACACTGATTGCGCTAACCTGAAAAATTTTTACACTTCAGCTTTTTTTGCGTTTTTTTCAGCTTCTTCCGGTTTGGCCATTTTCTTTTCAGCGAAGTCGGTAACATCTTCTTTTACTTTTTCGGCATAATCGGAAACATCTTCTTTTACTTTTTCAAATTTGTCATTGACGGCTTCGAGTAAATCATCAAGTTTTTCCTTAAAATTATCCGCGTAATCTCTGCTTTTCTTTAAAATTCTTTTCCTGGTTCTCGTACCTTTTGCAGGTGCAAATAAAATTCCTGCCAATGCACCGGCGGCTGCGCCAGCCAGTAATCCTAACACTACTTTTCCTGAACTCATAATCTTTATTTTTAATAATTGTTTATAGATTTAACTGATATAAAGGTCAGCCTTCCTCTTGTAAAAGGTGTTACATAATTCTTCATTTGATTTACATCTTTCACACATTATAATTTTGCCTGGAGCTTTCGGAAATACCTGGCATATTTTACAGCGATT
>CAWKJY010000012.1:0-12635 GCA_963849985.1 uncultured Prolixibacteraceae bacterium | reverse complement strand
GCGAAATAACAATTTTATGCGTTGGTTCATAAATTACGTCCCATGCCAAAACAGATTGCATTGCATCATATAATGAGCTGTCTGCGCCATAGACTTTTTTGGTTTTCTCAAGTTTTTTTCCCGCTAAGTTTACTAATGTTTCTAACTCGTTTTCAGTTTTATCAACATAGGTTGACACTATAATCTTGCTATTTAATTGGGTATAATTGTTAAATGATATTTTTTCTTTAGTATTTATGTAAAACTTTAGTTCTTCGTTGTTACCGCGAAATACAAACCCGTCACCTTTAACTTCCACTTTACCTTTCCCCCCCAGATCATGGTCGGTTTTATTAAAAGCACTCCTGAATTCTTTGATTTATCAGGAGAAAAAATAATCGCAATATTTTTTGAATCTGAGGCCGTTTTAACATTTACATTTATATCTTTCCAATCAACACTTAACTCGGTATATGAACCATTGTAAGCATGTGGACCAGGAGTAACTTTTTCAACATCTACTCCACGCCTGCCAATTAATGCCTCTTTCAAGACAGTGCCCGACTTTAAATCCTGTAACTGAAAATTAATTGCAAAGTATTCCGGTAAAAGTACTTGAGATAAAACACTTCGTGTGTTCCATGTATTCCATCCGGAAGCAAGTTTTCTTTGCATTTCATTATAGTATTCTCCGGGTGTTTTATTTTGATTATTTGTTCGTTGATTTACTTGTGCGAATAATGTCTTAAAAGATAAACCAATTATTATCAATACTATAAGTACAATAATTTTTTTGTTCGTTTGGTAAACAGTGTTTCCCATTTTTTCGCTTTTCATTTGTATTTTTTTAAGAATTCATGTTTTCAAATCATAATTTCTGTTTTACAATCCTTAATTCAACCTGGCTGTTCCTTTACTCTTTAATTCATCGTAATTGCGGCTTGCATTTTCGTATTAAACCAATTCTCAATCAATATAACTTCTTTGGCAGGTAGAAAACCTAATCTTTAGCAGGAAATAATTTCCACCAGTCGAAATTAAATAATTCATCGCCATCGCCTTTAAATACAAGGTAAACGTCGTGCACGCCTTTAACTTTATCCAATTTGCACGACTGAGTTTTCCAGTTCTGGTCACCACCGGTATTTTCCACGTTTAGTGTTCCCAGTAACTCGCCATCTTTATCATCAAGCCTGACTTCAATTTTACCGTTTGAAGTAGCTGTAGCGACGCTGGCTTCAAACTTTTTTGCTCCTTTTTTCAAATCAACACTTCTAATTTTAATATAATCGCTGCCTGAAATTTTGGTAACATAAACACCTGTATTTTCACCTTCTGCTGTTTTCAAACCTTCCGACCATGCAATAGTTTCAGCTTCTACCCTTTTATATGGGTCTAAATTTGCTGCACTTTCAGTTACGCCTTCTTTGGTCGGTTTAATTAACGGGATCGATCCATCAGCATTAAACTCAAAAGGTTCAATACAAACCGAACGTTTAAAACCGCCGCCACCGGGCAAAGCACCGTTGTGATAAAACAAATATGATTTTCCTTTAAATTCAATATAGCCCGGATGATTGGTGAAAGCACCGCCTTTTTGAATTTCGTGCATTATGGTATCACCGTAAACCCATGGCCCGGTTATACTTTTACTTGTTGAATAGGCCAAATGTTCAGGAACGCCGCCCGCCGGGTAAAGCAAATAGTATTTACTTTTGCGATTAAATAACCACGGACCTTCTTCGTAATCAGCTGTTCTTCCATCATTTTTCACTTTTCGAAAACCGAAATTTTCGTCCTTCAAATCTTCTTTAACAATACCAAGTTGCTGATCATACGAAATCATATCTTCGTTTAACTTCACGTGCCAAAGATTTGGATTTCCCCAATACAAGTAGGCTTGTCCGTCGTCATCAATCCAAACTGTCGGGTCAATATATCCATTGCCAACCAGTAAGGGTTTACCTAAAGCATCTTTAAAAGGTCCTGTCGGACTGTCGGATACGGCAACACCTATGGCATTACCTCCACCTTTTTGATTAACAGGAACATAATAATAGAATTTGCCATTTCTGAATATAACCTGCCCGGCCCATGCATCGCCTCTTGACCATTCAAAATCGGTGTAAGCCAGTGGTGAACCATGATCTGTCCAGTTCACCATATCTTTTGAAGAATAACATCTCCAGTCGTTCATGGTAAAAAAGTTTCTTACTGTTTTGTCCTCGTCATGAGAAGTATAAACATAAACGGTACCATCGTAAACCATTGGCGCCGGATCAGCTGTATAACTGGTTTGAACTATTGGATTCTGACTTTTACACGGAAAGAAGAAAATGATTATCAAAATAGAATTTATTCCTAAAGTTTTTAAAATAGTTCCCATGCTGTTTATTGACGACCGTTTTTATGAATTATAAAATAGTAATTCTTGCCGATTTCAAATCTTTATTATCCGAACTGTTTCCATAAAACACTTCATAATCACCCGGAGTAACAGTCATTTCGCGCTGTGCCCAATCATAAAATTCAAAAGACGATGGTGGCAGATTAACAGTAGCCTGTTCTGTTTTTCCTTTTGCAACTTCCACACGTTTAAATCCTTTCAAAGTTTTTAACGGGCCTGCAATATCATTCACTTTCCGAACATAAACCTGGACGATTTCGGTTCCATCACGTTGCCCTGAATTTGTGACAGGAATTGTAATTTGAATAGTTTCATTAGCATTAAAAGAAGTTTTGCTCATTTTGGCAGAACCGATTTCGAAATTTGTATAACTCAAACCAAAACCAAAAGGGAACAAGGCATCATCCATGTAGCGATAGGTACGGCCTTCCATGGAATAGTCCTGGAAATCTTTGAGCTGATCGGAATTTTTATAGAAAGTAACGGGCAATTTTCCAGCAGGGTTATAATCGCCAAATAAAACATCGGCAATAGCTTGTCCGCCAGCCTCACCTGCATACCAAGCCTGAAGAATTGCATCACAACTTTCCGTTTCGGGAGTTAATGCAATTGCTGAACCTGAGCAATTTACAAATACAATTTTTTTCCCAGCTTCTTTTAAAGCTTTCAAACAGTTACGCTGAGATAACGGCAGTTCAATATCAGTGCGGTCACCACCCTTGAACCCCGGAAATGTAACCGGCATTTCTTCACCTTCAATTCTTGTTGAAAGTCCGCCAACAAAAATAATTACATCAGTACCTTTTAACTTATTTATCAGGTTGGTGTATTCAATATCAACCTCTTTCCCAAAATCAAACAGTAAATTTCCCTGCCAATTATACAACTGTGTATAACGGACTTCTATTTTATATTTTTTCCCTGCTTCAACTTTAAATGGTTGTCTTGATTTCAATATCCTGTGATAATCATATTTAATCAGTGATTCCCCGTTAACAAGCAACTCAAATCGTCCGGCAGCTCCCGTATTAAATACAATTTCTTCCGTTTCAGGCGCAACAAACTCAGTCTCATATTTAGCAGAAAACCCTTCAGTTTTAACTCCAGGTGCAAATTCGAGCCCACCAGCAGTTGTTAATTTTATTGGTTCCAAAATTTGTTGTGTTGCTTCTACATTTCCTTTAAGCTCCTGATTATTCCAGTAGGTAGCTTTAATACCTGTTTTTCCGTCAATCGAACATTTTGAAAAATAACTTTCAGTTGCTTTATCTTCTACAATATCACAACCCTCATCATACAATATTTTTCGTTCAGGAAGTTTTGTTTTAATTCCATCGAGAATTGTAATTGTGCGTACAGGTGTTCCATTATAATTCCCCCATAACATCTCCGCATCATCAACATTTGGCCCTATTACAGCTACTTTTTTGATTGATTTCTTTAATGGAAGAATGTCATTTTTGTTCTGAAGCAGTGTCATTGTTTCCCTTGCCATATCAAGGGCAAGCTGGCGGTGTTCTTCATTGTTTAAAACCGAAGCCGGAATATTTGTCCAGGGAACAATTGCATCATCATCCATTTCGCCGAGGTCAAAACGGCCAATTAAAACACGCATTAAACTTTTATTGATATCGTCCTCTTTAACAAGATCTCTTTCAACTGCTTCCGGCAAAGTACTAAAAAGGTAGTTTTCCCAGATACATTCTACGTCAGTGCCTGACAGAACTGCTCTAGAAGCTGCATGAACAGAATCTGACGAAACTTTATGGCTTGTAAAAAAGTCGGATACTGCTCCACAATCGGAAACAACCATGTACTTATAACCCCATTCATCGCGTAAAATTCGTTGCAGAAGTCTTGTATTTCCACAGCAAGGTTCATCGTCAAGACGTTGGTAAGCACACATCACCTGGCGAACACCAGCATCCTGAACCAGTGATTTAAAAGAAGGCAAATAGGTTTCGTACAATTCGCGTGGATTAACATCATTAAGATTTAGTTCGTGACGGCTCCATTCTGGTCCGGAATGAACTGCAAAATGTTTTGCACAAGCAAGAAGTTTACGGTATCTGGAATCTTCAGGTCCCTGTAATCCTTTTACTACTGAAACTCCCATGCGGGAAGTAAGGTAGGGGTCTTCACCATAAGTCTCCTGTCCACGGCCCCAGCGAGGGTCACGGAATATATTTACGTTTGGCGTCCATACCGAAAGACTAAGAAAACGCTTGTTTTCATTTCCTTCCTGAATCCATTGGTTATATTTTGCCCGAGCTTCGTCGGAAACAGCATCGTAAATTTTGTACAATAATTGGTCATCAAACGACGCAGCCATGCCAATTGGTTCTGGGAAGACGGTTACATTATCGTTATTAGCATAACCGTGCAACGCTTCGCTCCACCAGTTAAATTTTTTAATACCCAGTCTTGGAACCGGTTCTGATTGATCAAGCATCAATCCAGCTTTTTCTTCCAGCGTTAACCTTGAAATTAAATCTTTTGCACGTTCTTCGGAACTGAGGTTTGGATTTTGAAAGGGATACTGTTGTGCCCATAAACTGGATGTAAATAAAAGTATAGCTGCAAAACAAAATCCTCTTTTAATGTTTGATATTCGTTTCATATATTTTCCTATTATGATTAATTAACCGGTTTTAAAGAAGCTACAAAACCACCCAAGCGAAGCATAGTAACATCAACGGATGCCGACTTATCTACAACCATATATTTTGTTGAAAAAGCCTTATCGTGTTCACCGTCAGCAATTAAAGTAAGTTTATAGGATTTCCCTTCAGGTAAAAAATCAAAATTTACTTTCTGAACTTTACCTCTTCTCCCTCCTGCATTTATTCCGCCAATATACCAGTCGGAACCTTTTCTACGTGCAATAACCGTATATCTTCCCGGGTATCCGTCCAATAATTTTGTATCGTCCCATGCATTCGGAACCTCCTTTAAAAATGTTCTGGCTGCATCCGGCAAATCGTAATAACCTTCAGGTCGATCAGCAAAATGTTGAATTCCAGATTCAAATACCACACTAAGCGCTAATTCATGTCCATAAGATGTGATGTGAGGATATTGCGAATTGGTAAAAGTTACCGGTGTATAATCCATTGAACCCACTACATTTCGGGTATAAGGTAGCGTGTTGTTATGCACAGGTGCTGTATTTGTTAACTCCGGCCCATTATTATACCATTCTGCTCCTCTAACTGCTTCGTAAGTCATTAAATGCGGATAAGTTCGTGACCATCCGCGAGGAACAATACATCCATGAAAATATACCATTATATTATACTGTGCTGCATCGTCTAAAATATCAAGGTAAAACTTTATCATATCTTGCGTACCGGCTAAGAAAAAATCAATCTTCACACCGGAAACTCCTAATTCATTAAGTTTTGAAAATTCTTTAATCCTGCTTTCATGCGTTAACATGCGGTCGCGGGGTGTATTATTCACCCATTTATTTGCTCCTGAATTATACCACATAAGAGGTTTTACACCTATTGAGTGAATATATTTTAAAGCATCTTCCAGATTTCCGCCATTACCCATCTGATCCCACTCCCAATCGAGAAGTGTGTAAGGCCATCCCATTTCGGCAGCCAGATCCGCAAACTCGCAAACTACTTTATAATCTTTTGTTCCGTGGTTGTGCGACCAGTAATTCCACGATGCAACGCCGGGTTTTATCCAATCGGTATTTGTTAAAACCGAAGGCGTAGAAACATCGTCAATCAGTGTTGATTCTACAATATCAGCCAGGCTTCCCAAAATAATTACACGCCATGGTGATTTCCATGGTAAAGTAATTGTTGGCAATGATTCGTCAGGAAATGCAAGTTTATAATTTGAGGCTTTATTGCTGTTGTTTAGCTTTGTAGCACAATAATTTCGGTTTACATCCGATTCATGAATAAGATACCAGCATGAATTATCATTTGCATTAAAAAGTGCCGGATAGCTCCAGTCATGCTGAATACTGTCATCATCCATACCATCATAAAGACTTTCGCCACCAGAGTCGTATTTTTGCATCCAACGTTTTGCATCGTTTGGGATTGAATAGGCAGTTAACTCATCTTTAACAACAAATGTTCCTTCTTTTTCAGGAAATTCATATCTGAAAGCAACGCCATCATTATACGCCCGGATAATCAAATTCATTTTTGCTTTTGAAGGATTTTCAAAGTACAAAACCAGTTCGTTTGCCGAGTTACTGCATTGCGAGCGTTTCCCGTGCAACATGGTATATTGTTCATTAATAAGAAGCGGTTTCCCGGCTTTTATGAATTTAAGCTCATTCGAAAAATCCTGGTCACTGCGGGATATTCCCAAATTTATCATTGGAATAACTTCCGAAGTTTTATCATTATCAGCATAACTTACCTTCAGGTACCAGTTTCCCGTGTCTTCATTTTGATTGGAAAATACGCCAATACTAATTTTTTTATTTGGTGACTGAACGGTTGCTTTTTGTGAAAAAGCAGGAAATGTTGAAATAATTAATAAAAAAGAAATAATCTTTGTTTTCATTGTTTAGATTTTTAATATCGATAGGCGTGGATTAATTGGCTAATAAGACAAAAATAAATATTCCAGTCTATTAATTGGCATCATTTTTTATAAATGACCAGAAAGGGTTAACAATTTCAATTTAATTTTATGGTTTCCCGGAAACTGGCTATAAAATCGCTTTTGTTTTGACATGTTCCAGGATAAATCCATATTGGTACGACATGTTTCCTGGTATGGTATATTTATCGAGGGTTCTGGCACCCCAGGCATCGTTTCCACCAACACCGTGAATATTTAAGTCAATATTCAGGTTTATAAAATCACGCTGCGGTAATTCATACGGATGATTTGCCTTCTCAATATCATCTTCAGTGTAAGGCCATGCACGGAAACACAGCGGCTGTAACCCTATAACTTTTATTCGTTCCTTTTTATAATTCGAGAAAGAAAACCAACGTACATCGCAACGGTTTGAATTATCCTGTGGTGTTACATAATCAACTACGAAGTTTTCGAGTTTTAATTCGTTTAATCCAATCAGGTAGCCGGTTTTACGATCAGGGTAATTTTCATAAGGGCCTCTTCCATACCAATCAATTGTATTCATATTCGAAGGTATTCTCATCCGCATACCAAATTTTGGTATCAGGGGAATGTTCTCAGATTCCGGAGTATAACTTGCTTCAACTTGTAGTTTGCCAGCTCCGTTTACTGAATAAGTTAATTTGTATGAAGCGCCAATTTCCGGAAGTTTCATATTGAAAGTAATTACTGCCAATCCCTGTGAATTTTGAGTTTTAACACTTTCCATAACACGGGTTTCTGCTGCTGTTTTCCATTTTCCAAGTCTTCGGTCATATCCGTTTCGTTTCTGGTTATCGTTGGCAGGTTTCCAGAAATAAGGTTCCAAAACGCCTTTAAGTAATTCGTTGTCATTTATTTGCCAGCTGGTCAACGCTCCGTTGGTTTTATCAAATTTAAATTTGAAATCGCCGGCTTCAACTACAAATTCTGATGCTGTTTCATTAACTGTTGGAGTTATATTTGTTACCTCTATTTTTTGAGGTTGAACTGTCTTAATTACAAACTGTTCTTTGGCAACAGTGAATCCTGTTTCGGCCCATAAAGCAGGCTTTTTCAATTTTGCGTAAACATTTAGGATAACTTCACCCTCTTTTGAATTTAATTCTTCGGGCAGATCAATTGAAACTATTTGCGACTTTCCGGGAGAAATTGGCGGACAACTTAAAAGTCCTGTTTTTATAACTTTCCCATTATCAAGAAATTCGTAAACTAAATCAAATTTATCAGTAGAAGTAAAATCGTAACGATTGATAACTTTTACGTTAACTGGATTGGTACTTTCTAATGTAAAATCGATATACTGATACACCTTTTGCACCTGGTAATAATGAGGATGAGGAACTCTGTCGGACCCGATTAATCCATTAGTACAAAAAGCACCGTCATTGGGTTGATCACCAAAGTCGCCGCCATACGCCCAAAATTCATCATCTTTAAGTTTTAAATTGGCAGGGTGCTCGTCGTATCGTAATGGTGAACCGTCAATTTTCTTTGCAATTCCCTGGTCAACCCAGTCCCAAATGGCAGCGCCGGCAAAACTTGTATCAGCATAAATTACATCCCAGTATTCCTGTAGGTTTCCTTCCGAATTTCCCATTGCATGCGCATATTCACGCATAAAAAATGGTTTGTCAGTAATATCCTGCGCCTGTTTTTTTGCCCTGTCAGGTGGTAAATAACTTTCATCGTAAAGATCAGACAGGTCGCGTTGAGAATCGGAGAAAACCGGTCGGGTAGGATCGAGGCTTCTTACTGTATCGAACATGGCAACAAAATTCTGGCCGCGGCCTCCTTCATTTCCAAGCGACCAAATAATAATGCTTGCATGGTTTTTATCACGTTCAAGCATTGAAACGGCTCGTGAAACATGCGCTTTTTTCCAGTCGGGATTATCTCCCAAAACCTTGTTCCCGATTCCATAACCGTGCGATTCCTGGTTGGTTTCGTCCATTACATACAAACCGTATTCATCACACAATTCATAAAATATCGGATCGTTTGGATAATGACTGGTGCGGACCATGTTGATATTTGCCTGTTTCATCAGTTCAATATCTTTAATAACCGTTTGCTTGTCAACATATTTCCCGGTTCGCGGATGATGCTCGTGCCGGTTTACTCCTTTTAATTTTACGGCTTTCCCATTCACATAAAAAACTTCGCCTTTAATTTCTATTCTTCTGACTCCAAATTGCCAGCTTATCGTTTCGATGGTTTCGTTTTTGCTGTTTTTTAGTTTTAAGTTAAGCTTATACAAATCAGGAGTTTCAGCCGACCACAAACGGGGTTGTTGAAGTAACGTATTCAATTCAATAACATTTTCAGTTTGTTTTTTCAGATCGCCAACATTTTTTAATAATTGAATATCAATTAATTCACCTTTTGTTGAGAAACCAGAAATTGAAGCTTCAACTTTTAATCCTTCCTTATTTTCATCTGAACGATTTTCGATATTTAATTTAATATTTACCAAAGCATTACTAAAATCTCCGTTTGGTTCAGCGGTAACAGAAAAATCGCGAATGAATGTTTTTGGAAGGGCAATCAAATCAACATCCCTGAAAATACCACTAATTCTCCACATATCCTGATCTTCGAGATAGCTGCCGTCGCTCCAACGGTAAACTTCAACTGCCAGCTTATTTTCACCTTTTTGAATGTATTTTGTGATGTCAAACTCAGCCGGTGTCATTGAGCCTTGACTGTATCCGACTTTTGCACCGTTAACCCAAACGTACATGGCCGATTTGACGCCTCCAAAATTCAGAAATACCAGTTTGTCATCCCAGTTTTCCGGTATGGTAAAAGTTGTACAATAGCTTCCAACCGGGTTTCTGTTTTTGTAAGCTGTGAAATTTTGAGGAGGTTCGCTGGTAACCCTTGGTTGATCACGTTTAAACGGATAGTTAATGTTGGTGTAAATGGGTGTGCCAAAACCCTGAAGTTCCCAGTTTCCGGGAACTACAATATTATCCCAATCAGCGGTGGAGTAATTTTGAGTATAAAAAGTTACCGGCCTTGACTGTGGATCGGGTGACCATTTGAATTTCCAGATTCCGTTGAGCGAATGAATCATCGGATTATTTGCTTTTTCCCCGGAAAGGAAAATTGTTGCATGTGGTTGTTCTTTGTTTATCCCAATCACTTCTGGATTTTCCCAATCCCTGGTTTCTTGCGCTTTTAAAGTATTAACGGGAAATAAAATAATCAAAGAAAAAATGAATAAGAAAATTTGGTTTTTCATTTTACGGAATTATAGAAACAAGTCGGTAATTTAATCATGTTTTTAAAATTTTTATTTAAAATTTCTTTTAAATAAGAAAGATTCTGTAAAAACGGTTTTGGATCAATTTTAATTTGTCATTTCGCCAGAGAAAAATCTCATTATATTGTAGATTTCCAGCCCGTCCAGTCAGGCAGGCTCACCTTCATGCCTCAGATTTCGAAATGACAGAAACTGAATTTTAATAATTGAAGCTACTTATTTAATCCATTTTCGCTATTTCAATATCGTGCGCCACCCAGTCTGTTATTTTCACCCAATCAACATACCCCACGCGATTAGTCCACAATGGATTAATATTTTGTTCCATTGCCGTTTTTGTATATTCTTTCCAAAAATTCAATGCCTGCGTTAACTGGGAAACAGCTTCGTCCTGATATTTTTTATCTTTTGTTTCACGGTAGAGGGCAACATTTGTTGATCCCGAAATTTTACAGGCATAATATTTCCCCAGTAAAGCCATTGTTTTAATATCGTTTAATGTGGCTTTAAGTTCCTTGTTGTCTTTTGGATCCAGGGATTCCAGAATCGTTAAAGCTTTATCGGAATGTGCATTAAGTTTCTGTGCAACATCAAACGGCGATAACAAATCAGAAGTTCCAGAAGACAGTGTCATTTTTACAAAATCGGGGATAGACTGAAATCCTGATGTTGGATGCGGCGGCAGATTAATAAAACGGTTTACATTGTGAAAACCGGTCTCATTTTGAGCATACGATGGGTTGCTTTTACAAGCCTCAATGTACCACTGGAAATCCAGTGCTCCCCAATGAAAGCCAGTTGTTGTGGGATAAATCATGGAAGCTTCCTGCCAGGCTGTAAACAGCTTTTCTCCGTCAACTCCGGGGAAATGCGCCTGTAATATTTGAATAAACCGTTCATCGGATAAATCAGGATTATAACCCAATCGTCCCCACATCATCCAGTGGTACCAGTGTTTTACTATTTCCAGTTGACGTGGTGATTCAGGATCTTTCATCAAAAATTCGCGACCCCAAATCCACTGGTCGGAACCATAATAGAAACCACGAGAAACATCGTAGGGAATATTTTTTATAAACTCCCGGGTGAAGTCAGGCGCTCCCCAGCGGAAGTAGTAGTTATCATCATTTCGCAGTGTCCAGAGTGTTTTCATCCCGGCAATATCTTTTACAAATTCTTTATGGAAAGGCTGAGTTGTGGAGCTAAAAACATGTGCCTGCGCATATTTAAAGCTAAAAAGGAATTCTATATTTTTATTGTCAAACAGGGGCTTAAATTTCTTAACCATATCCTGCGCGGAAGTCATGTGCTGGCGGTGGATAAAAGTAATTTTACGATCGGGCATTTCGGCAACCGCATCCAAAACACCTTGCGCATAAGTCTGATAAATCCAATCTTCCTTTTCTTCATCCGTTGATCCAAACATGTTTTCACCCGCGGTTATACCAATACCGGCCAAATCAGGATACGTAACAAACATTTGTTTTACGCTTTTTCTGAAATAATCTCGGGTAACCGGATTATCTATTTTATCTGTAATTCCGTATTTTCCGTTAGTACCGTTAACAAAAATGTTCCATGTTACCACATAAAATCTGACATTCCGATCTTTGGCATATTTCATTACTTTTTGCCAAAATTGTATTTTTTCATCGATGGTCATTTTTTTTAAGACCTCTACATTATTTATAATTTCAGGGGCATCGAATCCAACGCCGTAACCACTGTAAAATTCTTTCCACTTTACGGTAGAACGTTGAACATCGTCCAATGCAACATCGGGATAATCAGATACTTTTACCATGGAAGGAAAAGGGTGAAGGTTCCACAACGAGATGTAGTTGTAACGATAGCGCGCCAGGTTGTCGATGTATTCTTTCCAAAAATCGAAGTTCCACATTTCGGCTATGTTCTTTTGAGCGGCATCGCAAGGATCGGTATAACTGGGTGTCCGAACATCAAGAGGGATGTTGAACTTTGTTCCCCGTATTTCCATATATGGATTTTGAGTGGTTTCTTTTACATCCTGTAATCCAAATAGTTTAATTTGCTCGGCTAATTCAAGCCCACCATACATGGCGCCTGCATCGTCCGCCCCAACTATATTAATGCTATTTTTCTCTTTTTTCAGACTGAATCCTTCTTTTTTAAGTTCCCCATTTTCTTGTTGCAGTGAAAAAACGATGTCTGCATTCTTGTTTTCTCCAACCGTGGTTTTTATTCCTTTTTCGGCTAACGAAGATTTGATTTCATCAACAGCAAACTGGATTTCCGGATTTGATGAATCAAAAGAGATTGTAATCTGACTTTTATGATTTGAACAACCCTGGAATGCAATCAGGTAAAGGCTTAAAATAATTAATTGACAGGGGAAAATGA
>CAWKJY010000011.1:0-15208 GCA_963849985.1 uncultured Prolixibacteraceae bacterium | reverse complement strand
CATTGAAATAATCCAATCCGAAAGTTTTGGCAATTCCTTTGGCGCTGAATTTATTTTCCGTGAAAAAATGCTCCTTAAAAACAGGTGACTTCCCGGCCCTTTTATCAAGCTGAAAATATTTCCACCACCGTTGTGAATGACAATTATACGCAAATTTTCGCCTATGTATTTGTTCCACAGTGCATTTGAATCATAGAAAAAAGAAAGGTCGCCCAAAATGAGTGTGTTTATTTTTTTTGATTTGGAAGCAAATCCAACAGCCGTTGACATGGAACCATCAATTCCGCTAACGCCGCGATTACTAAAATATTCAACGTTTTGAAGTGTATCTAAAAGTAATGCATAACGCACCGGCGAACTGTTTCCAAGGTGCAACACAGAATTTTGAGGAATGTGTTTTTGTATTTGACTGAAAACTGAAAAGTCGCAAAAATCAATTTGTGAAATAAATTTATCGCGCTGATTTTTTACCTGCTGTTCTTTTTCTTTCCAACGATTTAAAAAGTATGGTGTTTTTTGAATTTACCAACGGTAAAAGCTGACTAAAAAATGTTTCAGTATCTGTTCCAATTGTTTTTGTCAGCGACTGATAAGTATCAGTGTGTTCGTTTCCGATATTGATGTGCCAGTGATTTTTCGGCTTGTTTTTCCGCAGAAATTGTTTGAGTGGTTTTGATACAAACTGCCCGCCAAAACTGATTAATAAATCGGGTTGAAAATCTTCAATATTTTCCGAAAGTAATGAAGTTATCAGCAAATCAACACTTCCACAGAAATGTGAATTATCAAGATTTGCAAGTTGCTCTTTTAGAATAACTGCGCCTGATTTTTTAACAAATTCAGCTAAAAGCTTTTCTAATTCAGGATTTGGATTTTGTTGGCCTGCAAGAATCAAAACCTTATCTGAGTGATTAAAAATAGCCGCCAATTTTTCAACTTCCTTTTCTGATAAAATTGAATTTGTTTCAGAAGGTTCAATAACTTTTACTGGACGGTAAATCTTCATCCGATAAATCATGCAAAGGTTCATCCAACGGAATATTAATGTGCACCGGACCCGGATTTCCGGAAATTCCAATATTCAAACATTCATTTATTTCACGTTCAGCGAACCATAATTCTTTTTCCGATTCGCCCATTGGAAGTGTGATTTCTTTCTTTGAGAAATCCTGATAAATATTACTTTGATTAATCGACTGGTTTTCGCCCTGGTTAATCCAGTACGTTGGCCGGTCAGCAGTAAGAACAATTAGTGGGATATTTTGGTAAAAAGCTTCGGCAACTGCCGGTGCATAATTTAGCGTTGATGTTCCCGAACTACAAACTAAAACCACCGGCTTTTTTAAAGCTTGTGAAAGCCCGATTGCAAAATAGCCGGCACTGCGTTCATCAACAATATTCCGGCAATTAAAATAGCCGCTTCCTGTAAAGGTGTTAATTAAAGGGCCATTTCGCGATCCCGGAGAAATCACAATGTCTTCAATTCCTTTGGCTTTCAGAATTGCAGCCAGTTGCTGTATATGGTTTTTGGTAGAAATCATTTGTTTTGAACCGCTTCGATGGCTGACAATAATGTTGTTGCCTTTTTATTTGTCTCTTCCCATTCATCTTCGGGGACAGAACGTGATGTTATTCCACCCCCCGAATACAAAATATATTGTTGTGGCGTTATTTCCATGCAACGTAAATTTACAAATAATCCCACATCACCGTTCAATCGCCATGGGCCTAAATAACCGGTATAAAATCGGCGATCGTGTTTTTCAATTTTTGGGATAAAGCGGGCTGCCCTTGATTTTGGATATCCACAGACTGCAGGAGTGGGGTGGAGTTCAGCAACGAAATCACCCAAATTCGATGTAAGTTTTCGCTGTGAAAACCGAAAGCTTGTACTTAAATGGGCGACTTTCCCACTTTCGAGTGTTTCCGGACCATGTGTTGTGTAAGGATGAATATTGAACTTGTAAAAAACATCGAGCAGGTAACGAGATACAAATGCCTGTTCTTCAATTTCCTTAGTATACCAGCTATAATCGGATACCTCTTTTCTGGATTGAGTTCCCGCCAGTGAAACTGTTTCCAGGGTTTTCCCTTCTGATTTTAGTAAAATTTCAGGTGGAGCACCCATCCATAATCCAGCTTTTGGCAAGTTGACTAAATACACAAAAGCATTTGGCGTTTGCTGGAACAGTTTCAGGTAAACCTCTCCAATTGATTCGTTATTTCTTTGTTGAGGAATTAAACGGGATACAATTACTTTGGCTAGTTTTGACTTTTTAATTTCTGAAATGGTATTTTCAATGTCATTCAAATATTCCTCTTTGGAAATAATAAATGGAGTATTTTGTTGATTTCTTTTCTTTGTATCAGGTTGAATGATTTCACAATCGATGCTCAAAATCTGATCCAGGCCTTTTTTATAGATACCCGGTTTTAAAATTACCAAGGGGTTTTTACTACTAATTTGATACGGAGCGAAAACAAATCCTTCGTGTCCGTTCAAACGACTAAATTCTTCGGGGAAAATTAATTCTTCCTTTTTTGAAATAAGGATTTCCAGGGTATCGTTCCCGGGCATAGACCATATTGCAAAAGGACAATTTTTTGCAATGAGTTTATCAATGAAAAGTGTAAAATCTTTTGTTTCAGTCATTCTTAAGCACAATCATATTTGTGACTCTAACTGTAGAAATGAGCCTGCCATCTTCACTGGTTATATCAACATTCCATACATGAGTCTTGTTTCCCTGGTGAATTATTTTTGCCCTTGCAAAAGCGTTACCTTCCTTTAAAATACCCGTGTGATTTCCGCTGATTTGTGTTCCCAAAACATCGAATTTTTCGTTGTCGATTAGTAACATACTTCCCAAACCGGCAAGAGTTTCTGCTAAGGCAAGGTTAGCTCCTCCATGTAAAATTCCATCTGGCCGTGAGTTTTTTTCTGAAAGCATCAAAAAACCTTCCACCAAACCATGTTCAGTTTTTGTAAATTCAATTCCTAGGTTTCCGATTAAACTATTCTTCACCCAATAATTCAATGATTCTAATGGGGTATCAATATTCAACAAACTTAAATCCATAATGATGCTACAATTGAGTGTCACAAATATATGAATCCTAAAATAACATTTAAGTTTTTACTGAGCTAATGTAAAACGGAAACTAACCCCAATATTGGTATTTGATGTTTTGAATGTATTATTAACGTAAGGATTATTTAGATTTTTATCGAAGAAAACCCGAACCTGGAAACGGTCACTTAACCTGTATTCTGCGTATGTTTTTATTGAAATTGAACTTTGTCCTGCAGTTAGCTGATCCTGATCGGTATCTAACTGGCGAAGAGTAGTTTTATTTTTCCGCAAAGTTAAATCTACCCTCATATCTAAATCGTTTGAATAAGCTTTTTGCGAATTCTTGGTTTTGATAATAAGATCCATCTGAGTAAATCGATACCCAACACCAAGTGTATATTCATTACTTAAATCCTCAATTAACTGGTTATTAGCAAACGAAAGACTAAGGTTTCGGCTACGTTTAATATCTGCGGTTGTGGTAAGGTCATTTAGCCACATAATATTAATATTAATAAGTGGACTGAAAGTTTCCATAATGCTTACCGAGTTAAAATCGTATTGAGGAACAAAATTCTCGGCAAAGTCGCGTGCATAACTGAAGCCGTCAGATTCCTGATAATAATTCAGGTTTGTATTGAATGAACCTATGCTATAGCTAGAACGATATGAATGAGTAATATTCATCGACCGCATGATTCGGTTTAAAGCGGGTATTTTCGAAACCATTCCTTCGTACCTAATACTCCAGTTAGGCCTGATGGATTTTATTGAAGGGAATAAATTAAGGGAAACTTTTTCCGGGTCCTTTCCCTGGTAAGCTGCCAGAAATGCAGGTACAAGTACTTCCACAGAGCTCGGCCCATAACCATCTCTATAGTCTGGAGCATTGGGATTAGGAGCTGCCGGATTATAACCGAAACCATTATCCGGACTGCGCTGTTCAGCCAGTCTTCTTGAAATTATTTCCCTGTATTTTTTCAGATTATCAAAGGCTTTCGATTGCTCAACATTTTCTTTGCCCAAAGCAAAAAAGGCAGTTCCCCAGGTAAGTATTGACATACTGAAGTTCCCTGATTCTGAAAGGCTGTTGGCATTAAATGTTCCATTTGCATAATCGTACCGGTAAAATTGGGAAATATTTTTGGAGAAAGATCTGTCGGCTGTAATATCTATGCGAAGGTCGGGGAGCGGTTCAAACGTGGCACGCAGGTTAATTCTTTCAGTCTTTGTAAATAAATAGGGCATGTTTAAGGTGGAGTCGTTTGTTACCCACCCATTTTTAGCGGCTTTCCGTGCAAAATTAAAATCCTGCCAGCCCAACAGGAAAGGCATTCCGGGTGCAAAAGAACTCCCCATACCATATCCAAACGTTGGATCAGGTGTATATTTACCTGCACCAAAAACAACTGGTTCCGGCAAATAACCGGGCAAAACAGTACCTCCAGATTTCATGTATGTTCCTGAAATGTTCTGGACTCCGATTAAAACACGTGTAGTAATATCTAGAATATCTTTAAAAAGGCTCTGGTCACCCGATTTCCCGGTCACTTTTAACATTGCCTGTGGAGCATCTTCGAGTGGAACTATTTCTAAACTATTAACGTCCAAAATATTAACCTTAACTGGTAAAACTTTTCCTTCAACACCGGTAACCACTACATTAACTTTTTTAGTGTTCAGGCGGTGTGTGATTTTCTGGGCTTTATCTTTTACCAGCTTCACATTATTAGTGTAAGTTTGTACCTGATTTCTCGGTACTGCCTGCTGATTTGACTGATTTTGCTGATTAGTTGAACGTCGTGCCAAACTTCCCATAGCACGCCCGGTTCGTCTGAATTTTTGATTTACCTCGCGGAAATAAGGAACCTTATTATAAAGGCTCGACAAATTCATATTACCGGTAAGTTGAATATTATTTGAGTTTTGTACCCGGTTTCCTAAATGGATAGTATCGGCAGTTATCGGGCCGGCAGCCCAATCGTAAGTACCTGTATAACGTAATGTTGAAGACATAAAATTCAACATTTGTATTTGGTTGATCGGGATAGTATATGAAATATTAACGTTATGATTATACATTGTTGGCCGTCCAAGATCCCATAAATTATTAAGAATAGAATCTTTTTTCCATTGATAATCAGAGTCGTGCTTGTTTATTCTGCCCTGGGGTTCATCAATTCTTGAAGTACTTCTTGAAGAAAAATCTACTTTAAGTGTTCGTGTCAAATCATAACGTAAATCGAATGCCCTGTTCCAGAGGAAATCTTTTTCATAAGTAGGTATTATAATAAAATTAGGGTTAGTAATATTTCTTGTTTGAGTTTCATGATACCTCCGGTATAAATCGGTTCTGAATGAAATTTGTGTTGGCAGTGGATAGAAATTAAAATTACCGATTAATTTTAAAGGTCCTTTTTGCAGGAATTGGATTTTTTTGAAAGGTTGAATGAGTTGGGATCGGCTGCTATAGTTATAAGAAAACATAGCCCTGTGTGTTTTGTCGTTGTTATATTCGGTATTAATATCCCGCTTTTCAATTTCATTGTAAGAATAGCTAACCGCAAAGTTTCCGGGATCCCACAAATGTGTTTTTTCTCTTTGTTTCTGTGGTTCTATTTTAGCATTTGTAATATTAATACTTTTCCTTGTAACCAAATCCTGGGATATAAACTTAATAGAATCTCTTTCATGTTTTGATTGAGCATGTTCCAGCGATTTTGAAAGCTCGATATCAGGATCGAGAGGATTGTATTTTGGATTAACCGCACTACGTGAATAACCATAATAAAGCGGTAATCTCACTCCTGTATTTTCAGGAAAGAACCGACCTAAATCCAGAGATGCAGCAACATCAATTTCATTTTGATCATCAAGTTGCCTGTTGTTAATGTTTTGACTGAGGTTTCCATATCCGCTTGAACGTGTTCTTCCGGCAATAACTACACTTCCCAGGTCAGCCAGTCGTGTTGATAAACGGGCATTGGCTGCCCAACCTCCACTTTCGTCGAAATCAGAAAGTCGTAGTTCGTCTGCCCAAACAATCACTGATTTTGGACCTGTATTTAATTGTCCTCTACGATTTCTAATCCCCATCATCATCACCTCAACATCACCAAGATTAGGATTCCCCTTTATTTTGACCCTGTTGCGGTTTTTATTCCAGCCTTCATGCACAATTTCAAAAACATCTTGCAATGAGACTGGTGAATTAGCAGGTCGCATAGCATCATTTCGCTGCAATTTTACTTCGGTGAAAAGATCCAAAGGTATGTCTAACCGGTTTTCATCAGGCCAAACAATGTATCTGTCATTTTCGTTATCTCCATTATAAGTTCCGGGAGGTGTTAATTTTAACGGAATTTCATATTCGTAATAGTTGTTATTATAGTCGGTACCAATTCGAATAAAGAAATACAATTCATCATCTTTTAAAGGAGAATCTTCCATTTGTTCAGCATGGACTTCCATTTTTAGTTTTTTGTACCGTCTGAAATCCATCCCAATATTTTTGTATGCTGCCCTTGCATCACCTTGTTCCAAATCGGTTACTTTCAATAACATCGATTGTTCATTCAATTGACGAAGCTGCGGGTTGGCTGGATCAATTACACGATCAATTCCCGGGGGTAAAACATAATTTACCGGTTTTTGACTTCCATTTTCTTCGATACTTACAGCCGAGATATCAAAATTTGCATTTGGCGAAGAAGCGCCTTCATCACCCAAATTACGGTTATAACGTCGCCAGTCTGCCCTTACAAGATCAAGTTCAGCAAAACGAAGGATAACTGAATCCTGGAAACCATGCAGGAACATACGTAAAAAGCGTATGGATTTAAAATCACTGATATTTCCAAAAACCTGTTCAGGATTTTTAATAGGAATTTTGAACTGGTACCATTTTACCCGGCTTAGTTCTCCATTTTTTAGCTTAATTGGAGGCGTTTCTCTGATAGAGCTAATGTAATTCTGCCCTTGTACCATATCTTGTTCCCGAAGGCTTACATGATACTGGTAGTAACGTTCGTATTCATTTAGTGTGTTATCGTTATTAATATCTTCCACATCGGGAATGTTTGAAGCAGCTGTAGGATAACTTTCCGGTGACATATCGGTAGTTGGAGAATTTCCTTCGGGACCGTTGAATTTTTTGTATCGTTCCAGGATACCTAACTGCTGTTGATCATAATCAGTTCCGCGATAATAGTGATAATCGTCTGAAGATGGGTCAGCCTCAGCTTTTTGAAATGCATCGTTATTTACTCTTTTCTGAAGTTCAGTAAGATACGGGCTGAATTCTTTCTGTTCATCGTTATCATTTAAACCGTCAAAGCCAATATCCTGGTATTTTCTCGAATTCGGATTATTATCGAAAGCATTAACCAGTGATTGCAATGTTGATACTCTTCCCCAAATAGTTGTATCAACATTGGTTACTTCACTTGAGGTTGGTAACCCGTTTTCAAACGATTTTCTGGAATCTTTTAAAACATCTTCAGAAATGTCACCCAGGTTAAAATACAAATCTCCTCCAGTGTCCTGACCCGTAGAATCATAAACGAAAGGATCCATCAGCCAAAATTCGATGAATTCAATGTTTGAAGTTTCAAAATCACTGGTTTCAATTTTCCGCATAATACCTCCCCACCTGGTTTCCGGTGCTTTTAATGTTCCGTCGGGATTAACTCCCGCAGAATAATTGGTCGGATCAGCGTCATAATTGTATGGGCCACGTTCTTTTGGATAAAATGCAACGTCGAAAACCGGAATATTGGTTGGTTGTCCAACCGGCTCTTCTTTGAATGGGAATAGTTCCTGCTCGAAAACTTCCCGTACAAAATGATTCGATTGCGAGTTCGGATCATTTTTTATATTATCTGGTGTTAATGTATTATTGCGGAGGAAAAGCGGATCAATAATATAAAATGCAAGATTTGCACGGTTCATCCCGTATTCCAGTGAGTTATTCAAATTTCCTTCGGGAAACATACTTTGAAGTTGTGGCGTACTGGCAAGAACCCATGATTGGCGAGCTTTTAAAGAGATGGATGTTTTTGTTCCTTCAAAATCATCGATATATGCATTTCCGCTTTTCTTTATTGCTTTGGCATGTCCTGGAATTAATTTGGCAACTTCAGCCTCAAAATCAATGGTAGATGGGGTTTTAGTTGAATAAAAAGGAAGAGCATCTAATGCCCGGGTTAGCCACATCGTTTGTGTATTATAACGGGTATCCATTCCTAAAACCAGGTTTGAAATAGGATCTTCGCCATAGTTAACTTTTTGAGTTAGTGGGCGCTCATGCATATAAAGTGCTGTAGCGCCTAAATTAAAATTGTCGGAAAATGCATAATTGGCATAAGCTCCCATCAGCGTCTTTCTTTGCATACTTAAAAGATCCTGACTTTCGGTAGTAACCTGTATTGGAGTTCCTGCATCCAGCAACGCCTGATTGATAATTTTTACACTTCCTTGAGTATAATCTACAGTATAATCCACATTTTCAACCAGTTCCCGTCCGCCTGCTGTTACCTTAACCCCTCCCGGAGCAAGATTTATGGCGTTTACTGAAATGTCGGAACTGGAAGCGCCTTTGTAGCTTCCAATAAGTTTAAATTTATTATGTTCCGCATCCTCTTGCGCATAAACACGACTTGAATCGTATAGCGATTGAAATGTATATTTATCAATTAGTGCCTGATCCTGAAGCGAATCAGCAAGATGTTTTCCAAAGGGTTCAAGAACCGGAAAAATAATCCTTCCGTTTTTTGACTGTACAGTAATTCCATCAATAAAGTCAAAAATCCCGTCTTTATAGGGATCAAGTTGTTTGTTAAGCTGGTCAAGATTCATTACTTCCAGCAAGGGATGCCCGCTAATTTGGCCCTGCGGAATGTAATTTATATAAGTACCAGATGAATCATTTTGATAGACAATGTTCATTATGAAATCTTCGCTGGTAAGCTGATAGGCATTAAGATTATAAATATTTTTCATCATCAGCTTCCATGTAGGAAGATTGGGGGAAAGATTAGTTCCTTTCAATAATTTTAATATCAGCGTATTGGGAGCACTAACTCCATCGGTTGAGAATTCACCTACCTGGTAAGTTTGACCATTTGAAGTATAATTATATGCTACCGCCAGCACTTCATCAGAATTTAGAGGTGTATTAAGTGAAATGTATCCAAGCTGGGCGTTAATAGTATATTCAGATTCTTTAAGCTTACGGGCTTGTTCAATTTTTTCGAAATCTCTTCCACCCTGAAAAGCAGTGCCAAACTGTGACATTACCTGGGTTATGTTTGCCACATCCCGAATCGCACTGTAAGTGTTTGACATTTCATAAAAAAGTCCGTTGGCATCGTTTAACGGGAAAATGTTTTGTGGATATGGTAGCCCCGAAGTCTCCTGAAATTGTGGAATATCATTATAAATGTTTGGATTGTGTTCACCTAAATCCTGAAATGCAAGAATATTTCTTGAGTCATCAAAACGATTTGATTTATTAGTTACCCAAATTTCAATTTTATTTATATGAATAGGGGATAAAGGAACGGCCGTATTTTTTAGCCATTCATCGTAATGATCGCGGAAATACTGAGCAAGGAAAAAGTGGCGGTTGGCATCGTAATTCTCTGCCGAAATATCAAATGAAGTAATTTGTGCACCCCCCTCGGTTTCCACTGTTTGTGATTCGCCTTTATGTTGTGAAAAAATAGTTGTAAGCGAAAGTTTTCCAAACTGCATATCAGCTTTTACCCCAAAAAGATTAGATGCTCCGGTTATAAGTGTTCCGTTAAGTGGAAGTGAAACGTTTCCTGCTTCTATCCTTTTCAGAATTTCATCTTCATCACCGGTATATTCCAGGTTCATTTTATTCTCGTAATCGAATGTAGCTTCGGTATTGTAATTCACCCGCATATTCATTTTAGTACCGATCTGACCATTTACATTCATTTGAATTTTTTCGTCAAAATCGAATGTCGGTACTTTCCGCAGTCTTTCAGGAATTGCCGGATTTTCGGTGGTATTCATCTTGTAGCCGAAACTAACTTCCACATATCCCTGTGGTTGAATATTTATTGTATTCCCACCGAAAATGCGGTTAAATGCTTCTCCTCCAATGGTAAGCTGTGGAATGAGTGAACGCCGTGTATCAAGATCTTTTATACGAGATCTTTCCTTCCAATAGTTTTGAATCGAACGGTTAAAATCGAAGTTGATATAATCATCGAGACTCATGGTCTGTGGCAAACGGTAGTTCAGGTTTCCAATTTTTTCATAAAACACGTACTGACCTGTCACCGGGTCATATTCAATTTCGTATTTAATGTTTTTAGGAGGATTCAGGTATAGTTTATTGGAATCGGGTTCAGTTTGTCCGAAAGCGGGTTGGTCCTTAAACGGAAATGGTAACGGCCCGCTAGTATCTACTTCAACGGTATCTTGTTTTTGTGGAAAGTAAAAATCAGAAATGACAACATTATTTACCGCCACGCCTGGTTTAGCAAGAGTCAGTAAAAATGTTAGTGTTAAGAAGAAGTATATTTTATAACAACTTCGGGTCAATTTAAATGCTTTTATAACCTTTTTAACGCTTGTTTTATCAGGCTCTCCACAGATGCGTCCGGCTGTTCTTTTAAAATAACCGAAACTATCTTCTCAGCATCACGTTTTACAAATCCGAGCATGACTAATGCTGATAACGCTTCATTCCTGATAGTATTGTTTGGTGAAAGTAAAATTTGGTCGGTTTCAAGCAATTTTCCAAGTTTATCTTTTAAATCGATTATAATGCGCTGGGCAGTTTTGGCGCCTATACCTTTGACACCTTTTAGAAGGATAACATTTTCAGTAGTTACAGCGGCAACAATCTCATCGGGATTTAATGAGGAAAGCATCATAATTGCAGTGCCGGCACCAACCCCGTTTACTGATATTAAATTGCGAAAAAGAGCTCTTTCGTCTTTATCGGCAAAACCATATAAGATGTGAGCATCTTCGCGAACCACCTGGTGCAAAAAAAGGATTTCCATCTTTTGCGGGCTAAGTTTACTGTAAGTATGTAATGAAATATTTACAAAATATCCAATGCCACCGGTTTCTATGACAATATTTGCGGGATTGCGTTCAATAATGGTTCCCCGAATAAAATCGTACATAATAATTTTGATTATTTAATCCTGATGATCATCTTCCGCTTCAATATCCACGCTTTCATCAACCTGGTTAGGATTGATATGGTATTTTTTAAGCGGATTACTACTAATCTCTTTATAAATTTCACGGTTTTTGTACACATCAATTGCCAGATACAATGCTTGTCGGAACGATTCGGGACTGGCCTTGTCTTCGCCGGCTATTGTATAAGCCGTTCCATGGGCGGGAGAAGTACGGATAATAGGCAGACCCGCAGTATAATTTACACCGCGTTCAAATGATGCAAGTTTAAATGGAATCATTCCCTGATCGTGATACATAGCCAATATTGCATCGAATTTCCGGTAATCTTCCGACCCGAAAAACCCGTCGGCTGGGTAAGGTCCCATTGCAATAATTCCTTCTTTTTTGGCACTGTCGATTGCAGGAATGATAATATCTTTTTCCTCATTGCCAAGTAACCCGTTGTCTCCCGCATGTGGGTTCAGTCCAAAAACTGCGATTTTGGGTTTGTTAATTGAAAAATCCTGTTGAAGTGTTTTATCAATAATACGAAGTTTCGACAGAATAGCTTCCTGTGTAATGCCTGATGCCACTTGTGAAATTGGGAGATGTGTGGTTACCACACCTATTTTCATGGTTTCGCTGACCATCAGCATAGCATAATCGGCGGAATTAAATCGTTCAGCGAGGAATTCAGTATGACCCGGAAAGTGAAAATGTTCACTTTGAATATTGTCTTTGTTTATGGGAGCTGTTACCAGTACATCAATCAATCCTTCGGCAAGATCTTTACAAGCAATATCAAGTGCATTAAATGAAGATTCTCCCGCTTCCTGAGTTGATTTTCCCAGTTCAACTCTTACATTATCATCAACACAATTGATAATGTTTATTTTTCGCAAATGACTTTCATTGGCAATTCTGATATGATTGAAACTAAGAGTCTCAATATTAAGTGCCTTGCGGTGGTAGGCTGCCACTTTAGGCGAGCCATAAATAATTGGGGTACACATTTCCAGAATACGTGGATCAAGCAGTGTTTTCAAAATTACCTCGTATCCAATTCCATTAATATCACCGTGAGTTATTCCAACTTTTATATTTTCCTGATGTGTCATTCTTGTCTGTTTCAGATATTATTCTTCCCTTTAAAAGAAGGGCAAAGTTACGTTTTTTAATTGAATTTTTTCAAAAAGTTATAGAGTAGCCGTGTCCCGTAACCTGTTCCTCCAACCGGTAAATATCCCTCTTTTTCAAACCGAAACGAAACACCGGCTGCATCTAAATGAATCCAGTTATAATCTGTAAAATGTTCAAGAAATTTACCGGCAATGGTTGACTGTGCTTCACGTACCCCAAGATTATTCAGATCGGCTACTGAAGATTTGAGTGGTTTTGCGTATTCTTCCCAAAGAGGCACTTCTATAATCCGTTCGTAAGTTTCATTTCCTGTTTCTTTTAATTGAACCAGGTAATCAGGATTGTTTCCCATTCCGACAATGGCTTGATCTCCGGCAACGATTTCAGCAGCACCGGTTAATGTGGCAATGTCAATAACCAACTCAGGGTTGTATTTTTTAGCGTAACTTAAAGCATCTGCCAGAATTAACCGGCCTTCTGCATCTGTATTTTTAACTTCTACAGTAGTACCGTCAAACATGGTAATAATATCTCCGGGAACATAGGCATTTCCATCGGGGCGATTATCGGTTGCCGGAATTAATCCTATTACGTGAACCGGAACTTTATTTTTTGCGACTGCATATATAGTGGCTGCTACAACAGCGCCGCCAGCCATATCGCATTTCATAAAATCCATCGATTTTGGTGTAGGTTTAAGACTTAGTCCACCTGTATCAAAAACAACCCCTTTTCCAACTAAAACAATGGGTTTTTTGTTTGTTGCATTTTCGGGCTTCCATTCCAGTATATTAAAAGTTGGTGGATCGATACTTCCTTTATTTACTGCCAGCAACCCACCCATTTTTAGTGTTTCTATTTTCTTTTTATGAAATACCTCAACTGAAAAACCAGCTTCCGAACCCATTTTTTCAATCTCTTTTGAAAACTGGGTTGCAGTGAGGTAGGATAGTGGCTCGTTTACCAAATCGCGGGCATGAAAAACAGCTTGTAGTATTACTGCTGTATTAACGAGTTCATTATAATTTGCGTTTTTATCTAACACAAAGATTTCTTCAAACGCAACTCCACCCTTTTCTTTTTTATATTTTGAAAAACTGTAGCATGCCAATATGATTCCTTCAAGAAACGGAACAATAAATTCCGGTTTACTTAAATTCATTACCTGAACTCTATTTATATTTTCGGTTTTCAATAGTTCTCCCAGTTTTGCACCTGCTTTCCTAACTGCTTCTATTTGGTGATAAATTTCATGTTCTTCTTTTTTCCGATAGAAAAAAAGTATATCCGGATGTTTATAAATGATTGCTTCATTTTCATTCTCCAGTTTTTTCTCCAGGTATTCTCTTTCTTTCTCTGATAAAATGAATTGAGAAAATTGTTTGGATTCATCAAAAAGTACTGCAGTTGAGCAATTGTTTTTTAGCGTTGTTATTTTTGAAATTTTTGGAATCATAACCATATTTTTCGGCTAAAATAATATTTAAATGACTTTAATAAACAATTCAACCGATAATGACTTATGAGATCGATGAAATCCTGATTTAGTTCATCCAAAGGAATAAAAGTCTTATTGTTCTTTGTAATTATATTTTAATTTAATGTAGTCGATCACTTTTTCTAACTGTAACATTTTAAATCCGTTAACTACATATCCCATCAAGAACTGGTACACTTTTTCGTTTTTATTCACCTTTGGGAATAGAATATCTATTGCACGGATGTAAGCATTTTCGCGTTGTTCTTTTGTAAAATCGGGTTGATTGTAATGAGTTAGGTATTCAAAAACATTATCCGTATAAACCGATGAATTAATAAGGCGATCATCAGAGAAATCGATGTTTTGAAAAAAATTCGATTTATAGAAATCATTTCTTTCTTTTTCTGTCAAATATCCGTCAAGTAATGGCCGACGCTGATTTTTTATGTAGACTGAAGCCAGCAACGTAAGATTTTGAGCTACAGTTTCTTTTATAAAAACATCGTGTTCCAGTTGTAGTTGGTTATATTTTCCTGTAGCATCAATAGCTTTTTCTTTCTCTCCTGTATCCCAGTACCGATTTACTACCTGTTCCCAATCCTGAATATCTTTTTTAAGTAAATTATCTTTCATTAAAAAGCTATACCAAACTTTGTTTTCATTCGATTCTATAATGTTTAAATTTGTGACCGGTGATTTAAAGTCGGTCTGAATGACAATATTCTCATTATTAAAAATAAGATCCAGTTGTTGCGGCGCCTCATCCATTACCCGTGCATAAGTTGTTTTTCCAAAAACAAGCCGGTAAGTTCCAGGGTGTGCATTAGCCGGAAAATTGAAAGTTAACTTTCCATTTGTGCGATCAATTTTTGCACTGTCAATTAAGTTAAAATCATCGCCTTGAATCCATCCAAATAATATCGGATTATCAGGTTGATTTGTTATAGTAAGTTCAACATGATAGGGTTGTGCATTTACCGCTCCATTTATGTGAAGGCAGAATATGACAATTAAAAAAAAGGCAATGTATATTTTAGATTTCATTTTTTGCACGAAATTAGGATTTCAAAGTGCCATAAAGGTAAGTATTTTATGTATTTGGATAAGAGCCGAAATAGATTGTTTTATGGGAGAATGTTAACTGAAATCGGGGTATAATTTTGTTCAAATATAGTTACGTTAAGATTTTTTCAAAAAAATTTTTTCTTTTACAAAAACCTGCTATTTTTGCAACGCTTTAGAAAAAGCAATAGTTCAAGGAGTTAAATATTCCCTAGTAGCTCAGTTGGTTAGAGCGGCGGACTGTTAATCCGTAGGTCGTAGGTTCAAGTCCTACCTGGGGAGC
>CAWKJY010000010.1:0-10281 GCA_963849985.1 uncultured Prolixibacteraceae bacterium | reverse complement strand
ATTACCAATTTTGAAACAGAAGAAGGAATTTGTGGCTGGTCGCCAAGAAAAATTAAAAATGCTCTTGCCGTTCCGGGTAAAGCCTGAATGCCGCAAATAACGGAAGACAACATTCCATCCTGATAGTTTTTGTTTACACTGTGCTTAACCTGAAAGTGTTCAATTTTTTCTGAAATTTCTTCCCTGTTCGATCCCAAAACCACCATTACATTTTTCCCTACAGCTGAAACCGCATTTTCAAGCACGGTTTCAATGATTGTTTTTCCTTTGAAAGGTAACAATAGTTTTTGTTTTTTCATTCGGGTGGATGAACCCGCTGCAAGTATTATGGCCCAAATTTCATTCATTACTTTCTGTTTTGATTTCTGACCAGAATTAATTGTGCTGCAATACTAACGGCAATTTCATGAACGGTTTTTGATCCGATTTTTAAACCAGTAGGAGCATAAATTCTGTTCCACTGTTCTTCGGTTGCCCAGCCATCTTTAACTGATGATTCATGGATTTGGCTGATTTTCTTCTGACTTCCAATCATGCCAATATAACCAGCATCAGTTCCAATAAAATGTCTAAGAACGTCAGCATCATTTTTATGTCCGCGGGTGGCAATTACAATATACGAATCTTTTTGTGTATGAAAATTACTAAAGCTATCCTCCAGCGATCCGGTCAATATTTTGTAAGCATCTGAAAGAATTTCAGAATTTGCGTATTCAGGTCGGTCGTCCCAAACAATTACATCAAAATCAAGCAATTTTCCAAAGTGAGATAAAGCTTTACCAACATGACCGGCACCTGCAATAATTAATTGAGGTAACGGTATAATTCGTTCAAAAAAAGCAATCTTTTCTTCATCCCCAATGGTATATTTTAATTCTTTGTAATTAACATGGCTTTGCTGATTTAACATTTCATCCGCTGCCTTCACTACAATTGAATCAATTCCTTCTGAAATGATTTGTTTGTTTGTTTCGGTTAACCAGAATCTGGAAAGATTGCATATCTCGGAAGAGCAATAGGAACAAACAGTAACTAAAATTCCCGAAATTCGACTTGAAAAGCAATTGATTAAAGTTTCAAAAACAGAAAGACTTTTTTCGGGAGTGGCATCAATTAATACACGCATGTTTCCACCACAAATAGCGCCATCAGGATCGGAAATTTCATTATTTAAATCGAACTGATAATAACCTGATTTTTTTGATTTAATTTTTTCAGAAGCTAATTTTTCGATTTTGAGTTCAGTTATTCCCCCGCCAATAGTCCCTGCCAGTATTTTTTCTTTCCCAAATACAGCTGAACTTCCTGATTTTTGGGGAGTAGAGCCCTGGGTTGCTGTAATGGTTGTAATAGCACATTGTTCCTTTTTGCGCAGAAGATTAAGCAAGTGGGAATATATCAGATTTGAATTTCTTGCTTCCATAATAAAAACTCAACTATTTGTCTGATTTTCAAAAGAAATAAATTAGTAAAATCAAAATATACCGAAAAATAAAACCGGTAATCAAATTTATAATGTATTCAAAGTTAGCCAAATTACGCTTTATTTCAATAATTAGGCTTTATTTAGATTAATAACAAAATCGATGACTGGAAACGTTTTGTTAAATATTAGAAACAAGGATAAGTAGTTTTTATTAATTGGTTCAATAAGTGTATTTTATTCAAAATAGGTATTTATAAAGTACCAAATAATCTTTATATTTAGACAATAAATTAAAAAATTAATTATGGAAACCGAAAAAAAGCTATTAGGTCTGCTTAACGATGCAGCAGTTATTGTTCATAAGTATTATTTTGAAACTAATATGCCAATTAAGGATGTTTGCATGATAGTTCAGCTTTTGGCGGAGAATTATGCCAATAACATTGATGAACTGCCGGAAGATGAATTTACAATTAAAAAGGAGGAACTCATTCCGGCGCCAAAAAAGCAGGCTTAAAAATTCGCTATAATGTGAATTAAGAGACAATAGTTCTCTGGTTTTTTACTTTCAGGTATTTTTCGGGAATATGGGTCAGTACTGAATCATACACAAAACACGAAATATTTGATTAATTCCAACTTCATCGGAACATTCTGATGGAATAAGGATAAGGTTTGCTTTGTTGTTAAGTGCAAGGATTTGGTTTTGTATTAATAGAATTTATAATTGGTTTTACTAACTTTATGGCTGTTTCAGGCAAATTGAATTTTCAAATTGAAAAAGTATTCTGAATATGAGTACCAGGAGACAAATCGCAGAACATAAAGCAAGAGAATTACGAAAACATACCCGAAAAAATTATTCAGTCGAAGAAAAGGTTAGAATAGTATTGCTAGGACTTAGGGGCGATACTAACGTAGCTGAACTTTGTCAAAAGGAAGGAATAAGTCAAAATCTGTATCAAACCTGGAACAAAGAGTTTCTTGAAGCGGGGAGAGGCCGTTTGGCTGGTCAATACTGGAAAGAGGACGTTTCCGGGGAAATTCAGTTGTTGAAAGATGAGAATACTGAATTAAAACAGTTGGTTGCAGAATTATTCCTTGAAGTTCGAAGTTTGCGAAAAAATATGGAATAACACTAATGGCAAATTCCTGAGCAGTAATTTAATTCATCGAACGTCATAAAACATTAATCTTATTATATTCCGCTTGTAACGTTATTGTAAATTAATGTTAGTGGAATTTTAAATACGATTGTTCTTAATTTATTTGATTAATTTTTTTTATCTGTTCCAATAATAAAAACTAAATTGCGACCCTTTATTTTGCCTAAATGCTTAAACTATTTTGAAAAGAATTTACTTTATTAGAGCTACAATTTTTTAAGCCAACTATAATGTCATATGGATAAACGAATTTTAGGTAATACCGGATTGTATTGTCCTCCAATTATTTACGGATCAAGTTATCTTGGGAATTTATATCGTGAATTAAGTTCATATGAAAAGTTAGATCTAATGAAAGGTTGGTTTAAATTTTCAGATGGTCCCGTGATGATCGATTCTGCCGGTAAGTACGGTGCTGGACTTGCTTTGGAAACAATTGGAGAAGGACTTCGTGAATTAGGAATTTCATCGGGAGATATAACAATCAGTAATAAATTAGGCTGGTTTCGTGTGCCTCTTAAAACTTCGGAACCAACGTTTGAACCGGGAGCATGGGCCAATATTAAAAATGATGCTGTTCAAAAAATCAGTTACCGGGGTATTTTGGAATGTTGGGAACAAGGTTGTGAACTTTTAGGAGGAGATTACATTCCTCAACTTGTTTCAGTACATGATCCGGATGAATATCTTTTTGCAGCTATTTCTGAAAAAGACAGGGAGAAAAGATTACATGATATTAAAGAAGCATATTCTGCATTATTTGAGTTAAAGGAAAAAGGTGAAGTTGTTGCTGTTGGAATTGGCTCAAAAGATTGGCTTACAATTAAGGAATTGTATGAAGATATTAAATTCGACTGGGTGATGTTAGCCAACAAATTTACCTTGTATTATCATCCACAGGCAATTATTGAATTTTTAAAAGTACTTTCAAATGATGGCGTTGGAATTATCAATTCTGCTATTTTTAATGCAGGATTTTTAGTAGGTGGCGTTTATTTTGATTATCGTGTTGTTGATGAAAGCTCGGAGACAGACAAGCCACTTTTTAAGTGGCGGGAAAAGTTTTTTGACGTTTGCAACAAATACTCGGTTAAACCGGCCAGTGCGTGTCTGAAATTTGCCATTTCAGCTCCTGAAATTAATGCAGTTGCTTTAAATACAAGTAAGCTAACCTCAATGAAAACGAATTGGGAGTGGCTTGAAACAGAACTACCTGCTGAATTTTGGAATGAACTAAAAGCATTGAAAATAATTGAACCTGAATACCCATATCTTTAATCTTATACATAGATGATTATTGATACACATCATCATTTCTGGAATTATAATCCAATTGAATTTGACTGGATTGATGATAACATGGCAAATATCAGGAAAAATTTTCTTCCGACGGATTTAAAGAAAACCATTTCGGATGCGAATGTTGATGGCGTTATTTCTGTGCAGGCACGCCAAATAACCGAAGAAACTGAATGGTTATTACAACTGGCATCAGAAAATGAATTTATTAAAGGTGTTATTGGTTGGGTTCCATTGGCTTCAAATAATATTCAGGAAGTATTGGAAAAATACGCTTCTTCGAAATGGCTCAAAGGTGTAAGGCATGTTGTTCAGGGGGAACCTGATCCTGAATTTATTTTGGGTAAAGACTTCAATGCCGGAGTAAAGCTTTTGAAAGCTTTTAATCTGATTTATGAGATTTTGATATTTGAACATCAGCTTCCCAATACAATACGTTTCGTTGATCAACATCCTAACCAAAAATTTGTACTTGATCATATCGCAAAGCCTGCGATTAGGAATAATAAAATAACAGATTGGGCTAAAAATATTCGCGAATTAGCCAGGCGCGAAAATGTTTCCTGTAAGATTAGTGGAATGGTCACGGAAGCAAATTTCAAAGAATGGACTGTAAAACAGCTTCAGCCTTATTTTGATGTTGTTTTGGAATCTTTTGGTACTGAGAGATTGATGTTTGGTTCTGACTGGCCGGTGTGTCTTGCAGCTGTTCAATATAAAAACTGGGTGGAAATTGTGAAAAATCAGATTTCTGAGTTTTTTCAAATGGAACAAGATCAGATACTTTATAAAAATGCAGTAAAAATTTATCAGCTTTAGACCATTAAAGGAATAAAAGCAATTTACTATCTTCCCACTCCAGATTTTCGCATTTTAAAAAATTAATTGCTTCTTATAAACACCAGGTGATATATTCATAACGTCCTTAAACACTTTTGAGAAATGAAATCTGTCCGAAAAACCACAATTGGTTGCAATTTCGTCAATTGTTGTATCGCTATGGTGCAGCAAGATAAGAGATTTATCTATTCTTTTCTTTTTGATATATTGTTGAATTGAAATTCCTGTATTTTCCCTGAATAAACGCGCAAATGAATTTTCAACCATATTTACTTTGTCAGAAAGTAATTTATTTGTTAATCGCTCACCCAAATGTTTCTCTATGAAATTCACGATATTTGATACTCTTTCGTCAAATATTGGATTTTTCCATTTTTCATATGGGATTTCTTTTAACAAACTTAAGATTAAACAGTTTATAACGGTACAAATCCTAAAATTAAAACTGTTTTCACCGAGAATACAAAAACTTTTAATTTCCTCAAGTAATTCTACATTTTCCCAAAGTGGACAAGTATAAATTCCAGGTTCAATTAAATCAAATGGTAAACCTAAATTGAAATGAATAAATAAATGATCTGCCAGTTTATTTTTTGCTATTTCAATTATTTCGTTTTTATTCGTAATCCTTTTTCCAACTATGCTTTCTTTAATCACCGAACCACCTTTTAATTTGGAAGAAAATGAAGTGTTTGGTGGAATAATCAGAATCTGGTCAGATTGTAAATTTGTTGTAATTCCTTTGTATTCGACAGTTGCCTTACCAAATGTATTGTAATAAAGCCTCCAGAAGGGGAATGCCATATTCGCACACTCCCATTCTTTTATCATCCAGTATCTACAGCAATGTAACCGGATATTTATGTCTAAAAACGATTGCCTAATATCAGACGGGTCGTACTTAAGCTTGTCCAAAACATCGCTACTCATGATACAATGTTTAATTTATACATAGAAGTGTTTTTTATAAATACATGAAAATATTTGAATTAACCTAATTTTGATGAATATAAATGTGCAAAATAAATAATTCATATAAATAAATCTTAAGCTTAAAAATATTAATATGAAACTAAATAAAAATGTACTGGATGAAATATCAAAAGTTTCTGAGGTTGCAGGATATTTGTGGCAGCGCGGTTGGTGTGAGCGTAATGCCGGAAATGTTTCAGTTAATTTAACCGGATTAATCAATATTGATAATAAGGATTTATTGCCCGAGAAATATATAAAATGTAGTTTGCCTGTGGAAACTTCAGGGATGGTTTTATTTTTTTCAGGAACTGGTGAACGTTTGCGGGAACTAGTAAATAAGCCGTCAGAAGTATCCTGTATTATTTTAATCGATAATGAAGCAAGTGGATATTATATAGTCTGGGGAGGCCAAAAGAAGTCTAATTTAAGGCCGACCAGTGAATTCATTTCGCATGTGGGTATCCATTTAGCTAATACAAAAGCGGGAAACGGGCTGCGTTGTGTTTTGCATACACATCCAATTGAACTTATTGCAATCAGTCATCATCCTCAATTGGGGAATGATGAAACAGCACTTAACAGGGCGCTATGGAGTATGCTGCCGGAAATCAGGGTATTTGTTCCAAAAGGGATTCTAATAGCGCCCTATGAATTACCCGGAAGCCAGGCTCTTGCCAATCGGACAATAGAAGGATTAAAAACCCGGAATGTTATTCTTTGGAGCAAGCATGGTGTGTTGGCAGTTGGTAAAGATGCCATTGAAGCTTTTGATTTTATTGATGTGGCCAACAAAGGTGCCACAATATATCTGAAATGTCTCTCTTCCGGATTTATACCAGTTGGTATGACAGATGAGGAAATGAAAGGACTTGAAATATTCATTGAAAAATAATTTGGCTGAAATTCGAAGATGGCAAAACATTATTTTTTAGCATTCGACATAGGGGCAGAAAGTGGCCGGGCCATACTCGGAGTTCTTGAAGGTAAAAGACTTGATTTACAGGAAATTCATCGCTTTTCCAATGGATTTATTGAAATACGTGGAAGGCTTTGCTGGAATGTTTTTTCTTTGTTTGAAGAACTTAAAAAAGCTTTATTTATATGCAACCAGAACTTCACGAATCAAATCGAGTCTCTTGCTATTGATACATGGGGTGTTGATTTTGGGCTCTTAGGCAATGACGGGAGTTTACTATTGATGCCATTTTCTTACAGAGATCCATATACAACCGGAATGGTAAAAGATTTTGCTGAAAATGTGATGTCATTAGATGAACTTTATATGCAATCGGGAATACAAACAATGCAAATCAATACGCTGTTTCAGGTTTATGCGTTAAAGAAATCGGACTCACCAATTTTATCCATGGCTTCTGATTTACTCTTTATGCCCGATTTGCTGAACTATTTTTTTACCGGGCAAAAGAAAACGGAGTATTCCATTGCTTCAACTTCGCAACTCTTAAATCCTTATACAAAACAGTGGAATAAAAAATTGTTTAATGCAATTGGTGTTCAGGAAGATATAATGCAGGAAGTAATTTCTCAAGGCGAAATTATTGGATTTGTTGATGAAAATATTTGTCGGCAATCTGGTTTTAAAAAAATACCTGTTGTTTCTGTTGCTTCACATGATACGGGATCAGCAATTGTGGCAATACCTGACGTTGACCGCAATTGGGCTTATTTAAGTTCCGGTACATGGTCATTAATGGGGATTGAGCTTGAGCACCCGATTATTAATGAATCTTCTTCTTCCCAAAATTTCACAAACGAAGGAGGAGTTGAAGGAACTTACCTCTTTTTAAAAAATATGTGTGGTCTTTGGTTGTTGCAACAATGCAAGAAAGTCTGGGATGTAGATTTTGATTATACCTACGACCAGCTTGTCAAACTTGCCGAGGAAACCAAACCATTTAAATCATTGATCGACATTGATGCACCTGAATTTATAAATCCTCCTGAAATGCCGGGGGCTATAAAAGAATACTGTATTAAGACCGGGCAGCCATCGCCTGAATCGCATGCGGATTTTATAAGGTGTATATTCGATAGCCTTACCATAAAATATCGTATGGTTATGTCTCAAATAAAAGAATTTTCACCAAATCCTATATCCAAATTATATATAATCGGTGGTGGTACAAAAAACAAATACTTATGCCAGCTCACTTCAAATGCCTTAAACATGACTGTAATTACCGGTCCAACCGAAGCTACAGCAATGGGAAATATTTTAATGCAGGCAAAAGCAATGGGATATGTTTCGTCTTTAGCTGAGATACGAGAAATTGTTAGCAACTCTATTGAATCGCAGGTATTTGTACCTGAAGATGTAGAGACATGGACAAAGCAGGAAAAGATAATGTCAAGATTGATAGAGAAGTATAAAAAACAATAGAAATAATCATGGATATGCAGATTAATCGCTTAAAAGGACATTTACCAAAAATTGGAATTCGCCCAACAATTGATGGACGTTGGGGAGGTGTGAGAGAGTCACTCGAAAATCAAACCATGAATATGGCAAAAAACGTAGCTTCATTTTACGCCGCGAATCTTCAGCATGGGAATGGAACACCTGTTGAGTGTGTAATAGCCGATACCTGTATTGGAGGTGTGGCTGAGGCTGCTATGTGCGCTGAAAAATTTGATCGGGAAGGAGTTGGTCTTACTCTTACTGTAACTCCATGTTGGTGCTATGGCAGTGAAACTATTGATATGGATACACACAGACCAAAAGCAATTTGGGGTTTTAACGGGACAGAACGTCCCGGTGCAGTTTATTTGGCTGCCGCACTTGCCGGTCATAACCAAAAAGGTTTGCCAGCGTTTAGCATTTATGGTCGTGACGTGCAAGATGCTGATGATAATTCTATTCCTGCTGACGTGAAAGAAAAACTTCTACGCTTTGCCAAAGCCGGGCTGGCAGTAGCGACCATGAAGGGAAAATCATATCTTTCAATGGGATCAGTTTCAATGGGCATAGCTGGTTCTATCATTAATGAAGATTTTTTTCAGACTTATCTGGGTATGCGTAATGAATATGTCGATATGAGCGAATTTAATCGTCGTCTTAATGAAGAAATTTACGATAGGAACGAATTTAAAAAGGCGCTTGAATGGACAAAAACAAATTGTAAAGAGGGCAAAGACTATAATACAAAAAAGAAAGACCGTGCAACCATGGACAAGGCCTGGGAGACAGTAGTTAAAATGACGCTTATTGCCCGCGACCTGATGGTCGGGAATCCTGTTCTGGCGGAACTTGGCTTTGGAGAGGAGGCAATGGGACACAATGCCATTCTTTCAGGATTTCAGGGACAACGCCATTGGACTGACCACATGCCAAACGGCGATTTTACAGAGGCAATTTTAAATTCATCGTTCGACTGGAATGGCATTCGACAACCTTATATTGTTGCTACAGAAAACGACTCACTAAATGGTGTTGCTATGCTTTTTGGGCATTTATTGACTAATACAGCGCAAGTGTTTTCCGATGTGCGAACATATTGGAGTCCTGATGCAGTAAAACGTATCACTAATCACTCTCTTGTCGGAGATGCAGCAAAAGGTATAATACACCTAATCAACTCTGGTTCATCGGCATTGGACGGAAGTGGAGAGCAAAACCAGGATGGAAAACCGGCAATGAAACCATTTTGGAAAATAACGGAAGCAGAAGCTCAAAAATGTTTGGATGCAACACAATGGCCAACAGCTATTTATGAATACTTTAGAGGAGGCGGTTATTCATCCTGTTTCCTGACTAAAGGAGGTATGCCTGTTACGATGAGTAGGATCAATATCATTAAAGGATTGGGACCGGTACTACAGATCGCTGAAGGTATAACCGTTGATTTGCCTCCTGAGGTAAACGAAATACTTACAGAACGTACTAATCCAACCTGGCCAACCACATGGTTTGTTCCGCGTTTAACCGGTCAGGGTGCCTTCAGTGATGTTTATAGTGTTATGGCAAATTGGGGCGCTAACCATGGTGCATTCAGTTATGGACACATTGGTGCAGACTTAATAACTTTAGCATCAATGTTAAGAATACCAGTTTGTATGCACAATGTAGATGATAACAATATATTTAGACCAAGTGCCTGGAGTGCATTCGGAATGGATGCTGAAGGACAGGACTACCGTTCATGCATTACCTATGGTCCCTTATATAAATGACAAATAGTTTATTATTGCTGTAATATAATTTGCATGGCAAAATAAAATAGAACAGAAAAATTTTCAGCTATGTAATACATATATTTATCAATAAGAATTATTAATTTTTTTATGAGATAAGTAAAAAAACCCGCTACAAAAGCGGGTTCTTAACTTAAAATCAAAGGGTGAAGTTAACTTACTATAACTTCAAAAGGGTATTCTAAAAACAAATTGTATCAATACACAAACTGATATTTCTATTGTTGGAAACAAAATGATTTTTATTTATTGTCTTGTATTTTTATGGTTTGTAAATATCAAAAAGCACTCAAATATATGAAAATATGTATAAAAGACCAAATGTTTATAACTGTAGTATATTATAAATTGTCAGTTAGAATG
>CAWKJY010000009.1:0-28030 GCA_963849985.1 uncultured Prolixibacteraceae bacterium | reverse complement strand
GTTTTCAATAATAGCATTGATGTTTGCACCAACAGTTAAATCCTTTGTTAAATCTATATCAACCCTTACTCGTCCATTATATTGTCTGTAACTGTAAGGTTGATTCACATAATTACCACCCTGATCTGACGCTCCGAAGGAGAGCAGGTACCTGATCTTTTCTGACCCTCCGCTTGCCTGGAAATTCACCCTTTGCTGTACCGGATTTTTCTTTAATGATACCTCCGGCCAGTTTGTGTTCGGGTATAAAACAGGATCAGATCCGTTACCATATTTCTGAATGGCTTCGTCCGAAAAGAACGGTGCGAAATTGCTCATGTCCGGCCGGCCCTGCAGGTCCCACTGCGTTTCATTGAAAACCTGAGCAAATAATACTGCATCCATCATATCCGGTAATTTAGTCGGATTGGTAACACCATAGCTGTATGATAAATTAAATGTGGGACTACGCTGAGATCCCTGTTTTGTGGTAACCAGAATTACCCCGTTGGCTGCACGCGCACCATAAATAGCTGCCGAGGCATCTTTCAGCACCGTTACACTTTCAATATCCTGAGGATTAAGCCTTTCCAGAATATTATCACGCGGCACGCCATCAATGACAATAAGTGGAGAATTATTATTAAAAGTTCCGGTTCCGCGGATTGTTATGTCAAGATTTTCAGCCCCCGGCGTTCCGGTACGCTGGTTAACGATTAAGCCCGGGAGTTTACCCGCCAAACTACTTGAAACGTTTATTGACTGACTTTTGGTAAGTTCCTCACCTCCAACTTTTGAAATCGATCCGGTCATGGTTTCCTTTCTCTGTGTGCCATAACCAACGGCAACCACTTCTTCAAGGCCAATTGTCTCCTGAACCATGGTAACATTAATTACGCTTTTACCTGCTACAGGTACTTTTTGCATAATCATACCGACAAAGGAAAATTGCAATGTTGCATCTGTCGGCACATTATTCAGTGCGTACTTTCCGTTGACATCGGTAACAATACCATTATTAGTACCAACCACCAAAACAGTTACACCGGGCAGCGGTAAATTTGATTGATCGGTTACCACACCGGAAACAGAATTTTGTTGCTGTTCAACCGCCTCGTTACTGTAGTTTGAAGAACGAGTTTCTGCCGCAATAACCTGGCTCAAACTAAAACCTAAGCAGATTAATGTCAAACATGCAATTCTGAAAAATTCTTTACAAGAAAAACCTATCCCGAAGAACAGGATTTTTTGTACCCATTTTCTTTGATTCTTTTTCATCATAAGTTTCGAATTAAGTTAGTTAAAAATTTCAAAAATATAAATTGCCACATTTTATGGAAAGGCAATCCATTTCCACTGATTAATCATTTTTTCCTCATTTTTCCTTTTTCATAGCTATGTTAATTTTTAAGATAATTTAGTTTTATAGTTTTAATTTTCTTTTACCCTCATTAACAAATTTTTGTTTCGTTAACTACAAACATATAGGAGTATTCAAAGCTTTTTGTAGTAATGAACTATTAATATATTGTTGTACAAAATAATTTTTCAGTCAAAATAAATATTCTTTTAGTCAACAATCATAAGGATTCGTCTATTCTTTTGGAATGAATATCTTCTTTAATATTTAAGACAATAAGCATAAAATTATTAAAATATTAACTCTCAAAATTTTACCAGTAACAAAAAAATAAGGAGGGATCGTCACCATAAACATCGGGTAAATAATTTAGCTCTGACCAAGAACTTAATAGACCTTCAAATTCAAATAAAAAGTTTCCAAATCTAACATTATCATTAGTAGTAATCATTTAGCTATTTAATTTTTCGATTTCACTAATACTGTGGTATAAATCCCTCCATTTTAATTTTGCATACCTGGTTTTTATAAAGTCATTATTTTTAAATTAATCCAATCATTAAATCAGCTTTAATTAGAATTTTACAATTCCCCTATTTTTGTGTAAATTACCCAATTTAAGTGGCTTTTCAAATAAAAATTATTAGTACTTTAATCCTGCATTTTCCGCAAAGGTTTGCGGAAACCTTTGCATTAAAAAAAATATGTTGAAAAACATTCTAATAAATTGACTATTTTTGAAGTAAATTTTGGGTATGAGCAGCAAACATGTTTCTTTAAAGGATTTGGCAAAAGAACTAAATGTTTCAATTTCCACTGTTTCAAGGGCTTTAAAAGATCATCCTGACATTAGTCTTGCTGTCCGTAAAAAAGTAAAACTACTTGCTAAAACTCGAAATTATACCCCAAATCCACTGGCTATGGGTCTTCTTAAACAGGAAACTCGCATGATAGGGGTTATTGTTCCTGACCTTGTAACTCATTTTTATGCTTCAATTATTTCGGGGATTGAGAGTTTTGCCAATGAAAAAGGCTTTTTTACCATCGTCACCAGTTCCGAAGAATCTTATAAAAAAGAGGTTGATTTACTGAAAAATCTTTTGGATGCCCGCGTGGAAGGAATAATAGTCTGTTTAAGCAGGGAAACAAAAAAATATACACATTTTGAAGACTTGTTGGATAAGGAAATTCCTCTTGTCTTTTTTGACCGGATATGTCTTACCAGACAAGCATCTTGCGTATCAATAGATAATAAAGATGCTTCACTAAATGTTGTGAAACATTTAAAATCCCAGGGCTACAAACGTATTGCTTTTATCTCAGGGCCACCTCATCTTAATATTTCGAAAGAAAGATTGGCAGGATATATTGATGGATTAAAAGAATGTGGCTTACATGAATCAAAAGAATTAATTGAAAAAAGCAATTTGAATTATACATCTGCAAAAAATGCAATAAACCGTTTGTTAGATTTAGCGCAACCACCGGATGCAGTATTTTGTATTAATGATACAGTTGCATTTGCAGCAATGCAAGAAATAAAAAAGAGAAAATTAAAAATTCCCTGATGATATTGGGTTAGTTGGTTTTACTGACGATTTTCATGCCACCGTAGTTGAACCCTCCCTCACTTCAATAACTCATCCAACCAATAAAATTGGGAGAAAAGCGGCTGCATTATTTTTCGAAAAACTCAATAATAACCAAACATCAAAGCTTGTAGTTCTTAAAACCAAACTTATTGTCAGGGAATCGTCGAAAAGAATGAGTAAAAGCAATTTACTTAAATAACCAAAAGGTAGAGACTTTATTTAAGTTCTGTAAATAATTATATCAACCCATTTTACATATTACATCGTATTAGTAATTTGATGTTTTTTTCCTAATCAATTTTGAACCTACGCAAAAGTTCCCGTTCAATAAATCAAACACAATCACGGCTCTAAAAAATAATTTTCTCATATGTTTTCAAAATTCTGTTTATAAGACCCGTTCACTTTTTTCTATATTTGTGAACTAACTGTTAAACTAAATAAAATACGTAATTAAATATGACTAAGCTTAAATTCGAATTTAGAGGTGCCATTTTCTATCTTCTATAATCTGAATCAAATATTATAAACTAAATATAAAAAAGATGAAAAGAATAAATTTCAAAACGCTTTTAATGGCAATTCTGGTTTTGGCAGGAACCGGACTTTTAAATGCTCAAAATGCCCGGATTAAAATCGACATTGATCGAACCATTGGAGAAGTAAATCCGCACATATACGGGAACTTTGCTGAACATCTGGGAAGATGTATATACGGGGGAATTTATGATGAAGGTTCCTCATTGTCAGATCAAGACGGATTTAGAAAAGATGTAATTGAAGCAGTTAAAGGACTAAATGTTTCAATACTTCGTTATCCGGGTGGAAATTTTGTATCCAACTACCACTGGAAAGATGGAATTGGGCCAAAAGATGATCGTCCTCCAAGAATGGAACTGGCCTGGGAACGATTGGAAACCAACCGTTTTGGCACCGATGAATTTATGAAGTTTGCAAAAAAAATAGGGACTGAGCCTTATCTTGCCGTAAACATGGGAACCGGAACAATTGAAGAAGCCCAGCAGTGGGTTGAATATTGTAATGTTAAAGAAGGTCCATATTATGCTGAGTTACGAAAAAAATATGGGCATCCGGAACCCTATAATGTTAAGTACTGGAGTCTTGGTAACGAAATGGATGGCCCCTGGCAAATGGGACATTTAAATGCAGAAGATTATTGTAAAAAGGCTTTGGAAGCAGCTAAGCTGATGAAACTCACATCGGCTGATATTAAATTAATTGCAACCGGTTCTTCCAATTATCAGGCGGGAGCTGATCCTAATGAATGGAATTCCACCATCTTGCATGAATTACGTGATGTTATCGATTATATATCGCTGCATATGTATGTTGGCAATCCCAATGACAACTATTACAATTATCTTTCTACTCCTTTGATTCTTGATGAACGTACACAAATAGTAAAAGGTATGATTCTTCGGGAAATGTCAGAAGCCCAAAGGGAAAATTCCGATCCAATTTATATCGCATGGGATGAATATAACACATGGTACAGAGCGCGTACTGATAAAGCATTGGTAGGCAATCACGCACTGGAAGAACACTACAACCTCGAAGATGCGCTTGTAATCGCCGGATTTCTGAATGCGTTTGTAAGAAACGCCGATATTGTAAAAATGGCGAACATGGCCCAGTTGGTTAATGTTATCGCACCAATTTTTACCAACGAAACCGGAATGTATAAACAAACCATTTATTACCCACTTGCATTGTTTGCCAATAATGTTTTTGGAACTTCACTGGATTTAGTTGTTGACTGCAAAACATACAATACAGAAAAATTTGCGATTGGCATGTCAGAAACAACAACCCAGCAAAGTAATGTGCCTTATTTAGATGTTTCGGCAACATACAACAGCGGCGAAGTAATAATCAGTGTGGTAAACAGGGATAAAGACAATGCCATAGCTACCGATTTCCTTTCTCAAACTGGTTTATTTGATGGCGATTTTGAAGTTTATGAAGTAAACGGACCAAACACTAAAGCTGATAATGATTTTGGGAAAACTACGGTTGAAACCAAACAAAAACCAGCTATTAAAGTGAAGAGATCAGAGAAGTTTTCCTACTCTTTTCCTGCACATTCATTTACTATGATTAAAGGAAAAATTGTAATGTAATTTTCAAATTATCCGATAGAAAGAAAGGAGACTCTGATTTTGGGTCTCCCTTTTTATTGACTTTTTTGCAGAAATCAGGCTTTTTTAAACTCAATTGAATAAGTTACCGTTTCCGAATTCACTTCTTTATAATACAAATCTTTCATTACCAAACGGTCGCCTGACAATTCAATTGCTACAGTTAACGGCGTCTTTTCAGGATTCCCTTCAACAATAAATTCAAGAAATAATTGTGTTAATGACTCATCTGTTTTCCAGGTACCGTTTTCGTTCTGAACCCCACAACCACTTGGCTTTAAAATAACTTCGCCATTAACAACTGAAATATCGTAAGTAACACTGGTAGATTCAAAAGTAAAATTTCCCCTCGAAGAGAAATTCGCCTTCATCGAAACGCAGCTCATTTCTTTTTTAAGATCAGTATTTTTAGTGCCATCAAGATTAACATCTACAGGAATTGAAGTAGTAAAGCTAATTGCTTCCCATTTCCCGTTAATCGGTGAATCAATTTTATCTTTGGAACACCCAAAAACGATAATTAGTAATATGTATAAAGCTGCCTTTCTTAGCTTCATATTCATTTTGTCAGTAAAAACTGAAATTAAAGAAACCCAGCACTAAAACTAAACATTTCATTTTAATTTTAGCAATCCTTCATTTTTATTCTAATTCTTTGAAATTTTATTAATTCGAGTATTCCCGGTTTAATGACCAAAATCCTGTTCAAATCGTTTCGATTCACTTATCTTTATACGAAATCATATAATATTGCAGTAATGGCAAAAATCAGTAAAACCGATGCTTTAAATTATCATGAAAAGGGCCGTCCGGGCAAAATTGAAGTTATTCCAACAAAACCGCATAATACACAGTACGATTTGTCGCTTGCCTATACTCCCGGGGTAGCGATACCATGTCTCGAAATAAAAAAAGATGTACATAATGCATACAAATACACTGCGAAAGGAAACCTTGTTGCTGTAATCTCAAACGGAACCGCCGTGCTTGGATTAGGTGATATTGGCCCTGAAGCCGGAAAACCGGTGATGGAAGGCAAAGGATTGCTGTTCAAGATTTTTGCCGATGTTGATGTTTTTGACATTGAAGTAAATGAAAAAGATCCAAAGAAATTTATTGAGGTTGTAAAAGCCATTGCACCAACTTTTGGAGGAATTAACCTGGAAGATATAAAAGCGCCCGAATGTTTTGAAATTGAAGAAACGCTGAAAAAGGAACTTGATATCCCAGTATTTCACGATGACCAACACGGGACGGCCATAATTTCTTCTGCCGGACTATTAAACGCACTTGAAATCATCGATAAAAAAATTGAGGATGTTAAGGTGGTTGTTAACGGTGCCGGAGCTGCTGCTGTGTCGTGTACAAAACTTTATATCAGTCTGGGCGTTAATCCTAAGAATGTAGTGATGCTCGACAGTCGCGGTGTGCTAAATATGCAGCGAACTGATCTTAACTCCATGAAAAAACAATTTGTATCATCACGAAATATCTCAACTTTGGAGGAAGCTTTTATTGATGCTGATGTATTCCTTGGGCTTTCGGTTGGCAATGTGGTAACAAAAAAAATGATCCTGTCGATGGCAAAGGACCCGATTGTTTTTGCCATGGCCAATCCTACTCCTGAAATTTCTTATGAAGATGCTACTTCGGTTCGTAAAGATATTATTATGGCAACCGGCCGCAGCGACTACCCCAACCAAATTAATAACGTGCTAGGATTTCCCTTTATTTTCAGAGGAGCACTTGATGTAAGGGCAACAACCATAAATGAAGAGATGAAAATTGCTGCGGCAAAATCGTTGGCAAAACTGGCTAAAGAATATGTACCCGAAATGGTTGCCAAAGCCTACAATCAGCAAAACATTGTTTTTGGTCGAGATTATATTATTCCCAAACCTCTGGATCACCGGCTAATAACGACTGTTACAGTTGAAGTTGCCAAAGCTGCTATAAAAACCGGGGTTGCGCGAAAGAACATTAAAAACTGGTCAAAATACAAACAGGAACTTTCAGAACGACTTGGATTCGACAACCAATTAATAATGGCCATCCGTAATAAAGCGCGTCAAAATCCGAAACGCGTTGTTTTTGCAGAGGGAAATGACTTTAAAATTTTAAAAGCTGCCCAATTTGTATTAAATGAAAAGATTGCTATTCCAATTCTTCTCGGAAATGAGGAAAAAATTAAGGCGCTGATAAAAGAAAATAAACTCGATTTAAAAAATGTAACAATTATCGATCTGGCTAAAAATGTTTCGGAAGAAAAAAGAAATCATTTTGCTAATCTGCTTTACGAAAAAAGAAAACGCAAGGGAATGACACAGGGAGAAGCGGTTGAAAAAATGATGAACCACGACTATTACGGAGCCATGATGCTTGAAACGGGAGAAACTGACGCATTTATTTCAGGTTTCTCCAGAAAATATGCCGACACAATTCGCCCCACTTTACAAGTGATTGGAGTAAATGAAAAATACAATCATATTGCCGGCATGTATATCATGTTGTCTAAAAAAGGTGCTTTATTTTTGGCTGACACAACTGTTAATATGAATCCTTCGGCTCAAACGTTGGCTGATACAACACTTTTAACTGCAGCTGAAGTTCGTCGCTTTAATATTGAACCAAGAATTGCTATGCTTTCCTATTCCAATTTTGGCGCATATAAAGGACAGGGAAGCCCTGTACGGGTAAAAGAAGCTGTTGAAATTCTGCACAAAAACCATCCTGATCTTTTGGTTGATGGTGAGATGCAAGCCAATTATGCAATAAACGGAAAACTTCGACACAAGCGATTCCCGTTTAACAAGTTGGGCGACAAAGATGCCAACACACTGATTTTTCCGAATTTAAGTTCAGGAAATATTACGTATAAAGTTTTGCAAAGCATTGGCGCTGCAGAAGCAATTGGGCCAATATTAATGGGAATGAAAAAACCGGTGCATATATTACAACGCGACAGCACCGTGCGTGAAATTATTAATATGGTTGCTATTGCTGTTATTGATGCTCAATCGGTTTCGGATGAATAAAATAGGGAAATTACTTTTACCTTCTGTTTTTTCAATAATTGTGTTCAGAAAGAATTATAAAAAACTTCCTTGAATTTGTAATTTTGGGCTACTTTTGAAACTGAAACAGGATTAAATTGTATGGATAAATTTCCTTCAAAACTACTTGAAAACGCTGTTAATGAATTTTCAAAGCTTCCGGGAATTGGGCGAAAAAGTGCATTGCGGCTTGTTTTACATCTTTTGCGCCAGGATGCTGACAGCGTTACTAATTTTGGCAATAGTCTGATTCAGTTACGGAACGATATCAAACATTGCAAAGTCTGTCATAATATTTCGGATACTGAGGTGTGCCAAATATGTTCAAATCCTTCGCGTAACAAAAGCGTGATTTGCGTGGTTGAAAATATCCGCGATGTACTTTCTATTGAAAACACACAGCAGTTCAACGGATTATATCATGTATTGGGTGGAATAATTTCTCCAATGGATGGAATCGGACCTTCTGAATTAACCATCGACTCACTGGTTGAACGGGCAGGCAATGAAGAAATAATTGAAATAATTCTGGCGCTTTCGACAACAATGGAAGGCGACACCACCAACTTTTATATTTACCGAAAACTAAAAGACAAGCCGGTTAAACTTTCTACACTGGCGCGTGGCGTTTCCATTGGCGATGAATTAGAATATACTGATGAAATTACCCTCGGAAGATCACTTTTAAACCGCGTCCCTTATGAAAGTTCCATAGGGAAATAATTTTGAAAATAAATCAGATTTCATTCACTTTTTCGTTATCCAAAAGGAATATTTACATTTGAACGCGTGATTCATCAGTTTTACATAAATTCAGGTTTAAAATGATGAATTTTTTTCGTTAAGCTAAACTAAAAAACACTGAATGAAGCTTTCCGTAATTATTGTCAACTACAACGTAAAACACTTTCTGGAGCAGTGTCTTCACTCGGTTTACAAAGCCGCCAAAGACATTGAAACAGAGATTTTCGTGGTTGATAATAATTCAGTTGATGGTTCAGCACAATTTATTCGCGATAAGTTCAGTAATCTGAAAATAATCGAAAACAAACAAAACGTTGGCTTTGCAAAAGCCAATAACCAAGCCATTCAGCAGGCAAAAGGAGAATATATTTTATTGCTGAATCCGGATACAGTTGTTGAGGAAGACACTTTTTCAAAAATCATTGGTTTTATGGACCAACATTCCGAAGCTGGCGGACTCGGCGTAAAAATGATTGACGGGAAAGGTAATTTTCTGCCGGAATCAAAACGCGGGTTGCCAACCCCGTGGGTGGCTTTTTGTAAAATGTTTGGGTTATCGCGATTGTTTCCAAAATCAAAGAAATTTGGGCAATACCACCTCTCCTACCTCGATCAAAATGAAATTCATGAAGTTGATGTTCTGGCAGGTGCATTCATGCTTTTAAGAAAAAGTACGCTCGAAAAAACTGGTCTGCTCGATGAAACTTTTTTTATGTATGGAGAAGACATCGACCTCTCCTACCGGATAACTCAGGCTGGGTACAAAAACTACTATTTCCCGGAAACTACAATTATTCATTACAAAGGAGAAAGCACAAAAAAAGGATCGCTGAACTATGTCAAAGTGTTTTACAACGCGATGATCATTTTTTCGCGAAAACATTTCTCCGGTGGTAAAGCAAATATTTTTGCCTTTTTGATTCAATCGGCTATTTATTTCCGGGCTTTTATTTCAATTCTGAAACGAGTCATTGATAAAATATGGTTGCCCGTTATTGATGCGATGCTCATTTTCGCCGGGTTTCTTTTTATAACTCCATATTGGGAAAACCTTCGTTATGAACCCGACTATTATCCGGCAGAATTCCTACAAATTGCAGTGCCGGTTTATCTTGTATTTTGGCTGGCAGGAATACTATTCTCAGGTGGTTACAAAACTCCGGTGAGCATTTATAAAATTGCACGCGGCTTAGTCTGGGGATCCGTATCAATTTTGTTGGTTTACTCGCTGGTTGACGAAAGGTACCGTTTTTCAAGAGCGTTAATTATATTAGGTTCAATCTGGGCTGTTTTTACTCTTGTTCTATTCCGTTTGGTACTGCACCAGATGAAAATAAAACGTTTCCGTCTCGATTTAAAAAAGATAAAACGTGTTGCCATTGTAGGCCATTCAAACGAGGCTTCACGTGTAAAACAGTTATTGGAAAACACTCCGGCAAAAACAGAAATAGCCGGGTTTATTGGAATTAACATCAACGACAGCGATAAAAATTATATTGGACAAATCAATCAGCTTTCAGAAATTATTCGAATTAACCGAATTGATGAAATTATCTTCTGTGCCAAAAATATTAGTTCTGCCGAAATCATTAAAGCGATGTTGGAACTTACGCAATTAGATATAGATTATAAAATTGCGCCGCCAGAAAGTATAAGTATTATTGGAAGTAACTCCATTCATACGGCTGGCGATTTGTATGTGGTAAATGTTAATTCCATCTCAAAAATTTCCAACAAAAGAAAGAAAAGGATTTTCGATTTTGGAATCTCGCTGCTCCTGCTGATTACATTACCTTTAAATATTTGGTTCTTTAAAAATAAAGCTTCATTTATCAGTAATAGCTTTAATATTTTAACTGGCAAAAAATCGTTGGTTGGCTACCTAACAGAAAAATCGACTTTTGAACACCTGCCAATTTTGAAAACGGGAGTTTTGAATCCAGCTAACCTTTTTTCCGAAATTAAATTAGACAAAGAGAAAATCAACCAACTCAATATGTTGTATGCCAAAGATTACAGCTTATTAAATGATACTGAAATTTTAACCAAAGGATGGAGAAATCTTGATAAACGGTAGAATTATGAACGAATTACTTGCATTTGGTAAAATTACACTTCGTCCGCTTGAACCCGATGATGTTGACTTGCTTTACCGCTGGGAAAACGATATGGAAATTTGGGCAGTCAGCAATACAAAAACACCTTACTCAAAATACATTCTTATACAATATATTAAAGCGTCAGCAAAAGATATTTATGAAACCAAACAACTGCGATTAATTATTCAAAATGAAAAACAGGAAGCAGTTGGCGCAGTTGATTTGTTCGATTTTGAACCCTATCATTTAAGAGCCGGTGTCGGCATTTTAATTCATAAAGAAAACGACCGAAATAAAGGTTATGCTACCGATGCAGTGGAAGCGCTTTCAAAATATGCGCTCGATGTGCTGGGATTAAAACAACTCTATGCAAATATTTCTACTGACAATATTAGTAGTATTCATCTGTTTGAAAAATCAGGATTTAAAAAAGTCGGGTTAAAAAAAGATTGGATTAAAGTACATAACGGATGGAAAGATGAAATTCTATTTCAGAAAATCTTAACAGAATAAGTACTTATTCTAATTATTTTTCCTTTCATCGAAACCAGGAATCTCACTCAAATATTTATAATCATTTTTCACGTAATCAATTTCACAGGCAAAATGCTGTAATCCGTTTGACACAATAACCTTTTCAACACGAAGAGTCATATTGTATCGAACCACCTGATCAAAGGTTTCCTGCGTAATTTTTACATCCGGCGATTTAAACTCAACAATTACATTAGGTGACCCGTTCCGGTTATAAATTAGCAGATCAAAACGTCGCTGCTTTCCGTTTACAATAACCTGTTTTTCAACGGCCATTAAAGATGCAGGATACTTTTTTTCATTTTTCAGGTATTCAATAAAATTCTGGCGCACCCACTCTTCCGGTGTCAACGTAACAAACTTTTTGCGAACCGAATCGAAAATCAGTTGTCTTTCATTCTCCTGTTTTATTCTAAATGTGTATTCCGGTAAATTCAGTTTCTGCATTTTTTATGCTGCTAACATTGTTTCTTGTTTTGGCTGAAGAAGTGTAAAAATGTACATTTGCATCAGCGTAGAACCAAAACAAAATTACTTTTGTTCAAAGGTAAAATTTAACGCGAAATGAACGACAACTATAAAAGTTTCCAGTTGCAAATACACTAATTTTATACCGATTCGTTCTTACTAAATATTATTCAGATTAATGAAAACAAAAAAAGAAATCGTTGATAACTGGCTGCCACGGTACACTGGAAAAAAACTTGAAAATTTCGGAGAATATATATTACTGACTAACTTTCAGCATTATGTTGAATTGTTCGCCAGTAGGTTTGAAGTGCCCATTGAAGGTGGCGACAAAAACATGCCAAACGCAACTGCCAATAGTATTACTATTATCAATTTTGGTATGGGCAGCGCAAATGCAGCAACAATTATGGATCTGCTGAGTGCAATAAATCCAAAAGCTGTGCTTTTCATTGGAAAATGTGGCGGGTTAAAAAAGAAAAATAAACTGGGCGATCTTATCCTCCCCATTGCTGCAATCCGGCACGAAGGTACATCGGTTGATTATTTGCCACCTGAAATCCCTGCGCTTCCGGCATTTAACCTGCAACGAGCCGTGTCGCACATCCTCAGAAATGAGGAACAGGACTACTGGACGGGAGTGGTTTTTACTACCAACCGCCGGGTTTGGGAATTCGATAACCGGTTTAAAAAATACCTGACCAAAACGAGGGCATTGGCAATTGATATGGAAACTGCAACTTTATTTACCGTTGGATTTGCCAACCATATTCCAACCGGCGCTCTCCTGCTCGTTTCCGATCAACCCATGATTTCAAGCGGGGTTAAAACGGCTGAAAGTGACAATAAGGTAACCACAGAATTCGTAGAAAGGCATATTGACACCGGGATAAAAGCATTGCTGGAAATTAAAAACAACGGGCTTTCCGTAAAACACCTGAGATTTTAATGGAATTTGAAGCGATTATTCAAAACCTGAAAAAAAATATTGTTCACCCTATTTATCTTTTACAGGGAGAAGAACCGTATTACATCGACGAAATTTCAAATTATATTGAAAAGAATTTGCTCACCGATGCTGAAAAGGGTTTCAATCAATCTGTTTTTTACGGAAAAGACTCTTCGCCAATTAACATTGTTGAAAGTTGCCTGCGTTTCCCGATGATGGCAAGCCGACAGGTTATTCTGGTAAAAGAAGCACAGTCGCTGCAAAAAATCGACTTGCTAACTTCTTATGCTGAAAAGCCACTGGCATCAACTGTTTTAGTGCTGAATTACAAATACAAAAACCTCGACTCCAGAACAAAACTTGCAAAAGCCATTAAAAAGAATGGCGTTGTTTTCACCTCCAACAGGGTAAGGGAATACAAACTACCAAAATGGATTGATGATTTTTTGGCGCAGAAAAATTACACCATTACCCCACAGGCAGCACAAATTTTAATTTCCTTTTTAGGCACCGATTTGAGTAAAATGGCCAATGAACTCAATAAATTAATTGTTGCCGTAAAAGATTCGAACCGGATTACCCCAATTGATATTGAAAAGAATATCGGCGTAAGTAAAGATTTTAATGTGCTGGAACTTCAGAATGCTTTAGGTGAAAAAAATGCGCTTAAAGCCAACCAGATTATTCAGTATTTTGCGGCAAACCCAACATTAAACCCGATTCAGAAAACCATTGGGTCATTATATTTTTACTTTGTAAAATTATTTAAATATCATTTTCTGAAAGATAAATCGGAACGAAACGTTAGTGCGCAGCTTGGAATAAATCCATACTTTGTAAAAGATATGGTTGCCGCGGCCAAAAAATATTCTCCGACAAAACTTTACGAGATTATTGGAATTTTACGCGAATATGATATGAAAAGCAAAGGATTTGAAGTTTCAACACTGGTTGATACTGCTGATCTTCAAAAAGAAATGATTTATAAAATACTGCACTAAATGATAACATATATAATTATTGGAACTACTGTACTCATATCTTACATGGGTTTTAGAGATTCTAATTTATTGGACAAATTACAGTTTAATGCTGCTAAGGTTATTCATCAAAAGGAGTATTACCGCATGATTTCCCATGCCTTTGTTCATGCCAACTGGTCGCATTTAATTGTAAACATGCTGGTGCTTTATTTTTTCGGAAGTGTAATAGAACAATATTTTGGGTACTATTTTGGAAACCACTCAACAGCCTATCTTTTGCTTCTTTATTTTGGCGGAATTCTGGCTTCAAACATTTGGAGTTTGATTTCACAAAAAAACAACTATTATTATAATGCAGTTGGAGCTTCGGGCGCAGTGTCGGCGATGGTATTTGCATGCATCTTTTTTAGTCCGTTGGAACCTGTTTATTTGTTTATGATTTTACCCATTCCCGGAATATTATTCGGATTGGCATACCTTTTTTATTCTTACCAAATGAGTAAAAAGAAGACAGACAACGTAGCACACGACGCCCACTTCTTAGGGGCTCTATTTGGTTTTATTTTCCCAATCTTACTAAGACCATCCTTGTTCGATCATTTTATCGATCAGTTATTTTCGTTTCTTTAAGATCAAAATTACCTTTTCACAATCATGGAATATGTAATTGTCAACGGTGAAATCATAAAAAAAGAAGAGGCAAATCTTACTCCCTTTTTTTGTAATAATCCTTTGATAATAAGCGAAAAAATGTGGTTTGGATTTGGAGGAGTCCCCCTTTTTAGTGAAAAAATGGAACAGCTGGCAAGCCACATGCAAAATTTAGGCGTAGATATTCCATCATTGTTTCTTAAACAACGTGAGTTATTCAGAAGAATAAAACGAATGTTAAATAAGAATCGGTTTTACCGCACAGGGCTGATCCATTTTCAATTACTGAATTCAGATTCAAAAACTGATTTTATTTTGTTTGCAACTCCTTTTGAAGAAATGGAATTCAAATATCACGAAAGAGGCGTTTTAATTGGATTAGCAGAAAATCATAAATATTCCGGAACTCCTATACCAATTGCAGATAATTATAAATACTTTTTTTATCGTTTAGCTGAAGAAAAAAACAAAAATTCTATTATCCAAAACTTTATCTTTTTGAATGAAAAAGGAATGGTTTGCGATGCCGGTCAGGCAAATGTTTTTTTAATCAAAAAACAGACATTAATAACGCCATCTCCGGATTCCGGTTGCATTTCTGATTCTTTGCGAAGACTGGTTTTAGAGGCTGCCGGTAATTTTAAATTGCAGTTAATAGAATCAGATGAAATATCACCAGAAATGATCTATAAAATGGATGAAATATTTATTGCTGCTGAATCTACCGGTATTTATTGGGTCCTTGGAATTGACACTAAACGCTTTGTTCATTCTGTTTCAGGGCAGATTCATGAAGAACTAAACAAAATTCTAAAAAGCAAAGTGAATTAATTAAAGGTTGGATTTTCGGGGAAATTTTCCCAAATATGGTAACGGTTTCCTGCCTTCTTTACAAAATCGGCCCACGTAACCGTATCGGTATCCTGAATTACGATGTTTTCATCTACATCAGTAACTAACCATGAATCTTCTTTGATTTCACCTTCAAGTTGACCAGCATCCCAACCTGAATAACCCAGGAAAAAATGAATGTCTTCCGGATTTATCTCACCTTTTAGAATCTGGTCTTTCAGAGCTACAAAATCGCCTCCCCAATATAGATCTCCTAAAACATGAATACTGCCCGGAAGCTGTTCTCCCAACCGATGGATAAAAAAGATAGAATCGGCAGAAACAGGTCCACCTAAAAATACCTGGGCATCAAAATCAGGAAAATCAACAAAAACCTCCTGCAATGAAAAATCGATTTTTTTATTTAAGATAAAACCTACCGCACCTTTTTCGCTATATGCAACCAATAAAACCACAGACCGACTAAAATATTCACCATGTAAAAAAGGTTCAGCAATTAAAATCCTTCCTTTTTGAGGCGGAATATTATTTGTTTTGATTTTAAATATGTCGAGGTTTTCCTTCATTTACAGGCAATATAAGAAATTTTAAATTGCTTTCAAATAGCTAATCTGTAATGTAAACGGCCAATTAAACAATATTGTTTATATTATCCGCAGAAACGTGTCGAAAAAAAATACAACATCCCTTTAGGATAAAGTCAAGTTTAAGTTTACCAGATGGTTTATTAATATAGATGGCTTAAAAGTACTATTTGTCTTCTACTATAAAGACATCCTCGTCAGGCTTTGACATATAATATTGTTCCCGTGCAAATTTTTCAAGTTTTTCGGGCCCGGAATTTAAATCTTCAAGTTTTTGCTCATCCGATTTAATTTGCTCTCTGTATGTTTCCTTTTGCTCGGTAAGCTCTTTTAATATTCTCTTATTTCTGTTATGAGACACAATACTGTTTTCATCAAAAAACAGGACCCATGCTAAAAAAATTATAGTCGCAACCAAGTATTTGTTACGCCATATTTTTATGGCACTTTCTTTTATTCTTTTAAAATCCAGCTTGAACTTCATGTGTCAAAATTAATACTAAAACGCATCAAAAAAAATGGAGATGAAAAAATTCAACCCCATTTTATAAACAAATCCTGGTTTATACTATTCGTTGTCAGGTAAAAAATTCGGATAGCTGTAATTTCTTGGTGGAACAAAAGTTTCCTTAATGGTCCGAATTGAAGTCCAGCGCAATAAATTAAAAATTGATCCTGCTTTATCATCAGTTCCTGAACCACGTGCCCCTCCAAACGGTTGCTGGCCAACAACTGCACCTGTTGGTTTATCATTAATGTAGAAATTACCTGCACTGTTTTCCAACCTTTTGGTAATTTTCTCAATATTGTACCTGTTTTGCGACATTACAGAACCTGTTAGTGCATAAATTGAAGTACTGTCAAGAATATCCAGCGTTTCATCCATTTTTTTGTCATCATAAACATAAATGGTTAATACCGGGCCAAAAAGCTCTTCTTCCATGGTAACATATTTTGGATCTTTGGCAAGAATCACCGTTGGCTCAATAAAGTAACCTTTCGATTTATCGCAATTACCTCCAAAAATTACATCTGCATTTTTATCTACTTTCGCCCTGTCAATAAATCCTTTTAACTTGTCAAAAGATGCTTCGTCAATCACAGCATTAATAAAATTGGTAAAGTCTTCAGGTGGCCCCATTTTAACTGTAGCAAGCTCTTTACCAAATAATTCTTTCACTTTTGGCCATATACTTTTTGGAATATAAACTCTTGATGCAGCAGAACATTTCTGTCCCTGGTATTCAAATGCTCCACGTAACATAGCAATAACAAGCGCTTGTATATCGACTGTATTATCTGCAAAAATAAAGTCCTTACCTCCTGTTTCACCCACAATTCTTGGGTAAGATTTGTACTTGTAAATATTATCGCCAATGGTTTTCCAAATCCCCTGGAAAACTCCAGTTGACCCTGTAAAATGAATGCCTGCAAAATCAGGATGTGTTAGCACAGCATTTGCTGTAACCGGCCCCGATGTGTAAACCAAATTAATTACTCCGTCAGGCAACCCGGCTTCACGGAAAATATCCATTATAACACTGGCAGCATAAACAGCAGTTTTGGATGGTTTCCAAACAACTACATTGCCCATTAAAGCAGGTGCAGCAGGTAAATTACCAGCAATAGAAGTAAAATTAAATGGGGTCAGAGCGAAAACAAAACCTTCCAAAGGACGAAATTCATTGTAGTTCCAAATTCCTTTTGCTGACTTTGGCTGTAACTTATAAATATCTGTCATTACCTGAACACCAAACCTGAAAAAGTCTGCAAGTTCGCAAGCTGCATCGATTTCTGCCTGAAAAGCATTTTTCGACTGACCAAGCATTGTTGCCGCATTTATTTTTGCACGATAGGGTCCTGTGAGCAGATCAGCAGCTTTTAGAAAAATAGAAGCCCTGTGTTGCCACGAAAGATTTGTCCAATCAGATTTGGCTGCAAGTGCAGCATCAATTGCCATCTCAACATGACTTGCATCCCCCTGATTGTAATACCCTAATGTATGACTAATTTGGTGCGGCGGAAACATCCTTATCTTTCGATCAGTATAAACTTCCTTTCCCCCGATTACCATTGGAAGATCGACCTCATAAGATCTCAATTCGTTTAATTTTGCCTGTAATTCTTTTCTCTCCTTACTTCCCGGAGCATAACTCAAAACAGGTTCATTTTTTGCTACCGGTGCATTAAAAATTCCTTTTGGCATACGATAATGATTTAATTCTAAATTTGTTTCTAGTTGCAAAATTACTGATTCACTTCTTCTAAAATCATAACAAAAATCAGTGCTCCAATAATTTCAACAATATTAATCCGTTCATTATCAATATATTGATTTTATAGTCTCTTAAAACAAAACAAATGTCAGCTTTTGAGATTCTTTTGATCAAAAAAATATTTTTATTCAATTTAAAAGGAATGAATTAAATTTTTATCATAATTGATACCTTTACAAAATTGATTAATTCATTGCAAAAAATATTATTCAGTAAACTCTGGATTACTCACTCAATCCGTGAGAAAAAAATACTTTTCCAGTTGCTTATTATATGGGCAATATCAGGAATGGGTTCATTATTGTTTTTATTATACAATTTAATTTTTAATCCTGGTAATTTCTGCATCATTTGCAACTTGGTTTTAATTGCAATGAACGTAGTAGCAATAGTTTGTACTATTAACGGTAAAGCAAAATGTTCAATCAATCTGATTTTTGTTATTCCACTGGTTTTATATGCTTATTATATTTCCGATTTTAACCAGCATCTTCCCTATATCGAAACCGTTTCGATCACAGTTGCCTGGTTACTTGCCGGAATGCTGATTTTGATTTTTTATTCAGAAACCAGCGGGAAAATATGGTTCTATTTTTTGATTTCCGTTATCACAATTGGATTTCAATTGTTAAAGGCTGGTCACCTCTGGGATTTTATTGACCATTTTAAACCAATTATTTTAAATCCGTTGGTTGCTTTTTCGTTAATTTCCCTTTCGTTGTATCTACTGCGTAAAAATTATCTTAAAATCATTAAAAGTCAGGAAGGGCAAATTACTACCACAAATCAAAGTATTAGTAAGGTAATGCAGGAATCAACATTTTGTATTGCCCAATTGCGTGTTGAAAGAGATGAAGCCGGAAACCTGATTCAACTTTATGTTGACAGGGTGAACAATACATTTGAATCCGTTTTTAAAATCAACCTTTACGAAGTACAGGATCAAAAAGCTGATTATATTTTTGACCTGATCTTCAAACATAAATTCGACCTGAACAAAATAATTCTCACTAAAACAAAGAAACCCAGGGAATTTCATGCAGTGAATATGGATATGTGGTTCAACATTCATGTGTTACAACCCGATTATAATCGTTTTTTTATTCTTTTTGAAGATGTTACCAAGTCGAAACAGAAACTGGCAGAGTTAGAGGAAAACAAGCGTCGTTACAAGGTTTTGCTGGAAGCCATACCTGATATCTTCTTTGTAATCGACAAAGATGGCACATATGAAGACTTTGTGATTAAGGAAAGTGACCTTTTCAAAATCGAAGATGCTAATATTATTGGAAGTTCCATTTATGATGTTGGCTTTCCGGAAAATATGGCGGAAAAAATTTACAGCTGCATTCAGAATTCTATAAAACATAATTCTATTGAAACGATCGAGTACCAAATGAATACTCCAAATGGAACTTTTCTTTTTGAAATGCGACTGGCTAAGCTTACTGGCCACTCAGTAATTTCGATTGCCCGTGATATAACCAAACGTAAAACGGCTGAGTTTAAACTTGAGAAAGCTTTGGTAAAAGCAGAAGAATCTGACATGTTGAAGTCTGCATTCCTGGCCAATTTATCGCATGAAATAAAAACACCAATGAATGTGATCACCAATTTCACACGAATATTAGCTGAAACAGAACTCTCACCTCAAGAAAAACTTGAATTTACCGATGCTGTTGCACAGAACGGAAAACAGCTTATGAATATGATAGACAATACAATACATCTGTCAAAAATTGAAACTCAAACAGTTGTAATCGAACATAAATTTTGTAGTATCAATTCCATATTACGGGATGTGTATAACAAATATTTGATACTCATTCCTGATTCAAGAAATATACGGCTTAATTTAATAATTGGTGTCCCGAATAAAGAATTTGGATTTGAGACTGACCAAATCATCCTAAGGGAAATTATTTCGTTACTGGTTGACAATGCGGTGAAATATACTGAAAAAGGTGAAATTATTATTGAGTACGAAATGATAAGAAACGAGTGGGTACGGTTCTCTGTTTCTGATTCAGGAATTGGTATTCCAGAGGAAGAATTCATAAATATTTTCAACCGCTTCTACAGAATTCCCAATCGTATTAATGAAAATACTTCAGGATCCGGTCTTGGATTACCCATTGTTCAGCATTATGTAGCACTTTTGGGTGGCGAGCTTGAATTTGAATCGAAAATAAATATTGGAACAAAATTCTGGTTTACGTTACCTTTTTCAAACGGGAAAGGATTTCTTTCGATAGTAAAATAAAACCACTAAAATTTATTAACTAAATTATTCTGATAATCAATTCCTGTTCAAAATTGAATTTAAAACGGTGTATCCAACCAACCTGTCGTAACGGCCAGCCAGGTCGCGGTAATAAATAAAAATCTGGTAATCGTTTTCTGTTTCCCAAAAACTACCTTCCAGGTTTGTAAGGTCAGCAACCATTGAACCTTTTGGAACATATGCATATTGATAGTTATAATATCCTTGTTTAAGTAACAGTGTCAATTCATAAGAACTATTATCGAAGTTCCAGGTCATTTCGTTGCCCTTATTGGCATTCCATCCTGTTAAAGCACCAAAAACATTTACAGTTCCACCAAGTAAAGGAGCCTCTAGAGGCAAGGTAAAATGAATAAAAGTATAATCACATTCGGTGTCATAATTATTCACCTGCGGATCCTGACTCTCTATAACAAACCGACCGTTCATATCTTTGTACTGAAAAAACTTTTTGTTAGATCTTATTTCATCAATTTTAAGGGTTTTATGATAATACGGATCATGAAATTCGGTTGATATTACATTCTCACCATTGTAACGGTTAGAACGATTATCGAAATAACGAAATTCATTTCCCGCCGGAAAAACATTTTCTTTATCATAATCAAAAATCAATTGTCTGTCTCTAATGTATTGTGGTTTTAAATTTTTGACTGCATTATCCCAACGGCCATTTTGCATTATTACCGCTTTTACTTCGTTAGCCGGATCCTGAATTGCTAATTGATTATTATTAACCACAAAATCAACTTCCTGATTTGAGCCCTGGAAAGCATCAAAAGTTGCCCTCCGTACGGTTCCTCTTATTTCAGTCATATTTTCATAAACGTAAAACCTTTGTGTTATAGCCACCTTTTCCTTATCATTATCTTCATAAACCACCAAAACATAGTTTCCTGAAACATTAAATCGCATATTATCATTAGGTAATAAAAGCTTATAATTTGCATAATTAAAAGTGGTATTAAAAGAGAGCTTATAGTCGTTAAGCGGATTTTCCGGAAATCCGTCAATATAATCAGCTTGTGTAAGATAACTTTCGTTCCAGTTTGCATCGCAATGAATAATAGTATAATAGTAGTTTTTTACATCGGCTGAAAAATCATCGAATTTAAAAATAAGCTGTGCATCTTCACCCAACTGTAAAACAGGGTTCGATAATTCAAACCCGTCACGATACATCATAACTGTTTTAATATTCTCGTTATAAACGGCATTTTGATAATAATATTTGTCATTTTGAGCTAAACCAAAATAACAGTTGAACAAAAAAACAATGACCATTATTAATGATCTTTTCATTCCATTTATTTTTAACATTCCAACTCTTTTATCTGAATCAATTCTATATAAACGTCAAAAATGAGAATTTAATCTAAAAATTATAATTTTTATAGCATATTTGACCCCCGGTTTTTAAAACACAGAATAAAAACTTATTCTATATTAAATGAAATTATCTTCATATTTCGAAATGTTTAAGTTTGTTCTGTAAAGATTGCTATAAGGCAATTAATTATTACTTTTGCCACACAGTAAAAATAACACAATTTTGAGTTAATATGTCAGAAACGATTAAGTTAAGGAAAGGGCTGAATATTAAGCTTAAAGGAGGTGCAAAAAATGAACTTGAAAAGCTTCCGGTTCCGGCAACAATTGCACTTAAACCTACCGATTTCCCTGGACTTACTCCAAAACTTAAAGTTAAAGTTGATTCGCTGGTTAAAGCCGGCGATCCTTTGTTTTACGACAAGTATCATCCTGATATTTTTTTCACTGCACCTTTGGGAGGTAAAGTGGCGTCGGTAAACAGAGGTGAACGTCGAAAGATTTTGGAAGTGGTTATCGAAACCGATGAAAAGGCTGGTTCAGTCGATTTCAAAAAAGCAGATCCGAATTCACTTTCGGGAGATGAAATAAAAGGAAAGCTGTTAGCAAGTGGATTATGGCCGTTTATTAAGAAACGTCCTTACGGGATTATTGCCTCACCAGACGAAAAACCTATTTCTATATATATTTCAACTTTCGATACGGCACCTCTGGCTCCTGATTATAGTTATGTTTTGAAAGATCAACTGGCAACATTCCAGACCGGGATCAATGCATTATCAAAACTTACCAATGGGAAAGTGAATCTGGGGGTTAATCCCGGATCAATTTTCACTTCAGTGAAAAATGTGGTAATCAATACTTTTGATGGTCCGCATCCTGCCGGAAACGTTGGTATACAGATTCATAATACCAAGCCGATAAATAAGGGAGAAGTTATCTGGACAATAAATGTTCAGGACGTATTATTTATTGGCCGCTTATTTGAAACTGGAAAAGTTGATTTTACAAGAACCATTGTCTTAACCGGTTCTGACGTTGAAAATCCAAAATATTATCAAACCGTTTTAGGTGCTCCTGCTTCTTTGATTACCGATAAGAAGCTAAAAAAGGTGGATTACAAACAGCGAATTATCAGCGGAAATGTTCTAACTGGCACCAAAGTAAAACCGCAGATGTATCTTGGTTTTTATGATACACATGTTACCGTTATTCCGGAAGGCGATGAATATGAATTTTTAGGATGGGCAGATATGGGTGCAAATAAATTCAGCGCAACCAAAACTTTCCTTTCCAGTTTATTTCCGAAAAAGGAATATGTTATGAATGCCAATATGCATGGTGGCGACAGGGCTTTTGTTTTATCAGGGCAGTATGAAAAACTGGTTCCTATGGATTTGTTACCCGTTTACCTTTTAAAAGCGATTCTGGTGAACGATATAGATAAAATGGAACGGTTGGGAATTTACGAGGTAATTGAAGAAGATCTTGCGCTTTGTGAATATGCCTGTACATCGAAAATCAGAGTTCAGGATATTCTGCGGACTGGAATCAATACAATGATAAAAGAATTGGGATAATAAATTACTGAAAACTTAAATCAGTTCTCGAGATGAAACGAGCTTTTTAAACGAGTTCCATCTTATACCATAAAGAAACAGACAATTTTAATAAGATGAAATTTATTAAAGATTTTTTTGAAAGAACAGAACCGCTTGTTCAGAAAGGGGCAAAATACCATTGGCTCCGTTCCGTTCACGACGGGTTCTTTACCTTTTTATATGTTTCAAAAACTACTTCAAAAACAGGTACACATATTCATGATTATATTGATTTGAAACGTACCATGTCGGTGGTAGTTATAGCATTAATTCCTGCACTTCTGTTTGGCATGTACAATACCGGACTGCAACATTTTAAAGCAATTGGCGAGGTTGCTTCAACTGGATTTTTCCAGATGTTTTTCTTTGGTTTTTTGAAGGTTCTGCCAATAGTCATTGTTTCGTATGTTGTTGGGCTGGGTATTGAGTTTGTTTTTGCACAGATTCGCGGTCACGAGATAAACGAGGGATTCCTGGTTTCAGGAATGCTGATACCACTGGTAATGCCGGTTGAAACACCACTTTGGATGATTGCTGTTGCTACTGCATTTGCAGTAATTCTCGGAAAAGAAGTTTTTGGTGGAACCGGGATGAATATATGGAACCCTGCTTTAGTTGCCCGGGCTTTCCTGTTTTTTGCTTATCCTGCACAAATGTCGGGAGTAAAAGTTTGGGTTGCGCTAAATAGCGCTGACAAAGTTGTTGATGGTTTTACAGGTGCAACACCAATGGCTGATGCAGCAGCGGGGCACATTACTTTTAAAGCTGCAGATGCTTTCTTTGGATTTATTCCAGGATCGATTGGTGAAACATCTACTCTGGCAATTTTAATTGGTGCTTTTATTTTGATTGTAACCGGAATCGGAAGTTGGAAAATAATGACATCTACCTTACTTGGCGGAGTTTTTATGGGACTTATTCTAAACTTTTTCGCTAAGAGCCCGGGTCTGTCGCCGGAAACCGCTGTTTATTTCGGAATACCTTTCTGGCAACACTTAATTCTTGGGGGATTTGCTTTTGGCGCTGTGTTTATGGCCACCGATCCTGTTTCCGCTTCTCAAACCGAAAGAGGCAAATGGATATATGGTTTTCTTATTGGAGTAATTGCTATTTTAATCCGTGTCATTAACCCGGCGTATCCTGAAGGAATGATGCTTTCGATATTACTGATGAATACATTTGCGCCACTTATCGACCATTATGTTGTTCAGGGCCATATAAAACGCAGATTAAAAAGAGCTAAAATTTCTGCTTAACAGAAAAATTACAGATCATGAACAGAAACGGTAATACATATACAGTAATCTATGCAGCAATAATGGTTGTTTTTGTGGCTGCATTACTGGCCTTTGCTTCAATGTCGTTAAAGCCAAGGCAGGTTCGAAACGTTGAGATACAGAAAAAGCAAAGTATCCTGGCATCGGTTAATATTGAAAGTACGACTGCCAATGCAGAAAAATTATATGCAGATAAAATTGTAAATCAATATGTCGTAGATGTAAAAGGCGATCAGGTTGGAAACGATGCATTTAATATTGACCTAAAAAAGGAATTTTCAAAACCGGAAGATAAGATTCAATTACCGGTTTTTGAATGCAAAACTGATGACGGAATTAAATATATTTTTGAACTGCGTGGTACAGGTCTTTGGGGTCCAATTTGGGGCTTTATTTCCTTGGATGCAGATATGAATACCATTTACGGAGCTAATTTTGGTCACCAGGGAGAAACTCCTGGTTTGGGAGCAGAAATTGCTACTCCAAAATTTGAGAGCCAGTTTAACGGTAAAACCATCTTCGATAAAAACGGAGAATTTATGAAGTTGGGTAATGAAACCCTGCCTATTCTTGTTGCTAAGGTTGGACAGGATGCGCCAGCAGAACATAAAGTTGACGGCATTTCTGGTGGAACTATTACAAGTAAAGGCCTTCAGCAAATGTTAAAAGTTGATTTTACCAGGTATGAGCAATTCATTAAAAAGAAAAAATCTTAAGCAATGAGCGATCCATTATTTTCAAAGAAAAATTTAAAACTGCTTACTGACCCGTTAAATAATAATAATCCTATTACGGTTCAGGTGTTAGGGATTTGTTCAGCATTAGCAGTAACAGCACAACTTAAACCTGCTGTGGTTATGGCTATTTCGGTAACCGTTGTTGTAGCTTTGGGAAACGTAATTATCTCTCTTTTACGAAATACAATTCCAAACCGAATCAGAATTATTGTACAGTTAGTGGTTCTTGCTGCACTGGTAATTTTGGTTGACCAGGTTCTGAAAGCATTTGTTTATGATGTAAGTAAACAGCTTTCTGTTTTCGTTGGATTGATCATTACCAACTGTATTCTGATGGGACGTTTGGAAGCATTTGCACTTGGAAATCGCCCGTGGCAATCATTCCTCGATGGAATTGGCAACGGGGCAGGTTATGCAGCGATACTTATTATTGTCGCTTTCTTCCGCGAATTATTAGGATCTGGAACATTATTCGGATTCCGGATCATTCCTGAAAGTTTATACATCACCAACGGAGGATTCTATTCTAACAATGGTATGATGATTTTACCACCAATGGCATTGGTAACCGTTGGAATTATTATCTGGGTACAGCGAAGCAAAAACCGTAAATTAATTGAAGATTAACGAGCCCAAAAAAGAATATTATGGAACATTATTTTAATATATTTATTAAATCGATTTTTATCGAGAACATGGTATTTGCCTACTTTTTGGGCATGTGTTCTTATCTTGCCGTATCGAAAAAAGTAAGTACTGCAGCGGGTCTTGGTGTGGCTGTAATTTTTGTTCTTGGTATTACACTGCCGGTCAACTACCTGCTTGAAACCAAAGTATTGAGAGAAGGTGCGTTGGCTTGGTTGAGCCCATCATTTGCAAATGTTGATTTGAGTTTTCTTTCATTTATCATGTTCATTGCTGTAATTGCATCAATGGTTCAGTTAGTAGAAATGGTAGTTGAGAAGTTTGCTCCGGTTTTATATAACCAATTGGGTATTTTCCTCCCGTTGATTGCAGTAAACTGTGCAATTCTTGGGGGTTCGCTTTTTATGCAGCAGAAAGATTTTGCAAACATTGGTGAAGCTTCAGTTTATGGTCTTGGATCGGGAGTTGGCTGGTTCCTTGCAATTATTGGAATTGCCGCAATTCGCGAAAAAATTGAATATTCAAATATACCCGCACCATTACGCGGACTCGGAATTACATTTATTGTTACCGGTTTGATGGGAATGGCGTTTATGGGATTCATGGGAATAAAATTGTAAATACAAAATAAGTAACCGATGATATTATTATCAGCACAAACTACTGTTATTCTAACCAGTGTGGTGGTATTCCTTGGTGTCACCATTCTACTTGTTGCTATTTTATTGTACGCCAAGAAAAAATTGACACCTTCAGGAACAGTAAAAATTGACATTAACGATGGTTACCTCGAATTGGAAACCGAACCTGGAAGTACACTCTTAAGTACACTTGGAAATAACAAAGTTCTGCTTCCTTCAGCATGCGGTGGTGGTGGCACCTGCGGTATGTGCCGTTGCCAGGTACTCGATGGAGGGGGTTCTATCCTTCCCACTGAAACAGGTTTTTTTACCCGTAAAGAACAAAATGAAAACTGGAGACTTGGATGCCAGGTGAAAGTTAAGGAAGACATGAAAATCCATATGCATCAGGAAATACTTGGTGTGAAAAAATGGGAATGTGAAGTGGTTTCCAATAATAATGTAGCTACTTTTATCAAGGAATTTGTGGTAAGACTTCCTGAAGGAGAAAACCTTGATTTTAAATCGGGAGGATATATTCAAATTGATGTTCCCAAAATCGATGTTGACTTTAAGGATATGGATGTGGATGCAAAGTTTCGTGATGAGTGGGAAAAATTCGGCATGTTCGATTTGAAAATGAAAAACCCGGAACCTACTTTCCGTGCCTATTCAATGGCCAACCACCCGGCAGAAGGAAATATTGTAATGTTAAATATACGTATTGCAACTCCACCCTGGGACCGGGCTAATAATGGTTTTAAAAAGGTAAACCCCGGAATATGTTCTTCCTATATTTTTAATCTGAAACCCGGTGATAAAGTAATGGTTTCAGGTCCTTACGGAGAGTTTTTCCTGAAAGACAACGATAATGAAATGATGTTTATCGGTGGTGGTGCCGGAATGGCGCCGATGCGTTCGCACCTGTTCCATTTGTTCCACACGGTAAAAGAGAAAAAGAAAAAAGTTACTTTCTGGTATGGAGCCCGTTCATGGAAAGAAGTTTTCTACTACGATCAGTTTCGTGATATTGAAAAGAACTACCCGAATTTCACTTTTCATTTGGCGCTTTCAGAACCACTTCCTGAAGATAAATGGGACGGTCCGGTTGGATTTATTCACCAGGTGATTTACGATAACTATCTGAGTAAACACGAGGAGCCGGAAGAAATTGATTATTATCTATGCGGTCCGCCAATGATGAACGATGCTGTTCAGAAAATGCTTTATAATCTTGGCGTTCCTGATGAAAAT
>CAWKJY010000008.1:0-46399 GCA_963849985.1 uncultured Prolixibacteraceae bacterium | reverse complement strand
ATAATCTCTTTTGCTTTCTGCGATTCAGTAACTAACCATTTCTTTTATCGCCGGAAAAAGAACCTCTTCTTCATTTTTTAGATGCTGAAGTAATTCAGAATTTATTGCATTAAATAATTGTGAAACTTTTTTTAACTCGTGATGATTTTCCCCATGAACAGTTGCAATTTTATCGGTATAAAAAAGCAATTCAGGCAACATTTTCTGCACAAATTTGTGATGTGTATTTACAATGTATTCCGCAAGAAAAACCGGATCCCAGTTTTTGAAATTCATAAATTCATTTTGCGGCTCTTCTGAAATTTCCAGGATTTCATTTTCAAGTTGGGCCGCATCAATTTTCATTTCGTTGCAAGCTTCGGAGAATAGTTGTTTTCCCCCGCAGCAAAAGTCAATTCCTGCATTTTTAAAGATTGTGGATGTTCTGAAATCGTTGGCTACGATCTCTCCCACTGATAAATTTTGAAGTTGTAGCTGTCTCATGTTTATAATTTTTGTGTTAAAATTCTGCTACAAATATATAATTTTTTTCACAAAAGGACTAAAAGGTCTCTTAGTGATTTCTTTTTTTATTATTTTTGTAACGTTATTTAATAATAAAAAGGAAAAGTGTTTAAAAAAGAAACAGAATATGCATTAAGAGCCCTGGTTTACATTCAGTTACAAAATAACGTGGAACGCAGGCCGGGAATTGCAGAGATTGCAAGTGAGATAGAAACGCCACAATCTTTCACAGCAAAAATTCTGCAGCGGTTGGTAAAACAGGGTTTTGTTCAGTCGTTGAAAGGAATAAACGGCGGTTTCTTTTTTGATTCAGAAAGAGCAGATTTGCCCTTAAAAGATGTTATTGTTTCTATTGAAGGAGACGCGCTTTTCAATGGATGTGGCTTTGGATTAAAAAACTGTGATGAAAACAATCCCTGCCCTTTACATTATGATTATGCGCCAATCCGTAATGGAATTAATCAACTGGTAACCGGACAAACAATACAGAGTTTGGCTAAAAAATACATGGAGAACGACCGAATGATTTTAAGCCGTTTAAATATTACAAAACCGGCGAAAAACTAATTGTCTAAGAATCCCAGTCGAGTAAGCGTTTTTCACCTTTTAACTGCTGAATTTCACTTATTCCAATGACCTTCATGCATATTCTAATGCTTCAATTTTTCCCTGCTGATTAAACCTAAAGCAGAAAATCAATACGGAATTAATTAAAATTCTTTGGTATTAAAAATTCCAAACCAACTAAGTTTGATTATTTTATTTGCACAATAACCAAAAACAATATCTTAATTGAAATTCATTAACATAATATATTGAACAGGAAATCTTCGATCATCACAATGATCATTGTTGAGTTTAACTACGGCTGTGTTAAAATTTATTAAATACCCGAATTAATGGGTTGAATATTTGATTTGATAAAAAATTTATCAGAACTTTTTACGTCGCAATCATGAAATATTATATTTAATGCCGTATTTATGGAACATTCTGACTATGGATTAAAACATTTTTTTTCACAAATGTTTGTTTCATCGTCTGCTCAAACCGATGAAATAAACCGGTTATTCATAGGTTACTTAATTCTTTCTGCCGTGATAATGGCAATCGTGCTTTTCATGGTTATTGGAGGTGTAATAAGATATCGTTCGGGCAAAAGAAAAGGTGAAGCCCGGCAAACTTTTGGCCACAAAGGTCTTGAAATTGTTTGGACCGTTATTCCTCTTGCTATTGTAACTATTTTATTTTTTCTATCGCTAAATGTAATGGAGAAAATAAATGAGCCAGTAGTAAACGGCCAAAAACCCGATATTGTAATCATTGCTCATCAATGGTGGTGGGACATGCGTTACCCAAAACAAGGAGTAACAACTGCTAATGAACTTCATATTCCTACGGGTAAAAAACTGTTAATGCGAATCCAGTCGGCGGATGTGATTCACAGTTGGTGGGTTCCGGCTTTGGGAAGAAAAATTGACGCTGTTCCCGGCCACAACAATTTTGGTTGGATTGATGCCGACAGCTCTGGTGTTTATGACGGAACCTGTAGTGAATACTGCGGAAACCAGCATGCCTGGATGCGTATTAAAGTAATTGCAGAGCCACAGGAAGATTTCGACCGGTGGATATTGCAACAAAAACAAGCAGCTGCAATACCAGTCAGTCCTATGGGACAAAACGGTGAAGTTCTTTTTCAGACTAAAACCTGTGGCAATTGTCATACAATTTCGGGCACACCGGCTGAAGGGAAAATTGGCCCTGACCTTTCTCACATTGCATCACGGGAAACGCTACTTAGCGGAATGATGACCAACAAAAAAGAGAACCTGAGAAAATGGCTGGAAAATCCCCAAAAAGTAAAAGAGGGCTCCAATATGCCCAACTTTTTAATGAGTGAAAATGAAGTAAATGAGCTGGTAGATTACCTTGAGCAGCTAAAGTAACTGTCGGCATTCTTAATTTTAATAAGAACGGAAAAATAAAAAATACGGAATGAATCTAAAAATTGATTTGCCCGAACCAGAAACGCCGCTTCCAAAACTTAACTCGGTTAACGGACTGCTGAACTGGCTTTCAACTGTCGATCATAAGCAGATTGGAATTATGTACCTGGTTTCTTCACTTACATTCTTTTTTGCAGGTCTTGCGGAGGCATTGTTAATGCGGATCCAGTTAATGCGCCCGGAAAACAATGTTCTCTCGCCGGAAACTTACAACCAGATTTTTACCATGCACGGCACCACCATGATTTTTTTGGTGCTGATGCCGATGATTATTGGTTTTATTACCTACAGTTTACCTTTGATGATCGGCGCCAACGAAATGGCTTTTCCACGGCTGAATGCATTTAGTTTCTGGACTTTTTTATTTGGGGGACTTTTGTTACACTTCAGTTTCCTTGCGGGAGGAGCGCCGAATGTGGGTTGGTTTAGCTATGTGCCGTTAAGCGAAAGTTACTACAGTTCGTCACCGGGAATTAATTACTGGGCTTCGAGTATTTTAATTATGGGAATTGGCTCGGTGGGGGCTGCACTGAATATTGTTGTGACTACCATTAGTATGCGGGTAAAAGGCATGAAATTTAACCGTTTGCCACTTTTTGTGTGGATGGCCTTTGTGAATGCGTTTTTAATTCTGGCAGCTTTCCCGGTGCTGAATGCAGGACTTGCCATGCTTCTTATCGACCGCTTGCTTGGCGCTCATTTTTTTACCACTTACACAGGCGGTTCTGCGTTAATGTACCAACATATTTTCTGGACTTTTGGCCACCCTGAAGTGTATATTCTGGCATTGCCGGCATTTGGTATTATTTCTGAAGTTATTCCCGTTTTTTCGCGAAAACCTATTTTTGGCTACTCGTTTGTGGCTGCCTCAACGGTTGCCATTGCACTGCTTTCGTTTGGCGTGTGGGCGCATCACATGTTCGCAGTGGGCATGGGAACCACATTTAATGCATTTTTTGCAGCTACCAGCATGCTCATCGCCGTGCCAACCGGAGTGAAAATATTTAACTGGTCGGCAACCATGTGGGGCGGATCAGTTCAGCTAAAAACAGCAATGTTGTTTGCACTGGCATTTTTATTCGATTTTACCATTGGCGGTTTAAGTGGCGTTGGTTTTGCTCTTGTTCCAGCCGACTGGCGGCTTACCGACACCTATTTTGTAGTAGCGCATATTCATTATGTTTTTATAGGCGGAGCTATTCATGGTGGGATGGCAGGTGTGTATTACTGGTTCCCGAAAATTACCGGGCGTAAGCTTTCAGAAAAGATAGGGAAATGGCATTTCTGGCTGTTCTTTATCGGGTTTAACTGTACCTTTTTTGTATTCCATTTTCTGGGATTACTTGGAATGCCACGACGCGTATTTACTTATCCCGATTTGCCATATCTCGGCTCATTGAATATGTTTTCCACGATAAGCGCCATTGTTTTCGGAGCTTCGTTTTTTGTTTTTTTATGGAATATTATTTACAGTTTACGGCATGGTGAAAAAGCAGGAGACAACCCCTGGAAAGCATGGACATTGGAATGGTACACATCTTCCCCACCGCCGCTGAAGAATTTTGATACTGTACCGCAGGTTCGGAGCACCCGTCCGTTGTGGGATTTGGAACATCCGGAAGATCCTGACTGGAAAAGAAACCAAAAAGAGAAGGAGAAATAATATGAGCAGGAATAAATTAATGATGCTGATTTTTGTGGGTTCGGAATCGTTTTTCTTTATCGCCCTTATAATTTCGTACCTGTTTTACAGCCGCGAAGGAGGAACGCTATCGGAAACAGCGAAATATCTCGACATACAAAAAACCTCGGTATTTACCTTCTTTTTGCTTTCAAGCAGTTTAACCATTGAAATTGCCGATAAAAAACTGTTAAAGGGAAAACGAAAAGCCATGTTAATATGGCTGACAATTTCAATCGTTTTTGGATTAATTTTTCTGGTGGGGCAAGGCATGGAATACATCACACTGATTCGGGAAAAAGTAACGATCAGTAAAAATGTGTTTGGTTCAGCCTTTTTCACATTAACCGGTTTTCACGGTTTTCACGTATTTATTGGATTGGTGGTATTATCTATTTTGATGGGATTAATTGCATCAAAAAAATATGAAGCCGTTGAATACGATGCATTTAATACAACCACGGTTTACTGGCATTTTGTTGATGCCGTTTGGGTGGCCGTATTTCTTACTGTTTATATAGGATCATTATTATGAATACAAATGAACTATTATTGCATTACTGGCAAATCAACTGGGCAGCTATAATAATTGCGCTGGCATTGATTAGTTTTCACCTGCGAACAAACCGGAAGGCTCAGACATCAAATCATTTGGCATTTCTTTCCGGAGTTTTTTTGTTTTTGCTGGTTACCATTTCGCCATTGGCATTTTTTGGGCGCAACTATTTGTTTAGTGCACACATGATTGAACACATTGTTATCTTACTGATTGTTCCGCCATTGTTGCTTTCGGGCACTAATCCAAAACTATTGGAAAAGCTACATCAATCAAAATTTCGGAAAACGGGCGATGTGTTGTTTTCAACACCAATAGCCTGGTTTCTGGGAATTGGTGCCATGTATTTCTGGCATATTCCTGCTTTGTTCGAGGCAATGAAAAAATCGATGTCGTTGCATATTGTTCATATTTTATCGTTACTTATTTTAGGGATTATTTTCATTTGGCCGGTTTACACGCCAATCCATTGGAAAAAACTCTCACCGCTGCAAAGTGCGCTGTACCTGTTTATCGCATGTGTAGGATGCACTATTCTTGGGATTCTTATCACCTTTGGTCCGACTTCAATGTATATGCCTTTTTTCACGGGCAGTAATACAGCAATTTTGAATTTAATTCATACCAACTGGGGAATTACAGCTGCTGTTGATCAACAGGCTGCTGGTTTGATTATGTGGGTTCCTGCATGTTTTATTTACATTACCAACATTATGGTGACTTTGGCACGCTTTTACAAAAATCAATATAGCCAGGATGATAAAGAAACAATCAATTTTTCATGATAAAAACAAGTAAAAATGGAAAATACAGAAAAAGAAAAATATAAAGATTATCCCCTTCAGAAATCGGTTCCCGAGAAGATTCCACCACCAACTATATGGCCTATTGGCCTGGCGTTTGGAATCCTGTTTATTTTTTGGGGATTTATTGCTTCACTGGGATTAACATTTGCAGGTATCATTATTACCATTGTTTCACTGGCTGGCTGGATAGCCGATTTAAAACCGTAAAAATTTATGGAAGAAAAGGATTTTACACAGGAGAACATTTATAATTCGGATTTTATGGGCGTTTGGAGCGATACTCGGTATTTTGGTAATGATTCCGGTAGTAGGAGCTTTATTTGCACCGTTACTACAAAAAACACCACAGGCCTGGCGTTCTGTAGGAAAATTAAATGATTTTGAAATCGGAAAAACCGTATTGGTGAAATATAAAAATGCGCTGCCAAAGTCATGGTCAGGTTTATCTTCCGAATCGGCTTCGTGGCTGCAACGTAAATCGGAAAAAGAATTTATTGCATTTGCCATTAATTGTACTCATTTAGGATGCCCAGTACGCTGGGTCGCCGATGCTGAACTTTTTATGTGCCCGTGCCACGGAGGTGTGTATAACAAAGACGGTTCGTATGCTGCCGGCCCGCCTCCCCGCGGTTTGTATAAATACCCTGTGCGTATTCGAAATAACCAGGTGGAAATTCAAACCAGTCCTGTACCAATTACGAATTTAGTAGAAAAAGAATCATGAGCAAAATCCGACAATTCTGGAAATGGCTGGACGACCGGTCAGGAATATCTGATGCTATTATGCCGCTGGCAAAACATTTAGTGCCACGCGATGCAAAGTGGGCATATGTATTTGGCAGCGCCACCCTTTTTTGTTTTCTTTTACAGGTTATTACAGGAGTTGCATTGGCGCTTCTTTATCAGCCAACAACAGCGGATGCTTACAATTCGCTAAAATATATTTCGAATGAAGTCCAATTAGGAAGTATTTTGCGCGGCATCCATTATTTTGGCGCTTCGGGAATGATAATTTTAGTGGGAATTCACATGATTCGGGTTTACCTGATGGCCGCATTTAAATACCCACGTGAAATGAGCTGGATTTCCGGTGTGGTTCTCCTTTTGTTAACCGTAGCTATGGGATTTACCGGGCAGTTGCTTCGGTTTGACAGCACCGGAATATGGTCAGTAGTGGTGGGAGCTGAGCAAGCCGGCCGGTTACCATTCATCGGGAATCTGGCAGGGAAATTTTTTCTGGGTGGCGATACCCTGGGTGGTGCGACTTTAAGTCGTTTTTTTGCATTTCATGTATTTTTAGTTCCTGCAATAATTTTTGCGTTGTTGGGGCTTCACATTTACCTGGTTTTTCGAAACGGCATTTCAGAACCCCCCAAAGGTGGCCGGTTGGTAAAACGAAGCACTTACCGCAAATGGTACGAAAATATGTTGAAAAAAGACGGGGTTCCGTTCTGGCCCAACGCAGGCTGGCGCGATATGGCATTCGGATTATTAATCGTCGCTGTAATTCTCATTTTGTCAACGATTATCGGGCCACCTAAAATAGGAAATCCGCCGGACCCTACGAACATAGATACTAATCCACGCCCCGACTGGTACCTGCTATGGATTTTTGCCATGTTTGCACTTATCCCGAGATCACTCGAATCATATGCCATTGTTTTGCTGCCTCTTATTGCAGGAGTAGTGTTAATTATGTTGCCCATTTGGTTTAACACGGGTGAACGCAGTGCATGGCGACGCCCATGGTCAATTGGAATTGTGCTAACAATGGTAACCATGATTGGCGTGTTTTGGCATATTGGTGTACAGGCGCCCTGGTCGCCACGGTTTGATGCAGCACCGCTATCGCCTGAAGTTATTGGAAATATAAGTCCTCCTGCTCAAAAAGGAGCACAACTCTTTCATGACAAGGCATGTATTTATTGCCATAAAATTGGAGATTCCGGAGGCATTCACGGTCCCGACCTTACCGATGTAGGAAACCGACTGAATTCCGATCAGCTTACGCTGAAAATCGTTAATGGAGGTAAAATTATGCCGGCATTTGGCGGAACTCTTTCAAAAGAAGAATTAAACGAACTGGTTACTTTCTTGCAAACACGAAAAGGCACGGAAAATAGCAATTAAAATAAGCTGAAATTCAGTTTTAGGTAATTGTAGGTTGTTGCCCATGACAATTTCAGACAAATTGGCCTTTTTTTGCCATTTCAGCAGTTACTTCATTACTGTTCTCAAAATTATTCTGTAAATCTAATATCCAAACATCATCCGCTCTCAATCTGCTGTATTACAAACAACTACGGCTCCTTTAAGAATCAGTCAACTTAAATTCTAGTTTTCTCTGAATTAATCAACAGTTTAAACTTTGTTAAATCGTGTATATGAATGTTAGTAACTTATTAATATATATCTATGGTGGAATACATCTTGTAAGTCCTATAATGATAAAGTAATTTAAAGTAAGGAAAGGAGTAAAGTCATGAAAAAAGTAGTTTTGATATTAGCATTTGCTATTTCTACTTCGGTGATTTTTGCTCAGGGGTCGAAACAAGATTCGGCCATGATACGAAAAGAAAAACGGAAAGCAGAAATAGAAAAACAGTACCAGCATACAAAAAGTATGATCGAAAATAAAAATTTTGTTTTGGAAAGTGATTATCTTTAAACAGATACGGTGAAATCGTTTCCCGGTAAGCTCAGTGATTAATTTTGTAAAAGTATTGAACCTGATAATGAAGCTGTTATTCAAATTGGATCTAATTGGACATTGGCCCAAATGGGGTTGGTGGTGTAACTGCCAAAGGAAGAATTACCACAATGGAAAGTGACGCAAAATGATAAAAAGCAAATCTTTTAATGTAATGATGAATGTTATGACACCAATTGGCATATATGATGTGAATTTTTCAATAATCGCCTGGAGGTCAGACCACAGCATTATTAACGGGAATTAAATGGTGGTCGTTTAACTTTTGAAGGGGATTTGGTCCCAACAAGCCATACCAGCACCTACGAAGGTTGGTCGATTGGTTAGCAAAATTGCACAGTACTATTATAGTAATTTAGATTTATTCAGGGGTAATCTCAGAGAGGTTATCCCTAATTTTTGATATTTATGGAAGAATCTATTGTTCAGTTTTATATTGCTTCAATATCAAAAAAATATCGAAATTGTTTAAAGGCTAAAACAACAACCATTTATTCCAAAGGTAACTCGACCCCCGGAAAAAGATTTTGTTGAGATAATTAATATTCCTATCAATATACAATGGATGGGACAAGAAATTGAATGCGATTATCCGGTTATTTAAACCTTACAATTTTTATATTCACTGAGCAGGAGACTTCGGTTATAATTCCTAATTTTTGTTGTAAATTAGAAACTTGAAAAATCAAAAATCACAATGAAATTCAGTCCTCGAATAAAATTTCTATTACAAAACGTCTTAAAAGGATTGGCTTGGTTTGCAATCATTCTTTTAGGTTATTTTCTGTTTGATAAAATTGTGATTTCAAAAAATCCTGATGTATGGATTGAACATTTTTATACCCGTCCATTAATTATTTATGCAATATATTTTGCCTCAGAATTTTTTATTGGAATAATTCCACCCGAATTTTTTATGATCTGGGCTTACAATAAAGCCGGCGCCAGCCATTATTTTTTGAATGTGGCCTTTTTTGCAGCAGTCTCATATATTATGGGATACTTTACATTTTTAATCGGACAATTTCTTTATAAAAGAGTCTCATTTCGTTACTTCAGAAAAAAGTTTTTGACGAAACAGGCCCCACTCTTAAAAAAATATGGCTTGTTTCTGATTATCATTGCAGCATTAACGCCGGTGCCATGGTCGGCTGTCTGTTTGCTTGTTGGTTCTGCGGGATATCCTTCAAAGAAGTTTCTAAAATATGCTTTATTCCGGTTACTGAGATTTGCTGTGTATGGATACATCATTTTTCAGACTCACCAGATTTAATCTTCCATAAAACATACTTTTAACTTCTTTTGTTATAGTTTTAAATTATAGCAAAGATGTTTGAGAGACTTAAAAAACGCTGGAATATTCAAAATAATTTCCAGGTAATTATAATACTGGTTGTATTTGCCATTACCGGAAGTTTAACTGTTTATGTAAGAAAAGCAATATTTGACCTGATTGGAATAACTGCGGAAACGCATTTATTGATAAAAATTCCGTTTTATATCATTGTTTTACTTGCCGTTTACAATTTTTTATTAATTGTTATCGGATCGGTTTTTGGACAGTTTCGGTTTTTTTGGGATTTTGAAAAAAGATTTTTTGGGAGGTTCTTATTAAAAAGGAAATCAGTTGCAACAGAAAAGGTTAAAGTTTAATTATGAGATCGGTTTTAGTTATTATAGTCTTATCTCTATTATCAACAAAAGTTATGACAAAAGAATTGGAAACTGCCACACTTGGCGGGGGATGCTTTTGGTGCACAGAAGCAATTTATAAGGAGTTGAAAGGTGTTGTTGATGTAAAACCAGGATACAGCGGCGGTTATGTTAAAAATCCTACTTATGAAGAAGTTTGCACTGGCAACACTGGTCATGCTGAAGTAGCACAGATTACATTTGATCCTGAAATAACAAGTTTTGCTGATATTCTTGAAGTATTTTTTAAGACCCATGACCCGACAACATTAAACCGACAGGGAAATGATGTCGGGACGCAATACCGGTCAGTAATATTTTATCATTCTGAAAAACAAAAGGAAACGGCCGAAAAAGTTATAAAGTTATTTGAGGAAGAAAGGGTTTATGACAGATCGATTGTAACCGAAGTAACGCCATTTACAGCTTTTTATCCTGCTGAAGATTATCATATAGACTATTTTGAAAAAAACCCAAATCAACCTTATTGTCAATACGTTATAGTACCTAAAATAGAGAAATTCAGAAAAATATTTAAAAAGAGTCTGAAAGAATAGTAAGTTCAGTTATTTGTATATCAAACTTATAATCCAAGCTCTTCCATAATCGCCTCTATTTTTTCTTCTGCCTTTTCTTCTGCCACATCGAAGTCACTACGCGTTTTAAGTTTTCCTTTCACCTCAAAATAAAATTTAATTTTCGGTTCAGTCCCCGAAGGCCGAACTGAAATTTTTGTTCCATCCTGAGTGAAAAACTGAAGCACATTCGAGGTTATTTTTTGATCTATTTTTTTCTCTTCTCCGGTAACAAGATTTTTTGCAATCAAAGTTTCATAATCTTTTATCCATTCCATTTTAGAGCCTCCCAATTCTTTCGGAGGATTAGAACGGAAATTGTCCATAATTTGCTGTATTTCTTCCGCGCCTGACATGCCTTTACGAACCACATATTTCATTTTTTCTTTTGAATAGCCATATTCCAGGTAAATATCCTGAAGCAGTTCATACAATGTTTTACCCTGATCGATTGACCATGCCGTAATTTCACCCATTAAAGCGCATGAGGAAACCGCATCTTTATCCCTAACAAAATCGGCTGGCATAAAACCAAAACTTTCTTCACCGCCACCAATATATTTTTTCTTGCCTTCCAATTCACGAATAATTTCGGCAATAAATTTAAAACCCGTATAAACATCGAAATATTCAATATTATTTTTCTTTGCAATTTCTGCAATCATTTCAGTTGTTACAATGGTTTTTACAATGTATTCATTCCCCTTCATTGCCCCAGCTTCTTTCATTTTTGTAATGATGTAATAGATGAAAAGAAGTGCAGTCTGATTACCATTCACGATAATGTATTTTCCTTTATCGTTTTTCACTACTACGCCAATCCGGTCTGCATCTGGGTCGGAAGCCATTACAACATCGGCATTTACTTCGTATGCTTTTTTAATGGCCATGTCCATGGCAGCTTCTTCTTCAGGGTTGGGCGAAATAACTGTCGGAAAATCACCACTTACCACGTCCTGATCAGGAATATTAATAATATTTGTGAAGCCAAATTTGCGTAGAGCTGCCGGAATTAATTTCACGCCAGTTCCGTGAATCGGTGTGTAAACAATTTTTATGTCTTTATGTCTTTCAACAACATCAGGCGAAATAGAAACTGTTTTAACCTGATCAAGAAATTTTTGGTCCATTTCTTCTCCCATAATCTCAATCAATGCATCCGGCCCGTCAAACTTAATGTCTTCCGGCTTTATTTTTGCCACTTCGGCTACAATGTTTTCATCGTGCGGGGCCACAATTTGAGAACCATCATCCCAATACGCTTTATAACCATTGTACTCTTTCGGGTTATGAGACGCCGTTAAAATAATCCCGCTTTGGCATCCCAGTTCCCGGATGGCAAACGATAATTCAGGAGTTGGACGCAAATCATCAAAAAGAAATGCTTTGATTCCATTTGCAGCAAAAATCTTTGCGCTACTTTCGGCAAACAAACGGCTGTTGTTTCTACAATCGTGGCCAATAGCAACTTTTATTTGTGGTAAATTTGCAAAATTCTTTTTTAGATAATTACTCAGTCCCTGGGTAGCAGCACCAACTGTATAAATGTTCATTCGGTTTGTCCCAACTCCCATTATACCACGAAGTCCTCCCGTACCAAACTCAAGGCTTTTATAGAATGAATCAATCAGTTCAGATGGGTCTTCATTATCAAGTAATTTTCTTACAGCCACTCGTGTTTCTTCATCGTACGTATCTGAAAGCCAAAGTTTAGCTTTCTCTTTTACTTCTTTTAATAATTTCTGACTATCCATGAATCAATGTTTTTCTATTTTATCTAAACAAACTTTTAAACTATCTTTCCAATATGGGACTCGTAATCCAAAAGTATTTTTAATTTTTGACTTATTCAACACACTGTAATTAGGCCTTTTTGTATGAGTTGGAAATTCATCGGAAAGAACAGGAGAAACCTCACATTCTAATCCTGCAATTTCAAATATAGCTTTTGAAAAATCGAACCAACTTATTGCCCCTTCGTTTGAATAATGATAAATTCCAGGCACAAACTTTTCAGGTTCTTTTTCTGAAAGTTTAATAATATCAAGAATCGCTTTTGCCAAATCTGCCGCATACGTTGGCGATCCTGCCTGATCGTAAACTACTTTTAGTGAATCACGTTCTTTTCCCAACCGAAGCATGGTTTTTACAAAGTTATTTCCAAAAGAAGAATACAACCATGAAGTTCTAATAATAATTGAATTCTGATTTTCCTTCAAACAATTCTGTTCTCCTTCCAATTTTGTTCTTCCGTAAACTCCGGACGGATTTACTTTGTCAGTTTCGATTAATGGAAGAAAAGCTTCACCGTCAAAAACATAATCGGTTGATATGTGAATAAATTTCGCTGAAATATTTTTTGCTGCTTTTGCCAGGATTCCCGGTGCAACTGCATTAATCTTTGCAGCTGTTTCCACATCTGTTTCTGCTTTATCAACTGCCGTATAAGCTGCGCAATTAATCAAAAAATCCGGTTGGGTTTCCTTTATAAATTGTTCGACATCCTTTTCTGAAGTTATATCAAGTGAATCAATATCAGTAAATAAAAATTGCCAGTTCGGAAATTGTATTGAAATCACCTTTATTTCGCTTCCTAATTGTCCGTAAGCACCGGTTACCAAAATTTTCATCTCATTAAAATTGTTTACTTTATTTGTATTCGACGTAACTCCCACTTTTTAATTATACCTTTTTGTGAAGTATTTCTAAATGGTCGTTTCATAAATTAAAAATAAAGTTCATTTCTGCATTTTCAAACGCAGGAGCAGTTCGGTCTTTTTCCGATACAATCCATTCATTGCTTTCCAGTTTCCAATCGACTTTTAACTTTGTATCGAATAATTGAATCGCCCTTTCTGCTTCTTTATTGTACAACTCATCGCATTTATACGAAAAAATTGCCGTTTCGCTAAGCACTGAAAAGCCATGTGCAAAACCTTTCGGAATAAACAATTGCTTTTTGTTGGTTTCGTTCAGTTCAACTCCAAACCATTGACCAAATGTTGGAGAACCTGCCCGCAAATCAACAGCAACATCATAAACAGTTCCTTGAATGACACGGACCAATTTCGACTGTGCATAAGGGTTTAACTGATAATGCAATCCGCGAACCACTCCCCTCGCCGACTTTGATTCATTATCCTGGATAAAATTAACGTCTATATCTTTTTCGGAATAACGACGAAAATTATAGGTCTCAAAAAAATAACCACGATCATCTTCAAATACACTGGGCTCAATAATCAATAAGCCCGGAATTAATGTTTCGGTAATTTTCATGCCTTTTTAGAATGGAAATATTTGTTTTTCTGCCAGGTTAAACAGGTATTGACCATATTGGTTTTTGCTTAATGGTGTCGCCAGTTCTATCAACTGTTCTTTGCTTATAAATCCCATTTTATAAGCAATTTCTTCGATACAAGAGACTTTCAAACCCTGACGTTGTTCAATGGTCGCAATAAAATTGGATGCCTGCAATAAACTATCGTGTGTACCTGTATCGAGCCAGGCGAAACCTCGTCCAAGTAATTTTACATTTAAACGATTCTCACTCAAATACAACCGGTTTAAATCGGTTATTTCCAGTTCTCCACGTTTCGATGGTTTCAAATTTTTAGCTTTTTCGACCACATCGTTGGAATAAAAATACAATCCGGTGACAGCATAATTTGATTTCGGCGATTCGGGTTTCTCTTCTATGCTGATGACTTTCCCTGTCTGGTCAAATTCTACCACACCATATCTTTCCGGATCGGTTACATAATAACCAAAAACAACGGCTCCATCTTTTAATTGAGCTGCATCTTCGAGAATTCCTCTGAAATTGTACCCGTAAAAAATGTTATCCCCTAAAATCATACAAACATTATCGCCGCCAATGAATTCTTCGCCTAAAATAAATGCCTGTGCAAGCCCGTCAGGTGATGGTTGTATTTTATACGCTATTTTTAATCCTAATTGCGACCCATCACCAAACAAATTTTCATACAAACTGATATCGGTAGGTGTAGAAATAATCAAAATTTCCCTAATTCCGGCAAGCATAAGTACCGAAAGCGGGTAATATATCATTGGTTTGTCATACACCGGAATAATCTGTTTTGAAATCGAACGTGTTATCGGGTATAGTCTTGTGCCAGCACCCCCGGCTAATATAATCCCTTTCATTTCATTATTTTTTGTTCAATCTTAATTCCCTCCAACCTAATAAAATCATGGGTAAATTCATTTTTAAAATATATAGACCAAATTAATATTTAGTCCAGATTTTCTTAATAAAATTTATTCAATAAAATTCAATTCTTTATTAGGAAACGCAGAATCTTATCATAAACTGTTCGTTGGTGGACAAAGTTAAAGGAATAATTTATGAATTTGTCTTTTTTAACTTTGTTTTAGCCAGCTAAAAACAAAATTGCTGAACCATGGTTAGTTTTGCAAAACAGGCAATTTATTAGTGTTTAATGGCTAATTACACTGTAATCTGTCTATTAATTTGATTAATGTAGAATCAGCAATGTATTCATAACATATTACCCGAATAATTCGTTGATTAAAATTAAATGATACATTTCTACTCAATTTTTTGAAATTTAAATACCTAACCTTTGAAAAATTAGGAATTTAATTATACTTTTGCGCGCGTTTATAAACAAATATATAATGTCTAACTCATTAATTTAATTCGAATTACATGACAGAAAAGAAAAACAAAGATCTTGAAATCGAAGAAACATCTCCGGTTCAGGAAGAAAAAGTTACTGATAAGGTAACTGAAAAACCGGAAACTCCCGCAGAAGAGGCTGCAGTAGAAGAAAAAGAAGAAGTTGTGGCCGAAACAAATGAAGAAGAAGTTGTTGCGGAAGAAACAACTGAAGAAGAGACGAAAACTAAAAAGAAAGCTGCGGCCAAAAAAGATGTTGAAGAAGTAGTGACAGAAGAAAACACTGAAGAATCTTCTGAAGAAGTTGAAGAAGTAGTAGTTGCCGAAGAAAAAGAAGAACCTGTTGCAGTAACAAAAGTAGAAACCCAGGTAGAAGAAACCGAAGAAGAAGTTGTTGCTGAAGAACAGGCCGAAGAAGTTAAAGAAGAAAAACCAGCAGCAAAGAAAAAAACCAAAGAAACCAGCGCAGAACCGGAAGAATTTGATTGGTCGAGTTTGGAAGTTGGGCTAGATGCATACTCTGTAAAAGAAAGAGAAAAGCTGGCAAATATGTATAACGACACGCTGAATACAGTTTCCGAAAAAGAAGTATTGGAAGGGACTGTTATTGCTTTGAACAAACGTGAAGTTGTTGTTGACATCGGTTACAAATCGGATGGTATTGTAAGTTTGAACGAATTCCGCTATAATCCGGAACTGAAAGTTGGCGACAAAGTTGATGTATTTATTGAAAGCCTGGAAGACAAAAAAGGACAAATGATCCTTTCGCACAAACAGGCACGCGCAACCCGCTCATGGGACCGCGTTAACGAATCGCTCGAAAAAGACGAAATTATTAAAGGATACATCAAATGCAGAACAAAAGGTGGTATGATCGTAGATGTATTTGGAATTGAAGCTTTCTTACCGGGTTCACAAATTGATGTTAAACCAATTCGCGACTACGATGTGTTCGTTGGAAAAACAATGGAATTCAAAGTGGTTAAAATAAATCACGAATACCGTAACGTAGTTGTTTCTCACAAAGCGCTTATTGAAGCTGAACTTGAACAACAGAAAAAAGATATCATCGGTAAATTGGAAAAAGGACAGGTACTTGAAGGAACTGTTAAAAATATAACCTCTTATGGTGTATTTATGGACCTTGGCGGTGTTGATGGACTTATTCACATTACCGACCTTTCATGGGGGAGAATCTCTCATCCGAACGAAATCGTTGAACTGGATCAGAAACTAAATGTAGTTATCCTCGATTTTGACGATGACAAAAAACGTATTGCACTTGGTTTGAAACAGCTTACTCCTCACCCATGGGATAACCTGAACGAAACACTGAAAGTAGGTGATACAGTTAAAGGTAAAGTGGTTGTTATTGCCGACTACGGCGCATTTGTTGAAATTGCTCCTGGTGTTGAAGGTTTGATCCACGTTTCTGAAATGTCCTGGAGCCAGCATCTTCGCAGTGCTCAAGACTTCCTGAAAGTTGGTGACGAAATTGAAGCTTCAATTCTTACTCTCGATCGTGAAGAACGTAAAATGTCACTGGGTATCAAGCAACTGAAATCAGATCCTTGGGAAAACATCGACAAAGAATATGGTGTTGGAACAAAACACAAAGCAACTGTTCGGAACTTCACCAACTTTGGAGTATTTGTTGAAATTACCGAAGGTGTTGATGGTTTAATCCATATTTCAGATTTAAGCTGGACTAAGAAAATCAAACATCCATCTGAATTTACAGGAATTGGAGATGAAATTGAAGTTGTTGTTCTTGATATTGATAAAGATAACCGTCGTTTGAGCTTAGGCCATAAACAACTGGAAGAAAACCCATGGGATGTATTTGAAACCATTTTCACTCCCGACAGCATTCACGAAGGAACTGTTGTTGAACTGATGGACAAAGGTGCAGTTATTGCACTTCCGTATGGTGTTGAAGGTTTTGCAACTCCTCGTCACCTGGTTAAAGAAGATGGTACTTCTGTAAAACAGGATGAAAAACTGGATTTCAAAGTTATCGAGTTCAATAAGTCAGCAAAACGTATCATAGTTTCTCATTCCAGGATTTTTGAAGATGCAAAACGCGCCGAAGACAATGCAAAACGCAAAACTCAGAGTCGCTCATCCAAAAAATCGATGAAAACAGTTTCTGACAACATCGAAAAAACAACTTTGGGTGATATTAGCGAATTGGCAGCTTTAAAGACTCAAATGGAAGAGAAAGAGAAAAAAGAAAAATAAATCACAGTTGCATTTCAATCAGAATTTCGTAAATTGAAGCATGGCATTCGAAGTTCAAAAAAAAGAAAATTATACCTTGGTTAAGGTAGAATCAGACAGGCTTGATACCAATAATGCACCCGATTTAAAATCGAAATTACTGGTTATCAACAACGAAGGGGAGAAAAATATCGTTCTTGATTTAGAGAAATGTACGTATAGTGATTCTTCCGGACTTCGGGCTGTTTTGGTTGCTAACCGCTTATGCGAAGATTCTATTGGAACATTTATTTTGAGTGGCTTGCAACCCGACGTTGAAAATCTGATAAAGATCTCGATGCTACACACCGTATTGCTGATTACAGATACAGTGGAAGAAGCAGAACAATTACTGGTTAAAAAGGAAAATCTTTAATTTTAAGATGCCTTTTGAAGTTACCATACTTGGAAGTAGTTCTGCTTTACCTACATCTGAAAGATATCCCACCGCCCAGGTAATTAATATACTTGGGCGGTATTTTTTGATTGATTGCGGTGAGGGAACGCAAATTCAGTTAAGAAGAAATAAAATCGGGTTTGGAAAAATTAAGCACATTTTTATTTCTCATCTTCATGGTGATCATTACTTTGGATTGATTGGATTAATTTCTACCTTAAATTTACTTGGGTTAAAATCAGAACTGCACATTTTTGCTCCTTCGGAGATAAAAAATTTACTTCAACCACAACTCGATTATATTCGTGGTGAAATGACAATAAAGCTGATTTTTCATCCACTTAATTTTAAAAAGCCACAAAAAATATTTTCAGATAAACGTGTGGAAGTGTTCTCTTTTCCCTTGAAACACAGCATTCCTACATGTGGGTTTCTTTTCAAAGAAGCTAAAAAGCAACCAAATATTAGAAAAGATCAGATTGAAAAATATCAGATTCCCATTGCGAAAATCAAAGAAATTAAGGCAGGGAATGGTTTCAAAACTGATGATGGTGTAACTATTGCCAATCAAGAACTTACAATTCAACCACCAAAACCACGCTCCTATGCTTTCTGTACTGACACAGCCTTTAATCCTGCTATAACAGATTTTATTAAAGATGTCGATTTGCTGTATCACGAAGCAACTTTCCCCGAAGAAATGCGTGAATTCGCAGAAAAAACCTTACATTCAACAACTATCGATGCTGCCCGAATAGCAAAAATGGCAAATGTAGGAAAGTTAATAATCGGGCACTTCTCAGCACGTTTTAACGATGCTTCAATTTTCGAAAAGGAGGCCAAAACAATTTTTAAAAATACAGTAGCTGCGAAAGAAGGTTTTACATACAAAATCGCTGATTAATCTTCAAAAAAGTTTTCGTTAAAATTTACCAGGAATAATTTTTCTGTAGGACGGGTAAACGCAGTATATAACCATCGATAATACTCGTTATCAAGCATATCCTCATTTAAATAGCCATGATCAATATAAACTGCTTTCCATTGCCCGCCTTGCGATTTATGACACGTGAGAGCGTATGCAAATTTTACCTGCAAAGCATTAAAATAAGGATTTTCGCGCACTTTTTTCCACCGGTTACGCTTGTTTTTTATATCCGCATAATCTTCAGAAACAGATTCAAAAAGCTGCCGGTTTTGATCGTTTGTAAATGCAGCTGATTCAATAGTTAATGTTTCCAAAAAAATCTTGCAGTCGAGTTCAACATCCTTATAATCGACAAACCGGAGGCAAACATTAGCAAACCGAAATTCATAAATTTCCTCATAATTATAAATTCTTATTATCTCAGCAATATCGCCATTGGCAATAAATTCAAGTTCAATATCTTCTCCCGCCCAGAAATAATTATTCTTGACCACCATCAGCAAATCGCCCCGTTCAATTTCATTTTCGCGATAAAGAATTGAACCACGTATTCCCTTGTTATACAAATTTGCTCTTTTATTCGAACGTGTAACAATCGTAGTTTCAAACATCCCATACTTGCTGTACGACGAAGAAATACTTTCAATCAGGTTTGCACCAGAAATACGTTCCACATCATTAAAACGCGCTACATCGATTGGGAAAAACCCATTTTGGTGCCCAACGTCACCGATTCGGTTTCTTAATAGCGTGGCATTAACTAATATCCCTGATCCTTCAGCTTGACGAACCACGTCTTTTAGTTCTGCTTCAATAACTCCAAAACCATATTCCTGCAATACAGTTGAGTTGAGCGCAGGACTAAGATTTATACCTACCGGTGGTAATTGCGCAGTATCACCAACTAAGACCAACCGGCAATTTTCTCCGGAATAAACATATTGAAGCAGATCATCCAAAAGCTTACCGCTTCCAAAAACGGAGTTTTCATTCACCTCGTTCGAAATCATTGAAGCTTCGTCAACAATAAACCAGGTGTTTTTAAATAGATTTTTATCAAGGTCGAAACGTCCAAATCCATCAGTAGTAGATTTCTGTCGATATATTTTTTTATGTATCGTAAATGCAGGAAGGTTGGTATATCCGGAAATTACTTTTGCTGCTCTCCCTGTTGGAGCCATTAAAATGGTACGAATTTTGAGCGATTGCAGGGTTTGTGTCAAAGCTTTTAGCATTGTGGTTTTCCCTGTACCTGCATACCCTTTAATCAGCATGATTACATCAGGTTTCTCGGAAACCATATAATCAGCCAACAGATCAGTTAAATAGATTTGACTCTGCGTAGGCGAAAACGACAGATTTTTAGTTATTATGGCTTTTAAATGATTTTTAATCATACTGGGTAAAATAACTTTCTGTAAAGGAAAGTAATTTATATTTTTTTTTAAATTTGCAGGCAAACGAAAATGAACTCTTTAAAATTATAAAAATGAAAACCGTACTTCAAATTTTACTTTTAATCGTTGCTGTTGTTCTTGTTTATTTCATTTATCAAAGTATTCAGCATCCTCTTGAATTTAATAAAGCAAAAGAGGCCCGCTATGCAGCTACGATTGAAAGGTTAAAAGAAATAAGAAAAGCAGAATTGGCTTACAAAGATGTTAATAACAGATTTACTGGAAGCTGGGATACGCTTATTAATTTTGTATTGCATGATTCTGTTGCCAATGTTCGGAAAGTTGGTGAATTAACTGATAGTATGATTGAAGCCGGTATTTCAGAAAGAAAAGCAATAAGACTGGGGTTACTGATTCGTGATACGGTTCGTGAAAGTGTTCTTGGTACAATTTTCCCCAAAAACTTTGATGCCAATAGTTTGAAGTATGTACCTGTGCCAGGAGAACCCACCGAATTCCATTTAGGCGCAACTACTGTTCTTACCGGTTCGGGAATAACTGTTCCGGTATTTGAGGCAAAAGCACATAATAATGTTATTTTAAGAGGTTTAGATGAACAACTAATTATAAATTTAAATGAACAGGCGCGTACTAACGATAAATACCCAGGATTAAAAGTAGGTTCGCTTACGGAAACAATAAACAATGCAGGAAACTGGGAATAATCCAAATGTTTGACTTTGCTATTGAATCTTTCGATTTAGAAAAAACAAATGAATATATTTTATCCATCCAGATTAGTCTGGATGGATTTTCTTTTTCTATTTTTTATCCGCAGGAAAATAAAATAGTTGCATTTAAATGTAAGCCACTAAAAATCAGCAGCGATAATTTAATTTTACGACATTTTAGCGAGTGGTTAAAAGAAGAGGAATTACTTCAAAGAAAATATTTAAAGACCGTTTTTGCTTACTGCTCCATAGAATTTTCATTAATACCCGAAAATCTTTACAGCAGCCAGCTTGTAAAGGAAGCTTCCGCGAGATTGATTCCGGAAAATAATCATAAGCAGGTGAAAGTTAACCCGGTGAATGGACTGGAAATCCCCGCCAAAATTGTATTTTATTTACCTAAAGGTCTGATGGAAGTGATTTCACAGAATTTTAATTCTCCTGAATTGATTCATCCGGTTCAATTAATAACAGAACAAATTCCTCATGTCATTAAAAGAAATAAGGTAGTTTTACTTTATTATAAAAATAGCTGCATTCTCGTTACAGCCCGTGGAAATCAAATATTACTGGCCAATGGTTTTAAAACAGGGCATATTAATGATCTAATTTACTATGTTTTAAATACCATTACTCAACTTAATCTTAATCCAAAAGAAACCGATTTTTATCTTTCAGATGCACTCATAAAAAATGAAGAATTAGAACACCTTCTCCATAATTATTTCCCTGAAATTTCATATTTATCTCCAACAGTGTTGGTCGAAAATGCTGAAATGGTTCCAAATTCCATTCATCGTTATTTTTCCTTTGTTTAAAACAATATGCGCATTGTTGGTGGCACATATAAAGGTCGGATTTTTAAACCGGGTAAAAACTTCAGATCGAGACCAACTACCGATATTGCCAAAGAAGGACTTTTTAATATTTTGGAAAACAGATACTACTTCTCTGATAAAAATGTTCTTGATCTCTTTTCTGGCACCGGAAGCATTGGATATGAATTTATTAGCCGCGGTTGCAAAGAAGTGACAATGGTTGAAACTGATTTTGTTCACTACCGGTTTATTCTTTCAGTTCTAAATACCTTAAAAATTGAAAATGCAAAAGTTTATAAAGCTGATGTTTTCAAATTTTTAAAAAACCACAATGGCGTAAAATACAATTTTGTTTTTGCTGATCCTCCATACAATCTATCGCGATTAAACGAAATACCTGATGCCATTTTTAATGCTGATATTTTAAAAGAAGACGGCATTTTTATTCTTGAACATCCAAAAGAATTTGATTTTGCACAGTACGATAATTTTCAAGAAATACGTAAATATGGAAAGGTAAATTTTAGTTTTTTCAGGCAAAAAAAAAGCTCTTTCCATCAGGAAAAAGCCCTTCATCCAAATCAATAAAAAACAACTAGTCTAATTTACGTTTAATACTACATCCAACTGGTTTGGTTTCGGTAACAGCAACTTTTTCTCCTTTACCCAAACTTAAGATTGCATCCTTAAGATATGCATGTTTAACCTGATCAGCACTTGCATAACTGTCATCGATAGCACCTTTGTAAACCAGTTCCATTTTATTATTAAATAAAAATGCGTGAGGTGTAGTTTGTCCGCCAAAAGCGTTAGCCAGTAAACTTTCCTTATCAACTGCATAGTAAAAATCGTAACCCTTTTCACTGGCATGTTCTTTCATAGCTTCCAGTGATTCAGCACCATTACGTTGTTGATAATTAGAGTTAACCACAACCATTCCTACCTTGTTTTTGTCTGCCCACGCCTTAATTTCAGGGTATCTTCCTTCCCACTGTTTTACGAACGGACAAGTATTGCAGGAAAATAGTACCAACACTCCGTTATCATTCATCACGTCATCCAAAGAAATTTCTTTCCCTGAAATATCCTCCATTTTAACCGAAGTTAAAACTGCTTTGTCTCCTGGTTCAAGGTTCCCATAACCACTGGCCATAACGGAAACCGAAACCAACATCATAATTAAAAAAATAATCTGCTTCATAACTCTGAGTTTAATAAAATACTAATTAGTATTCTTTAAAACAACCAGCATAAAAAAATTGTTCAGCCAATAATTTCTGTAAACATTAATTACCGTTTTTAGTTATTCTGGAAAGGATTTTTATTATGAAACTTGATTCGATCAGAAAAGAATATAAATATGCGGCACTAACAGAGATCAATATGCCTCAAGATCCAATGCAAAAATTTGAGGAATGGATGAATGAGGCTTTGACAGCAAATATTAATGATCCGACTGCCCTGTCAGTCACAACTATTGGACGTGATGGGTATCCGCAGTCAAGAATCGTTTTATTGAAAGATTTCAATGCTGAAGGTTTTATTTTTTTTACTAATTACGACAGTCAAAAAGGTCAGGCCATTTTAAACAATCCTTCCGTTAGTTTACTGTTTTTCTGGCATGAGCTGGAACGCCAGGTTCGTATTACAGGATCGGCAGAAAGAACTAAAAATGAAATTTCTGACCGCTATTTCCAGTCCAGACCACTTAATAGCCAGGCAGCTTCAATTATTTCTGATCAAAGTAAAAAAATCAGATCAAGAGAGGAACTGGAAAATCGTTTTAATGAATTAATAAAAAATCCACCGGAAGATCATTTCACCCGACCTGTAAACTGGGGAGGATTCCTGGTTAAACCATTAAAAATAGAATTCTGGCAAGGCCGGGAGAACAGGCTACATGATCGAATCTTGTATGAAAAATTTGATGAAAATTGGCAAATCTCGCGACTTGCCCCTTAAATTTTAATTCCCAAAATCGAGATTAAATTTTTGTTTTAAAACGGCCAGATTAGGATTCTTTTTCAGCATTTCAGTATATTTTTCTTCATCTGTATAAATAATGCGTCCACGGGTTTTCTCCGTGATTTTTGTAACCAGGCTTATTTTTGAATTGTGTAGTTCTTTTCGAAGCCACGAAACCAACTCGGGCTTAATTAAATTAATTGAATCCTCTTGTACCGTATTCTCAATTTCTAAATGTAACTCGAACCCTTCTTTTATCTCCGGTACATACGAAAGTGTAGATTGTAAACTTGGGCGATCATTAAGTTTTGAAAGAAACGATTTCCATTTTTCTTCCAGATCAATTGTCGTAAATTCTTCTGCCTCATTATTGTTGGCAAACATTTGATGTTGATCTTTCGCTGAAATCTCACTTTCACTGCTTTTCCCGGCAAGCGCATCTTTTATCGAAGGAGTATTTAACGACTTAATTGATTTTTTTGGAATTTGTCGTGGTTCTTTTTTCTGCGGTTCTGGTTTTTGAGGTAATTTTATTTTGGGAACTTCAGCTGGTTTCTCTGGTTGCTCGTTTACGATATCTAATCCGGAAAATATTGGCTCGAGTATATCTGAATCTGAAGGATCAACTATTTTTTTTTTAAGGTCAGCTGTGCTATCCTAATCAAAGTGAGTTCAACCAGCAAGCGTTTATTTTGACTGAGCTTATATTGAAAATCGCATTCGTTACTTATCTGCAAAGCATCAACTAAAAAATTGTGATCTGTAGCTTGTGACTGCACTTTATAACGTTCTTTTATTTCACCTCCAACTTCAAGCAACCGAACTGTTTCAGGATCTTTACAAACCAAAAGATCACGAAAATGGCTACTTAAACCCGTAATAAAATAATGTCCATCGAATCCCTTACTCAAAATTTCATTAAAGATCAACAAAACCTGGGTTACATCATTTTTCAAAAACTGATCAACAAGCCTGAAATAATATTCATAATCAAGAACATTCAAATTTGAAATAATATCCTGATAAGATATTATTTTTCCCTGAAAAACTTACAATCTGATCAAAAATTGAAAGCGCGTCACGCATTGCACCATCAGCTTTATGAGCAATTACATTCAACCCTTCTGCTTCAACCTGAACCCCTTCACTTTTTGCAACGATATTCCAAATGTTTCGAAATATCAGTAATGCCAATCCGGTTGAAATCAAAAATCTGGCAACGTGACAAAATGGTTGGAATTATTTTATGTTTTTCTGTAGTAGCCAAAATAAAAATAGCATGTTTCGGTGGCTCTTCCAATGTCTTCAAAAAAGCATTAAATGCCTGCTGCGAAAGCATGTGAACCTCATCGATAATATACACGCTATATTTCCCCATTTGTGGTGGAATCCTGACCTGATCAGTCAAAGTTCTAATATCATCAACTGAATTATTGGAAGCAGCATCCAGTTCATGAATATTAAACGACCTGCTTGTATTGAAAGCTTTGCATGAATCACATTCATTACAAGCCTCATTTTCTGCTGTAAGATTAGTGCAGTTTATTGTCTTTGCAAAAATACGGGCGCAAGTTGTTTTACCAACTCCACGCGGGCCACAGAACAAATAAGCATGTGCCAATTGGTTACTTTTAATGGCATTTTTCAATGTATTGGTAATAGCCGATTGTGCCACCACCGATTGAAAGGTGTCTGGTCTGTATTTTCTTGCTGAAACAATAAAATTCTCCATAAAAAGGCTTTGCAGCTTGAGCTACCAAAGATAATGAAATCTGCTTCTTTCGGAAGGTTTTTTTATTAACAACAATTGCGTAATTTTATGCAAAAAGCTATTTATTCAAATTTAAACTGCTTTGTTTATGCTATTTAAAAAGATGACTATCCAATTACTTTTAATTGTAATAATTCTGACTTTAGGACATACTAAATTGCTTGCTCAGCACAAAACACTTTATGATTTTACTGCAACTACAATAGATGGAAAACCTTTCGATTTTTCTTCTCTAAAAGGTAAAAAAGTAATGATTGTAAATACCGCATCAGAATGTGCGCTAACGCCGCAATTTAAAAAGTTGCAGGAGTTGTATGAAGAATACGGAGGCGATGATTTTGAAATTATTGGTTTTCCCTGTAATGATTTTGGAGGTCAGGATCCTGCAGGGAATGACGTTATTTATGATTTCTGCACAAAGAAATATGGTGTAACGTTCACGATGATGGAAAAGATTTCAATTAAGGGAGATGATGAACATCTAATTTATAAATGGCTAACAAGTGGTGATGAAAACGGGACATTTGATTCCAAAGTAACCTGGAATTTTCAGAAATTCTTAATTGACAAAAACGGAAATGTTGTTGAATCAATTGCACCGATCACCGGACCGCAAAACCGAAGGATTATTGAATGGCTTATGGAAGAATGAACAAAACGTAATTTACCTGAATAGCTACTTTAACGCATTTCGGTAAACTTTTAAAGCTCTTTCGCGGGCAAATTTATGGTCAACTATTGGATCCGGGTATTTTGAGGTACCATATTCAGGAACCCATTTCATAATATATTTAAACTCAGGATCAAACTTTTTTTGTTGCATCTCCGGATTAAAAATCGCGAAAATACGGAGCTGCATCACAACCAGTTCCAGCAGCCCATTGCCAGTTTCCATTATTTGATGCCAGTTCAAAATCGAGTAATTTTTCAGCAAAATATGCCTCTCCCCAGCGCCAGTCAATCAATAAATGTTTGGTGAGAAAGCTGGCAGTTACCATGCGAACCCTGTTGTGCATAAAACCAGTCGTATTCAATTCACGCATTCCAGCATCAACCAATGGATATCCTGTCTCTCCCCTGCACCACTTTTCAAAATCCTCTTCGTTGTATCGCCATTGTATAAAATCGTATTTTAGTTTGAACGATTTATCGACAACATAAGGGAAATGCCACAAAACGTCAATGAAAAAATTTCGCCAAATTAGTTCATTCAAAAACACTTCAGATAATCTTAGAGCAATTTTTGTCACATTTCTAATGCTTACTGTGCCAAATCTTAAATGCACGCCCAGCCGGGATGTTCCATTAATTGCGGGGAAATCTCTAACTTTTGAGTAGTCTGAAATAAGTTCTTCAGAAAGATTTGGGGAAAACACTTTAACTGCACTTCTTTCAAAACCTAAATTAGTCAATGCAGGCATTTGAAAAGATTCAACTTCTAATAGTGCATTAAGCCTTTCCTCAGAAGGAAACTCTTGTATATCCCGATTACCAAGTGCTTGTTTCCATTTCTTACTATATGGTGTAAAAATGGTATATGGCTCACCATTATCTTTTAAAATTTCATTTTCCTCAAAAATAATATGGTCCTTAAAAGCGTAAAATCCTACTCTATTAGATTCCAGTAAGTTTTTGATTTTAGAATCCCGCTCTCTCGCAGCAGGTTCATAATCTTTATTTGTATAAACTGATTGTACGTCATAGTCTGCAATTAATTTCCGGAAAGCATTCTCGGGAGAATCGTGAAAAACCAAAAATGAACTGCCATGGCTTTCCAGTTCCTTTTTTAACCGTAGAATTTGATCGTAAATAAAAGTTACACGAGAATCATCCATTCTTAGTTTGTCAAGAATAACTTTATCAAAAATAAAAACAGGTAACACCGGATGTCCACTTTGCAAAGCCTCAAATAATCCATGATTATCATTCAACCGCAAATCGCGCCGAAACCAAAATATGTTTAGTTTTTCATGCATTTAGTGACTTGACGAAACAGCTGCATTTACTGCAATAGAAGCCGCAACTGCTTGTGCGGCCTGAATGGCATTTTGCACCGATTTTGAAACCGGATTATCAATCGATAAATTCTTCAATTTTTTTTCTGCTTCTCGACGCTTTTGCCTATCGGTGTATAATCGATAGTGCAGTTTAGCCGGCAGAATAAAAGATAACAAAATCAATTGCTCCTCATCCGAGGTTCCATTCAATATCCATGATTTCACATCATCAATTAAGTGATACACAAAAGACAGATTGACAATTGCAGGCGATTTCCATTTAAAAAACAAAAATTGTTTTTCCTGCATCCGAATAATTCTTTTATCAACCAATCCCATTTGTACTTCTCTTAAGATCATTTTATTACTGTAATTTATTTTACTGATCCAAATTGAGATTTTTTTAGGTGATTTGGCAGCACTCATTTTTTCCAGAAAGAATCTGTATGTTTCATTACTGGTTTTGGTAGTTAACAATACTACCCGTTTGTCTTCAAATTTAATGTTCCCGCTATTATAAAGTTCCAATAACAGTGCTCCGGATAACACGAATTTCATTGTGGAATAAGATGCTGAAATAATTCCACCTTTTTGCGGATGAATTCCAAGCAAATATAATTTCTGGGATAAAGGAATTGGTTCGTTCATTTTTTTGTACTTTCGATTCTTTCTAAAATTCGTAGAAAAAAGTCACTGAAAGTTACAAAGAATCTTAAAAACCAGGATAATATCAACATTTTAATTATGAATAAAGGTTTCGCAAGCGATAATAATTCCGGGATTCACCCTTTAGTTTTGAAAGCAATTGAAAATGCAAATGCAGGACATGTCGTTGGTTACGGCAATGATCCATATACTCAAAAAGCAATTGAAATATTTAAAGAAAAATTCGGAGATGAGACTGAAGTATTTTTCGTTTTCAATGGCACAGGGGCAAACGTTTTGGGTCTGTCATCGGCAACACAAAGTTTTAATTCCATTATATGTGCCGAAACTGCACACATTCAGGAAGACGAATGCGGGGCCCCGGAAAAATTTACAGGGTGCAAATTATTACCGGTAGAAACAAAAAATGGGAAATTGACACCTGAACTTATTCAACACCATTTAAAAGGATTTGATTTTGAACATCATTCACAACCACGAGTTATTTCCATATCACAGGTAACTGAAATGGGAACTGTTTATCAGCCACAGGAAATAATTGCTTTGGCCGATTTGGCTCATAAAAATAATATGGTTTTGCACATGGACGGCGCTCGCATTGCCAACGCAGCAATTTCACTGAATATGGATTTTAAGGCTTTCACCAAAGATTGTGGTATTGACATTCTATCTTTTGGCGGAACAAAAAACGGGATGATGATGGGTGAAGCTGTTCTGTTTTTTAACCCGGAATTAACGACCAAAACAAAATATCTTCGAAAACAAAACGCACAATTGTACTCGAAAATGCGATTTGTTGGTGCACAATTTATTGCCTATTTCGAAAATGATCTGTGGAAAGAAACTGCCGCTCATTCAAATAAAATGGCAAAAATTCTCGAAACTGAAGTTGCAAAAATCCCTGACATAGAAATTACACAGCCAGTAGAAGCTAACGGAGTATTTGCTATCGTTCCCCGAAAAATTATTGAACCTCTCCGCAATCGTTTCTTTTTTTACATGTGGAACGAGGCAGTTTCTGAAGTACGTTGGATGACTTCGTTTGACACAACTGAAAAAGAAGTTTATGAATTTACTGATTTGATTAGAAAACTTCTTATAAACTAATTTGTTTACTGCCCTTTTAAATTGGGCCATTTTTTGAATGCTAAAAAATAAGCATTAAGCAGACAGACCAATCATTTTGACTGGAAATTCTTAATAAATAACGAAAAATGGGTATTTTCAAATACTATCCAAGCAATCCGAAAAAGCTGGACCCGGAAATGGAAAAACGTATCTTTTTTCATAGTCTGATTTTTCCGGCCGCCTTTGTTTTTGCGTTTTGGATAGTTGAAATTGCTGAGCGAACCTTGGGTATTTCCCTCGTAAGATTTGGCGTTTATCCTTTACATTTAAAAGGATTGCCGGGCATTTTATTTTCTCCTTTTATTCATTCCGGTTTTAAACACCTTATTTCCAATTCTATTCCATTTTTTATATTGATGACGGCTCTTATTTACTTTTATCGCCGGATTTCTTATCGCATATTTATTCAGTTGTATATTCTTGCCGGGACATGTCTTTGGATTTTTGGTCGCGATGCATGGCACATTGGGGCAAGTGGCGTTGTTTATGCCATGGCGGCATTTCATTTTGTAAGTGGAATCATCAGAAGCGATGTACGTTTGCTGACACTTTCAGTAGTGGTTGTTTTTTTATATGGTGGATTAATTTGGGGACTCTTGCCGATCGATCCTACTATTTCGTGGGAAGGACATTTATGGGGAGCTATTTCAGGTGTGATACTGGCGTTTTATTATCGTAAATACATTATCCGACGTGATAAATTTGAATGGGAAGACGAAGAAGAGGAAGAAATCGACAACCCTGATAAATTTTGGGAATTACAGTCATCAGATGAAGAAAATGAACAATCTCCATTAACAGAAGAAAAGAAAAATGATAAAAAAGAAAAACCTGGTAATATCAGTCATACCGGAGAATTTTAAGTGACTTTTTGTTTTTTTTGTAAATAAAATTTGATTCTATAACAATAAATCTTTTGGATTTTTATTCAGTTTGGACATTCAATAATCCGTGATAATAAAAAAGGATCACCTCAACAGGTACTCCTTAACTAAACTAAATTATTAATTATGATGATTTTAAAAATCATTCGCTGAAATTTGTGAGAAGATGAATAAATATTACATATATGTCAGACTTCCCAGAATATTTTTAACCCTAATTTAAAATTGCAAACAACTGGATCCAAATATTATAAAAATCTAAAACATAAAGGGTTATTGGAAATAATGTTCATGATTAGTTTCAGGTTGATAATAATTCATTTTTTATCGAAAACGCTATCATTAAATAGCTTAAAAAACAAATGATACCTCACGTATAAATTGTTACATTTGTATCAAACCACACGACCTATTATTATGAAAAATTACAGCTTTATTATTTTATTATGTATTATTTCATTCGGCTTAGGATGTAAAAATGAGAATCCGGTCTTATCCATTTCAGGAGGACAAATTCAAGGTATAGAGACTGGCACTCCAGGTGTATTAATCTTTAAAGGAATTCCGTATGCAGCAGCGCCTGTTGGAAACTTACGATGGCGTGAACCACAACCTGTTCTTCCCTGGGACGGAATTAAACTTTGTGATACATTTGGGGCCGCCGCTCCACAGAAACTCACCGAACCGGGTTCATTTTACGACAAGGAATTTTATGCGGATAGCCCTCATATAAAAAATGAAGATTGTCTTTACCTTAATGTATGGACTCCTGCGGCAGGCAAAATGAATGCAAAACTACCTGTTGCCATGTGGATTCATGGAGGTGCTTACCGTAATGGTTTTGGCTACGAAAATGAATTTGATGGTGTTTCATGGGCAGAACATGGAGTTATTCTGGTAACCATAAATTATCGTCTTGGTATTCTTGGTTTTATGGCACATCCGGAACTTACAGCGGAAAGTCAGAATCAATCATCAGGAAACTACGGCATTTTAGACCAAATCGCTGCATTAAAATGGATTAAAGAAAATATCGCACAATTTGGCGGCGATCCGAATCAAATCACTGTATTCGGACAAAGTGCCGGAGCAGGAAGTGTAAAAACACTGGTCGCTTCACCACTAACAAAAGGACTCATTCAGAGAGCAATAATTCAGAGTGGTGGAGGATTGGATAACCGACCAACAGCAACACTCGAAGATGCTGAGCAAACAGGTGAAAGTTTGATGAAATTTTACGGATGCAACTCCATTGAAGAAATGCGAAAGGTTCCTGCTGGTGATTTAGGTGATTTTGAAAATCGTATGACTGATTTTATGAGGACAGAAAACAGGATGGCAAATTTATCTCCCAATGTAGATGGTTATCTTTTAAAGGAAAGCTTTAATGATGCAGCTCGTGACGGAAGTTTAGCCGACATTCCGTATATTATTGGAGGTACAATTGTTGATATGAGGGGAAACAGTAAACCCATTGCCGATTTTTGCCTGCTTCGGGAAGAAAAGGGTGGAAAATCTTATGCATATCAATTTGCGCGACCGCTACCAGGCGATGATGCAGGAGCATTTCATTCATCCGAATTGTGGTTTATTTTTCACACTCTTAACCGTTCCTGGCGACCGTTTACTGAGGGAGATGAAGCTTTAAGCCAATACATGGTTAGTTGCTGGACAAACTTTGCAAAATATGGCGATCCCAACGGTAAAGGCGTGGAAAACTGGAAACCTTATACAAAAGAAAATTCACAGTTTATGCTTTTTGAAACGGAGGGAAAGACTAATACATCGTTGATGGGGCAACCATTGAGTTCTGCATCGAATTAATTTTGCTAGTTTTCATTGTTGATTTCATCTATTTAAAATTTTTAGTTTTCAGTTGTAATAGATGTAACTCACGATGAAATTTAAAATAATTCTTTGTGAACTTTGTATTCAAAATTTCATGTTCGTTTCATTTTAAAATTTCTTCATTCAAAACAAATGGTATCTTTAATTTTTCCGATTAAAACTTAAAACCTTAATTTAACACATCGAGGCTTTTTCTGTATTTTATAGATTATTCAATTAGATTCTTAAAAAAATTATAATTTTGCCGCCACAAAATAAGAAGTTCATTCAATATGATTAGCAGAAGAATTATCAGAACAAAGGTGTTACAAGTTTTGTATGCCTATTATTCCAACGAAGAACATTCTCTCAACAGTACTGAAAAAGAACTTTTTTTCTGCATCCAAAAATCATATGATCTCTATCACTATTTATTGTTACTGATACTTGAAATTGCCGATCATGCTGAAAGCCGAATCGAAATCAAGCTAAACAAACATCAACCTACAGAAGAAGATCTGAACCCTAATACAAAATTTGTAAATAACCTTATTATTAACCAGTTGCGCGAAAATCGTCAACTAAAAGCTTACCTGGAGCAAAAAAAATTATCCTGGGTAAATCATCCTGAATTGATCAAAGAACTTTATTTTTTTATGATTGAGTCGGAAACGTACATCTCATACATGAAAAATACGGAACGCTCATATCAGGACGATCGTAAGTTCATTGAGAAACTTTTTGACAAAATCATACTGATTTCTGAAGATCTTTATCAAGTACTGGAAGAACAAAGTATTTACTGGAATGACGATATTGAGTTTGTGGTTTCAATGATAACCAAAACAATAAAAAGATTTAATGAAGCGTCCGGATCAAATCAAAGTTTGATGCCAATGTTCAAAGATCAGGAAGATAAGGATTTTGCGAGGGAACTACTTCGTAAATCAATTGTGAACCACGATGAATTAAGGGAATTAGTTAAGGAACATTCAAAAAATTGGGACGTTGACCGAATTGCCTTCATGGATGTACTGATAATGCAACTAGCAATTACTGAGTTTTTGTATTTCCCGTCAATTCCTACAAAGGTTTCGATGAATGAATACATTGAACTTTCGAAATATTACAGTACAGAAAAAAGCCGTAATTTTATAAATGGAATTTTAGATAAAACACTGAAGGATCTGAGAAAGAACGGAAAAATTAAAAAAATTGGACGCGGGCTGATTGGGGAAGAATGAAACGAATTATTTTCATATTGCTTTTAACCGGACTTTTTTCCTGTCAACACAAAAAAGAAAAAACGGAAAAAAATTCAGTTCCCGGAATGACAGAAGTGCAAATGGATGAAACAACTCACGACTTTGGAGTAGTTAAAGCAGGCGAAATTGTTCTTTTCGATTTTGTTATAACCAATACCGGGAACAGCGACCTGATGATAAAAAATGCCGAAGTCGATTGTGGATGCCTACAGGTCCATGTGGTGAAGGATAAAATTAAACCCGGTGAAAAAGGGAATATTGAAGTGGAATTTGATAGCCGGGGTTTATTTGGGAAACAACTTAAAACAATTGATTTAGATTGGAATTGCAAAGAACCAAAACAATTGGTTATTTTTGCAGCAGTAGAAAATGACGATATAGAAATTAAATACTAAAATTTAAAATCATGATGAATATTATTTTAATGATGCAGCCCACAGATGGGCAAGAGGCAAATCCTCTTATGAGCTTCCTCCCATTGTTGTTAATTGTTGTTATCTTTTACTTTTTTATGATCCGTCCACAAATGAAACGGCAGAAAGAAACGCGTAAATTTCGTGAAGCATTGAAAAAAGGAGATAAAGTAGTTACCACCGGTGGTATTTACGGCAAAATTTCCGAGGTAAAAGAAAACTTTATCATTCTTGAAGTAGCCAAAGAAGTTGAAATTAAAGTGGATAAAAACGGCATTGTAAAAGACATGAGTGATGCACAACCACAGCGATAAAGTCCCTCCTAACCTCACCAAAAGGGAGGAGTAGGAATATGAAAGAGGATTGAGAATATAAAATTTTCAATCCTCTTTTTCGCTAAAGCCCTTTCCTTCTAAAGGAGGATGACAATTGCATAATTAGGATAAATTCCCGGCAAATTTTTCACTTTGTTCCTTCCCTTGTGGAGACTAGATGGTGCTTCCGTTATACATTAAACCTAAAATGCATAATATCGCCATCCTGCACCACATATTCTTTCCCTTCTATAGCAATTTTACCGGCTTCCCGGCAAGCATGTTCAGAGCCATATTTTATGTAATTTTCGTATTTAATTACTTCAGCCCGAATAAAACCACGTTCAAAATCGGTATGTATAATTCCCGCAGCCTGCGGAGCTTTTATACCTTCTTTAAATGTCCATGCCCGACTTTCATCAGGTCCGGTAGTAAAATAGGTTTTTAGGTTTAATAAATGATAAGCTGCATGAATTAATTTATTTACACCAGGTTCAGTAAGACCTAATTCATCCAGAAACATCTGCTTTTCTTCGTACGTTTCCAGTTCAGCAATATCAGCCTCCGTTGCAGCTGCAATAATAAGAAGTTCAGCTTCTTCGTTTTTTACTGCTTCCTTTATTTCGTTAACAAATTTATTCCCGCTCATTGCTGATGCTTCGTCAACATTACAAACAAGTAACACAGGTTTATTGGTAAGCAAAAAGAAATCTTTGGCAATGCGTGCCTCTTCATCGTACAACTTTAATGTTCGCGCTGACTTTCCTTCTTCTAATACTTTTTTATATCGGACTGCCAAGTTCGTACATTTTTTTTGCTTTGGGGTCATTGGAATGTTTTGCCTGTTTTTCCAGTTTATCCATTCTGTTCTCAATGGTTTCCAAATCTTTAAGTTGTAATTCAGCATCTATAACTTCCTTATCTCTAACAGGATTTACAGAACCATCAACATGAGTTACATTGTCGTTTTCAAAACAACGCAATACATGGATGATAGCATCGGTTTCCCGAATATTTCCAAGAAATTGGTTTCCAAGTCCTTCCCCTTTACTTGCGCCTTTTACCAACCCTGCAATATCAACAATCTCAACGGTCGTCGGAATTACTTTTTTGGGATTGTCAATTTCAGCAAGTTTTATTAATCGTTCATCAGGAACTGTAATCACCCCAATATTAGGTTCTATTGTACAAAAAGGGAAATTTGCTGCTTGTGCTTTAGCACTGGACAAACAATTAAAAAGAGTTGACTTTCCAACATTCGGAAGTCCAACAATTCCACATTTTAAAGCCATTTCTTATTCTTAAATTTCATCCGCAAAGTTAATATTTTGAATTCATTTAAATGATTTAATTTATTGGCCAATTCACTTAAATCTCTTTTCAAAAAATAATCTCAAAGACTCATTGAATTCTATGGTAAATAAACAGCCAATGATTACATTTGCGTCTATGACTGATTATATATTTCTTAAAAATGTTTTGCTTAGCATCTTAATTTCCAGCTTCAGTAGCAGTAAAACTGTATATATTTTATGGCAGATCGAAACTGTATACAAAATAACTTATGACAAAATATACCTGATATGAAGTTATTGGTTAACATAAATAATAACAGTTTAACGTTGCACATAAGTGGCTAAACTTTTTTTATTTAACATGGATATTTATTATCGATTAAATGAGAATAGAGCTGGTTTCAAAATCTGAACAATTGTTAAATTATGCAGGTAGAATCGAACAGATAGAGATTACAATTAAACTTTTCCAGGCATTCAATGTCATAATGTAAATTTTTTAGAATGGATCAAAACGACCGCGACCTTATTGCCAGTTTAAAAGACGAAACCACCAGGGAACGTGCTTTTCAAACTTTGGTAAAAATATACCAGGAGCGGTTATACTGGCATATTCGTAAAATAGTCATGAACCATGAGGATGCTGACGATGTACTTCAAAATACATTCGTAAAGGTTTGGCGAAGTATTAATAATTTCCGTGAAGAATCCAGTTTATACACATGGCTCTACAGGATAGCCACAAACGAATCACTGACATTAGTCCATGCAAACAAAAGAAGAAGTTTGATGCCGATGAATGATGCCAGTGAATTTTTGATGAACAATTTAACTTCAGATCCCTATTTTGAGGGCAATGAAATTCAAAAAAAATTACAGGAAGCAATATTACAGTTACCTGAAAAGCAACGAATAGTTTTTAATATGAAATATTTTGATGAAATGAAATATGAGGATATGTCGCAAATACTTAACACTTCGGTGGGTGCATTAAAAGCATCATTTCATCATGCTGTAAAAAAAGTAGAAGAATTTATAAAGAATATAGATTAACAGTTTGAATTTAAACCTTTTTTATATGGTTTAGTCAAACACAAAAAATGGGAAAAATGGATAATTTAAAAAACAAGTCTTCACAATTGTCAAATATGACAAAGGAGAATCCTTTCAGGGTTCCCGACAGTTATTTTGATGATTTTTCGGCTCGGTTACAATACAAAATCGAAGCCGAAAGGAATATTATTCCAAGTCGCCCCAACCGGTTTATTCGGGTTCTGAAACCAGCGTTAGGCCTGGCAGCCAGCTTTGCTTTAATTGCTCTTTTGGTTTATGGGCCCATTAAAGTTTTTAATCCAAAAAGTCAGTCTGCCGATAATCGGACAGAAGAATCAAATCTTTCTTACATGGAATATATAAATACACTTATTGAAGAAGGAAACGATTTTTCATATTATGCGCAATCTGAGGAACAGTCTAATGAATTGGAAATTAGTGGTGAAGATATTGCTAATTATGTACCTACTCATACCTCAGCATTTGAATTATATGCAGAAACCTATAATAATAAGTGATGAAACAAAAACTAAAGAATATATTAACCTTTATTTTTCTTATTTCATCTTTATCATTAATGGCACAAAGGCCATCTATGGAAGAAATTAAAACAAGATTCCATAATGATAAAGTTGCCTATTTAACAACGCGTATTGATCTTACTTCGAATGAAGCAGACAAATTCTGGCCGGTTTATAATGAGTATGATAGTAAACGTGTGGACATACAAATAGCCTATATGAATATTGAACGGAAAATATTGTCGAGTAAAGATTCTCCTACTGACGGTGAGATTATTGGTTTTATCAAAGATTATTACAGTAAAAAACAAGAGGAAGAAGAATTGAATTCGAAATACTACGAAAAATTTTTAAAGATACTTCCTCCCAAAAAAGTTCTTAGTTTATATCGAGCCGAAAAAGATTATTACAGATATCTGGATATGAAAAGAGGTGGAAACCATAATAATTTTAACAGATAAAAAAAGACAGGTTTTTCAACCTGTCTTTTTTGTTTTTAAATTCCTTTAAACCAATCCTGAAATAATTTTCCAACAACAGGTAATTCCTTCTTTTCACCGTTAAGTGCTCCTATCAGGCTAATTATCCAGAAAACGAATGTAATAATCCATCCGAAGATGTTTATTACAGGAATAAAAAAAATTACTACCGAAAACAGAAATAATCCCAACAGTTGACGTAAATAAAAGCTGGTCAGTTCATCTTTTTCATTTGAATTAAGAATCAGTGCAATAACCCAGCCGATCCAGTAAATATGTGCAACAATTGCTTTTGTTTTTCCATCCATTTTGTCAAGTATTAATTTAGTTTTTAAAATTAAAAAAATAAGTTTAGATTATTTCTGCCGGGAATATTTTATGCGATTGCAATTTCGGGCAAAATAGTTTGAATGATAACTTTATAATTTCAAACCTAAATAAGATAAAACCCTATTTACAAATCATAATTAAAATTTTTCAGGTTATGCCCCATTCTATCTCGTTTAGTTTTCAGGTATTTTTGGTTGTGTTTATTTGGCTTCATTTCCAGTGGGACTATGTTAACCACATGTAACCCGAAACCTTCAAGTCCAACTCTTTTTACCGGGTTATTGGTAAGCAACTTCATCTTTGTAATTCCGAGACTTCGAAGAATTTGCGCACCAACGCCGTAATCCCGTTCATCAGCATTAAATCCAAGATGAATATTAGCATCAATAGTATCAAGTCCCTGATCCTGAAGTTTATAAGCAGCAATTTTATTTAGCAATCCAATTCCACGTCCCTCCTGCATTATATATACTATTACACCTTTCCCTTCTTTTTCTATAAGTTTCATCGCCGCATGCAGCTGATCGCCACACTCACACCTTAAAGAGCCAAAAATATCACCCGTCATACATGATGAATGTACCCTCGTTAAAACTGGTTCATCTGGCTCCCAATTACCTTTAATAAGGGCAACATGTTCAACCCCGTTTGATTTTTGTTTAAAAGGAATGATTTTAAAATCACCGTATCTTGTAGGCAACTGAACTTCTTCACCCCGCTCAATTAGGCTATCACTTTGTAAAAGATAAGAAATCAGGTCTTTTATTGTAACAAGCTTTAATTTAAATTTTTCAGCAAGTTTGGATAGTTGCGGTAATCTGGCCATCGAACCGTCATCGTTCATTATCTCAACCAAAACACCGGAAGGATATAATCCGGCAAGTCGTGCAAAATCCACTGCAGCTTCAGTATGACCACTCCTGCGTAGTACCCCGCGTTCCTTTGCCTTAAGCGGGAAAATATGTCCCGGACGTCCCAAATCATCTGGATTTGTTTTTTCATCAACCAGCATCTGTATCGTAATTGCCCGGTCACTAGCCGAAATTCCTGTACTTACATCCGGATGAATAGCATCTACTGAAACGGTGAACTGAGTTTCGTGCGATGAAGTATTTCTGCCAACCATCAAATCCAGTTTCAATTCTTCGCACCTTCTTTCAGTCAATGCTACACAGATTAAACCTCGCCCCTGGATAGTCATGAAATTAATAATTTCGGGAGTAACTTTTTCTGAAGCAACAATAAAATCCCCTTCATTCTCGCGATCTTCGTCATCAACTACAATTATCATTTCACCATTTTTTATGGCTTCAATAGCTTCGGGAATTGTATTTAGCTTTATTTCACTCATGCTCCGATTTTTTAAATCAGCCGCAAAATTACAACAAATTATTCAAAGTGACCTTACAACCAATGCAGGGTTGACAGTGAATTAATAATTCCAAGAAATAAATGGAATAAATCTTTAGACATCAAAAACTTGCTCTTTTAGATTTTTCCCAGTTAACCGATTGTTTACCTTTAAAATAACGAAAAATACCACGGGTAGCTGCATAGTTTATCGAAACAAAATAATAGGGTACAAAAAGTATCTTCTGCCTAATGCTTCTGTTTTCTAAAAACCAACCGATGGCCGCAAGCAAATAACATAATAGCTGAAAATAAAATATTGCTGAATAAAAAGTAAATGTTCCCCAACCATTTTGTTGAAATACAAGTGTTAAATTAACGGGCAGGAACAAAAACAAAGAGACCGGAGCTAATGTCCAACGTAACACTTTATGCGAGAAATATTGCCATGAAAACAACCCATACCGAAATGGATTTAACAAATCTTTAAGCCTGAATATGGTTTGAATGCCTCCGGCTGCAATTCTTATCTTCCGTTTCATTTCTTCCTTAACATTCAGCGAGGCCGATTCTTCTGCATAGGCTTTTGGGGCATATGCAATATGATAATCCTTTTGAACGATTCGCAGAGATATCACAAAATCATCGAGCAATGTATCTGTTTCAACCTCCTCAAAAAGCTCGGTTCGGATAGCAAATAACTCACCAACTGCCCCAACTGCTGAGCAAAGTTCGGCATCCATATTTTTAATCCATGATTCCATTTTCCAGTACAAGCTCTCTCCTGCTCCGGCAGCCACATCAAACCTTTTATTTACAATCCGTTTTTCACCGGCGACACACCCTATTTCTGTCCTGCTGAATTTTGCCACAATTTCCCGAATTGATTCTTTTCCCAAAAATGTATTGCTATCTGAAAAGATGATTATCGGGGTTCTTACAAATTTAATTCCCCGATTCATTGCATGCATTTTCCCGCATCGTTCAGGAGAATGGTGTACCTCAAGTTCAGGATATTTCTTCAGTAATTCAGGAGTTCCATCATCAGAGCCATCTGTGATCCACAAATATTGTATTTTTTCTTTAGGATAATTAAGCGAAAATGAATTTTCCACTTTTTGATGAACGTAATCCTTTTCATTGAATGCTGTCACAAAAAGACAAACTTCCGGTTCATATTCAGAATCAGGTTCCCAATTTTTTTGGTACGAGAATAACCCTTTTAGTTTCAAAAAAACATATAAAATCAAAGCATACCCAATATAGGTATAAAGTAAGATAATAAGAAGAAACCAAAAAAGTAGGACCAGCATCATTGAATGTTCTTTTTATAAAACTCGATCAAAGCACCCGCAGAAGCCAGGTTATCAAAATGTTCGTGTATATATTCAATTGCATTTTTACTGATCTTGTCGAAATACTCTCTGTCTTCAATCAGTTTTGAAATCGCTTCAGTAAAACCGGCTGCATCTTCTGCCAAAATAATATTTTCACCCGATGTTGTTGAAATTCCTTCAGTCCCGATTGCAGTTGTTACAATAGGCTTTCCTAAAGCCATCCCTTCTATAATTTTTATTCTCATCCCACTACCTGAAAACAATGGAACAACCATAATTGACTTCGAATTTATAAACTCATATGCATCAGCTACTTCTCCTTTATAAATCACATTAGGTACACCGAGTTTGCGTTGGAACCAAACCGGCGCATTTCGTCCGGCAATATAAAAGTTGAGGCCTGGATATTTGGTGTGGATATCATTCCAGCACTTTTCAAGAAACCAAATCAAGCCTTCCTGGTTAGGCGACCATTCCAAAGACCCGATATGAAACAACGACGGGTGTTCAAGGTGCTTTGCACTAGGTATCAACATTGAAGAATCGATGCCAGTTTGTGAAACATGACTTGGTTTTTTGTTACCCAACTGATCAAGGATATTTCCGTCGCGTTTTGTAATAGGGACAATTAAATCGTAATTATTAAGTTGCTGGATTTCAAAAATTCGGATACGTTTTGAGAGATTTTTTAAATACCATTTTTCAAATCCTTTGGCAAGAATTGCTGACCGGCTCCATATTTCATGCTCAATATTGTGTGACCTGTAAACTATTATCGCCGATGTTTTTTCCCTGATTACAGGAATGTAAGGACACACATAAAGTCCTTCCAATTGTACAATATCGAACTCTCTTTCCTTAAGAGTTTTTTTCAGTTCTTCTGAAAATACCTTTGAAATAAACCGAACTGCATTATATGGTTTCCGACTAAATAATAAATTGATTAATGCTGAAAATAAAGATATTCGTGCCGGTACATTTATGAACCTAAAATCAGCTAATTCTTTCACTGACTCAGGAATCTCTTCTATACTTACATGATGTTTAACTGTGTTCATCGCAAGAACGGTAACCTGGTGTCCGAGCAGTGAAAATCCTCTTGTTAAATTCATACAGGCAATAGCACCACCATCTTTTGTAGGATAAGGAACTTTATTTGTAACCTGCAGGATCTTCATCCGGTAAAAATATTTAATTTAATGTAAGATTTACTATTACTCACTTAACCGTTCAATAAAACACCCTATTTATGTTTATCTTTTTTATGAAATCTAATTTTGTTAAGAAACTTAAATCGCGAAAATAATTTAGTATAGGTTTCGGCAGACATTATAGCTGAATCGGTTCCGGCCTTATATGACAACCATATTCCAACAGGTAGAAAAACAAATGTCGAAAACCACATTCCGGTAACCATTTGCCAAACTTCTTCACGTGCTGATTTTTCACCAGTCATCGACACGATATAATAAGCAATAAACAGTAAAATTGAAACGACAACCGGCATTCCCAATCCACCTTTTCGTATTATGGCACCAAGTGGTGCCCCGATAAAAAAGAAAATCAGAACGGCAATGGAAAGTGTAAATTTCCGGTGCATCTCCATTTCATACTTATTAATGAATTTCTTCCGTTCATATAATTGTCCTTCAAACAAATTTAGATTTCTATCATTATTCCGGGCTCTGTCAAGCGCTACCCGGGTAATTTCAGTTTTAACCCATTTGTCGAGTCCACCAAAATAACTATCAAAATCAATTAAAGTATCAGGCGCCAGTTCCAATTTTTGTTTTAGCGAGTCTTCTGTTAGCGTCATATTAAATATCTTTTTTGATAAAACAGGGTTAATACTGATCTGAGTTAAATAACCTATAAGTTGACCATAATATTTTTCGCTCAAAGAATCTTCCTGTGCTTTTAATTGTTTGATATTCAACATACGATCCATGTTTCTGTAAACACCTTCATCCCGTCGGTTGAAATCAAAATTATGGACTTCAACCCTGAATACCTGCTTTTTGAAGCGGTCGCGACGAAAAGGCCTGTTATTCAATTGCCTGCGATCGGCTGGTGGTTCTTCAGAATAATTTACTCCATCATACATAGTAAGTACCATGAATTTTTTATCCTCAGTAATTTCCAAGTATCCGGAATCGGCCACAGTAAGATCCTCATTCACCATACTTCTGTTTCTACCTGAATGATCGTAAATCTTCAAGTCATATAACATATTATTTTTGTTGTTTTTACGTCCTACCTTAATGCTGTATCCATCTATTTCATTAGTGAAGACCCCAGGCTGCAATACCAACTCCGGACGTTGTTGCTTTACACTTGCCAGTATAGTAATAAACTTCAAATTGGTATGGGGTAAAATATAATTACCAAAATAAAATGCAGTACCAGTTACAATAATTGCAATAATAATTAGTGGCCTCATAATCCTGAAAAGTGAAATCCCTGATGATTTCATTGCCACTAATTCATAATTTTCGCCCAAAGAGCCAAAGGTCATTATTGACGCTAAAAGCATAGCTAACGGGAATGCATAAGGTAAAAGTCCGAATGAAGCATAAAACAACATCTCTGCCAGCACTTTCATTTCAAGACCTTTTCCTACAAGATCATCGACATATTTCCATAAAAATTGCATGAGCAGTACGAATACAACAATAAAAAAGGTCATAAAAAATGGCCCCAAGAAGGATTTTATTACGTACCAATGTAAGCGTTTCATGCTTTCAAATTCATTTAAGAAACGACTACAAAACTAAGTTATTTTAGGAATTCATAACTTAAAAAAAAGTTAATAAACCATAGATGATTTAAAATCAGAGGTTTTATTGTAATTAAACATGGTTATTATTACAGCGATCCAAGAATATGTTTTAGGTCAGCAACTTGTGTATCCCATAACCCTTTGGTTTCTTCCACTTCATCTTCTTCAGTAAAATCGATAATGATCAGAGATACATCACCTGTGAGTTCATCTTGTGTAATTCTGAATTCAAAATAAGTTTCATCCTCTTCCCATACAAAGCGAACTAACCTGTTTTCCTTTTGCAAGGTCATTAATGCAGTCTGTTCAGTCCCCTCCCATATAAATGTATATTTCTTTCCCTTAACCCGTACATCCTCGGCAAACCATTCCGTAAGCCCGGAAGCTGTACTTAAACGATTGTACAAAACCTTTGGGGAACAGTTAATTACGTACTCAAGTTGAATTCTAACCTTATCAGCCATGTGTTTGATTTTTGCCCAATATAATTATTCTGTTTGGAACATACAACTTTGAAAATCACACATCATTATGCAAGGGGACTTTTTGAACAAAAAAAATAAGCTAAATAAAAATAAATACTATATTTGCACCGCGTTTTTAAAGGGCAAATGGCGAGGTAGCTCAGCTGGTTAGAGCGCATGATTCATAATCATGAGGTCGGCGGTTCAAGCCCGCCTCTCGCTACTGAAAGTAAGAAAGAGTCACAAAGATAAATGCTTGTGACTCTTTCAATTTTTTGCCAGTGTTCCTATGATTGATAGTTATAAACAGCGAAAAAATATATTTATTGCTTTATCACTTTCTATCAAATTTAAATCTCCCCTGTAATTTTAATTGATTCCCCGGCCTTAATGTCATACGATTTTGTCTTTTCACCATAACGAACGATACAGGGATTACCAAGTAACGACTTAATCTCTGCACCTGTTAATTTTCCATCTTTCCATTCCATATTAACTTCAAATCCGCCTCTTGCCTTTAACCCGGTTACTGATCCGTCTATCCAACTGGCTGGCAATGCCGGAAGCAATGATATTTCTCCTGCATGGCTTTGCAATAAACATTCGGCAACACCGGCGGTGAATCCAAAATTAGCATCCGATTGGTTACTGCTTGTATTCTGAAGATTATTTCCAATGCCACCCCTCATTCGCGCCGGAAATGCGGGTCTTGTATTCGCTCCCTGTGTTGCATTTCCAACTTGCCTTGGCGCTGCAGTTTTGAAAAAGTTTCTTATCACAGTATCAACCTTTGTACCGTTTTCAAGCCTTGCCCAGTCACAAATGTCCCATGCATTCGTCCAGCTGGTTCTCGTCTGACGTGGTTCCAACCACTTTTCAATTGCTTTAGCTATTTCAGGATTTTCCTGAAGAGTAATGGAGTTGCCGGGAAAGAAACCAAAATTGGCTGACATATTGTGGCCTTCACTACCTCTTTTCCAGTCTTCAATCCACACTTGCAACAAGCCGTCTTTTCCAATTTGATATGGAGGTCTTTTTTCCAACGCATCTGCTAATTTTTTACCAAATTCCTGATCTGTATTCAATACTTTTTCTGCTTCAATACAATTTGGGAAAAGATCCCTGATTATACCCACATTCATGGTGGTTGAAGAGGAAAGAAACATCTCTTCCTTATTATCGTCAATAAAATAGCCCTCTTCAGGAGACATTGAAAACGGAACTACCAACCAGTGATGTTTTGGTTCAATTCTCATAATATCCAAGAAAAACTGCGCTGAACCTTTCATTATTGGATAGTACTCCCTCAGAAAATCAACATCTCCCGTATAGAGGTAATGTTGCCAGATATGCTGGCAAAGCCAGGCGCCTCCCATCGGCCACATGCCATAACGTGCTGCATCAACCGGTGCCGTTCCACGCCATAAATCGGTATTATGATGCAAAACCCAACCCCCTGCATTGTAATAATCTTTGGCAGTTTCCGCTCCGTTTTCAGCTAAATCTTTTAACATATCAAACAAAGGCAAGTGGCATTCAGATAAGTTGGTCACCTCGGCAGGCCAGTAGTTCATCTCTGTATTAATATTGACGGTATATTTACTCCCCCAGTTAGGAAGTAAATCCTCATTCCATCTTCCCTGCAGGTTTGCCGGTTCACTGCCTTCGCGGCTGCTCGACACGAGCATGTATCTTCCGAATTGAAAAATCTTGGCTAAAAGATCCGGGTCGAAAGCTCCATTCTTAAGATCGGCAACCCTTTCATCGGTTGGTTTTTCATTCATTGCCGGGTCGCCTATTTTAAGGTGCACCCTTCCCATCAGGTGGGTAAAATCTTTCAAATGAGCATCTTTTAATTCATTGAAATTTTTTCCGTTGACTTCAGCCATTATTTTCTCACATTTGGCTGCGGGATCCCCACTAATATCTTTATAATTTACGAAACTCGTCGCTGCTGTGAGAACGAATGTTACTGAATTGGCATTGCTAATTACAAGGCTTGAATCGGTGGCCTCCATACTTCCTTTATCTGTCATAGCTGCCAGCGATGTCTGAAAACTCATTCCAGTCCCTTCAACTTTGGCAATAAGGTCAAATTTCTCTTTCGGGAAGATATTTCCAGGTCCCGTTTAACATGAGTTTATTATCCTGTGCTTTTATTGCTTCGGTAAACGGGCTCTTCAGCTTTGCTTCAAGCGATATTTTACCCGGTTTATCAGCTGATACTTTCATGACCATCACGTGATCAGGATAGGACATAAACACCTCGCGGGTCATCTTCACATCGCCTTCCTTGTAACTTACTTTGACCACTCCCGTTTCCATATCCAGTTCCCGATAGTAATCCTTTATTGAATCACCACTTACAGTAAAGTTCAGAAGAAGATCACCCAGCGGTTCATACGCTTGTTGGGCGGCAGGTTTCCCGTAGAAGTGCCCATTCACCATTTTCTCCGCCTCCTTGAATTTATCGGCAAAAACAAGATCTTTAATATTGTCAAAATAATTATGCGCATCCGGATCGTTGTAATCATGGGGTCTACCCGACCAGAAAGTAGATTCATTTAAGGCAATTCGCTCTTTTTCCACTCTGCCGAAAACATTGCCCCCCATATATCCGTTACCAATGAATAGTCCGTCAAGCCAAACATCACCTGCAGGCTTATCATACCAAAGTACCATCTCTTTTGATTCCTGAGATTTTTGCATTGAGGTTGAACAAGCTGTAAATAAAATTGCAAGAATTGTTAATAATACAAATGCAGGTTTAGTGAAGTAGATTGTTTTTTTCATAACATGCTGTTTAAGTTTCTTTAAAAGATCATAATAAATTAATCA
>CAWKJY010000007.1:0-4636 GCA_963849985.1 uncultured Prolixibacteraceae bacterium | reverse complement strand
CGATTACACACACATAGCTAATGGCACCAATTTCACAAACATTTTACTAGCCAATCCTACTTTACCTGCGGTATATCCAAACGGATTACTTGCTCCCGGAAGGTTAGGAGAAAGTCCGCTTTTACTGGATCAAAGAGGTTATAATCGCTACGAAAATACTCCATTGTCCTCTACATTTACCGCAACGTATAAAGTCCCATTTGTTGAAGGACTGAAGATTGATGCATCTTTCAATTATGACCTGCGAAATCAGTTTCAAAAAACATTCCAATTGCCTTATTACTATTATGAATATAATACAGTTAGTGGAGAATACGACAAAAAACAGGGAACAGGCGCCTCAACTGTTGAGCTTACAGATAGATACAGCAAGTGGACGACGATGTTATATAACTACAGAATTACGTATGAAAATACTTTCAACAGTCATCATATAACAGCAATGGTGGGTCAGGAACAACAGAAGAATACATATACATGGGCAAGCGCTTACAGGAAAAATTTTGTCAGCCCCGCTATTGATCAAATTAATGTTGGAAGTACTGCACCGGAAGATAAAGACAATGGCGGTTCTGCATCAGAAGGAGCATACAATAACTATTTTGGCCGTGTGAATTATGACTATAAATCAAAATATCTGGTTGAGTTCTTGTTCCGTTACGATGGTTCACAGGTTTTCCCTAAAGGAAAACGTTACGGATTCTTTCCGGGAGTTTCGGTAGGATGGCGTTTGTCAGAAGAGGATTTCTTTCAAAACAGCGTTTCTTTTGTTGACCAGTTGAAATTAAGGGCTTCTTATGGTGAAATTGGGAACGACCGTGTGGGAAGCTTTCAATATTTACAGGCATATTCATTTGGCAATAATTATGTATTTGGAGGGAATGATGTACCTGGTATTTATTCAAACACTTTACCTAATCCGAATATTACTTGGGAAGTAAGTAAAAAAACCGATATAGGTCTGGAAACTTCAATGTGGAAAGGTTTGCTGGGAATAGAATTTACTTATTTTAAGGAAAAAAGGTCAAATATTCTAACATCAAGACAGCTTTCAATACCAGCCATTTTAGGTTTTCCAGGATTACCGCCTGAAAATATTGGAAAAGTAGATAACCATGGGTTTGAATTGACATTGCGCCATAGAAATAGCTTCAACGAACTGAAATATACTATAGAAGGAAATATGTCGTTCGCCCGAAGTAAAATCATTTTTATGGATGAAACTCCACCGGCTGAAGCATATCAAGCCCAAACCGGCCATCCGGTAGGTTCAAGTTTATATTATAAGGCTGATGGGATTTTTCACACACAGGCAGAATTAGATGCCTATCCCCATCAAAACTCGACCCAGGTTGGCGATGTTAAAATAGTTGATGTGAACGATGACAAGGTAATCGATTCAAAAGATCGGATCAGAATTGACCAATCAAATACACCTGAAATTGTATTCGGTTTAAACATGGGATTGCAATACAAGAATTTTGATCTGACACTTTTCTTCCAGGGACAAACCAGCGTTAGGACTTATGATGGTGATTTTGCAAGACTGGGTGGCGCTGATTTTAGCAATGCTGTTGTTGAACGTTCAAAAAACCACTGGACAGTTGATAATCCAAATGGAACGATGCCTCGGGCAGATTCATATCAGCCAGGAAATTCAACTTTCTTTTTGTTTGATGCTACATTTGTAAGGCTTAAAAACATGGAATTTGGGTACTCCCTGCCTAAAAACATACCTTCAAAAATTGGATTGGGAGATGTAAGAGTGTTTGCAAGCGCATACAACCTGCTTACCTGGGCTAAGGAAATAAAATGGGCCGATCCTGAAAATAGTGGTGGCTTCCTTTATTATCCGCAGCAACGTACAATCAATTTAGGTATTAACGTGAAATTTTAAAATTGAAAATTATGAAAAAAATACTTATAATTATTACATTAATGTGGGCACTTCTTTCCTGTAATGATAATATTCTGAATATTTCACCCAAGGATCGTTTAGCCGAAAGTGCAGTATGGTCGGACGAAAAACTTATAAATGCTTACGAAAATGAATTGTACAATGCAATTCAGCATGGATTACAAATACACATGCAATCTAAAGCAACTGATGAAGCAATTTGCACTATAACATTTGATATTGGCCAGTTGCCACATGGTTCTATCAACGCTGATAATATTACCAGTGTTGCAAATACCGCGTGGAATCATGGAGGCAATATTTATTATTGGGGTACAGGTTGGACATATGTTAGAAAGATCAATGTCTTTCTTGATAAAATGGAAAATCTCACAATCCCTATTGAGAATAAAGCAAGACTGGTAGCCGAAGCAAAATTTTTGAGGGCATTTATTTATTTCGAATTTATCAAGAGATTTGGCGGAGTGCCTATTATCACTCAATCTTATGATTTGTCTGAAGCGACATCAGTTACTGTAGCAAGAAATACATTCGACGAATGTGTTCAGTTTATTGATGACGACCTGACAGCAGCAATTCCTGATTTGCCGGAGCAATATATGGCAAGTGATGCAAATTTTGGCAGGGCTACTCAGGATGTCTGCAAAGCTTTACGTTCCCGCTTATATCTGTACGCTGCTTCACCACTTTGGAATCCGTCACACGATATGCAGAAATGGCAAAAAGCTGCCGATGCTGCTGCAGCGCTCTTAAACAGTGGATATTCGCTATATTCTGATTATAGTAAGCTTTTTAACCAACCCAGCGGAACAGCTAACGACGAATTAATTTTTGCAAGAACTTTTTCATCCACAAACTTTCAACAGGCACCAATGCATAATCTGGGTCGCCGTTATGGCGCATACGGAGGATGGTGGGCAAGTAACGGGCCTTCTCAGAATCTGGTGGATGATTATGATATGACTAATGGTGAACCTCCTTTTAAGTGGGTTAACGGTGTTAAAACAGATAATCCTGCTTCAGGTTACGATCCGCAGCAACCGTATAAAGATCGTGATCCTCGGTTAGAAGCCACTGTAATACATGATGGTGCTGTCTTTCATGGAGATTTACATGAAATGTGGATTGCATCCGATGGTAATAGCTGGGGATATGATTCCTATAAACAAAGTGGTGATAATCCACGTGGTGATTATATTCTCAGAAAATTTATGCCTGAAGATGAACCTCTTAGCTGGCAATATCATTATACCCAGCCATGGCCCATTTTCCGATTAGCTGAAATTTACCTGAATTACGCAGAAGCTGAATTTGAACTTGGACATGAAGATGTTTGTCAGGGAATACCTATCAAAAATCAGAGCAAGAGCCAGTGTTAGATATGCCACCAATACCGGAAACTGTTACCGGAGAAGAACTTAGAGCAAGGCTATACAACGAAAGGCGAATCGAAATGGCATTTGAAGAACAAAGATTCTGGGATGTCAGGAGATGGAAAATTGCCGAGGATGTTGAAAACAGGCCGATTTACGGTATGGAAATAATAAAGGATGTAAATACAGGGGTGAAAACCTATAATCCGGTTAAATTGCTTGACAGGACGTTTTTACCTAAAATGTATTTGCTACCAATACAAACAGATGAAATTCTTAAGACTAACGGTACATTAACACAGACAGACGGTTGGCAGTAATAAATTTAACATACCATAATAATAGTTGTGTTTTCGGGTAGTTATACTTGAAAACATAAAATCCCCTACTAATTATATAATTAGTAGGGGATTTTTTACTATTGATTGTGAATAGTACTTTTTACTTCCATAAAATTTATTATTTGTATATGTTTTCAGGATATAACCTGTCTCAATATCCCATAATTGTTTTGAAGAATCAGCATGATCTATCTCTTTAAATTAAATATGTCGAAAGAATTATAAAATAGCTGAACTCGATCCAATGAATTAGTTTAAAGACATTTTCTATTATAATTTAGTACATAAATAAAATATTTATAATGAAAAAGTGTTACGTCGTATTTTAACAGAACTTAATTTTTGTTTTATGATAGAAACTCTGGCACAAACAGGTGAAGAAATTGCTATAGCCAATGCCAATAGCGGCAAAGTTTGTGGATATATACGAAATGATATATTTGTTTACATCAAGAATACTTTTTACAGAAGCAAATCGTACTGTGAAGGCTCAATAACCCAAACCACTAAAGATTACTTGCATAGAAACCTAATAATGAAATCGAAGGTACAACAATGAATTTCTATAATTTTTGTAAAATACTTTACAAGTGCTACAAAAAACTGATGGAATCTTTATAAATTAAAGATGTTCTGTTTCGTCATTTAAAACTTGATTATCATGTTAAAGTGAAACTAAACTGAAATTAACCAAAAAATATTATTATGAAACGAAGAGTTTTTCTTAAAAACGGCGCCATTACCGCAGGACTGGTAGGTTCATCGTCGCTGTTATTAACTACAGCAGATGGATGTAGCCAAAATGCATCGCAGATTGCGGGAGTGGATCAGGAAGAAATCCGTTCTGCCGAATATCTTCGCCGTGCACAGTCGGATCAGTTCCTGTCGAAGTCACCGGAGTATGCCAACATTGCAATCCCGCCTATGCCGCTGGAGGAAAGGATTAGTCGTAAGATTGTGCCGCAGCGGGGTTTTTGCAGCCTGGCCCCAGGTGGTGATGTTTA
>CAWKJY010000006.1:0-5829 GCA_963849985.1 uncultured Prolixibacteraceae bacterium | reverse complement strand
ATAAGAAGAAAAATTAATTAACATCCGGAATTGAATTAATTTCATTTTTCGGGTGTTAATTATTCATTTTATTCTTTATAAATAAATACATTTTAGCAATTCTTTTATAGAGCTATTAGTAAAATTATTTCATTTGATATAATCCCGCGTAACCTTCAGATAAAAAGATATAGAATCGCAGACGACTAAATTTTTTGAAAAAACCTGTTATAATATTTAGTTAAGAACGACCCTTAAATGGATGGAGTTCTTTTTTTATTTAATAAACCAAAAATCTAATTAAATCTTTAATCAAAATGAAAACTTTTATTCAAAAGATTGCTAATGAAACAAGGCAATTAGAAATCGCTGAAAGAGATAAAGTCAAAGCGGAAATTAGCAACCCGGCTACAGGAAATGATCGCCGAAACTTTCTTAAAAAGGCTGCTTTAGGAGGGATTGCACTTGGCGGATTAATGCATCTGTCAGTAGAAGATACAATTGCACAAACAACCCAAAATGTTTCCCGGGCATCAACTCCGTCCGATCTTAAAATCACAGATCTGAGAGTAGCACAAAAAGGGAATGGCGGTGGTTTTGCGCCCCGTCTGATTAAAATTTACACCAACCAGGGGATTACCGGTATTGGCGATATCAGGGATGGAACTGATCAGCGTTTTGCTTTGTTTCTAAAAAGTAAAATTGTTGGATTAAATCCTTGCAATGTTGAAATGATATTTAAGGTTATCAAACAATTTGGATTCCACGGTCGTCAGGGTGGTGGTGTGAGCGCAGTTGAAATGGCTTGCTGGGATTTGTGTGGTAAGGCATTGAATGTACCAACATGGCAGCTACTGGGCGGCAGATACCGAGATAGAGTCAGATTATATGCCGATACTCCCGAAAGCAGTGATCCTGCTCAACAGCTTGAAAAAATCAGGCACAGGATGGAAGTTCAGGGTTATACCTGGTTAAAAATGGATCTATCTTCACTAAACGAAAATATTGAAAATCCTGGTTCTCTTGTTAATAATGAATTTTGGGGCGTAGGTATGCCAAGACCAAACGGAACCCAGCAACAAGGACAAAGTCGGAGGCCATCAGGACTCACAATGGAGCAATATATGAGCTATAATAACACTGAGGCTCCATTTACCCAAATTCAAATAACAGAAAAAGGATTGGAACTCCTTGCAGAAAGGGTAAAAAGAGTTCGTGACATGATAGGGGTTGAAATACCGTTATCAACTGACCATTTCGGATATATTGATGAAAACCAGTTTATCCGGTTGGCAAAGGTTATTGAACCCTATCGTTTAGCCTGGATGGAAGATACAGTTCCATGGTTTTACCACGACAGATTAAAAGCTATAAAAGAGGCATCAACAACACCTATTTGTACAGGTGAGGATATTTATATGCTCGGCGGAATGGTGGGAGGATTTAAATCACTTATTGATTCAAAATGTGTTGATGTTATTCATCCCGACCTTGTAAGTGCCGGAGGAATTCTTGAAACCAAAAAGATAGGTGATTATGCTGAAGAAGCTGGCATACCAATGGCAATGCATCATAATAGTAGTCCTGTTGCCTTTATGGCTAATGTTCATTGTGCTGCAGCTACCGAAAATGTACTTGCACTGGAACATCACAATGTTGATAATGAATCATGGGAAGGAATTGTAGTAAAAACAGATGGCCAGCCCCTGATTGAAAAAGGGTTTGGCGTAGTTCCACTTTCGGCTCCGGGATTGGGTATAGAACTCAATGATGAGGCACTAAAGGCGAGTATGCCAAAAGACGCCAAATATTTTGAAGCAACATCTGAATGGGATAATCCGGGAAGAACTTACGATAAACTGTGGATTTAATGATATAATTTTTTCTACTATTAATTTTAGAAGGGGCAGATAAATTTTTCCCCTTTTATTTCTTTAAAAAATGTGTAAATTGAAGGCTTTAAAAATCAAATATTTAATATTTTAATTTGTTTAAGGAAAATAAGTACTATTAATAGTTTTTCAAAACTTTACCTTTTTATAGATTTGTACTGATTATAATTTTTACTCTTCTTAATTGATTGATAACAAAAACATCGCTAAGAAATAATATTCAATTAAGTAAAAATAGGTTTTATGGATTTGGGTAAATGTTGTGTCTGTTGAACTGCTTTTAAAGTTATTAAATAAAATATAACCTGGAATAAATTGATTATGAAAAAAAACGTAACCTTCTCAGATTTTCTCCTGAAACCGAAGAAATTGAGAATAGCTTCAATGATGTCAATATCAGCATTTATGCTGATCTGGTTTTTGAGTTCATTAACTACCGTTAATGCGCAACCTGGAAACGCCCGGCAGGAAAATGCGGAAAGAATTCCACTTGAAAAACGTATCGGGCATACCGATAAGTCCCGGGCAATGGAAGGTCATAATGTACATGACGGTGCCGGAACATTATACATGCAAACCCTTTTGGGAAGAGGAGCGGTTGCCGGATTAAACTTCATGCACCATGGCCCGTTAATGCCAAAAAGTTCAATTGGCAACCATTTTCATAATGGTACCGATGAAATGTTCCTGATTTTGGATGGAGAGGGTGAATTTACAATTAACGGACAAACAGCCCTGCTTGAAGGCCCTGTAGGAGTTCCCTGTGCTTCAGGAAATTCGCATGCATTATATAATCCTACAGATAAGCCTGTTGATTGGGTGAATTTTAACATATCTGTACCTACTCCCAGTGAATCTTCAGGTGGTTCCAGAGGTGGAGGATTTCAGCGAAGAGGATCTTTTAATTATTCTGCTGATCCGTCAGCGACTTTTAACATAGGTGATGACCGCACTAAAGTAACTCTTGAGAAAAACCCCACATTCATGAGTACAAAACAACTTACCCAGGAATCATTACGTCCGGTAGAAAACATGGATGGGGGAAAAGGAACAGTTATGTATAGAAGAGCTTTAGGTCCAAGTGCTTTTGTTTCAAATTGGGCTTTTGTTGACCATCTTTTGATTCCGGTAGGAGCTTCAGTTGGCAGGCATTATCACGCGGGTGTTGATGAAGTTTATTTTGTTATCAAAGGAAAAGGAAAAGTACATGTGAATGATGAAGTTGCCGATATTGCTTATGGGGATGCAGTTCCTGTAAAAGCAGGCGAAATTCATTCTCTTGAAAGTTCAGATACTGAACCTCTTGAAATGGTTGTTTACGGAGTTGCACTTGAAAAAGGAAAACTTGATGTAACTGATGTTCCACTAAACATGGTGAAACTGCAAATGTTTTTTGAAGTAGCGCCTAAAGATTTTGAAGCTTTCGAAACAAATTATATTGATGTTTATGTGCCGGCACTAAGAAAACAAGTTGGTTATTTAGGCTCCAAACTTCTTCGTACATTTACAGCCGAAGCTTTAAAGAGAGCGGGTTCTCCTGCAACAAAATACACTTACCAGATGGAATTGCTGTTTGATACAGAAGAACATAGAATTATGTGGACAAAAACACCTGAACATGATAATGCCTGGGCGCATACTTCAGCTTTGGCAAAATCGTTTGAGTGGTTGGGTTATGATGTTGTTGGAATGGATCAGGTTTCTGACCAACTTGGCGAAAGAAATTATACAACAGAAAAGAAATAATTAATTTTCTATTATTGAACACAAATCAAAAGAAATCATGAAATGAGCATAAATAAATTTCATCATTATACATACCAACAAAAATGATTAAATTTTTTGTGCGAATTCCATCTCGTTGAAAATTAGATTGAAAAACTAAAGTCTTTACGAAATTTATAGAAACATGATTAAAAATTTATACAGATGAAATTAAAATTAGCTAACAAAATTATTTTCAGTAGCCTGCTGGCTGCAATCATAATTATATCTACACAATGTACTCAGGTTCCTGAATGGCAAAAGAAAAGCCAGGAACTTATTAAGCAATATAATTTAACAGTAAGAGAGATTCCGGGGCTTCCAAAAACTGGTATTAAGTCGAATCTTGAGCCCGGAAAAGTTACAAGTCTTGATAACTTCACCAGTACGGAAATAGCTACTGGAGTGAATGCCAAAATATATTGGGGAACAGGTACAATGGCTGCTATTGTTGAGTTGGAACCCAATGCAAAAATTGATGAAGAAGTACTTCCGGCCGACAGATTTGTATTTGTCCTTGAAGGTTCAATCAATCAGCTTGTTGATGGTTCTATGGTTTCAATGATTTCTATAAAAAGAGAAGCACAGGATGGAACACATAGTATAACTCCAAGAATTGATTTTGTTTACCTGGAAAAAGGAAGTAAAAACGCCGTGACCGCTGGTGCTTCGGGTGCTAAATTGCTCGAAGTTTATAGCCCGGTTCGTCTTGACTATCTTAAAAAAGCAGGTGTAACAGATCTTCCATCTGAAACTACAGACGTATCAGCAACTTTGGATGCTAATGTAGAACCAAATAAAGTGTATGATTTATACGATTTTCAACTTACTGAATTGGTTGCCGGAGCAAATTCAAGGATAGTTTCAGGAAAGAACACGCAAATTAGCTTTATATCCATGGACCCGGGTTCTGTTTTTGAACGCCACATTCACCCGGAAGAACAAATGATGCTGGTTTTGCGCGGTGGTTGCGATGAAATTCTTTTGGACACTGAACAGGCCATGAAACCAAATGATGTAGTATTGATTCCCGGTAATATGGTTCATGGTGCAAATATTGGTGATTTGGGTTGCGATGCAATTGATATTTTCTGGCCTGCACGTGCCGATTACCTTGAAAAAGAAAAAGCCAGAATGGCCGCTTACCATGCTATTATTCCTGAAGGTGCTAAACCAGAATTATTTGTTGACGGAACGGTTACAAAACCCGGATTAACGTTTGCCGAAGGTCCGAAATGGATGAACGGTAAAGTTTATTTTTCAAATATGTATTTCGATCAGGATTGGAATGGTGATCCAAAGAAAAGTTCAACAGTTGAAATGGACACTGACGGTAATTACAGATATATCACTCAGGGTAAAATGCAAACAAATGGCCTTTATCCCTACAAAAACGGAAATCTGATTGTTTGCGATATGATGGGACACAGAGTTGTTGAAATGACCACAAAAGGAAAAGTTGTAAAAGTTCTTGCTGACAAGTATGATGGAAAACCAATTGATGGCCCTAACGACATTATTACAGATAAAAAAGGCGGCATTTATTTTACTGACCCGCAATTTACATTGGAACCTGAAAAGTTTCAACCCGGAAGAGCCGTATATTATATTTCGCCTGGTGGAGATCAAATTACCAGAATTGTTGAACCGAATGAGTTTGCAATGCCAAACGGTATTTTGCTTTCTCCTGATGGAAAAACGCTTTATATCAACAATTGTTACGATGATGAATCGTGGTACCCTGTTAACAGCGACAAGGAAAATTATATCTGGGCTTACGACGTGAATGATGACGGAACAATAAGTAATGGTCGTCAGTTTGCCAAAGTATTCCTGGTGGATAATGTACTGGACAGAAAAGGAAAATCTTCAAGTGCCGACGGAATGGCCATCGATATGGATGGTAATATTTATGTAGGAACTTATTATGGAGTTCAGATTTTTAACAACAAAGGTGCATTTGTAGGAATGATTAATTTACCTCATTTCCCGGTTAGTCTTTGTTTTGGCGACGATGATATGAAAACTCTGTACATTGTAAGTTACCAGTGGGTTTATAAAATCCGCACCAATATGGTTGGTTATATAAATTATTTGAAATAAGTTTTTAGCTTGATAAATAAAATACCGGGGGTTCTGCTTCCGGTATTTTTTTGCCTAAATATTTAGTTTTAAAATTGTTATCTGAAAAAAG
>CAWKJY010000005.1:0-18007 GCA_963849985.1 uncultured Prolixibacteraceae bacterium | reverse complement strand
TGCCTCCCATTGACAAACCAGCCATAGCACGATGAGGCTGATCTGCGATTGTACGGAAGTGTGAATCAACATAAGGAATTAACTCTTTAATAAGTACGGTTTGAAACGGCTCGATTTTGAAATCTGCCATATGGCCAATTCTTACATCGTTAGTCATCCCATAAGTCATAACAATGATGAACGGTTTAATTTTACCATCAGCGATTAGATTATCCATGATCAGGTTTGCATGTCCCTGATTACTCCATGCTGTTTCATCTTCACCCCAACCATGTTGCAGGTAAAGTACCGAATATTTTGTTGATTGATCTTTTTCATATCCCGGAGGAGTATAAACAAATGCCCTGCGCGATGTATTTGTACTTTTCGAAGGGAAAAGAATCTGAACTACATTACCGTGAGGAACATCTTTTAATGCATAGAAATCCTGGTCGTGTGCTGGAATTTCAATACCACTTTCCCAACGTGTTGAACCGTAAAAATTCAAAGTGCCGGGATCGTTAAAAACTCCGCCGTCAACTGTTAAATGATAATAGTGAAAACCTTCTTCCATAGGCCCGGCAGTGGTTCCTACCCAGTTGCCATCAGCATCTTTGGCAAGTGGAGTTCCTCCTCTTGTTCCGCCAAGTCCAAGACTAACAACAACACTTTGAGCTTCAGGTGCCACGATCCGAAATCGGGCATAACCCTGAGAATTGACCTGTGGGTACTCTTGCTGTGGTTGATTTAATGTAGAAGGTTTAAAATCATCTTTAATTGGCTCATTTTGAGCAAAACAAAAAGAACCAGTTAAGGTTAGAAGTAAAATTAAACGAAGCAAATGTTTCATAAAATTTCTTTTTTATTTAAATAATAATGGTGCAAATTCATGCAAACTTCGTCTCCATGATTGCCATTCATGGGCTGTTAGCGGAGAAACATATGTAACACTTTTAATACCTGCTTGATTTAATGCATCTTCAGCTGCTTTAAGACTGCTTGAACCACCTTCCCGACTTCCGTAACTCATAAATACAAGTTTAACTTTTGATTTGTCTGAAATTTGATCCGGTGCAATAGTCCCTCCGCTGAAAAGGCCGATATATGAAAATTTATCAAGATTTGCCAGTGTAACTGTTCTTGTTACCATACTACCCATTGAAAGTCCAGCCATCGCACGGTTATTACCGTCACTTAATGTTCTATAATTACTGTCAATGAACGGAATCAGATCTTTATTCATAAGTTCAGCATAAGTATCAAAAGAAAATGACATACGCGGGCGTGCTCCTGCTGCAGGTTGACCAGCCTGTCCTTGTCTGGCAGGTGCTGCTGCCTGACGCGGTGCCGGAGGTGTTTCTCCAGGTTTTGAAGCAGCACTGGTTTCCATTACTACAATAAATGGTTTGCATTTCCCTTCAGCTATAAGATTATCGAGAATTAAATTAGTTCGTCCCATTTCGATCCATACTCTTTGATCCTCACCGCCTCCATGCTGTAGATATAATACCGGATATTTGGTTGAGGTGTTTTTACTGTATCCGGGAGGAGTGTAAATATAAGCCAACCGCCAGGAATCAGTAACTTTAGAAAAATAATTCTTAATTAATACATCACCGTGAGGTACATCTTTAAGGTCATAAAAACCACCGTTTGGATCAGGAATCTCGAACCCATTACAATCATGACTGTAACCAATGAAACCGTCAGTGGCAGGATCCAATACCACAGCGCCATCAACAACCATCCAGTAATTATGATATCCTAAATCCTGTGGTTCACTTCTGTAAGTCCAAACGCCGTCGGCATCTTTAACCATATCATGAGCAACATTTGCAATGGCAACCTGAACTTTCTGAGCATCAGGAGCTTTAAATTGAAATGTTACACTATTGTCAGCTTCAATACGAGGGAACTGCCCACCATACATGTTATTTGGTGAAGGATGAACAGTGCCGGCAAGTTTCGAACTTACCAATGTCTGACCAGTTTGGCCAAAGCAGATTTCACTAACTGATATTGTTATCAGTAAAACAATAAATAACGTTTTTTTCATTTTTAAATCCTCCTTTAGTTTTTAGTAATTAGTTAAGCTGTAATTTTTTAGTTATATAATTATTTAAACAACAGGGGTGCAAATTCATGTAAGCTTCTTCTCCATGATTGCCACTCATGAGCGGTTAACGGTGAAACATAAGTAACACACTTTATTCCAGCTTGATTTAGTGTTTCTTCAGATGCTTTAAGGCCTTCAGCACCACGTTCACGACTACCGTAGCTCCTAAAAACGAGTTTAACCTTTGACTTATCAGAAATATCGTCAGGAGCAATATTAGATCCACTGAAAAGTCCGATATATGAGAACTTGTCTAAATTTGCCAAGGTAACCGTTCTGGTAACTCCACTACCCATTGAAAGTCCGGCCATAGCACGGTTTCCACCATCACTTAAAGTTCTGTAATTTCCATCAATAAAAGGAATCAGGTCTTTAACCATTAATTCACTATATGCATTATTTGAAAAACGGATACGTCCATTGGCATCAGGTTGAGGTTTAGGTTCACCTGCTTTTTGCGTGGCGCTGGTTTCCATAACAACGATAAATGGTTTACTCTTTCCATCTGCAATTAGATTATCCATAATTAAGTTGGTCCGTCCCATTTCTATCCAAACTCTTTGATCTTCGCCACCACCATGTTGCAGATACAGCACGGGATATCGTGTTGAAGTATTTTTATTATATCCCGGAGGAGTATAAATATATACCAATCGCCATGCTTGTTCCACTGTTGAATAATAATTCTTTATAATTACATCTCCATGAGGAACATCTTTTAAATCGTAAAAACCACCTTCAGGATCAGGAATTTCAAAACCGTTACAATCGTGGCTGTAACCAATAAAACCATCAGTAGCAGGATCCAAAACAATGGCACCATCAACAATCATCCAGTAATTGTGATAACCCAAATCCTGTGGCTCGCTGGTGTATGTCCAAACGCCATCGGCACCTTTAACCATGTCGTAAGCAACATTTGCAATGGCAACCTGAACTTTTTGTGCATCAGGAGCACTGAATTGAAATGTTACTCTATTATCGGCTTCAATGCGTGGAAACTGTCCACCATACATATTGTTTGGCGATGCATGCACCGTACCGGCAAGTTTAGAACTTACCAGGGTCTGGCCTGTTTGACCATAGCAGAATTCATTTACTGAAAAAGCAATCAGTAAAAGAAAGTATATCATTTTTCTCATTTCAAGTCCTCCTTTAGTTTTAGTTAATATCTTAGTTTATAGTAATTTAGTCTATCTGAACAAAAGAGGTGCAAACTGATAAAGGCTTCTTCTCCATGATTGCCATTCATGTGCTGTTTCAGGCGATACATACGAAACCCCTTTTATTCCTATTTTATTCCATTCTTCTGCGGCATCACCAATACGAGCTGCTCCGCCTTCACGACCGCCAAAGCTCATAAATACGATTTTAACCTTCTTTTTAAAAGAATCCAAATCGGATATTTGAGAGGGAGATATGGTTCCACCACTGAAAAGACCTACATAAGAGAACTTATCGGGGTTAGCTGTAACAATTGATCTGGTTTGCATACCACCCATCGAAAGTCCGGCCATTGCTCTGTGTTCCTGATCGCTAATAACACGAAAATTGGATTCAATATATGGAATAAGATCGTCCAAAAGTATCTGCTGAAACTGACTGGCAAAATTGAATCCTCCACCTGGACCGCCAGTTCTGCCGGAAGCATTTCCATTGCCTCCTGCCTGGGGAGGTGCTTGCCGGGCTGCTTGTGCGGGAGCACTTCCTTGTTGATTGTTAGCAGTAGGTCTCTGTGGACGGGGGCCTCCGCCAAAATTACTACTACCGTTTTCCATGACAATAATAAATGGTGTTGTTTTACCTTCTGCAATAAGATTGTCCATAATCAAATTTGCATGTCCCTGGTTTCCCCATCCGGTTTCATCTTCGCCCGCTCCATGTTGCAGGTACAGAACAGGATATTTTTTATTTCCCTGATCATATCCAGGTGGGGTATAAATGTAAATGTGACGATTACTATCTGTGGTTTTTGAGAAATAATATGTCTCACGCAACTGGCCATGAGGAACATCTTTCAATGCATAAAAATCCTGATCTTTAGCAGGGACTTCAATTCCACTTCCCCATCGACTTGCACCGTAAAAGTAAAGGCTTCCGGGATCTGGAACAGATGCTCCATCAATATTTAACTGGTAATAATGAAAACCTTCATCCTGAGGTGCTGACTCGCCTGTCCAAACACCGTTTTCGTCTTTAACCAAGTCGTACTTAACGGCGCTTATATCAAGTTGAACTTTCTTTGCCTCCGGTGCAGAAATGCTTGTACGAACCCTACCTTCAGAATTAACCTGAGGATATTGTTTGCCTTGTTGCGTGGTTGCTGATGGTTTAAAATCTTCTACAACAGAAGTTTGGTTAGTTTGTGAAAAACATATTTCACTAATGGATAAAATGATAAGTAAAATTAGGAGTAATGGTTTTTTCATTTTAAAGATATTCTTTATTGATTTAGTTATTGTTGTTGAGACAAATTCAATAGTTTAGTTTACAATTTTATGATGTGGTTGACTAACTGTGGTTCCTAAGATAAATAATATTGACAACTTTTGCTTTCATTTTACCATAAAATTTTGGAGCTGAACTAATTATTATAATCTTGTGATCAATATTATGCATTATATTCATATAGTAATTTATTATCTCCTAAAAATCAGATTGGTCAACACACCTTTTAATCTCCTTTAATAGATGAGACCAATAATTCTTAGGAGTAGTTGGCCAATCTGATTTCTTTTATCTGTTATTGAAAAAGAATTTGGGCAAAACCATACAAACTTTTTCTCCAGGTTTGAAACTCATGGGCAGTTCCGGGTGCTTCATAATAAACATTCTTAATACCTGCTTTATCCAGTTCTTCATGAATGCCACGACCTGAATTTGCACCTTCTTTTGATCCCATACTAATAAAAAATACTTTTACCATCTTGTTAAATTCGTCTGGTTTTTTAAGCAATCCATCATATCCGGTTTCAACACCCGGAAAACCAAATGGAGCACTAAAAATGCCAATATTGGCGAACTTATCAAGGTTTGCCTGGCTAATCTGATATGTTTGTGTACCTCCCAAAGAAAGTCCTGCAATTGCTCTATGCTCACGATCGCTAAGTGTACGGTAATTTGCATCAACCATTGGAATTAAGTCTTTAATAATTACTGAGCCAAAACCGTCCCAGAAAGATGCCATACCTCCTGGGGCACCCCCCGGGCGCTGTCCACCTTGTCCTGCTGCGGGTCGTTGTCCCTGACCTTGACCGGCAGCCGGGCGCGGTCCCTGACGGCGTCCTCCGCCAAAGCCAGCTGCAATTCCGCCATCTTCCATAACAATAATCATTGGCTTAGCTTTACCCTCTGCAATCAGGTTATCAAGAATAAAATTAGCGCGGCCTTGATTTGACCAGGCGCGTCTGTCTTCGCCCATTCCATGCTGTAAATAAAGTACCGGGTAACGTTGACTTACATTTTTATCATAGCCCGGAGGAGTATAAATATAAGCGTGTCTGTTTTCACCGGTGGATTCGGCAAAATACCAAACAGAACGAACTTCACCATGAGGAACCTTTTTAATATCGTAAAAATCAACACCTTTTTCAGGAACTTCTATACCACTCTTATTATTATTTGCACCAAAAAATGATTCACTTGCAGGATCGGCAACATCAACGCCATCAATTCTTAATGTATAATAGTGAAATCCCGGATCAAGCGGAGCAGTTACTCCTGTCCAAAAACCATCATCGCCTTTTGTCAGTGCAGCGTTACCTAAACTTACAACAACGCTTTGTGCCTCGGGTGCACGTAATCTAAAATAAGCTTTACGATCAGCATCAATGCGCGGATAATCAGCGCCTACAATATTGGTTGATGCAGGTTCAGTATTTGCAGGAAATTCTGGTTCCTGCGCAAAAATGCCGCTAACCATTAACAGCAAAATCAGAATGTTTATCAAACTTTTCATTTGTCTTGTTTTGAATTTAAATTTAAGGTTTTTATCTATATTATTTTCAATTAAATAGCTTTGTTAATTTGAAAATTGAACCCAATCTATTTCAACTGGATTATTATCTTTTGAAACAACTACCAGGTCATGTTTACCGGCATCAATTTTTGAAACTTTTGCATCAACTGTTTTCCAGTTTGAACTTTTTGGTATATCAACTTCGGCAACAACAGGGCCATCAACTTTATCAAGCCTGATTTCAACAGCACCTCCATTTTTGGAAGCTACTTTCACCTGAACCTTTTTCAGATTCTTATCGAAATTCACTGCATTGTATCTAATCCATGCACCTTTACTGTCAAATATTGTTTTCCATCCGTCGAAAGTATTGGTTGTATCTTTGTAATCAACTAATGCACCCTTGTCACTAATTGCACTATATCGATCAATTTGAATTTCAGTAGTAGCATCATTAACACCAACTCCACGTTTTGTAGGAATAACTTTTTGGATTGTTCCATCATCGTTAAAAAATAAGCTATCGATTTTTGCAGAACGGTTTTTATCAAACTTGGGAGAATAGTCCTGATCGTGATAGAAAAGATACCATTGGCCTTTGTAATTAATAAGTGAATGGTGGTTTGTCCAGCATCCTGAAGGTGATTCATCCATAATTACACCGACTTGTTTGAATGGTCCCATTGGGCTGTCTCCCATCGAATATTCAAGACGTTCGATTGTGTTTTCAACATGAGGGTAGGTTAGGTAATATTTGCCATTACGTTCGAAAGCAAAAGGACCTTCAATAAGACCTTTTGTAGGAAGGTTGTCAATTGTTTTTGGCTGATCCTCAATTTCAACCATATTTTCTTTGAGTTTGGCAACCATTATACGCCCCATTGAGGTATACAAATATGCCTGGCCATCTTTATCGATCAGAACGCAAGGGTCGATTCCACGAACACCTTCTACGGGTTTTTCCTGAACTTTATACGGACCTTCAGGTTTTTCCGCAATTGCAACGCCAATTCTTCCGCCAACCGGGAAATAAAAATAGTACTTACCATTTTTTTCCACGCAATCCGGAGCCCACATGTCATAATTGATTCGGGTGAGCCATGGTACTTTAGTTTGAGTAACAATAACGCCATGGTCTGTCCAGTCGGTAAGATTTTCCGAAGAGAAAACATGGTAGTCTTCCATGCAAAACCAATTCTCACGCAATCCTTTATCGGGAGGTGTTGGTATATCATGTGACGGGAAAAGATAAACTTTTCCGTTAAATACTCTTGCTGTCGGGTCAGCAGTAAACTGATCGCGGATAATTGGATTTTGAGCGGAAATGCTAATTGTTACCCAAAACATTATCATAAAGATGATTAAAAACTTAAAATTTTTCATTGTTAAAATTAGTTTATGTTGTTTTTATATTGCATTAAAATGAAGAAGCTTCGTTACTGATATGGAAGAAATCAAAGTCAACATAACCACCCGGAGTTTTTGTTGAATAGTTAAACAAACCGTAACGGTATCCCATGAAATGTGGCATTGAATATTCCATTTTTAATTGCGTTCCAAATGGTGTCCATGATTTTCCATCGAGGCTGTAAAAGAAATTGGCAACATCGGTTTTATCGGTAAAATTACACTCGGCTTTAAAATAAGCCGTTTCCTGGTTAAGTGGTATTCTGGCAGCTTCAACGGGTTCACCTGTGCTTGCATTTACCATTACAATGTATTTTTTACCATCTTCAAACTTAACACCAGCCAATCCAAATTTTCGTTGTAAAAGAGCCAATCCTGCAAAATCTCCTTCTTTCATGTTTGAAACATCGACAGATGTTGAACCGGAACAAACCGGACCGATAGTTCGTTGAGTGAGTGTATTTCTTGCATCAACAAAATTTGCATCTACTCGGCCGGTAGTCAATCTGAAGTAACCCTTTCTGTCTCTTACTGACCATAAACTATTATCCGGATTATGATTCCATTGCCAAACCAATGGAAGATCCGGATCTTTTTTCTTCAGGTTAAATTCGTCATCATTAACAATACCTGGTTTTAATCCTTTGCTTGCAGGTAAACCTTCGAGAACTTCAGGAGCCTTGCCATCAATTCCAAGCACCGGCCAGCCATCTTCCCATTTTGCAGGCACAAAATAAGGTGTACGACCTACAGATCCGTGATCCTGGAATAAGAATGCATACCATTGTCCATCCGGAGTATCTACTATGGCACCCTGAGCAACTCCTTTATCCATTAATCCAACACGGCCTTCCCATGGACCATTGATATTATCGGCACGGTGAATAACTACTGTACGCATTCCGCCACGTGGCCATGTAATATTGAACAAATAATATTTACCGTTAACTTTATAAAGCTGAGAACCTTCGGCACCAAGCATAATTCTGTCACCCGCCGGAGCACTTGCATTTTCAATGAGCACATGTTCACTTCCTTCAACAACCCCGGAAAGATCGCTTTTAATTTCACATATCATAAGCCTTCCGGCTCCCCAAACCATGTAAATTTTACCGTCGTCATCAAAAAATAAAGTATTGTCGTGTAAGCTTGGACTGAATGAATGTTCTGTCCACTGACCTTTTTCGATGTCTTTAGTTGAAAAAATGTATGTCTTTCCCGTTGTGCTTGAGAATGTATTAATATAATAAGTGTTGTTGTGATAACGAATACCACTTGCCCAGGAACCTTTACCATAAGCATTTTTGCCGTTCTCAAGGTTTAAAGCATCATTATCTCCAAGCGTTTGGTAAGCATAACTCACTATTTCCCAATTTACAAGATCCTTCGATTTCATAATCGGTACACCCGGATTCATGTGCATTGTTGTGCTGCTCATGTAATAAGTATCGCCAACCCGAACTATTGAAACATCAGGAACATCAGCATAAATAATTGGATTATGTGCCACATTATCCTGCGCAAAAATTGAGTTGTTTATAAAAGCTGATACACCAAATAAAAGGACTATAGCAAAGTTTTTCATCATATATTTTTTAGTTAGTTCAATTTAATTTTTATATACGATATTTTACTGAAATGTGAATTTGGATTAAATACAGCATCCGGTTGGAATTTGTTCCATTTTAATATTGCCGTAACTATAGTAGATACTCATTTTACCAAATGGTTTAACACTTTTGAAATAAAGTGTTGATTTCGCACTTGTTTATATAAAGTTTAAATTAATTCATGATTAATACACCTCCATTAGTTGGAATCGTAAAGTCAAATTCCTGGTTCTTTTTCAACACAACTGTTTTTAAATTACCGTTCAGTTCAGTATCGTCACTGTAAAATTTGAGTTCTTGTCCACCCTCCAACATCGGAAGTTTTGTTGTAAGTTTCACCGGTTCTTTCTGTGCATTAATACCTGCAATATACCATCTATCTCCATGACGGCGGGCCAGCACAACATATTTTCCCGGGTAACCATCAATAAAGCGAACTTCATCCCATGTTGTTGGTATTTCCTTCATAAAATTGATAGCCCATTCGGGAGCGTCGGTTAAGTTATTTGGCGCCAGTGCAAAATGTTGAACGCCGCTTTGAAATAATACTGCTGTTGCCAAAGCAAATACGTCTGATGTTCTTCTTTTTGAACCTCTATTGGGAGTATTATTTGCATTGTAAAATTTATTTAAGGTGCTGCCACCGAAATCCATACTGCCGATAGTATTTCGAATAAACGGGTGAAGACAGGCGTTAAAAGCTTCGGCATCGCAGGCAGCTTGTCCAAAATAAAGATTCTCGCTTGCTCTTACTGCTTCGCTTGATGCATAATTTGGAAACATGCGTTCCCACCCGCGCGGTATTGTTGTTCCGTGGAAAATCACCATCAATCCATAATCATTTGCATCGTATAAAATATCCTCGTACAATTTCATGGTTGTTTGTTTGTCTCCACCAAAAAAATCAACTTTAATTCCCTTAACACCAATGCTTTTCATCCAGGCCATTTCTTTTCGACGTTCAATGGTATTTCCCATAATGCCTTTTGGACTTTGAGGTGCATCATTCCAGTAACCATTTGAGTTATACCACAGATATAGCCTAACACCTTTACTTTTGCCGTATTCAGCAAGTTCAGCGATTTTATCGCGCCCGATTTGAGTATCCCAAAGTGCGTCAACCAAAATGGTTTGGTAGCCCATTGCTGCACTGAAATCGATGTATTGTTTTTGAACATCGTAAACAGTGCCCCCATCCATTTTTATAATCCAACTCCACGAACCTTTAGTATATTCATATTTTTGAGATGGTTTGTAATGTTGTTCAACCACATCAAACGGAACTGTAGTTCCAACAATTGGTGCAAGCGTTTCGCCAAGAGTTATAGTACGCCATGCAGTTTCACCCGGAAGCGCAATTCCCGGCGATGAGGTTCCGTTACCATTATTTTCACCTTCCATCGGAAATCCAATGGTATATAATCCACCATCATGACCAATAAGCCTGCTGCCACAATAATGGCTATCCACTCCGGTTTCTGAAATTAATACCCAACCGTTGTCATTCACTCTAAATAAACAGGGGAAAGTATATCCGTTTCCCTGTCCGTTTTTTCCCATAGCATCATCGGCAGTATAATTCATTTCGTAACTTGGCATTGTATGTGCAAAACCAACCATCGGGTCGCTTTGCGGACAAAGGAAAGTTGTTGTTCCCGTTGGAAAAACAAAACCGGTAGTCTCCTCATTTACAACGCAGGAAAGCCTGTCTCTCTGAGGATAAATTTTGTATCTAAACGCAATATCATTATTACTGACCCTGAAGATTACATCGAAAGCATTTCTGTTATCTTTTTGAAATGAAACGATTCCCTCAGTGGATACATAATGAACTTTACTTTGTTTGATGTTTGGCAACTCATAAGTTTCATCAATATTTTTGGTGACTATATTTTCACCAATTGTTAAACCCTGGGAAAAATCTCCAACATTGGTGTTTAATCCAAGGGGTGATTTTTCAAGAAAAAGTTTGCCATTATAAGAAATATTATAAACGGGTGAGCCATTTTCATTAGAAACGGTGACTACTAGTTTTCCATTGGGACTAATAATTTGGTTTTCTTCAGCTTTTGAAAAACTGAAAATAAAAATTACTAGACAGGTAATTAAACAAATGCTTTTCATGTTATTTTATATCAAAGATATTCCAGTCAAACAGCTTTTTACTTTTCACAAGGTTAGTAATTTTCAGCCTGTACAATATTTAGCAGTGAATAAGGGAAAAAATCCGTTTCAGTAAATCGACCTTTTAACCAATCTTAGTAACCTAATTTATAATTTGATGACTACCTTTTTACCGGTATAAGTGATTTCCTTATCAGGATTTCCGGTTGTTTCCATTCCAGTGCCTTTGTCTTTTGTTACAAGAACGATGTTAAATTTACGTTCTGCAGGCATACCCGGAAATTCACCTTGTCTGTCATTAATAGTAAGCTCTTTTTTAGCATCATTCCATGAAAAAGTAATGGTTGAATAAACGCCTTTTTCGTAATTGTAATTATCGTTTTCATCTTCGTACAGCGTGAATTCACCATTCGCGCCTCCATAAACCCGAATTACAAGATCGTCCCATTTTTTCTCTAAAGCATACTGTACTTTTGGACCAACAGGAAGAATTGAACCTGCTTTTACATACAAAGGCATAATATCGAGCGGAGTTTCTTTAGTAATGGTTTGTCCTCCCGAGATTTTTTCGCCTGTCCAGAAATCAATCCAGCTGGTACCTCCCGGGAGGTAAAGTTTTTTTGATTTTATTGTGCTAAAATCCTCCTCCGTATTTTGAGAATACATTGCCTCTGTTACCGGACAAACCAAAATTGATTTTCCAAACATGTATTCATCGTTAATATCCAACGCCTGTTTGTCGTTGGCAAAATCCATTACCAATGCGCGCATCATACTCGACTGATTGGCTGTAACATCCCATGAAGTAGAATAAATGTAAGGTAACATGCTATAACGCAAGTTGATGTATTTTGCAATTGCATCGTAAACTTTGTCGCCTTTTTTGCCAAACTGGTAAATTTCACGTGGGGCATCTGCTCCATGCGAACGCATCATCGGGCAAAAAGCGCCAAACTGAATCCATCGGGCGTAAAGTTCACGGTATCCGGCATCTTCCAGTTTTTTTCTAAACCTGCTTAGAAAGAAACCACCAATATCACTGTTCCAATATGGAATAGCGCTGAGAGAAAAATTTAACCCGGCAGAAATCTGATCGCGTAAAGCATTCCACGAGGCAGTTACATCGCCTGACCATGTATTTGCACCATAACGTTGCTGACCGGCGAATGCAGAGCGGGTTAATATAAATACGCGTTTATCGGAAGTCGTTTCGCGCTGGTGTTTGTATAAACCACCCACTGTCATTAAAGGAAATGCATTTCGTACTTTTCGGAAAGACCCCATGTAGGTTTGATTATCCAGATCGGAAGGTTTAAAATCAAGATGGTCAGGTTCCGAGGAATCCATCCACCATCCGTCCATGCCAAGTTTGAAAATACCATCGTTCAGGTATTTCCAATAGATATCCCGGGCTTCGGGATTGTATGGGTCGTAAACTCGCACTCCGGAAGGGTAGTCACGTTTTGGCGGCCATATTGTAGAACCTGACTGGGGCCAGGTGCTAAAATTCATAAGTGCATTTATTTTTTCCAAATCTCTGTATTGTTTTGTCATCGGGCCGAAAGAATTCCAGATTGAGATAATCATGTGTGCATTCAAATTGTGAACATCATTGATCATTTTTTGCGGATTAGGAAATTGGTCGTTTAAGAATTCCATGGCATTCCACAAATAGTTGTTTCCCCAATACTGCCAGTCCTGGATAATTCCGTCAAGAGGTACGCCCAGTTCACGATATTTCTGAACTACGCCTACTGTTTCATCCTGGCTTTTATATCTTTCTTTACTTTGAAAAAAGCCAAAAGTCCATAAAGGGAACATTGGTACCTGCCCGGTGAGATCGCGCATTTGAGCTATTACACCATCGGCGTTAATTCCAACCATAAAATAATAATCGATGCAATCGCCAACATCCGATTTGAAAGAAGTACTTTCAGGGGTATCCTCAAAAACAGTGGGGGAGTAGTTATCCCAAAACAACCCGTAACCTTTTACCGAAACAAAGAAAGGAACATAATCATCGGTATTTCCCTGGATCATATTTAGTTTAACATTTCGCTGTTCCATTTTTCCCTGTTGCTGTTGGCCCAGACCGTAAATTGCTTCGTCCTTATCCAAAACGAAAGATTGATAAGCGCTGTAAGTTTTAACACCAGCATCATCAAAATCAGTAAACGCGGCGCCTTCCTGTTCTGTTAAAAGTGATTTGTTGGATGAAGATGAAAAAGAAACTTTGCCATTCTTCAAATTTAAAACAACTACCGCACTTTTACTTTTCAGTGAAAGATTATCACCTTTCTTTTGGATACTAAAATTCGTTTTTTCAGGAGTTTTAATAACTGAAAGGCTGCTTTTTACCGGTTCTTTTCCCTCAGGCCATTTCAAAATCCTTACAATTGTTGGGCTGTAAAACTGGATTTCAACGCCAATGGAATCAATTGCTGATTTTACACCTAAATCTGTTTTTAGATATGATTGAGCTTTACCACTGAGCCCCATTATAAAAGCCCAGATTATAATCATAAAAATGCTCTTCTTCATGCTATTAGATTTTATTGGTTTTTTTGTGATTTAAAAATCATCCGGGAAGCGAAACATTTATATTTTCTGCCATTTTTTTCTGTCAGCATAATTTGGGTATTCTCACTGATAATTGGTCAATTCACCATTTTTTATGCATGTTACTCCATTATCAGTTCCCAACCAAACAACGTTATTTTTATCGATGGTAATTGTAAGTATATTATTGCTTACAAGTCCGTTATCAACTTTGTAGGTCTTAAAATTAGTTCCATCAAATACTGACAAACCTTTTTTAGTACCGAAATAAAAATTCGCTTTTGTGTCGGAATTAATTGCCTGAACTTTATTATCAACTAATCCGGTTTTATTATCATAAATTGTCCAACCTTCAAGCGCATTATGCCCTGTATGTTTTGCTACTCCCTGATCGGTTCCTATCCATTGACTTCCATCAGGAGCAACATAAACACTAAAAACACTGTCTGAAGGCATTTCTATCGGTCCCCAAATCGCAAATTCCGACGCACCGGAAACTGCATCAACATCATTTTTATAAAATCGCATGACGCCTCCACCCAAAGTCCCGACATATAGAGAGTCGCCATTATTGCTGGCAGCCATTGAAGAAAAGGGGAAATACTGAAACACATCTGCCGGATATCTTTCCTCGTAATCATTTGTCAGCCAATTACCGTTCTCAAGCGCTGAAACGCCTTTATTTGAACCAAACCACCTTATTGCCTTTTTACTGGAAATAATGGCCAAAATGTTCTTACTGATAATTTTTGAATTATCCGGAGTATAAGTTGTAACCTTTGATTCAGCATTAACCGGAGTCGTAACTACTTCTGCTCCGTCGGAGCTGGCTATCCACAACTCGTGTGTATTATCAGCGGTACTGAAATCTAAGCTTTTTTTATCTGCACTACTAATATTTTTATTTTTGTTATGAAGCGTCCAATTTGATCCGTTAAAACTAACAATTCCAGCTTCGGTCAGAAACCAAACAGTATTGTTGTCATCAACTGTAGATGAATAAAATCGCTTGGCCACTATACCTTCTCCAAATGGCTTAACAGATCCTTTCGGTTGGCATTTAACTTCAGGCGTGATGAAAAACATCAGGATTATAAGGGGAATTAAATGTGTCATTTTCATAATGATACATTTTTTAAAATTGGGTTTACAATCAGACATTTCTTTTATTTTAATAGTTGAAGTAAGTTAAAAACCCGAAAATATGAAAATTATACCATATTTCCGGGTTTCAAATCTATTATAAAACCTTAATTAAATCAATTAATCACACTTTTTACCAAAGAGTCAGGGATAGATACCAGTTCAATTCCTTTACCAGTTCCAAGATTTCGTGAATACTGTTTGTCGATTGGATTATTCCAATGTTCATGTACACCCAGCACAGGTACTGGAGTTCCTGTATTATCCGGATCGTAAATTATACCTTCAGGCCAATTTGCCGGATCGGCAGCCTGGTGCAAATAGTCATCAACACCATTAACATTTGGCATAGCTTCCCATTCATTATTCACGGCATCATGCACATGTTTTCCGTTCCATTCTTCTCTCAGAAAATCGTATCCTACTGATTCGATTGCCACAGGATCGAGTGACATAAATATTGAATTGCTCCAGTCGTTATTGAATGGAGGCATGAAATATTTAACCGGGCCTTTTGTTTCATTTGAACCACCGCCAAAAAGACCTTCAACTACATAAAGTAAATTTTTTTGCCCAAGATATTTACTTCCCATTAAATCGACAAAAACCCTGTATTTATGATAGCCGGTATTCGTGGGCTGGCCTTCCCTTCGGTTTGCCAGATGTGAATAATGAAGATGGTTTGCTGTTGCCCGACCAATATTACCAAAATTACTTTTAGCAGTAAGCGATATTCCGGCTGCTCCGTGTGATTTAAGACACGCGGATGTAATCATATAATCAGCATTTTCGATTACATCATACAATTTGTCGGCAGTTTTTTTATCGGAATAATAAACAAGGGTGTCTTCTGATATATGAATTAATGTTCTTCCAAACTTATCCGACATCCTATCAATATATTTAACATTGGGAAACTCTTTAACCCAAACATTATAATTATGAGCCCAAATCGGACACATTGGGTCTCCCAAATAAATATCAGATTGATCTACACCAACTTCATTGACAAGTTCCCTTAACATTTCAAGTACCATATATGGCCCTGTTTCAGTGGGAATCAAGCTGTTTTTGATTCTTCCCCTGGTGTCATTTTCCAGCGTGTGTGGAATTTCATAGCCGTTGTCTTTATCATCTTGAGAAAGAAGCCATCTCGATTGCCCCTGGTTTATCTTAATAAAAATCTTCTCACCTTTAGTGTACAGTTTTTTCTTACCCGTTTTTTTCTCATTGAAAAAGTTGAATAATGCATCCCATGATTTTGAAATGGTATTTTGGCCTGTCAGTTTTAAAATACCGTCCTGAAACATTTTAGCAATAACTTTTGGATTGTTATTTTCCGGATTGACAAACCAACTGTATTTTTCAAAATCATTGTGCTCAAATTTCTCATTTGTAGCATCAGGATTCCACACCCAGACAACTCTCCCGGGGAAGATACCTTTGGCACTTCCAATTGGTTGGTTTGGCCCGTCATCCGGCCCCGTTCTTTCATCTACAATCTGATAATCTTTTAACGGAACATCTGAAGGCGAAATAGCCATTGCTAAAATTACTCCGGCTAACAGCATTATTGTTGCAGGAATTCTTGCATTAATCTTTCTTTTTAATTTTCGGGAAATAACAACTATCCCACCAACGGAGAGTAAATACGCAACAAATCCTGACATAAAAGGCGCTGCCACCCTCATACATGGATATGTCGCTCGACTTGGTTTGGGAATTACCCTAATGAGGAACCATGTTGTGGAAACGGTTCCCATAATTATAAACATTAACTTAGGTGGTAGTTTGTGTTCAACCATCCAATCCCTTATTCTTCCTAACTTCCCTTTCAATTTTGAAATGTCGAACTTTGTACGTTGCATGATAAATAAGCTTATTTTTAGTTAAATAGTATAATATATAAAATCTATTTGATGCAAAATCTTTAATTTGGTTTATTAATAGGCGTAACAATATATAAAAAAACCAATAATTTATAATCTCTTTTCAACTTTTTTAAAGTCAAATTGTCCATTCTCTACTAAAATGTTTTAAATCATCTTCTTTATTGACCATAATGTTACCTATTGAAAATATTTTAGGGAAAAACAGATATTTTATAAATTTAATTTGAAATTAAATTCAAATATTAATTTGACTTAATTAAGATCATGAAAATCCAGATTAATTTCTTGTTAAAACAGGAATTTAATTGCTCAATTTCAAGCTTAATTATTCATTTATGAGTTTAAAAACTCGCAAACATCAATAATAAGAAAACTTATTCAAAGTGAATCGCTAACTATTTGCTGGATTATATTGTCAGGTAGTCATATATTTTCTATTTTTAAAGGGTTGATTCACACTTGTCGGCTATATTTAAACAGATTATAGAAAATAATTTTATTGTGAATCAGACTTATAAAAGCAATTTGCAATACTTTATAACTAATTACTTAACTAACAATAAACTATTTATGAAAATAATTCTTTACTCTTTCGCTTTTTTGTTGTTTGCAGTTAACGGATTTGCAGGTAATAATAATCCGGCAACGAACGATAAAACAAAACAAGTTTCAAAAAGTGAATTTCAGGTTCAGGATATTCCTCCAACAACATCATTGGTATATCCTGGGACTGATGGCAAATTGGTTTATGTTGCAGACAGTTTGGGGAATAAAATCCCTGATTTTTCAAATGCAGGTTATAAAGGAGGTGGCGTTCCAATTCCATATGCAGCCATTAAAGAAACAATTTGGCCTGTTTTAGGTGACAATTCAGATAGCATTCAGGCTGCAATCGACCGTGTTTCTGCACTTCCTTTGGATGCTAACGGATTCAGGGGAGCGGTTCTTCTGAAAATGGGAGAATATAATCTCGAAAAACCAGTTACTATAAAAGCTTCAGGCGTGGTGCTGCGAGGCGAAGGGATGAGTGATTTAGGAACCATACTTATTGGGAAAATACCTCAGGGAAGAACGAGGGGCGGACTGGTAAATATTAGTGGTGAATCTGGTATAACAATTAATGAGGAATCAAAACAAGTTATTACGGACAAGTATGTTCCGGTTGGTACATGCAACTTTAATGTAAAATCAGCCAAAGATTTTAAAGCCGGGGACAAAA
>CAWKJY010000004.1:0-12781 GCA_963849985.1 uncultured Prolixibacteraceae bacterium | reverse complement strand
TTATGTTTATGTAGTCTACTTGGTAGAATTATCGTATTGCTTGACGGTTGGTAACCTGTTTGCATTACGCCAGAAAAATCTGAAACGTTTCCTCGCTTTTTCTTCTATCGCACAGGCTGGTTTTATTTTGCTGGGTATGATTGATGGAAGTGAACTTGGGATGGCTTCAATACTTTATTTTGTACTGATTTATATTTTCACCAACCTTGGGGCTTTTGGTGTGGTTTCGGCCATTTCTGTTGCTACCGGAAAAGAAAATATGGATGATTATAACGGGTTGTATTCAACCAATCCAAAGCTTAGCCTGCTGATGATGTTGTCGTTATTCTCACTCGCAGGAATTCCACCGGTGGCAGGTTTCTTTGGAAAATTCTTCCTTTTTACCGCTGCTGCTCACTCCGGTTACTTTTGGTTGGTTTTTATTGCCGTTATCAACGCAACCATTTCGTTGTACTACTATTTGCTGATAGTGAAAGCCATGTTCATCAACAAAAGCGATGAGCCGATTGCTTATTTTAAAAGCAGTTTGACTACCCGTTTGGGACTGGCTATGTGTTTGGTCGGTATTTTTGCTGTGGGATTGTTCAGCCCGATTTATGAATATATAAGAATGTTCAGTGTTGGAATGTAACTTTTTGAAACTTGTGTTATGTCGTTAGATAAAGGAAAACATTTGGTACAGGAAATTGATGGTACACTTTGTACATTAATAGAAACAGGTATTGATGCCAAACGGCTTAAATTCCTGAAAGAGTTGCTGGAGTTCAATCATTTTGAAGTGAAAACGGAAGAGAAAGCAGGCACTGAAGATGAGCCATCAACATTTACTATTGGTGTTACCGATACTGTTTTCAACCCGGTAATTGCCGTTTACGAACGCGCCCTGAAACGACCGGACAATGGAGAAATAGTTACACCTGCCCACTGGAACCAGGAAAAAGAAATAGAAGGTGTTCCTTATTTTGACTACCGAAAGAAAGACCCAAAAGCAAAAAATATTGACGACTTCAAGGTAAATCCCTGGTCGTACCGAACGGTATAACGGCTGCGGCTAATTCCTTATCAGGTAATTTTATTTTGATATTCTATCAAAATGAGAATACTTTTTATGCATCTTAATTTATAATCCTTTTTATATCAAAAAGTTAAATCTGTGGCACAAAGTTGGTTTTTGTATAAAAATGGCTTAATAAAAAAATAATAATGAAATCGAAAATATTTGGGATGATACCCAAGGATATGGGAGATTTACCAACAAACAAATTTTCGGGTCTCAGAACCGGGGTTATCCAAGTAAGGCAAAGATGCAACAGTTGCAATAAATATATTGTAAAAACTGCTTTATCTGTTGTGGGAGTTAAGAAAGCCGAATGGAACAACGATTCAAATGTATTACTAGTTGAATTTGATGCTCAAAAAACAAATTTAAATACTGTTGAACTGGAAATTGTTGAAGCGGGTTATGAAACTCCAAATCATAGGGGAAATATCAAATATTATTCTCAAATCCCCAATTGCTGTCAATACGTGGAAGAATTGAGTAGTAAAATTTAACATTATATTCACCGTCATTTAATGAATGAGCACATTACGATTTTTTGCATAATTGATTTATTTTAATAAAATAAATCAACATTATATTAAAAACGGAGACAGCAGATAACTTTTGTATAAATGTTTTTTCATATCATTTATTTAAATACATTAAAGTTAAATTTAAAAGATTCGTTGGAAATCGCGGAAAAAACCATTTTAAAATGTGGTAATGATACACCAAATCAAAAAGCTAATGATGAAGCCTACAATAATCTTCCGGAATGCTGCAAATATGAGCGTACCGATGATAAAGAGAAATAAACGTGCAAATATTCACCTGCTGGCTTAAAGTTAGCAGGTGAATTTTACCACTCTTACTTAACTACAGCACTCTTCCCGCTAAATCACAAAAAGTACAATGAAACAACAGTTTCACACATCAACACCGAATAAATTATCGTAATGATAAAAATATATCAACCTGATAATCTATTCTAAAAATCGATTTTGCTAACGGACACAATCACAACGCTTTCAAGTTCTCATTAATTTAGGGTACTATCATTGCCGGATTGTTCGGTGTAATCATTAAAATCTTAAAATCATGAAAACAAAAATTTTAAGCAGTTTAGTGTTATTAATGTTAACAACGTTTACATTAAGCGCCATGGATACCACTGATACTTTTAAGGTTCAAGGCAGTGACTGCACCGATTGCAAAGAACACATTGAGCAAGCGGCACTTAGTGTGTACGGAGTTTCAATGGCTCACTGGAATTCAGAAAAACAGGAATTACGGGTAATTTTTGACGATTCGAAAACAAAATTGGATGATATTGAAAAGGCTGTGGCAAAATCAGGACACGATACATCACATTATAAGGCCAAAGCGGCTGATTTTAACAAACTCCCCGATTGCTGCAAATATGAACGGGATAAAAATTAAACCCAGATCATAAAAATAGAAAAGGGTGCATCCACAATGGATTGCACCCTTTTTATGGTGTATTATAAATCTGCTAGTTTTCCACCATTTTGCCTAAAATAATTTTAAGCAAATACTTTTCCGGCAACACAAAATGTCGTAGCAGAAAAAAGTTATCACCGGGAAGAACCAGATTAAGATTATGCATTCTTTCGTATGTTCGCTTCGTAAAACGTTGCCAGTCGGTTACGAAATTAATTGGCGAATAAGTTGTATCAACTATCTCTGTAACCACAACCGCCATTTTATTGCCGCGTATATAAATTTTAATGTTGTTATCGGCAAACAACAACGATGAAAGAAGAATAATAATCCTTCCCTTTTCAAAGTCACGGGTATAATCAACCAACTTAACTTCTTTATGAGGATCCGGATTGGTATATACATTTATACCCGTTCCCAAAGTACTTATGTCGTCGGAATAATTTACAAATGCTTTCATGATTTCTAAACTTTTAAGGTTAATGTTTTGAAAAATTTTATGGCAATTCCCCGTTAAAAGAGGAATTCATTTTCCTGCCAACGAAATTTTATGAAAGCAATGGTGGAGATAAATCCGTTACCAAAGTGAGAACTTTAAATTGATGTGAGAACAGGATAACCGGTATCAGCGACAATCTACCTTCCCGCAAAAAGTCTAACTGAACATCGGGCAAATAAGCAAAATGATTAAAGCCATCAATTCTGCCTGTTTCCTGTTCATCTATATTTAACCCTTCAGTAGTGATGTATAAATTGCAGCAAATATTCAAATCCGTTGTAAGCCACAAATTTTCCGCAGTTTTTGTGGAACTGGTCTTTTCTGCCCAAACATTGCCAGCCATTAAAATCCAGGAAAAAAGGAATATGAATAAAAGCTGTTTCATTTTTAAAACTTATTGTCAAGTAAAATTATGGATAAATTCATAGATTGTATATTAACAGATGTTAATAAAAATGAATGAAATCTTAATGAATTAAAATGAATTGTTAACGATACAGAACGAATAAAATGAGTTTATCCTGTGAAATTAAAACCATTAGTTTAAATCAATTTTCGCTGTCTTTAAAATCTCTTTAGAATGTTTGATTAACTTGTGCAATATGAAACTTTTGATTGTTGAAGATGAACCTGTTTTAGTGGCAGAAATGAAAAAATTCCTGGAAAAGGAAAGTTATGTTTGCGAGGCAGCAACAAATTTCAACGATGCAAGCGAAAAACTTTTATTGTATCATTATGATGTTGCATTAATTGATATTACGTTGCCGGGAGGTAGTGGTTTAAAGTTGATTGAAAATTTGAAACATCAAAATACCGATACCGGAATAATTATTATTTCAGCCCGCAACTCACTTGATGACAAACTTAGCGGCCTCGACCTGGGCGCCGATGATTATATAACCAAACCATTTCATCTTTCAGAATTGAATGCACGTATTAAAGCAGTGTTGCGTCGCCGGAAATTCGATGGAGCCACAACCGTAGTATTTAACGAAATTGAATTATTGCCCGACCAGGGAATGGTAAAAGTGAACGGAAAGAGTTTGGCGCTTACTAAAAAAGAATTTGAAATGCTACTGTTTTTTATTTCGAATAAAAACCGGCTGCTTACCCGTGAATCCATAGCTGAACATTTGTGGGGAGACAACATAGATCTTGCAGATAATTTCGATTTTATTTATACGCACATTAATAATCTGCGCAGGAAAATAATGAAAAATGGTGGAAAAGATTACATAAAAACCGTATACGGAATTGGGTACAAATTTAATGACAACTGATTTATGAATATTAATATCGTTTTGAAACAACTAAAAAGTTTAATTATGAAAACAAGATTATTTACCATTGCAATACTATTCTTTCTTATTTGTGTTGCCAGTATAAATGTAAAAGCCCAAAAAACGGATTACAAAATCGCAGAAACTATTCATCTTACCGGTAACGGAGGGTGGGATTATTTAGCAGTTGATGAAATAAATCAAAACCTTTTCGTTTCTCATTCAACGCAGGTGAATGTGGTAAGTCTGAAAAAAAATGAACAGATTGCTGAGATACCGGAAACTCCCGGAGTACATGGGATTGCGGTTGCAAATGATTTAAACAGGGCCTATATTTCCTGTGGAAGAGATGCATCTGTGTTGGTGGTTGATCTTACTACTTTCAAAACCATTGAGAAAGTTCAGGTTACAGGAGAAAACCCGGATTGTATATTGTACGATCCGTACTCAAAAAAGGTATTTACCTTTAACGGAAGGAGCAGTAATTCAACGGTAATTGATGCAAAAACATTAAAAGTACTTGCCACTATTCCTTTGGCCGGGAAACCTGAATTTGCACAAACCGATGGGAAACGGTAAAATTTATGTAAATATTGAAGACAAAAGCAGCCTGGCAGAGATAAATGCAACAACAATGAAAGTGGAAAATTTATGGCCAATTGCCCCGGGAGAAGAACCATCAGGGCTTCAGTTGGATAATAAAAACCACCGGTTGTTTTCGGTTTGCGGAAATAAATTAATGGTTGTAACTGACGCACTTAAGTGGAAAAATAATAGCAACTGCACCCATTGGCTCTGGCTGCGATGGTGTTGCTTTTGACCCGGAAACCAAGCGCATTTATTCTTCAAACGGCGAAGGCACAATGACTGTAATTCAACAGGTAAATCCTGATAAATATGAAGTGGTGGAAAATGTTGAAACCCAACAGGGAGCAAGAACAATTGTCGTAGATAAAACAAATCACCATCTTTATCTTTCATGTGCTGAGAACGACCCGGCAGCGGGTAGAAGGGCAACAAAACCTGATTCGTTCAAGGTTTTAGATATCGCTTCTGTGAAATAGAGATTTTGGGTATCATTCTGAAATGCTACCCGAAAAAAACTTTTTATCATTTAATGAACCTTTTAACCAAATTAAACAGGAAATATATTGTTTGGTCACTAATAATAATGGCCTTTTCCGGCATTGCAATATACTTCACTTTGTCGGTGATAATAAACCGCCAGTCAGATGAAAGGTTGCTGGAAAATCTGAAAACTGTCGAAAAACAATTAATCCAGGCACCCGGAACAACCTTTTTTGAGCCCGTTGCAAAAGTTCAAAAAACAGGCATCACAAAGGAGTCTGTAATTTTTTCTGATACTCTTATTTATAACGATGATGAAAAAGAATATGAAGAATACCGGCAAATTAATGCAGTAAAAAATATTGGCGGAGATTATTATCACATTGTACTTCGAAAATCCAAAATTGAATCTGAAGATTTTCTCTTAACGCTGGCACTGGTTACTATTCTGGGAACAATTCTTTTATGGTTGATACTTTTTGTGATTAACCGAAGAATAGCAAAATCTTTGTGGGAACCTTTCTTTTCCAACCTTAAAATTATTGAACAGTTTTCAGCAACAGCCCAAGAACCTTTAAAACTCAAAAGCTCCGGGATATTGGAATTTGATCAGCTAAATGATGCAATTACCAGCTTAACTCAACATATCATCAACGATTTCCAAAATCAAAAACAGTTTTCGGAAGATGTTTCGCACGAATTACAGACGCCACTGGCAATTATTACTGCCCGCCTGGAAAGTTTATTAAATAATCCTGAATTAAATGACCAGATTTCAGAAGTGCTAAAGAGTATTTTTGCTTCTGTACGTCGGCTTTCAAAACTGAATAAAGAATTGATTCTGCTCAGAAAAATAGAAAATAACCAGTTTGAAACAGAAGTACAAACAAACCTGAAAACCATAGTTGCCGAAAAACTCGACGAATTTTCAGAACTCATTTCATTAAAGAAACTTAATCTTGAAACGGAAATCACAGGAGATTTTGTGGTTCCTGTTTCCCCGACACTCGCAGAAATACTGGTAAACAACTTGCTTTCTAACAGTATAAATCACAACCTGGCGGGGGGTAAAATAAGGATTGAAACAAGCAATAATCAACTTTTATTTAGCAATTCAGCAACAACAGGAATCGCTGATCCCGAGAAACTTTTCAATCGTTTTTATAAAGCCGATCCTTCCAGTAATTCAGTTGGGCTGGGACTGGCAATTGTAAAAAAAATCTGTGATTTAAACGGGTTAAAAGTTCTTTACTCTTTTAAAAATGAAATGCATAATTTTGCAGTCACACTTTCAAAGTCGAAAGATAAAACCTGATTTTACAAATGAATAAAATTTGGTGGCCAGTCAAAAAATGCATCTTCCTTTTATTGCCAATTTTTTGCTTGTATCAACAGGTTTTTGCTCAAACTGCAAAATCTAAAATCGACTCTTTTTTCACGCATACTCCTATTCTTATACAGGGTAGTTTTAATCCGGGGAGAGTCTTTCCTACCAACGATTTTGTACGGGGACAGAATTTTTCCAATGATACTATCGATGAATACAAATCTTTCTCGCTACTATTTTTAAAACAAACAACCGGCACAAAATTGTGGGAACAGTTGTATGGTTACCCGGTTTATGGAGTAGGCATTTACACCGCTTCATTCAAGGAAACCAATGAATTGGGCACTCCGGTTGCTGTTTTTGGATACTTTTCTGCCCCGTTTGTCCGCAGACAGAAAATATCTTTTAATTACGAACTTGGTCTCGGGTTGACTTTTAACTGGAAAAATTTCGATCCGCTGAACAATCCCAACAACATTGCCATCAGTGCCGAACGTAGCGTGTATATTGAAACGGGAATAAACTTCGAATACCAGATTTCGCGAAAGTTTTTCATGGGCACCGGCTACGGATTTATCATTTCTCGAACGGACATTTGAAATCACCTAACATGGGATTGAATATGCAGGCGCTTAAATTTAACCTGCGTTATCAAATGAACAAGGCTACCTATACATTTATTAAAAATCCTGTGCCCTTGTATAAAAAGCATTTCGAATGGGATATCAGTATTTTTGGCGGCGCGGAGAATGTTATTTACTCCGGTGATGATGTCGATATCATTACCAAATACCAGGGGCTCTATTTTCCGGTTTACGGCATAAACAACACATTTAGTCGCGCAGTCAGCTACAAATCAAAAATTGGCGCAGGTCTTTCAGTGGGTTACAACGGCGCATTAAATGCCCAGTTGGCGGTGGAAAACGGGCGGCTTGACGAAGTGGATCTGCCTTTTGGCGACCACATAAATATTAGCGTTTACCCTTCGTACGAATTAATGATCGATCGTCTTTCAATTATTATTCAGCCCGGGTTTTATTTGTACCGAAAAAAGACGGCGGAATTAACCCCGGTTTTTTATCAGCGTGTTGGGATGAAATACCATTTCTCGAAAAATTATTTTGCAGGAATCAGCCTGCGAGCTTACAAATACCATATTTCCGACTTTATCGAATGGACTATTGGCAGGAGATTTAAATGGATGGATTTGTAAGGAAATTCTGAATATTAAAGGAAAATTTTCTGAAAGTGAATTAAATGACGCGCTGGAAACTTATCTAAACTCTGGTAATCATATAGCCGAAAATGAAAATAAAAAATTTGACAACAATAATTCCATTTAATTTTGAGTTGGTAGAACCCAAAAAAAGAATATTCTAATTTTAATCAATCACTAAAAACAGCGCTTGATTATAATCCTAAAGAAGATAATAATTAGAATAAAAGAAAGGGATAGCTCAATAGCTACCCCTTAAATGTTAACCCCCAAACACACAAATGGTCGAGTTGACCATTGTATATCAAATATATTATTATTTTATTTAGTTTGTATATTGAAATGTAATTTAAAATAATTCTTAAAAAACGAATAATAACCACTTTGTGTAAAGTAATATATAGTTACCTTAATTAAATAATGCCTGAGATTTTCTATATGGGTTTACTTTTATCTATTCCGTAATTGTTCCATTATATCCATTACCTTTAGAAACTTTTATTAAATCTAATAAATGCAGGTAGCAGTAAACAGAAAAGACATTAAATTTCTGCCCGATTCTTCCAGGGTAATTGCGCGGTTTCTTTATACCGGAGATGAAAGGGCGCTTAACACCATTCGATCGGTACTTGCCATGACTGAAAATTCTGCATCGCAGGCATTAAGCCCGGTATTAAGAGATTACTCGCTGCGTCACCGGAATATTTCTAAAATTTTTGAAAAGCATTTTAATAAAATTGCTCATCTGTTAAAGCTGTTAAATATTGAACCTGATTCGCTTGATATTTCGCAAAAAATATTAATCGGCTCCTATTTTACCATGGAGTATTCGATTGAATCGGCCGCTTTTTTTAATCCCTCGATAGTAGAACATCCTGACCAGTCGGAGATTGGCAAAAATGAAAAACGAGTAATTTTAAGTTTCAGGGCCACCGGCGAAGGACACATTTCTTCCATCGTCTTCAGAACAGGTGTTCTCGATAAAAATAATAATCTTTCAATAGAACCAGTAGGGAAAATGCTGGAGGAGGCCGCACATATCAGGCGGTATTCATACAATAAAAAAGCCTTTAAAAGGAAACTAAATGAAATGAAGGATGTTCGTGCCATTATACCTCCCGGTTTAATTCTGGACAAATTAAATGACACATTTACCTACGAAGAACTTCAGGATTGTATAAAAGAAGCCAGAAAATCTTTACATCTTACCGAGGAAAAAGAAGTTTTGTTTAATCAGATTACCTGGCTGGCCTCATCGCATTACGAGCTTGAATTTTCATTGGATACGAATATTTCTGAACGAGTAATATTTCCGGTTTCGATAAATGAAAAAAACGGAATTGAAGATGCCCGATTTGTAAAATTAACCGACGAAAAAAATGAATCAATTTACTACGCGACATACACAGCTTATGATGGAATTACCATTTTACCAAAAATGCTTGAGACCAAAGACTTTTATCATTTCAGGATACTGCCTTTTCATGGCGAAATTGCCCAAAACAAAGGGATGGCACTTTTCCCGCGCAAACTAAACGGGAAATATGCCATGCTTTGCCGACTGGATGGTTTTAATAATTACATTGCTTTCTCCGATAATATTTCGATTTGGCGCGTAGCAACATTATTACAACAACCTAAATTTCCATGGGAATTTATTCAAATCGGAAATTGCGGCTCACCCATTGAAACACCGGAAGGTTGGCTGGTATTAACCCACGGGGTAGGTTCAATGCGGGAATATGTTATTGGGGCATCACTTTTTGATCTTCAAAACCCTGAGATAGAAATTGGGCGGTTAAAATATCCACTAATAATACCCAATACGGAAGAAAGAGAAGGCTATGTGCCCAATGTAGTATATTCATGTGGTTCAATGATTCATAACGAGGAATTGATAATCCCTTACGCCATGTCAGATTATGCTTCAACTTATGCAACTGTTAATCTAAGGGAGCTTCTGAACGAGCTGAAAAATTCAAAATAATTTTTTAATCACATTCTAAAATCATTTTTATCAAATTCGCTCACAATCTGTAGTTCAAAAGGCAAAATGTGTGAATATTGTAACTCTTCTTTAGAATTATATAAAACTTTCTGCACCATTTCAAAGTAATTTTACTTAAATAATTGAAATGAATAATCAAAAAAATATCGCAGAAAGTATCGACACACTGCGCCAAAGAGCGGAAAAATTGATAAAAGACACACAACAAAATTTGGGCAGGCAACGCTCTGAAACTGATAATTTAAAGCTTATTCATGAGCTTGAAGTGCATCAGATTGAACTGGAAATGCAGAAAGATGAGCTTACTTTGGCAAAGGAAAAGGCAGAACAGGCAGAAAATAAATTTACCGAATTATATGATTTTGCCCCTTCCGGATATCTTACACTCACAGAAGAAGGTGAAATTGCTGAGTTGAATTTCAGGGCAGCACATTTACTTGGCAAGGATCGTTCTTACCTGATTAAAAAGCGCTTTGCACTTTTTGTTTCTTCTGATACAAAAGCCATATTTAATCATTTTATTCAAAACATATTTCAAACCAAAACCAAGGGTTCATGCGAGGTGAAACTTTTAACAAACGGGGATTCTCCAAAACATGTTCTGGTAAATGGCATCTCAGGTAATCAGGATAATAGTTGCCTTATAACTCTTGTTGATATTACTGAACTTAAAATAGCCGAAGCTGAAATAAAAAAATCAAATGAAGCGTTAATCAGGCTAAATGCAGAAAAAGATAAATTTTTCTCCATCATTGCTCACGACCTGCGCAGCCCATTCAGCAGTTTTATGGAACTTACACGATTTATGTCTGAAGAACTGCCTGGGTTAACAATGGCAGAGTTAAAAAAGATGACATTGGCCATGAAGAACTCAGCCAGTAAACTTTACTTTCTTCTGGAAAACTTACTTGAGTGGGCAAAAATACAGCAGGATTTACTTCCGTTTAATCCAAAAATAGTTCGATTGTATCCGCTCGTAAATGAAAGTTTAGAGGCGTTAAAGGAATCAGCCGTAAACAAAGAAATTGAAATCGACATTACTATTCCTGGGAACACTTCACTTATAGCTGATTCTCATATGCTTCAATCTGTAATCCGCAACCTCGTTACCAATGCGGTAAAGTTTACTCCAAAAGGAGGAAAAATAACTCTTTCGGCAAAAACTACTGCAGACAAAAGTGTTGAAATATCGGTTCAGGATACGGGAATTGGAATGAACCCGGATATGGTTAAAAATTTATTTCAAATCGATCAGCAACCCAAAAGAATAGGAACCGAGGGTGAACCCAGCTCTGGACTTGGATTAATACTCTGCAAAGAATTTATAGAAAAGCATGGTGGAAAACTTTTGGTGGAAAGTGCTATGGGAATTGGATCTACCTTTAGTTTCACCATTCCATACGACAATGTAACCGAAACAAACAATTTTATTGAATCAGGCTCTTAAGTTAACCGTTGATTTTTTTGTAGTAAATCCAGTGGATTTAAATGTTTACAGAATATTCAGGTAAAATAAATTATACGACCCTGGCCAGGGTCGAACACAGATTCTTTCATTTTTTTCTATAACCATTTGATGCCTCAGTAATCAGTGCCCACAAAATCGATAATGTGTGAATGATGTAACTCTTATGCAGAATTGTGTAACAGTTTATAATTCAAATAGCTTGAAATTTAAAGGTTAATGTAAAATCAGGAAATCGACTGAAGATTTACAACTTTAATAATAGCTATCATGCCTCACGAAACGAGTAATCAAAAACCTGAAAAGAAAAAATCGACAACATCTTTAGAGAAGGCTTTAATTGCTTCAGAAATTCGTTATCGCCGCCTTTTTGAATCGGCAAAAGACGGGATTTTAATTCTTGATGCCGAAACCGGGATGATTGTTGACGTAAATCCTTTCTTATTAAACTTATTAGGTTCCCCAAAAGAAAATCTCATAAAAAAGGCAGTTTGGGAAACAGGTTTCTTTAAGGATATTGTTCAGAACAAAGTGAAGTTTTTGGATTTACAGCAAAAGGAATATGTAAGGTATGAAGATTTACTACTGGAAACAGCTGATGGGCGAAAAATTCATGTAGAATTTGAGAGCAATGTATATTTAGAAGGCAACCAAAAGGCTGTCCAATACAAAATACGTGATATTACAGAGCAATGGCAAATAAAGAAACAGCTTGTCGAAAGCGAGGAAAAATTCAGGATAATAACGGAGGACTCTGCCGATGCAATATTTATCACTAATAATGTAGGTAAATATTTATATGTCAACAAACAAGCTGTTAAATTATTGGGGTATTCAAAAGAAGAAATACACTCGTTTACAATCGTCGATTTATCACCGGCGAACAGGGTCGAAGAGTACTTTCAAATCTTTCAGAAATTATTTACAGAAGGTCACTCCTATTCCGAGATAGAACTCGTAACGAAAGATGGCAACCTTGTACAAGTTGATCTTAATGCCGTTTTACTCCCTAACGGAACAATTTATGGCAGTTGCAGGGATATTACCAGGCGTAAGCAGACGGAAGAAGCTATTCTGAGTTTCAAACAGGGGATTGAATATTCGCCGGATGCTATTTTTATGACCAATCCTCAGGGTGAGATAACATACGCTAATAGCGCATTTGAAAAAGTGTATGGGTATTCCATGAAAGAAACTATTGGAAAAACACCGCGGATATTGAAATCCGATGTATTGACGCCGGAGGTCTATAAATCCTTTTGGACTGCGCTTTTGAACAGTGAAATGGTCAGCGGCGAAATAGTCAATAAAACAAAAGATGGACGTCTGATTACAATTGAGGGTTCCAACAATTCTATTTTGGATGCAACCGGGAATATCATTGGGTTTCTGGGCATACACCGCGATATCACTGA
>CAWKJY010000003.1:0-42657 GCA_963849985.1 uncultured Prolixibacteraceae bacterium | reverse complement strand
ATGGTGAAGAAGTTTTCTCTGAATAAAAATAAAATTAAAATTTTGTTACTTGAAGGCATTCACGAATCAGCTGAAAAAGAGTTTAACGATGCCGGTTATACAAATGTTGAATATCTGAAAACTGCGCTCGACGAAGTTGATCTGGAACGAAAAATTAAGGATGTTCATATAATTGGAATACGTTCTCGTACACAATTAACTCCGCATGTTCTGAATAAAGCCAAAAAACTTTTTGCCATCGGATGTTTTAGCATTGGCCCGAACCAGGTTGAATTACCGGCAGCAAAACGATTTTTTAATATCAGTCTTTAGTTTTCCGTTTTGGAAGTCCGCTGGTTGCCGAATTGGTGATTGCGGAAACAATTATGTTAATGCGCGAAATGCCGGCAAAAAATGCAGCCGCACACGCGGCGAATGGATAAAAGCGGCCAGTAATTCATTTGAAGTACGTGGCAAAAATTGGGAATTGTGGGATACGGACATATTGGTTCGCAGGTTTCATTTTGGCCGAAGCGATTGGAATGAATGTGTATTATTATGATATTGAAAAGAAACTGAGTCTTGGTAAGGCAATTTCATGTAATTCGCTGGAAGAATTACTTCGTGTTTCTGATGTTGTGACTTTGCATGTCCCTGAAACTGAATTAACGGCAAAAATGATATCATCGGCACAAGTGAAACAAATGAAAAAGGGTGCATTGTTGATTAATGCATCCCGAGGAACCGTTGTTGATTATAATGCTGTTGCTGAAGCGTTAAAGAATGGAGAAATAGGCGGAGCTGCTGCCGATGTTTTCCCCGTTGAGCCAGCTTCAAACAACGATCCTTTTATTTCTGAATTACAGGAATTTGATAATGTTATTCTTACCCCGCATATTGGTGGAAGTACTTCGGAAGCACAGGAAAATATAGGAATGAAGTTGCCGAAAAATTAGTCAGATACAGCGATAATGGTTCAACTATTGGAGCAGTAAATTTCCCGCAAATTTCACTTCAGCAAAACACCAACAAACAGCGATTTTTGCATATTCATAAAAACATGCCAGGGTTGTTAAAAATATCAATGATATATTTACCGAACGTAAAATAAATATTGCAGCCAGTATTTACAAACCGACCCTGAAATTGGTTACGTTATTATTGATACCGAAAGTGAACTTGGTGAAGTAATTTTAAAAGACTTAAAAAATATTCCCATAGATTGGGCGAGAATGTTGTATTAAAATCCGTGGTGCGGAAATTTCCAAATCGCATTTCAATGAAAACGCGGTTGAAAACCGCGTCTTACCTCATTTCCTTATATGCATTTATCAATCCATTGGTTGAACTGTCGTGACCAATTATTGGTTCATCGTTGGTCAATTCCGGTAAAATTGCACTGGCAAGTTGTTTTCCCAGTTCCACTCCCCACTGATCGAAACTGTAAATATTCCAGATAATTCCCTGTACAAAAATTTTGTGCTCGTACATCGCAATCAGTGAACCTAAAGTGCGCGGAGTTATTTTTTTCACAAGAATTGAATTGGTAGGAATATTTCCCAGAAAAATTTTATACGGAAACAACGCTTCAATTTCTTCGTCCGATTTTCCGGCTGTTTTAAGTTCAGCAATAACCTGTTCTTCTGTTTTTCCCACCATCATGGCTTCGGTTTGTGCAAAAAAGTTGGCCAGTAATTTTACATGATGATCTCCTAAGTTATTATGTGAGATTGCCGGTGCAATAAAATCACACGGGATCATCTTTGTTCCCTGGTGAATCAGCTGGTAAAATGCATGTTGTCCATTTGTTCCAGGCTCTCCCCAAATAATCGGGCCGGTTTGATAATCGACCTGTTCACCATTTCTGTCCACATACTTTCCGTTGCTTTCCATATTTCCTTGCTGAAAGTAAGCGGAAAAACGATGCATATACTGGTCGTAAGGCAAAATTGCTTCGGTTTCGGAACCATAAAAATTATTGTACCAAATGCCAATTAATGCCAACGTTACCGGAATATTTTTTCTGAATTCCGTGTTGCGGAAGTGATTATCCATGGCATGCGCACCTTCAAGCAATTCAACGTAATTATCAAATCCAATTCCCAAAATAATGGACAAACCAATTGCAGACCATAATGAATACCGTCCACCAACCCAGTCCCAGAAACTGAAACATATTTTTGGTGTCGATACCAAATTCTGAAACCGCTTTTGAATTGGTTGAAACAGCCACAAAATGTTTGGCTACTTGTTTAATATCTTTTGCAGATGTCATAAACCAGTCTTTTGCTGAATTGGCATTCGTCATGGTTTCCTGTGTAGTAAATGTTTTGGAAGCTATAATAAACAGTGTAGTTTCAGGATTGACCGATTTAAGTGTCTCGGCAATATGAGTTCCGTCAACGTTGGAAACAAAATGAAGATTCAGATGATTTTTGTAAGGTTTTAAAGCTTCAGTTACCATAAGCGGACCTAAATCTGAACCTCCGATTCCGATATTTACGATATCAATAATTGGTTTTCCGGTATATCCTTTCCACTTTCCTGAAATTATATCTTCCGAAAATTCTTTCATTTGATTAAGAACCTCATTTATTTCAGGCATTACATTTTCTCCATCAACCAAAATAATGGAGTTACTACGGTTTCGCAATGCGATGTGCAACACAGCTCTGTCTTCGGTAGCGTTAATCTTTTTGCCATTGAACATGTTCTCTGACGCTTCTTTCAAACCACATTCTATTGCAAGATCGATCAGAATCTCACGAATGTCATCATCGATAATATTTTTTGAGAAATCAACCAGAATATCTTCAAATTTCAGTGAATACTTCTTGAAACGATCGGGGTCAGCAGCGAATAATTCTTTTAAATGAGTTCCTTCAAATTCAAAATAATATTCTTCAAGTTTTTTCCACGCATTTGTGGTTGTCGGATCAATTTTAGGCAACATATCTTAAAATCTTACTTATTATTAATTCTGTAATATCTCAAATCAAAGATAGTGGTTTACATTAATTGTAAGAGTAGTTTTATTTATACGATTGGTTTTAATTTATAGGATAATGAATAATTAAAGTAGTCGAACGAAAACTGGTTTATAATTTTACTCCTTTCGATAAGAAGGAGATCCCTTGGGTCCCGGTTGTCCAAATCATAACCGACTCAAAAAGAGGTTCCGTGCTTTCAGTTCGTAAACTCCAGTCAAAAATAAAATTTGCACCTGAACCACCAGTTGTGTCTCGACGATTAATAACAATTTCAACGGTTTCCATCGGTACAAGGAAAATTGGGTTATTTACATAAGCCCGGATTAGTTGTCCATTGGTATTAAAATAATCCGCTTTAAAAATAAATAATGAATCGGTTAAGCTTGTATTTCTCATGCTGATGGTTGCAGTCAACAAATGTTTTGTTTCGTTAGTCATATCATATATATCAGAATATACCGACAAATAAGTACTCCCTTTAAATGGTAGTTGATCTGTTGTTACATTTGTGGTTCTTGTATTCCAATCCACAGTGGTTTCAAGTGGTTTCTTTTTTTCATCAGCACATGAAAAAAGAATAAAAAGAAAAACAAATAATATTAATAGTTTCATTTCAAATTTTATTAATCAAATATCGGGAGTTAACTTCAATTTGTCAAGCTAATAATAGCGGATTCTCTAAAACTTTACAATTCTTATTTTTATGTGTTGTTTTTTTTTATGAATGATTAATTATTGTACAACTGGATGGCAAATTATGTATTTTAAACGCTTGTAATTTATATGTATGAAATCGGAAACTGTAAAAGGATATTTATTCGCATTGATTGCAACATTAGCATATTCTAATGTATATATTTTTAGTAAGGCAGCCATGAATGATTATCCGTTGGCACAGTTCGGAAGTTTCTGGTATGCTTTAGTTGCTATTTTATGTTTTTTGGCTGCCTTGTTTAATAAAAAACTGGAGCAGCTTACACGGTTAACCCGCAAACAAATTATAATTCTGTTTACACTCGGATTTCTGGAAATAATTACCACCACATTGTTTTTTGTTTCTATTCACATTATTCCAGATCCGGCAGTCACTTCATTTTTAGGAAATATGTATCCGGTAATGGTGATGTTGGGTGGTATATTTATTCTGAATGAAAAATTTGGTCCGTTTGAAATATTTGGTGGTTTCCTGGCGCTTTCGGGCGCATTCCTTATCAGCTATACAGGTGGCACTACATTGAAAACTTTTTTTATTCCGGGAACCGGAATTGTATTTCTGAATGCCATATTTGCCACTACCGCAACGCTGGTTGTTAAAGTTCACGTTAAAAAACTAAGCCCTGAGTTTCTAAATCTTAACCGTTCAATTTGGCTTTTTCTATTTTCAGTAATTATGTTTTTTGTGCTTGGCGAAAAAGCTGTTTCTTCAACTATTGCTTTAAAAAATACGGCGATTGGCGCAGTTCTGGAATTCACCGCCATACTCACTGTTTACTATTCATTTAGCTTAATTGAAGCATCTAAATCTTCGGTTGTTCAAAGTATGAAAGGAATATTTGTATTACTGGGCTCATATCTATTTCTAGAAATCTTTCCACTCGTCCACCAGCTTATTGGAGGATTAATAACTGTTTTGGGTATATTAATTATGGCCCTTGCCCAAGCGGGTGTTCTAAAAAAACAAACAATTTAATTTTGTAGTAAATCAATCTTAATTTATCTGAATCAGTTCAATACAAATAACCAAAACATTTACAATTTCCTAAGAATTTTTAACAAAAGTTCAATAATTAAAAACCTAATTTTACGTTTTTCAAATACAGGCATAATTTTTGAGAAAAATAGCCAATTCACAATCAAACTTTAAACCATGAAGAGAAATCGTTTGTTGATCATCACTACATCAATTATTGTGTTAATTATCGCATTTTTTCTGATCACCCGCTCAAATGAAAAACCCACAGCAATAACTACCATTGCCTTGAGGGGACCCTTTGAAATATTGGTTTATTCAACGGGGCAATTGGCATCGGAAAACACGGATAATATCCTGATCCCTGAAAAATTAAAAGATTACAGCCAAACAAGAATATCATCTTTAAAGATTACTGATTTGGTGGAAGAAGGAACATATGTCGATTCAGGTGGTTATGTTGCAACGCTCGATCATCAGGCTGTTGAAGAGCAGCTTGCAACAGCACTCGATGATCTTGACAGGGTTTTATCAGAGTATGAGGATAGTAAAATAGACTCGAACCTCACATTGAGCACTAATCGCGATCAGATTATGAATGCACGGCTTGATGTTGAAGAAAAAGAAATTGCTGTACAGGAATCAGCTTTTGAATCTCCATCTGTAAAACGAAAAGTTGAAATGGATCTAGATAAAGCACAAAGAAAACTTGAACAGACAATAGAAGCTTACAAACTGGTTACTCAACAGGAAGCTAATAAAGTGGACCGAAAATATATCAACTGCAAACAAATACAGCAACGGGTTGATGCAATTAGAGAATTGGAAGATAATTTGATCGTACATTCTCCGAAAGCGGGTATTTTAACTTATTATCAATATCCATCCGGAGGTTTTGTTCAGGTTGGTTCAAGTGTTTCTCAGTATAACAATATTATTGCCACCTTCCCAAATTTGAATAACTGGGTTACAAAAACTTACATCAACGAAATTGATATTTCGCTTATAAAACCTGGTCAGAAAGTTAAAATTGGTATTGACGCTTTTCCGGAAAAAGAGTTACATGGAGAAGTAGTTGAGGTTGCGAATATGGGGCTAATTGTTCCTCAGAGCGATGCCAAAGCTTTCGAGGTGAAAATAAAAATAAATGATTCGGATAAAGATGTTAAGCCCGGTATGACAACCAGTAACACTATACAGGCCGGCTATTTTGAGGATGTGGTTTATGTTCCGATTGAATCCGTTTTTTACAACGATAGTTTATCTTTTGTTTACCTTACAGGTAATGACAAAATAAAACAAATTATTGAACCTGGCGAGGAAAATGAGAATTATGTAATTGTAAAACAAGGTGTTTCAGAAGGACAGGAACTGTATTTGAGTGAGCCTGAAAATGCAAAAGACTTCAATTTCTCAGGTTTCGAAATTTATGACGATATCCTTCGTAAAAAAGAATTGGCAAAATCACAACCAGCGCTATCTTCTAATCAAAATTCACCTGTTACGGCACAAAGTGTCAAAACAGGAATTTAACATGCAAAACCACAGAATCTTAATTAGCCTAAAATGTTTATAAAAAGATATTTACATGACATAGCAATAGCTGTAGAAGCTATTTTTGCCAACCGGCTGAAGTCAATATTAACTGCTTTGGGGATTATTTTCGGAGTGGCTGCGGTAATTAGTATGCTCGCCATAGGGAAAGGAGCAGAACAGGAAATTCTGGAACAAATTAAATTAGTTGGGGTAAATAACATTGTTATTACACCCAGCACATTCACCGTAAATGAAAACAGTTCTTCCCAGGATGACTCTGGAAACGACAAGCCAAGTAGTAAAAAAATCTCAAAAGGGTTAACGCTCCTCGATGTGGAAGCAATAAAAAAGGTTCTTCCAACAACGGAGAAAATTTCACCGGTTATTTCCTTCAACTATTCTGCTTTGCTCAATGGAAAAAGTAAACCAGTTGTTTTGGAAGGAATAGAAAATGATTATTTCGATCTGTTTAATATGAATTTGGCCGAAGGAAGTTGGTTTAATAGGGTTCAATCTGAAAAAGGTCTTCCGGTTTGTGTTATTGGGAACAATATTAAAAGCCAGTTTTTTCTTCAGGAAGACCCAATTGGGAAATACATTAAATGCGGACAGATCTGGCTTAAAGTAGTTGGGGTAATTGAACAACGCGATTTTACTGCTTCAGCATCAGACGAGATGGGAATAAGCAGTTCAGATAATAAAATCTTTGTCCCTGTACAAACCATACTTCTTCGGTTCAAAAACCGTGCATTACTTCGTTCAGATGAAATTGCTGAAGCTAATAAAGGAAATGCAGGAGGAGGTTCAGTAACAGTAATTATGATTGGCGGTGTTGAACAGGAACAAAAAAAGCCAGTTGATACTGACAAAAACCCAAACCAGCTCGACAAGATCGTCGTTCAGGTTAAAGAAACTGATCAACTTAGTGTGTCGGCAAATATTATAAAACGAATGCTGTTAAGAAGGCATTCTAATTTGTACGACTTCGAGGTTACCATTCCTGAACTTCTGCTTAAACAACAACAAAAAACAAAAAATATTTTTAATGTAGTACTTGGTGCCATTGCCGGAATTTCGCTGATTGTTGGAGGTATTGGAATTATGAATATTATGCTTGCTTCGGTAATGGAACGCATTCGTGAAATTGGTGTTCGCCAAGCCATTGGAGCTAAACAAAAAGATATAATAGCCCAGTTTTTAGCTGAATCGACCCTGATAAGTTTAACCGGAGGAATAATCGGTATTATTCTCGGTATCATTCTTTCAAAAATTATTACAAGTCTTTTCGATATAAAAACCATCGTTTCGGTTTTCAGCATTTTTATTGCTTTTGGAGTCTCCGTAATAGTAGGAATTCTATTTGGATATCTCCCTGCTAAAAAAGCAGCTGAAAACGATCCGGTAATTTCACTTCGATCATAAACAGTAAAACAGAAAAACTATACCCGATGAAAAAAATATTACTTACCATCATTTTTACTTTCGGTATAATCGCTTTCGGAAAATCCCAGGACACATTAAAACTTAGTCTTGATGAGGTTATTCGAATTGCTTCTAACCAGTCAATTGATGCATTCAGGAACAAAAACATGTATCTTGCCAGTTATTGGGAATTCAGGTACTATAAAGCGGACAGGCTCCCTAGCTTATCATTAAGTTCAGACCTGGTTAATTTCAATAGAGCCATTAACAATTATTTCAATCCCGAAACAAAAGAAGAAGTTTACATTAACAACGAGACATTAAACTCTAAAATGTCTCTTTCACTTTCTCAAAATGTTGCACTAACTGGTGGTAGATTATTTTTACAGTCAGATGTTGGAATGTTAAGGAACCTGGCAGGAGATCAAAATACATCATTTTCTTCAACGCCCATCAGCATTGGCTTTTCTCAGGAACTTAACGGGTATAATCAATTGAAATGGAAATCGAAAATTGAGCCACTAAAGTTCGATAAAGCAAAAAAAGGATTTATTCAAGATGTTGAAGACCTGAATATTAAATCAACAATGAATTTTTTCAGTTTGATAAATGCACAAATCCAACTTGGTATTTCAAGAACCAATCTTGCAAATGCAGATACAACATATAAAATTGGGAAAGGTCGATTCCAGGTTGGAACTGTCACACAGGATGAATTATTGAAGATGGAACTGGACCTTTTAAATGCTGAGCAGGCTTTTAGTTTGGCTAAGTTGGAAGAAAAAAGAGCCCTGGCAAATTTGAATTCATTCTTAGGTCTGGATAAAAATACTGAAATTGAATGTATCGTTCCCAGTGATATTCCTGATTTGCAAATTGATCCGGATATGGCCATTACCCAAGCACTCGAAAACAACCCCGAAATTTTAAGCCAGCAACAACGAATGCTTGAACAGGATCAAAATGTAGCCAGAACCAAATCGGAAGCGGGAATAAACACTTCATTATTTGCACAATACGGCTTAAATCAATCGGCTGGAAAATTTAAAGATGTTTATGACCAACCAGATAAAAGTCAACGTTTTACTGTTGGTCTAAGCGTTCCAATTATTGATTGGGGAAGACGAAAAGGTAGCTTTTCCATGGCTCAATCAAACCGGGAGGTGGCAATGGCAACTATACGCCAGGAGCGAATTGATTTTGAAATGGATATCATGCAAAGTGTTCTGGAATTCAACTTGCAGGCCGGGCAGGTGGCCAACTCAGCTAAAGCTGACACCGTTGCACAAATGGGATACAATGTTACTTTTCAACGATTCTTAATCGGTAAAATCGATGTAATTAAACTGAACATTGCCAGTAACGATCAGGAATCGGCGCGAATGGCCTATATTAATCGTTTGCGTGATTACTGGACTTCTTATTTCAGAATCAGAAGCATTACTCTTTATGACTTTGAAAATAAAAAACCTTTAATGGTTGATTACGACAAAATTCTTGAAAACTAGAAGAAATGAGAATCAAAAGAAAACATATAATTATCTCCATAATTTTGCTATTTGTTATTATTACAGTAACAGCCATTTCTATTGCAACAACATCGGAGAAAACCGGGAAATACTACGAGGTTAAAAAGGGAAACTTTGAGGCAGTATTGGATTGCAAAGGTGAAATAAACGGATTACATGCCACTGAAATAAGGGCTCCCAGTGTGTTTCAGGACCGTGAACTACGGCTATATGAAATGAAGGTCACAGATCTTATTCAGGACGGAAAAACGGTTAAAAAGGGCGACTTTATTGTGCAGTTGGATGCAAGCCAAATTACGGCCAAAATGCGCGATGTAAGGCAAAAACTCGAAACGGCAATGTCAGATCTGAATAATGCAAAAATTGACAGTGCAATTACACTTTCTCAAAAAAGGGAAGCAATAAAAAACGCCTTGCTTGATCTGGAATACAATAAGATTGATCTGGAACAGTCGATCTATGAATCAGAAGCGTATCAGCGAAAAGCAAAAATGACTTACCAAAAAACGCTGAATAACATCGAAAAGCTCAAAAGAGATTATCAAATGGAGTTGAATAATCGAAAAATGCGCGTTAAACGCTATGAACAAAATGTTGACGCAAGCAATAAAATAATTGAAAAATTTAATACAGCTTTGGCATCTTGCCGGATAACAGCGCCCGCGGATGGGATTGTAATATTTGGCTCAAGTTGGGACGGGAAAAAAATTGCCAAGGATGGATATGTTATAACGCTTGAATACTATCCTCCAATTGGGATATTACCCGACATGTCGGAAGTAATTTCAGAAGTTTATGTAAAAGAAATTGATATTTCTAAAATTGAAAAAGGGGATAGCGTTCGTGTTTCATTTGATGCCATTGATGGCTTGAAACTTAAAGGACACATTAAGGAAATTGCCAAAATGGGAGAAGACCATAAAGATTTTGATATGAAGGTCTTTAAGGTGGTAATTTATCTCGATAACAATGATCCCAGGTTAAAACCGGCCATGTCAAGCAACAATGAAATTATTCTTGAAAATGACGATAATGTTATTTCAATCCCTCTTATTGGTCTGTTTCGTGATGAAGATGGAACGAAGTATGTTTACAGGAAAAATGGTAAAGATATTGTTAAACAGCCTGTGAAAACTGGTTTCGCAAATGAGGAATACATTCGAATAGAAAATGGATTGTCGGAAGGAGATATAATTCTACTTTACGATCCGAACAATAATCAAGAACTGGCTGAGAATTAAATTAAATTTTGAAACTCGTCAATCTTAATCTTAAAATAAAGATTATCAGGGTATTTATTTGTAAATATTATCTTTGAATCGTAATTTTTTGTATTTGTCTCTTACCCGTATAATCCAGAAAATCTAAAAAATATATCCCTTCTTGAAGTTTGCTTACATCAATATCATTTTTATTCGGGTTTTCAGATAAAGAAACGATTGCCCCGGATGAATTAATAATTTTGAATGATTTTAATCTATTAATCCCTTTAATGTGAATTATATCAATCGCAGGATTTGGATAAATCATTAAATTATTGGAAAAATCGATTGTCGGTGTTGCTTTATTAACTACAATCTCTAATTCTTTTTCAAATTGGTTTCCATCGCTGTCTGTCACCCTGATGGTAGCAATTTCAGGATAAGCACCAGCAGTTAGTGGTTCCAAAGATTTCAATTGCATATTTTCTACATAAAATTTCGCCGGTGCATATTCCCCCTCCTGTAAAAACAGAGGCGCCCCAAATACTTCAAATGTAAAGTGATCATTCACTGAATAATCGGTTATTGAAATATTCCCGACAACTGTTCCAGCAGGCATATTTTCTTTTATACTCTGGTTACTAAGCGTTATATCAGTCGGGCCCCAATATGGTTCTGAAATTCCTATAACAACTTTTTGATTTTGTGTAAAATCGTTATTCCCCGGTGCTACATTATTTATTGTAAAGTAACCATTATAATCACCATTCCATCCCCAGTTAAAATGGAAATAGTTATTTGTATTGTAGCCATCAATATTAAATGCATGACCTACACCACTATCACCACTTGGATAACCAGAATAAATCAACACATGATTTTTATTGAGTTCTGATTTCAATAATGCTATCCATTCATTATCGTCCTGATAACGTGAAATAGTTTGTACTGCTGCTGTAAAACCAAAATAATGTTGAAAAGCAAATGGGACTCTTGTTGTAAATGCACCTGAGCTTTCACCAAAATCCATTTCAACAGCTACTGCACAATCATAAAGCAATCTTGCATTATAATCGTCAGGAGAAGTGGCTGACATTTTCGACCAACTAAATTCAGGTTCCTGATCAAAATTAACACTAATTGTTCCGTATGGACTAAGCTGATAACTTTTACTACCAGTGGGTCGTACCGGATATTTTAAATAATATAATGCCTGAGCCATTGCAACTGCTACGCAACCAATAGCAGCCTTCCCGTCAGGCCCTCCTTCAAGAACAGGACAAAACTTATTCCATCCGGCAACCTGATCCCACTTTGCAGCTATTAACGGGCTGACTTCTGATGCTGATTTCAATTTCGGGAGCCTTTGCTTGTCAAGCGTTTTCCACTCCTTAGTCCATTCCGAATTAGGTTTTACTTTTGAAATTTGTTCCGTTTGAATATCCAACCAGTTTTTTACATTTGAATCTACCTTTCCAGCGTCAAAAAATCCTTCATAAGAATATCCTATCACAGGCTGTGCATTTTCATCACCTGAAACCAAAGCCCATCCTTCAGGACTAAAGTTAACAACGTAAATATTTGATTTTTCTTTGTCTCCGTAAAAAGTGCATGACTTTAAAGGATGTTGTTCATTAAACAAAAAATTAGAGGCAACCTTTATGGCTCTTTCTTTTGAAATATCTTTACTAAAACCATTAAAAATTGCCGAAAAAAAAATTAATATCAACAAAATTTGTTTCATATTCCACGCCCCAATCAAACTTGATATAAAAACATACAAAGATAAAAAACCCAACTTAATTAAGAAAGTCAGGTTTTTTTATTAGGAAATTCATTCGTCTCTATTTCATTCCTTTAGACAATTTCTTAATTTTCATCCTGCTACTGATAACATTTGAAGTTTTACTAAAGTTTACTACTGCCGATTTCGTATTTGGAATTTTCGTCCAGGTAACCTCCGGAAGATATTCTCCATAACCCAAAAAGTTAAAACTTTTATCATAAATACCTAAGGCCAGGTCAGAACTTAACGTACTTTCATCTAATATTTTAACGCTAATTGAATAATCTGTTGACAGATCTGAAAATGCTGTATAATAATAACTTGCATCACTCCCAATAACCTGTTCACTTATTAAAATCAATGACCTCCCAGCATCAAAATTCCCAATTACAGGATCACTAGACCCTAATAGGCTTTTAAATAATCCGGTAATTATGACACTATTGGAATCATCAGGTTTTAGCTCAATAGAAACTGTATCTGTAACTACGACAGATTCATCAAAATACGAGACCCCGGAAACAACATACTGACCAACAATATCGGTAATACTTAACCTTGGGAAATTCCAATTGAATTCATAATCAGAAATGCTATTTGGATTTCCGTAATCATCAATTATAACCCCCTCATCTAAATAAAGTGCAATATTATCCCCGGGTTCGGGAACACGAGGCAGAGTAATCCTTAGAATTGTATCACTTACGACTTCACAATTCGCTGCCGCAGAAACTTCTGTAGTAACTAAACCGTCCCAACTTGAATATTTAAATTTCACCATGTCGGAGGTTAATCCATCTGATAAATAAACTGCAAACGGGAAATAAATATCAACAGTAGTATTCTCCGAAGAAATATGCAGAGCCGCTCTCAGGTAAGACCGTTTTATCACTCACTGAAAAACCAACCTTTTCAAACCGATAATAATTACCCACAAGACTTCCATTTACAACACCGCTGATTCTTTCGTTGCAAGGATTACCGGATAAATCGATAACTGCTCCTGCTTCCCACGACAAGAAAAAGTAATCACCTGCATGACCTACATGTGGCTGAGGCACTGTTATTGTGTTTCCTGAAACTTTTGTATTATCTAATGTTATATCAATTGTAACTCCTTCAAAATAATAAGTGAATGTAAACTTCTTATTCGGATTAACCTTAATCGGTTCATCAAACGTTAGCACTATATCTGATCCAACAGAAACTGCTGCTGAGCTGGAAATTGCAGGAGACGATGATTTAAAAGACGGTCCTATTCCATCATTTGTTTTCACCAAAAAGGTTTTAACATCTGACTCAACCCCGTCAATATTACTTGATGCTACAGCAACCTTATAATATGTATTTGGCATTAAACCCCCAATACCTAAGGATGTACTACCAGCACCAGTTAACTTATATGTTTGCAATATAAGAGTTGATGGATCTCCTGCCAAAGATTGAGACAAAATGCTGATTGCCTGCACCTGTAAAGCCGTATCTGATAATATTGCAAAGCCTAAATATCCAGCTTTGTCAGTAGATATATCGATAACGAAACCCGAATCTGCTACATCAGATACCGATAATGTTGCAACAGGCTTTATCAGCACCTCGGTAGATTGATATTCCTCGAATTTTGTACATCCGACGAAATAACCCATCGATAATAAAGCTAAAATATATAATATTCTATTTTTCATGATTTTTAAAATTTTTGTTATTGCCTTGTCCAAACAGCTGTCACACTGTTTGTGTTGTCATCACTATTAACAGCCCATTGTAATCCATAGCCTTCATAATCACCAGATGTTATTAAAAACGTGAATGCCTGATTAAATGTAATCGTAACATTTCCATTATCACTATTAATAATACCTTTTAGTTCATTCACTTCTTCACCACTTGCATAATCATCTTCCCAAACAGTAAGTTTTGTTGGTCCGAAATCCCAATCGCTCCATACCTGACCAGATTGTATTGTCAATGTTGTAGAATCTGCGCTGACTGTTCCGACTATGTAATAATTTCTATAATCAGCACCTATAGGGCCAAAAGAAGGTCCGCACATTCCATAAATATTTACTTTATCTGTTTCGCCGGCAACCGCTTCAATAGTCATCGAATAATTAAGATCACCATTCGATGTTTCCGTAACATTTGCAGAATAATCACCTAACATCCATCCAAGTGGATGATCATCATCTATAATTGTAACCGTTAAGACTGACTCAGAAGACAAATTATAACCTAAACTATTGTTTGTGATTTTTAGTCGAAAAGATTTATTTCCCAGGGGATCATAAGTATCATTATTAACAGCGGTAATAGTAACCGGCGCATAGCCATAACCTTCAGATACAGTGACTGTTTTACTGCCGGAGATATTAAAATCCACACCTTCCATAGCCGGATTAACCTGCGTGGTATCTCCATCCACAATACTATAATATGCACCATTAATTTCCTGGTACCACGAATTATCAACTTCAAAGGTAACATCGCAAGAAGGTGAATTTTTTAAGGCGGTTACAAGAATTTGCGCAACCAATTTATCTTTCCCGTTCATGGATTTATCCGCTTCCAACATACTGGCAGATCCACCATAAAAACCGACATTGGACATATCTTTGGTAAACAGAATATCCTCTTGTGTACAGGAGAAGAATATTATAACCGCAAATAATAATATGTAATTTAACTTTTTCATCTCAAATCAATTTATTTTGTTATTATGGGTTCTGTACCATGTTTTCGTTACCATCAAATTCCGATTTTGGAATTGGAATAGCCCATTTATTGTCAGGAAAAGGAATATCCTGGTTGGAAAACTGATCATAATCAATACGTACGAGCGATTCTTGCCGCCGGGCTAAATCAAATACGTTATGACCTTCAAAGCAGAGCTCCCTTCTACGTTCGTCTGAGATATCAGAAAGAGCTATTACAGATGTTCTTTGTGGTAATCCCCTGTTTGTCCTTATAGTATTAAAATCATCCAAAGCAGTAACACCCGAAATTGATGCGCCTTTGTATAAAGCTTCTGCCCTTATTAAATACATTTCTGAAAGTCTAAGAACAGGTGTATTATTTGTACTGCCATCACCTGTTTTACTAGGATATTTGTTGGTCCACCAGAGTCCATCATACACAGGACGCCCTTGAGGATCGGAATAAAAAAGTGTACGTCTTACATCTCCATCTTCATATAGATTTAAAAGATCATTGGAAGCACAAGCATCTCCATGAAAAGACGGATTTGTCAGGTAAGAGATGCCTTCCTGTCCTGGATATCCGGTATTTCCTAATGCACCGTAAATCGCAAAAATAACTTCGCTTCCTTCGGTTTCACGTCCCCATGCACCGTTTTCATTTTCTGACACAGGCACGTACTGATCAGCTGTCCACATTTGAAACTTACCCGAGTTAATTACTTTAGTTGCATAGTTTGCGGCATCTTGCCAGTCTTCCATATAAAGATAAACCCGGGCTAACAATGCCTGTGCAGCTTCTTTTGTTGCAAAGCCTTTCGGATCAGCACCGCCTTCTCTTTTATAGTCTCCAAAAAGAGATTCAGCATCTTTTAGATCCTTAATAACCTGTGTATAAACTTCTTCTACCGTATTACGAGCAGGTTCATCTATTTTTGTTTCTGTTACCACGGGAACACCTAAACTGGTTTTATTATATGAATAAGGCTGTGCATATAACCTAACCAGATCAAAATGTGCTATTGCCCTTATAAATAAACATTCTGCCTTAAATTTTTGAAGCATTTGCATTTCTTCTTCAGTACCATCAAAATTAGGAATGGCATTTATAACATTGTTCGCACGAGCAATGGCTATGTATGCGATACTCCACAAAGCCTCTGTTGTTTCTGTTGTATAATTCCAGGTATATGCATCAAACAAATAACCCGCATCATTAGGCTTTAATTTTCCGTTTCCGCCCCTCATTTCTGAAGATAAAACAAAATATCCACCGTACCAGTTAGCTCCGTAAAGCGGTGTATAGGTACCGATAGTGGCATTATTTAATCCATCAAACGAACTTAGCGTAAGTTCCGAGGTTTGCTGTAATACGGGTTCCTTCTGCAAAAAACCTTCACATCCGGATAATAAAAATATTACCCCAAAAATTAGTATTGATTTTTCGAATATCTTTTTCATTGTGATTATTTTAAATATTAAGCATGTTTAAAATGACAACTCTACCCCAGCTATGAAAGTTTTAGGCGTTGGATAGATTCCGTAAGCAATCCCACTATTACCACGCTCCGGATCAAAAGTATTTAAGCTGTGGAAAGTGTATAAATTATACGCGCTTATATATAATCTGGCTTTGTCCAAGAAATTTACTTTATTCATGACTGATGTTGGGATATCATAAGCTAATGTTAATTCTTTTAATCTCAGGTAGTCTCCTTTTTCAATCCAACGGGAGCTTTCAAATGCATTTGATTCGCTTGAATTACCGACAGTAGGTTTTGGAGTTTCAGTAATATCCCCGGGTTTTTTCCAGTAATCCAGGGAAGTATTTGCCTGGTTGCCGTACCAAAGGTACCCGTCAGATCTCAAATACCGCCCTTCATTCAACACATTAATCTTCAAACCGGCTTTAAAATCAGTACTCGCCACCAAAGAAAAACCTTTCCAGGTTGCGTTAAGATATCCACCTCCGATGAATTTTGGCTCGGGGCTTCCGTCATAAATCTGCCGTGACTTACTGTAATTATTTGTCAGTTTCCCATCTTTATCATACCAAAGTGCTTCTCCATTTACAGGGTTAACGCCGGCATAGTCATGTACTTTATATGTCCAGAGTGAATACCCAACCTTATGAACAAGTAAAGATCCGATTTCATCTTCTCCTGCAAGATCTGTTATTTTTGTTCGATTATGCGCGAAATTGAATCCTAATTCGATTTTTAAGTCACGTTGTTTAATAATGTCTCCGGAAATACTGACCTCCTGCCCGGTATTTTTCATACTACCCACATTTCGCATAACGCCTGAAAAACCCGTTGTCCATGATAATAAATCATTAAGCAACATGTTTTCAGTAAATCTTTGATAATAATCAAACGTGACATTTAAACGGCTGAATAAATTTAAATCCAGTCCAACATTGTAAGTTCGGTTTAACTCCCATGTAAGATTCGGATTTCCTAACTGATCTGGAGCCATTCCGGCACTTGCATTATATTCTCTGGAACCATAAACTCCGTATTGAAGATAATTACCAATTTGGTTGTTACCATTTATTCCGTAACTAACACGAAGTTTTGCTAACTTAATCCAATCCAACTTCCCTTTAATGAATTTTTCTTCGTTAATATTCCATGATCCGCCTATTGACCAAAAAGTTCCATACCTGTTATTTGCCCCAAAACGAGAGCTTCCGTCCCAGCGAATGCTGGCATGCAAATAATATTTGGAGTTATAGTTATAATCTAAATTTGCAAAAAACGAAAGTAATGTCCATTCTGATTCATCATAGCCAACCTGGTCGTCGGCTTGAGTAGAGGTGGTCGGATAAGGAATTTCAATATTTACATTAGGCGAATTACCATCCAGATAACTTGTTCTAAAGCTTTGAGCTTCCTGTCCTACTAAAATACTGTAAACGTGTTTTTCATTAAAATTATCAGTATAATTAGCAGTATTTGATGTTGTTAATAATTGATAATTAGACCTGTTTTCGTAAACCCCGTTTAGCGCGTATCCGGTTACTTGCTGAACAAACTGATATGATTCACCATTAGTAAGTTCAATAGAGTTATTTGTTTTTAGTGTTAGTTGCTCAATTGGTTTATATTCGAAATAACCAGTTCCCTGTAATCTGAATTGTTTATCCCAGTTTACATTTGTCTTTGCAGCAAAAATTGGATTAATATCAGCGTTTTCGGGAATATTGGTATTATACGAGCCATTTTCATTGCGCAAAGGTGTCCATGGTAAAATGGTCAAATTTGCAAAAAACGGGTTAAGATATGATAAATCACCTGTTGCGACATCGTGATTAATCATCCTGGAAAGACCAATTTTTGTACCTATTTTTATTTTATCGTTTACCTGAAAATCACTATTTGCACGAAAATTAAATTTTTTATAATCATTTCCAATTACAATGCCTTCGATATTCTCGTAAGCTCCTGAAAAATAATTACTGAGTTTTTCCGTCCCTCCACTTGCGGTAATTTCATATTTCTGAGTAACACCATTTCGCAGCCCTTCTTTAAACCAGTTAGTTTGTGGGCCTGCCAAAAGTGATTTTGGAAAGTAAGTACTCCCATTACCCGCCGGATCATCAGGATTCATTCCTGAATTTATAACAGCATCTCGCAAGTAAGTCCAAATTTCCTGGCTATTCATTGGCCAGAAATTGTTGTCGTTAGCCAATTGCGAAAAGCCTCCTGAGACTCTTAAGTTAATTTTAGATTCCCCGGCCATACCAGATTTGGTTGTTATTAAGATTACACCATTTGCAGCCCTTGAGCCATATATTGAAGCGGCAGCAGCATCCTTCAACACAGTTATTGATGCAATATCTGAAGGATTAAGTGCATAAAGTGCATTTGAAGAAGTAGTGATATAAGTTTGGTCTCCTGTCATTACCGGAATTCCGTCAATAACATATAAAGGTTCATTACCTGCATTTACTGAACTGGTACCCCTGATTCGTATTGAACTATTGCTTCCAGGTTGTCCGTTTGATGTTGAAACCATCAATCCGGCAACTTTCCCACTCAACGCTTTATCGATACTAACGACTGGTGTTTCAGCAAGTTGAGCAGTTTGTACTTGTGTTGCAGATCCGGTTTTTGCTTCCTTGGTAGTAGTACCGTAAGCTATAACCATTACTTCGTCAATTCCTAAAACATCAGGGCTCATCTGAACATTTACAATAATTTTGTCATTAATTTGAGCCTCAATGGATCGCATACCGACAAAGGAAAAAACCAATGTCTCGGCACTATTTGGAACATCCAACTGATAAGCACCATCAATATTTGTAATGGCACCAATTGTTGTTCCCTTCACAGACACAGAAACGCCCGGGATAGAAGTACCATCCTCAGCACTGGTCACATTCCCGGTGATTCTCCTCACCTGAGCATTTACTAGTTGCATTCCAATAATAAAAATGCAAACAAAAAACAGCATGAGTTTCTTCATAGAAAAAATATTAGTTTGAAATTGTTAATTGTTTCATTAGGTAATTATCACAATAAATAATTACTTTCAAAATTATTATCCATCAAATTGTTACCAAACAATAATTTTAGGGTCGTAAATTGTGAGCAAATTTAATAAATAAAACATAATTACGATAAAAAGGTTAATTTGTCTTTAAGTCTCGTACTTGTAACATTAAATATTTTAAGAAAAATGCTATAATAATTCCAATAGAAGGATTATTTCGATCCATAGTATAAATTAATGATAAAAGAATCGCTACATATTTACCATTTTAATCCTACATGTGAATATGCGGTGGGAAACGGAACAATAAGCTGGCAACCCAATATTCTGCTTCAACAAATGGAGTCAGAGCTGTCTGTTCTTACTTCATACTTTGCACAAACCTCTGATTATATCCTGGTTGACAACAAACCTTCAGATGAATTTTATGTTCGAATGGGCAATTTGGGTATTGGTGTTCCTAATGTAATAACAAAAAAGGAAATAATTAATTTCCAAAGACAGATTAACCGTCTGCTTCCATGGGGCTGGAGTCCTGCTGAACATAAGTTTTTAGCTCCATTAAAATTAAAGTGTTCTGAAAATTTTCGAAATTCGCCAGTATATAACTGGAATCCTGAACATCGTGACCTTTATTCCAAAAAATTTGCGCTTGAGATTCTTCAAAAAGTCCTTTCTGAAATTGACCTGACCTACATGATAAATCCGAATCAGACAGCCCGGATTTGTAATACAAAAACTGAAATCGAAGTATTACTGAAAACCTGGGGTAATTTGATGATTAAAGCTCCCTGGAGCAGTTCTGGGCGTGGATTACAACCTATTACAAAGGTACCTGTCCATGAAAAAGTTTGGGAAAAAATTTTGGGCACAATTCGGGATCAGGGTTATTTAATGGTTGAACCTCTATTAAAAAAAGCATATGATTTGGCCTTTCAGTTTGAAATGGAAAAAGGAAAAATCAGGTTTTTAGGGATAAGTAATTTTGCCACAGACAACAAAGGACAATACCAGGGAAATTTTTTAAACGGAATCCCTACCGAATTGCCTGATGAAATAGCAAAATTCGTTTTATCAGTACCCGAAATGATCCTTCCAACTTTAATAAAAATTTTAGAGGACTCAGCTTTAGCAAAGCATTATGAAGGAAATTTTGGTGTTGATACCCTGATTTTTTGGGACAAAAATCAAAACCTGAAAATAAATCCCTGTCTTGAAATCAATGTACGCCAAAACATGGGACTACTTTCACTTCAACTTGAAAAATTCATTCACCAGGGAATAAAAGGGAAATACAGAACATTTTATGACCCACAAAAAACCTTCTTTGAATTTGTACGTGAAATGGAAATTCAATTTCCACTTATGATATCAAATCAAAAAATAATGTCTGGATTTTTCCCATTGACTGATTTTGACAAAAACACCATGTTTGGTGCTTATATTTTAGTTAACTAATAAACTAAACCCCAAATCAAAAGATTCATCTTTAACCGTAGATTAATTGTCGTGGGTTTGAGTCATATCAAACAAGTGTTTGGCTTGTTCTCCAAGAAAGCCACTAAATAATTTCTTTTCACCATTGACTTCAACCAAACCACGTTGAGCCAGTTCGTAATATGCATAGGTCCAGATCATTTGCTCAATACCTCTTTCTCCACGAACCTTAACTTCCTCTTTAACAGCTTGCGTTGAAGACTGTTGCAGCTTACTTCCTTTTTCTCCTTCGATCACATCTTTCATTGGAACGCCCGCTTCCTTCAATGCCTTACAGGTTGTTTCCAAATCGGGCCATTCTTTCACATTCTGATAATTTATAAATGCGGTAAAATGGTTAACTGAATTCCCATGCAATAAAACCCATGCCCCGTACTGAGAAACATCATTCAGTTGTAGCAAATCTTCTTTGTCGGGAATATCCCACGGTCGTCTAAAATAATTTACTAGATCATTGGTTAAATATTCAGCTGCTTCCGATGGTAACATCTCTTTTTCTTTCAAAATATTTAGTAATTCTATACTGTGGTCAGTCAACAAATATCGGGTATCTTTAACTGTTTTGTGAATCAATTGCTGTGCCCATTCCGGAAGTTGTTCAACTTCTAATTGACTAACAAATATTTTTGGTAATGTTACATCAGGATGTTCAAAATGTACTGCGTTTAATTTCTTTTTCTGAAATTTATATTTTGCAGCTGGTTTGTACCCCAAGCTTAACAGAATATGCCTTAATGCTCTTATTCCTTCAGGTTGTTCGCCCGTATGCGTATTAAAAGTACGAAATGCAATATGATCGTTAACAACATGTCCACCCCTTTGGGTAACCAGGTCGGAATAGACTTTGGCATAAGACACCCTTTCCAGAAACTGATCCCACAATTTATTGAAAAGGACATGAGTAATTTCTTCAATTGTAAGTTTCATACCCTGTTTTCTTATATCTACAATAAAAAAGCGTATTTAGTTACTTAATTTTTAATGTTTAAGAGTATTGGAAAATTGGAAAAAAATGATTACTACTTTTATCCTTTCGGTGTGTTTTTCATAAATGTAAGTACGTCTTTCTTATTAAAAAACACAGTTGCCCCTCGTTTGGTTGTATTTATAGCTCCGGCAGCATTCCCGAAATTCAACGAATCCTGAATGGATTTTCCGTTGAGATAATAATGTAAGAACCCGGCACAAAATGCCATTCCCGAACCGATATTGTCCTCCATTGTGATATGGTATCCCTTATCATAAAATGCCCCCAATTTTTTTTCGTAGGCAAAAACACCATTGTCTCCGCGCGTTATAAGAACCATATCAATTTTATACCTTTTGATTAAACGGGAACAAAAATCTTCTAAATTATCTGACCCAATTCTAAGCTCCTGATTTAAAAATCCTATTTCTTTTTCCTTTATCCGAACAATATGGCTGCAATCCAAAAGAAATTCCACCACTTTTACATTAAAAAAGTGCTCAAACAGTTTAAGATCCAGAAAATGAACCGACTCCGGCGATTCGTTTATTAACTCACGTAACGTATTTTTTGACAATCCAAAACGCTGGGGAAGCAATCCATAAAAAAGGCAGTCAGCATTTCGGGCTAGTTTAAGTGCTTCGGCAGAAAATTCGATATGGTCAAACGCGACTTCGGGTGTTACATGAAAATTTGCCTCGTTATTTTCATCGAAAGTAATGTTAACTGTTCCCGTTGGAAACTCAAAATCTACCTGCACATTATCGTCCGAAATACCAAGTTCTTGAAGACGTAGTAAAGCAGCATTTCCCAATTCGTCATCACCAACCCGTGAAAGTAAGAAACCTTCCTCGTTGAACGAATTACATCGAAATACCATATTCGAAGGAGTTCCACCTAAAATTTTCTCATTAGGTAAAATATCCCAAACCACTTCACCAAAAGCTACAATCTTCTTTGTCATTCAAATTAAAATGAATGCCAAAAGTAAAAAATAATAGAAAATCATTCAAAGAATACACAAGTCATTTTTGAAAAAACATTTTATTCGTTTTTTATTATTTTATCGCATCGAATATTTTGATAAAAAGAGTTTATCGTAATTAGGGAAATTTGCTGTAAAGAACTTTTTTATAATACAAACGTTCAGCTTTAAATACTTTTTAAATGAATTATTTAGGACATCTTTATTTGTCGGGGAATGATGAAGAAATCGTGGTTGGAAATTTTATTGGTGATTATGTTAAAGGGAAAAATATGGAAAAATACCCGCAAAAAGTTCGTGAAGGAATTTTATTGCATCGCCATATTGATACATTTACCGACAAACATCCAAAAGTATTGGAAGCAAAACAACTTTTTCGAAAAGATTACGGATTATACTCCGGAATTATAGTCGATTTTTTTTATGACCATTTTCTTGCACACCACTGGAATGACTATTCAGAATTAACGCTACGTACCTTTGCCAAACAGATGCATGCTATTTTGCTTTCAAATTTCCTGATTCTTCCTATACGTGTCCAGGGGTTTTTACCATTTCTTATTCAAAATCGCCGGCTGGAATCATATGCTTCTGTCGATGGTATTTCCCAGTCTGTAAAAATTATGTCGAATTACACGTCACTTCCTGATAAAATTGATATTGCCCGGTTTATACTTCTTGAACATTACGAATTTCTATCAGCCAATTTTATTGATTTTATGAATGATATAATTGAATTTGTGTCTTCATCTCATAATATTATTCTTCAGAAGCCAAATAGTAATATACCGATGAACTTTAATTATCAGGCATACATTTCAAAATTTATCGTACCGGCTGGCATCTAACCGAATGAAAATAAACAATAATATTGTAAATGACCAAAGTGAAGAACCACCATAACTAAAAAAAGGTAATGGAATTCCAATTACGGGCATTACTCCGATAGTCATTCCCACATTAACCATAAAATGAAAAAACAAAATAACAGCAACCGAGTAACCATAAATTCGCGAAAAACCCGAACGTTGTCGTTCTGCAAGCCAGATTAACCTAATAAACAGGAATACAAATAGTGCTACTACTACAAATGTTCCTAGAAATCCCCATTCTTCACCGACGGTACAAAAAATAAAATCGGTACTTTGTGCCGGAACAAAATCAAACTTAGTCTGTGTGCCTTTCAGAAAACCTTTACCTAAAAATCCACCCGATCCAATCGCAATTTTACTCTGATTTACATTCCACCCTGTTCCCAGCGGATTAGAAGATATTCCCAGAAGTTCATTAATACGATCCTGATGATGTGCTTCGAGCAAGTTATTAAATGCATAATCTACCGAAATGGTAAAGAGAACTGATCCAAGAAAAACCAATGAAATAATTACGAAATTAGTTATCCTCTTTCTTAAACTGTAACCCAAAACAATTAGGGATCCAACAATTAAGCCCGTATTAATAGCAGTTGCAAGATCATATCTCATTTGAAGGACTAAATCGGCTGCAACAAAAATCAATGTACTCATAACAAATATTGCAGCTACACGGAGAAACATTTTATTTTTTGGATTGAAAATAAAATATGCTGCAAATGCAAGTACTAATAATACAAGTGAAAGTATAAAGTTTGAGAGAACAAGCGCCAGTACAAATAAAATAGCTACCAGCGTGCCAAAAAATAAAACCACTCCAGAAAGCCCTTCGCGATATAATACCAAAACAAAAGAAAGATAAACCAAAGCAGATCCGGTATCGTTCTGAATAATAATAAATGCGGCTGGCATTAATATAATTAGTGAAATGGTAACGAGCGACTTGAATCTTTCCAACTTAAAACCATAAGAACTCATGTAACGCGCTAATGCCAAAGCAGTAGCAAATTTACAAAACTCGGAAGGTTGTATTCCAAAGCTTCCAACTCCAAACCATGATTTTGCCCCGTTTACTTCCTTACCTACAAACAAAACAAGAATCAACATGAAAATGAGAAACCCATAAATAATGTATGAAAAAAGTACATAAAAGTTCGACTCAATGATCAGGATAGTGAAACCCAGCAAAAACGCTGCACCAATCCAAATCAGTTGTTTTCCGTATTGCTGGGAAATATCTAAAATATTTTGGTGCTCATCGTTGTAAACAGCAGCATAAATATTAATCCAGCCCAAAAAAACCAGTACCAGAAACAAGGAAACTGTAACCCAATCGATATTGCCCCAAAGGCTGTTTCTTTTCGGCATTTTGTTTGATTAATTCGGGTTTAACAAATTCATTTCCATCATTTCTTTTTCAATCCGCAGTCTGCTTGTTGCAATTGTATCATTTAAATACTTTTCAACAATAAGACTTGCAATTGGGGCTGCGTAAGTAGAACCGTAACCACAATTCTCGACATAAACTGATATGGCAATTTTGGGATTATCTTTTGGGGCAAACGCTGTAAATACAGAATGGTCTTTCCCATGTGGATTTTGAGCAGTTCCCGTTTTTCCGCACATTACTACTCCCGGAATCTTTGCCCTATATGATACGCTTGTATTTGCTACTACTTGTTCCATACCATTGATAATTGGTTCAAAATTTTCCGATGAAATTTTTACGAGATGCTTTTTATCAAAATTTCTGTCAATTGTGTCATTTTCAATCGACTTAATCAAATGAGGAGTAATATAAAACCCGTGATTGGCAACAGTAGCAGAAATGTTGGCAATTTGGAGTGGTGTTGTCCCTAACTCTCCCTGTCCAATTGACAGAGATCTAATAGTTAACGCATTCCAGTGTCCTTTACCATAAATTCGGTTATACGATTCGGCACTGGGTAAATCTCCTTCCAGTTGATTCGGAAAATCACTGCCCAGTTTCTCCCCGACACCAAAACTTTCTGCATACGAGCGCCACTCATTGAAACTTTCTTCCGAAGTCTTATCGTGATTAATAATGGCACGAAAGGTATTCCACAAAAATGAATTACATGATTCTCTGATAGCTTCAACCACATTTAATGGTGTAACATGATTGTGTGTGCATTTTATTGGAGAAGAAGCTTTGCCATTACAGGTAAACAGCGTACTGGTGTTAATAGCACCTTCCTGCAACCCAATTAAAGTATTAATGATTTTAAATGTTGAACCGGGCGGATATTTTGCCTGTGTTGCCCTGTTAAAGAGTGGATTTAAAGTATCTGCCAATAATTTATTATAGTTAGTTCCCCTAACGCGTCCAACCAAAAGATTCGGATCATAAGTAGGAGCGCTTACCATCACCAAAACTTCACCGGTTGAAGGCTCAATTGCAACAACACTACCCTTTTTGTTTTGAAACAGCTTTTCGGCATATTCCTGTAAATCGAGATCAAGTGTACAATAAATGTTTTCTCCAATTTTTGCCGGTGTATCTTCTTGCCCATTCCGGAAACTTCCCTGAATGCGATTATGAACATCAACCAGTTGCTTTTTAATCCCTTTTGTACCCCGCAGTTGTTTTTCGTAAGTTTTCTCAAGACCGTTGGCTCCAATATAATCCCCTGACTTATAATAACTATCCCTCTCAATATCATTTGCATTCACTTCGCTGACATAACCCAAAACATGCGCAGCAGCAGGACTTGAATATTCGCGCAAAGTTCTCGATTGTGCATGAAATCCTTTGAATTTGTAAAGTTGTTCCTGTAAAATAGCGAAAGTCTCCGGGGGAATCTGTTTTACCAAAATTGAAGGTTTGTAGGACGAATATTCCCTGGCTTTTTCAATTCCAGCAATTAAATCTTCTTTTGAAATATCAACCAGTTGACAAAAATAAGCCGTATCAAACTTTTCAACTTCCCGCGGAGTAACCAATAAATCATAAGCCGGTTTGTTATAAACAATTAGTTTCCCATTTCGGTCGTAAATCAATCCGCGATTCGGATACTGTACCACTTCGCGCAAAACCTGGTTTGTTGCATATTCCTTATAATCAGTATCTATTACCTGTATGTCAAACAATTTCAACAAAAAGATAAGCCCAATCACAAGAAATATTGCGATAACCAAATATTTACGTTTTGCAAAAATATCCACGTTTTACCGATTAATCTCTAAACACCAAAAACTGACTTAAAACTATAATAAAAATTGAAAAAAACGAACTGATAATCACCCGACCAAGAGTAACAAAAAAATGAGAGAATGAAAAAACTTCGAGATAAAAAAGTACAAAATGATGTAAAAAGACCATAATTGAAGCATAGACTAAAAACCATCCAAACGAATTCTGCATCAACCCCGGATAATCGCTACGATCTTCTTCGCGGTTTGAAATTATTCGAATAATAAATGGTCTTATATAGGCAATAAATACCGAAGCCGCAGCATGAATACCAAGACTGTTCAAAAAAATATCAACAATTAAACCGAGTAAAAATGCCAATATTAACAAGGATATATCGAGGGGTACTTAATGGTAACAGTAAAATGAAAAGAATATAAACATAAGGATTTACAAACCCATTGAAGCTGGACTTGATTCAGTATTAGCACCTGAATTAACAACAGGCTAATAAACATTATACCATATTTAATTGCTAACCGGATCATCCAATCGTAAACTTTCCAATGATTTTATTTCCTCTTTTTTTATATTATCAATTACTTCCACAAAAGAAATTGCTTTAAAATCAACCGCCAGTTTAACTACTATTTTATAATAGTTCTCACCCGAAGGCTGTTCAAATTCGGAAATAGTTCCTATTATAACTCCTTCCGGGAAAACCGATGAATAGCTGCTCGTAACAATTGTATCACCAACTGCCAGTTGAACATGAAACGGAATCCCATTAAGATTTACATACCTGTAATCGCTGCCATCCCACGAAATTGGGCCAAAAGTTCCGCTCTTTTTATGTTTTGCCGACACTCCCCAACGTTTGTTCAATATTGAAAATCCAACCGAATACGATTCTGAAACATTGGTAATCAGTCCAACTACTCCTTCAGAATTCATAATTCCCTGATCAGGTTTTATACCATCTTTTCTCCCCTTATTTAATGTAATGTAATTGTATTGCCGGTTAACCGAATTATTAATTACCATTGCAGAGGTAAAGTTATATACCGGTTCATTAATAGACAATTTCTGACTTATAACTGAATCGGGTTTTAAATAGACTTCGGCAAGTTGAGAACGCAAAAAGGCATTTTCTTCCGATAATTTTTTATTCACACGTGCCAAGCCAAAATAATTCACAACTGAATTATATGACTTGTAAATTGAACCGGTAATACGATTGGAAGAATTCAGGTATTTTGCCTTCTGGTAGCCGTTGTTATTAAATATTAATATAAACGAAGTTACTTCCAGAAGTAAAAAAAGAAGAAAAGCATAATTTTTCAGTAAATACCTGAGCAGACTTCTCATTGCATATCAATAAAATTCCGATCATTTATCTGATCAGGAATGAGAATTTATCCACATTTTTCAATGATATTCCGGTTCCCCGAACTACAGCTCTCAGCGGATCTTCTGCAATGTGGAAAGGAATACCTATTTTATCCGTTAAGCGTTTATCAAGTCCTTTTAATAGTGCACCACCACCTGCCAACCAGATTCCTTTTGCAACAATATCGGCATATAATTCAGGTGGCGTTTGTTCGAGGGCACTTAAAACTGCTGTTTCAATTTTTGAAATCGATTTTTCAAGACAGTGTGCAATTTCCTGGTACGAAACGGGAACTTCAATGGGCAGAGCTGTCATTTGGTTAGGTCCTTGAACTACATAATCCTGAGGTGGTTCTTTTAATTGTGAAAGCGCAGAGCCAACATGTATTTTAATCTCCTCTGCAGTACGTTCACCTATTTTTATATTGTGTTGATGACGCATGTATTCCATAATGTCGGCAGTCAAATCGTCACCTGCAATACGAATGGATTTATTGGTAACAATACCACCCAATGAAATAACTGCAATTTCGGTTGTACCACCACCAATATCAACTACCATATTTCCTTCGGGAGCTTCCACATCGAGACCAATTCCAATTGCAGCTGCCAGAGGTTCATAAATCATATAAACTTCACGACCACCAGCATGTTCAGCCGAGTCACGAACCGCTCGTATTTCAACTTCAGTACTGCCGGAAGGAATACAAATAACCATTTTTAATGCAGGCGAGAAAAATTTTGGCTTCGGGTTGATCATTTTAATCATCCCGCGGATCATTTGCTCTGCCGCATTAAAATCAGCAATCACACCATCGCGTAATGGCCTGATGGTTTTCAGGTTAGCATGTGTTTTCCCTTGCATTTGCCTGGCCTTTTCGCCTATAGCAACCATTTTTTCTGATTTTAAATCAATAGCCACAATTGAGGGTTCGTCAACCACAATCTTATCGTTGTGAATAATTATGGTATTTGCAGTACCCAGGTCAATGGCAATTTCCTGTGTTAAAAAAGAAAACAGTCCCATTTGTATTTCCTAGTTATTTTGATCTTAGTTAAGATTCTTGTTAATGTTTAAAATGTCTTCTACCGGTAAATGCCATCGCAATTCCAAATTCATTGCAAGCTTCAATAACTTCCTTATCGCGAATACTGCCACCGGGTTCAACAATATATTTCACTCCATATTCATTGGCTGCTTCAATACTGTCACGGAACGGGAAAAAGGCATCCGAAATTAATACGGAATTTTCGATTTTCAAACCTTCTTTCATATTAAATCTTGGCATTGTAAGATGGCGCAAACTATCGAGTCGGTTTGGCTGTCCCATACCAGCGCCTGTTAGCCAGAATGAGCCGTTCTCATTTTCAGTAACAACGGCTATTGCATTACTTTTTAAATGTTTACAGGCAGTAATTCCAAATTTCGCCAGGTTGATTTTTGAAGATTCAAAATTCTCTTTCAGTAACTGTTTCAAATTGCTGATCAAGACCTTCATCTTCATCCTGAACCAACATTCCGCCACTAATTGAACGATATAATTTTTCGCCGGTGATTTCATTTTTCACCGGAGTAACCAATAAGCGTAAATTTTTCTTCTTTTGCAAATACTTCAAGTGCTTCTGAAGTAAATTCGGGCGCAATAACAATTTCAACAAATTTGCTCCCAAACCATTCAGCCACTTCCTTTGTAACTGTATCGGTAAAACAAATAATACTTCCGTAAGCACTAATTGGATCACCAGCCCAGGCAAGTTCCAGTGATTCAAGAATATTTCCTGTTACCGCCAAACCACATGGATTAAGGTGTTTTATTACCGAAACTGCCACTTTATTTTCAATATGAGATACTGAATGATATGCATCACTGGCTGATTTCCAGGCAGCATCGGCATCGAGCATATTGTTGTACGAAAGCGCCTTACCCTGCAAAACTTCAGCATTGGCAAGCGAAACTTCCTGCGGTGAGTTTTTAAATTTAAAAAAAGTAGCCTTCTGATGTGGATTTTCTCCATAACGTAAAACATGCCCGTTGTTCAGGCTAATTCTTTCAGTGGCTTCATCTTCTCCCTGATTAAAATAACCAAAAATTGCAGCATCGTAATGTGACGAAACTCCAAAAGCACGACCGGCAAACCATTTGCGTTCAGACAAAGTGAATTCGCCACTGTTTTTTTCCAAATGACTCAACAACGGTTCGTATTCATTTTGCGACGGAACAATAACCACATCTTTAAAGTTTTTAGCCGCAGCCCTAATAAGAGCAATTCCACCAATATCAATCTTTTCAATAATTTCCTGTTCTTCCGCACCCGAAGCAACGGTGTCTTCAAATGGATAAAGATCTACAATAACCAAATCAATTTCAGGAATTTCATATTCCGTTAGCTGACTGACATCACCCTGGTTGTCGCGTCTCGATAAAATACCACCAAATATTTTGGGATGAAGTGTTTTAACACGTCCACCTAAAATGGAAGGATAACCGGTTAGGCTTTCAACTGAAGTCACTTCAACACCGAGTGATTCTATAAAACTTTTCGTACCCCCTGTGCTTAATAATTTAACATTCAAATCGTTTAGTTTGTGAATAATCTTATCGAGGTTTGCTTTGTGAAAGACTGAAACCAAAGCAGTCTTAATTTTTTTATTATCAGCCATTTATTCCATTTTTCGTATTCGCATGCAAAGATAGAAAAATCAAAGTATTTTTTATATAAAAACCGACGGTTTGCAAATTTATTCTGTAAGATGCAAAGTTTTCAAATAACATCCTTAATCTTTTGTAATCTTTTCCACAAAAATTACACTAATAAAATGTTTTTAAAGAAGGCATCTCAATAAAATGAATTTTAGAAACAAATTTTAATTTTACCCGTGATTTTTTGAATATCAACCAATGCTTCTTTTACGGCTTATATACGAAAGTTTAGTTTTTACTTTCAGTTCCCTGAAAGTAAATAAGTTACGCACATTCCTTTCGCTGTTAGGAATTACTGTGGGCATTTTCGCTATTATTTCGGTTTTTGCCATAATCGATTCCATGGAACGTTCAATACGCGAAAGTTTAGAGAGCCTGGGAAGCAATATGATCTATATACAAAAAAGGCCATGGATGCCACCTGAAGGTGAATCGGAAATTCCATGGTGGAAATATTTAAACAGGCCTTCTCCTGAGATTGAAGAGGCAGACGAAATTTTAAGGAGAGCAAAAACGGTAGAAAATACGGTTTTTCTTTACGGATTTACAAGAACTGTTCAGTCGGGAAGGGATAACCTTGAAAATGTAGTTATCATGGCAACTTCTTATGGATTACTCGATATTTGGGATTTGAATATTGAAAAAGGACGGTATTTTACAGAGGCTGAAATGAGATCGGGTGCACCGGTGACGGTAATCGGGTCGGATATTGCCGGGAAGTTATTCCCGGATATGAACCCATTAAACAGGGAGATTAAAGTACAGGGCTATAAATTAAAAGTAATCGGCGTTTACCGGAGAAAAGGACAGGATTCATTCGGAACTTCTATGGATAAGTATGTCCATATTCCGGTTGTCAAATCACTTTACATGATTCAAATTCGAAATCGGGATATTGGGTCAGATCATTTGTGTGAAAGCGAAACCAAATGTTGATAATGATAAATTTAAAGCAGAACTGGAGGGGATTATGCGAACCCTTCACCGGCTAAAACCAATGGAAGAAGACGATTTTGCACTTAACGAAGTTAGTTTGGTTTCAAAAAGTTTAGACCAGCTTTTTGCTATTCTTAAAACGGTAGGAGGCATAGTTGGAGGATTTGCCATTATTGTTGGTGGGTTTGGAATTGCAAACATTATGTTTGTTTCAGTTAAGGAACGAACTAAAATTATTGGCATCCAGAAATCGCTTGGCGCTAAACGTTATTTTATTCTTCTGCAATTTATTTTTGAAGCGATTGTTCTTTCAATAATAGGCGGAATAGTAGGTTTATTTTTAATTTTTATCGGCGCTTCCATTGTTAGCTATATTTCAGATTTTAAATTAATACTTTCGCTTGAAAATGTTATCACCGGATTATTTATTTCCAGTGTAATTGGTTTCTTTGCCGGACTAATACCAGCCTTTTTGGCTTCACGGCTTGATCCGGTGGAGGCAATTAATACCGTTTAATTTCATTTATCATTTGTTACTTTTCCAGGGTAAAAATCAAATCCACATTACCCCGGACAAATACATGGCAACGTTAAACAAATAAGCCCTTTGAAAAATCATTCATTATTTAAGAAATATCAGCCGGACGAAGATCTGCGATTAGATCCTTTACTTCTCTTTCTTGTTTGTCTTCGATGAGTTCCTTCAACTGATCAACGAATTCACCCAGGAGTTTTCAAATTACATCATTCTTGTTATTTTCGAGGGTTTCAATTTTTACTGCTAGCTCGATAAAGTCTTCCACACTAAGTTGTTCGGGGCGTTTATCTGAATATTTTTCAGGAATATGCTGACAAATTTCATGAAGTGAATTCCGTAACATCTTCCTGCGCAAATGGAATGCTGCCTTTACCACTTTAAAAAACAAATCTTCATCACAAGGCAACGATTCACGGCTGTTTCGGTTCAACCTTATTACTGCCGATTTTACTTTTGGAGGAGGAGAAAAAACACTCTCCGAGACCGTGAATAAATATTCAATGTTATAAAATGCCTGTAATAATACACTTAATATTCCATACGTTTTATTACCGTGAGACGAGGCAATACGCTCAGCCACTTCTTTTTGAATCATTCCTACCACCTCGGGAATATCATTTCTAAATTTCAATACGCGAAAAAATATCTGGGAAGATATGTTATATGGAAAATTACCAATGATGCTAAAGTTTTTGGAGAATAGTTTTGAAATGTCAACTTTCAAAAAATCCTCCGGAAGTATTTCAAGGGTTGGGAAATGTTGTTTTAGATAAGCAACTGAATCGCGATCAATTTCGACAGCTTTAATATTCAATTCTGAACGTTGTAAAAGATATTGAGTCAATACCCCCATTCCCGGCCCAATTTCCAGAACATCAGGCACTGTGGAACTCAGGCTGTCAACGATTTTACGGGCAATATTCTGATCCGTAAGAAAATGTTGACCCAGACTTTTTTTGGGTTTTACAAAACTCATTACTATCCGATTCGTCCCTTTCTGTTTTCTACAATGTTGTCAAACAATTAAAATAAACAAAACAAATTTATATTTTTGTTCACGACAAACAGCTGTGTCAGACCTTTGATTGACATTAATCCCGGAATATTCCGAAGATTAATAGCAGGGTAAATATACAGCCTTTAAACGAATAAAGTTTGAAAAAAAAAGCCTTAAAAATTTTAAAATTCCTTGCCTTCTTTACAATTGGCGTAGGCATCTTTTATTATTTATATTTCATAAAAACAAAATATAATGACCGACAAGAAATAATTGAAACACTAAAAAACGGTGTTAATTATTCGTGGATTCTTGTTTCATTAATTATTGGGTTATTAAGTCATATAAGCCGTACTGCCCGATGGAGAATAATGATAGAACCAATTGGCCATAAACCAAGGTTTATAAATACATTTCTTGCAGTTATGGTTGGCTATATTATGAATCTTGTAATTCCCAGAATGGGCGAAGTTTCAAGATGCGGAGTATTATCAAGATATGAAAAAATTTCATTTTCAAAATCGTTTGGAACTGTGGTGGCTGAAAGATTAATTGATTTATTATCGTTAATAATTCTACTTGGAATAGTTATTATTACCCAGTTTGGGAAAATGATGCATTTTATCCAGCAAAATCCGGAAATTCAACAAAAAATAATTTCAGTATTCAAATCACCATATTTAATTGTAGGATTTTTAGGTCTTCTTACCGCATTTATAATATTTAGAAAAACAATCAATGAATCATCAATTACTAAAAGAGTTAAAGAAATTTTGACAAATTTCAAGGAAGGATTTATTTCAATTCGTTCTATTAAAAAGAAAGGATGGTTTTATTTTCACTCGGTCTTTATTTGGTTGATGTACTATCTAATGCTTTATGTAGTATTTTTTGCCTTCGATTTTACAAAAGATTTGTCGCCCATTGCCGGCCTGACCACCTTTGTTCTTGCAAGTTTTGGTATGGTTGCCCCTGTTCAGGGCGGAATCGGCGCCTGGCATTTCATGGCAACTGAAGCTTTGTGGTTATATGGAGTTGAAAGATTGCAAGGGCAAACCTTTGCATTGTTAGCGTGGTCCATTACTACCGGAATGATTATTATTGTCGGGATTATTTCGTTACTAATATTGCCTTTTATAAACCGAAGGAAAGATGTTGAGGAACAAGAATCATACCTTTAGCTTTCCAAAATAATATATAATCTTCGGATGAATACTGAACTTTTCATTGCCAACAAATTGTTTTTCGATCGGTCGAACAGGCAATTACTATCACAAAAAATCATCCGGATAGCACTCTTCAGTATTGCCCTTGGTTTGGCAGTAATGATCGTTTCGGTAGCCGTGATCACCGGTTTTAAAACTGAGGTAAGAAACAAGGTATTTGGTTTTGGAGGACATATTAAAATTATAAGTTTTAATGCACAAAACTCTTATGAACTGCCCCCAATTTCTAAAAACCAATCATTTCTGACAAGCATTACTGACATCGAAGGCGTGAAAAAAATTCAGCCATTTGGCACCAAGCCCGGCATAATAAAAACCGATGAATATATTCAGGGAATTGTGTTTAAAGGGGTGGATACGGATTACGATTGGAATTTTTTCAAACAAAACCTGGTTTCCGGTCACTTGCCACAAATTAATGATTCGGTTCGGGTTAACGAGATTCTTTTATCCGAGAATGTTTCGAATTTACTTGAAATTGGGTTGAATGACCAGGCGGTTTTATACTTCATTAACGAGAATGAACCCACTCCCCGAATGTTACAGCTGAAAGTATGTGGAATTTACCGTACCAGCATGGAGGAATTCGATAATTTGTATGTAATTGGAGATATCAAACAAATTCAGCGGTTAAACAACTGGAACAGTGATGAAATAAGCGGCTTCGAAATATTGGTGAATGATTATCGTGAAATAGATCGCATTGAACAACAGGTTAGAAGCAAGGTTGTTAATTATACCGAAGATGAAGAATCGGTATTAAAAACGGAGAGTATTACCCGGGAATATCCACAGATTTTCGATTGGTTGGCTGTTCTGGACATGAACGTTTGGGTAATACTGATATTAATGCTGCTCGTTGCCGGATTTAATATGATCTCTGGATTATTAGTCCTTATTCTTGAACGCAGTAACATGATCGGTGTTCTAAAGGCAATGGGCAGTTCAAACTGGAATATTAGAAAAGTTTTTCTTTATCTTTCCGTGTTTCTAACGGGGCGCGGAATGTTATGGGGAAATGTTATTGGCATCGCATTTATAATAATACAAAAGCTTTTTCATGTTGTAAAACTGAACCCTGAAACCTATTATGTTGATTTTGCCCCGGTTAATTTATCATTAATTAACATTTTACTGCTGAATGCAGGAACTTTACTAGTAACCACTGCAATGCTCTTAATACCAAGCTATTTGGTTAGTAAAATTTCGCCCGATAAAAGTATCCGACTTGATTAATATCAATATGGTTATAAAGTTTTGCTTAAATAAAAATATAACTTTGCAGCTCACAAATTAAAAAAGATATGTTTTTTGTTGGTGCTACCGGACAACTTTTAACCCTGATACTTACGGTGTGTTTGCCGTTCGTATTCTTCTTTTCCGGGCATAAAAACATCGAGATATCTGATTCATCGCTTCAAATCGAAGTACGACAAATTCAGCATATTGATATCCGTAATGATATTAGCGCGATTTCTTATGTTGAAGCAAGTTTAGCAGAAAATCAACATTTCAACTTTGTTTTTGAAGATTATTTGTGTCACAAAATACCTCTTCGTGAATTCATTGTAACGCGGGACTCATTTTGCATTGATAGTAGCGGGAACAAAGCTCCTCCTGTATTCCATTGTTTTTGTTAACCATCACAGGTTTTTTACCTGAATAGGATTTGCTGCCTGTAATCCGGGCAATGCAATTATTTTCATGTTTTTATCACAATCGTGAAACACTTTAAACAATTGGAATATTAACCTTTATTTTTATGAAATGTTACGCTTAAAAAATGTTTTAGCAATCGTAGTAATTTTAGTTATCAATATTCAAAGCTTATTCGCTCAGTATTCAATTTCAGGTCAAATTAGCTCCAATAAAGATGAAACTTTAGCAGGAGCAAATATCATTATTGAAAATACTACATTAGGAGCCGCCTCGGATGACGAAGGAAATTATAAAATTACTAATCTGAAAGATGGTGATTACCTGATCCGTATTAGCTTTTTTGGTTATCAGACAATTGAAAAACCAATTACTATTTCAGGTCACGACATTACTATGAATTTTAAAATGATTGAAACTTCAATTGACCTAAATGCAGTAGTCGTCACCGGAACAAGAACGGAAAAAACACTAATGAATACTCCGGTTTTAACACAATCTATTTCTTCTATCGATTTGCAGAAGAGAGATATTACTGATGTGACACAGGCTTTAGAATTAATGGTACCGGGACTGGAATTTGCAAGCACGGCAGCAGGCAAATCAATTTCGCTACAAGGTATTGATCCTCAGTACATGCTATTCCTCGTCGATGGTGAACGCCTTGCCGGTGAAACTTATGGCGATATCGACTACAGCCGGATTAACATGGCTGATATTTCACATATAGAAGTGGTAAAAGGAGCTAGTTCAACACTTTACGGATCAAATGCTCTTGGGGGTGTTATTAATGTGATTACGAAAACACCATCGAAAAAACTTGATCTGGCAGCTTCAACCCGTTATTCAAAATATAATACGCAAAACCATCAGTTAAGTGTAGGTTCAAAATTGGGAATGTTCTCGACACAAACTTCTGTAGTTTATGATAAAACTGATGGTTATGATCTTTTGCCAGGCGACTCTTATCGTACACAGGAACGCGAAGATGCTTTGGTTGTTGATGAACACTTGAAACTTACACCCTCACAAAGTTTTCTGATTGAAGGGAATCTTTCATTTATGAATAAAAACCGTGATAATACATCACCCGATCTTTACGACAGAAGAAACAAGGATTTAACTTACAGTGCTAAAGCAACATGGTTTATTGATACCAAAAGCAACCTTAAGTTAACCTGGCACTCCGACAATTACAAATTATTAAATAAAGTGACCCCCGATTCATTAGTCAATGATTATAATAATTTATACGATAACGCACGTTTACTTGGTAATTTCAGCCTGGCCGACTGGAACATGTTAACTTTGGGAACTGAATACATCTCAGAAAATATGACGGCCCCAAGAAATAATATTTACGACAAAACGAATACAGATTATATTGTCTTCGGGCAGGAGGACATACAGCTTGGTCCCAATGCAGAAATTATTGGTGGTTTCAGGGCTCATAACAATTCACAATACGGATGGCATTTTACTCCACAACTATCAGGTATGTATAAAATCTGGCACTTTACATTCCGTGGAAACTACAGTATGGGTTATAAAACGCCAACCTTAAAAGAAAAATATATGTCATTTCAGATTCCTGCACCTGGCCCACCAATGTTTGTTGTAGGTTATGAAGGTCTCAAACCTGAAACCTCAAAATATACATCACTTTCTGCTGAATATACAAGACAGGATGTATCCTTATCAGTTTCGGCTTATCATAACAATATCAGTAATATGATTTCAACTGATGATGAGAATCCCGTTTTTAAGCCGGGAGGAATAATGGAATACCCTTATAGAAATTATGATCATGTCTTATTAAAGGGTATAGACTTAATTTTACGCACTAAAATAATTAACAACCTCTATTTTAACGGTTCGGTTTCTCTCTCAAAAAAATATAACGAGGTTCTTCATGAAGAATTTAAGAATGTGCGTAATTTCAGCGGAAAATTTAATCTTGATTATACGGCGGAAAAAGGAGTCTATCGGTTGGACGCGAACCTTCAAAGCAATTTCTATGGAGGAAAAACAATGAGTATCATGGATGAAAATACTTATGAGATACACGAAGTAAAACTAGATAGTTTCTCGTTATGGAAACTGACTACTACGCACACTTTTAAATCAGACTACTATTTTAAACTTGGCATCGATAATATTTTCAACTTTACTGATAAAAGTGGAGGATATAATAATGGTACACCGGGGCTGACAGTTTTTGTTGGTTTAGGGTTAAAGATTTAGTAAATAACAGTTGTGTTATTATATTGCAATTTTGATTAGAGGAAAATACCTGTTTCGGCAGGTATTTTTTTTATTTTTACTTTTAAATGATTACTGCCGAAAATATTAAGGAAGCATTATTGCAACATCTGCCTGGGGCAGCATCGCATATGAAAATGTTGCCAAAGAACCGGGTATTAAAGGTGGCCCCGAATAAAAAAAGCCATTTAAAGTTCAGCAGCGTTTTGTTATTACTTTTCCCGGAAGAAGACAATTTGAAAATTTGCCTTATTAAACGTCCTATGCACATGAAATACCATGCCGGGCAAATTGCATTACCGGGAGGCCAGGTTGAAAAAGGTGAAACAACACTTGAAACTGCACTTCGTGAAACGCATGAAGAAATAGGAATCGACACTTCCAATATCGAAATTCTGGGATCACTTTCTGAATTATATGTCGAAGTAAGTCGATTTATTATTCATCCATTTGTAGGCTGGCTTACCGCAAAAACCTGACTTTAAAATTAATGCTAACGAAGTGGAAAAAATCATTCTATTCCCGCTAAATCGGTTTTTATCATGCCCTGATGAGGTTGAGCTGGAGACCGTCAGGGGAAGATTAAAAGTTCCATGCGTACAATTCGAAAATGAAATTATCTGGGGAGCAACGGCAATGATTCTTTCAGAATTTTATGATATTCTGGTAGATTAGCGCATTCCCCATAGTCTAAAATTGCTTGTTTTATACCAAACAACATACTACCTGTAGTAAACTCTTATTTCTGAGAACCAACAAAGTATGCTGAAAATACAGATATCATCACTTAAGAATAATCACATTATTTAGCAGTAATAATTTGATTTTAACAAAGGTGAGTTATCAATTCGTCAGTTTTCATTTCTTCGTCACATTTAGGTAATGCTCATAATTGTTTATTACGCGTTGTACATAGTCAACTGCTTCTTTTCCCCTACAGTAACCATAATAGACTACCGAATCAGTATAATATTTTTTCATGGATTTTTTTTCAAGAAAGTCATCCACATTATTTTCCCAAATACTATCGTTTTTACCATATTTTTCTGCCAGTCTCTGGGCATCTTTCACATGTCCCAGCCCTATATTGTAAGCCGCCAGATCAAATTTTACACGTTCAGTAGAATCAGGCAAAGACTCCATAAATTGATTATTGATCCAGTTTAAGAAAAGTACACCAGCCTTTATGTTTTGCTGGGGATTTTCATAATTATCAATTCCAAAAGCTTTAGCTGTTGCCGGGATAAGCTGCATCAATCCATATGCCCCATTCCATGAATCTGCATCGGCATTAAATCTCGATTCATTATAAATAATCGCTGCGATTAACCGCCAATCCCAGTGATATTCAGCGGCAATTTTCTTAATAATATCGTCATAGGGAGAGATTTTCCCCCCTGAAAGGCTATGATAATCACTTTCCATTCGTTCAGCGATACGCGGACTTTCAAAATATTTGTGGTATAATACCCTGAATTTACTGGTTTTTTTAAATTTTGTTATCCACTCATCCAGGTAGTTTTTCCATTCATTGGAACCTTTTTGTACCGCCCATGAAATTTTCTGCGGAAAACTTAATCGCAACGAAACATCAAGATTTGGATAAAAGGTTTTATTCAAACGGGCAACATTTTCGTCACACACGGTATAATTAATCTCCCCTTTAGCAACCCGTGCCACCAGTTGTTCAACACCATAAATGCTATCTTCAGCAATATTTATTTTTTTACCGATTTCATTTGATAAGTACAGAAGTCGGTTATAATAAGCAGTATTTTTTTGTACGTAAACCGTTTTTCCGGGAAGATCAGCAATTGCATATACATACATTGAGTCATCACCTGTTTTCGATTTCGCGCGCTGAACCAAAACCTGTCGGGTATAATCTAATGGAACTGTAAAATCAACTTCCCCTTTTCGTATTCTTGTTACCGTCAGATTTTTAGCTATCAGGTCATATTTCCCCGTTTCAAGTCCGTCAAAAGTTTCATCGAGATTATTACTAACGAAAACTTTAAGTGTTACACCAAGATCTTTACTTAATTGTTGCAGCAATTCATACTGAAAACCCATTGGTCTTCCTCGGTAAACAAAATAATTAGTTGAATTATAGTCGATAACTGCCTTTAAAACGCCCTCTTCTTTAATACGCTCCAGGTTATTTTTTTGCAAGTCATTTTTCTCCTTTTCTGATTTTTCCCAGTCTCCACAACCAAGTAACACATCCACTGTGATCAACAAAAAGAAAAATCTTACCCAGAAGATTTTATTTTTGAACTCAAATTTCATCAGTCGTAAAAAACCCATGTTATACCAAATCGGAATGTCGATCTTGGCATTGGGTAATGTGGAACAGTAAAGTATTCTCCGTCTAAATATCGGGTTCCTAAATTTATCATCTTAAAAAATACGGTGGTCCTTTTTAACCGTAAATTAGCATATGCATCAATATACGGATAATTTCCATATTTTTTTTCATTTTGAAGGTAAAATAAACCCGTAGCAGGCGAGTAAGCATCGGCATAATACGCGGTGTTGTATCTTAAATCGAAACCAATTTGTGCATGCATTACCTTCGACCAGATAAATTTATAATACGTTGAAACAAAGGTTGAAAATGCGGGCAAATGGATGTATGTTTCATCAGAAGCTTTTTGCCATAAAATACGTGGTCTAAAATGAAAATTCCGAAAATTAAAATCTTTATCAGCGTAGGCAGAAATTACCAACAATTCTTTTCCTGTTTGCGATGGAATGGCATTATAATCATTATAAATATAGTTATTGAGCAATGCATAATTGGCGCCAATTTTTAGCTCCCGTTTTGGAATGTCAATTTCACCGCCAGCTACCATGCGCTGTTCCATTTTTAGATCATTCTTCCATTGAAAATGATTGGAGTAGAATTCTACCTGAAACGGATCAGCAACCCGATTAGTAAGTTCCCCGTGAATGTTCAGCGCTGCCAACGAATCGCCAAAAAAACGAAGTGGTTTTGATATTACTCCCTTTAATTCTGTTTGACCTACGTTTCTTCCCAGCAAGTAGATTTTGCCTGAAAAGTTCCATGTCCAGAATTTCCCTACCTGTCTGAAAATTCCACCACCAGTATAAATATTTGTGTAACTCCGATTTAAACGGGATGCAATATCCGAACTGTCTCCCGGCATAGAGTAATGAACAATTTCAGTACCCAGGAACACGCGTTTCCCGAAACTTGCCTTCTGATTTACATTTTCGTATTGTTTCAGCTGAATTATATTTTCGATTTTATTAAACCGGATCGAATCCTTTGTATAGTTATCCCCATAATAAGTATTTTTAAAGAAGGTGTTTTCATTGGTTTCATCTTCAGTAAATTCTTGTTTATTCCGCTGATAAACAACATTGTACAATACTCCAAAAATTGGTCGAAAAAACGTATTTAGAGAATCCACTTCAACCGTTTTACCAAATTTGTATTCCCCGTTAGCAAAGAAATAAACATTGTTAAATTGAGATTTGCTGGCATTCAGATTAACATTCAATAATTCCGAATCAACACCACTATGAATAAGTGTATCATATGCTAATCCCCCATTTTCATTATTTTTTATAAGATTTGAAATAAATCCAGTGTACAAGCTAATATTATCCTTATTATAATTAGAGTACAGGGTAATAAAGTTATTGCTGCTTTGTTGTGAATTATATTGCCCGGTCGATTTACCGGTATTCATCATTAATGTAAGATTTAAATACGGGTTAACATTCTGAGAATGAAACACATTAAACCGAGTTTCATTTTTAACAACCCTGTTTTCACTTTGGCTGAAATCCAGGCGGGTATAAGGAGTATGCGTATTATAATAAACAACCTGGGCCGGTGTTAGTAAATAAAATGAGCGCGACTGAAGAAAAAGAAAATCAATATTTGTTTCCCGGTTAAAAAAATCATTATTCAATGCAGGAGTTCCATAATTGCCAACATAAGAGGCTGTAATTGCATTTTTAAAAACCGGATTATAAACCTGAAAAAAATCCATTATTGTGTCCAGTGTAGTTGAATCCTGAAATGCACCGTAATCAGTTAATTTCCACAACTGAAATTTGGGTTTTATTTGTATTTCGGTTGTTTCCTGATTTACCGCTTCACGAGCCATATTTAAATCA
>CAWKJY010000002.1:0-17883 GCA_963849985.1 uncultured Prolixibacteraceae bacterium | reverse complement strand
ATTGATTCTGCAGGTACTGGAAGTTGGCATGTTGGTGAATCTCCCGACCGAAGAATGAAAATGCACGCAAAAAATCGTGGGTACAATTTAGCAGGTATTTCAAGGAGAATAAACTCTTATACTGACTTCGATTATTATGATTTCATTATCGGGATGGATAATTATAACATCAGAGACCTGAAAGACATAGCCATAAATGAAAGCGACCTTTCCAAAATTCACAAAATGACCGACTTTTCCGTGGCATTTAACTATGATGAAATTCCTGATCCCTGGTACGGAGGCGAGGAAGGTTTTGAGTTAGTTCTTGATTTACTGGAAGACAGTTGTAACGGGTTGTTGGAAAAGTTAAACGAAACTCAATCCTATTCAAAATGATACAGAAAGGTTGCTAGTACATCGTAAGCAGGTTTTTTCTGGCCTTCAATTTCAACAATTATCTTCACCTGAATTTTTGCTATTCCCCTGAGATTTTTGATACTATCCAAAATAACTTTAGCCCGTATCCGGTCGTTTACCAGTACCGGTTGCTGGAAACGCAGGTTATCAATTCCATAATTAACAATCATTTTCACATTACGGATATCAACAATTGAGTACCAAAGATAGGTCAACATCGACAAGGTTAAATAACCATGTGCAATGGTAGTTTTAAATGGTGATTCATTAGCTGCTCTTTTAGGATCGGTATGAATCCACTGATAATCAAGTGTGGCGTCGGCAAATTTATCAATCTGATCCTGCGTAATCTGTATATATTCCGACGTGCCAATTTCTTTTCCAAGATAAGATTCAAATTCCTCGTAATTGTTTATGATTGTTTTTTCCATGTAGCAAAATTAGATGGATGCAAAATAACATGTTTAATTGCGGAAAACCCATTTTTGCTAGGTACAAAATGAAAAAATAGCAAAAGTTCAACAAATATTTTTTGAACTTTTCTACTGAACGTTCCATTTTTTCGGCAGTGAACAAAAAAACTGTAGTTTTGCAACTCCTTAATTCAGGATAACCAGAATGAAAAATTTCTTAAAAAGCACTATATTTTTAGCCATATTTGCCTGCTGGCTTTGGTCAACTGCATTTGTTGGCGTAAAAATAGGCTTGCAGTATCAAACACCATTTCAGTTTGCAGGTATTCGATTTTTTATTTCCGGCATTCTTATCTTTATTTATATCCGTAAGCCTTCCTATTATTTTGCTGAATTAAAAGCACACTGGAAATTTATTGTACTTCTGGCATTTGTCCAGGTATTTATGCAATATTCTCTATTTTACAGTGGCTTGAATCTGGTGCCCAGCGCATTAGCAGCCATGATAGTTGGTTCTTCACCGATCTTTATTGCCATTGTGTCTCATTTTAGTTTCAAAAACGATAAAATGACGCCATTAAAGACCGTTAGTATTTTAATTGGTGTTATTGGTATTACTATTATTACGCTTGGCAGAACAAAAGTAAAAATGAACGGGGAACTTGAACTTTTGGGAATCGGATTACTTCTTGTTAATAACCTGGCCTCCGGCTACTCAAATGTTATGGTTTCAAAATATTCAAAAGGCATTTCTCCTGAAGTGCTTAGTTCAGCATCTTTGGCAATTGGAGGACTATCACTTTTTTTAGTCTCCATTCCAAAAGAAGGGTTAAATATGGGACCTTTCCCTGCCAAATATTATTATGCATTAACCTGGCTTAGCTTTTTGTCTGCTGCAGCTTTTACGATTTGGAATACGCTTTTGAAAAGGCCGGGAGTAAAAGTATCAATACTTAACGTTTGGAAATTTCTTATTCCCGTTTCCGGAGCAATTTTAAGCTGGATTATTTTGACTGATGAGAAAGCCTGATTTAATCTCACTACTTGGTATGGCAACAATTGCAATTTCATTACTTACACTTAATTATGCCAACCGGAAAGCCGCTAATAAAATCAATGAAAAAGTTTCAAAAACTGGTTATTAACTAAATTAATAGAATTTAAATCCCTCTATTGTAGATTTTATTTGTACTATTCATCCAAAACCAATTATTCAATTTAACCATTTAGTTAAATTTTTTAGTTAAATAATTTGGTTAATAAAAATCAAAGTTATATTTTTGACCAATTGGTTAAATCAAATAGTTAAATCATTTATCAAAATGAACGAAATAAAAAAAGACAATACGGAAGATAAAATTCTGAATGCAGCACAGAATGTGTTTATCAGAAAAGGAATGGACGGTGCCCGCATGCAGGAAATTGCTGATGAAGCAGGAATAAACAAAGCGCTGCTCCACTACTATTTCAGAACAAAGGAAAAACTGTTCGGCGCTATATTTAAATCCGTATTTAGTCAAATCTTGCCCAACATAATGGAAATGGTGCATTCCGATCTCCCATTCGAAGAAAAGCTTAAGATTTTTTTAGACAAGTACATGAATCTATTGATAAAACATCCTTTTGTGCCCACATTTATTTTGAAAGAAATGAACAGGGACCCGGATTTTCTTGCTTCAGTCTTAAAAAATAGCGGTTTACAACCCAAAAATATTTTTGCCATGTTTGACAAAGAAATGCAGTCCGGTAAAATTAGAAAAATGGATCCACGTGATTTAATGGCTAATATTCTTGGACTCTGCATCTTCCCGGTTGCTGCAAAACCGCTGTTAAATATCATGCTTTTCGACGGGGACAAAAAAGCTTACGATCAATTTATTGAAAACAGAAAAACTACGGTTAAAGAATTCATATTAAATTCAATTTTAATAAAATGAAGAAATTATTAGTTCTACTATTACTGCCGGCGCAATTGGCTTTTGCGCAGAACGAAGTTTCGCTTGACTCGTGCTATTATTGGGCTCGGGAAAATTACCCCAACCTGAAACAATCAGAAACATGGCTGGAAATTACGGCTCTGAAAAAAGAAAATATCAAAACAAATTATTATCCACAGGTTACATTAAATGGTCAGGCTACATACCAGTCAGATGTAACAAAAGTAAATATTTCGGTACCCGGAATTTCAATTCCAACGGTTGCAAAAGATCAGTATAAAGCTTATGCTGAATTTAAACAAAGTATTTGGGACGGCGGTATTTCGGAAGCATCAGCAAAATTGGAAGATGCCGTTTTACAAAGTAACCTCAGTCAGCTTGAAGTTGAGTTATACAAATTAAGTGATCAGGTTTCGCAGGCATTTTTCACAGCTTTGGCAATTGACAAACAAAAAGATGTTCTGACTGCTCAGAAAAAAATATTGGAAGAAAAGCTGAAAAAAGTTCAGTCAGGAATTCAGAACCAGGTAATAGAAAAATCAGCAGGATTGGAATTAGAAGCCGAGATAGTAAATATTGAACAAAACGAAATACAACTGGAATCAGGAAGAAAAACTGCTTTAAGCATGCTTTCTATTCTGACGGGGAAAAGTATTTCAACAGATTCAAAATTAAATTTCCAACCAGCTCAAACGGTCAGTTTTGAAAGATTTCAGCGGCCGGAAGTTGAGCTTTTTAATACTCAAAAATCACAGCTTCAATCTCAAAGTGATTTGCTTACAAAAACCAGGAATCCGAAACTTTTCGGATTCGGACAAGCCGGTTACGGACGACCCGGATTAAATATGCTAAACGACAAATTTGACACGTACTATTTGGTTGGCGTCGGCTTATCATGGAACGCTTTCGACTGGAAAAAAACAAACCGGCAAAAAGAAATGCTCCTACTACAATCAGAAATGGTTTCGCAACAGGAAGAAACTTTTAATCAAAATATGAGACTGTTGATTGCTCAACAAAACGAACAAATCAATAAACTAAAAGGGCTTTTAGATTCTGATTCAAAATTGGTAGCGCTTCGTTCTGAAATTGCTAAAACATCTGCCTCAAAGCTGGAAAACGAAACAATAACCACATCAGATTACATTCAGGATGTTCAGGCTGAAACTGTTGCAAAGCTCAATATCGAAATTCATCAGATTCAATTAAATGAAGCAATCGAAAAATACAATTTGATAAAAGGGAAGAGTATTCAATAATCCTTAAAAGGCACAAAAATCATTAATAAAATATTATAAACTAAATATGATGAAAAAGAATTTATTAATCATGTTGTTTGCGGCTTTACTTTTTAGTTGCAACAGCAAAGACGAAAAATCGGATGCTTTTGGGAATTTTGAAGCCGATCCGGTAATTGTTTCCTCCGAGTCATCAGGAAAAATAGTTCAGCTTAATGTTGAGAAGGGTCAAAAAATTGAAAAAGGCTATGTAGCTGCCCTAATCGATACGGTTCAAATGGATTTGAAACTAAAACAGATAAATGCACAAAAAGATGCTATTATTTCTAAAAGACAATCGATTCAATCGCAAATTGCTGTGTTCGAGGAACAGATTAAAAATCTGAAAGTCAACGAAGAACGTGTTAAAAATATGCTGAAAGACAAAGCAGCAACGCAAAAGCAACTGGATGATATTACGGGACAAATTGACGTAATTGAAAAACAGATTGCAAGTACAAAAACTCAGTTCACCTCGGTAAACAAAGAACTGGAGGTTCTGGATGCTCAAGAGGCTTCAACGATAGATTTACTGGACCGTTGCACGGTGGTTTCTCCTGTTAACGGAACGATTCTGGAAACTTATGTAGAACAAGGTGAACTGGCAACACCGGGAAAACCATTATTTAAAATTGCTGATCTTGATAAACTAACCTTAAAAGTTTATGTAAGTGGCGGACAACTTCCAGCTGTAAAAATTGGTCAACAGGTAAATGTTGTGATTGACAAGTCGGAAACTGAAAACCAAACGCTGCCTGGTCAGGTAGCCTGGATTTCTTCTGAAGCAGAATTCACTCCAAAAATTATCCAAACAAAAGAAGAACGGGTAAAGCTGGTTTATGCGGTTAAAGTAACGGTAAAAAATGATGGAACATTGAAAATTGGAATGCCGGGAGAAGTGAGTTGGCATTAGGCAGTTGCAGTGAGCAATCGCAGTGTTCAGTATTCAGCGTTCAATTATCAATTATTTAAATTTCAAAAATTGAGAAAATGCATTTCAAAGATTTAATAGTTTATCAAAAAGCCTTTAATCTGGCTATGGAGATTTTTGAGATTTCAAAATCCTTTCCAAAAGAAGAATTATATTCATTAACTGATCAAATAAGGAGATCTTCAAGATCAGTCTGTGGAAATATTGCCGAAGCTTATCGTAAAAGACAATATCCAAAGCACTTTGCAAGTAAACTTTCGGATTCAGATGGTGAAAATAGTGAAACGTTAGTCTGGCTCGAATTTGCATTTGCATGTAAATATATTGATGTTGATGTTCATCAAAAGTTGACTTCTCAAAACGACGAAATTGGGAAATTACTGAATTATATGATATTAAACCCTGAAAAATTTGGAAGCACCAAAATTCTTTAAACTGATCACTGCGACTGATTACTGATTACTGATTACTGATTACTGATTACATACTAAAAATGATACATATAACCAACATATCAAAATCCTACGAAAACATTCAGGCGTTGAATGACATTTCGCTGCAAGTTAATAAAGATGAACTTTTTGGATTGATTGGTCCTGATGGCGCAGGTAAAACTACTTTAATGCGGATACTAATGACTTTGCTTCTCCCTGACTCTGGCGAAGCAAAAATGGATGGATTGGATGTGGTAAAAGATTTCAAAAAAATCCGGCACGTTGTGGGTTATATGCCGGGTCGGTTTTCGTTGTATCAGGATTTAAGTGTGGAGGAAAACCTAAACTTTTTCGCCACCGTTTTTGGCTCTACTGTTGAAGAAAACTATGATTTAATAAAAGACATTTATTACCAAATTGAGCCTTTTAAAAACCGTCGCGCAGGAAAACTTTCAGGTGGAATGAAACAAAAGCTGGCATTGTCGTGTGCGCTCATTCATAAACCTAAAATCCTTGTTCTTGATGAACCAACCACTGGTGTTGACGCCGTTTCGAGAAAAGAATTTTGGGAGATGCTGAAAAATCTCCAGCAAAAAGGAATAACCATTCTAGTTTCGACACCTTATATGGATGAAGCCAATCTTTGTGATCGTGTTGCATTGATTCAAAAAGGACAGATTATGGATGTGGATTCCCCGAAACGTATTACCGAAAAGTTCCCAAGAAAAATCATTCAGGTTAGAAGTGACGAAATTTATCGGTTGGTAAATGATTTAAGAGCTTATGAAAAAGCAGAATCGGTATATGCATTTGGACAGTTTGTTCATTTTACCGGCTTAAACGATGATGTGGAAATCAATGAACTGGATATTTATCTTGAAAATCAGAACCATAAAAATATTGTGGTTGAAGAGATTCACCCTGGGATTGAAGATGTATTTATGAATATGCAGGAGCAGTCGCAGTAAACTAAAAAGATGGAAAAAATTATTACTGTAAAAAATATGGTAAAAAAGTTCGGGAATTTTGTTGCGAACGATAACCTGAGTTTTGATGTTTATAAAGGTGAAATTTTTGGATTTCTGGGAGCTAACGGAGCAGGTAAAACTACTGCTATGCGGATCTTGTGCGGACTATCAACACCAACTTCGGGTGAAATGAATGTTGCCAGCTTTGATATTTACAGGGAAACAGAAAAAATTAAAAAGAACATTGGTTATATGAGTCAGAAATTCTCATTGTACGAGGATTTAACGGTAGCGGAAAACATTCAACTTTATGCTGGGATCTATGGCATTTCGCGTAAAAAACGATTGGCAAAACAAGAGGATTTATTAGAGAAACTGGAACTAACAAGCGCCAAAAACAAACTGATTGGCGGACTGCCTCTTGGCTGGAAACAAAAACTTGCATTTTCAATTGCCATTTTCCATGAGCCTAAAATCGTTTTTCTGGATGAACCAACAGGAGGTGTTGACCCGATTACACGTAGAAAATTCTGGGATTTGATATATGAAGCATCGTATAACGGAATCACCGTTTTTGTGACAACACATTACATGGATGAGGCCGAATATTGCGATCGGGTTTCAATAATGGATGCCGGAAAAATTGTTGCACTGGATACGCCTGCAAAACTAAAAGAAAAATATTCAGCACAAGATATGGATGGAGTGTTTTTGAAAATAGCAAGATAATAAGCTTCAAGTCACAAGCGACAAGCCTCAAGAAAAAAATACTTGCAGCTTGAGGCTAACAGCTAATAGCTTTAAAATATGAAACAACTAAAGTCATTTATAAAAAAGGAATTCTTCCACATTTTTCGTGATCCGCGGACGATGATTATTCTGTTTGGAATCCCGATCGCACAGCTTTTAATTTTTGGTACGGTAATTAAAAGTGAAATATACGATGTTCATGTTGCCATTTACGATCAGGCAAAAGATGAAACCACGCAAAAAATTACTAACAAAATCCTTTCATCGGGATACTTTTTGTTAGATCAAAACCTTGATAACATTAATGAAGTAGAAGACATTTTCAGAAAAGGGAAAGTAAAGGAAGTAATCGTTTTTGAATCTGATTTCGGTGAAAAGTTAGTAAAAGAAGGCACAGCAAAAATGCAACTTATTGCTGATGCATCTGATCCAAATATGGCTCGACTGGTTATTTCTTATACTCGGGGAATTGTAAATGATTACGTAAAAAAGATGTATCCAAACCTGGAGATGCCAATGGAAATTAAGGCAGAACCACGCATGTATTTCAACGAGGAAATGAAAAGTGCCAACATGTTTGTTCCCGGTACAATGGTTTTAATTTTAATGCTGATCTCTGCCATGATGACCTCCATTTCTATCACCCGGGAAAAGGAAATGGGAACGATGGAAATATTACTGGTTTCGCCTCTACGCCCGGTTCAAATCATTGTTGGAAAGGTACTCCCCTATCTGATTTTATCCATAATAAATGCTTTTGTAATCGTTCTAATCGGCCATTTTATTTTTGGAGTGCCGATTACTGGTAGTTTCATTTTATTAATGTTTGAAACAATCCTTTTCATATTAATGGCGCTTTGTTTGGGTATTTTAATTTCAACCATGGCAAAAAACCAGATGGTTGCCATGTTTATTTCAATGATTGCGCTAATGCTGCCAACCATAATTTTATCCGGATTTATTTATCCGATTGAAAACATGCCAGTTCCACTGCAAATATTGAGTAATGTAATGCCAGCCCGGTGGTTTGTAACTATTCTTAGAGCAATTATGCTAAAAGGAGTAGGGATTTTATACATCTGGAAAGAGACATTGATTTTAATTGGGATGACACTTTTTTTTATTGCGGTGAGCGTGAGGAAGTTTAAGATTAGGCTGGAATAAGCCATGCGTCCGGAGCTAAGTGTGCAGTGCTTAACTTTAAATATTAAGCTCGCAGCACAAAGCTCATTGCGCAAGGCAAAATTGAAAATGATGAAAACAATACGTTACATACTTCAAAAGGAATTCCGTCAGATATTCAGGAATAAAACCATGCTTCCGATGATATTTGGGGTGCCACTACTGCAAATGCTTTTGCTCGTATTTGCAGCAACTTTCGATATGAAAAAAATTGATATGGTTGTTGTTGACAAGGATCTATCAGAAACATCGAGGGAACTGATTGCAAAATTCGATGGTATTCCATTTTATCATGTAAAACAGTCGGTTTGGAATGAAGCGCAGGGAGAAGAAATGCTTTTAAACGACAATGCAGATGTTGTTTTGGTTATTCCACAGAACATGGAAAAGAATCTCATCCGCGACGATAAAAGTCAAATTCAGTTGCTGATTAATGCTATCGATGGAAACTCTGCACAGCTAATTTATGGTTATTCATCGCAGATTATTATGGATTTTGACAAAAAGCTAATTGCTGAATGGAAGGGAATCCCAAAGTTTACGCCGCCAGGTGAAGTGAAAATTGCTGAGAACTACTGGTATAATCCGGAACTGGATTATAAGTGGTATATGGCTCCAGGTATTTTAGCGGTTTTGGTTACCATTATTGGTATGTTTATGTCGGGCATGAACCTGGTTCGTGAAAAAGAAATCGGAACCATCGAACAGTTGAACGTAACACCTATAAAAAAATATCAATTCATTATTGGCAAACTGGTACCCTTCTGGATTATCGGCCTATTTGATTTAGCTTTTGGGCTTTTCATTGCCTGGATAATTTTCGATCTGCCAATTGTTGGTAGTCTTTGGGTTTTATTTGGACTTGCGAGTGTTTACCTTTTAAGTGTTCTCGGACTTGGCCTTTTTATCTCAACTATTACTGAAACCCAGCAACAGGTAATGTTTATGAGTTTCTTTTTTATGATGCTTTTTATTTTGATGGGAGGAATTTTTACCCCGGTTGAAAGTATGCCGCACTGGGCTCAAATGATTGACAGGGTAAATCCGATTTACTATTTTATGCGAATAATGCGAATGGTCGTACTTAAAGGTTCTGGCTTTTTTGATTTGCTGGAAGAGTTTTTCTCCTTGCTTGTACTTGGAATTATTTTCCTTAGCCTTGCAATTTGGAGATATCGAAAAACGGCGTAAGATATTAATAAAACCAAACTTTAATTTCGATTCAAGTTTAAGCTTGGCAAAATTTTATAATGCTGCCCGGAAAAATCATTGCTTATATCATCATTTCTAAAGGAAAACACTTTTAATTTATTAACAATCGAATATGCTGGTCATTTAAACAATTACTAAATTCAAGTGTTTTCAAATCAGAAGGTTTTATAATAAAATCGACAGACAGTTTATTAACTCTCCATCAAACCTTAAGCAATTTATATTGAGAAGGATATCAAAAAAATCTTATAATGTAATTTTATAGATATATAAGAATTATAAATAATAAATGTCCTAAATTTGATAGAAAAGGATACAAAATTTACATCAGAGAAAAATAGCTCAAATCACAAAAACAAAAAGAATAAGATATGAATGAAAAAGAAAAATGTCCGGTGATTCATGGTCCCGGAGAAGGTACAACAAATCGTGACTGGTGGCCAAACCAGTTAAATTTAAACATATTACGACAGAATTCTTCACTTTCCGATCCTATGGGAGAAGATTTTAACTATGCAGAAGAATTTAAAAGTCTTGATCTCGCAGCGGTTAAAAAAGATTTACAGGAGTTAATGACTAATTCACAGCAATGGTGGCCGGCTGACTTTGGCCATTACGGCCCTTTGTTTATTCGTATGGCATGGCACAGCGCAGGAACATACCGTATAGGCGATGGAAGAGGCGGTGCAGGAGCTGGCCAGCAACGATTTGCGCCACTTAACAGCTGGCCAGATAATGTTAGCCTCGATAAGGCACGTCGGCTGATTTGGCCGGTTAAACAAAAATATGGAAAGAAAATTTCGTGGGCGGACCTGATTATTCTCGCCGGGAATGTTGCCCTTGAATCAATGGGATTTAAAACATTTGGTTTTGGTGGCGGACGTGAAGACGTTTGGGAACCCGAACAGGATGTTTACTGGGGAACGGAATCCACATGGTTGGATGACAAACGTTATTCCGGTGAGCGAGACCTTGAAAATCCGCTGGCAGCAGTACAGATGGGTTTGATTTATGTAAATCCTGAGGGACCTAATGGAAATCCTGACCCCATTGCAGCTGCTAAAGATATTCGGGAAACTTTTGCCCGCATGGCAATGAACGATGAAGAAACCGTTGCTTTGATTGCAGGTGGTCACACTTTTGGCAAAACTCATGGCGCTGGTGATGCAGCACTTGTAGGACCGGAACCTGAAGCTGCACCGATTGAAGAACAAGGTCTGGGGTGGAAAAGTAGCTTTGGTACAGGCAAAGGTGGTGATACAATTACGAGTGGACTGGAAGTTACCTGGACAAAAACACCAACCAAATGGAGCAATAATTTTTTTGAAAATCTTTTTGATTATGAATGGGAATTGACAAAAAGTCCTGCAGGCGCGAATCAGTGGAAACCGAGAGGACAGGCAGGGTTTGGCAGTGTACCGCACGCTCACGATCCGGAAAAACGGATTGCACCAAATATGTTAACTACCGACCTTTCACTTCGATTTGATCCTGAATATGAAAAAATTTCAAGACGTTTTTATGAAAATCCGGATGAGTTTGCAGATGCATTTGCACGCGCATGGTTTAAACTAACTCATCGCGACATGGGACCAAAATCCCGTTATCTCGGACCCGGAAGTACCGAAAGAAGATTTGATTTGGCAGGATCCTATTCCGGCTGTTACACACGAATTGGTTAACGATCAGGATATTGCCAATTTGAAATCAAATATACTTGGATCAGGATTATCTGAATCTGAGCTGATATCTGTTGCATGGGCGTCAGCATCAACATTTCGCGGATCAGATAAACGAGGTGGGGCAAACGGTGCACGCATTCGATTAGCGCCTCAAAAAGATTGGGAAGTAAACAATCCGGCACAATTGGCAAAAGTACTGAAAACACTGGAGGGAGTTCAAAATGAATTTAACGGTGCTCAGTCGGGTGGAAAAGAAATTTCTTTGGCTGATATCATTGTTTTGGGCGGATGTGCAGGAGTTGAACAGGCTGCTAAAAATGCAGGTTATAACATCACTGTTCCTTTCACTCCGGGACGTGCTGATGCTTCGCTGGAACAAACAGACGTGGAATCATTTGCTGTTCTTGAACCAGCTTCCGATGGATTTAGAAATTATACAAAGAAAAAATACTCAATACCAACTGAGAAATTACTGATTGACAAAGCACAACTTCTGACATTAACGCCTCCTGAAATGACAGTTCTCATTGGTGGAATGCGTGTTCTGGATACAAATTTTGATCATTCAAAACATGGAGTATTCACTAATCAACCGGGATCGTTGACCAACGATTACTTTGTAAATTTACTTGATATGGCAACGGTTTGGGAACCGACATCAGAAGATGCAGAATTCTTTAATGGTCGGGATCGTAAAACCGGAAAAGTAAAATGGACTGCCACACGCGTTGATCTTATTTTTGGATCAAATTCTGAACTTCGTGCTCTTACCGAAGTTTATGGAAGTGCTGATGCTCAGGAAAAATTTGTGAACGATTTTGTAGCTGCATGGAATAAAGTGATGAATCTCGATCGGTTTGATTTGGATTGATTATTCAGAATAAGTTTATGAAATTAAAACAAGAAAAGCAGACACTCAAATTGAAGTGTCTGCTTTTTTTTCTGATTTAACGAAACTCCTCCTTATAATAAAATGTCGAGAATAAACCCATGAAATCCCTCGATTTTCTCGGGATCAGTTCGGCTAAATGATTTTGATAATCAAAATCAAAGTCTCACTGAATTAAAATCCTTTTGTCACATTAAGCACTCCTGCTGACAATGGAACAACTGTTAATGTAACCGTATTATTCGACGGAGCAATTTCTTTCGTTTCAACCTTCACGGCGTGTGGCGATTCCATTGAATTTTCAATGGTAAGCGATCCCGGTGCAATAAAATCGTATTTTGCATCTGTAATCGCTTTCCAATCACCGTTTATTTTTAATTCAATTGGATTTTCTGTTGGATTTACGAGTTTCACAATCACATTTTCACCGTTTTCAGAAAGCGTTGTCGAAACGCTCAAATCACCGGTTTCACCTGAATAAGCCAACTTGTATTTCGAAAAATTATCGTGCCACAGTTTGGTTACCAGGTAATTGGGCGCAACAAATATTCCTTTGTAATCGAAGTTTATAAATGCATTGTTCCATTCCGGAGCGTCAGTTCGGCGAATAAACAGCGCCGCAGCCCCCATTTCAACCACCGGCTGGTTTTCGCAAACATTTAAAAATCCTCCTGCAAACAATCCTGTCCGCCAGTCGATGCTGCTTAAGTTCCATTCCGAAATATACAATTTGATATTTGGGTTGGGACATTTTGCAATCATATCGGCATATTGCTGATACTGGTTAGCAAGTCGAACAGGGCCGGTTGCATATCCGTTCGGATTTTCATAATGATGTAAACTCATGTAATCAAAATACTTTCCTGAATTGTTGAGCATTTCTTCATCACCTCCGCCGTTGAATCCACCACATACAATAATTTTTATGGTTGGATCAACTTTTCTCATAGCTGTGGAAAATTCCCTAACCGCGGCTTCATATTTTTCCAGTCCGTATTCCCACATTTCATTGTCAATTTCCCAATATTTTACATTATAAGGTTCGGGGTGACCATTAGCTGCCCTAACGCTGCCCCACTCCCCGTTTGCCGGTTCATTACAATATGCTACCCAATCCCGGGCTTCCTGAAGTATTTCTGCATGTTCCGATTCCGGCCTGTCAAAACCGATACGCACAACCATTACCGGTTCGGAATTTATCTGGCGACAAAGTTGTATATACTCATCTGTTCCAAAATCATTCTGATCATAATTCATCCACATCAGATGTGCCCAACGCTGACGATCTTCCTGTGGTCCAATGCCCCATTTCCAGCTATATTGAGCGGCATAACCTCCACCCGGCCAGCGAAGATTTGTTGGTCCAAGTTCCTGAACAGCTTTGTAAATATCAGGTCTGAATCCTCCAAGTTCAATTGCTGATTGCGACATCATACTCACCTGATCAACCTGAAGTGTACCACCTTTTGCACCAACAGCCAAATCGGCGTCACCTTCAAAATTATTGGCATTCAACACAAATGCATATTTCATCCAATTGGCCCCGGGTTTCCCTAAAGACTGGGAAGCTATATTTTCATTTCCTGACTTAAATGCGATAATAAGTTCAGCTTCGCCATCTCCTTTTGCCCAAACTGTACCTTTATATGTTTCCCCTTTTTTAATTGAAAAAGGTCCCTGCACAACACCGGTAGCATTTGATCCGGCCACAATTTTTTGAGAATATTTCATATTTACAGCGTCTCCTTCTATCATCTCAAACTTACCATTACCAAACGATTTCCATTGAGGCGCTACAGGTGGATTTTTTACTACTTCAGGCATGCCATCCAGAAGTACCTTTTTCCCTTTTGCAGAAGTAATTTTGATATTTTTAAATTGAGCCTCTGTATTGTTTACAAAAAATGCAATATCATTTTTTTCCCTCGTATTTTCAAGATTTCCAAATTTCAAAACCTGTTTACCATCCCAGTTAACCTTTACACTTTTCCCTGAACAACTAATTTTCAGGTTGTGCCATACAGTACCGTCAAATTGTTCCGGTGTTGCTGAAAAACTTTCAATGGGTTCCCAGTTCACAACTGTCATTGTCCTGCCGTTTCGTCCCTGGCGTTCAGAAACCGATTCTTTTTCAATTGCAATTGTTGCTCCTTTTGCGGACTCCGGATTTCGTGGATTAGCCGGTTCAAATTGTGGGTCATGTATCCGCAAACGATAATTTGTACTATCTGTAATATTTTTAAATTCAATGCTCATATCAGCGTAACCCCCACTCCACATGTGCCTGCTAAGCTTATAACTCCGCCATTTTAAATCTGTACTTATTTCATAACTGTCGTTTTCTATAGTTACCATTGGAATAGGCTGCTCGAAGAGTGTCGGAGAGTGAAGTACATTATCATCGTCTTCGTACCAACCGTCAAAAAACCCTGCCCGGGGTGAAATGCCGGGATATTGTTCCGGCTCAAAAGAACGTTCAGCAATCATTTCGCCCCAGAGTCCGCCATCAGCTGAAAAATAGATATGTTCAAAAAGCTGTCCGTAAATTTTGGGATCAATAATTCCGGATGTAACATCAGATTTGATGTTGATACTTACGTTTTTTGTTTCTTGTGCGAAGACTGTAATGCAGATCATCAAACTTACTGCAAACAACAGGATTTTTTTCATACTAAATCTGATTTAATTGGATACTAATTTTTAAGTTGACCAAAACTATCAAGAAAAAATCGGATTAAAAAGATAATTTTTGTTGAGTGATCGATTTATAGCTATGATATTTAATCTCGAATTTTCAACGCAATTTTATTCATTCCACTAAAAACCTCATAATTTATGGGCATCAACTATTGTTAATTTTACTAATTTTTCCCAACAAAAAATCTTTCCATGTAATTTTTCCCCACCTGTTATCGGGGCAAAGATTTATTCCCGTAGTAAATGTTTTCCCAAAAAGATCCAATTGCGCTGTTGTTTTAAACCTGTTATCGAGCTTAAAAATATCCAGATAAATTCTTACTATTTCTTCAATTGTTAATATTTCCGGGCCGCCAATAATCACTCTTGAATTTGTCGGTTCGCTATTTATCAATGCCCGGATTTTTTCGCAAACATCTGTTAAATCAATCGACTGAAACTTAAGTCCCTGTGGAATTTCAAAATCATTATCCTTTTGAATATTCAGGGGATGAATAATCCTGTTTAATACAAAATCGTGGAATTGAGTTATGCGTAAAATAGTGTATGGAATTCCTGACTGAATAATTAATTCTTCTGCAGCTAATTTATCCTGATAATATTTATACTGGCTCTGATCAATACCCACAATTGAAATGTATATGAAATGCTTTACATTTCTTTTCTGAATAGTTTTTAGCAAATTTCGCGTCCCTTCAACATCAACTAAATCTGAATTTTGCGGATTACTGGCACTGTGAATGACAACCTCATAATCGTCATCCAAAGCATCTTCAAGACTCGCAATTTTTGCCAGATCAGTGTTTAAATAGTTGATATTTCCGGTTAACTCCGTATTTTCCTGTCGGGTTAAAACATTAAAAAAATAATTATTGGGTTCGAATTGTTTCAATATCTTCTTCCCCAGCTGCCCTGTTCCTCCGGTCAATAAAATGTTTTTCATTATTAATTCTCCTGCCATTAAAACAATCGGATCAGATCCTACCTATTTAATATGTCGTGATTTTAGAATAGCCCGCAAACAGTTTTCGTCTGACGCTCTTAACTGCTCAGTTTTCTCATTTAACATCACCGCTTTCTACTTCTTCCACTTCATCCACTCTGTTCGTTTCGAGATTGGATCGGATAAAATCCTTGCTGTCAATTGTTTCCACAATTAAACCACTTGCTTTATCAATTTCTATTTTTAAACCTGAAACTGAAAAATCGAGAACGTGCCCACCAGAATGGTGATCATTCGAAATATAATGAAGGTGAAATCCGGGCACATTTAAACCCTTTATATAAGGTGGCAGATAAAATCCCACTGCTGTTCCCTCTGTGGTACCGAGGTCAAATTCGTACTGATTGGTTTTTAAATGTTCAACCAACAGAGGGTATGGTTTTTTCGCGGGAGCCTCAGATCTGGTTTTCATATTGTAAAAGGTTCCGCTTAAACGTATGGCATAGATCTGATTATGATTCAATTTATCGGCAATTTGTTTTTGTAACTGGACGTAGTTTAAATTTTCTGTCGCGGATAGTGTAAAAACAGTATCCGGTTTAAACTTTTTCACAAAAGCTATCGAAGTCGTATCGTTGTCAGGAATGATCTCAACAGAACCATCGTATCGTATTTTGTACACTTCTCCATTGTTTATCAGCATCTCCCCATCCACGTGATTAAAACTTCCGATTCCAAAGTCTCCTTTTGTTTTTAATTCTCCAATAGTTAAATCCCCATCAAAAACTCCGGCTAAAAGTGCATCAACAATGGAATATTGATATAAATAGTCATCGTTTTTTTCATTTGTTTGCTTTTCATTACAAGATGATACTGATAAAATTAATCCAACCAGAAACGTATAGATGAGAATTTTTAAGCGTAATTCTTTTGCTGAATTTTCCATTTCATTTTTCAAATAGTAACTAAAGTAAGCGTTTTAATGTTCAGCGAAATAAAATAATGAGGTGACTGTAAATTCTATGAATAGTGGCAGATTGCGTGGTAGTTGACTGTCTAACCGCTATACAGTTTGAACGGGTTACAAACCTTGATATTACTCTCTTGGACTACCATTACTTATGCAAAACACGTTTTTTATTTTTCCCTTGCCACTCATTTGGTAGATGTGCTAATCTCCAGGTTCCCAAAGTTCAATCTTGTTGCCTTCAGCATCCATTATATGTACAAATTTTCCAATGCCATCGTAAACCGTAATACTGTCAAGAATAGTCACTCCGTTTTCTTTGAGTTTGTTTACAAGTCCTATAATATTTTGAACCTGATAATTAATCATAAAGTCCTTTTTGGATGGGGTAAAATACTCATCACCATTTTTAAAAGGTTTCCATTGTAGCGAAATTATCTTATCGGGATTGTCAATATTTCTGGACTCAAAACTCGATGAACCCCAATCATTGATTTCAATTCCTAAATTCTTGGTGTACCATTTTTTCGTTTCGTTCGGATTGTCTGAATAAAAGAATATTCCACCAATTCCTGTCACTTTCGGTGTGGTGTCCTGTTGTGAAAAGGATTTTTCTGTTTGCTTTTTTTGTTCAGCCATATTATTCGTTTTGTTAGTCGCTTGATTACAACTAGCTAAAATAGTTGTTATTAAGGTTATTGTTAAAATATTTTTCATTTCTGTGTTTATTATGTCAATATCGAACGGCTTCTTTCAAACTGCCGCATAACGTACGTGTATATAACTATGTTACTTATATCTTATTATATAATTGTATTATATGTCTCTGTTATTCAGTCATTTATTATCAAAAATCCAATCAATTGAACTTTTTATATTTGCAAGAAACTTTTTTGCTTTCATGTACCTAAGTTAGGTTTTTACTTTAAGCTCATCAGGCAAGCACTAAATTTATTGAAATCCTGAGGTTGCGTCCTTCGCTGCGGTTCTTTCTGAGTGTCACCGGGTTCAAGTAAACAAATTTAGCAATTGTGGTTAATTTTCAAAACAGGGTGGTTCCAACTTTTAAAACGGTAGTATCCTTGTCCATCTGCTTAATGCTGTGGGAAAATATTTACTCCACGTGTTACAGGGAAAAAAAGACGCACGTTAATTTAACGTGCGTCTTTAATAAAGCAATACATATTTTTTTAATGATCCTT
>CAWKJY010000001.1:0-17150 GCA_963849985.1 uncultured Prolixibacteraceae bacterium | reverse complement strand
TAATTATTTTGGGAAGCCTGGCTGATATTGTAGAATCAACACTGATTGACGATGTTTCTACGCCTTCGGTTTTAACAAATACCGATTGGATAAAACCCGGCGTTGCATCGTGGAATTACTGGTCGCACAACCACGGAACAAAAGATTATAAAGTAGTTTGCGAGTTTGCGGATCTGGCTGCCGAAATGGGATGGCCTTACACACTTCTCGATTGGGAGTGGGATCAGATGGGTAATGGCGGAAATCTGGAAGATGCTTTAAAATATATTCACTCAATAGGTGTAAAACCTCTTATGTCATATGATTCAGGAGCAAATCAATGGGTGAATCATTCACCCCCGTTCACATATTCATAGCATCAAAACAAGAGTTAAAAACTACTCAAAACTTAATGAATTAGGAGTTTCCGGTGTGAAGATTGATTTTTTCTTAGCCAAATTTTTAGGCGGATATTATGATAAAGTTTTACCTTGATATTTTAGACGATGCAGCACAGTCTAATATAATGGTATATTTTCATGGATGTATTATTATTCGCGGATGGTCACGAACTTATCCGCATTTAATGACTTACGAAGCAGTTAGAGGACAAAATGGTATAATAATGGGCCGGAGTTAACAAATACAGCACCTGTGCATAACAACACGCTACCTTATACCCGAAATGTAGTGGGTTCAATGGACTTTTTTATACACCGGTAACTTTTACCAATTCGCAATATCCTCACATCACATCTTATGGACATGAATTAGCGCTTAGTGTGGTATTTGAATCTGGAATTCAACATTTTGCTGATCGACCTGAAGGTTATTACGATTTGCCGGATGCAGCCAGAACATTTTTAAAGGAGGTTCCGAATGCATGGGACGATACAAAATTATTGGACGGATACCCGGGAAGATATACGGTTATTGCACGTAGAAAAGGTTCCGACTGGTATATTGGCGGAATAAATGCAGGAGGGAGAAGAGGTAAAGTTCAGAAAGTAAATTTTGATTTTTTACCTGAAGGGAAATCCTATAAACTTACTTTAATTGCTGACGGTGAACACGATAAGGCTTTTTCAACAAAATATATGGTTGTAGATAAGTCGGCATCCGTTGATGTTACTATGCTTCGCTTGGGTGGTTTTGTAGCTTCTTTAAAACCGGTTAATTAATCATAATAGGAAAATATATGAAACGAATATCAAACATTAAAAGAGGATTTTGTTTTGCAGCTATACTTTTATTTACATCCAGTTTATGGGCACAACAGTATCCCTTTCAAAATCCAAACCTCAGTTCCGAAGAACGTGCAAAAGATTTAATTTCAAGGTTAACGCTGGAAAAAAAGCTGGATTGATGCTTGATCAATCAGAACCGGTTCCAAGACTGGGTATTAAAAAATTTAACTGGTGGAGCGAAGCGTTGCACGGTTATGCTAATAACGATAATGTAACCGTCTTCCCAGAACCAATTGGCATGGCTGCGTCGTTTGATGACCAATTATTGTACAAAATTTACGATGCTGTTTCCGACGAAGCTCGGGCAAAATATAACCAATGGATTCAGGAAGGAAATGAAAACAAGCGTTTTCTTAGTCTTTCGGTATGGACGCCAAACGTAAATATATTCCGTGACCCTCGCTGGGGCCGTGGACAGGAGACTTATGGTAAAGACCCCTACCTTACTTCCCGCATGGGAGTTTCAGTAGTAAAAGGATTACAGGGAACTGAAGATTCCAGATACCGTAAACTTCTGGCTTGTGCAAAACATTTTGCAGTTCATTCCGGACCAGAATGGAGCCGTCACGAACTAAATCTTAATGATGTTAATCCACGCGAATTGTACGAAACCTATTTGCCTTCTTTTAAATCACTGGTTCAGGATGCTGGTGTTCGCCAGGTGATGTGTGCTTACCAACGTCTTGACGATGAACCTTGCTGTGGAAATACAAGACTTCTGCAACGAATTTTACGCGATGAATGGGGTTATAAGTACATGGTTGTTTCCGATTGTGGAGCAGTATCCGACTTTTTTACAAGCCATAAAGTTTCGTCAGATTCTGTTCATGCAGCTTCTAGAGCAGTTCTGTCAGGCACTGACGTAGAATGTATCTGGGAAAACTACCTTTTTAGTACTTTGCCGGAAGCAGTTGAAAGAGATCTTGTTAAAGAGGACGATATCAATAAAAGTTTAATGCGTGTTTTAATTGGCCGTTTTGACCTCGGCGAAATGGATGATGATGCAATTGTTCCCTGGACAAATATTCCGGCTTCGGTTTTAAACAATGAAGAACACCGCCAGCTTGCCCTTGATATGGCAAGGGAAACAATGACACTGCTTCAGAACAAAAATGACATTCTTCCATTAAAGAAATCAATCAAAAAAGTAGCTGTAATAGGGCCAAATGTTGATGATGCGGAGATGTTATGGGGGAATTATAATGGAACACCTGTACGCACAATTACAATTCTCGATGGAATTAAAACAAAACTTCCTGAACGAAAAATATTGTATGATGAGGGTTGTGATATTGTAGAAGATAAAGCAACTGAAAGTTATTTTTCAAAATGTTCGATTGACGGAAAAACAGGTATTAAAGCTACCTACTGGAATAATCAGGAGCTTAAAGGAAATGTAGAAGCAACACAACAAATTTTGGAACCAATAAAATTAACAACTGCTGGTGGGCTCGAATTTGCACCTGGAGTTAAAACTGAAGGGTTTTCTGCTAAATATGAGACTGAGTTTGTTGCGCCTGAAACGGAAGAAATTGTATTTAATACGGGAGCTGCCGGACGATTTGAGTTGCTTGTTAACGGGGAATCACTGATTAAATATGATTATCACAGGATATTGAAATCAAGACAACCATTTAAAGTTGAAGCAGGGAAAAAATATAAAATAGAAGTCCGTTATACACAGTTGTATAATTGGCAGGGAAATTTACTGTTTGATTTTGGGAAAGAGGTTGATATTGAATACACCAACCTGATAAATAAGTTAAAAGGTACTGATGTAATTATTTTTGTTGGCGGACTTTCAACAAGAATTGAAGGTGAAGAAATGCCGGTTACATTTCCGGGGTTCAAGGGTGGTGACCGCACTGATATTGAACTGCCGTTATCTCAGCGTAACTGTTTGAAAGCTTTAAAAGAAGCTGGGAAAAAAATTGTATTTGTAAATTGCTCAGGTTCAGCAATTGCATTAACTCCCGAAACGGAAAGTTGTGATGCAATTCTTCAGGCTTGGTATGCAGGTGAGGCTGGCGGACAAGCTATTGCCGATGTTTTATTTGGCGATTATAACCCTGCTGGAAAATTGCCCGTTACTTTCTATAAAAATTCCGATCAGCTCAAAGATTTCCAGGACTATTCCATGGAAGGCCGTACCTATCGCTACATGGATGATGCCTTGTTCCCTTTTGGTTTTGGTTTGAGTTATACAAATTTCGAAATCGGTTCTGCCAAAATGAGCAAAACTTCTTTTAATGCTAATGAAACTATTCAAATTACAATTCCTGTCACAAATTCAGGGCAACGTGATGGAACCGAAATCGTCCAGGTTTATGTTCGGAAAGTGAATGATATTGCAGGCCCGTTAAAAACTTTGAAAGGATTTAAACGTGTGGAAGTTGCAAAAGGAAAAACAGAACAGGCTACTGTTAATCTGCCACCATCGTCTTTTGAATTTTATGATTGGGCACAGCGCGAAATGACTGTTACTCCGGGTGATTATGAAGTGTTTTATGGAAACAGTTCGGATAATAAAGATTTGAAATCGGCAAGAATTACTATTTTATAATTCATAAAAACGGTCGTCAATAAACAGCATGGGAACTATTTTAAAAACTTTAGGAATAAATTCTATTTTGATAATCATTTTCTTCTTTCCGTGTAAAAGTCAGAATCCAATAGTTCAAACCAGTTATACAGCTGATCCGGCGCCAATGGTTTACGATGGTACCGTTTATGTTTATACTTCTCATGACGAGGACAAAACAGTAAGAAACTTTTTTACCATGAACGACTGGAGATGTTATTCTTCAAAAGATATGGTGAACTGGACAGATCATGGTTCACCACTGGCTTACACCGATTTTGAATGGTCAAGAGGCGATGCATGGGCCGGGCAGGTTATATTCAGAAATGGCAAATTCTATTATTATGTACCTGTTAATCAAAAAGGTGGTGGTAATGCCATTGGTGTTGCCGTATCCGACAGTCCGACAGGGCCTTTTAAAGACGCTCTTGGCAAACCGTTACTGGTTGGCAATGGATATATTGACCCGACAGTTTGGATTGATGACGACGGACAAGCCTACTTGTATTGGGGAAATCCAAATCTTTGGCACGTGAAGTTAAATGAAGATATGATTTCGTATGATCAGGAACTTGGTATTGTTAAAGAAGATTTGAAGGACGAAAATTTTGGTTTTCGAAAAGTAAAAAATGATGGAAGAACAGCTGATTACGAAGAAGGTCCGTGGTTATTTAAACGCAAAAGTAAATACTATTTGCTTTACCCGGCAGGCGGCGTTCCCGAGCATTTGGCCTATTCAACAAGTAAAAGTATAACCGGGCCATGGGTTTACGGTGATACCATAATGCACGAAATTCAAAAAGGGGGTGCTTTCACCAATCATCCGGGGTATATTGAATTTAAAGGAAAGTCATATCTGTTTTATCACAACGGTGCTTTGCCCGGTGGCGGCGGTTTTAAACGTTCAGTTTGTATTGAACCTTTTGAGTTTAATGCTGATGGATCGATCCCGTTAATTAAACCGACCAAAGAAGGCGTAACTGAAAGTGCAGCAAATTTAGACCCATATAAAAGGGTAGAAGCTGAAACTATTGCATGGTCGGAAGGTTTGAAAACAGCAGAAGGTGAAAATACAGGTGTTTATGTTACCAAAATTTCAGGCAGCGATTATATTAAAATTAGAAGTGTTGATTTGAAAAAAGGAGCAAAAAAGTTTGAAGCCAGCGTCGCTACAGCTACTTCAAACGGTAAAATTGAAGTCAGGCTTGATGATAAAGATGGCGAGTTACTGGGAACACTAAACGTGGAAAATACCGGTGGTGACCAGAACTGGAAAACTCAGTCGTGCAAATTGGATAAAGTTAAAGGCGTGCACGACGTTTACCTTGTATTTAAAGGCGATGGCGATGAATTATTTAATTTCGACTGGTGGAAATTATTTCCTGCTAAAGATTAGGTTTTCTACCTGCCAAAGAAGTTATATTGATTGAGAATTGGTTTAATACGAAAATGCAAGCCGCAATTACGATGAATTAAAGAGTAAAGGAACAGCCAGGTTGAATTAAGGATTGTAAAACAGAAATTATGATTTGAAAACATGAATTCTTAAAAAAATACAAATGAAAAGCGAAAAAATGGGAAACACTGTTTACCAAACGAACAAAAAAATTATTGTACTTATAGTATTGATAATAATTGGTTTATCTTTTAAGACATTATTCGCACAAGTAAATCAACGAACAAATAATCAAAATAAAACACCCGGAGAATACTATAATGAAATGCAAAGAAAACTTGCTTCCGGATGGAATACATGGAACACACGAAGTGTTTTATCTCAAGTACTTTTACCGGAATACTTTGCAATTAATTTTCAGTTACAGGATTTAAAGTCGGGCACTGTCTTGAAAGAGGCATTAATTGGCAGGCGTGGAGTAGATGTTGAAAAAGTTACTCCTGGTCCACATGCTTACAATGGTTCATATACCGAGTTAAGTGTTGATTGGAAAGATATAAATGTAAATGTTAAAACGGCCTCAGATTCAAAAAATATTGCAATTATTCTTTCTCCTGATAAATCGAAGAATTCAGGAGTGCTTATAATAAAACCGACTATGATCTGGGGAGGAAAAGGTAAGGTTGAAGTTGAAGGTGACGGGTTTGTATTTCGCGGTAACAACGAAGAACTAAAGTTTTACATAAATACTAAAGAAAAAATATCATTTAACGATTCTACTATTACTTGCCCATTAAATAGCAAGATTATCGTGTCAACCTATGTTGATAAAACTGAAAACGAGATAGAAACATTAGTAAACTTAGCGGGAAAAAAACTTGAGAAAACCAAAAAAGTCTATGGCGCAGACAGCTCATTATATGATGCAATGCAATCTGTTTTGGCGTGGGACGTAATTTATGAACCAACGCATAAAATTGTTATTTCGCCGGTTAGCCGTATTTGGAACTGCGGTTGGTGGGATGGCTGGGTATTATTTGACTGGGATACTTATTTCGCAGCATACATGTATTCGCTTGATGATAAAGAGCTCTCGTATGCAAATGCTATTGCAGTTACAAAAAATATAACTTCGGCTGGTTTTGTGCCTAATTGTAGTGCCGGAGTTGGCAAAAGCGAAGACCACTCACAACCTCCTGTAGGTTCTTATGTTGTTTGGAAAATTTATGAAAAATATAAAGAGAAATGGTTTCTTAAGGAAGTGTTTGATGAGCTCTTGTCATGGAACCGCTGGTGGGAAAGCAAACGAGATGTGGATGGTTATCTCTGTTGGGGAAGTGATCTGGAATACGCAGAAAAAATGCCCTATTCTTTATCTAAACAGATTAACACAAAACAAGCAGCTATGTGGGAATCTGGCCTCGATAATTCACCTATGTATGACGAAGCAGTATATGATTCCATAAATCATAAATTGTTGCTTGCCGATGTTGGTTTAATGAGTATGTATATTCTAGATTGCCAGTACCTTTCTAAAATTGCTCAGGAATTAGGAAAGGATGATATTAAAAATGAACTTGAAAAAAGAGCAGGGAAATATTCAAAAAAACTTGAATCTCTTTTTGATGAAGAAACAGGAATCTTTCTCAATAAAAATCTGGTTACCGGAAAATTAAGCAAAAGGTTATCGCCTACATTGTTTTATCCATTACTTACCGGCGTCGCTTCTCAAAAGCAAGCTGAACGGATGATGAAAGAACATTTTTATAATCCGGATGAATTCTGGGGTGAATGGATAATGCCTTCAATTGCAAGGAACGATAGTGCATTTAAGGATAACGACTATTGGAGAGGAAGAATATGGGCGCCTATGAATTTTTTAGTTTATTGTGGTATGAGGAACTATAATGTGCCTGATGCCAGAAAAGACCTGGTTGAAAAATCAAGTAAATTAATTTTAAAATCGTGGAATGGGGAACATCACGTTTATGAAAATAATAACGCTGTTACCGGAGCTGGCGATGATGTTAGAAATAGCGATAAATTTTATCACTGGGGTGCATTAAATGCTTTTATTAAATTATTGGAAGATGGAAAACCGTAGTATGGGAGGATGGAAACTAAATGGCAGTTCAATCATGTGAAGAGCATAAGGTAAAAAGTATTCATGATGTTTACCTTGTGTTTAAAGGTGGTGAGGGCGATTTATTCAACTTTGATTGATGGAAATTTTTAGTCAATTAATTTAAATTAATATAAAAAATGAAAAGAATAATTTTATTAATGTCAATTGTAGCAACTGCATTTAGTAGTATGGCACAGCGGCCAATTATCCAAACGAAATTCACTGCCGACCCTGCTCCATTGGTTTATCATGATACCGTGTTTCTTTATACCAGCCACGATGAAGACTATGCACTTGGTTTTGAAATGTTCAACTGGTTGCTTTATTCATCTACCGATATGGTGAACTGGACCGACCACGGGATAATCGCCGGTGTTAAGGATCCCAACAAAACATTTAAATGGGCCGACGGTCACAGTGCATGGGCGCCACAGTGTGTTGTCCGTGACGATAAATTTTTCTTATACTGCCCTACAATTTACCAGGGCAAGATGGCTATCGGAGTGGCAGTATCCAACAGTCCATACGGGCCGTTTGTTGACGCAATTGGAAAACCTTTGATTTCCAGGTCAAACTCGGGCGATTACGATCCAACCGTGTTTGTTGACGATGACGGGCAGGCATACATTTATTGGGGAGGCAACGGACCTTGTTACTTTGCGAAGTTGAATAATGACATGATTTCTCTTGCAAGTGATATTCAGGTTGCTTCTATCGATTTTGAAGGAACTCCTCCTGAAGCCGCATATACCGAGGGTCCCTGGTTGTGGAAAGAAAACAAGCATTATTACCTTGCCTGGGCATCGCGCTGCTGCCCTGAAGGAATAGGTTATGCAATGAGCGATAGCCCGACCGGCCCTTGGAAGTGTATGGGTACCATCATGGATCCCGACGAAAGGTCATCCGGAAACCATCCGGGAATTGTTGACTTTGAGGGGAATTCATATTTATTTGGTTTTAACTATTCTATTAATGCTCAAACTTATTCAAAACATTATGAAAGACGTTCGATATGTGTTACAAAAATGACTTACAATGCAGATGGGTCGATTGTAAAACTACCGTGGTGGGCAGAAACAGCAATCGAGCAAGTAGGTGTTTTGAATCCTTATTTACAAAATCAGGCAGAAACCATGACCTGGAGTGAGGGACTAAAAACAGATAAAGTAACTGAATGGGAACGAAATGTTTCCTGGAATAAAGGCAAAAAAGTCGCCGACCGCATTTTTGTAACCAGTATTAACAATGGTGATTACATACAGGTTAAAGGAGCCGATTTTTCAAAAGGGGCAACATCTATCGATGTAAGTGTCGCACCTTTATATGGTGGAAAAATTGAAATCCATACTGACAAAATTGACGGACCAATAATTGGAACAGTCGATGTAAATACTTCAGGTGAAGGTGAAATCTGGAGAACAATTACAACACCTGTCAAAAACATCACTGGTGTTCACGATTTATTTTTTGTATTCAGGGGTGATAAGGATTTATTTAACTTCGACTGGTGGAAATCTAATTTCGAGTAAAAAAAATATGGGCTATTACTTGAAGGAAAATCGCACCATCCTTTTTGATATAGATTATTCAGGTAATTATGCAATTCCAACCATACGAGCCGGAATTTGTAGAGATTAAATAAATGAAAATGTTATTATGATTAAAACCTTAGAAATAGCTTTAAACAGAAATAGATGGCTGGGGAATTTCTGGAAATTAAATCAGATTTTTCTGATGCTTATCTCTTTTTCTTTTATTTCAAATGCACAAACAAATAAACCGCTTCCTACAGATATTGTAATTAATACACCTATAGCTGAAGAGGACTTTCCCGTAGTTTCTGTTAACGGATCAGCTTCAGTAATCACTTACGATAATGCCGATTATCCTGGTGTAATTCGCGCCATACATGATTTACAGAACGATATTGACAGTGTTACAGGAAAAAAGCCAACATTTATTACCGATAAAGAATCAGCGGATTTTGAGATAATCGTAGGTACACTGGGTAAAAGCAAGCAAATTGACAAACTGGTTTCCTCGAAAAAACTGGATGTAAAAGACCTTGAAGGTAAATGGGAAAGCTTTGTAATCGCAACCATATCCAATCCATCAAAAAATATTAAAAAAAGTCTTGTAATCGTTGGTAGCGATAAGCGCGGAACCATATACGGGATTTATGAATTATCAAAACAATTGGGTGTTTCTCCTTGGTATTGGTGGGCTGATGTTCCTGCAAAAAAACGTGTTTCAGCTTATGTCAAATCGGGGATTTATGCTTCCGGCGAGCCTAAAGTAAAGTACCGTGGCATTTTCATAAATGATGAAGCACCCTGTTTTACAGGATGGACGAACGAAAAATTTGGTGGCGTAAACAGTAAAATGTATACGCACATGTTTGAATTACTTCTTCGATTGAGGGCAAATTACCTTTGGCCTGCCATGTGGGGTAACGCTTTTAACGAAGATGATCCTGAAAATCCACGCCTGGCCGATGAATACGGGATTGTAATGGGGACATCCCACCACGAACCCATGATGCGTGCACAAAAAGAGTGGACCAATCACAGTAAAGAGTATGGAAATGGAGAATGGAATTACAAAGCAAACGCCGAAGGGTTGAAGAAATTCTGGGAAGACGGGCTTGAACGAAATAAGAACTATGAACAGGTAATAACAATGGCCATGCGCGGCGACGGCGACCTGCCAATGACAGATGCCGGAAGTGCTGAAGAGAATTTCAGGTTATTGGAAAAGATATTTGCTGACCAGCGGAATATCATTGAAAAAGTGACTGGTAAACCGGCAAAAGAAACGCCACAAATATGGGCATTATATAGCGAAGTTTTGGACTATTACGATCAGGGAATAAAAATACCCGATGATATGACCATCCTCTTTTGTGACGATAACTGGGGCGATATTCGCAGACTTCCTGAATTGGGCGAAAAACCTCATCCCGGGGGATACGGAATTTATTATCATGTTGATTTGCATGGCGCTCCCAGAGCTTATCAATGGCTTAATATGACGCAGATTCCACACATGTGGGAACAGTTGCAATTAACATACAGTTACGGAGTTGATAAAGTATGGATATTAAATGTGGGCGACTTAAAGCCTAATGAATATCCAATGGATTTCTTTCTTCACATGGCATGGGATCCTACCGCTTACAATGCTGATAATTTGGATGACTATGCAATAAATTTTTGTAAAGATAAATTTGGCGAAAATGAAGCCAAAGAAGCAGCCGAAATTCTGAGCCTGCATTGTAAATATGCAAGCCGTGTTACGGCTGAAATGCTCGATCAAAGAACATACAATCTGGAAAGTGGCGAGTTCCTTCAGGTAAAAGATGCTTATCTGGCGCTCGAAACCCGTGCCATGCGTCAGTATTATAAGTTGCCTGTTAATTACCGAGATACTTATATGCAGTTGGTGTTGCATCCGGTGCGTGCCATGGCCAATCTTTACGACATGTATTATTCGCTGGCGATGAACAAAAAACTGGCTGCCGAAAAAGACCTGAAAGCCAACTATTGGGCAGACCTTGTTGAGCAGTGCTTTGCATTGGATGCTGAATTTACCAAAGATTATAATTTGAATGTATCGGGCGGGAAATGGAACCACATTATGGATCAGACGCACATAGGATACAGATCGTGGGACGAGCCACGCGGAGGTAATGTAATGCCAAAAGTAACACGTGTTACTCCCGAAGAAGCAAAAGACGGAGGTTATGTTTTCAATGAAAAAAATGGCGTTGTGGTAATGGAAGGGGAACACTATTTCCAAACCAAAGCAACCGAAAAAACAAAATGGACAGTCATACCTGATTTGGGACGAACGCTATCCGGAATTGCATTAATGCCTTACACCGAAAAAACAGAAGATGCTGGCATTACATACAAAATGCAAATGAAACCTCAATCCGACAGCATAAAAGTTTGGGTCTTCTTTGATAGCACACTTCCATTTAAAAATGGAGGACATAACGTTGCGGCATCATTTAAAGGCGGAAAAGAAAAAGTATGGAACATTAACAAAGACTTAAACTGGGCAAATAACTATTCAAAAATGTATCCTGCAGGTGCTGCCCGAATGATTGAAAATTCAACAATACTTACTTTGCCGGAAAGTGAAGACGGCACCTACGAATTAACAATACTTCCACTTGATCCGGGTATGGTAATATATAAAGTAGTTGTGGATAATGGAGGTTACGAACGCGCCTATTTAAAAATGAAGGAAAGTCCATATAATAGATAATCCATAAAATCAAAAGAACTAAAAAGAAACAACCATGATAAAAGATTTTAAGCACAAATAAGAATGGTTAAAATTCTTAGTCTTGCGTCTTGATACTTGTGTCTTGGTTCTAATTTTAAACAGATGAAAAAAATAGAAACACTCTTATTTGTTAGTCTTCTTGGAATAATATCGGCATGTTCCGGCCAACAGAATAGCGATAGTAAAATTCCAGAAGGCAAAACACACGAGTTCAGATATACAAATCCCATTACAAGAGATACTGCTATCTCTATGCGCGATCATTGCATTATAAAAGTTGGTGAAAAATGGTATTGCACAGGAACTTCACTGCCAGTTTGGACTGGTCCAAATCCTGGTGTTCGTTTATTGGTATCCGATGATTTGATTCACTGGAAACAACATTCATGGCTCATCGATGCAAGCAAATTACCAGCTGACTGCCCTTATAATGGTAGGTTCTGGGCACCAGAAATTCATTTCATTCAAGGTAAATACTGGCTTACCGTAAATAGTGGAAAAGTTACCAAAGAAGATCCAAAAGGCATGGACACGCACAGCATCTGGCTATTTTCATCCGATAAGGTAACTGGTCCTTATAAACTTGTAAATGGCCCTTTAACTCCTCAGTACAACAACGATGCAACTTTATTCGAAGATGAAGATGGACAAACCTATCTCTATTGCAGTGGAAATGGTCTGTTTCAGGCAAAAATCGATTTGAAAAGTGGAAAGCTGACCACCCCTATTGAAAAGTTTTTAGACAAGAAACAACCTGGTTGGCCCGAATGGATGGTTGGCGGCATCGAAGGTCCATTTGTAATAAAAAAGGATGGAACATATTTTATGTTTTTTTCTACATGGACACGCGGCTACGAAGTTGGACTTTTGAAATCAAAATCGCCGCTTGGTCCGTGGGAACTGGCATCACCTAAACCAATTTTCGGCACCCGAAAAAAGGGATATCGTCCGGAACTTGCCATTGAAGGCGGGTATGCAGATTTAAAATTTCAGGATACCGAAGATCCGTATTGCGAAACAGGGCATAATTCTTTATTCATTGGACCTGACGGGAAATTGTGGAGTTCCTGTCATTACATGGGATATGAAAAACGTCCATATCCGTATTGTTCTGAGCTTCAGGATTGGGAAAAGACTCCGCAAATGGGAATTGAACCTGTAACTTATAAGGATGGAATGTTTTATTTAAAAGGTCCGACGTGGACTGAACAGATTGTTGAATTTTAAAAATTAGATTAGTCAAATACAACAACTCACAATAATTCAGTAAAATATGAAAAAACTTACTTTCTATATATTAATAGGTGCAAGTTTGGTCTGTTCTAATTATGTATTTGCCCAGCGGGTTTCATCAAAAATTCAGGACGGTAATGCTAAAAAGCAAATAATCGAGGCCGAATCAGCTAAACCAATCGGAAGTGCAACTAAAGTATCAGATAATGATGCTTCAGAAGGTTATCTGGTAAGTTTGACAAAACCGGGCGATGGAATCAGGTTTTCGGAACTCCCAATGGTAAACAAACTGGCGATTCGCTATGCTTCAGTAAAAGTTGGCACAATTAGCGTTAACGTTAACGATCAACCTGCACACAGAGTGAATATTCATTCATCAGGTGCTCTAATTGGTTCGTTTCTATATTCGATAATCGACATTACAATTCCCTCTCATTCAACGCTGACTGTTACTTTAGACTCCAACGACGTAGAAATAAACATTGATCAGATAATTGTTGGTAAAGGAGATTTAGGATTACCCCCCGATATTTGGAACTTGTCGCCGTTACCGGTTGCTTCCGGCCCTTATACTTCCGATTGGAAGGAGATCAGTAAAGTTTACAAAGTGCCTGCCTGGTGGCGCGAAGCAAAGTTTGGGGCATGGTCGCATTGGGATCCCCAATCAATGCCTGAACAGGGCGATTGGTATGCGCGGGGCATGTATATGGAAGGTAGTAAACAATACAAATATCATGTTGAAAATTTCGGTTATCCATCTGAATATGGTTATAAAGATATTTGCGAAAACTGGGTGATCGATAAATGGAATCCTGAGGAATTGATGAATTTGTATGTTGAAATGGGCGCCCGCTATTTTGTTGCGATGGGTGTTCACCACGATAATTTTGATTGCTGGGATTCGGAATACCAGCCCTGGAATTCAGTAAATGTTGGCCCCAAGCAGGACATTGTTGGAACCTGGGAAAAAGTTGCTCGTGAACATGGGTTACGTTTTGGAATTGGGTTTCACAACACGCCCGGACGTACATGGGGGCAGTTTATGCCTGTTCGTTACACCAGCGACAAAAATGGCCCGATGAAAGGTGTGCCTTACGATGCACTTCAGACAATTCTGGATGGAAAAGGAAAATGGTGGGAAGGCATGGATCCGGTAGATCTTTACGGTCCGGCGCACACCATGAAACGCGGGCCGCGTTCTCTTCCCGGAAACGATCCGTTGCTCTCACCATTTGCCAACCAGTTTATGTGGCGGGTTGACGATGCCATAACAAAATATCATCCGGACATGATTTATTTTGATGAACATGCCGGCGATTCGCAAGTAGATATAGGCGTACATATGGGATTGGGTTTTCTGGCACCACAATTAATTGCAAATTATTATAATAAATCACTAAAGTGGAACCAGGGAAAAATGGATGTTGTTGTTAACCTGAAAGGTGTAGGCGGGCGTTACAACAGCTTTCAAAACAGCCCTGAGCTTTTACCATTTGCTGATCGCGCCCTTGTTAAGAGTACCGAAAAAATCATTGAACCCGAGATCATGGCTTATCCGTTTCAAACCGAAACCAGTATTGCCGAATGGCATTACTTAACCGAGCAGAAATACATGGATGCCAAAGAACTGGTTGAATTGTTAATGGAGAATGTTTCACGGAATGGTACGATGTTGCTTAACCTTACCCAACATGGCCGCGGCGATCTTGATCCGGAAGTGATCCGAATTGCCAAAGATATTGGCGCCTGGCTGAAGATAAACGGGGAAGCTGTTTACGGATCCCGTCCGTTTGAGTTGTGTACTGAAAATAACATCCGGTTTACCCGTAACAACGGCAACGTTTATGCAACTGTTTTAAATTGGAAAGACAGTACAATTACCATTAATGCCCTTCATACCGATGGCAGTACTTTGGGCAAAGTAACCAATGTTGAAATGCTTGGTTCTGATGTAACAATGAATTTCATTCAGGATGAAAATGGGTTGACAATTACACCTGATGGCGTTGCGCAGCCATTAAAAAATATCGAAAATCAATCATTGGCAAAAGGAAGTCGTGTCCTGCGTATTACACACGATAAAGGGTGGTTCAACGACGATGATCCGGGCGTTTCAGCAGCCGATTGGACTCGCATTTGCAATTTGCAATCAGGCGATTATAACAATGATCTGACGATTAGTGAGACTCCCGGCGATGTTTGGACTTGCTCCTTTACCGGAAATAAAGTTTCCGTTATTGCACCAAAAGAAGAAGGAGCCGGCAAAATCGAAATTCAGATTGACAATAAATCGCTTGCTACCGTTGATCTTTCAACCACAGGGAAACGCAAACCACAGCAGGTTGTAAGTGAGTTAAATGATCTTGGTTCAGGCAGTCATACGATTAAAATAATAAATCGCGGCTCGGGAAAAGTGGCTGTTGATGCCCTAATTTGTAAATAAGTTGTGTTTTTTTAAATGATAATAAATCAATATAATATGATCAAAATTTTAATTATTATGTCTTTTCTGACATCAACTTTGTTGGTAAAAGCTCAATATCAAATCCAAAAAAATGAAAAGGGTGAAGGTTTCTTCATGAATCCAATTTTTGCCGGTGATTATCCCGATCCGAGTATCATACGCGATGGCGATAATTATTACATGGTCCACTCCTCATTTGAGTATTATCCCGGCCTTTTAATCTGGCAATCAAAAGATTTGATTAACTGGTCTCCTGTAACTAACGCCTTGCATAAATATTTGGGTTCGGTTTGGGCCCCTGATCTGGTAAAATATAAAGATAAATACTACATCTATTTCCCGGCAGATAATGAAATTTATGTTATCGTAGCCAATTCAATTAATGGTCCGTGGAGCGATCCAATCGATCTGAAAATTAATAACATCGATCCAGGTCATGCTGTTGATGAGAACGGGAAACGTTATTTATATTCAGCTAATGGAGGCTATGTTCCTTTGTCCGATGACGGTCTTTCCGTAATTGGCGAAACAAAACATGTTTACGATGGCTGGCCAATACCGCGTGAATGGTCGGTTGAATGTTTTTGTCTGGAAGGCCCAAAGATAACCAAACGTGGTGATTATTATTATTTAACAGTGGCTGAGGGAGGAACAGCAGGACCAGCCACCGGGCACATGATTGTTTCCGCAAGATCAAAATCAGTATTTGGCCCTTGGGAAAACTCTCCATATAACCCGATCGAAAGAACCCAGAATAATTCTGAAAGATGGTGGTCGAAAGGGCACGGTACTTTATTTGAAGATGCAAACGGAGATTGGTGGATGATTTTCCATGGTTACGAAAATGGCTTTTATAATATGGGGCGTCAAACGCTTCTTCAACCTGTTGAATGGACCGACGACGGATGGTTTAAAACTCCTGATAATATTAGAACAGATCAGCCAATAAAAAGGCCTTCTATCAAAACAGGAACTTCAACTTTTTCGTTAAGTGATGATTTTAGTGGAACATGGTTAAAGCCACATTGGAAATTCTTTGGAGAATATGATGTCAATCGTTTTAAAGTTGCCGACAATTCCCTGGAAATTAAAGCAAAAGGAGATTCAGTTGGTAATTGTTCACCGTTACTTTGTATCCCTTCAAATCATTCATATACAGTAGATGTAGAAATGAATATTGATGATAACGCGATGGGCGGGTTGGTTCTGTTTTATAACAATGATTTCTATTCCGGAATACTAGCCGATAACAAAAATATATTGGCTAATCTAAGGGGATGGCAATTTGTTACCGAAAGCGACGTGATTAAAAATCATGTATTTCTGCGCATTAAAAATATCAATAATACAATTGATATGTATTATAGTCTCGATGGCGTTAACTGGAAAAAGATTGAGAACTCCATGGAGGTTTCTTCCATGAATCATAACGTGCTTGGTGGATTCCTGAGCCTAAGAATAGGACTTTGTTCTATTGGACAGGGAACTGTAAAATTTAAAAATTTCAGCTATAACCCAATTAAACAATAGATTAGGTTCAGCGAATTAAAAAACTGAATGACGGCTCTCCCGTTTACGGTGAAAAATTGGAAATAAAAAAAAGAAAACCTTTTCTTAAAGATCTTGATCTTCACGAAAACGATGTGTTCCTGTTAACAATGACAAAAACTATAGCTTTAAAGCAGATGACGAAGTAGAATATCTTAACCAGAAATATTAAATTGCAACCATAAAAATACCTAAATTAAAATGAAACAATTGTCCGGGTTAATGTGCGCACTGTTACTGGTAGTAACTCTTAAGGCACAAGACCGTCCGCCAAATCCTGAATT